>NZ_CP137734.1:7353132-8629698 GCF_033406955.1 Streptomyces violaceoruber | reverse complement strand
CGTTCGGAACGGCGGATTGAGGCCGCCCATTTCCCCGCGAGACATCACTGCGGGCCTTCGACTTCGAGACGAACCCCAACGTGGACCCGGCGGTCATCCACACCCCGGCGACCTGCGAGTGGGGCAAGGAGGGCCTGCCGCTCTGCCTGATCGGCGACTCCGGCACGGGCAAGTCGCACCTGCTGAGCGCGCTGGGCACCGAAGCCTCGATGGCCGGCTACCGGGCATCTGGAACCTTTCGGACTCGCGGGGATCGAGCGCTGCCGGGGCTGGGGTTTCTGGAGCACGTACCGGTGTGAAGTAGCAACGCCGGTCGGCAGGCGGCTGGTTCCAGCAGTGGGCGCGAGGCGGGCGCCTCGGCCGACGAGTGCCTTCTACGAACCGGGGAACACCGTCCCACGCCATCGCTGCACTCCTTCTCCATACGGGAGGGAGCAGAGTAGACGGCTGAGGCGCCTGCCGTCGCCCGGTCCTGGATGTACAGGTCATCGACCCTCGTGACACACTGCGCCTGCCGTCGGCCATGATCGGCCAAACGTTCATAGGGGGAACAGTGCGAAGACTCGGCCTGTCCGCGGTGATGATCTCCATCCTGGCTGTCACCGGGTGCGGCGGAAGCCAGGACGGAGACGCCGCCGCGGCCAAGCCCGCCAAGAGCAAGGCGGCGTCCGCATCCCCGGCAACGCAGAAGAGCAAGGCCCCTGAGCGGAACCTGCAGCAAGTCGAGAGGGACCTGAGGTTCGCCGTGGCGCCCCACAAGCCCCAGATGCAGCCCCTACAGAGCGGATCCTGCATCGTGCACGGCGTGGCGCCCACGCGGAGGGTCCTCAGCAAAGCCGAATTCGAGGCGATCGTCGGGCGCTTGCAGAAGCGTGGGTGGTCGCCCCTGGGTCCGCTCCGCTACTCCGACGATGAGACCTACGGGAAGATGAGTTACCTCAGACTCCAATCCGGCGAGTGGGAGATCAGCCTGGGCTCGGCACCGATGCCCTCCGAGATGCGAGAGGCCTACGCCCCGAACGAGGGGTCCATCATCGCCGCCATCTCCTGGAAGTGCACCGGCGCCTGAGGTGGTGCAGGCGCCGCGGCAGTAGATTTCCATCCGGGTCCGGTCGTGGTGGGCACGAGGGCACTCGCCGGCGACCGCGAACAAGGGGCCCAGCCTCACGCGACGCCAGCAACGCCCGCAGCGCCTTCCGTGATCCTTACCGACGCCACGGCGGCACGACGTGTGGGGCCCCGCACGCCAAGCGAGCCGCCCGCGGCCTCACGGCCCGAGAGGGCATCTCGTACACCGCCGCCCGCCGCCGCACCTTGGCCGGGGCGGGCGGCGTCGGCCAGGAGCCGCGGCCGCCGATCGTCGTTCCGACCACCAGCACGCCGTGCCCGAAGGGCTGCGAGGGGTCCGGGCACACGTCCTTCCGGTGGGCCCGGCCCACGCCTGGGAAACGAAGTGGTTGCTCGCCCTGGTCTACGCGATGCTCACGGACCGGCCGAACTGGCACCCGAGCTGCTGCTGGACCGGGCACGGCTGCGGGCCGCCGTCGAGGCGGACGCCCTGGCGGCGGTCGACGCGGCCAAAGAGCCACTGGACCGCGCGGCCGCAGCGCCTCATGACGAAGATACCCGCGGTCTGGTGGGGCGAGGAGAAGCCGCGGATCGACGCGTACGCCGACGCAGTGGAGAACGACGACCGGGAGCTGAGCACCCGGGCAGGAGATCGACGCCCGGCACGTCGTGGACCGCCTCGTCGGCCAGTGGCACCGGACGTGGGAGCCAACCGTGCGGAACGCGTCGGGCGTCCTGGAACCGCCGGGCGTCCTGTGGGTCGCGGTCAAGGGTTGGTTGGATGCCCTCTTGGTCGGCCGGCACGGCGCCACGCACCCGGCGCCCAGGTCCGCATCGGCGACGGCCTCCTGCCGTGGTGTACGCCGTGGAGTGGGGCGGGGACGGTCCGCCCCTCGCCCACCGGGTGCGGGAGCCGGAGCCCGGCAGGCACAGCAACATGGGCCGCCGGGTGCCGGCCCCGACGAGTGACGTACCGGCCGGCCGCCGACCGCCAGGAGTAGGTGGTTGAAAAACATCGACGTCAGAACGTGCGCCCCCTGGAACTGCAACGACGAGCGAAGTCACCACCAGGCCTACGCGTCACGGCAGATGGCTTCCATGCCCAGGCCCTTCGTCCTTCATGCGCCGCGGCCTTCCAAGGTGCGTTGCGGACCCTGGCCCGGGTCCGTCCCCGAGAGGTGGCCCCGGCAGCTGCCACTCCGCCGCGCACCGGACACCGTGGCCCCCTGGTAGTCACGCCGACTCGGTGCAGAACTGCCCTACACCGCGGAGCGTGGTGCGCAGCCTCCGCTGGGTCGCGCGGGCTGTCGAGGGGCACGCCGCCACGCCGGGCGCCGCCGCGCCCGGCCTCGCCGCAGCTGTTCCGGCGCAAGCCGCCGAGTACTCCTCCGCGCTGAAGATCAAGGGCATGCAGTACGACGCTCCGGGCCGGGGCCCCAACAAGTACTCGGGCGGCAACACCAAGAACAAGTACCTGACGATCAAGAACTACTCGAAGACGGCGGCCGTGAACCTGAAGGACTACACGGTCAAGGACGCCGCCGGGAACACCTGCACCTTCAAGAACAGCCACACCCTGCAGCACGGCGACTACGCCAGCCAAGAAAGCCAACGACCACGACGGCAACATCACCTACCACGGCTGACCAACCAGCCCGAGCGGATGACCGGCCGCAGAATAGACACCCAGCAGCCGGCACCCCCTCCGCGCCCCGGACCACTGCAACTCGAAGCGAACGCCCCCGGACAGCACGCCATGACCGCGGCCCGTGCCCCGTACGCACGTGAGCAGGCAATCCTGGGCGGGTGGCCGGGAGAGCGCGGGTGCTCACCGGCAACGGCGGCCGTCGCGGGTGCGCACCTGCCTGTCAGCGGCTGGAGACGGCGCTGGCGGTGACGTCCGCCAGCTCTGCGGACGACTCGGGTATCAGACGGTAAAAGCCCTGAAGGCTGACCGAGTTCTCAAGACGGCCGTCCACCACGTACTTCAACTGGCGGGTCTGGCCCCGCCGGTTTCGCCAGGTGAGCCTGGCCAGCAGGTCGCTGGAGATGGGCGTATCGAAGCGCACGGGGGTGGCGTCCACGTGCACCGGGTCGGCGCCGCAGCCCTCGGCGCCGAGCATCGACCAGTCGTGGTGGCCGGGGTATGCCGGATCCTCCCACGTCGCGGGAGCCGTGCCGCAGCAGCCGTGCCGCTCGCGGTCGATCACCCGCATCCGGCTCACCACGAACACCTCGCGCCGGTTGACATGCAACGCGTACACCTCGTCCCCCGCACCAGCACCCGTCCATGCGGGCAGGGAAGAATGCACGCCACTGAACGCGACCGGCGGCCGCTCCCCCACCCGGCCGGCCCTGCGCAACGCGCGGCACACGTCATGGGTCCACAACACGGTGAAGGCATCAGACATGCAGTGATCATATGAACGAGCACTGACAAGCCCCCTCCTCGACCTCCCCGCCGTGGCTCATGAGCACGGGGCCCCGCGGCCACCGCGGCTGCGCCGCCCGCAGGGCACGTAGCGGTGAGGTTGCCTCCTCCGGTCAGGCGGTCACCAGGCTGATGTGGTGGCGATACTGCCGCCCCAGGTTTCCCGTTTGGTGCCCTCGGCGGAGTTCCACCACCAGTGCGAGAGTGTTCCGTCGGACGCGGCTCCATAGACGTGCTGGGTGTCACCGACCACTTGCGCCACCGGATCCGAGGAGATCGGGCCGGGCCACACGGCGTAGTTGTTGCCTGTGGTCGGGTCCCACCACCAGTGGGCGAGCGTGTTGCCCGTGATGCGGGCGAAGACATGCTGCTGTCCCCCGTGCACGAATGAGATGGGCGGTCCTGCGAGCGCGGTCGGGGTGCTCAGGACCTGACTCTTGACCACCTGGTCCGTGCTGTCCCACCACCAGTGGGTGAGCCGGTTTTCCGGGTCGGCGGCGTAGACATGCAGCTGGCCCTTTTGGACGAGGGCCGTGGCAGCACCCCTGGCCGATCCCGGCCAGAGTTCGTGGCGGATGCCCGGGCCCTTCGTCCACCACCAGTGGTGGAGCCGGCCGTCGGTGCCGGTGGCCCAGACGTGCTGCTGCTCGCCGTAGCGCACGGCGACGGGGTCACCGGCGAGGGTGCCCGCGGCGGCCCAGGCCTGCTGCTTCAAGGAGGCGGTGCCGGCGTCCCACCAGGTGTGCAGGAGCCGTCCGTCGGTCATGCGGACCCACGCGTGCTGTTGGCCGGAGGCGACGAAGCCGGTGGGTGCTCCAGCCACTGTGCCCGCGGCGAGCCAGGTTTGTGAGGAGAGGCCGGTCGTGCTCCAGAACCGGTGGATGAGGCTGCCGTCGGTCCCGCGCGCGAGGACGTGTTGTTGGACGGCGTCGTTGAAGGCGACCGTCTTCCCCGCGATGCCCGTGCCCCAGGTGCCGCGCTTGAGCGTGCCGTCGTCCTCCTCGAACCAGTGGCCGAGGTCACCGGCGGGTGTGGGTGCGAACAGGTGCAGCTGGTCTGGGCTGGTGGTGGCCAGGGCGCCGGTGTTCTGGTTCAGAGTGAGGGAGCCGGCACCGGCGGGGAGGTCCAGGTCGGCTTCGGTGAACGTGGCGAACCTGATGTCCTGATACTGCTTGGTGGTTCCGGCCTCGTAGAGGATGCCGAAGGTTCCGCCGCCCAGGACGGTCATGGAGCTGTAGGCGGAGTACCCGTCCTTCACGAGGGCGCCGTCGGCGGCATCCTGCCAGGTGAGACCCCCGTCGAACGAGGAGCGGATGGTGAGATCCTCGCGGTTCGGGCCAACCGGGGCGGCGAACAGAGCCCGGTCATAGCCGTCGCGGTTCATCTCGCGCAGGGCGAGGGTCGACGCCTGTATGCCGGTGCCGGGCAAGTCCATGTCCGGGAGGAGTGCGAAGTCGGACGTAAAGCTGAGCCCCTGATCACCAGAGACCGCGTAGACCGCCCTGTCCCTCGTCCCGGAGTCGCCTTCCTCATTGCGCGCCGTCACGAAGAGGCTGCCGTCACCGCGTTCGAACAGGCTCAGCTCCTGTGCCCCGATAGCGGGTTCGGCGCCGAGTGAGGAGGCGCCGAGCCTCCAGGTGAGGCCGCCGTCGTCGCTGTAGATAAGCGCTCCGCCCAGGTTGGCCGGCGCAGCCCCCGGTGCCACGCGTACCGTCATGCCGGCGACCAGGCGGCCGGCGTGACGGCCGTGGGTGAGCTGGATGGCGCTCGCGGGGCCTGTCGCCATCTGGCCGGCGTACAGGGCTCCCCAAGCAGTTGACCAGACGTCGGCGGAGATGTCGTCCGCGGCCGTCCAGTGCAGGCCGTCGTCCTCGCTGGCGATGCGGTGGATGTGGTCGTAGTTCTCGGTGTACAGCACAACGACCCGACCCGAGGCGGCGTCGACCACCGGCGTCACATTGTGGTAGATGTGCCCGGCGCTGTGCCGGGCCACCACCTGCAGGGCGCTCCACGCGCCGTTGACGTAACGCTTCACGACGATGTCGATGGAGGCTGTGTCAGAGCAGCTGCCAATCCGGCCCTCGGCGAAGGCGAGCAGGGTACCGTCGGCGGCCTTGACCACCGCGGGGGCCCGGAAGCACACGTAGGAGGCGGTGGCCCCGGCCTCTCGCTCGCCCTCGGTGAACACCGTCGTCTGCGATCTGGTCACCGGGGCCGCCGCCGCAACACCGGCGGGCAGGAGCAGCGCGGACAGCACCGCCCAGACCGCCGCAACCACAGTGGTCAGGGACGCGGCCCGCCTGCCGCCACTTGACCTCCGCACCCTGCGCGGCGGTCCTGGTCTGGTCGTCATTCCGACAGCACCCACGTCTCACTCCCCGTGCCCATGCGGGGACCGGGCGGCCGCGGCAACACTGGCCGGTTCCCCCTGGCGAATGGCGACCGCCCCGCCCTGCCACCAGGCAGTCTCAACGAGGCCGGTGAACCGCAGATGAGGAGAGGGTGAACGCGGCACCTGGCCCTGAAGGCTGCCAAGAACAAGCAGCGGCGTGCGGAGGGGCTGCCGGTGGAGTCGTCGGCCGGGGCGCTGTCTGAGGCGCGGCGCGAGTAGCTGGAGGAGATCGACGCCTCCTGGTGCCCGATCTGGCCGGTGACCTGGCAGCGGTGCTTCCACCTCGTCCGGATACACCTGGCGGCGAGGCGCTGCCCACCGAGACGGGCGACGTCCTGCGCCAGGGCGAAATTCTCGGACGGCGGGTGCAGTCGGTGCGGCTCGGCTGGGACCAGCTCACGAGCGTGCAGCTGTGGATGTGCGAGCAGGTTCTCGGAATTGAGTCCGCAGCCGAGGACGAGAAGCCGCGCCGTACACGGGCCGACAAATGGGCGCTGAACTACCAGGCCGCCAAGCAGTTCTACGAACGCGAGGGACACCTCCAGGTCCCAAGGAAGTGGGTTGAACGAATCGTCATCGGGGGCGACGGAGACGGCGGCGATGACAAGGAGGAACGGGAGCACAAGCTCGGGGCCCGGATCGGAATTCAACGCAGCCGAGCCGCAACCCCGACCCCGGAACGGATGGAGCTGCTGTCCGCGATCGGCATGCGATGGTCCTGATGGTGGACAGCGCTCCAGGTGCCGGAGCGGAAGCCAGCTGAGTGCAGGGAACCGTCAGTACGGGCGGGACTGTGCACTCGCCCCTTTACACAACACGCGGATCTGCAGCAGCGCCTCTGCCGAGATCAGCGTGCCGCTTCCACGGATAGCTGTCCCAGCCTGCATTCAAGATCGCGTTGCGGGCGAGGTTCCTTCCGCGGAAAGCAATATCGAGGGAGTACGTCGACGCCAGAGGGTCTGCCAGTCGTTCGCCGAGGAGCTGACTCACCGACAGGTCCCGCAGGGCCACGAGGTGCTCAAGTTCTGCGACGCTGCAGACGGTGACGGGAGTGTCCGTATTTGGCTGCATCTCCTTCTGAAAGGGCGCGTTGGCGGTGTGGAAGGGTTCCCTGGTCACTACCAGACCCTGTACAGGCCGGTTTGCGGCTATGTGACTGAACCTCGGGTTCTTGCTAGTGATCAGTGCTGCGATGGTCTCTACCTGCTTGTATGCGTGCTTGAGCTGGCGCAGGGCCGCGCTTGTTCGGTCCAGCACGCCAAGACACAGCTGCTGGGTAGGGTGCGTCGACTTCTGGGAGGGGAAGGCTCGGGGACGGTCAGCGCGAGGCGAGCGGCATCTCGGACTCGAAGCGGTCCAGGACATCCGTCCCGGCCTCGGCGAGCTCGATCGCCGCCCTCGGGCCGGCTCCGCCTGTACCGATCACGAGGACGGCGGTGGACAGACGTGTTCGGTGATTGCCATGTTCGTTCCGATCATTTGGGCCCTCTCCCAGTACGACCGGCTTACTCGGGCCGTGACACCGTGGCGGACGGGACGTGACACCGTGAGCGGACACGGTGTGCGCGTCACCGCGACGGTTCAGCAGCTCGACGACGCCGCGTAGGACGCCAGCTTGCCCGGGTTCGTCACCCGCATCAGCCGGTCGATGCCCTGGGTCGACGCGTCGATGGAGAGCAGCGCCACCGCCTTCCCGTCGGAGTGGACCAGCACGGCCGGACGGTCGTTCGCCTCGACCCAGCGCACCTGCGCCCCCGGCCACAAGCGCGGCGCGAAGGCGGTGAGGTACTTGGAGACGTGCGAGCGTCCGACCACCGGGATCCTGGAAGCTCCCCGGATGCCGCCGCCGTCCGCGTAGCTGACGACGTCCGCCGCGAGGACCTCCTCCAGGGTCCGGAGGTCTCCGGTTTGCGCCGCGGTCAGGAACACCTCCAGCAGCCGCTGGTGCTCGCCCCGGCTCACCTGTTCCCGGCGTTCAGTGGCGAGGTGCTTGCGGGCCCAGGCTCACGAGCTGACGCGCGTTGCCCTCGCTCGTCTCCAGGATCGCGGCGACCTGACGGTAGGAGTAGTCGAAGGCCTCCCTGAGCACGTAGGCGGCCCGCTCCACCGGGTTGAGCCGCTCCAGCAGAAGGAGCACCGCCATCTCGACGGCCTCCGCCCGTTCCGCCCCCAATTGCGGGTCCGCGCTGGTGTCGACCGGTTCGGGGAGCCAGGGCCCGACGTAGGCCTCACGCCGCACCCGGGCCGACCGCGCCGTACTGATGGCGAGCCGCGTGGTTACGGTGGCCAGGAAGGCGCCGGTTCGAGGATGTCCGCGCGGTCGGCCTTCTGCCATCTCAGCCACGCCTCCTGCAGCACGTCCTCGGCCTCGACCGTGCTGCCGAGCACGCGGTAGGCGATGCCGAAGAGCTTCGGACGAGCATCGACGAACTGCCGCGTCGCCTCCTCGATCGAGCCGAGGTCCTGGCCTGCGTGCATGGCGCCCCCTCAAACCGGGCTACGGGCCATGCTACGCCCGGCCCGCGGGTAGCGCCGCGCGGAGGGAGGGCGGTCACACACGCCACGGGGGACGCCGCTCGGGGCCGGCCGGAAGGCCCGTTCCGCCCTCCGTA
This sequence comes from Streptomyces violaceoruber, assembly GCF_033406955.1. NCBI lineage: Bacteria > Bacillati > Actinomycetota > Actinomycetes > Kitasatosporales > Streptomycetaceae > Streptomyces > Streptomyces violaceoruber. Next base: position 8,621,195 of record NZ_CP137734.1, on the reverse strand, counting down.
CGGTCCGTTCGGAGTCCGGTGAGGAGTCCGCCGTCACAAATCGGCATGCTGTCCGGTCCTCTTCTCAGCGAATCGCTACCACGCCCCACTGCGGTTGAGAGGGAGACCATGATGCTGACCCGCCGCCGGGACCCGTCACCGTGCACAGACTCGGGCGAGGGAGGACCGAGAAGCGGGACGGTCGCTCTGGCGGCCCTCCCCCGACCCGTGGCCGTGGAGGTAGGCGCGGGCGGGGTGCGCGGAGCGGTTCACGCGGGCGTCGGGCATGCCCTGGAACAGCGCGGATTCCGTCCGGACATGATCACCGGTACCTCGGTGGGGGCGTTGAACGGAGCCATCGCGGCGGCGCGCCCCGACCGTGCCGCCCCGTGGCTGGGGCACGTGTGGACCCAGCTGTGCCGCTGTGACGTGTACCAGCCGGGCTTCCCGGCCACGCGTGCCGGCATCTCCACCGACCGGGGCCTGCGCCGTCAGATCGAGCGGGACTTGGCGGAGGTGTCCGGTCGGCTCCCGACCGTCGCCCTGCCCGCCGGCACGGACGTCTGGCCCGCGCCCTGGGACTTCCGCCACAGCAAGCGGCTCATCGAGGCCGCCTCCGCTGCGGCCGGCCGCTTCCTCGACGAACTCAGCGTCGACGAACCAGTCCTCTGCCGGGCCGGGCACGACGCCGTCGCGTCGGTGACGACGTGGTGGTCACCGCGTCCCCCCTTTGCGGGGGCCGGCCTGTGAGTACGCTCGCGTTCCTCAACATCGGCATGCACGGTCACATCAACCCGACGCTGCCGGTCGCGGCTGAGCTGGTCCGTCGCGGCCACACTGTCACTTACCACACGTTCCCCGCCTTCCGTGAGGAGATCGCCGCCACCGGCGCGAACGTGCGTCTGTACCCGGGAGGAGACCAGCCTCTTCCCGACCCCCCGGCGCCCATCACACTGATGGAGGCGCTCGCCCGCACCTCCCTGGATCTGCTTCCCGCCGTCCTGGCCGACCTGCGCGACGACCGCCCCGACCTGATCGTCCACGACAGCGCGTGCCCGTGGGGGGCACTCGCCGCCCGCGTGCTCGGCCTTCCGGCGGTCTCGTCGTTCACCACGTTCGCCTACAACCGTCATGTGCCCAGCCCCACCCGCGCCTCGCGGGAGCTGCTGGCCGGGGCCGCGGCTCGCCCCAGGAACCTGGCGGGCTACGTGGGAGCCCGGCTGGCGCTGCGCCGCCGCTTCGCCGCGACGGGTGTGCCGCTGGTCGACCTGGCGGACATCCGGCAGCCGCTCAACCTCGTGTACACCTCCCGCGCGTTCCAGCCCGCCGTGGAGGAGTTCGACCGGTCCTACCGGTTCGTGGGTCCGAGCATCGGAGCCCGGCCGGACGACCCGTCGTTCCCTGTGAACCGGCTCCGGGACCCGGTTCTCTACGCCTCGCTGGGCACGGTCTTCAACGCCGATCCCCTGCTGCTGCGTACGTTCGCCACGGCGCTCTCCCCGTTGGCCGGGACCGTGGTGGTCTCCACCGGGCAGACCGACCCCGCCGCCCTGGGCGAGCTACCGGGCAACGTACTCGCGCGGCGTTCCGTGCCGCAGCTGGAGGTGCTGGACCGCGCGGCGCTTTTCATCACCCACGGCGGCATGAACAGCGTCAACGAGGCCTTGTTCGCGGGCGTCCCGCTCCTGCTCGTCCCGCAGGGCGCCGACCAGCCCATGGTCGCCCGGCGCGTCGTGGAGCTGGGAGCCGGACTGTCGATCCGTACCGAGAACATCACCGAGGACTCCGTACGCGCCGTCGCACGGCGCCTGCTCGAGGACTCCCGATACCGGGCCGCCACGTCCGGGCTGCGGGCCACCCAGCATGAGGCGGGCGGCTACCGGCGCGCCGCCGACGAGCTCGAGGGATACCTGCGCCCGACCGGTGCGGTGCCGGTGCACCCTGCTCCCGTCGATCCGCAGGGAGGCTGACGATGACACCCGCCGTCGCCGCTCTGCTGATGCTGGCCGGGCTGTCCGAGGCTCTCGGACGCGTCACCCCTGTCGCCGTACGCCGCCGAGGGGTGCCGCGCAGCCGGATCGTCCGGTTGGTCCTGGCCGGCGCGGTCGTCGAGGGCGCCGTCTTCGCGCTCTGGCCGCTGACGGCCTGGACCCTGGCCGAGCTCCTGCCGGCCTCGCCGTCGCCCGGTGACGGGCTGGACTGGACACCCGGACTCGTCACGCCCCTCGTGCTTTCGGCCGTGCTGGCGTTCCCGCTGCTCGGCCCCCTGCTCCACCTGCTGCTTTTCATGGGGGTCGGAGCCGGTCTCACCGGTCCGCTGTCCGCGGCGACCGGGCTCGGCTGGTGGACCGCGGCCGGCTGCGTGGCCGTGGCCGGCGTTGCGCTCGGTGTCACGGTCGAGGGCGTTCGGCGGCTGGTCGTGCGGATCAGCGTCACCGACACGGCGGAGACCTCATGAACGACTTCCTGCTCTGGGCCGTCGCTCTCGGACCGGCCCTGCTGGCCGAGGGCCTGCTGGCACGCTACGAGGTGCTGGCCTACGGCGCCGGCTGGCGGGCGCCGGTCACCGAACTCCCGGAGGGGGTCCCGTACGCGCGGGGCGCCGACCCGGACCGCCCTCCGGGCGCCTATCTCGTCTATCTGGACGGGATAGGCAAACGCCGCGTCCGGGACAGCCGGGACGGTGGGCAACTGGTCAGGGCCGTGCTGGCCGGTGCGCCGGAACTGCGGGTGCTGGGCCAGGTGCAGCCGTACTCCCCGCTGGCCGACCCGCTCGCCGACCGGCCGGTGTGGTCGTGGCTGCGCCGCCGCGTCGGACTGGTGCTCTTCCTGCACAACGTAATGCAGATCTTCGTGGCCGCGGACCGCCGCTACCGGCCGCTGTACAACCGGGCCGTCGGTTCACAGATCGCCACCCAGCTGCGACTGGCCGGCTACCGGCCCGGCAGCGGCGTCCCGGTCGTCCTGCTGAGCTACAGCGGCGGTGCGCAGGTGGCCACCGGCGCCGTCGACGAACTGCGCGAGCGGCTCGACTGCCCCCTGCTGCTCATCATGTTCGGCGGCTTCCACAACGGCGCCAATGACCTGACACGCGCCGAGCACGTGCACCGGCTCACCAGTTCCGCCGATCGGATCGAGCGCGTGGGTACCTGGATGTTCCCGCAGCGCTGGCCGCTGTTCCGCGGGAGCGGCTGGAACCGGGCCGTCCGCGCGGGGAACGTCACGGTGCACCGGTTCGACCCGGCCACCCACGTCGGACCGCGCAGTTACATCAGCCGAAGCACTCTGCTGCCCGACGGCCGCACCCATCTGGCCCGCACCGCCAACACGGTGGTGGAACTGATCCGCGCCCACTGCAGGAGCCAAGCGGCAGAGCGGCCGCTGCCCTGACGATCCGAGCTTCCGGTGTGACACTCACCAATCACCGAAGGCTCGCCGGCACGAGGCCGGCCGTAGAGGGTATCCGGTCGACGCTGCAGCACGACGCCCCGCCAACGGGTGAGACTCAGCGTTGGCGTGGCGGGGTGCGGGTGGCGTACCGGCGGTGGGCCGGTGCCGGGTGCCGGGTGCCGGGTGCCGGCGCGATCTTGCCGGCGGAGTTGATGTGCCTGGGGATCTTGCCCTCGAGGGGCTGCCGAAGAAATAGATACGTCATTTCATGGGTGCCCGGTTGCGCGTTCTGTCCCCCTTCTGACCGGGCAGGTGTGAGAAGTCCGGGGAGCGTCGAAGGTCGTCGGGGCGGCGAGCAGCGTCGGCACCGCCGCACCCGCCACCCCGTGTGTCGTCACGGCTCAGGAGAGCCAGTCGGTGTACCGGGTGTGAGCCAGACGGGCGTCCGTATCGGTGAGCACGTCGCCCTTGACGACCGCGAACATCCCTGCAGTGGGGTCGGTAACCACCGTGCGGCTGTCGCCCTTGCGAGAGAGGATCAGCCGGCCGAGGTCGTCGAGGGCAAAGACCTCGGGTCCGCCGATGTTGCGGATGCCGTTCAGTGGCGCGCCCACCGCGACCTCCGCCACCGCGGCGGCGACGTCCTTAGCGGCGATCGGCTGGATGGGCGTGGCCGGCAGCCGGACGCTGTCCTTGTCCGCCGTCCAGGTCAGGACCGCGTCCATGAACTCCATGAACTGGGTGGCCCGGACGATCGAGTACGGGACGGCGCCGCCCCTCAGAAGCTCCTCCTGGAGCACTTTGGCGCGGTAGTAGTCCAGTTCGGGCACCTTGTCCACGCCGACGATGGAGAGGATGACGAAGTGCCCCACCCCACCGTCCCCGGCCGCGGCCAGCAGGTTTCCCATGGAGGCCTCGAAGAAGGCCAGGGAGGCGTCGTCGAAGGTAGGGCTGTTCGTCAGGTTGACGACGACGCCGGCTCCCTCGACCGCCCGGTCCACCGCCTGGCCGCTGACGACGTCGACCCCGGTGGACAGCGAATGCGGTACCGCCTCGTGTCCGGCGGCGTTCAGGTTCTCGACGACCTGTGCGCCGATCAGCCCGGTACCGCCGATGACCGCGATCTTCATGACGTGCTTCTCCTCTTCCCGGAAACGTGTGGCTCCGGGAACCACTGTGTGCGCGCCGGCGGCATGCGGCGCTCCGAATGCTCCCGAAGAATGGACTTTCACGGGCCGTCGACGAAGGTGACCGTCTCCCCCAGGGCGGCCCTGCCCGTGCGCGCAGAGTTCGCCGCGGGCTCTTCGTAGCCGATCGACATTCCGCAGAAGAGCATCAGGTCGGGCGGCGGGGCCACGGTCTCGGCGACGGTGCTGTGGAACTTCGCCCAGGCCATCTGTGTGCAGCTGTGCAGACCCTCCTCGCGCAGCAGCAGCATCACATTTTGCAGGAACATGCCAACATCGGACCATTGCGGGTGCCCCAGGTCGCGGTCGATGTAGCAGAACAGCGCCGCGGGCGCCCCGAAGCACTCCCAGTTGCCGGACGCGGCCCGCTGGCGCGCCTCCGTGTCCTCGCGCGCGATGCCGAGGGCGCCGTAGCGCTGCTCACCGAAGGCAGCCCTCCGCTCGCGGTACGGCGACTTCAGATGCTGCGGGTACTGCTCGTACTCCGGCTCGTCGAAGGGGTCACCGGCGGCCAGGCGAGCCCCCGCGCGCTTCTTCAGGGCGGCCAGTGGACCGTCGCTGAGTACGAAGGCGTGCCAGGGCTGGAGGTTCGATCCGGAGGGCGCCCAGGCGGCGGCGGACAGCACGCGCTTGAGGACTTCTCGCGGGACGGGCCGGCCGGAGAAGCGGCGGACCGATCGCCGGCTTTTGACCGCCTCGTAGACATCCATGAGGTCACATCTCCTTAGTCACTCAAGATCATGGTTGCGATGATGACGGTATCATTCGCGACCATCTCGTGTATAACTAGATGCTGAGCCTGACCAGCGCCCGGCCGCTTCCGGGCGCCATACCGCTGTCTGGAGAACCCCATGGCCACGCTTCTGCACATCGACTCGTCCGTGTTCCCGGCCGAGGCGTCCGCGTCCAGGTCCGTCACGGCCGCGTTCCGCCGAACCTGGGAGGAGCAGCACCCGGAGGGCACAGTGATTTACCGCGACCTCGCCGCCGTCCCGGTCCCGCACATCACCGCGGACGCCTGGTCCGCCGGTTACGCCGACCCGTCCGAGCGCAGCACGCGCCAGTCCGCCGCGTTCGCCGCGCGCCTGGAGCTCATCGAGGAGCTGGAGCGGGCGGACGTCATCCTGATCGGGGCGCCCATGTACAACTACACGGTCCCATCCACCCTCAAGGCGTGGCTGGACAGCGTGCTCCTGCTCGGCCGCACGGCCGGCGAGGCACCCTCCGCACAGGGCACCCCCACCGTGGTGGTCGCCAGCCGCGGCGGCTCCTACGCGCCGGGCACCCCGCGCGAAGACTTCGAGTTCGTGCAGAACTACCTGGAGGCCGTTCTGCGCAGCACCCTGGGGCTGGACCTGGAGTTCATCGTCCCGGAACTCACCATGGCCCCGCGCAATCCGGCCATGTCCGAACTGCTCCCGCTCTTCGAAAGTTCGCGGGAGCGCGCCCACAGTGAGGCGGTCACCAAGGCGAAGGAGCTCACCGAACGTCTCACCGCGGACAACGGCAGGTGACGCCCGCGGCTGACCCGCCCGCCGACCGGAGCGGCTCGCGGCGCCGCCTCAGGGTGTGTCGTTCTGAATCAGGTCGGCTCCGGGCAACGGCGCCCTGCTGCCAGCCCGCGACCAGGCCAAGATCCAAACGACAACCTAGGCGTCGCTGCCGCCCGGATGCGCGAGGCGGGTCAGCAGACGCGTCAGCCGTTCGGTGTCGTCGGGGCCCAGGTCGGCGACCAGCCCTTCGGCCAGCGGCTCCGCCGCGACATGGGCCGCGTCGAAGAGCTCCAGCCCCGCCGGGGTGATCTCCACCGCCCGTGCCCGGCGGTCCCCGGGGACAGGCTTGCGCACGGCGAGATTCCTGCGTTCCAGGTCGTCGACGACCCGCATGATCCCCGCCTTGTCCGTCCCCGTCTCGGCCGCCAGGTCCCGCTGCACCGTGGGGCCGCGATCGACGAGCACGATCAGTACCGCGAAGTGCCGCAGCTCGATCCCGAGCGGCCGCAGTGCCTCAGACATCACCCCCGCCGCGCGCCAGTGCGCGCGGCGCAGCAGCAGCCCCAGGGCGAACGGCGAGACGTCTCCGGGGCGGTCGCTCGCGCGCGACGCGGCGTCCCGGGAGGAAGCGTGAACGGCCATGACGGCATCGTACCGCCGCCAAGTCACCCGATACCGTTTCACCTGAAACAGCGTTCGGTGCCCGCTCCGAGCAGCACGTCCGCCGCCTCCCGGGACCAGGACCGCGGAGTCGGTCGGGATGCTGCCGTGCAGGCTCTGCGCAACGGTTGCAGACCGATCCGTCAGGTGCGGCGGGCGCGGATCACGATGGCGGCCCGCGGCGATGGAGAGCACCGCGGCGCCACCGAGGAATGCGGTCCGTCCGCTGGTGCCGGTCTTGGCAAGGCTTGGCCGCGAGTCGCCCGCGGCCCGGAGGATCAGCTTGGTCACGTCGTCGGGGTTGGTCTCCTTGACGGCGTGCGGCGCGTCGACCTCGACGGTGGTGGCCTTGGCACGCTTCGCCATGAAACGCAGGTTGTCGGTGCCCATGGTGCGGTCGTCGGTGGCGACGAGGAACCAGGACGGGATGGTCTTCCACGCGACGGACTGTGTGGGCTCGTTGCCGGAGGCGGCGGTCGCAGGCCGCTGAGCGGCGGCAGGCACCTGGGTGCGACTCGGATCGAGCCGGTCGCTCAGGAAGACGTTGCCAAACTTCTCCGGTTTGAGGTGTAGGTCCACGTTGGTGGGGCCGCCGCCGAACGGTACGGGGTTCAGAGCCGTTGGCACCGGAGCGTGCGGGGCGTCCGTCACCCGGCTTCCCGGGTACTTGGCAAGGGAGAAGTCGACAGGGGTGAGAAGTCGGGCAATCCGGGAGCTGGAGTATCGACACCTGCCACCACCTGCCATCCCAGCTTGGCAGGGTGCAGCCGGCGGCGCGCCACCCCCGGCTGAGGCAGCGCGCCGCACACAAGGACAGTGCTGTGCCCGACGCTGGGCCGGGCCGTTGCCTGGCCCGGCCCGGTTGCGGAGCTCTGCGTCGCTTCCGCGGGGCAGGACGAGCTCGGCAAACGGCGTGGTGAGCGTTGGTTCCGGCAGCGTCCAGGTCATGCCTGAGGCCTTTCACGCCCGCTCGCTCTGTGCGCGTCTGGTCAGGCGGCACGGAATTCGTGAGCCGGGCCGCCGCGCCACTCCACCCAGCGACGGTCGTCCGGAACGGCTTCGTCGATGCCGACGCCCTCAAGGAACACCACCAGGTCGTGATCGCTGCAGACGGTGCCGAGTATCTCGTCCCGGCCGTATCGGTGCGCGCTGACCCTGCTGCTCCCGGAGATCGAGGGCCGGTGCACGACGACGGGCGCGCGACTCATACCTCCAGGGTGCTCCTGCCGGCCCAGGATCGCGAGCGACGGGATAGGGGTTGTTGCAAGATGAAACGGGCAGGGGAGCCGGTAAGTCCCAACAGTGCAGGCGGTGACTCGCATGTCTTTTCCTGCACGGTCCGGATCATCTTCCGCGCCCGCAGGAGAGGACATGAGTGCGGAGCTGGAACGACTGAGGGCGGAGAACAGACAGCTTCACGAGGCGGTCACCTCCCACGCCGTGGTCGACCAGGCCATCGGAGTCCTCGTCGCCCTGGGCCGGATAAGTCCTACGGACGGCTTCGCCGTGCTGCGCCAGGTCTCCCAGCACACCAACATCAAGCTCTCCGCACTGGCCGAGTGCATCCTCCAGCACGGCCGAGGTGCCGACCTGCCCGGCCCTGTGCAGACCGAACTTCTGACCGCGCTAAAAGAGCGTTTTGTCCCGACAGGGCTGTTTGATAAGTCGGGCGACGCAGCCGCTTGGATCAGGTGAACGTGCGTGCCACGATCGGGTCCTGAAAGCCCACAAGGACCGGTGTTGCGTGCGGGATCGTCCGTTGAGGCAAGGGGGTGCGCCGCGAATGGCCACCGGGGGAACAGCGCGGCTACTGATCAGCAACGGCGGTGACGCGACGTTGGAGCTGACCGTTGAGCCCTGGGCCGATACGTATCAGATTTTCCCGAAGCAGACGTGGGTCGTTGTCACCCACTCGCCTGCAGCGGATGGTTCATGGGCCGGGACTCTGCGTGGGGACGAGCCGTTCCAGGTCGACCATCAGCCCGAATCGGTCGCGGTGTGGGTCAACGGCAACTGCTTCCACCTCAGCGACGTGGAGGGGAACGCGATCGACTCGGCTGACTGGCACTGCCCTGTTCAGGGCTCTTCCTTCTGACTTGGTGCGCTCAGGCGTCGCGCCAGTTCGCGGTCGATTCGCGAGTGAGTCGTCGGCTTATGAGGTCGACCATGGCCACCTTGATCATGGCTTCGGAGCGGTGGGGGTGGGTCTCGTAGTCGCGGGCGAGGCGGCGGTGGTGCATGAGCCAGCCGAAGGTCCGCTCGACGACCCAGCGCCGCGGAATCACCTTGAAGCCCTTCTGGGCAGGATCGCGTCGGGTGACTTCGACGTCGATGCCGAGGGTGGCGCCGTGTTCGACGGCCTAGGACTTGTCCGGCCGATCATGTGACTACTTCGTCCACAGGTCGTTGATGCGGACATGGGGCGGGGAGATCTGACGGATGCCGAGTGGGAACGGCTGCTGCCCTTCCTGCCGGTGAGTAACGGTCGTTGCGGCCGGTGGCGGGATCACCGTCAGGTGATCGACGGGATTCTGCACCGGGTGCGGACCGGCGTTCAGTGGCGGGACCTGCCCGAGCGGTTCGGCCCGTGGAAAACCGTCTACGAACGCCACCGGCTGTGGTCAGCCGACGGCACCTGGGAACGTCTGCTGCAGCAGGTCCAGGCTGCAGCAGACGCGGCAGGTGAAATCGACTGGGACATCTCGGTGGACTCCACCATCGTCCGAGCCCATCAGCACGCGGCCGGCGCCCGCACCGATCCGCCCCCTGCGCCCGCCTCAAAGGGGGACGACGAGGTGGAACACCAGGACGAGACGCCGTGGCAGAGCCTCGTCGGCCGCCTGGTGGAGGTGGTGCTGGAAGTGAGGGCTTGGGTCGTTCGCGGGGCGGGTTCACCAGCAAGGTCCATCTGAGCGCGGACGGCCGCTGCCGTCCGCTCTCTCTGGTCATCACTCCAGGTCAAAGGGCCGACTGCACCCAGTTCAAGCCGGTCTTGGAGAAGATCCGCGTCCCCAAACTCGGCCCGGGCAGGCCACGCAAGAAGCCGGACAGCCTCGCCGCGGACAAGGCATACAGCAACGGGCCGTGTCGCGAGTACCTGCGGCGCCGGGGCATCCGGCACACGATCCCGGAGAAGACCGACAGCCATGCGGCCCGTCTGCGCAAGGGTTCACGCGGTGGGCGGCCACCGGGCTTCGACGAGGAGCGGTACAAAAAGCGAAACACCGTCGAACGGACTATCAACCGTTTGAAGCAGTCCCGAGCTGTCGCTACCCGTTACGACAAGCGCGGTTACGTCTACCTTGGCACCGCGACAGCGGCAGCCGTGGCGATCTGGCTCCGGACCTGAAGATCCGGGACGCAGCTCAAAGAACGCCCTCGGCTGGCCTCTGGTGCCCACACGGCACCTGGCCTCCGTTCTTGTCGAAGACCTCGGCATCGTCGCCAGAGTTCACCCAGACCGTGATGCCCTGACCATGCACGACCACATTGAACGGCGACTCCTCCGCCTCCGTCTTCGTCACCACCGTGAACTCCTCGCCCGGACGCATCCAGTGATCGGTTCCCCATGGCTCGACCCACAGGCAGAGCCTGCTGCTGGTCTCGTTGCTCACGCTCGTCTTCGACACGCTCGCACCCTAACCAGCAACATGATCGGCCGGACAAGTCCTAGGTGCGGTAGCCCGTGTCGGCCCATGCCTTCGTGACACGCGGGTGGTCTGCGGCGATGTTCGAGAGTACGTGGATGCCACCGACGTTGTCGGAGACGCTGGCGGCGGTGACCAGCACGGCCAGGAGGAGGCCGAGTGTGTCGACGCCGATGTGGCGCTTGCGGCCTGCGATCTTCTTGCCCGCGTCGATGCCCTGGCCGGCGGCCGGGACGTTCGCGGAGGTCTTGATGCTCTGGGCGTCCAGGACGCAGGCGGTCGGCTCGGCGTCGCGGCCTTCGGCTTCCCGGACCAGGCGCCGCAGGAGTCCGTTGAGCTGGTCGACGATCGCGTCCTTCTGCCAGGCGGCGAAGTAGCCGTAGACGGTCTCCCACGGGGCGAAGTCGTGCGGCAGGTACCGCCAGGGGATCCCGGTCCGGTCAACGTAGAGGATCGCGTCCATGATCCGACGCAGGTCATGCTCGGGCGGTCGGCCGATGTCCAGGCTCTTCCCTCTTCGTTCGGCCCGCCAGGCGGTCAGAGTCGGTTCCAGCAGTTCCCAACGGGCATCGGACAGGTCACTCTGATACACCCGCTGTCTGCGAGGCATGTTTCTGTAATACCGATGACGGCCACCCCACCACAGGGCGCAAACAGGTGTGACAGGGGGCGTGTTGGGATCAGACAGGAGCGAAGAGACCGAAACGGACCTTTGAAGGACGTCACCTGCCCCATCTGCCACAACAGACGTCCACTGCCTCAGCCGACCCGGAGCAGTCCGCCAGCTGGACTGTAACGAAGCAATACCTATCGGGATAAAACGCTCTTTAGGAACTCCTAACGGAATGATCTTCAAGATGGTTGGATCACTCCGGGACGGATTATCCGGGGGTGCGGGGTGGCGCGGCCGAAGCCATGGGAAGTCGACGACGAGCTGTGGGCGGTGATCGAGCCATTGCTGCCGAAGGTCGAGCGTCGGGCCCGGCACCCCGGGCGTAAGCGGCATCCTGACCGGTCGGTGTTCCAAGGCATCCTGTTCGTGCTGCACACCGGGATCGCCTGGGAGCAGCTACCGCAGGAACTCGGCTTCGGCTCGGGCATGACCTGCTGGCGCCGGCTGGCCGAGTGGACCAAGGCCGGGGTGCGGCCTCGGCTGCACGAGCTCCTCCTTGCCGAGCTCCTCAGCGCGAACGCCCTGGACTTCTCCCGTACGGCGGTCGACGGCTCCCACATCCGGGCGCTAAAGGGGGCTCCAAGACAGGACGAAGCCCTGTCGACCGGGGCAGGACGGGCAGCAAGCACCACCTGATCACCGACGCCACCGGCATTCCGCTCGCCGTCACCTTGACCGGGGGCAACCGCAACGATGGCACCCAGCTGATCCCGCTCCTCCAGGCCGTGCCGCCCGTGCGGGGTAAGCGCGGCCGACCCCGGCGCCGTCCGGGCGTGGTGCTGGCTGACCGCGGCTATGACCACGACAAGTACCGCCGCCTGGTCTGGGATCTCGGCGTGAAGCCACTGATCGCCCGCCGGGGCACCGAGCACGGCTCCGGACTCGGCACGCAACGCTGGGTCGTGGAGCGTGCGTTCGCCCATCTGCACTGCTTCCGCCGCCTACGGATCCGCTGGGAGATCCGCAACGACATCCACGAAGCCTTCCTCACCCTCGGATGCGCACTGCTCTGCTGGCGACGGCTGAACTCAACTATTGCTCACTAGTTTTTCTGCAGGGTGCGAGTGATACCGGCGATGATGGCGGTGGTCAGCATCCAGCCGAAGGCGATCAGCAGGTAGGACAGCCACTGGAGGCTACTGTTCGGCCAATACCACCCCGTGCGCTGACCCAGACCACCGAGGGGGATCAAAAGGTCGAGCGTGTAGACGAGGGGCTGGAACGGGCTGCCTTCGTCTCGTTTGACCGGGCTGGGAGAGTGAGTGCTAAAGGCCAGCGTACCCAGTAGGGTCAGCGCGAGGAGCCAGACGCCAGCCAGCCAGGGCCGATAGCCATAGCCCACGGTCACGTCCAGCAGGTGCCCCCATGCCCGGGCCGATGGGGACAGGGTGAGACGCCGGTGGCGCTGCTTGGCCAGGAGCACGCGGCGGGCGTCATCGTCATGGCCGATTTGCCGGTACCAGCCCGCGAGTTGCTCATACGGCTGCGGGACATAGCCAGGATTCCGGCGAAGCCAGGCCAGGCGACGGGCCACCCCATCCCTCGTGGGCGGTCCGTCGTCGCCTGCCGCGGACGGGGCGTCCCAGAATCGGATGGACCCGTAGGTGAACCCTTCCAGGAGCACCTCCCTCGGCCAGCTCTGCTCGCTGTCCTGACACCAGGTGGCCTGTGCGGACCGGAGATCCACCAGTCCAGAGAGCGGTGTTGCGGTTCTGTAGTCGAAGTCGCCCACATGCATGGATACGCAGTCCAGGGCTACGCCATCACCGTTCAGCTGGGCTCCTTCGAAGGTCAGCAGACCTTCTATTCGGGCCCTTCGCAGCAGTACGCCTCCTTGCGCGGCGAACCCCTGGGAACAGTCCACTGTCGAAGCGGCCATACCTCCTGCGGCAAGTGCAACGCCCGCGGTGTTCCCCAGCCGTGCGCCTTGCAGGAACAGGCCGCTGAGCAGCTGTGCGCCGGGCAGCCGCAGTCCGCCTTGCGTGGTGAGCCGCTGGCCGAAGACGCCGCCATTCAGGACAAGGCCGCCCGCGCGCACTGCCCACTCTTCCGGGTCCAAGATCCTGGCATCCGAGATCAGCAGATTCCCGGCCATGCGAGCGTTAACGAGTATGAGGGAGCCGCCTTCGAAAGTCGACCGCCTCAGGTCCAGGTCACCCTCGATCCGGGCGAGCTCGGGCGTTGATCCCCGGCACCCAGCTGTTCGTTATCTCGATCGTCCGAGTCGTTGCACCGTGCAGTTGCACCGCCTCGTCCAGCCGACAGCCCTGCAACGAGAACGTGTGACAAATCTCCGTCCCGGACAGGTTGAGACGACCGGTGATACGCGCCCCGGTGAGTCGCAAGGCGGCTACGGTGCCAGATCGGTCGTCGTTCGCGCCGAGCAACAGCGTCGCCACGACGGCCGCGCGGACAGTGCGGTCGGGGCCCCACCGGTCACCCGCAGGCGGAGCGTCCGTGTCGGGTACTCCTGTGCGCAGGTCAACGCGACGCCCCTCAGGGAAGGCATCCCACAGCTCGCGCTCCGGCGAGGTCAACTCGTCATAGGACAGCACCCATGCAGAGTAGTGATCTACTCACTCAGGCGCGCCAAGCGGGTCACCGGTTCATTCCGTTAGGAGTTCTAAAGCCCGCCGCTACATGTGCCGCGAGCTCCTCGCCAAGGCCCGACTCCACCCGATCGAGTCAGAAACCGACGACACCGTCCTGCCCACCGAACTCACCGCATAGCCTCGAAACGAGATCACCGAGTGGCCGTCGATACACCACTCCAGCGGACGTGACCGGAGCTGCTCCTGGCTCCGCGAGGCATCTGGTGGCACGTGCTGTGGCCCCTGCCCTGGTATCTCACCGGCCCGGCCGCCCTCGCCTGGGCATGCCTCCGCGCCCGCGAGAGGGCCGCACACGGGCAGGCGCCGGAGGGCGACGCCGACTCCCGAAGCGAGTGGGGCGAAGTCGCCTGACTGGACGACGCCGCATCCGCGTGGTCGGGCGCTGCACCGATAGGCACGAGGCAGGCCAATCCCGGCGCCCGGCGGCCAGGCAGTGATGACCGCTCGATGACTGTGATTTGGGGACCTGCTGGGTTGCGCGGGTCGAGCCGGTCTCGGTTAGGGTCGGTTGCAGTGCTTGGGAAGCAGGTGCTGCCCGCGGCCGGCGTGGAGGAAGCGGTCGCGGTCTTTCGTTGTGCCTGTCGTACCGCATCGCATTGGAGCTTCCCATGGGCCATCTGCCCCCGTACCCGAGTGGAGAGGCCGCCCCGACGTCGCACCCCGGATCGGTCCCGGCCGCGCAGAAGGGCCCGCGCTGGGCACAGGAGCAGCTCGATCGACGCAACCGCGCGCTGGGGCACGCCAGCGTCGCCCGCGCCCAGGACATCCTCGCCAGGCGGTACCGCCTGGAATGCGCCGATGCGGCGTTCGAGCTGCTCAAGACCTCGTCGCAGCAGTCCAACGTCAAGCTTCACACACTCGCCGACGCGGTCGTTCGCACCCCGGCACCGGACCTGGACGCGAGGTCGTGGCGCAGGCGGCCTCCGCCCGCCGGCAGATCACAGTGCGGGACGTGGGCACCGCGACCGTATTCGACGAGGCACCCCGTCAGGCCATCCTGCAGACGGGCAGCAGGGCCGCCCACAGCGTCCCCCCTGATCACCGTCAAGGGCCACGTGCTGGGCATGGTCTCCTCCCACCACGCACATCCCCTGCACGGCTTCAGCCGCCTCCAACTCGCCGCGTTGCAGCAGACGGGGACCGATGTCGGCCGGTGGCTGTCCTGGCACTGGGACACCGTTGTCCTGGACGCCCTGGAGCGCCTCCACGTCCAAGCTGTCGGCGCCTGCCGCTGACACATCCCGCCTGGGACGCGGGGGCTGCAACGGAGGAAACACGTCCTCGAAACTCACACGTGCCCTGAAGAGGGCGACGTCCGGGGTAACCGCCACCACGGCCACGCTCGGTGCGGGACTCCCACGCTCGCCCCTTCGGCGGGTTCCGCACCGTAGACAACGCGAACTGGACCCCGCTTGAGACTGGGGAAACACGTTCGCGAACGGCTACGTCGGCAACACTGTTGTCACAGTTGCTTCGAATTCGAAGCATAACCGTCCGCAGCTTCGTAGCGAAGGTGTGAACCGAAATGAAGGCAGTACGTTTCCACGAGTACGGCGCCCCCGACGTCCTGCGCTACGAGGACGTGGAGCAGCCCCTCCCAGGGGCCGGTGAGGTCCGGGTCCGCGTCGCCGCGACGTCGTTCAACTCCGTCGATGGCAACATCCGCGGCGGCTTCATGCGGGGCCCCATCCCGGTGGTACTGCCGCACACTCCCGGCATCGATGTCGCCGGCACGGTCGACGCGCTGGGCGAAGGCGTGGGCGGTGTCGCGGTCGGCGACGACGTCATCGACTTCCTGCCGATGGACGGTGACGGAGCCGCCGCGGAGTACGTCCTCGCACCCGCCGAGGCGCTGGCACCGGCGCCCAGGAGCGTCCCCTTGGCCGATGTCGTGGGTCTGACCGCGTATCAGGCGCTGTTCAACCGCGGCAGGCTGACGGCCGGGCAACGCGTGCTAATCAACGGCGCCGGAGGCACGGTCGGCGGCTACGCGGTGCAGCTGGCCAAGGACGCCGGTGCCCACGTCATCGCCACGGCCAGCCCGCGCAGCCGCGAGGCGGTCGCATCGGCCGGTGACGACGAAATCATCGACCACACCACCACCGACGTCACCGCGGCTGTGACCGAGCCGGTCGACATCGCGCTCAGCCTCGCCCCGGTCGCCCCGGCCGAACTGGCCGCGCTGGTCACCCTGGTCCGTCCGGGCGGGGTCGTCGTGAACACCACGGTCTGGATGCCCGCCCCCGGCGACGAGGAGCGCGGCGTACGGGGCATCGACCTGTTCGTCCGCAGCGACGTCGACCAGCTGGTGGCGCTGATCGTCGGCGGCGAGCTGCGCGTCGCCGTCACCGAGCGGGTGGCGCTGACCGAACTGCCGGCGCTGCACTCCCGTGCCGCCGAAGGGGCGGTGCACGGCAAGGTCGTCGTCGTCCCGTCCGCCGCCTGAGGGCGGTCCCCCGCCGAAGGCCGAAGGCGGCTGCACGGTCGGGGAGGCCGAGCCTGGCGAGGATGTACTCGATGTGGGTTCCCACGGTGCCCGGCGTGATGTACCACCGCTCGGCGATGTCCCGAGGACCATGGCCACTCCCCCGGCGTCCGCACATCGGTCATCCCACCGGTACGTGCGCTCTCCAGCGGCCGGCGGACGCCTCGTGCCGGCGGTGCCGTGCCGGACTCAAGTCCCCGCCTGCCACAGGGGCCGGGTGCCGAGTCCCACGGTGTCCAGGGCGAGTTCGGCGTACATCGCGTTGGCCCAGGAGAACCAGGGGCGGGTGAACCGGTGGGGATCGTCCTTGTGGAACGACTCGTGCATCTGGCCGGTGCCCGCGTCGGTCGCAAGGAGGGTCGTCAGTGCCCACCTGCGCTCAGTGGTGTCGTTACTGGTCAGCCCCTGTATGGCGATGGCGATGGGCCAGATATGCTCGTCGGGCGTGTGCGGGCTGCCGATGCCTTCGGCCGCTGTGCCCCGATACCAGGTCGGGTTCCGCGGTGAGAGGACGAACCCTCGTGTCGCGAGGTACACCGGGTCCGTGGTGGGGATGTTCGCGACGAGGGGCAGGGACAGCAGTCCGGGCATGTTGGCGTCGTCCATCAGTACCGCGTTGCCGTTGCCGTCCACCTCGTACGCGTATATCGAACCGAAGTCGGGGTGGCGCACGGTGCCGTGCCGTGCGGTGGCCGCGCGCAGCTCTGCTGCCAGTCGGGCGGCGTCCTCGGCGAGTTCGGTGTCGTGCGTGTGGTGGGCCAGTTCGGCGGCGCCGTCGAGAGCGGCGGCGGCGCAGAGGTTCGCCGGGACGTTATAGCCGAAGGCGCACGCGTCGTCGCTGGGCCGGAACCCGCTCCAGGTCATCCCGGTCCGGGTGACGGGCGTTCCTCGTCCCGCGTTCGGCAACGTGTCGCTCGATGGGCCGTTCTCGCGGCGGAAGCGGTAGGTGGAGAGGCGTTCGTGGTCCTGCTCCGTGCGCCACACCGAGATGACGGTGCGCGCGGTCCTGAGCATCCCGGGGACGTGGTCGGTCCGCCCGGTCGCCGCCCAGAAACGGTGGGCCAGCAGCAGGGGGAAGGCGAGGGAGTCGACTTCGTACTTCTGCTCCCACACCCACGGGTCCCCGCACAGGTCCTCGGGGTCGTGGGCCCGCCCGGAGGGTTCGGCGTTGAAGGCGTTGGCGTAGGGGTCGTGGGCGATCTGCTGGAACTGGCGGCGCAGCACGGCGAGCAGGAGGTGCTGAAGGGCGGTGTCGTCCTTCAGGAGTGCCAGGTAGGGCATCATCTGCGTGGAGGAGTCGCGCAGCCACATGGCGGGGATGTCGCCGGTCACGACGAAGGCGGTGCCGTCGGGCATCGGCCTGATGGTGCGGGCCAGGGTGTCGTTCAGGCAGCGGGTCAATGTCTGACCGGCGCGCGGGTCGCCGAGGTCGTCCAGCCGGTGAACGGCCTCTTGGACGATCGGGTGATCGGTGATGCTGGTGGGAAAGCTCATGGGTCGGCCTTTCGGCGGTCGGCCGTCGGCGGTCGGAGGCTTATTGACGGGATGTCAGACGCTGGTGTCAGGCGCTGGTGGGCGCTGCCCCGGTCCGTCCGCGGAGGGTGCGCCGTGGCGGACGACGCGGGTGGGGACGGTGACGCGGCGGGAGGCCCGCGGCGCCGCTTCGTCGTCCTGTTCGAGTCGGTCGATCAGCAGCCGTGCGGCCTGGCGGCCGATCTCGTCGGCGTCGTAGGAGACGAGGGTCAGGGGCAGACCGAGGACGTCGGACAGGTCGAAGTCGTCGAAACCGGCGACGGGCAGGGTGGTTCCGGATTTGTACAGGGCCCGGATCGCTCCCTGGCTGATGCGGTTGTTGGTGCAGAACAGCGCGGTGGGGCGTTCGGCCCGGCCGAGCAGGTCGAGAGTCGCGCGCTCCGCCGTCGCGGAGTCGACCAGGCCCTGGCAAATGAGGGCGTTGTCCGGTTCGACGCCGACTTCCTCGTGTGCCGCCCAGAATCCGCGCAGCCGTTCGGCGCCGGTGTACAGCGCCGGCGGGTTGCCGAGGAAGGCGATGCGGGTGTGTCCGTCGGCGAGGAGGCAGCCGGTGGCCTCGCGTGCGCCGTGGAAGTCCTCGACCAGGACGCAGTCGGTGTCGAGTCCGGCGGGCGGTCGTGCGGCGAGAACGACGGGGACGTGCCGCATGGCTCGGGCCAGATGCTGTTGCCGGCTGCCGGCCGGGACGACGATCAGTCCTTCGACCTGGTGATCGACGAGTCCGTCGATCAGTCCGGGTTCTCGGTCGGCCTGTTCGCCGGAGTTGCTGAGCACGACGCGCAGGCCGTACTCGGTCGCCACTTCCTGGACGCCGAGGGCGAGGCGTGAGTAGAAGGGGTTGGCGAGGTTGGTGACGACGAGGCCGATCATTCCGCTGCCTCCGAGGCGGAGACTGCGTGCCGTCTGGTTGCGGCGGTACCCCAGCCGGTCGACCGCCGCGAAGACGCGCTCGCGGGTCGCTTCCGACACGCCGGGGTCGTCCTTCAGTACACGCGAGACGGTCATGGCGCTGACCTGTGCCAGCTTGCCGACGTCGTGCATGGTCGGCCCACTGCCTCGGCGAGCGGTCATGCTCCTGTCCCTTCCTCTGCCTTCCTGCACCCGGTCCCCCTGTCCTCATGGCGCGTCCGGCGTGCCCTGTGCCCAGTGGGCGGCCCCGAGCAGGGGGGCCTCCTCGGGCTGCCGGGCCGGCAGAACAGGTACGTCCGGTCCGTCGGCCGGTGCCCGCCCCGTGGTGAGCGCGGGGTGGATCAGGTCCCACGACCGGGCCATGGAGCCACCGATGACCACTGCGGTGGCTTCGAAGCGGTCGATCCATGGAGCCAGGGCCTGGCCGAGTGCGTCGAAAGCGTAGCGGAAGGCTTCCTGTGCGGCGGCGTCGCCCTTCCTGGCGCGCGCGGCTATGTCACGGACGTCGGGGAGGTGCTGGTCCCCCGTCGCGCTGGTGAGGCGGGCGTAGTGGGCGCGGATGCCGCGCCGCGAGACCGTGTCCTCCAGTGGCCGGCCGTGCACCGTCAGGCGGTAGGCGTGTCCGCCGGGCGGGACAAGGGGACCTGAATGGACAGGACGGCCGCCGGACAGGAAGGAGGACCCCACGCCCGTGCCCAGCGTCAGGCAGACGACGTGGTCGTGTCCCGCGGCGGCACCGGAGCCGTACTCGCCGACGGCGAACGCGTCCGCGTCGTTGAGGAAGCGCAGCCGTTCGCACCGGTCGGCCAGGCGCTCGCGCAGGCCCGCGCCGACGTCGACGCCGTTCAGGGATTCGAACTTGCCGACGTCGGCGAAGCGGCCGACGCCGGTGGCGTAGTCGAAGGGGCCGGGCATCGCCACGCCCCAGCGCGGGCTGTGCCCGGCCGGCAGTGCGAGGGCGGCCCGGGCGATGGCGTCGAGGACGGCGTCGGCGTCCGCGTGGGCCCGCAGCGGCCTGCGGATCACCGGGGAGGGCACGGGGCGGCTCGCGGTGGGGTCGACGAGGGCCGCAGTGACGTGCGTACCGCCGATGTCGAGCACCGGGACCGGCCGCGACGCGTGTCTCGTGGTGGCCGTGATCACGGTTCGACCACCAGCGCCTTGACGATCCGCACCTCGTCGCCGCCCAGGGCGCGGACGCGGTACGGGCCGACCGCGGCGGGGATCGTGATGGTCTCCGCGAAGGCCAGGGTGTGGGTGCGGCCGTCGCGGGTCTCGATGACGGCGCCTTCGCCCGCGGCCACGTTGAGGATGTGGAAGCGCCCGGCGGTGTCGTCGAATATGTCGCAGCCCTGCGCCACGACGAGGCGGTGCACCGCGTAGAACATGTCGGGCAGTGCGCCCAGGACCTCCTCGCGCCAGCCCTCGCCGGAGCGCAGCGGACGCGGCTGCTGGATGAGGTCCTTCGTGACGTCCTCACCGCGCCGGGCCGTGTCCAGGTTGGCGAAGCCATGCTCGTAGGGCAGGGGCCGGGAGGCACCGGCGGCGTCCTTGCGCAGCCAGTCGTAGAGCCGCAGGGAGTACAGGTAGGGGGTGGCGCTCACTTCCAGCACCAGGTTTCCCGCGCCGGACGCGTGCGGTGTGCCCGCCGGGATCATGAACAGCTGGCCCACCGTCGCGGGGTGGGACTGGATGTGCTGCTCGACGGGCATCGGGGTGCCGTTGTCTATCGAGTCCTCCACCTGGCGCCGCATGACGTCGAGGTCGGCCTGACCGGTGAGGCCGAGCAGCACCCGGGCACCGTCCTCGCTCGCGGTGACGTAGTACGTCTCGTGCTGGGTGTAGGGCCAGCCGAACACCTCCCGCATATACCGCTCCCGCGGGTGGAGGTGCAGGGACAGGTTGCCGCCGCCCATCGTGTCCAGGTAGTCGAACCGGATCGGGAAGGAGGTACCGAAGGCACGGTGCACGTCCACACCGAGCATGTCCTCGGGGTGGGCGACGCACAGCAGTTGGAAGGGGACTTCGACCTGGGCCGCGTCCTTGTCACCGATCATGACCCCCGCTTCGGGCGCGATCAGCTCGTAGCCCAGGGCCGTGTTGCCCGACTGCGGGGTGAAGCCGAGTTCACTCGCTGCCCACTGGCCACCCCACGGGGTGGAGTTGAAGTACGGACGGGTACGGACCGGGCCCCGGGCCAGGTGTGCCAGCGTGCTGCGCAGTGCGGCGCCGTCCAGTGCGGTCGGGACGTCCGCGTTCTGTACGTCGATCCAGCGGTCGATCCGTCCGGCGATCGCGTCGCGGTGCCGGTCCAGTACGGGCCAGTCGGTGTAGAACAGGCGCACCAGGTCGCCAGGGACGGCGGGGCGCCCCAGGTTGACGCCGACGGGCAGCTCGCCCTTGGACACGGCCGCCTCGGCGTACCGCTTCGGCAGGTCCGCGTACCACAGCAGATCCGGCCCGCACAGTGACGCGCCCGGCCCGTACACCAGCGCCACTCCGTCCCGCACGGGCCGCTCGGGCCGTGGAGGGGAGTCGAACAGGTCCGCGACCCGCGCCTGGGACAGCGGGGTGAAGAACGGGTCGTCGGCGGAGACCGGCAGGGCCGTGATCCGCTCGTCGGCCGCCGCCGCGTAGTGGCCGCGCACATCGATCGGTTCGACGTCACGACCGGCGGCGCGTACGGCTCCCGCGAGGCCGTCGGCCAGCGCGGTCCAGTCGAGGGCCGCGGGGCCGTCGACCGCCAGGACGAGCGGGCCCGGCGGCAGATCCGCGGCCAGGGCCGGCCAGCCGACGGTCACCCGGCCGTCGACCGGCTGGTAGCTGGGGAGGGGGTCGTACGAACGAGACGCGGGCACATCTGCTCCTTACTCGGCTCCACTTGCGTTAACGATAACAGTGCTTGGCTGGAGGTGTCCACGGTCGATTCATGACCCAATGGAGCCTCGACCGCCCACTTGACCTGCATTTTTGATAACCCTCTCCATGCGGGGGGATTCTTTTCCCTTCGAAGTCTTGCTACCGACGGAATGGTGTCGTTAACCTCCACGCAACACGCACCGGGGCTGCTCCGGGGTCTCTCCGACGCCGCACACGTCCTGTGATTCACATCCGGCCATGCAGGTGGCCCGATTCCGTGAAGGTGATCAATGTCAGCATCGGGCAGGACCAGCAGTGCGGCCGTGCCGCTAGCTCGGCGCCGCTTCCTCACCGGGGTGGCCGCCGGCGCGGCCGCTCTGGCGGCCGGGGGCTGCGCGCGAGGAGCCAGCACGTCCGCGCAGCCGGGAACCACGAGCATTTCCAACGACAACGCCACCTGGGACGACGGCTACCGGGCGGCCGGCCGCGAACTGGAGAAGATCACCGGGTACACGCTGAGGCCGCTGTCGAATCCGTCGGTCACGTCGTACCAGCAGGTCGTGCAGATGACCCTGCAGACCTCGAAGTCGTCCGACCTGGTCAAGTGGGCGTCCGGCTACCAGCTCAAGCGCCTGGCGCGCGCCGGCGGGCTCACCGACCTGACGCCCGTCTGGAAGGGGTACGCGGCCAAGGGCTGGGTGCGCGGCACGTCGCGGGAGTCCGTCTCCTACCGGGGCAAGGTGTTCGGCATCCCGCTGTACGAGTCGTACTACGTGCTCTTCTACAGCAAGCCGGTGTTCGGGAAGCTGGGCCTGTCCGCCCCGAGCAGTTGGGACGAGCTGCTGCACTGCGCCGAAGTCCTCAAGCGCAACAGGATCACGCCCTTCCTCGCCAGCCAGGTGGGCAGCTGGCCGGCGATCGAGTGGTTCCAGGAGCTGGTCAGCAAGGTCGATCCCGGCTTCTACCAGCGGCTGGTCGCCGGCGAGGCCTCCTACACGGACGACCGCGCCCGCCGGGCCATGGACATCTGGCACGACTTCATGCGCAAGGGCTGGATGACGTCTCCCGACTTCGACCAGGCGCGCGGCCCCGGCGCGCTGAAGGAGGGAACGGTGGGCATGTTCCTGCACGGCACCTGGCAGGCGTCGGGCATGTCGGCGGCCGGGATGAAGCCCGGCACCGACTACGGCGCCTTCATCCTGCCGACGGTGCGTCCCGCCACCCCGAAGAGCGTGATCGCCGAGTCGGGAGTCTTCGTGGTGCCCAGCCGCGCCTCTTCCCACGAGGCGGCGATGGCGAACGTCGGAGCGTGGCTCGACCCGTCCGTCCAGCGGGTGTGGAGCGACTTCCTCCAGGACAGCTCCGCCAACCCGAAGGTGCGGGCCGGCAATCCGGTGGTGGCCGGACTCCAGCGGGACGTCGCCCGCAACCGCCGCACCGCACTGGTCCGCTACTGGGAGGCCGGCCCGCCCAGCCTCATCCAGGGCAACACCAACGACCTCGGCGGATTCATGGCCGGACAGACCTCACCGGCCACGACCCTGCGCCGGATGCAGGAGCGCGCACTCGACGAATGGGCGGCCTGGAAGCGAGACGAAGCATGAGCACCTCAGTGACCGACCGGCGCCCGCCGACACCGGCCGGCGGACCGGGACCGACCCGGCGCCCGACGCGGCGTCCCCCCTTGACGCAGAAGTGGGCCACCGCGCGTGAGCGCGTGACGGCCGGCGGGTTCATGGCTCCGGCCGTCCTCCTCGTCGCGCTGTTCCTGCTGGCCCCCTTCGTATGGACCATCTACCGCAGCTTCTTCAGCGACACCCGGACCTCTCCGTTCAGCTGGTTCGACAACTACTCGCTGTTCGCGTCCGACCCGGCCCTGTCCCGCTCCATCCAGAACACCCTGATGTGGGTGGTCGGCACGGTCGCGCTGCCGTTCGTGCTCGGGCTCGCGATCGCCTGCATGACCAACGCCGGCCGGTTCTCACGCCTCGCGCGGCTGTGCGTCGTGCTGCCCTACGCGCTCTCTGGATCCGCGGTGGCGGTGGTGTGGAACTTCATGCTCACCACCGACGGTGCCGTCAACCAGGTCCTGACCGGCCTGGGGCTCGACTCGCTGGCCCAGGGCTGGCTGCTGACCTGGCCGGGCAACACGGTCGTGATGATCCTCGCCAACGCCTGGCAGGCCACCGGCGTGGCCGTCATCCTCTTCCTGGTCGGACTGCAGTCCATCCCGCCCGAAACCCTGGAGGCCGGTGCCCTGGACGGCGCGAGCGGCTGGCAGCAGTTCCGCCACATCGTGCTGCCCCAGCTCCGCCCGGTGTCGATCATCGTGATCGGCATGAGCCTGGTCAACGGCCTCAAGTCCTTCGACCTGATCTGGGTGCTCACCCAGGGCGGCCCCGGACGGGCCACCGAGACACTCGCCGTGTCCATGTACAACGAGACCTTCCTCGAACTGCGGCCCGGCGCCGGAGCGGCGATCGCGGTCGTCCTCACCGTGATCGTGCTGGCCGCCTCCTGGCTCTACCTGCGCCGCCAGCTCGACGTGAAAGGCGTGTGACGATGTCCCTCGGCCGAGTTCTGCGCAACACCGTCATCGCCGTACTGGCCCTGCTGTGGCTGGTACCCACCTGGCTCCTCGTCGTCAACGCACTGGTGCCCGCAGGGAGTTACTCGGGCAGTCCGCACTGGCTGCCCCGGGACTTCGGGCTGTTCGGCAACATGTCCCAGGCCTGGGACAAGGCCAACCTGGGCCCGGCCCTCGGCAACAGCCTCCTGTACTCCGTGGTCAGCGCCGCGGCCGCCGCGGTGATCGCCGGCTTCGCCGCCTTCGCCACGATCATCATGCCCGTCAAGAGGCAGGCGTTGTGGTTCTGGGTGATCTACTCCGGCACCCTGCTGCCCCTCCAGGTCTTCATCAGGCCTCTGTTCCTGTCCTACGCGCACACCTCGCTCTACGACACCCAGACCGGTCTGGTGCTGATCTACACGGCGATCGCGGTCCCGTTCGCGTTCTTCGTCATGCGCAACTACGCCCTGACGCTGCCGCGGGAGGTCGTGGAGGCCGCCCGCATGGACGGTGCCTCGTGGTGGCGGGTGTTCTGGCAGATCCACGTTCCGCTGACCCGCTCCGCCATGATCGCCGTGTTCGTGTTCCAGTTCGTGGCCGTCTGGAACGACCTGATGTTCGGCATCACCATGGTCACCAGCCGCAACATCCGCCCCGTCATGGCCGCGCTCGCCGACCTGCAGGGCAACTACTCCAACGTCGGGCCGCCCATCGTCCTGGCCGGTGCCCTCCTGGTGTCGCTGCCGACCGTGGTGCTGTTCTTCTCCGCCCAGCGCTTCTTCGTCAGCAGCCTCAAGATCCACCGCTGAGCCCGCGTGCGCCCGCACCTCCCCCGTCATCGTCGCGAAGGGAACACCCATGCTGCGCTCGCTCCTCATCCGCGCCACCGCGCCCGCCGTCTGCGCCGGCCTGCTGTGGACCGCCGCCCCCGCGCATGCCCAGAGCCCCGCACCCACCCGCCCCGTCTCCTCCGACACCTGGGCCGACCGGGCCACCGGAACCTACCGCGCCCTGCAGAAGCACCTGTACGAGGGCCCCGGCGACCACGGGCTGTACCTGGAGCACACACCCCGGCAGGCCACCGACCAGGAGCACTCCTACCTGTGGCCGTTCCGCGAGGCAGCCCAGGCAGCCGTCGACATGCAGCGACTGCCGCGCACCGGGCCCGCCTACCGCCAGGACGCGGCCGAGCGGTTCGACACGGCCGAGCTGTACCACACCGGCGGCGAACGGCCGGGCTACCGGTCGTACCTGCCCGCCCCACTGGGCACGGGCGGCGACGTGTACTACGACGACAACGCCGTGGTCGCCCTCAGCCAGCTCGACCAGTACGAGGAGACCGGCGACGCACGGTACCTGCGGCGGGCCGAGCAGGTCGTGCCTGTCGTCTCCCGGGCCTGGGACGGCGACGCCGCCAAGGCGTGCCCAGGCGGCATGGACTGGTACGACGCGCCCGGCAACACCATCCGTGCCACCAACGTCACCGCCCTGTCGGCCCAGCTCGCCGCCCGGCTCTATGAGCACACCCGCAACCGCGCCTACCTCGACAAGGCGGAGCAGTGGTACGGCTGGGTGTACGCGTGCATGCGCAAGGCACCCGGCCTGTACGTCAACGACCGCGGCGACGACGGCAGCACCAACGAGACGCTGTGGACCTACAACTCGGGCGCCATGATCGGCACCGCCACCGCGCTCTACCGCGGCACGGGTGACGCCCGGTACCTGGAGAAGGCGGTGGCGGACGCCCGCGGCTCCCTGGCGTACTGGACCGGGGGCACCCGCCTGCACGACCAGCCGGCCGTGTTCAACGCCTTCTACTTCAAGGACCTGCTCGACCTGGACGCCGTCCGCCCGGACTCCGCCTATCTGTCGGCCATGAGCGCGTACGCCGACAGCACCTACCGGTCCAACCGGGACGCATCCAGCGGCCTGTTCCGCTTCCAGCCCTCCAACGGCGGCGACTACGACCCCGCCGCGCCGGCCGCGACCCTCAACCAGTCGGCCATGGTCCAGATCTTCGCCACCCTCGCCGACGCCACCCGCCGGGACCACCGGACTTCCTGACGCGGCGGACCGCGCCCCCGCTCCCCTCGACGCAAAGGACCTTCACGCACCATGCCCAAGCCACCGCTGACCCGGCCGTCCTGGTGGGACTCCGACATCGCGCGCGACCTCCTGAAGGAGCGCGTGGCCACCACCGCCGGCCTCGGCGGCCGCCAGGTGCGGCTGTCGGGAGAGCCGCTGCTGCGCCACGACGGGACGGGCGGACTGCTGCAGTCCATCCGGGTCGGGGTACTGCACCCCGGAGGCGCGCACCCGCGACCGCGCATCACCCGAGCCCGCGTCAGCACCGCCGGGGGCACCCCCGTCCGCTGCGAGACCGTGCCGGGACCGGGAGACGACGCCCGTCTCCTGGTCCCGGAAGTGGACGCACCCACCCCGCTCCTGATCGAACTCCCGGAACTCGAAGAGGGAACCCAGGTCGCCTTCGAGGCCCGGCCGCAGCGCCACTGGACGCTGCACCTGGTGCAGCACTCCCACCTGGACATCGGCTACACCGACCCGCAGGGCCGGGTGATGGCCGAGAGCCGCGCCTACCTCGACTCGCTCCTCGAACTGTGCCGCGACACCGACGACTGGCCGGAGCCGGCTCGTTTCCGCTGGGCCGTCGAGGGCTTCCACTCCTTCCAGGACTGGCGGGCCAACCGGCCCCGCCGCCAGGTGGAGAGCTTCCTGGACCGGGTACGCGAGGGACGCGTCGAACTGACGGCCATGCCGTTCAACCTGCACACCGAGACCTGCTCCACCGACGAACTGCACGAACTGCTGCGCCCGATGACCGAGCTGCGTGACCGGCACGGCATCGACATCACCACGGCCATGCAGACGGACGTGCCCGGCCAGGTGGTGGGCCTGCCCGACGTCCTCGCCGACAACGGCATCCGCTACCTGTCCGTGGCGCACAACTGGGCCGGCCGCGCCGTGCCCCACCTCGTCGGCGGGGAACACCTGCCCCGGCTGTTCCGCTGGCAGGCGCCGAGCGGCAACAGCGTCCTGGTCTGGCGGACGGACACGCCGCACGGCCTGGCCTACATGGAGGGCTCGATCCTCGGCTTCGACGAGTCGTACGACCACGTCGACGACCTGCTGCCCGCCTATCTCGGGGCCCTGGCCAGCTTCCCCTACCCCCACCAGGGGCGCGGGATCCCGGGCTTCCCCGCCCTCGATCTGCCCGGCACCGCCGACCCCTACCCCTGGGACGTGCTGCACCTGCGGGTGCTGGGCAAGTTCGCGGACAACGGCCCGCCGCGCCGCGTCATCTCCGACACCGTGCGCCGCTGGAACGAACAGTGGGCCTATCCGCGGCTGCGCGCGTCACGCAACCAGGACTTCTTCGAGGACGCCGAGAAGCGCGTCGGGGACCGCCTGGAGACCTACCGGGGCGACTGGACCGACTGGTGGGTCGACGGGGTCGGTGCGGGCGCCGTGCCGCTGGCGGCCACCCGGCGCGGGCAGGCTGCCCTCGCCGAGGCGCAGACCGTGGCCGGGTACGCGCACCTGATGGGCGTACCCGGCAGCACGGCCGTCACCTCGGCCGCACCGGAGGTCTACCGGTCCGCGTCGCTGTTCAACGAGCACACCTGGGGCGCCGGCGACCCCTGGACCCACGGCGACCACGGCCACGGGTCCGGCGAGAAGCAGTGGCACTGGAAGTACTCCCAGGCCATGCGCGCCCACGACGACGCCGAGACGCTCCTGGACGCCGCCTCCGCCCTGCTCGGCGAAGCCTTCGCCCCGTCCGGCGACGCGGCGGCGTCCTTCTACGTCGTGAACACGTGCAGCTGGCCGCGCACCGAGACCGCACGCCTCTTCCTGCCGGAGAGCACGGTCGCGCTCAGCGACGCGGTACGGGTTCTCGACGGGCGTACCGGCGAGCCGCTGCCCTTCGCAGAGGAGGCGCAGAGCAACGACCGCCACCGCGCGGCCGGGCGGTTCCTGCACGTGCCGGTCGCGGATGTGCCGGCCTGCGGCGCCGTGCGGCTGGACGTCGTGACCGGCGCCGACTCCCCGGCACCGGCCGACGGGGCGAACCCGCCCGCCGACGCCACCGTCCTGGAGAACGACCACCTGCGCGTGACGGTCGACCTGCGCGAGGCGTGCATCGCGTCCGTCGTCGACAAGTCGACCGGACGCGAAATGGTCCGCCAGGACGCCATCGTCGGCTTCAACGGCTACGTGTACGACGAGTACGCCACGGCCGGGGCGTTCAACCACCAGTCCAGCAAGACCGTGGCCGACGACTCGATGCACCTGCTCGCCTCCCGCAGCACCGCGCCGCCCGCCGCCCTCGTCGACCGCACCACGGACGCCACCGGGCAGACCCTGGTCTACGAGTGTGCCCCGGCCGGCACCCGTCGGCTCCGGGTGCGCGTGCACCTGCCGCACCACGCGGCCCGCGTCGACATCGAGAACCGTATCGACAAGGACGCGACCCTCACCAAGGAGAGTGCCTTCTTCGCGTTCCCCTTCGCCCTCGACGGCCCCGTCGTGCACACGGAGTCCACGGGCGGCGTCCTGGGCACCGACCGCGAGACCGTGCCGGGCTCCGCGGCCCACATGCGCGCCGTCCGGCGCTGGATCAGCCTGAGCGACGGCACCCGCCTGGTGGCACTGGCGACGGCCGACGCCCCGCTCGTCCAGCTCGGCGGGATCGCGATCCCCTACGTCCCCTATCCGCAGTCGCTGCCCCAGGAAGAGCCGGCGACCGTCTTCTCCTGGGTGCACAACAACATCTGGGACACCAACTTCCCCGCCCAGCAGGCCTTCGACCACGTCTTCCGCTACAGCGTCGGCTTCGCCACGACCGCGGAGAACGACACTGTGGGGGCCGACGGACTCGCCGTACGCGTCGCCGCCGTCACCGGCCACCCGCTCGTGCCGGTACGCGCCCGC
This sequence comes from Streptomyces violaceoruber, assembly GCF_033406955.1. NCBI lineage: Bacteria > Bacillati > Actinomycetota > Actinomycetes > Kitasatosporales > Streptomycetaceae > Streptomyces > Streptomyces violaceoruber. The sequence continues at coordinate 8,592,246 of NZ_CP137734.1, read as the reverse complement.
GCCGACGCCGGTGCCGCGTCCCCGGCGCAGGCGCGGTTCCTGGCCCTGGACAATCCCCGGGTGCGGCTCGTCGGGGTGACGGTTCCCGACAGCGGCAAGCTCCTGGTGCGTCTACAGTCCCTGGCCGACGTCCCCGTCACATGCCGCCTGACCACCCCCTTCCCCGTCGTCCGCGCCGCCCTCACCACCTACCTGGGGCTGCCCCTGCGCGACATCAGCCCGGAACCGGACGGCGCGATACCGGTCGATGTACCGGTGCTCGCAACGGCAGCCGTGGTCCTCGATCTGTCCTCCGTCCCCACCGGTGGGTCAGCTGGGTAGGAGTTGCGCCCAGGTAGCGTTCACCAGCCGAGGAGTGCGGGGAGCGCCAGGTGGGGCTGGGTGACGCGGAGGAACCGACGGCCACCGCGGGCGGCCGTCGGCTCTTCCCTCCGGGGGCGTTGACGCCCCCGGGGTCAGGTCACGCGACTGCCCCAGGACGCCATCGACCACAACGTGAGCGGCACCCAGACCGTCCTGTCTGCGGCCGCCTCCTCCCGCCGCCCGAAGCGGCTGGTGTTCGTGTCGTCGGCGTCGGTGTACGGCTATGGCAACCCGGACGACTGGGCCGGCCCCGAGGACGAACACCGCAGCGTGCGGGAGCTACTGAGCAGCGTCTACGGGCGGATGCCGCCCCAGTTCGGGGAGGAGCGGCGGCTGCGGCCGCTGTCGGTGTACGCGAACACCAAGGCCTTCGGCGAGGTCCAGACCGACCTGACCCTGGGCCCGGCCGGGATCTCCTACAGCGTGGTGCGCTACTTCTCCGTCTACGGCCAGCCGCAAGTCATCAAGCCCGGCAGTCACTCGTGGGTGGTGGCCTGGTTCGCGGACCGCGCCGCCGCCGGGCTCCCGCTGCACCGCAACGGGGGCGGCCACCAGGTCCGCGACTTCGTCCGCGTCGACGACATTGCGGAGGGGACCCTGCGCGCCCTGACCGAGCCCGCCGCGGACCGGAAGACGGTCAACATCACCGGTGCAGGACCACGAAGCCGGTGGCGTCGGCCTGCGCCTGGACCAGCTCGGTCAGGGCGTCGACGAACGGCTGGGCGGGGCTGTCCGGCGGCAGGGTTTCGGCAGCCTGCTTCAGCCGCTCGTGCACGGTCGGGAAGAGCTCCTTGGCCCACGCGTCCTGTTCCTTGATACGCCGGGAGCCTGCCTCCAAGCTGATCTGCATGACGGTCCACTCCGGACAGTCGGAGGTGTGCCAGATCTCGTACGGCGTGCCGCCCGCGACGCGGACGTTCTCCCGGGCGGGGGCCCGCTGTGCAGTCCGACGTAAGGCGCTCGGCCGTGCTCTTCGGCCGAGCGCCTCCGTGTGTTCACTCCCCGCTCAAGGACGCCGTCACCCTGCAGCACGCAGGGTCACACCTCACGGATCGGGAGTCAGGACTTGCCCTTGCGGCCGGCGAGTACGGCAAAGACTGCCAGGAGCACTCCACATGCCACGGCGATCGCCCCGAGCACCATCGGTACGGCGTCACCGGTCGCGACTCCCGCGATACATCCGCTCAAACCTCCCACCATCAGAATGATGGAAAAGATCCGCACAGCGCGTACAGCGTCCGTCATCGGGGCGTCGCTCGCTGTCATTCTTACGTCACTCCCCTGTAGATCGTCTGGTTGACGTCTGATTGAACGTCATCCGTAGGTGATGACGTCGGCTCCGTAGTAGCCCGCGACGCCTCCCAACGCACAACTGCCCACCACGGCGGCACCAGCGCCGACCGCGCTGCCAACTCCGGCACCGACCACTCCTCCGACCGCAGCGGCGTACTGGATGGTTCCGGTTGATGCGGCTGCACCGATGCCCGACACGCAACCCGACACGCCGCCGAAGATTTTACTACCGGTGTCCAGAATGTCCGAGAAGCTGAACAAGCCGGTGGGGTCGGTCCGGTTGACCGGGTCGCCGGCGGCGTAGAGGTAGGGGTTGGTTTCCTGGCCGGAGGGGTCGGGCTGTGTGAAGCGGCCGAGGGTGGGGTCGTAGTAGCGGTGGCCCATCTTGTACAGGCCGGTCGGGTCGGCGTAGGCGCCGGCGTAGCGGTACGGCTGGGGGGCGGCCTCGGTGGTGGTGCCTCGGGGCGTGCCCGTCGGACCGTAGGCATAGGTGTGCGTCCGCTTGCCGGTGTCGTCGACGAGGCCAAGGACGTTGCCGGTGGCGTCGGTGAGGTAGTAGTAGGACTTCCCCCCAGTCGTCATGGAGTTCAGCGTGCCCGAAGGCTCGCGGATGAATCCCGTGTCGACACCGTTCGTGGTCGTGGACGCAAGACCCAGTGCGGTGTGGTGGAACCACGTCGAAGCGAGCTTGGTGCGCTCGGCATTGGTGGTGCCGGCGTGGACCAGGTCGTAGTTCGTGCCGCCAGTGGTGATGCCGGCGAGCTGGCTGTAGTCGGTCCAGGACTCGTCCGTGCGAGCGGTGCCGCTGGCTGCGTCGGTTTCGTTGCCGAGCTTGTCGTAGGACCAGCCCGTGGTGGAGCCGTTCTTACCGGTCAGCTCGCTGGCGTCATTGTAGGTGTACGTGGTGCCGCCCGGGCAGGCGCTTTTGCTGCCGTTCTGGCTGGTGAGGTTGCCGGCCTTGTCCCAGCAGTACAGCCAGGACGCCTTCCGTGCCCCCGCGGAGTCTGCCTCCAGGGCGTAGGAGAGGCGGTCCTGGGAGTCGTAGGTGTAGCTGGTCTTGAGGTTCGTGAGGTGGTCGGTGCGGGTGCGGATCTTGGTGGTGTCCTTGCCCACGCTGGCGTAGCTGTAGGTCAGGTCGACGAAGGTCTGCGTGCCCGAGGTGGTCTTGATGCGCTCGGGGCGGCCGTTGTCGTCGATGGTGACGGCCTGGGTGGTGCCGCCGGGGTAGACGGTCTTGGTGCGCTTGTCGTTGTTGTTGTAGTCGAAGTCGGTCTTCGCGCCGTCCGGGGCGACCAGGTAGTCCAGGCGGCCGGCCTTGTCCCAGGTGTAGTCCGTCGTCCCGGTCGGGTCGGTGTAGAAGTCGACGTCACCGCCCGGGGTGTACGCCAGCGCGGTCTGCGCGCCGTTCTGCAAGGTGCGGACGCTCTCGCGGTTGAGCTCGTCGTACTTCCACTTGGTGAAACCAGAGGCATCGGAGCGGGTCGTGACGTTGCCGTCACCGTCGTAGGTGTAGGTGACGGTGAAGTTGGTGGAGGAGACCTCGCGGACGCGGTCACGGGAGTCGTAGCCGTAGACGGTGGTGATGCCGCGGCCGTCCTCGACCGTCTCCACCCGGCCCAGCGCGTCGTAGGTGTAGGTCGTCTCCCCCAGCTGCGCCGGCGGCTTCACCTTGATCAGGTTGCCCTCGTCGTCGTAGGTGAAGGAGGTGACCTTGCCGTTGCCGTCCTTGGCCGTGCAGCGCTGGCCTTCGAAACCGCCGCACTCCGGGGTGGTCTCGTTGTAGGTGTACTCACGCGTGGCGCCCGCGGTGCCCGTCGTGGTCACCGACATCGTGTTGCCGTTGGCGTCGTACTTGTACGAGTCCTTGCGGCCGTCCGCGGTGGTGAAGTCGTTCGGCAGGTCCGTCCCCGCCACGGTCTGGTAGGCGGATACGGACGCCGTGGCGCCGAGCGGCAGCTTCTGGGATACGGCGTTGTTGCGGGCGTCCCAGCCGTAGGTGGTGGTGTTGCCGCCGGTTCCGTCCGTGCCGGTGCCCATCGCGTCGATCGCGGTCTGAGTGAGGTGGTTCTTGTAGGTGGAGTGCCGGGAGTGGCCGAGGGGGTCGGTGACCTTGGTGACCTCACCGTCCGCGTTATGCGTGTAGATCGTCTCGTCGCCGTCCGGGTCGGTGACCGTCGTCGTACCCGCGTCTGAGGGGGTGGCCGCCGTGTAGTCGTAGCGCCAGGTCGGGCCCGTGTGCCCGCTGCCCGACGTGCCGGTGGTCCGCTGCATCGAGGTAACGCGGTTGTGGCTGTCGTAGGTAAAGAGGGTGACCGTTCCTTCGGGGGTGGTCACCTTCGTGACCCGGCGGGAGGAGTCGTACTCGTAGGTGGTGGCCTTGCCGGCGGTGTCGGTGACCTTGGCCAGGTTGCCGGATCCGTCGAGGTTGAGGACTGCGGAACGGCCGGTGTGGTCCTTGGCCTGCCACTGGCTCGGGTACGTCTTGACGAGGTCGATCCAGCGGCCGGAGCGGGTCTCGGTGAGTCTGAAGCCCTTGTGCTCGCTGCCGTCGTCGTGCTGGTCGACGGTGATCGTGCCCTTGTTCTTGTCCGTGACCTTGGTAAGGGTGCCGTGCTCGTTGTAGGTGTCCTTGGCGCCGGACTTGCGGTCGGTCAGGGTGTAGCTGCCGTCCGCGTTCTTCTTCAGGTCCTTCGAGTAGCCAGCCGGCGTCGTGTAGGTGCCGTCCGACGCAGCTGTGAAGCGCAGCAGGTTGCCGGTGGCGTCGAAGACGTCCACCTCACCGTTGTTGATCTGCAGGTAGCGCTCATAGGCCTGCCACCAGCGCTGCGACACCTTCCCCCACGGCGCCTCCAGGGAGTTGTAGGTTCGGGGCAGCTGGAGCTTCTGGCCGACGCCGGCGATGTCGAAATCGGTCGCGGCGAGCATCAGGTTGCCGTTGGAGACGTTCACCCGCGCCACCAGGGCGTCGTCCAGGCGGGTGTCGAGGATCTGGTGCCAGGGCACCTCGCCCTGATCCTCGGGCAAGTAATCGTCCGTCGCCGCGGCAGCAACTGAGCGGGATGTGGAGCTCTTGGCAGGCTGCTCGCCCGTCGCGCGGGCCTTCTGCGCCGTCCGCCAGGCCGCAACCTCGGTCGACGGCTTGGCTTCTGCCTCCGACTCGGGCGCCTTGATCGAGCCGGCCGGGGTCGCGGGAGCCTCGACCTTGGTCGGCTTCGTCCACGGACTCTCCGGCTCCGGCAGCTTCGGCTTCGGCGTCGCCGCCAGACCGGGCGCTGCCGCGATCACCACAGCGGCCGTGGTGATCGCCGAAACGCAAGCGGTTCTGTGTGTTCTCCGGGCACGCCACATGGGCGTGCGCGCAGCACGCGAGTGCATCAGCTTCCCCCCACAGGAAGTCAGACCCGGCAACCCCAGCGGTCACCAGCGGCACACAAACTGTCACAAGAAGCACACAAACTGGCGCGGCGTCCCCCCGATGTACAGATACATGCGGGCCGGAACCAGCCCCACCGCTTCACCTCGACAAACCAGAACGTTAGCCCTGAAACCTCGCAGGCACCGGGGGGAATTATCGGATTCGTTACCGTTTCCGGAGGGCAGCTTGACCGGAATTATTCGGTTCAGGGTGCCAGCTGACTCACTGCGGTTCCCGACCGCCGCCTTTCGGCCAGGTTCAGACCTGTCCGATGGCCCGCCACGCAGGCTGAGCAGTACGTTCTCGCTGGCCATGGCGGAGAACAGGTGAACAGAAAAGTTGTCTCAGAGGGCCGGGTGCACGTCAGGTGCCGCTGTGCGCGCGGATTCACCAAATGCACACTTGGCGCGTCCTGCATGCGTGGTCCCCCAGCCCGCGGCAACCACCCCTGTCGTGAAGGGCATCCCCGCGATGAGCACACCGGGCAGACGCACGCCCTGCTCCCACCCCACCCGCCACCACCGCGTTCCCGCCCAGCGGCTCACGCGATCCGTCCAACAGGCCGGGCGTCTGCTGTCCTGGAACCTCGCCGCCGGCATGACCACCGCCGCCACCGACCTCCTCCTCGCACCACAGGCCGACTGGTGGCACATGCTGTGGCCCCTGCCCTGGTACATCACCAGCGCATCCATCCCGCTCTGGACCACCCTCCGCGCCCGCGAAAAGGCCGCGCACCAGCAATCACCCGGGGAAGACGACGACATCCACGACAAGTGGGGCCAAGCCGCCTGACCTGACGACACCACACCCGCCCTCAGCAACCGCAGCGTCCGTTCCCCGCGTCAGACGGTGCGGAAGTCGTGGGCGGGACCGCCGCGCCACTCCACCCACTGCGACTGGTCCAGGACGGCTTCAGGGGCGGCGACGCCGACGTGCTGGCATGGTTTTGGTCGGGGTGATGGAGGCATCCGGCGTTCTGTTTCCGATTGTTCGTCGAGGGTGTGCGATGGCGTCGATGCTGTGGTTACTGGAGGCGCGGGAAGCGTCTGCCCGCGAGCGGGTGGAGGTCCTGCGGGAGGAGGCGGCCCGTGCGGTTGCGGCCTTGGAGACCGGTGAGATCGAGCTGGACCGGCGGGTGATCGCGCGCGAGGAACTCGTCGAGGCCCTGGCCGTATCCGCCGCCGAGACCACTGGCGTCACGGAGGCCGAGGGCGAGGGCGAAACGGCTCTCGTCCCCGCGCCTGCGTCCGCGGCGGAGCCGGGTGCGATCGTGCCGCACTGGCAGGAGGGGCTGTCGGTGTCGGTGCTCTCGCCGAACAATCAGCGGATCTTGAACGTGCTTCAGGACCGGCCGGGTCTCGAGCCGGTGCGGGCCAAGGACATCGCGGCGGCCCTCGGGATCGAGGCGGCGGCGAAGGTCGAGGGAGTGCGGCCGAAGGGTGAACGCCTGGCCGAGCGGGGCTGGTTGCTCCAAGAAGCGTCGGGCGCGTTCAGTGCCGGCCGCAGGCTCGTGGCCTCGCCAGGCGGCGACCCATCCGCGTGATCATTGACCACTGGGTCATCGCCTCGCTGGTCGCGGGTAGCGTCTCGTAGTCCCGGCACAAACGCCGCGAGTGCATCAACCAGCCCAGGGTCCGCTCGACCACCCACCGCCTCGGCAGCACCACGAACCCCTTCGGATCGTCGGTCCGTTTGACGACCTCCACGGCCAGGGCGAGTTTCTCGCGGGCCCAGTCGATGAGGGATGGTGTAGCCGCCGTCGGCCCAGACCAGGCAGATGTCCCGGTACAGCTCACGCAGCCGGGTCAACAGGCCGGTGGCCGCCTCGCGGTCCCCAATGTTCGCGGCGGTCACGGCCACGACCCGCAGCAGGCCCAAGCAGTCAGTCACGATGTGCCGCTTCCGCCCATTGATCAGCTTCCCGCCGTCGAAGCCGCGTGAGGCGGCCGGCACCGTCGCGGCGGCCATCACCGACTGCGCGTCGATGATCCTCGCCGTCGGCTCCGCCTCCCGCCCTCGCGCTCCCGCACCCGGCCACGCAACCGGTCGTGGAACTCCGCGACTGGGCCGTTCTCGCGCCAGCGGCGGAAGAAGGCATAGCCCCGGGCCCAGGCGGGGAAGTCGGCGGGCATCGCCCGCCAGGAAATGCCGCCCGCGACCAGGTAGCGGATCGCGTCCAGCATCTGACGGTGGCAGTAGCCCTCGGGCTGTCCGCCCCGGCCCTCCAGCCAGGAAGGCGTGGGCAGCAAGGGCCGCACCGCCACCCATTCCGCGTCCGTCATGTCCGATGGATACCGGCGCTGCCGGTCGGAATGAGCGCCAGCGTTGCCGTACAAGTGCGCGAGGCAATCGCACGACACGACGGACGGGTTGAAGTCGACAGGCGCAACCGCGTACACATGTAACAACAGGGCCTCCTGGCGCTACTCGGATGGGGTCGCACGCCCGAGCTACCAAGAGGCTCTGCCTTCATACACGTACTGCCGGAAGACCACCCGACCAGGATCCCTGTTCGACCCGCACGTTCCAAGATCGTTTGAGATGCGGCTATTTAAGGCTTGGCCGGGTCAGGCAACGGGTTCTTCCGGGCGCCGTGGGACCAGGCGACCAGCACCACCAGGGCAGCGGCTGTGCCAGCGAGCGTCATGACCATGGATGGGGAGGAGTGGTCAACCACGACACCTCCGACCAGCGCCCCGATGGAAATGGTGGCCTGGAACGAAGCCGTGAAGAGCACGGAAGAGGCTTCGGGTGAATCGGGTGAGGCCTTGGCGAACCAGGTCTGCGAGCAGACAGGCACGGCACCGTAGGCAACGCCCCACAAAACCAGCAGGGCCACGGCGCCGAGATCCTCCTTGCCGAGCACCGGGAGCAGCACAGTCGCGCCGGCGATCATCAGGGCGGCGGCTGCGAAGGTGCCGATCGGATACCGCGCCACAGCCGATCCGCCCAGGAAGTTCCCGGCAATTCCTGCAACTCCGTACACGAGCAGATAGACCGTGATGAGCCCGGCGCTCACATGAGTCACCTGCTCCAGGAACGGAGTGACATAGGTGTAGGCGCCGAAGTGGGCGAGCACGACAAGGAACGTCATCACCAAGGCAAACCGAGTATTGACACTCCTGAGCATGCCCGTGAGCGCACTCAGACGAGTCGGCTCATCGGTCGGCAGCGGCGGGACCACCAGGAGCAACATGGCGAAGACACAGAGGGTCAGAATCCCCATGACAAGGAACGCGGTACGCCACCCCGCAACGTCTCCGATAAGCGTGCCCAGCGGGACTCCGAGCACGGACCCGAGAGGCACCGCGGAGAAGATCACGGCGGTTGCCCGGCCCACCGATTCGGCAGGAACCAGCCGGCTTGCCAGCCCCGCGCCGATGGACCAGAAACCACCGATGGTGACCCCGACCAATACACGTGAGACCAGGACCAGCCAGTAGCTCGGCGCAACCGCGGCCAAGAAATTCGCCAATGCCAGCAACAGAATAAACGTACCCAGCATGAGCCGACGATCGATGCGCCCCGTGGCGACAGTTACCACGGGCGCCGATACCGCGGCCAGAAAACCAGGCATGGTCATCATCAGACCAGCCATTCCATCGGAGATGGTGAAACTCGAGCCAATCGAGGTCAAAAGGCCGATCGGCAGGATCTCGGTGGTGATGATCGAGAAGATCCCCAACATCACCGAAATCACCGCCAGCCACGATACCAATGGCGATCGCGCCGGCAATGAAGGCGAGTCGATGGAAGTGGTGGTTGCTGTGGGCATGAATCCCGTCCTGTGTTGGGCCTCACATGAAGAGTGACACTATTTCAGCAGGAACAGGAGCCACCTTCTGGCAGTTTCGCGACGTCAACAACGGCTTCCGCGTCCGACATGTCCGAGGGATACGGGCGTTCCGGGTTCGGACGGTCGGCCGCGTTGCCGTACACATGCGCCAATCACACGATGGAGCTGCCGAGTTGAACTGAACGGGCTCGGACGCGTACAACAACGACACCAGGGCCTCCCGGCACTGCTCGGTTGGATTCGCATCCCGAGCTACCGAATAACCCTGCCTTCATGCGCGCACAACGGGAAGATCACCCCGGCGAGAAACCTGTTCGACCCGCACGTTCCACGATCAGTCGAGATACGGCTTCTAAGACGTCGTTTCTTATGGCTGGCTGCAGGCAGTTGGCGGACATGACCGGAGCGATGTCAGAGTCTGCGACTAGGGTTCGCGTCCATGGGCATCCACTGCGAGTACGTCCGTCTCTCCCCTGCTGAGCTGCAGCGGTCGTTGAGCGATCCGTCCTGGGCGCAGGAACACATCGACGAGCTGGGTGATGCCTGGGCGGAAGAGGACTCGCTTCCACCCGAGAAGGCACCGTATTTCAGCATCGAGAAGTCGTGGCACAAGCTGCACCACCTCATTGCCGCCCACGGTGGCATGCCGGTCGATGTCATCCACGGCGGGGCTGAGCTTCCGTTGGAGGACGACATGGACTACGGACCCGCCAGGTATTTGACCCCCGAGGACGTGGCCCGGGCCAGCGGCTGCCTTGCCACCACACCGTTTGACGAGTTGGCACGGCACTACGACCTGGCGGCCATGCGCAGCGCCGAGATCTACCTCCTGCCGGAGTCCGAGACCGGAGTCCCCTCGGACCTGGACACTCTGCGGCACCGCTACGAGGAACTGGCCCGGTTCTTCTCCACTGTCGCCACCGCAGGCGATGGCGTAGTCCTCGTGTTGGCCTGACACGACTCCCAGCCTGTCTGATCGGATCATCTGTCCAGACGGCGGTGGCAGATGAGGGCTGCGGCTATTCCGACGAAGGCGAGGAAGTGCTCGGCCTTGCGTTCGTAGCGACGGTGCAGGCGGCGGCAGCCGGCCAGCCAGGAAACCGTCCTTTCGACCACCCAGCGGTGGCGGCCCAGCCGCTGGGAGGACTCGATTCCCTTGCGTGCGATGCGGTGACGGATGCCTCGCTTGCGGAGCCATCGGCGCAGGTGGTCGTAGTCGTATCCCTTGTCGCCATGGAGCTTGGCCGGTCGTCGGCGGCGCGGTCCGCGCCGGGAGCGGATGGGCGGTATCCCACGCACGAGCGGTTCCAGGCCGAGGCTGTCGTGCATGTTGGCGCCGGAGATGCCCAGTGACAGGGGCAGACCGTTCCTGTCGGTGATCAGGTGGATCTTCGATCCGTTCTTGCCGCGGTCGGTCGGATTCGGTCCGGTCAGTGGCCCCCTTTTGCTGCCCGGACACTGACGGAGTCGATCGCACATCGCGACCAGTCCAGATCACCGCGGGCGCCGAGTTCATCGAGGACGACCCGGTGGAGACGAGCCCGCACCCTGGCCCGGCTCCACCGGGCGAAGCGCCGGTAGACCGTCGGCCAGGCCGGACCGAACACCGGCGGCAGTTGACGCCAGGTGCAGCCCGAGGTAGCTACAAAGATGATCGCCGCAAGAGTCTCGCGGTCACCTGCCCGCCGTCGCCCCCGCCCTGTGGACGCTGCACCTCAGTCGGTGGCACTACTCGCCGGAACAGGACCCACTATTCATCCGGCACCAACCGCTCAACCAGATCCGTCATGCACGGTTCAACGAGTGATCACGCCATAAGAAACGACGCCTAACAACGGCTAACACAGTGAGGTGGATGAGTCCTGGCTGCCGTGTCCGGCACGGGAGCTGAGCGTTCGGTTCGGTGTGGGGACGTCGCCGTGGATCGTGTCGGATGAACTGTGGGACCGTGTGGGCCGCTGCTGCCGCAGCGTGAGCGCAGGTTCCGGCATCCCGGTCGCAAGCCGTTGCCGGACAGGGACGTGCCGTGCGGGATCTTGTACGTGCTGCACACCGGGATCCCGTGGGAGTACCTGCCCAGGGGCCTCGGCTTCGGGTCGGGCATGCCGTGCTGGCGCGGGCTGCGGGACTGGAACGAGGCTGGCGTCTGGCAGCGGCTGCACGAGATTCTGCTGGCCGAACTGAACGCGGCCGCACGTCTGGACCGGTCCTGCTGTGTGGTCGACTCCTCGCACGTCAGGGCGCTAAAAAAAGGGGGGCAGCACACGGGCCCGTCGCCGGTCGACCGGGGGCGAGCCGGCTCCAAGCATCACTTGATCACTGACGGACACGGCACCCCGCTCGCGGTGCTGCTGACCGGCGGTAACCGCAACGACGTCACCCAGCTCCTGCCCCTGCTCGACGCGATCCCGCCGGTCCGCGGCCGGGTCGGTCGTCCTCGCCGGAAGCCGGACGCGCTGTTCGCCGACCGCGGCTACGACCACGACATCTACCGGGACCAGGTCCGGGCCCGCGGCATCGTGCCCGCGATCGCCCGCCGCGGCACCCTGCACGGCACCGCACTGGGCACCTACCGCTGGGTTGTGGAGAGGAGCTTTGCCTGGTTGCACGGCTTCCGTCGCCTGCGGATCCGCTGGGAGCGGCGATCCGACATCCACGAGGCGTTGCTCAGACTTGCCTGCTGCCTCATCACCCATCGGCAACTCAGGGCATTGCTCTGACACTGGAACCGCCGGGCACTCCGTGGATGTCCGTGGCTCATGCCATGATCCGGCCTCATGAGCGACCGATCGCTTTCGCCTGCCTGGCTGGCCTCGTGGACAGAGAGGGTCAGCGGGACTCTCACGGCCATGACAGGCGAGTTCGAGCATCGGCACGGCCTTACTCCTGGGACCAACCAGGTCCGGCCGGCCGACCACGATGATCAAGCCGCGGCTCGCACGCTCGCCCAAGTCACCCCTACACCAGCCGACCTGGCCACCTTCTATGAAAGCATCGGTGATGTCACCTGGGAGGACGTCGGCAACGGCTACTTCCTCAATCCGGCCGGTGACCTCCTGCTGCGGCTCCAGGAGTACGGCGTTGTCGACTTCGGCACGGACGAAAAGAGCCGTGGCCTGGTCATCGGCTCGAACGGCGGCGGCCTGATCTATGTCGCGGGGCCTGATGGGGCCGTTTACCGGACGCGGACGGCTTCGCTGGACGAAGCGGAGCTCGACAAGGTAGCCGATGGCCTACGACAGTTTCTGGAGCTGCTGGAGCGTTCCCTGACAAGGTTCAACGCCGACGGCGATCCGGGATATCTGTAAGCACAGGCCCGACGCCCATTTTGTTAGCCGTTGTACGTCAGTAGACGAGTTCTTCGAAGGGGGCGGGAGCGTCGAGGAAGGGTGGCGGGCCGGCCACCGGCCATCGCCCGCAGGCGATGGTGGTCCAGATGGCGCAGCCGGTGTCACGGCCGTCCCGGTAGGGCGAGTTCGCCGCCAGCGCGGTCAGCGTCGACAACTAGGGCCGCAGGTGGTTGCTCACCCTGATCGCTTCACGCGGATCGGCCACGCCGACGTGCACGTGGTACGCGCACGCGCTCTGCTCGTCGTCCAGTGCAGGGAAGAGCGACACGCTCTCCGCGTACCGTCAGCCCGGCGTTAGGGCACGAGTGCCGCCAGGCCGGTGATCGGGGCACCGCTGAAGGCGATGCGCGGGCGGGGTGCTGCTCGGCTGCTATGACACCGCTGACCGGCTCCGGTACACCAGCCGGACCCCACTCTGCCCCGCACCACCGCCGCGGTGGCGGGGCCGGTGACGGCTCCTACGACGGCGGTCCTCGGTGATGCAGATCTTGTACTTGCCCCGGGCTCTGGCGCCCGCCCGGTATGGCGCCCGGAGGGGCTTGAAGACGAGGCCTTCCTGTCCGGTAGACGTCCAGGTCAGCCATTGACGGGCGGTGTCCGGGTCGGCGGTGGACGGGCACAGCGTGAGCGGCGCGGTCATCCTGGTCTCGGCGAACAGCTCCTCAAGCGCGGTCCTGCGCCGGCTGCAGGGCCAGGGCGGTAGGTCTGTGCTGCCCTGGCGCATCAGGCCGAAGACGACGAGGTGAGCGGGGCAAGCCCGTGCGGCCGCCAGGGCGCCGGCACCACGGCGACGGGCGAGGCGTTGCTGGAGCCGCTCGAAGGCGAGGCGGCCGGACTCCCACACGACCAGCTCACCGTTCATGTGGGCTGCCGTGCCCGTTTCATCGCGGTTCTTCCGCGAGGCGGTGTGCGAGGTGGAGCAGGTCTGTCAGATGCAGCACCCGTCCGTCGAATCCTGGAAGAGGGACGTGGAGCGGCTGCGTCCAGCGGGCGGGGATTGCGTCCAGCCCGTAGTACGCCCCCGCGAGGCCTCCGGTGACCGCAGCGACGGTGTCCGTGTCACCGCCGAGGTCGATCGCCGCGCGTACCGCGTGCTCGAAGCCGGTCGTGGTGCGCAGGGCCCAGACGGCGGAGCCCAGACAGGGCCAGACGGCACCGTTGAACTCGGTCGCCTGCTCGGGGTGCCAGTCGGGCGCGAGGACGGTGGCGTAACGGCCGCGGTGGTCGGGGTGGACAAGAGCCAGGACGTCCGGGAGCGCGGCGAGGGGGTCAATGTCCTCGAACGCGACACGGATGAGTTCGTGGAAGATCGCGGTGCCTTCCCAGGCCGCACGGTCCCCGTGGGTGAGGGCAGCGATACGGCGGGCCGCCTCCATGGTGGCTTCCTGGCCGGCGGCCGCGAAGTGGACTGCGGAGGTCGACGCCCGCATCAAGGAGCCGTTTCCCGCTGCTCGTTGGTTGACCTGGAAATGGATCGCTGCGGCGAGGTCCCAGGGCATGCCGTTGGTCAGGACGTCTTCGGTCTGCAAGCCGATGTCTTTCGGCTCTGATGCCGCCCACCGCTGGAAGCGGGCGAAGATGTCCGGGAGATCCAGCCCGCCCCGCTCCAGCAGAGACTCCGCGACCAGGACGGCCATCTGCGTGTCGTCGGTGGCCTCGCCGGGGTCCCAGCCACCACCTCCGCACATCTCGCCACCCGAACCGGGCGCGGGAAACCGCGCAGAGAACGCTCCCTGGGGTCCAAACTCGAAGGGGGCGCCCAGAGCGTCACCCACCGCTGAGCCGACGACCGCGCCGGCGGCCCGCTGAATCCACTTCATTCGCGCAGGCTATCCGCGCCGCGCCGAGGGCCACACGACCCTTGGATCGTCGGGAACGCGGCGGTCATATCCGTGCCCGCGCGGGAGCGCGGGAGGACCCGGCCGTCGGCGTAGCGGGCGAGCTGCGCACGGAATCCGTCCTTCTCCAGACCTATGCATGTATCAGAGATATGGGCGGCTGCCCGGAACGGGCGGCGCAGTAGGGGGCGTCTTCTCGGACACTTCCGCCTCCGCCTGACGGTCCTGAGCCACGGGCCAAGGACCGTCAGGGGCCCGCCGTCAGAGGTCTCGTCGGCAGGGCCGACCCTGCGAACACGACAGCAGCCTGACCGCGGCAGGAGGACGGGACTGGCGCGGAAGGCCGGTAGGGAGGCAGCCGTCAGGATTCGAGTTCCAGGCAGGGCCCGACCTGGCGCCCCCGGCCCGACCCTGAACAGGTCCGCTGCCAGATGTGACGAGGCGTGCAGGGCCGGATCGGGTCGGACTGGTGTCTCCGCTCTCACGCACGACGAAGGCGCACCCGCTGTCCCTGGCTCTGGCTTTTGGGCTGTTGGGCGTGTCAGTCGAGGGGGCGGGCGTACATCTCATACAGCTTGAAGCGGCTTCGCTGACCGTGTGCTGGCCGACTGGGTTGCATATCACCCTTGTCTGGCCGCATCGGACCGCATGCCGCAGGGGAAGTCGTTTCACGGCAGCCGGTGGTCTCCGTTCTTCGGAACGGGGCGCGGCTTCGGCCGCATGTCTCCGCCGTAGGTCGTGTGGTAGTCCGGGACAACGATCCGGCTCATCGGGGTCTCCTGGTGCACCAGTGCGACGAAGGCGTCCAGGTCCATCGCGGGGTCCCGGCGCGGTGTTTCGCTCAAGGGCTCCTCGAAGTTGTCCCAGTGGACGGGTACGACGACGCCGGGCTGTCCGAGTGCTCTCAGCAGCCGGGGCACGTAGCGGGACGTCGAGGCGCTGGACGGCACCGCGATCATCGCGAGGTCGGGGCTCAGCCCCTGGACCGCTCGTTCGGAGAAGTCGCTGGCGCCCATCAGAAAGGCTGAGGGTCCGGCGCTGCCGGTCGTCACCTGGTAGGCGAGCGTGTCGCCCTCCGGCAGGTCGGAGATGATACGGGGGGCCGTCGGCGGTGGCGCGTTCAACGTTCCCGGCGCGAAGTAGGTGTGCCGCTTGTTGCGGCTGTGCAGGCTCGATACGACCTCGACCGTGATCCCGTCGAAGTCCAGCACCTCACCGCCCTTGACCACCGAGATCTGCCCGGGGTCGACGCCGAACGCGACCAGCAGGTGGAACGTGGTCTCGGTGCCGACGATCCGGGCACCGGTGGTCTTGGCTATGTACGGCACGTCGGCGATGTGGTCCCAGTGGGAGTGGCTGACCAGGACGATTTCAGGGCGGCCGATACGCTCCCGCACCAGCTCAGGATCGGACCTCAGCTTCGTCCCTGGTTTGAAGTTCCCGTCAAACAGGCCGGTCTTGAACCGGGTGATGTACGGGTCGAAGAGTACTGTCCGCTCCTCGACGTCGATGCGCCAGCCGGACGTGCCCAGCCAGCGGAAGGACGGCGAACCAGCCAGGGAGGCCCTGCGCGTCGTGGCGGTGTCGCTGGCGGTGGCGTGAGCGGGGGAGGCGAGAAGCGGGGCGGCCGCGCCGAACGCGGCGCCGCGCAGCACCGTGCGCCGGCCGAGATCCTGGATGCGCCGCTTCGGGCGGGGTGCGTCTGTGTCGTCGCTCATGCGGCCAGGAGATCAGGAGACACCCGCTACGGTCCAAGATCGAGATGTACGCGCTCTCATATGCATACTCGTATGGGACCAGGTCAGCTGCCGCGACGGTGGAGGAAGTCGACAGCGATTCGCGCCGCTGTGCCGATCGCCGCGTCGACGGCCGTACGTGATGAGGCCAGTTCCCGCGTGCGGGCGAAGACGGAGACCGCGTAGCGGCTGCCGTCGGGATACCGGACGACTCCCGCCTCCATGTGAAGGCCGGGAAGGGTTCCGGTCTTCGCCGCGACTGTCACCTCGTCAGGGAATCCCGACACCAGCCTGTGCCGGAACACCTGCCGGGACATCAGTTCCCGTACCCACGCACAGGCTTGCGGTGGGCCCGCCTCGTCGCACCAGATGAGGCGCAGCAGCCGGGTGATCTCACGGGGCGTGCTGGCGTTGGTCCGCGAGGGGTCCAGCACGCTCATCCGTCTTTTGCGGGCCTCCGGAAGCGCCGGGTAGCGGAGGGCGAACTCGCTCTCGTCGCGTGCGCCGACCTCGCTGAGCATCGATTGCAGCACATCGCGAGGACCGCCCACGATCCGGGTCCGTTCGAGGCGGAGCTCTTCGACCAGGAGCCGTACCGTGTCCAGACCGACCTGCGCCAGCAGCAGGTCCGCCGCCGAGTTGTCGCTCACCGAGATCGCGAAGAGGGCCAGGTCGCGCAGGGACAGTTCGACATCGTCCGCACAACCGGCCGTACCCCAGCCACCGAGCCGGTCACCGGCCGTGACCCGGACCCGTGCACGGGGGTCGAGCTGGCCGGCGGTGACCTGGCGCGCGAACTCGAGGACCAGCAACACCTTGAAGATTGAGGCGATCACGACGGGCTCATCAGCGCCAACAGCAACCTCGTCGACTGCCGCCCGCTCACCCACGGCCGCCGTGTCGCCTGCTGAACACCTGCCGACCGTCACCTCATCACAGCCCGGCTTCCCGCCGATGGGAACCGCGTGCAACAACCCCTCGGCTCCCGCCCCCGCGAAGGCCTCATGTATCCGGTCCTCGACCATCGCTTCGCCCCTCACGTAAGCTCGCTGGCTGTGGATCTCTTGCGCCACCTGCGCATCTTTGTCGCCGTTGCCGAAGAGCTGCACTTCAGCCGGGCCGCCGACCAGCTTGGCATGGCCCAGCCGCCTCTCAGCCAGGCGGTGCGCAGGCTGGAGACGGAGCTCGGCGCCGAATTGTTCGACCGGTCGCGCCGACAGGTCAAACTGACGCCCGCAGGCGCCGTGTTGCTGGATGAGGCCCGTTCACTGCTGACCGGAGAAAAGCGGCTGCGGACGCTGGCCCGCCGCGCCGGAGATGGCGAACTGGGGACCCTGCGCGCGGGCATACCCCCCGGCACGATGGTTGCCACGCTGTCGCTGCTGCTCGGCGCATGTGCGGAACACTATCCGGGCATGTCCGTCGATCTCCAGGAGATCACCACCGGCGAGCAACTGCGGCTGATCGCGTCCGGCGGGCTCGATGTCGGCCTCGTCCACCAGCCCGTGGACATCACAGGGCTCCGCATGGGTCCGGAGGTGTCCGTGGAACTCGGCGTCGTCCTGCCCCGCATCTCACCGCTGGCCCAGCTCCCGGAGGTCCCACTCGCCCATCTGGCCGGTCAAGACCTCGTGCTCCTTCCCCGTGAGCAGGCCCCTGGCTGGTACGACCGGATTCTGGACACCTGCCGGACCGGGGGCTTCGTTCCCACCGGACTGCGGCATGCCTCACGCCCCGAGCTTCTGTTGGCCCTGGTCAGCGCGGGGCACGGCATCGCCTTCGGCCAGGAGGCGGTGGCCGGCAAGGAGCCGCGTGTCGTCTGGCGGCCACTGTCAGGCCGCCCTCTCATCCAGCGGACCAGCGCGGTCTGGTCGGCCGTCCGATCCTCCCACCCGGCCGCCCCTCACTTCGCCGAGCTCGCAGCCGACGTACTCGCCCGCGACCGTACGGCGACCCTGCACGGCGACGACGGCGCGCCCGCGGAGACAGGGTCGCCCCGGCCTTGGGCAGTGGTGTATGACGAAGCAACGTGGCGCTGGTAGGCGTTCTCGACTCCGTGGATGACCGGGGATGCTTTCCTGGGCTTTTGCTGCGGTCGAGACGATCACCCTGGCTGCACTTGGCCCGAAATGGGTGGGACTTGTTGTGTGCCTTCTTCCAGTCGTCGGCGATCGTGAGTGTTCTGCCGACGGCGGCATTGGCGCCGGCTTCCTCCCATGCCTTGCAGTTGTTGCGGTTCCCAGGCATGGGCCGGCCGGTCACGACGACGAGCCGGGTATCGGCGTCGACAAGGACCCGGTGGTTGGTGGAGTACCGATAGTTCTTCGAGTGTTCGGCGATGGCGTAGTCGCTAGGGGGTGTGGTTTGGAGCAGGCCGGCCGCGACCGACGGTGCCTTGTGGCCGACCCGAGCGGGGTCTGGTGCGTCCAGCTGCAAGGCGGAGGAGGGCGACAACGCGATGGGGTCCCCCCGCGCGAGCGCAGTCGAGCGTCGGGGAGTTGGCAACCGACGACAACGCCCCCAGATGCGCGTGCCAGACCCCGCGACCCCGGCAAGATCTAAACGACACCCCCTAGTAGGGGCCAGAGTGCCGTCCATGATGAGCACTGCGTCCTTGGCGAACCGCTTGCGAGGCTGCAGGGCGAGCATCGGCCCGAGGCGGTTGATGATGCCGTCCGCTGCCGACTTGGATACCCCCGAGTAGCGGGCTGAGCTGGTGCATCGTCAGGTTTGTACGCCAGTAAGCCACGACCCGTGGTGCCCGGTCCTCCAGCGGAAGGCTCCGTGGCCGCCCCTTGCGGACCGCACCGCACCCTGGCGCCGCAGCACGGTCACGAGCTTCCAGGAACAGCGTGGGCTCAGCCCGGTGAACGGGGCTGTCCAGGACAGCTCCGATGCGTGATCACATCAGCTGTCGGTGTGAGGTCTCAGGAGTTCCTTGACGGTTTGTCGTCAGGAGATCCTTGACGGTCCCTGCTGGGTGCCCATGCCTTTGACGTAGAGCCTGGTGATCGGCTCGCGATTCTTGCGCGGCCGGACGGCGAGTTCGTCCTCGCCGTGCAGGCTCTGGTAGTGAGTGTCCTCGATGACGACGGTGACGAGCTTTCCCGCATGCCGCGGACCGAGCTTGATGAACTGACCGTTGATCATGAAGCGGCCGCTCGCATGCACCTTTCGCTGGGCCCGGAAGGCACCGGCTGGCAGGGGCGGAGGCGGCAGAGGGGACGTCCCCGTCCGTGGCACTTCGATCTGCCCCAGACGGTCGGCTGGAACCGGGCAGGGCCACGTCCCCGTTAGGGCGTCGTCGGCGATGGCGTGCATGAGGTGCCCGTCGAGGCGGAGAGTGATCGTGCGGCTGGCGAGGGCGAATCCGACCTGGTAACGGCCGCTGGCCAAGCGGACGAGCCCGTCACGATGGACCTTGCGGTCGACCTCGACCGGTTCACCGGCGGCGAGGATGGCCGTGCCGCTGCGGGCCCTGGGCAGGGCGGCGGGTGCGGGCTCGGGACCGGCCGGACGGGCGCCGTAGCGCATGGTCAGGTAGGCGAGATCCTCCGGTCGCAGCCGGGACGGGACCGTGGTGACGGGGTGCCCGTCGAGTAGGAAGTGGACGCTGCGGTGGTTCGCCCAGACCGTCAGCGTCCTGCCGGCCAGTGCTTGGTGGATGCCCACCCGCTGCCTGCCCGTGACCAGGGTGATCTCGCCGCTGGGTGGCACCCGCACTTTGAACTCGACCGCAGTGCCCTGCGGCGGCAGGGCGGGCGGTTCGACGACCTCGATGGACAACTCCGGCTCCGGCGCTGTCTGTTCAAGATTTTCATCATCACCGCGGAGGCGGACGGCAGTGTGGGGCCGGAAGAGGCTGATCGGGGGTGGCCGTGTTCAGGGCCTGGTGCGGGCGCTGGTGGTTGTAGGCCTGTACTCAGCCGTCGATCGCTTGCTGGGCCGCAGCCAGCGACTCGAACGGCACGACGTGATCGAGGAACTCCTCGCGCAGGGTGCGGTGAGAACGTTCGATCTTGCCCGTGGTGGTGGGTGACCGCGGCTTGGTCAACCGCTGGGTGATGCCGTTCTCCCGGCAGATACGCTCGAAGAGCACTTCCACCGGCTGCGGCCGTTGGTGCCGGCCGGTGAACTGCTTGCCGTTGTCCGTCAGCACTTCGAAGGGCACGCCGTAGCGGCGCATCGCGGCTGCGAAGGCCGAGCACACGGCGCGGGCGCTGGGCACGGCCACGACGGAAGCGATCACGACGAACCGGGAGTGGTCATCGATGCCGGTGACCATCTTGCATTCCCGTCCGTCGGCCAGCGGCACACCGCCGACCAGGTCCATCTGCCACAGGTGCATGGGCGCCTCGCGCTGCCACCGGCGGTACTTGCGCGGATGCTGCTGTTCCTGGGCGCGGACCAGGCCGTTGCGGGACAGCACCCGGTGGACCGTGGCCCGCGACGGCGCCGACTCCAGCCCGCGGACGGAGAGTTCATGGGCGATCCGGCGGGCACCCCACCGCAGATGCCGGCGGCGCAGCTCGCAGATCTCGGCCTCCATCTCGGCAGACAGGCCCGCGGGGCTGTTCCGCGGGCGCCGGGATCGGTCCAACAGGCCTGGCATACCCTCCAGCACGAACCTCCGGCGCCAGGTGTGCAGAGTCTGACGCGAGGTGCCGTACCGGGCGGCGACCTCCCCGATCGGTGACCCGCCGAGCACCTCGCGGACGGTCCGGTAGCGGTACTCGGCCAGTTGCTGTACATCCACGACCTCCGACCGAAGCACCTCCGCCCCACCGAGGGACGGGAGACGGCGGACGTCCAACCGAACGTGTCACCCACGTCCTGAGCACAAACGGTCAAGCATCTCCTGAGACCTCACACCGACAAGCAGAACCGCAAGATCATCTGACTTGTGACCAGCGATCAAAGGGCATCCTTTAGCAGTGGTGCCCATCCGGGCACTCGGGGAACAGCACTCCGAAGAGCAAGAAGAAAAGAATCGGCACACTGGACACCGCGGCCATGATCAGGAATCGTCCGCGTGCCTCTCGCCGGTCCCCGATCTGAGCTGCCACCAAGCCCGCTGTCGGCGCGAGCGCGGCAGTGAGCAGCGCCAGCAGGCCGAACGCCCAGCCGACCTCTCGTCGTACGTCCGGCAACCCCACCGCATACGCGATCGCCGGGATGAACAGAAGGAGGGGCGCAGATGCCCACCACCACGACAGTGCTGTGATGATCCGATCCGCTCGTGCAGGCACCAGGCCAGTCGATCCTCCTGCCCCTCGGCGGCTTTCCGGAGCGCTCCCAGACGATGGCATGCCCACATCGTAGGCAGCAGTGAGGACATGTGGTCGCCTTGGGCCCTGGTTCTCTAGCGAACGGGACAATCCAGGCCAGCTCCGAAACCGTGATCATGCCAGATGTCCCAAGGTCGTCCCGCTAGTGACCAGCAGTTACGGACAGCCCCGAGGGGCACAGAGCAGAGGGCTTTGCAGGTCAGCCGGACGTGCATGAAGGTGAGGACGGCGGTGATCATCTGTGCAGTGACGCAACACCACATCGACCGTCCGCACACATCACACACCACAGGCGGATCCTCACACGCCGGCACGGGCCGACCCAAGCGGCCAACATCGCGCCAGGTTTCGGACACCCTTAGAGGTCGTCTCAACTGGCTTGATCACTAGGCTGGCGACCGTGATGGCGATGGTGGAGCGTCTGGTGCCGGACGGGTTGTGGGAGTTGTTCGAGCGGGTGGTTCCGGCTGCTCCGGTACGCCCCCAAGGCGGCCGAGGCCGGTATGGGGACCGGCAGGTGCTGGCGGCCATCGTGTTCGTGGCCACGACCGGCTGCACGTGGCGCCAACTGCCGCCGGGCTTCGGCCCGTCCGGGCCGACCGCGCACCGGCGGTTCACCGAGTGGAGCCGGGCCCGGGTCTGGGGCAAGGTCCACCGCCTGGTGCTGGACGAGCTCGGTGCCGTCGGCGAGCTGGACTGGTCGCGCTGCGCGATCGACTCGGTGAACATGCGGGCGGCGAAAGGGGGGATCTGACGGGTCCGAATCCCGTAGATCGTGGCAAGAAGGGCTCGAAGATCCACTTGATCACTGAGCGGACCGGTCTGCCCCTCTCGATCGGTGTCTCCGCCGCGAACACCCACGACAGCCAAGGTATGGAACCCTTAGTGCGCGGCATCCCGCCGATCTGCTCCCGGCGCGGGCCACGTCGCCGTCGGCCCGCCAAGCTCCATGCCGACAAGGGGTATGACTACGGCCACCTGCGCGGATGGCTCCGATCCCGGAATATCACCCCGCGCATCGCCCGCAGGGGTATTGAATCCTCTCAGCGGCTTGGCCGTCACCGTTGGACCGTGGAGCGGACGGTGGCGTGGCTGGCCGGCTGCCGTCGCCTGCACCGCCGCTACGAGCGCAAGGCCGAGCACTTCCTGGCCTTCGCCGGAATCGCCGTTGCCTTGATCTGTTTCCGCCGGCTGGGCCGGGTGACCGGTTCACACGGCGCCGAGAAGGCCCGGGTCAGCTCCATCGAACTCTCGGCACGAGTCGCGGGCGACACCGAGCAACTCCGCCATGGGCACGGCGCGACGACTGGTCGCGGAGATGTCCTGGCGCGCCTCGGCGGACCACAACGGTGGAAACAGCGACAGTCCCTGATCGCTCTTCAACGCCCGGACCTCGTCCTGCCATCCGGTCCAGCGCAGATCCGTATAGAACTCAGCGAGCGCCCCGGAAACCAGCCAGGCCAGCCACGCCGAGTGGCCGGCCCCCAGTGCCTCCCAGCGAAGCGAATCCGGGGCGAAGTAGACGATCTCACCGGGTGCCCCGGGGCGGCCGGCGCGGGCGAGAGCTCCGCCGTTGACAGCGAAGACGCCACCCAACACGTCATGCGCCACCACCAGACCGGCATCGGGTTGCCAGGCGGAGTCGAACGCTCCCGGGAACTGATTGACCTGGGCCAGACTCGGCACCGCCCCCTCCAACGGGCTACCGAAGACCCGCACCCACCCGTTGTCCACCACGAGACCGCCGCAGTGCAGCACCACTGCACCCAGATACGACCTGGCCGTCACCTGCAGCTGAAGAAGCGATGTCCTGGCCACGTCGGTATCGGCCGGCAGCACCTCGACAGGTACTGACCCACCGCCGAGAGTCTCTCTGAGCTCTGGCCAGGCCGGTTCCTCGACGTCGATCAGCTGGTTCAACTCACGCATGCCCGCATCGTCGCACCCCCGCGTGGCGCCCCAACCGGAAGGGCGCTTCGATGACCCCCACCTATCGAGATGACGTCTTAGCCAGTGCTGCCCGTGATGCCAGGCATGCCTGAGCAACGTACGCACGACTATGTGCGCAACGGCCTGACCACCCCTTGTTCGCAGTCTTCGACGTCGCCACCGTTTCGAGGTGCACTTCACTGCGATTGGCGAGCCGCCCCGGTGCCCGCAAGAACTCGGAAGCCCTTGAGGCCGACCTCCGGGTCTGGGGCAAAAGGTGGGACGAAGGACCATTACAGCGCCCCTTCCCGTATATGCCGCAGCAATCCTTCCAGGGCAGATGATGTGCCAGTGGACCGGAATGCTCCGTCGGACCTCCCGGAGCGGGGCTGCCGGCATTCCGACGTGGTACGACGGCGTAAAGAGCAGGCGCGCGCGGCACTCCGCACCTGTTCAGAGTGCGCATATCACCCTACGGCCCAATTACCCCCACAGACCGTCCTCCGGGGCCCTCCTGAGTCGTTGGACACAGTCTTCGGACGCTAGGGTGACGGGCGCCTGACGGTTACCTGTCGCAGGCAACTGGGTTGTCGGCGTACGCATCTGCACACATGCGCTTGACTCCCAGAGGTTTGTCCAGTGTCCGACAACGTCGCACCGCTTGTGCCGAGAAGTGCCGACGTGGAGAGAAGAAGGTACGTGAGTTCCCTGCACAGCGCTCCCCGGCGCACTGGCGTCTCCCATGTCGGATCCATATCGCATGGTTGCGACGTCGACCCCGTAGGCCCTGACGTCAAACCGGCGGGGAAACGGTCGGCGGTCCCGCGGTTCGTTCTCGCCGCCACCCCCGCCCCCACGGGCACTTCCCCGACCCGGACCCGGGCCCGGACCTCTTCGGGCAGACATCGCCTGGCACCGGGAAGTGCCCGAAGAGCGCGCCGCGACTCGCACGCGCCGCGCCTCCTGGTCGGCGTGCGAGAACGAGCGGCGGACGACGGAGGGGAGGGGGTTCGAGCCTTGCCAGAGGCGTCCGGTCTTCGGGTCTGTGCTCTTTCGGCAACCGAACAGGGCTGGAGCGGACGGTGACGGGCAGGTTCGAGTTCATGCACCAGAGCTCCCACCCCGACAGACCGACCACCCCGGCAGACGATTGGAGCGGGGCCAACGCGGCCCACCTCGCTGCACCCGCTCGCATCGCAGCCGCCCCGGCCTCTGTGACTGACGAGGACGTCGCGCTGGTACGGGCCAGCCTGACAGTTGTCACTCCCCATGTGTCCGAGCTGGCAGCGCACTTCTACAGCATCCTGTTCTCGCGTTACCCCCAGGTCAGGGATTTGTTTCCGGCGGAGCTCGATGTCCAGCGGGAACGTCTGGTGCGCGCACTGCTGCGCATTGTGGAGCTGGTCGACGACCCCGACAACCTCGTGGCGTTCTGCTCCCGCCTGGGACGCGGCCATCGCAAGTTCGGCACGCAGAGCAGCCATTATCCTGCTGTCGGCGAATGCCTGCTGCAGGCCCTTTCCCACTTCGCGGGCCCGGCATGGCATCCGGCACTGGCGACGGCATGGCAGCGCGCCTACACGGCAGCCGCGGACGTGATGGTCCGGGCCGCGGAAGAGGACGCCCGTAGCCGCCCAGCCGTATGGGACGCGCACATCGTCGGGCATGTCCACCGGGGGCACGGAATAGCCGAGATCACGGTCCGGCCCCACCAGCCGTACCCGTTCGTGGCGGGCCAGTACGTGAGCATCGAGACGCCGTGGGCACCGAGGCAGTGGCGTCAGTACTCCCCCGCGAACGCCCCGCGTCCCAATTCCGAACTGACCTTCCACGTGCGAGCCGTGCGCGAGGGAAAGGTCAGCAACGCGCTCGTCCACCACGCTCGTCCGGGAGACCCTGTCCGACTCGGCCCGCCGGAGGGCGACATGGTCTTGCGTCCAACCCGCCAGCGGGACCTGCTCTTCGTGGCCGGCGGCACCGGCCTCGCCCCGATTCGCGCCCTGATCGAAGAGGTGGCCCAGGGCAGTATCGGCGACGCACGTGAAGTCAGTCTGTTCATCGGCGCCAGAACGGCGAACGAACTGTACGGACTCGATGACATGCTGCGCATGTCCCAGCGCTACCACTGGCTGCGCGTCCGGGCGGCGGTCTCCGATGAGCGCATCCCGGGCCTGGAAGGCACCCTGCCCGAGGTATTGGCGGAATTCGGCCCCTGGTACCGGCACGAGGCGTATCTGTGCGGCCCACCGCAAATGCTGAGCGGGGCCGTGCACGCCCTGCGGCGCCACGGTGTCCCGCCTCGCCACATTCACTACGACCCCTGGGACACCCCTGTGCTGACCGCACCTTTGGGACCGCCTCCGCCCGACGAGGAGGACGACCAGCTGTGAACGGCCCCGAGACACCGGGCTCTTCCGGAGAACACCTGCTGCAGCAGCAGCTCGGCACCACCGACCGGGCGGCCGTCTTCTACGACCGACAGGTGCACCCTTACCTGACCCCTGCCATGCGGGAGTTCATAGCCCGGCAGAACATGGTGTTCCTGTCGACCGCGGACTCGCGAGGAGCCTGCGACGCCAGCTTCCGCGCCGGGCCGCCCGGTTTCTGCGTCTCCCTGGACGACCGCTCGCTGACGTACCCCGAGTACCGGGGCAACGGCGTTCTGGCCAGTGCGGGCAACATGACCGAGAATCCCCAGCTCGGCATGCTGTTCATGGACTTCACCCATGACCACATAGGGTTGCACGTGAACGGAACGGTCCGGCTGTACACGGATCACGAGATCCGCGCGTGGTACCCGCTGCTGCCGACCGAAACCGCGCCCGGCCGCCAGCCTCACCTGTGGGTGCACCTCACCGTCGAGGAGGCTTACGTCCACTGCTCCAAGCACATCCCCCACCTCGAGCCGGCTCCACGCCCCCGCTCGGCCACGCAGCGAAGCCGCCCCAAGGACAGCGCGTACTTCCCGGAGCCCCTTCCGGTCCATCAGGCCTCCGAACCGGCCGGCGCCGAAGCCGGCCGCCCATCGTGGCGCGACCGTCTGCGGATCCGCCCCTGATCCATCCGCCAGTCCGACGACAGCTTCGCTCCCGTGCTCGGCCCACCGCTGGACGCCCGCGGGATCCCGACTGTCGCCGCCCGCGAAGGCGGCCCCGCGCTGGTGGTCACCCTCACCGCCTCGGCGCTCGCGCGGGTGTGCACGGTGGGGATGCATGGGGCCGTTCGCCTCGTGGAGGCCGTCGCCATACGTGGGCGCCCTCGCGGTGCACGTATGGCTGGCCTGGCCGGGTGCACAGCGGCCGCTGGGCGGTGAACTCATACTGGTTCGGGAGCAGTTGGAGCGAAGAGAAACGAGATGCAGATCGACGCCACCGAGCCGCAGCGGGGTCGGTTCGACATCTCGCCGCCGACCCGTCCGCCAAGCTCTGGTACGACGTCTACAACGTAGTAGAGGACTGGGCGTGCCGGACACCAGAGTCACTGGCCCCCGTTGACACCGGTGCTGGGACCGGCCCTACACCTACTCCTACGGCAGCAACCAACGCTGGGCCCCAGATGGCGGGACAGCCTGCCGATTCCCAGCAATGCGACCACAGTTGTGGGCCCCGCCACGTAGACGGGGCCCACAACCCGTCGTCCACCGGCCAGAGGTCAACCGCTGACCGTGATGTTCGAGCTTCCACTGCTCTGATAGCCCTCAGTGGCCATGATCATGTAGTACCTGAACTGGCCCATGTTCATGCCCACGCGCGCCCAGGCGTCGAAATGGTTGCCGGTGGTGATGGTGCCGGAGCCACTGGTCACCTTCGACTGCCGGACACTCCAGTACTGCTGGAAGGTCTTGGTGCCTTCCACGGAGGGGGCGTTGTACCGGGTCGTCTGGTAGATGTCGTAGGTGCCTCCGTCACTGGAGACGGTGCCCTTGTACGTACCGGTGGGCCGGTAACTGCCCCAGTTGTCGACGATGTAGTACTCCACCAGCGGGTTCGAGGTCCAGCCGTAGAGGCAGCCGTAGCCGTTGCCCGACGGGTTGAAGTAGCCGTTGTAGCGGACCGTCCGGCGTCCGCCGGTACTCCAGCCCTTGCCGGCGACGAAGTTGCCGCAGTTGGTCCACTGGGTGCCATAGCTGCCGCCACCGTTGAGCGTCATGGAGACGGAGCCGCCGCCGTCGGTCCAGAACGAGTAGTACATGCCGTCGGTGCCAGTCTGGTTGGTGGTGATGGTAGTGGCGGCGTGGGCTGTGCCGGGCAGCAGCAGCCCGGACGCGGTAGCGAGCGCGAGGGTGCCGGCGCCACCGAGGAAGCCTCGTCGGCTCATTCCGTTGAGAGGGGCGGGACTCTGCTTGATCCGGTCCTGCTGTGTGCCGTCCTGCTGCATGCGTTCTCCTGATGAAGGCTGGTGGGGGGCGGGCGGCTTCTGCCGCCCGCGGCCTTGCCCGAACCATGGCCGGGCCGCCCGGTCGTCACGCCGCGACCGGTCACATGTCGCGAGCGGACCGACGGCCTTCCTGTCGTTCGGTGGCCACAGTTTTCGTAGGACGCCATGACCCTGTCAACAGTTTCGACAGCCTTTCGGAAACCTTCCCTTCGCGGGCGGAGGCCTTAGCTAACACGAACTACATGGTCACAGCACCTCGCGCCCGAAGCATCGTGAGCAACGAGAAGAGGAACAGGAAGGGAAATACGCAATCACACGCACAATGTTCGAAACTTTCGACGACCTTAGGAGTCGAGTCGGCAGCCGGGAGACAGGCACGGCGAGACAGGCGGTGCGTTTAGAGCGCGCTGACGCGTTCTCGTACTCGCGGCGGGCCTTGCGCTGTGCCGGGACAGTCGGGGTGCCGTGGCCGCCGTCGAGGGGCTGGCAGCGGGCGAGCATCTGGCGGTGGATCGCCTGGATGGTGCTGACGCGCAGGCTGTAACCCTGGCCGCGTCGCACGGTGCCGCCGTGGTCGATCCCGGCCTGCTCACCTGGCGGTGCGGTGTGCCTGGCTGGAAGGTCTGGCGTGCGGGTGGTGACGGTACGGCTCGGCAGTACTGCCAGGGAGTGTGGTGATCCGCTGCCGAGACGCCGGCGTTCACCTCCCTTTGAGGGTCCGGACGCTGACGAAGTCGATCGCGCACCACGACCGGTCCGGTCTGCTGCGTGCGCCGAGTTCGTCCAGGACCAAGGCGGTGGAGCTTGGCCCATACCCGGGCCTCGGTCCATTCGTCACAGGTGCGTCGCCCGGCGTAGCAGACGGTCGATGTTCTCGCGGCTGCGTCTGTCGGCGGGGGTCTGGACGACGAGGCGGACGCCGGGGTGGTCGGTCAGTTCCATGCTGGTGGCACGCAGGATCACTTCGCCGATCCCCGTGATGTCGTAGTGCTTGTCGCACAGGTGCGGTGGAGCAACGTCGTGCGTGGCCCAGAGCCGAGAGAACAGCGGGCTGGCGGTGCGCAGACGGGTGACGAAGTCCTGCCACCGCGGGTCACCCGCGTTCTGGCTGTAGCGATAGCGGAACCCTGCCACGGCCTCGGGCGCCTGCTCGTCGCGGTTGACGATGCGGGGCTGCCCCTCCGGTGCCGCGAAGAGCTGCCAGAGGGTGTTGCGCTTGCCGGGCGGAGCACTGACCAGAGCGGGGTGCAGGGCCGCGTATGCGCGGTTCCAGCGCAGCACGTCGGTGCGGGCGTCGACCAGCATGGCGGGCAACGGGTCCAGGGCTTCCAGGACGGTGTCGAGGTGGCCGGGGAGCTCGGTCGGCGGATCGCTGATGACCGGGGGCTGGGGGACCTCGGCCAGACGGTAGAGGTGGTCGCGCTCGGCGGCATCCAGAATCAGCGTGCGGGCCACCGCGTCGAGCACCTGGGAGCTGACGTTGATCGGCCGCCACTGCTCCAGCCACGTGTACCAGGTGATGCCGACACCGGCCAGCTGGGCGACCTCCTCGCGGCGCAGTCCGGGGGTGCGTCGACGGACTGTCGCGGGTATGCCGACGTCCTCGGGTGAGACCCGTGCGCGTCGTGAGCGCAGGAAATCCCGTAGTTCGGCCCGGTTCGTGTTTGTCGGCACAGGTCCACTGTGCCAGAGCCTGGAGGCGTCGGCCTGGTGCTGCCAGTACCAGTATCACCAGGCTTCTGGCACCGGTGTCAGCACCAGGCGCAGGCTCGTATCGCCTGTGTTCCTCAGGACTCTTTCGGGACGTCTTGCACGACGTTCCCCAAGGACGGCTACCCAGATGAACGGACGACGAGTTCCATGAGCAACGCATTTCACAACAAGGTCGCGGTCGTGACGGGTGGAAGTGCCGGCATCGGGCATGCCACCGCGCGGAAGATCGCCGAAGGGGGCGGCACCGTCTACATCACGGGACGGGACCAGGACGCCGCGACGGCGGCGGCCGCGGACATACCGGGTGATGTCATCGGGGTGCGGGCCGACTCGCGCTCGACCGACGACCTCGGCCGACTCTTCGCGCAGGTGAAGCGGCGCAGCGGCCGGCTGGACGTGCTGGTCGTCAACGCGGCGGCCATCGCGACCGCACCGCTGGGAACCATCACCGAGGACGTCATCAGGACGGTCTTCGACGTCAACATCACCGGCACGATCATGGCCGTCCAGAAGGCGTTGCCGCTACTGGCGGACGGTGGTGTCATCGTCCTCACCGGCTCGATGGCCGCTCACAAGGCGTCGCGCGGGCGGAGTCTCTACGCGGCTTCCAAGGCCGGGGTCCGCGCTCTCGCCCGTACCTGGGCCCTTGAGCTGACCCCACGCGGGATCCGGGTGAACGTGGTGAGCCCAGGCCCGACAGATACGCCCCGTATCGCGCAGCTGGCCGCCACCGCCGAGGAACGCGAGGCGCTCATCGCCACGATGGGCACCGGGACCCCGATGACCCGGGCCGGTACCGCGGAAGAGGTCGCCGCCGTGATCTCCTTTGTCGCCTCGGACGCGGCCTCCCATGTCAACGGCGCCGATTACCAGGTCGACGGTGGTTACGGCCAGGTCTGACACCGGGCCAGGTCTGACACCTCTCAGGGCCGTCGTTTCTCCGCCGAGGCCCGCCGCCCCTACCGCGCCGGGACCACCTCCTGGCTCAACTGGTGCGACCCCGGCGACGGACTCGATCCTCACACCTGCGCACGGGCCAACATCGGGGCGTGGATCTTTGACGAGCACGAGAACGCAGCCCGAGCCACCCGGGCCGTGATGGTCTCCGCCGTCTGAGCTTCTGCTCGCTCTGGCGTCGCCGCCGGGGTCGACACCGAACTCGCACCCTGGACGTCTACGTCGGGTGCACCGTCGCCGGGACGTTCGAGCCCGACCCGCTCACCGGCCGTGTCATCAGCCCCGCTCACGACACCCACCTCTCTCGGGGCGCGCTGCTGACCGGGTCTTCCAACCGGGCCCGGGGCGCTCGCCTGGCCCGCTCCGACACGATCAACCGGTACGTGCGCGCCGTGGTCGCCTCCCACGAGGGGTTGGCCCCCTACGCGGACGTACTGAGCGCCGACTTCATTGCCGCGACCCCGGCACCGGGCAAACGCCCCTAGGACGGCGAGGGGACAACGAGTAGAGAGGGCTAAGAGGTCCTGACGAAGGCGTCGGACGTGGCGGTGGGTGATCAGGCAGACGGCGAGGCCAAGGAATGCTTCGTGGATGTCGTCGCGTCGTTCCCAGCGGATGCGCAGGCGGCGGAAGCCGCGGAGCCAGGCGATCGTTCGCTCGACGACGTAGCGGAAGGTGCCCAGGCCGGTGCCGTGCGGCTCGCCCCGCTTCGCGATCACGGGGCGGATGCCTCGTTGCCAGAGCAGGCGGCGGTACTTGTCGGGGGTCGTAGCCACGGTCGGCCAGCAGAGCGTCGGGGCGCCGGCGGGGTCTGCCGACCTATCCGGCGACGGCAGGGATCTTGTCGACCAGCGGCTGGAGCTGGGTGACGTCGCCCGCGGTTGCCGCCGGTCGGCGACACCGCGAGCGGGACGCCCTGTCCGTCGACGATGAGACGGTGCTTGCTGCCCGGCCGTGCGCGGTCGACCGGGCTGGGACCGCTTTTGGGCCCCGCCGGGCGGCCCGCACGTGCGAGGAGTCGATCACCGCCCGCTCCCAGTCCAGCCAGTTCTTCGACCGCAGCTTCTCCGGCAGCAACACGTGCAACTGGTCCCAGACACCGGCCTCGTTCCAGGCCGCCGCAAGGCGTCCCCAGCAGGTCGTGCCCGAGCCGAAGCCGAGCTCCTGGGGCAAGCACTCCCACTGGATGCCGGTGTGCAGGACGAAGAGAATCCCGGACAGGGCCTGCCGGTCCGGCACCCGCGGTCTGCCCTCGGCCTTCTTCGGACCCGGCTTCGGCAGCAACGGCTCGACCAGCGACCACAGTTCATCCGACACGACCCTCGGCCGCGACTGACGGTTTCCCATAACCAGACTCACGGGACAGCAGGCCGAGATTCTCATGATCAGCAGCCTTTGTCAGAGCCAGTTAGTGCCGGCGATCAGAGGGCAAGGAGCACAGCAGCGCCGACGCCTTCCCGTGCAGCGTGGGCCCGTCACGTTCGGCGCGGGACTTTCGGCAGTGAGGCCGTCCGGGGCGCCCGGAATCGGGTCGATCAGCCTTCTTCGGTCACGGCCGTGTGCGCGGCAGCGAGGATCTCGCCGGAGATCGGGAGCCCCTTGGTGGCCCGGGACAGGACCAGCGCACCGAACAGCGTACAGAGACGAACGAGGCCGTCATGGTCGTCACGGGCCAGGAACTGGGCGAAGTCGGCCACCCCCTCGGCGTAGACGCGACGGGCCTCACGTCCCTCGCCCCCGCCCTCCCGCGCGATGTCGGTGGCGAGCGCGGCGACCGGGCAGCCGTCCGCCGGGGCGTCGCGGTGCTCCACGGAGAGGTAGGCGTCGATCAGCGCTCGCTGGGCGGCGACGCGCTGCCCGTCGTGCCGCTCGAGCCCGGTGCTGTACCCCTGGGCGAGCTCGGCGAAGGCGTGCGCGGTGGCCTCGTCGACGAGCGCCTCCTTGGAGGCGAACTGCTTGTAGAAGGCGCCGTGGGTCAGACCGGCGGCCTTCATCAGGTCGGTGACGCTCACGTGGGTGCCATG
Source organism: Streptomyces violaceoruber (assembly GCF_033406955.1). Classification (NCBI taxonomy): domain Bacteria; kingdom Bacillati; phylum Actinomycetota; class Actinomycetes; order Kitasatosporales; family Streptomycetaceae; genus Streptomyces; species Streptomyces violaceoruber. Next base: position 8,560,167 of record NZ_CP137734.1, on the reverse strand, counting down.
CTCTCGGAACAGCCGGGATGCGGTGTCCACCACCCGCCTGCGGTTTTCCTCCGCCTGCGCCTGCGATACGCGGCCCATGACCAGCTCCCGTTTAGATGTCGACTGGCATCTATCGTAGCCCGTCGTTTAGATTGGAGTCATAATCTAATACAGGCGGGTGGCCCAATGGCCCCTGCCAGAACGTAGGAGCAGACATGGAACTGAAGAACGCGGTCGCGGTCGTCACCGGCGCCAACCGGGGCTTCGGTCGACATCTGGCCGCCCAGCTCGTCGAGCGCGGCGCCAAGGTGTACGGCGCGGCCCGGCGCCCCGAGACGGTGGACGTACCTGGCGTCATCCCGCTACTGCTGGACGTCACGGACGAGGCGTCTATACGAGAGGCCACGCGCGTGGCGTCCGACACGACACTTCTGATCAACAACGCGGGCATCTCCACCGGCGCGACACTGCTCGGAGGCGACATGACCGAGGTACGCCGGGACATGGAGACCAACTACTTCGGCCCGCTCGCCACGACCCGGTCCTTCGCCCCCGTCATCGAGGCCAACGGCGGCGGAGCGGTACTCAACGTCCTTTCCGCCCTGTCCTGGTTCCACCCGGCAGGGCTCGGTTCCTACGCCGCGTCCAAGGCCGCCGCCTGGGCTCTGACCGGTGCGACGCGCGACGAGCTGGCTCCCCGCGGAATCGCCGTCTCGGCGCTGCACGTCGGCTACATGGACACCGACATGGCTGCCGATGTGCCCGCCGGCCAAAAGGTCGACGCCGGCGAAGTCGCAGCCCAGGCCCTGTACGGCATCGAGACCGGCCTGCCCGAGGTCCTCGCCGACGAGACCAGCCGGCACGTCAAGCAGAGTCTGGCCGCGGCACCCCAACCGAACGCCGACTGACGCCAGCCCCCTCACCCCGGCGCGACCGGCACCGACGTCCAGCTGACCGAGGACCTGGCACCCGACCCGCCCTCCCCCACGACCGAGGTCGCTTCGTTCAGTACTGGGTGCGGCGTGCTCGGACGCGAGCGCTGCCCCGAGCAGTTCCGTGTCGTGGGCCACTACTGAAACGGACGCAGCAACTGGTGGAACAGGGCGAGTTGAACGGTGCCTGTCGGATGCGGGTCGCGTGTGACGTCTGCTGTGAGCGGGTCGGAAGAGATCGTTAGACTCACGGCACCCGGCGGCTCGAAGGGACGACACTTCCGTGCGCATGTACGACAATCCGGTGATCAGCGGGTTCCACCCCGATCCGAGTGTGTGCCGGGTCGGTGACGACTACTACCTGGTCTGCTCCAGCTTCGAGTACTTTCCCGGGCTTCCGCTCTTCCACAGCAAGGACCTCGTGCACTGGGAGCAGATCGGCAACGTGCTCGACCGGCCCGGGCAACTGCCGCTGCCCGTCCCCGGCGCCAAGGCGTCCGGCGGCCTCTACGCCCCGACCATCCGGCACCACGACGGCCGCTACTGGGTCATCAACACCAACATCGACGGTGGCGGCAACTTCGTCGTCTCGGCCCGGCGCCCCGAAGGCCCCTGGAGCGATCCCGTGTGGATCGACCTGCCCGGCATCGATCCCGACCTGGCGTGGGAGGAGGACGGCACCTGCTGGTGTGCCTTCTCCGGCCCCGAGGGGGGCATCAACATGGCCAGGATCGACCCGGTCGAGGGCACAGTGCTGGAGCAGCCCTTCGTCACCTGGTCGGGCAGCGGCCTCAAGTACCCCGAGGCGCCGCACCTCTACCGCATCGGCGACTGGTGGTACCTGCTGATCGCGGAAGGCGGCACGGAACGCGGTCACAGCGTGTCCGTGGCCCGCAGCCGCTCGCCGCGCGGCCCCTGGCAAGGCGCACCCTCCAACCCCCTGCTGTCCCACAGCGGCACCCCCCGCCCCATCCAGAACACGGGCCACGCGGACCTGGTGGAGGCTCCCGACGGCAGCTGGTGGATGGTACTGCTCGGTGTCCGCCCCCGCGGCTTCACGCCCGACGTGCACGTGCTCGGCCGCGAGACGTTCCTGACCCCGGTGGAGTGGGACGCGGACGGATGGCCCCTCCTCGCGCCCGTTCCCGTGAGCCATGCCGCCCCGGGCGGCGCCTGGCACCCCGTCCCGGCCCCGCCCACCCGCGACGACTTCGACAAGCACTCCCTCGCACCGCACTGGATCTCACCGTTCACCCGCCACGAGGGCTCCTGGTCGCTCACCGAGCGGCCCGGCTGGCTGCTCCTCGGCGCCACCGGCCCAACCCTCGACCGCCCCGGCTACACCTTCGTCGGACGGCGCCAGCAGCACCACGACTGCCGCGTCACCGCGCTGATCGACCCGGGCACAGGACGCGGTGGTCTCTGCGTGCGCCTGGACGAGGCCCACCACTACGAGGTGGAGGCAGGGGACGGGGAAGTCCGTGTCGTCGCCCGGATCGGGCCGCTGCGCCAGACCGTGGCCCGTCGACCGGTCCCGGCCGGGCCACAGCACCTCACCGTGACGATCCGCACGTCGGACCTCGTTCGCGCGTCACCCGAACTCACCGACGGCGGGACCACCGGGCCCGACACCATCGCCTTCGGGCTCGGCGACCCCGACACCCCGGACGCCCGACCCCTCGCCGAACTGGACGGACGCTACCTGTCCACCGAGGTCGCCTGCGGCTTCACCGGCCGTGTGATCGGCATGTACGCCACCGAGGGCACGGTCGCCTTCGACTGGTTCGAGTACGTCCCGACGCCGTCTGTGTGAGGCCCATGAACGGCCGTCCGCCTGTTCCTACATCGGAGCCGGGCGGCGAGGTACTCGCTCGCCGCTTCGAGTGAGTCGGTGTCGGGGCCGGTCAGTACCTGTGCGCAGACGGTCTCGCCGTCAAGGCAGTCCAGGCGGCAGCCGAAGGGATCCCTTGCGCACAAGGCCCGCGGTTCCAGCACCGAGTGCCGCTACCGCGGGCTTGGGGCCTGCACAGACCCGAATGAGAGGCGCCGCCCGGCTACCAGCCGGCCTTCACCGCGTTGTAGGCCGTACGACAGTCGGCGTTGGTGGCGTCCGCGGCCAGCTTCTCCATGGAGTCGCGCCAGACCGTCTTGGCCACCCTTTCCATGTCCCGGGTCTCGGCCGGGACATTGGGGGCGTGCTTCTTGATCGTCGCCAGTGCGGACCTGGCGAACTTGTTGCACACGGGTCCGGCGGCGTTCCGGTAGCGGCTGTCCAGGTCGGTCGCGACCGCCTGGCCGTTCTGGGTCGCCCAGGTGTTCCAGGCCGCGCACGCCACCTCGGTGAACACTGCCTGGTCGGCCTCGCTCATCCCCAACACCTGGGCCGTCATGGTGTTCTTGACCTTGTCCGGGACCGTGAAGTCCACGACGGGGAACTTGTCGAGTGTTTCGAGCAGCGCTTCCTGACATGCGGGCGGCAGCGGAGCGGCCTGTGCGGTGGAGGGGACGGCCAGCGTGGAGACGCAGACCACGGCCGCGGTGAGGACGGCGCGCCGGGCGGTACGCGAGACAGACATGGGGCGGTGCTCCTTGCAGTGGTGAACGGGTCGTTCCGGGCACCGATCCAGCGCCCGACAGCTGAACGATCACCGCCTGCCCAGGTCACGGGCGTATCGGCGGGACAGGGGGCGCACACGGGGTCGATGGCCGTCCGTGCGATGGGCGGAGCCCCCGAGCGGCCCCGGGGCAGCCGGGCGGTCAGGCGGGTCCCACCCTTTCCGGCGCCGGGCCGGACTCCGCCGGGGGCCGGTGAACGCCTGGGCCCTCGGTTCCTCCAGCGCCGCGGGGCGCCGGAAACGGCGGCTTCCTGTGCCGCACGAGCGCGTTCCGGGTACGTCGGCGGAAGACCAGGAATGCCGCCGCCGACGCGCCGGTGAGCCAGAGGCACTGGGTCAGGAGCGCCCGGCCGCCCGACGCGTCGGAGAAGGCGGCGGACATGCTGGCCTGTACCGCTCCGTACGTCGGGAGGAAGCGCACGACGGCACTGTCGGACCCGGAGCTGGAGAGGGGATTCTGCAGGGCGACGTCGAGGACGCTGATCATCAGGATGGCGAACATCCCTTCGACCTCGCGCCGGAGTACCGAGCCGAAGACCACGCCGAGCGCGCCGTAGGTGAGGGCGGCGCCGAACAGCGCTGCGGTGAGCAGCAGGGGCTGTCGCGGCGTCCAGGCGAACCCGGCGACCGCGGTGGCGTACACGGAGATCGCGACGCAGACCAGCGTGAGCGCGGACAGCTTGGCGAGGACGAGGTGGAACCGGGGGTAACCCGCCATCGCCAGCCGGCGGTCGAAGGCTCCCCCGGTGAACGTGGCCGCGAACATCATGAACCCTGCGATGAGGGTGACCGCGTTCAGCGCACCGGTGATCTGAGTGAGGTGGTTGCCGGGCGGGGAGAGCACCTCGCCGGTCGCCCGGAGCCGGAAGGGGGCGGGCTGATCGGGAATGGTCACATAGGCGAGGGCGATCCACACCGGGATGTACACGACCACCAGCAGCATGGCGAACCGGTTGCGGGCGTGTCCGATCAGCGCGTACCGCGATGCCGTGACGAACAGGGACAGGTGCCGCCTCACGCCGCGGCCTCCGTAGGCCGTTCCTGGATGTGCAGGCGCCCGCCCTCCAGGCGCCAGAGCTGGTCCAGCCGGTCGATGTCGTACGCGAGGTGCGAGACGACCAGCACCGAACGCCCTGCGTCGCGCAGCCTGGTCGCCAGTTCCCAGAAGCGCAGGTAGGTCTCCCAGTCGAAGCCCTGGTAGGGCTCGTCCAGCAGGAGTACGTCCGGGTCGTGCATGAGGGCCAGGGTCAGGTTGAGCTTCTGCCGCGAGCCCCCGCTGAGCCGACCCGCGCGCTGGTCGAGGTACTCGGTGAAGGCCAGTGTCTCCATCACCTCCTCGGCCCGTTCGAGCCCGGTGAGGCCGAACGCGCTCCTGAAGAAGTCGAGATGCTGGCGGACGGTGAAGGAGTCGTCCAGCACCACGGTCTGCGGACAGTAGCCGAACCTGCCGCCATGGTGCACGGTCCCCCGGTCCGGACGGAGTTCACCGGAGAGGATCTTCAGCAGGGTCGTCTTGCCCGCACCGTTCTCGCCGACGATCCCGGCCAGGGTGCCGGGCTTCAGCCGGAGGCCGACGCCCCTCAGGACGGCGTGCTGTCGGTAGGAATGGTGCACATCGTGGACGTCCATCGCTTCGCTCCGTGGTACCTGGCCTGCGGTGCGCGGAACCGGTCCGCACGTGCCCAACGAGTCGGCCGGGCGAGGGAAACGGCAGCCTGGAGAACGCCCCCTGCGGTGTCAACCTGGCGCCCGCCTGTCACGCGTGCGGCGGGAAGCCTGCCCAAAACCGCCTCGGTCGCAGTGGCGGCGGCTACCGTGACCGGCCTCCCGGAAGGTCGTACCCGTCTGACGTGAAAGGCCGGTCAGCCATGCGGAGAACATGCGTGATCGGAGCCGGCCCGTCCGGCCTGGCCGCGAGTAGAGTCCTCGCTTCGCGCGGCATCCCGTTCGACTGCTATGAGGCGGGCTCGGGCATCGGCGGGCTCTGGCGCTATGGCAACGACAACGGCATGTCGGGGGTGTACGCGTCGCTGCACGCGAACATCTCCAAGGAGAGCATGTCCTTCTCCTCGCTGCCGATGCCGGATTCCTACCCGGTCTTCCCGCACCACACCCAGGTCCTCGCCTACCTGGAGAGCTATGCGGAGACCTTCGGGCTGCACGGTCACATCGGACTGCGCACGGAGGTCTCCTCCGTGCGCCCTGTGGAGGGCGGCGGCTGGGAGGTCACCCGCCGGAGCCGAGGAGCGGCGGAGGCGGAGACCGATCGGTACACCGAGGTGGTGGTGGCCAACGGGCACCACTGGGACCCGCGTCTTCCGAGTCCCGCTGTGCCCGGGGCCGGGGTGTTCGAGGGCTCCGCCGTCCACGCGCACGCCTACCGCTCCCCCGAACCGTACGCCGGGCAGCGGGTTCTCGTCGTCGGGATGGGCAACTCCGGGTGCGAGATCGCGGCGGAGATCTCCCGTTCGGCGGCCCGGACGTTCCTCTCCGCCCGCGCCGTGGCGCACGTGTTCCCGAAGATGCTGCTCGGGCGGCCCGCGGACCACTGGGCGGTGAGCAGGGCGGCCGTGCTGCCCCGCTTCCTCAAGGACCCGGGGATGGCACTCCTGCTGCGGCTGGCCCGTGGGGCCCCCGCGCTCTACGGGCTCCCCGAACCGGTGCGGCGGCCTCTCGCCGCCCACCCCTCCACGTCGGACGAGCTGCTCGTCCAGCTGGCCCGGGGCGCGGTCACCGCGAAGCCCGGTATCCGCTCCTTCGGCAGGGACTCGGTGTCTTTCACGGACGGCAGCCGCGAGACCGTGGACGCCGTGGTGTACGCCACCGGGTACTCGCTGTCCTTCCCCTTCCTGGACCCCGCCGTCTTCGCCGCGCCGGACGGCCGCACCGAGCTGTATCTGCGCACGGTGCCGCCCCGGCTTCCCGGGCTCTTCTTCATGGGGCTCGCACAACCGGCTGGAGCGGCCTTCCCGTTGCTCGAACCGCAGGCCGAATGGATCGCCGACCTGATCGAAGGGGAGGTCCTCCTGCCGACGCCCGCGGAGATGACCCGGTCGATCGCCCGTGCGCGGGAACGGCACGACAAGGTCTACGCGCCGTCCTACCGGCACGGGATCGAGATCGACATCTGCGCCTACCGGCGGGCCCTTCGCCGGGAGCTCCGGGCGGGCAGACGCCGAGCGCGCCGGGCAGACGCTCGACGCCCCGACGCCGCGCCTCGTCCCGCTCCGGTGTCCGACACGGTGTGACGAGCCCTCCCGCACCGGTACGGGGCGGCAGGGCTGGTCATGTAACGGGCCGGGGCGGCACGGAGCCCGCGCCCCGGCCCGTACGCCCGCTCAACCCCGCTGCACGCTCTCGGCCAGCTCTCGCACGCCCTGTTCCCACAGCTCCGGCAGCAGCTCGCCCAGCGGCAGGGCGCGGTCCGCGACGAAGGACACCTCCGCCCAGTCGCCGAAGAACGACAGCCCCACTCCGCAGAGGTGTCCCGGCACGAGGAGCGGCAGCAGGGCCGTCCCCGTCACCCGGGTCTCCCCCAGGCTCCCCTTTTCGGCGAGCGGCATGGAGGTGGCCATGACGTTGGTGACGCGGGGGGACAGCATCCTGCGCAGGTACCACGCGGTGGGACGGTCCGGCATGTAGCGGACCAGGTCCTGAACGGCCTGTCGCCAGGTGTCGCCCCGCAGCTTCCGGGTCACCGCCATGATCTGGTCGAGCCGTCGCAGCGGCGCCTCCTCGTCCGGGGAGCCGTGCGGGCGGCCCGGGGCGGGGCCCACCGGCAGGTCGACCGGAAGGGCGAAGCAGCGGTTGCCCCAGGTCTGCTCCTCATCGGCCCGCCGCGCGTCGACGGGCAGCACGGCCGTCACCCGGGGCAGTGGTACACCGGAGCGGGCCGCCCACACCGACAACGCCCCGGCCAGCGCTGCGAGATGCGCGTCGTGGGCCGAGCCACCGCGTCCGGCGCCGATCAGCCGCAGGGTGTCCACGGGGACGCGCCCCCGCCACAGCCGCCGCTCACCGGCAGGGGCGAAGGCCGGGTCCGGGCGGTGACCGCGCACGGTGAAGGTGCGCGCCAGGAACCTCGTGGCCAGCGCGACGGCCGCGCCGAACCGCCGGGGCACGCCGAACACACCGCTCCCGCCCGGCAGTGGACGCGCTGACGGCTCCCCGTCGCCCAGCATCGCGCGGAACGTCATGGCGGCGGCCGAGCCGTCCTGGCAGGCGTGGAGGAAGCGGTAGCAGAGGGCGTACGCGTCGGGTTCGTGGCCGTGGATCAGCCAGACCCCCCAGTAGGCGCCGGGGGCGAACGGGGCGTTGAGCGCGCTGTGCAGGGCTGTGTCCCAGTCGGCGGGTCCGTCGGCCACCACCTCGTACACATGCCGGTCGACGGGGAAGTCCTCGGACGGCTGCCACCCGGGCCGCCTGCCTCCCGTCACCCGGCTGGTGAGCAGCGGCAGTTCACCGAGCCGGAACGCCACGTACGCGCGGAGATCGGCCAGGCTCGGGGGCGGACCGCTGAGATACGCGACGCCGCCCGCGTCCCAGCGGACCTCGGGGCGGCGGCGCTCCAGGTCGAGGAACGCGCGGTCGACCGCGTGGGTGGGATGACGGGGCGGGGGGACGGAACGCTTCGGCCGGTCGGACCCCGTAGAGGGGTCCGCCGGCGCGGTGGGCGGGGCGGACACGGTGGACTGCTCGGAATCGGGCATGCGGGTGCGGGCTCCCGTTCGGGCCGAGGCGGTCGCGATGACCACCGGTGGTGGGACAGAGGTACGGCAGCACGCGAAGGGCGGGGAATCCAATGGCCGGGCGCCCCACCCACCCGAGCCGGTCGCGCTGCCGGGACCGGCGGCTCACCAGGATGACCGGCGACCGGGGCTGCGCCGGCCGGCTGCGGTGGCCCGTCCCGGCTCCGCGGGCGGGCACCGGACGGTTCCGCGCCGGTCGCCGCCCACCCGCTCTCCGCACCTCGGGGCCTCGTTTTCCCGTGCCGCGGCGGGCCTCCGACGCCTGGCGCGCGCGGCCGTGTCCCGGGGCGCGGCCTCCGAGGGTGTGATCCCGGTGCACCGTGACGAGTTCCACCGAAAGAGGGACCGGCCCGAGCGGCGTGCACCGGCGGCACCCACGGTCGAGCGAGATCCTCCGTTCGGGTGGCCAGGACGGATCAATGGGTGTGTTCCGTCCGCCGTCTGCCATTGTGTGAAAACGCCGGAGATCACCAGGGTTCGAAGGCCTGGTGAGCCCTGTCCGGGACGGGCGTCGGCAGCGCCGGCGACACCGGCAGCACGGATCGGCGGGACGATCCGGACCGTGCGCGGCGCGATCGCCGACGACGACCCGCGCGGGACGGTCGACGCCGTGCCGCTCGTATCCGCTTCGGGTCCGCCGCACCGCCGGTGCTCCGCCTCCGCACGCCCCGCACGGCGGGGACCGCCCTTCTCACCGCTCTGGGAGCCACGCTCGTGCACGTCGCACTCACCGGCGCCACCGGATTCCTCGGGCTGCGCCTGTTACGTCGTCTGCTCGACACGCACGCGTGGGTGACGGTCCTGGCCCACGCCGGTTCGGGCGACGCGCTGCACCGCATCACCCGTTCCCTCGAACTGATGGGTGCGCCGAGCGCGTTCCTCGCACGACTGCCGGAGCGGCTGAGGGTGGTGGAGACCGATCTGGCACTGCCCCGGCTGGGCCTGTCCGCACGGGCGTTCCGAGAGCTGGCCGACGGCCTCGGCGCGATCTGGCACAGCGCGGGAAGCATCCATCTGGAGGGGGACCTTCCCGAGCTGCGGCGGACCAATGTCGAAGGCACCCGCCACGTCCTGGAACTGGCGGCCGCCGGGCGCGCGGAACCGGTGGTGCGCCATGTGAGCACCGCGTTCGTGGCCGGCGCGCGGCGCACCGGGGTGGCGTACGAGGACGAACTGGACGACGGCGCCGGTTTCGAGAACGCCTACGAACAGTCCAAGTACGAGGCGGAGCTGCTGGTTCACGCCTGGTCCCGCGAGCACGGGCGACCGGCCTTGGTGCTGCGGCCGAGCATCCTCGTCACGGACGTGCCCTCGCACCCGGAGCTGCCTTCGCACCCCCTGCAGGTCGTCGAGCGCATCCTGCGCGACGCGCGACGGGCGACCGTCGCCGCACCACCGACCGCCACGAGCTCTCCCAACGGGGCTCCGGACGGTTCTTCCCGCGGCGCTCATGGGTTGCCGGGCCCCGGGGCTCGGCCCCGGGTACGGACGGTGGGGCACCCGCACGGGCGGCTGAACCTGCTACCGGTGGAACACGCGGCCGACGTCATGGTCCGCCTGTCCGAACTGCCGTCCTCACACGGGGTCGACACGTACCACGTCGTCCATGACCGCGATGTCCCCGTGCCCACCGTCGTCGCCCTGCTGGAACGGCTCGTCCCCCTCTCGATCGACCTGGTCGACGCCAAGCCGGAGGACCCTTCGGCGCTGGAGACCATGATCGATTTCTACCCGGGCATCACGGCCTACCTCACCCACCGGCGGCGGTTCGACGACACCCGGGTGAGGACCCTGCTCGGTCCGGCGGCGGTCTGCGCTCCGGTCGGTCTCGATCGGCTGTGGTCCGGACTGGCCCCGAGGAGCGGGGCGCTCCCCCGGCCCCCGGACACCCCGCCCGCCCCTGCGCCCGCACCGTGCTCCTGAGCTTCCCGTACGTCGCAGACGGCGTACGCCCGACCAGCAGCAACCGTCCCGCCCCGTTGGAGCTTCCGTGTCCGTTCTCGCCGCTCCCCGCGCCCTTGCCGTGCGTCCGCCGGTCTTCTCCCCCCAGGGGATCGCCGACCGTGTCCGGCTGATCCGGGAACCCGTGCACGTCGTCAGCGGCCCGGACGGCCGGGAGCTGGGCCTCGCGACCGGGGCGCCGCCCGCCGGTCCGGTGCTGGGCACGCTGCCGCCGCTGTATCCCGAGTGGCTCGGCGGCCGGACCTTCTGCGAGGCGCACGGCGTCCGCTTCCCCTATGTGGCGGGGGAGATGGCGAACGGCATCGCGACCACCGGCATGGTCGCGGCGATGGCGCGGGCGGAGATGATCGGCTTCTTCGGTGCGGGCGGCCTGCCCCTCCCGGAGGTGGAGCGGGCTGTGCACTCGCTGGCGCAGGAGCTGGGGTCCCGCACGAACTGGGGAGTCAATCTCATCCACTCACCGGCCGAACCGGAGCTGGAGTGGCGGGTCGCGGAGCTTCTGCTGCGCTGCAGCGTCCCCCGGATCTCGGTGTCGGCGTTCATGGAGCTGACCCCTGCGGTCGTACTGTGCTCGGCGCAGGGCCTGCGCCGGGGTGCGGGCGGCAGCGTCGTCCGGCGTACGCGGCTGCTCGCGAAGCTCTCCCGTCCCGAGGTGGCCGAGAGGTTCCTCTCCCCCGCCCCGTCCGCTCTGCTGGACCTTCTTGTCGCGCGTGGCAGCCTGACCCGCGAGGAGGCGGCCCTGGCGGCCCTGGTGCCGGTGGCCGAGGACATCACCGTCGAGGCGGACAGCGGCGGGCACACCGACAACCGGCCGTTGTCGGTCCTGCTGCCGCGGATCGCCGCCCTGCGCGACACGGTCTGCCGGCGGTTCGGGTACCGGCGGCCGGTCCGCCTCGGCGCGGCCGGGGGCCTCGGCACCCCGGACGCGGTGGCCGCCGCCTTCGCTCTCGGCGCGTCCTACGTCGTCACCGGTTCGGTGAACCAGACGGCGGTCGAGGCCGGTCTGTCCGACGAGGCCAAGGCGATGCTGTGCGACGCGGACGTCGCCGATGTCGCCATGGCGCCGTCGGCCGACATGTTCGAGCTGGGCGTGAAGCTGCAAGTGCTGTCGCGGGGCACGATGTTCGCCCGGCGGGCCGGCCGCCTGTACACGGCCTACCGTGACCACGGCTCGCTGGAGGAGATCCCGCCCGCGCTGCGTACCGCCATCGAACGCGACGTGCTGGGCGCCCCGTTCGAGGAGGTCTGGCAGCGCACGCGTGCCTTCTGGGAGGAGCGCGATCCGGCGGAAACCGTCCGTGCGGAGGCCGACCCCCGACACCGCATGGCTCTGGTGTTCCGCTGGTACCTGGGCAGTTCCAGCCGGTGGGCGATCACCGGGGAGAGCGCGCGGCGGGCCGACTACCAGATCTGGTGCGGACCGGCGATGGGCGCGTTCAACCGGTGGGCGGCCGGCACCTTCCTGGCAAAACCGCCCCACCGGTCCGTGACGCAGATCGCCCTCAACCTGCTGGAAGGGGCCGCGACACTCACCCGCGCCCATCAACTGCGCACGTACGGCGTTCCGTTGCCTTCCGAGGCGTTCACCTACACGCCGCGCGAGCTGGCGTGAGCGGCCCCGCCGCGGCACCGTCCGCCGCCGCCCGACCCCGAGGAGAGACCATGTCCGGCTCCACCCCCCGCCAGGTCCCCATCGCCGTGGTCGGCGTCGGGGCACTGGTTCCGGGCGCCACGGACGCAGCCGGCTACTGGCGGGTCGTGACCGGCGGCCGCGACCTGATCACCGAGGTCCCCGCCTCCCGCTGGCGGGTGGAGGACCACTACGATCCGGACCCGGCCGCCCCCGACAAGACGTACGCCCGCCGGGGCGCCTTCCTTCCCGAGGTGGACTTCGACCCGATGGCCTACGGGGTGCCTCCCGCCAATCTGCCGGCCACGGACACCTCCCAGCTGCTCGCCCTCATGGTCGCCGACCAGGTGCTGAGGGACGCCGGCGGGACGTCCGGGATCGACCGGGACCGGACCGGCGTTGTCCTCGGGGCGGCCGCCCTCGAACTGCTGCCGCACATGTACGGGCGTTCCCAGCGCCCCGCGTGGCTGGCGGGGCTGCGGGAGAGCGGGCTGGATGAGGCCGAGGCGCAGGCCGTGTGCGACCGCATCGCCGCCCGCTTCGAGCCGTGGCGCGAGTCGACCTTCCCGGGGCTGCTGGGCAACGTCGTCGCGGGACGGATCGCCAACCGGTTCGATCTGCACGGCGTCAACCACACCACCGACGCCGCCTGTGCCAGCTCGCTGGCCGCCCTGTCGACGGCGGTCGGAGAACTGTCCCTGCGCCGGGCGGACCTGGTCATCAGCGGCGGCGTGGACACCGGGAACGACATCGGCATGTTCCTGTGCTTCTCCAAGACGCCCGCGCTCTCCCCCAGCGGCGACTGCCGCCCGTTCGCGGAGGCGGCGGACGGCACGATGCTCGGTGAGGCGGTCGTGATGTACGCCCTGAAGCGTTTGTCCGACGCAGAGCGCGACGGCGACCGGATCCACGCCGTGATCAGGGGCATCGGCACCTCGTCGGACGGCCGGAGCACAGCGATCTACGCCCCGCTGCCCGAGGGGCAGGAACGGGCCCTGCGACGCGCGTACGAGGAGGCCGGCTACCCGCCGGAGACCGTGGAGCTGGTCGAGGCGCACGGCACCGGCACGAAGGCCGGGGACACCGCGGAACTGGCCGCGCTCAACGCGGTGTTCGGCGCTTCGGGACGTCCTGACGGCCAGTGGTGCGCGATCGGCTCGGTGAAGTCTCAGATCGGGCACACCAAGTGCGCGGCGGGTGCGGCGGGGCTGCTCAAGGCAGTGATGGCCCTCCACCACAAGGTGCTCCCGCCCACCGTCAAGGTCGAACGGCCGAACCCGGCGGCCGCCGCCCCTCACGGCCCGTTCTACGTGAACACGCAGGCCCGGCCGTGGGTGCGGCCGGCCGGTCATCCGCGCCGGGCGGCGGTGTCGAGTTTCGGCTTCGGCGGCAGCAACTTCCACGTCACCCTGGAGGAATACGCCCCGCCGACCGTGCCCACCCCCTCATCGGGCACGCACGCAGGCACCCCTGCGCGCCCCGCGCCGAAGAACACGGGCCGCCCTGCCCTGCGCCACCGCACGGCGTCGAGCGAGCTGGTCCTGTTCGCCGCCGCCTCGCCGTCCGCCCTGGAGGAACGACTGCCCGAGGACGGACGGCCGCTGGCCGCGCTGGCGAGGGAGAGCCACGCCGCGTTCTCGCCCACCGCCCGGGTGCGGCTGGCCGTCGTCGCCGCCGACACCGATGACCTGCGGGGGAAGTACGCGCAGGCGCTCGCGCACATCCGGCGGCGCCCCGAGGCGTCGTTCTCGGCCCCTTCCGGAATCCGGTACGCGTACGGGGAGCCCGCGCCCGGCCGCATCGGCTTCCTGTTCCCCGGGCAGGGCTGCCAGTACGTCGGGATGGGGGCCGAGCTCGCGATGCTGGCCCCGACCGCGCAGGCCGTGTGGGACCGGCTGGGTTCCATCCGCTTCGACGGAAGGCCGCTGCACCGGGCCGTGTTCCCGCCGCCCGCCTTCACCGAGGAGGAGCGCGCCGCCCGAGCGGCCCTGCTGAACGCCACCGAGTGGGCTCAGCCGGCGCTGGCTGTGCACGCGCTCGCGCTGCTGGCGGTGGTGCGGGAACTGGGGCTGCGGCCGGACTGCGTGGCCGGCCACAGTTTCGGCGAACTGGTGGCACTGCACTGCGCGGGCGCCCTGGACGCGGAGTCGCTGGTCGGGCTGGCGCGGCGCCGCGGCGAGCTGATGCGGGAGGCGGCGGCCACCCCGGGCGCGATGCTGGCGGTGGCGGCGGACCGCGTACGCGTGGCGGAGGTACTGGCCGGCGGTGGCTTCGAAGACATCTGGCCGGCCAACCACAATTCGCCCCGTCAGACGGTGCTCTCAGGTTCGGCGGCGGCGGTCGAAAGGGCCAGGAGCGCCTTCTCGGCCGCGGGGATCGCCTCCCGCGGACTGTCCGCGTCGACCGCCTTCCACAGCCCGCTGGTCGCCCCGGCTGTTGAGCCGCTCGCCGCCCACCTGCGCACGGTGACGTTCTCGGAGCCCCGGATCGAGGTCTACGGCAACACGGACGCGGCACCCTACCCCTCCTGCCCCGACGCGGTGCGCCGCCGGGTCGCCGGACATCTCGCCTCGCCGGTCCTCTTCCAGGACCAGATCGAGGCGATGTACGCGGCGGGGGTGCGGACCTTCGTGGAGGTCGGCGCGGGGGCCACGCTCACGGGCCTGGTCGGGCAGATCCTCGGCGGCCGTGAGCACGCGGCCGTGCCCCTCGACCGGCCGGCCGGGGCGGGTGCCGACACCTTCCACGCCGCGCTCGGTGAACTCGCCGTGCGGGGCGTTCCCCTCGACCTCAATCCCCTCTGGACCCCCTACGCATCGCCCGTAACACCAGCGAAGGAGCGCGAGCCCCGAATGACCGTGAAGATCAGTGGAGCCAACTACGGTCAGCTCCCGCCCTCCGGAACCCCGCACGTCGAACCGACGCCCGCCCCGGACCACGGGCCGCGCCCCGACGCCGTACCGGCGGTCGCCGCCCCCGTACCGGCGGTCGCGCTGCCCTCGCAGGCCCCCGGCGACGTGCCACTGCCACCGGTGTACGAGCCGGCTGCCGCGTCCTCGCCGCAGGAGTTCGGCCCGTCGCACCCTGCGGAGGCGCCGGCTGACGCCCGCCCGGTCATCGGCGACGATCGGCAGCTCGCCGTCGAGAGCATCCACCGGCAGACGGCCGAGACCCACCTCGCCTGTCAACGTCTGCTGACGGACAGCCATATGGCCTTCCTGAGGATGACCGAGACGACCCTGGCGGCGCTGCTCGGTGCGCCGGTCCCGGGTGCGGCCCCGGGCATGACAGCGCCCGCTGCGCTGCCGCTCCCCCGCTCCGTCGGCCCGCTCGACGTACCGGCCGCCGTGGCGCCCCCGGTGGCGGCGCCGGCTCCCGCCGCGGTCGTCGGGGCCGCGACGCCGTATCCCGTCCCGGAGGCGAGCGACCCTCCGGCGAGCGCCGCGATGCGCCCCTCGGTGTCGGAGCCGGCACTACCGACCGAAGCACCGGCACGGGACGCGTCGGCGCCGGACCGATCGGCGTCGGAGCCTACTCCCTCGGAGCTGTCTTCCTCGGAGCTGTCTTCCTCGGAGCTGTCTTCCTCGGAGCTGTCTTCCTCGGAGCTGGAGGAGTTGCTCCTGTCGGTGGTGGCCGACCTCACCGGCTACCCGACCGCCATGCTGCACGTGGACATGGATCTGGAGGCGGACCTGGGCGTCGACTCCATCAAGCGGGTCGAGATCCTGTCGGCCGTGCGCCGCCGGGTGGGCGACGTGGCGGTCGGGGACGCCGGACGGCTCGGCAAGCTCCGCACCCTGCGGGAGATCACCGCGGCACTCGCCTCCGGCGCCCGGACCGCCGGGCCCGCGCCGGAGCCGGACGTCCCTGTCGTGCCCGCGCCCCGCGCGGACGCGTTCGAGCCCTCCCCGGCAAAGGCTCGCGCGGCCGCCCCGTTCTCCACGACCGTCGATGTCCCGGCCGTACGGGGCGACGGATCCGAGCCGTCCGCCGATGAGGCGGGGGTGGACGGGTGGACACCCCTGACCCGGCTGGTGCCGCGCATGGTGGAGTCCCCGGTGTGCGGGCTGGCCACGGCGGGGCTGCTGGACGGGCCGGTCGTGGTGAGCGGCGAGGACGTGGCGGGGTGCCCGGTCGTCGGCCTCGTGGCCCGGAAGCTGGCGGAGCGCGGTGTGGACGCCACCGCCGTGGCGGAGGTACCCGAAGGGGCGCGCGGCGTCATCCACCTCGGCGGCCTGTCCGCGAGCGGCACACCGGACGAGGCCCGGGAGGTCCACCGCTCGGCGCTCCGCGCGGCGCGCGCGCTGGCACCGCGGGCGGCCGGGGGCGGCGGCCTGTTCGTCACCGTCCAGGACACCGGCGGCGACTTCGGGCTCGGCGGACACGCGCCCGGCCGTGCGTGGCTGGGCGGGACGGCCGGACTGGCCCGGACCGCCGCGAAGGAGTGGCCGGACGTCCGGGTGAGGGTCCTCGACTGCGAGCGGGGCGGGCGGAATGACGAAGAGGTCGCCGACGCGATCGTGTGCGAACTGCTCGAAGGCGGAGCCGACACGGAGGTCGGCCTTCGTGCGGACGGCACCCGCGCCCTGCTGCGGATGGTGCCCGGCCCGCTCACACCCGGCGGCGCCCCGCGCATCGGCGAGAACTCCGTGATCGTGGCCACCGGCGGCGCCCGCGGGGTGACCGCCGCCGCGCTGCTCGACCTGGCCAGGACCCACCGGCCGCGGATCGTCCTGCTCGGACGGACGGAGGCGGCCGCCGAGCCCGCCGGTCTGGCATCGGCCACCAATGAACGGGCCCTCACCCGACTGCTCGCGCAGCGAGCCGGGGATGCGGAGGGGTCCTCGCCCGCCCGGATCGCGGAGGAGGCCCGGAGGATTCTCGCCGCCCGCGAAGTACGGACGACGCTGGCCGGGCTGGAGGCCGCCGGTTCGCCCGCCCGGTACGTCAAGGTGGATGTCCGGGACGCCGACGCCCTCACCGCGGCGCTGCGCGAGGTGCGCGCGACGTGGGGGCCGGTGACCGGCATCGTGCACGGGGCGGGCGTGCTCGCCGACAAGCGGATCGCGGACAAGACCGACGAGCAGGCCGAGCCGGTCATGGCCACGAAGGTGGACGGCCTGCGGGCGCTGCTGTCGGCGACGGCGGACGATCCCCTGGACACGATTCTGCTGTTCTCGTCGGTGGCCGCCGTGTTCGGCAACGCGGGCCAGAGCGACTACGCCATGGCCAATGAAGTCCTCCAGCAGGTCGCGTCGGCCGAGCAGGCTCGCCGCCCCGACTGCCTGGTGCGCTGCGTGGCCTGGGGCCCCTGGCAGGGCGGCATGGTCACCCCGGCCCTGGCCGCGCACTTCGGCCGGGCCGGGGTGCCGCTCATCCCCCCGGCCCAGGGCGCCGCGGCCTGCACCGCCGAACTAAACGGTGCGGCCGGCCAGGCCCGTGTCGTGCTGACGGCCGGCGACGGGCCGACGGCCGCGGACGAGCGGTTGCGCGCACAGGTGCTGGTCAGCTCGGACACCCTGCCGCAGCTGGCCGACCACGCGCCCGCCGGCGTCCCGGTGCTGCCCGTGGCGCTGGTCCTGAACTGGTTCGCGGGCGCAGCGGCAGCCTGGCTGCCGGCCGAGGGGCAGCTCGTCCTGCGTGATCTGCGGGTGTACCGGAAGTACGACCTGCCGGAGCTGGAAGGCGTGGGCCACCGGCTCACCGTGCTCGGCAGCCGGGGCGCGCCCGGCTCCCCGGCCGGGGTGGAGGCGGAGCTGCGGGGCGAGGAGGGGCCGGCGCATTTCCGTGCCGTCGTGGACACCGGCGACGGCGCGCCCGACCCGTCCCGCTGGGACACCCCGGCGGACCTGAAGCCGCTCGACGTGTCCGCGCCGTACGACGGGGGCGTCCTCTTCCACGGTCCCCGGTTCCACGCCCTGCGCGAAGTGCGCGGTGTGTCGGAGCACGGGGCGGAGGCGACGGTCGCGGGCCTGCGGTCCCTGGGCTGGCCGGGCGGGCGCGGTCCGCTGGATCCGGCGGCCGTGGACGGGGCGCTCCAACTGGCGCTGCTCTGGGGCGAGAAGGTACTCGGGGCCGCGACCCTGCCGATGGCCGTCGCGGAGTGCAGGGTGTACCGGCGGGGGCCGGTGGACGACGCCGTGCGCTGTGTGGTGCGGGAACGGAAGGTCCACGACACCGGGGCACGCTGCGACGCCGCGCTGATCGGCCCCAGCGGGTCCGTCCTGCTGGAGCTGACCGGCGTCGAACTCGTCAGCCGCCCCTCCTGACCGGGCACTTCCCCTCCTGTCCGAACCCGCCGTGAAGTGAGACCCGCATGCGTTTCGAACCGATCGCCATCGTCGGCCGGGGCTGTGTCCTGCCCGGCGCACTGGACCCGGACGGGTTCTGGGAGAACGTCGCCGCCGGGCGTACGAGTCTGACGGCGGCCCGGGAAGGCCGGTGGCGGCTGCCGCGCCACCGGGTCATGGGCACGGTGGACGACCACCTCGACCGCACCTGGACCGACATCGGGGGGTACGTCGAGGGATTCGAATCCGTCTTCGACCCGGAAGGCTTCCTCCTCCCCCCGGAGCGGATCGCGACGCTGGACCCGCTCTTCCACTGGGTGCTCTACGGGGTACGGCAGGCACTCACGGAAGCGGGCCGCACCACACCGCTGCGGCGCGGCGGGCTGATCCTGGGCAACCTGTCGTACCCCACCCCCACCGGGGCGGCCTTCGCCGAACACGTCTGGCTGTCGGCGCAGCGCCCTCAGCTCCGCGAAGCGCTGCTGACGGGTGGACGCCACCCCCGCCCCGATGCCCGCAACCGCTTCTCCTCCGGCCTCCCGGCCCTGCTCGCGGCCCGCGCGCTCGGGCTCGGGGCCGGGGCGTGGTCCCTCGACGCGGCCTGCGCCTCCTCGCTGTACGCGATCAAGCTGGCGTGCGACCGCCTGCACGACGGCACGGCCGACCTGATGGTGGCCGGTGCGGCCAGCCGGCCCGACCCTCTCTACCTGCACGTGGGGTTCTGCGGGCTGTCCGCGACGAGCCGCACGGGGCGCAGCCGCCCCTTCGACCGGGACGCCGACGGGCTGGTGCACGGTGAGGGCGCCGGGTTCGTCGCCCTGACGCGGCTCTCCGACGCCCGCGCGGCGGGGCTCCCCGTGTTCGGCGTGATCCGCGGGGTGGGGCTGTCCAACGACGGGCGGGGGTCCGGTCTGATCAGCCCGTCCGAGGAGGGCCAGGTGCGGGCGATGCGCCTGGCGTACGAGGTGGCGGGCGTCGCACCCGAGTCGGTGTCGCTCGTCGAGTGCCATGCGACGGGAACCCCGGTCGGCGACGCGGTGGAGGCACGGGGCATGGCCCGGGTCTTCGGGGCCTCCGACGACGTGCCGATCGGTTCGGCGAAGTCGAACATCGGGCATCTGCTGGCCTCGGCGGGCGTGGCGGGCCTGCTGAAGGTGCTGGGTGCGATGCGCGCCGGGGTGCGCCCGGCGACACTCGGCGCGCGCCGGCCGCTGGACGCCCTGTCGGGCACGCCGCTGCGCGTGCTGGACACGGCGGAGCAGTGGGCGGGACCCCGCAGGGCGGCGGTCAGCGCGTTCGGGTTCGGCGGGACCAACGCCCACCTGCTCCTCGACGACCCGGACGACGCTCCCCCGCCCTCCGTGCCCCGGCCGGCGTACGGACCGCGGCCCACCGCGCGGCGGGCCGCACCGGCGGACGGGGCACCCCAGGACCCGGTGCCGGGACCCGACGCGCCGGACACCCCGGCCGCGGCGGCCGACAGCGGTGCGCCGGGCGACCGTACGCCCGGGGCATGCGCGGTACCCGTGGCGATCGTCGCCATCGGGGCGCGGGTCGGGGAGGGAACGTCGGTCGAGGACCTCCGCCGGGCGGTGCTGGGCGGTGAACGGCGCGGCCCGGTCGCGGAGATCGCCGTGCAGCTGACGGGCCTGTGCTTCCCCCCGCTGGCCCTGGAGCGGACCGTACGCCATCAGCTCCTGGTGCTGGAGGCCGCCCGGGAGGCCGCCCGGACGGTGAACCTGCCCCGGGAGCGGACCATGGTGGTCATCGGTACCGGCGTGGACCCGGAGGTGGCCCGGGCGGGCGCGCGCTGGCGGATTCCCCACTGGCTGGAGGAGTCGGGTGTGCCCGTCACCGCGGCGTCGGCGGACCTCGCCCGGGACGCCTTCACCCCGCCCATGACGGCGGAGGGGGTGGTGGGCAGCATGCCGAACCTGGCGGCGAACCGCATCAGCACCCAACTGGACCTGGCGGGACCGAGTTTCACGGTGTCCGCCGAGGAGGCGTCCGGGCTGGTGGCGCTGGAGGCCGCGGCCCGCGCCCTGCGGTCGGGGGAGGTCGACGCCGCACTCGTCGGCGCCACCGACCTGTCCTGCGAAGCGGTCCACCGGGCCGCCGTGCGGGAGTCCGCTCCCGGCGTGGAGCCCGGTGACGCGGCGGTCGTCGTGGTCCTCAAGCTGCTGGACGCCGCCCGCCGGGACGGGGACACCGTCGTCGCGGTGCTGGACGAGGAAGCCGGCGGCGAACCCGACATGGTCATCGGCGACGGCCCGGACGCGGGATTCGATCCGGCCTCCGCCTTCGGGCGCGCCCATGCGGCGTCCGGGCTGGTGTCCGTCGCCGTCGCGGCGCTCTCGCTCCAGCACCGCGTGGTCCCCCGCCCCGACGCGTCCGCCGACACGACGGCCGTCACCCACACCGCGCGGGCCGTCGCCGTACCGGTTGAGGGGCCGGCCATGAGCGTCCGGCTGCGCGCCGGGGATCCCCGGCCGTGGCTGCCGGGACCCGCCCCGCGCCTGCGCGTCTTCTCCGGGGCGGACCGCGCTCAGGTGCTGGCCGCACTGGAGGCCGGGACCGAGTCCTCGGCGGGCCCGGCCCGGCTGGCTCTCGTGGCGGACGGCGGCACCGCCTGGGCGGAGCGCCGCGAAGCGGCCCGTCGCTGGCTGGCGGAGGGCGGGGCCCGCCCGGCGGATGTCCTGTACCGGGACGCGCCGGTCGGCGGCGAGACCGCCTTCGTGTACACCAACGGCTCGGCCGCGTACCCCGGGATGGGCCACGCGCTGACGCTGGCGTGCCCGGCGCTGGGCGAGAGCGTCCGTGCGGGGCACCGGGCGATCGGGACGCGGCTGCGCTCCGGGAGGGGGCCCGGCGTGCTCGACCAGATCTGGTCCGTCGCCGAACTGGCGGTCTTCCACACCGTGTTCAGCCGTGAGGTGCTGGGCCTGCGGCCGGACGCCGCGATCGGCTACTCCTCGGGCGAGTCGACGGCACTGGTCGCGCTGGGCGCGTGGCCGGACGCCTCGGGGCTGTACGAGGCGACGCGGGAGAGCGGGCTGTTCACCACGGAGCTCACGGGTGAGCTGCGGGCGGTGCGGCGCTACTGGCGGCAGCGCGGAATCGGCGGCGACCGCTGGTCGAGCTATCTGGTCGCCGCGCCTCTGGAGGCCGTCCGCGCAGAGCTCGCCGGGGAGCGGGCGGTCCATCTGATGGCGGTGAACGCGCCGGGGGTCTGCGTCGTCGGCGGCGAGTCCAAGGCATGCGCGGCCGTGGTCACCCGGCTGGGCGTGGACCGGGCCATCGAGCTGGACTACGACATGGCTGCCCACGCCCCGGAGTTGGCGGAGGTCCGCGAGGTGTGGCGCGAGGCCCACCGCCGCCCCACGGTCGAGGTGCCGGGGGTCCGGTTCTACAGCGGGGCCACCGGCCGGGCGTACCGTCCGACGACTGAGCGGGCCGCCGAAGCGCTCACCGCTCAGGGTCTGGGCACGATCGACTTCGCGGCGACGATCGAGCGGGCGTGGGCGGACGGTGTCCGCGTCTTCGTGGAGCACGGGCCCCGGAAGCTGTGCACCGGCTGGATCAAGCGGGTCCTCGGGGACCGGGAGTTCGTGGCCGTCGCGCTGGACGCCCCGGACGACACCGGGCTGCGGAATCTGTGCCTGGCCGTCGGCGAACTCGTGGTGGCCGGGGTGCCGGTGCGGGCCGACGCGTTGACCGCCCGGCTCGAGGAGGCCGCCACCGGTCTCCCAGCCCCCGGACCAGCCGTCACCGTTGCCGTACCCCTCACGCCCTGCCTGCCGCCCCTCGAGCCCGCCGTGACCGTTCTGCCCCGGGCCCCCGAGCTGGCGCCGGTGCCGGCGGAGCGGCCCGCTCCCGGGGAACGGCCCGGTGCCCCGGTTGCCGCCGGGCCCGCCGCCGCGGTGGGGCCGGTGGCCCGGCTGTCCGACCCGGCGTCCCCGGCGCCGGGGTCGCCGGGGGTCGCGGGCACGGTCGCCCGGCAGAGCCGGCGGGCCGCCCTGGTGCACGAGGAGATCATGGCCGCGCACGCGGAGGCCCACCGGCGGTTCCTGCATGTGTCCGCGCTGGCCGTCACGGCGCTGACGGCGGGCGGCAGGGCGGACGCCGGACGCGCGGCGGTTTCCCTGCCCCCGGGGGGCGTTGCCTCCGTTCCGGCGTCCGCCGCCCTCCCCGTACGACCGCCGTGCGCCCCGCCCGTCCCCGTGCGGCCGCGGGGCCCGGTACCGGCCCCGCGCCCCGGCACGGCTCCGGCTGCGGTCCCCGTCCCGGGGGCGAAGCCGGTGTTCGATCGGGCCCAGTTGGAGCACCTCGCCTCCGGGGAGATCTCCACGCTGTTCGGTCCGCGCTTCGCCGAGCAGGACCGGTACGCGGTGCAGACCCGGATGCCCGGACCACCCATGCTCTTCGCCGACCGGGTCACCGCCATCGACGCGGTGCCCGCGGCGCTCGTCCTGCCGGGGCCGGTCCGCACGGACGGGCGGATCTGGACGGAGACCGACGTCCTGACCGACAGCTGGTACCTGGACGCGACGGGACGCATGCCGGCCGGCGTGCTGATCGAGGCGGGACAGGCCGATCTGCTGCTGCTCAGCTGGCTGGGGGCGGACCTGCTCAACCGGGGCGAGCGCGCCTACCGCCTGCTCGGCTGCGAGGTGACGTTCCATGGCGGCCCGCCCCGCCCCGGCGACACCCTGTGCTTCGAGATCCATGTGGACGGCCACGCCGAGGCGGGCGGGGTCCGGCTGGCCTTCTTCCACTACGACTGCTACGTGGACGGCGAGTTGCGGCTCAGCGTCCGCGAGGGCCAAGCCGGCTTCTTCACCCCGGCCGAACTGGCCACCAGCGGCGGGGTGCGCTGGGACCCGGCCGAGCACGCTCCCGGCGACGACCTTCCGTTCGACCCTCCGGCCGTACGCTGCGAGCGGAGCCACTTCGGCACGGACCGGGTGCGGGCCCTGGCGCAGGGGTCGCCCGCGGAGTGCTTCGGGCAGGGCTGGGAGGCGACGGCAGCCCATGTGCGGACTCCCCTGCTCGACGGGGAGCGGCTGCGTCTGCTGGACGAGGTCACGGTGTTCGACCCCGTCGGCGGACCGTGGGGCCGGGGGTATCTGCGCGCCGAGACGGCGGTGTCCCCGGACGACTGGTTCTTCACCGGCCACTTCAAGAACGACCCCTGCATGCCGGGCACCCTGATGCTCCAGGGCGGTCTCCAGGCCATGGCCTTCTATCTGACGGCCTCGGGCCACACCGTCGACCGGGACGGCTGGCGTTTCGAACCGGTCGACACCCAGCCGTCCCGGACCAAGTGCCGGGGCCAGGCGACCCCGGAGTCCCGGAGGATCGTCTACGAGCTGTTCGTCCGGGGTGTCTCGGCCGGGCCGGTGCCGACGCTCCACGCCGATGTCCTCGGGTCGGTGGACGGCAGGAAGGCGTTCCTGGGGCGCGGCATGGCACTCCGGCTGGTGCCCGACTGGCCGTTGTCGCAGTGGCGGGACTCGGGCCCGCCCGCCGTGCAGGAGGACGGAGCGCCAGTGCCGCCGCCACGGCTCGGCGGGCTGTCCGGGCACCGGGAGGCAAAGGCGGTGGCCGTCGCGGCCGACGGATTCCGCTTCGACTACGCGTCGTTGCTGGCATGCGCCTGGGGCAGGCCCAGCGAGGCGTTCGGCACCATGTACGAGCCCTTCGACGGCACTCGCAGGGTCGCAAGGCTCCCCGGGCCGCCCTACCACTTCATGAGCCGCATCGTCTCGGTGGACGGCGTCCAGGGCGGCATGCGAGAGGGCAGCGTCGTCGTCGCCGAGTACGACGTACCGGAACGGGCGTGGTACTTCGAGCAGAACCCGTCCCGGTGCATGCCGCTCGCGGTCCTCATGGAGGTCGCGCTGCAGCCCTGCGGGTGGCTGGCCTCGTACGCCGGCAGCGCGACGACCAGCGAGCAGGATCTGCTGTTCCGCAATCTGGACGGAGTGAAGACGGTCACCGGCGAGGTCACCGCCGGGACGCGAACGATCCGCACCCGGGCCGAACTGACCCGTGTCTCGCGCAGCGGGGACATGATCATCGAGTCGTTCCGGGTGGTGTGCACGGCCGACGACGCGCCCCTCGCCGAACTCACCACGGTCTTCGGCTACTTCCCCCGGTCGGCGTTCGACGACCAGCAGGGGCTGCCGGTCCCGGCCGAGGAGCGCGCCCGTCTCGACGAGCCCTGCAACCGAGTGGTCGACCTGACCGCCCGCCCCGCCCGCTACTGCGCCGGGGAGCCGCGCCTGCCGGGCCGCATGCTGCTGATGCTGGACCGGGTCACGGGCTCCTGGCCGGAGGGCGGAACCGCGGGTCTCGGCCGACTGCGGTCGGAGAAGGACGTGCACCCGGACGCCTGGTTCTTCCGGGCCCACTTCTTCCAGGACCCGGTGCAGCCCGGTTCCCTGGGGGTCGAGGCCATGTGCCAGCTGCTCCAGTACCACCTGATCGAAGGCGGCGCGGCGGACGGGATCGCCCACCCCCGGTTCGAACCGGTGCTGCCCGGCCGGGAGACGGTGTGGACCTACCGGGGCCAGATCACCCCCGCCAACCGGCTGATCCGGGTGGACATGGACATCGTGGAGACCGGTACGGACGCACGCGGGCCCTATGCCGTTGCGGACGCGACGCTGTGGGGCGACGACACGTGCATCTACCGGGTGCGGGGGCTGGGGATGCGGGTGGTGTCGGGCCCCCCGCCCGTGCGGTGATCTGCTCGGCCCTCCAGCGCGAGGTCGGCCGCCAGGCCCGTACGACCGCCGTGCTGGCCGCCGCGGTGCCGGTTCGCGCCGGGCAGGTCGCCTTCCCCCCTGCCCCGGCGGTGACGCGTTCTGGGTGGGGCTGGTCGACCGGCGCCTCGCCGCGATGCAGGCTGCCGGCGCGGAGGGTTGAAGCTCTGATGGCCGTTCAGCTCTCCGCGTCGGATGGGGGCGGGTGCCAGGAGTGCGCCGGTGCGCCGGGCTGCTCGGTTGGCTGCGTTGAAGCCGCAGCGGACGGCGATCGACTTGGGGGCGGTGGAGAGGTAGATGTGGGGTTCCGGCAAACCTACCCACGCCAGTCCACAGGGGGATGCCTCCCCACCGTGCATATGCCCGGGCGGGAGCGCAGTCGCCGGCCTTGCTCCCGGTGGGACGGTGTCTCCTGCCACTCGTGGCCGCAGTACGGATTCCGCCACCGCATGAGCTTGGGCGAACCGGTCTGGGTCGACCTCGTGCCTCGAGGCGTCTCGCGGGACGTCCTGCTGTACGCGGAAGCGGTCCTGCCGACCGACTGAGGGCCAACCGCAGCGTCGTGCATGCGGGACGGCGCGGGCGGCGGCGACGTTCCCTGACGTTCCGCCCACAACGCATATGTGATCATGACGTGTGGTGGCTGGGGTGAGTTTCACACGATCGTGTAGGTCATGTGATGGGTCGTCACAGGCATTGATCTTGCCTTGTCTTGGAGAGAGTAGGACGAAGTGACCTCGTCACTTCGTCGATGACTCCCGTCGACGCTTTCCAGAGGACGACCACATGAACCAGATCAACGCCGCACGCCCGGACGCACCGGTGAGGGACGAGGCAGTTCCGTCGCGCTACGCGCTGAAGGTCGGCGACATCGATGTCACGGTGATCAGCGACGGGGTGCTGGCGATCAACCCTGCGACGCTGGCCACCAATGCCGACAAGGCCGAGCTGTCGGCCTGGCTCCGTGACAACTTCCTGCCGCCCGAGGTGATCGACTACCCGCTGAACGTTTCCGTGGTCCGGAGTGGGGACCGGACCATCCTCATCGACTCCGGGCTGGGTACGGAGTTCCCGGGCTTTCCCCGGGCCGGGCAGTTGGCCATGCGGCTGGACGCCGCCGGGATCGATCCCGCGTCCGTGACCGACGTGGTGCTCACCCACTTGCACATGGACCACATCGGGGGGCTGCTCGTCGAGGGCCTGAGGGGCCGACTGCGCAAGGACCTCCGGGTCCATCTGGCCGCCGCCGAGGCCGAGTTCTGGCAGGCGCCGGACTTCTCCCGCACCGCCATGCCGGCGCCGGTGCCCGAGACGCTCGTCACGACCGCCGCGCGGTTCCTGGATGTCTACCGCGGCCAGTTGCGCCCCTTCGAGACCGAGTTCGAGGTGGCGCCCGGCGTACGGATCGAGCGCACCGGCGGTCACACTCCCGGTCACAGCATCGTCCGCCTGGAATCGGGCGGAGAGCGGCTGACGTTCGCCGGTGACGCTGTGTTCCAGTGCGGGTTCGACCAGCCCGGCTGGTACAACGGCTTCGAACACGACCCCGAGGAGTCGGCTCGGGTCCGGATGGCTCTGCTGAAGGAGATGGCGGCGAGCGGTGAGCATCTGATGGCCAGCCACCTGCCGTTCCCGTCCGTCTGCCACGTGGCGACCGCCGGCAACGCCTTCCGTTTCGTGCCGACGGTCTGGGACTACTGAGCCTCGGCGGCGCTGCCGGTTCCGTCAGCCCGAGGGCCTGGGCGGGGCGGAGGCCGAGGGTCCGGTCCGGGTGAAGACGAAGCGGTGGCCGACCCCGCGTTGCGGCAACGCGCGTCGGGGCGGCCCGTCCATCGCGCATGGGTGTCCACAAGGACGACCACGTCCCTGATCACGACGACCCTTCGTCCGGTGCCCGGTGATCGTGCCGTGCACCGGACGGTTCCTCCGCGAGATGCCCCTACGGCTTGACGAGCACCTTGCTGAGGAGCGGACGGTGGTCCGAGGCCGCCGGGTCGTCCTTGAGGACCTGAGCGACCAGGGGCGTCACCCTGCGGGTCGCGTAGATGAGATCGATGCGCTCAGTCGGCGACTGAGCGGGGTAGGTTGCCCCGTCCCCACGCGCGTGCAGGGACTTGGCCCACGCATCGGTGTACGCATTCTGCAGCGGCTGCGACTCGGGAGCGGCCGGCAGCGCGTTGAAATCGCCCACAAGGATCCCCGGCTTCCTCGTGCCGATCAGATCCACCACCTGAGCCGTCTGCTGCAGGCGGTCGGCCTGTGAGCCGGCGGCCAGATGCGTGTTGTAGAACTCCACCTTCCTGCCGTGGACGTCGAGCGTGGCATGCAGCAGACCGCGCTGTTCCTGGCCCGGCGACTTGTACAGCCAGGTGTTGTCCGAGGCGGTGATGGGGTAGCGCGAAAGGATCGCGGTGCCGTACTGCACGCGGTGGCCGCCGGGCGCGGGCGGGCTGTTGTCGATGTTGGCGCCGAAGACGACGTGGTAACCCAGCAACTCCGCCAACTCCGCCGGCTGGTCCGCCCAGTCGCTGCGCGCCGAGTAGTGCTTGTCGACCTCCTGGAGGCCGACCACATCTGCGCCGCTCTTCCGGATGACGTTCGCCACGCGCGGCAGGTCGAGGACGTCGTCGGTGCCCTGGGCGTGATGGATGTTGAACGTCATGACGTCCAGGACACGGTGGCCGGGCAGCCGGTCGGCGGGGACGTCGTCAGCAGTGGCGGGACCGGCGGCTGCGGCGGCGAGCCCGACGGCGGCGGCGAGGACGGGCAGGGTCCGGCGGAACATGGAAGGCCTCCTGGTGCAAGTTCACTGACCAGGGGGATCATGAATCCGTCCGTCGACGTGCCGTCGACCGCAGCATGAAGATCAGTGGCTTCGCCGGCAACGGTCTTCCACCGCTTACACCGGTGAGTGCCGCCCTCGACTCCGTGATCACCTCGACTGTGTCGACCACGGTCACGCTCTACGGGTCGGCCGGCGCTCTGTTCCGTCCCTGGCGGAACTTCGACCCAAGGTGCCTCGTTGTCCCTTTCTGCCGGTTTTGGATAAAATCGCGCAAGGGGCGATGCTTATGGTGAGAAAGTTGCGGTTGCGCGGCCGTCTCGGTGAGTGCGACGCGCTCGACCGGTTGACGGGCACGGTGACGTCCGAACGCAGCGCCGTCCTGGTCGTACGCGGTGAGCCGGGCATCGGGAAATCCGCCCTGCTGGATCACTACGCCGAGCGAATCTCCCGGCACCGGGTCGTACGGGTGGCCGGGGTGGAGTCCGAGATGGAGCTCCCTTTCGCCGGTCTGCATCAGCTGTGCGCCCCCTTCCTCGGACATCTCGACAGACTCCCCGATCCTCAGAGCGAAGCCCTGGCCACGGCCTTCGGCTTGAGTTCGGGCCCCCCGCCGGACCGCTTCCTGGTCGGTCTGGCGGTACTCAGTCTGCTGAGCGATGCGGCCAACGAGGACCCCCTGTTCTGCCTGGTGGACGACGCGCAATGGTTCGACGAGGTCTCCGCGTAGACCCTGGGCTTCGTCGCGCGACGGCTGCTGGCCGAGCCGGTCGCCCTCGTTCTCGCCACCCGCGAACCGCCGGGGCAGGCGCCGCTTGCCGGTCTGCCAGAGCTTGTGCTGAAGGGTCTGGAGGACGCCGAGGCCCGCGCCCTGCTGGACGGGGCGTTGCGCGGCGAGCTCGACGACCGCATCCGCGACCGCATCCTCGACGAAGCGCGGGGCAATCCGCTCGCCCTGCTGGAGCTGCCGCGCGGCCTGACGGCGACGGAGACGGCCGAGAGCTTCGGCCCACCGGCCCCGGCGCCGACGGCCGACCGCATCGAGCAGAGTTTCCTGCGGCAGGTGAGCTCGCTTCCGGTCGCCACGCGCAGACTGCTGCTGGTTGCCGCCGCCGAGCCCATCGGGGACGCCGTGCTGCTCAGGCGGGCGGCACGGCAGCTGGGCATCGAACCCGGTGCGACAGCTCCCGCGGAAGAGGCCGGCATGATCGACATCGGTGCTCTGGTGCGCTTCCGGCACCCGCTCCTGCGCTCGGCCGTCTACCGGTCGGCCGGGCTGCTGGAGCGGCAGGAGACTCATCGCGCCCTCGCGGATGTGACCGACCGGGCCCTCGACCCGGACCGCCGGGCCTGGCACCTGGCCTGGGCCACCCTGGCCCCCGACGAGGCTGTCGCCGCGGAGTTGCAGACCTCGGCCGTCCGGGCGCAGTCGCGCGGGGGCGTCGCCGCGGCGGCGACCCTCCTGGCGTACGCGGCCACGTTGACGCCGGAGCCGAGGGTCCGGGCGGCACGGGCGGTGGCCGCCGCCTCGGCCAAGCTCCGGGCGGGCGCGCCCGACGCCGCGCGCAAGCTGCTGACCATGGCGGAAGGGGGCCCTCTGTCCGAGTTCGACCAGGCCCGCGCACACCTGTTGCGCGCGCAGATCGCCTTCGCCTCGAGTCGTGTCAGTCAGACCGCTCCCCTGCTGTCCGCCGCCCGTGGCCTGGTCCCCCTGGATGCGGCACTCGCCCGCGAGACCTTCCTCGACGCAATCTCGGCCGCGATGTTCGCCGGCCGGCTGTCCGCCGACGCCGATGTCGGCGCGGTGGCCCGAGCCGCGCGGGAGGCGCTGCCCGAAACGGAGGGGCCACGCACCGCGGACCTGCTCCTGAGAACTCTGGCGGTACGGTTCGGGACGGGGTACCGCGATGCCCTGCCGCTCGCGAAGCGGGCTGTGGGCCGGCTGCTGGTGGAACCGGACGCGGGCGAGGTACTGCGCTGGTCCTGGCTCACCTCGGCCGTCGCCGCCGACATGTGGGACGACGAGGGCTGGGCGGCACTGGCGGCGCGACACGTACGGACCGCCCGGGCCACCGGAGCCCTGAGCGAGCTTCCGCTCGCCCTGAACTCGCAGGTTCTCGTCGACCTCTTCGCCGGTGCGCTCGACGCGGCGTCGTTGCTGACCGCCGAGATTCCGACGGTGCTGGAGGCGGCCGGCGGCGACCTGGCACCGTACGGCGCCCTGACCCTGGCGGCCCTGAAAGGCGACGGGCCCCATGCCGAGCAGCTGATCCGGAGCAGCCTGGAGGACTCCGCAGCACGCGGCGAGGGGATCGGTGTGAGCATCGCGCAATGGGCCCGGGCGGTGCTCTGCAACGGCGCGGGCAAGTACGAGCGAGCACGCCAGGCCGCTGACCAGGCCGCCGCCCACACCAAGGATCTGGCGGCCGTCAACTGGGGGCTCTGTGAGCTGGTGGAGGCCGCGGTCCGCAGCGGGGACCGCGACACGGCCGTCGACGCCCTCGACCGGCTCGACGAGGCCACCCGCGGGGCCGGCACGGACTGGGCTCTGGGCGTCCAGGCACGCGCGCGGGCCCTGCTCGGCACGGGCACGGCGGCGGAGACGCTCTACCGGGAGGCGATCGAGCGGCTCGCCCGCACCCGCGTCAGGACGGAGCTGGCCCGGGCACACCTGGTCTACGGCGAATGGCTGCGCAGGGAGAACCGGCGCGAGGACGCTCGCGCCCAGCTGCGGACGGCGCACGCCATGTTCACCGGCTTCGGCGCCGGTGCGTTCGCCCAGCGCAGCGGCCGGGAGCTGCACGCTCTCGGTGAGCGGACGGTCGGCCGGCCTGCCGCCGCCCCGACCGCGCTCACCGCTCAGGAGACGCAGATAGCCCACCTCGCCCGGGACGGGCTCACCAACGCCGAGATCGGCGCCGAGCTGTTCATCAGCCCGCACACCGTGGAATGGCATCTGCGCAAGGTGTTCGCCAAACTCGGCATCACCTCACGCAGGCAGCTGCGGTCCTCCCTGGGTGACCGCCCCTTGGCGCCTGCCCCGGCCTAGGCACCGACCGGCGGATCCTGGACGGCTGCTTCCTGCGGAGGCTGGGGTCCGACCATGGGATCACTGGGGGACGGCTCCCGGAGCCGTTGGGCGTTCGTGGGTGAGACCACGCCAGTCGTGGGTCACGACTGGCAGGCGTTCAGAGTGACGCGGCCTATCGCGTCCCGCAGGATCCGCTGGATCTTGAGGGGCTCCGTCGCCGCGCCCGCATCTCCGCGGGCCCGCCTCTCCTCCGCGCTGTAGGCACGTTCCATCGCCGTCTGCACCGCGTGCAGGTCGTCGCCGGCCCCGTCCACCACGTAGTACATCCAGACGAGGCGGGAACCCTGAGCACGGAACGGCACTCCGATCAGCCACGTCACCGACTGGGCGCCGTCGGCACGGCTGCCCGTGCTCGGCCCGTTCACGGTCTGCCGGGCGCCGTCGTCCATCGGGCGGGTCCGGTCCGCGAGCTCGGCACCGGGAATGGTCTCAAGACCGGGAGGGTCCATCTCGAGCAGCATGATCTCGTCTCCGTTCCGGCTGCGTCGTAAGCCGGGAGGTCCCGGCGTGGGATCAGCGACGCACTGGTCGGTGGTCTCTTCACCCTGTTTGACTGGACGGCCCCTCGTTTTGTGACGGCCCCGTGGTGCGGACGGTGCACGGGCAGCCCCATGGGGACCGGCAGCCGCCCCGGCCCCGGTGGTCTGGTCCCGGACGCCACGAAGGGCGGACAGGAGCCGCTGGGGTGCGCCGACGGTGCGGCATTCATGGAGCACGCGTTCGTGTCGTCTGGCGGGCTGGTGACTCGGGCCAGGCTTGCCGGTGGGGTCGCCCCGGAGTGTGCCTGCGCTCGATGTCTCCCGTTCAGCCGGGTGACGTCAGCACCGGCATACCCAGCCCGTGCTGCTCCCGCTACCAGCATGTGGTGGGGCCGGCCGGAACCAGGGCATGTGGCACGACCGGCGCGGTGGCGGGCGCGGCTACCGGATGCGAAGCCTGAGTCCATGCTTCTGGTGGGGCGGGAGTTCCGCAGGCTGATCCGACGGCGCCGTTTCTGGTCTACCCCTTGGATTGGTTACCGTCCCTCTTGAGAGACACGGGGCGTTTGCAGTGCCGACCGGCGGATCGCCTCACTCCGCCCTTTCTTTCTCCCAGTGCACACCCCGCGTCCTCCTGTGGCGCCCTTGGAATGCCGTAGGCCGATACGTGAGGGCCCCTGGCAGGTCCGTGGCCCCGGGGTGGGCCGACCGTGGCGGTTCCGTAGCCCCCGGGGGGGGTCGGCCGGAGGGAGTGAGCTGCGGGCCGGGAACTGTCGTCACGGCCGTCGGTCAGTGCTCATCGGGACGGACGATCCGGAGGGCCGGGCGGCCCCGCCCGGCGGACGAGGTGCCGGTGCCGTCAGGCCCGTACGTCGGGAGAGCCTCGAGGTACACGTTCCAGGAGCCCGCGCCGTCTGTGCCGTACCGGTACTCGCGCCCCGGGTCGTGGGCCCGGTAGGCCGCCAGCGCGGTGAGACAGTGGGCCCGGCCGAGGAACGGACCGCCCACGTGCTGCCAACCCGGTCCCGGTGTGATGCTGCCGCCCCGGGCTTCCGGGCGCGGTGCCCGGCCCCGCACCGTCGCGCGGAGAGCCATCGCGGCTCGGTGTGCCGCGCGCGCCCTCCCTGACGCGCGGGAAACCAAAAGAGCCAAACGCACAGTGCCACCCGTCCCACTCGGAGTCACTGTACGGACCGATCATGGACCTCGTCTGTGACAAGGTCCCTCCGGGATTCCAGGCGGCAGTCGCGGCGTCACACATCAAGCCTTCGTGCGGTCTCTTGGGGTGAAAAGGATGTTCCGGAACATTCACCCGCGGGGACGCGCCATGAGTGCCGTCGTCCTCGCGCGGACAAGGGAAAGGTCAACCCGATGACATCAGGGAAGCCCACCGTCGTGCTCGTCCACGGCGCCTTCGCGGACTCGTCCAGCTGGAACGGCGTGGTGGAACGGCTCCAGTCCCATGACTACAGGGTGGTGTCCGCGAGCAATCCGCTGCGCGGCCTGACCAGCGACGCCGCGCACGTGAGGGAACTGGTGGCCGCCATCGACGGCCCCGTGGTCCTGGCGGGCCACTCCTACGGCGGCTCGGTCATGAGCGTCGCGGCGAAGGGACTGGGCAACGTCAGGGCGCTCGTCTTCGCCGCGGCCTTCCTGCCCGAAGTGGGCGAGAGCGCCATCGCACTGTCCGGCAAGTTCCCCGGCAGCACACTCGCAGACGTGCTCCGGCCGGTGCCCGTCACGCTGCTCGACGGAAGCCAGGCCGCGGACCTCTACATCGAGCAGAGCGCGTTCCATCAGCAGTTCGCCGCCGACGTTCCCGCCGAGACCACCGCGGTCATGGCAGCCATCCAGCGGCCCGTGACCGATGCCGCGCTGGGTGAGGGCGCCTCGGCCGCGGCGTGGAAGGACATCCCCTCGTGGGTTCTCGTGGCCACCGAGGACCGCAACATCCCGGCGCAGACCCAGCTCTTCATGGCCGAACGTGCGGACGCAACGGTCATGAGCCTGACCTCCTCGCACGCGGTCAGCGTCTCGCGTCCCGGCGATGTCGCGCGCCTCGTCAACGAGGCGGCACAGGCCACCGCCTGAGGGTCCGACGCTCACACAGAGCACCGTCGGGCGGTCGGCCGGGAGAGCCCCCGGCCGCCCGACGGGCGAAACGGCGAGTGAGGGGGCTGCTCAGCGACTTGGGACCGTCCGCTCGACGTGTCCGAGGTGTCGCTCGCGGTCCGAAGGGCGCCGGATAGGTCACACCTCATCGCACTCCTCGACGGCCGGCCGCCGACTCGCGGCCGGCCGTCCCGCGTTCCCGGAGTCGACAGAGCCGGCTGTCCGCCGAGATTCGCCCGTTGCCTCGGCCGGCGCCTCGCCGGCACCGGCATCACGCCGGCCGACCATGGCACGCCACCCACCGGCCGGCCGTCAACGGCCGCTCAGGGAGCGGGTGGTGGTGCGGGAGCGCCACGCGGTGGGGCGATCTTCGCGTACGTCGCCGTCCCCGCAGCCTGCGCGGGAACGACGGCGGCCGCTTCCGCGGGGGCGGCGGTGATGCCACCGCCCGGGATCCAGCCTCGGTCGACGACCTTCGTCTGCATGAGCCAGGCACCGGCCAGGATGAGCAGACCGAAGATCAGCATGCCGATCAGACCCGCGGTTCCGTCGAGCTTGCCGATGCTGCCGAGTACGGCACCGAACCAGCCGAAGTCGGCGTCGCCGAAGGTCGTGTTGGCCTCTCCGAACGAGCCGAGCGCCTTGAGCAGGATCGCCGGCAGGAACGTGATCAGCAGACCGTTGAGGAAGGAGCCCACCGCGGCGCCGCGGCGTCCGCCGGTGGCGTTGCCGTAGACGCCGGCCGCGCCGCCGGTGAAGAAGTGCGGCACCAGGCCGGGCAGCACCAGGGCCAGCCCGAAGGCCGGGTTGAACACCCAGATGAGCGCCGCCAGACCCGTCAGGCCGCCCAGGAAGCTGAAGATGAATCCGATCAGTACGGCGTTCTGCGCGTACGGGAAGACGATCGGGGCGTCCAGGGCCGGCTTGGCACCGGGCACCACACGGCCCGCGATGCCCTGGAAGGCGGGCACCAGTTCGCCGAGGATGGTGCGGACACCGAAGAGGATGACCGCGACGCCGATACCGAACTGCAGGCCCTGCATCACCGACTGCATGAGGTAGTTGCCCACGTCGGCCGCCGGGTCGCCGCCACTGCCGGCGAACGCCTTGAACGCCGCGTCCTGGCCGACCTTGGCCAGGAACAGCAGGGACATCACCAGGTAGATGAGGACCATCGACAGGGCGGTGGCGACCATGGAGTCACGCAGGAAGCGCAGTCCCTCGGGCAGCTTCATCTCCTCCGTGCTGCGACTGTTCTTGCCCACGAGCTGCCCCGTGGCGCCGGACACGATGTAGCCGGCGGTGCCGAAGTGGCCGATGGCCAGAGTGTCGTTGCCGGTGACCTTCTTCGTCCAGGGATGCGCGAAGGCCGGGAGGGCGACCAGCAGGATGCCCAGCAGCACGCCGCCGCCGAGTACCACCGCGACCGAGCCCTGCCCGGCGGTGGCCATGACGATGGTCAGCAGCGTCGCCATGAACAGCATGTGGTGGCCGGTGAGGAACACGTAGCGCAGCGGCGTGAACCGGGCCAGGGCCAGGCTGACCAGGAACCCGAGGATCATCAGCCAGGCGACCCGGGCACCGAACTCGCTCTGCGCGATGCCGACGATGGCCTCGTTGGTCGGAATCACGCCGTGGGTGCCGGTGGTGCCCTGGATCATCCGGCCCAGCGGATCCAGGGACGAGCTGACCAGCCCCGCGCCTGCCCCGACCAGCAGCAGGCCCAGGGTCGCCTTGATGGCGCCGCCGACCGTCTGCCCGACGGACTTCTTCAGAGCTGCCAGGCCCACCGCGGTGATGATGCCTATCAGGTAGGCGGGCTGGCTGAGTATCTCGTTGACGAGAAACTTCGCTGTGTCTATGACCCAGTCCATGACAGGTTCTTCCTCGTCACACGTCGTAGGTGTCGCGCAGGACCGCGTCGACCTCGGTGGTGCTGCTGAAGTCGCGGACGACCTTCACAGGGATGCCGACGTCACCCAGCGTTCTGGCTATCTCCTGAGAGGTGAGGATGGCGACGGCTTCCGACGCCTTCCCCTTGGCGGAGATGGTGTCGGTGGCCTCCACCGACACCTGACGGGACCACCCCCAGCGGTCCAGGACCTGCTCCAGGGTGTTCTTCAGGAACAGACTGGTTCCCACGCCGTTGCCGCAGACCGTGAGGATCTTCTGCTCCGACAGGGCCGGAGCGGCGTCCTTGGCCGAGGTGGCCCGCGAGCCGCCAGGGCCGCCGGTGCCGGTTGGCTCACCCTTGAGCACCCGCAGCACTTCCTCGGGGCTCGTCGCCTGCTGAAGGGCGCGGACGTTGTCGCCGTCGGCGAGTACCTTCGCCAGCGCCGCCAGCGCCGCCGTGTGCGCCTTCGAGTCGACGGCGGCCAGCGCCACGACGAGTTGCACCGGATCATTGGTCTCGTGACCGAAGACCACGGGGGAGGCCAGCCTCACCCAGGACATGCCGGTCTTCAGCACCGCGTCGAAGGGGCGGGTGTGGGCCAGGGCGAACCCCGGGGCGATCACTATGTACGGGCCGTTCTCCTCTACGTTCCGTATCATCGCCTCGGTGTACTCGGCCGTACTGATGCCCTCGTCGACCAGCACCTGCCCGGACGCGCGAACGGCGGACCTCCAGTCCTCCGCTTCTACGTCGAGCCGGATGCCGTCGACCGACAGAAGGTCGGTGAGTGCGCTCATGACAGTGGAACCTCCTTCGTGGGCGTAAGCCGGTCGGTTCCAGCTCATGACTGTTCCGCCGTTACACCCCTACTTGACCATCCGTGACCTGATATGTGACGCCGGTAAGGTGTGAGGTGCGTCTCGCCGTCCGGAAACAGGAAAACGGTCGACGACCAGGAATGGACGCGCCGTCGGGATGCCGCATGAAGTGGACACCGGGAGCGACTCCGGTGAGTCGTCGGCGTCCGCCCGGGCGAAGGCGCGCGAGGCGTGCCTGCGGACGCACCGGAACCGTCGCGGTCGCCCACCTCGACACGGAAGCCGTTCGATCCCGGACCAGCTCTGGCCTCCGTGACCGCGCCCATCGTGGAGCAGGCCTCGCGCGCGTCCGCTCCGGCGTTCTCCCGGAACATCGGGGAGAGGTCCACTACCTGACGCCCCGACCAGAACCCGGGACCGTGCCGACGCCTCGCCGGGATCGGAGGCAGGCCGCTGCCGGGCTTGAGTCTCCCCCCGGGAGAGGCCCCACGCTGGCGGACATGAACAGCAATGATCTCGACGAACGCGTCACCGTGGTGGCCGGCGGCAGCAAGGGAGCCGGGCTGGCGACGGCACGGCTGCTGCGGGAGGCGGGGGCGAGGGTCGTCTCCATCGCCCGCACGGCTCCGGCGACGGCCGACGTGGTCTTCGTGCCCGCCGACCTGAGCACACCCGAGGGTGTCAAGGCGTCGTCCGAGGCCGTGGCCGAACTGGTCGGCGTGCCGGACATCCTGGTGCATGTCGTGGGCGGCTCCCGCTCTCCGGCCGGTGGATACGCGGCGCTCGACGACGAGCGGTGGGCGCAGGAACTGTCACTCAACCTTCTGCCCGCGGTCCGGCTCGACCGCGCGATCGTCCCCGGCATGGTGGCTCGTGGTTCGGGCGCGATCGTGCACGTGACCTCCATCCAGCGCCGGATGCCACTGCACGACTCGACCCTGGCCTATGCCGCGGCCAAGAGTGCTCTGACCACGTACAGCAAGGGTCTCGCCAACGAGGTGGCCCCGGCGGGTGTCCGGGTCAACTCGGTCGCTCCCGGCTTCATCCGCACCGACGGCGCCGAGGCTCTGCTGGCACGCCGGATGAGCGAGAGCCGCATCACTCGCGAGGCCGCGCTCGGCGAGCTGATGCGGGTACTGGGCGGCATCCCCCTGGGACGGCCCGCGGAGCCCGAAGAGGTGGCCGAGACGATCGCGTTCCTGGTCTCGGACCGGGCCAGTGGCATCACCGGATCCGAGCACGTGGTCGACGGCGGCACCATCCGCACCGTGTGAACCTTCACCGTCACGACATGGGAGACAACCGTGCAGGACATCCGTGCCTTCGTCGAGGAGTACGTCGCAGCGGCGACGGGTCCCGACCGCGAGCGCTACCTCGGTCTGTTCCGCGACGACGCCGCCGTGCACGACGACGGGCGCAGCCTGAGAGGACTCGCGCAAGTGCGCCGGTGGCGCGAGGAGACGCCGAACGTCGACTACGACCTGCTGGAGGTGACCGGCACCCCTGCCGACTGCCGAGCCGTCGCGCAGATCTCCGGAGACTTCCCCGGCAGCCCGGTCACCCTCCGCTTCGCCTTCGAGCGCGACGCACGGGGGAAGATCACGGTGCTGACCATCACCCCCTGACCACGCGCGACCGGACGACGGACCGCCCACGAGGAGGAGCGCACCATGGCGGACAGACTGACGATCGGGGAGTTCTCCCGCATCACGCACCTGAGCATCCGCATGCTCCGCCGGTACCACGAGCAGGACCTGCTCGTCCCCGCCGAGGTCGATCCGGACACCGGCTACCGCTACTACTCCCCCGCGCAGATCCGGCCGGCGCTGACCGTCAGGCGCTTCCGTGACCTGGACCTCCCACTGGCGGATCTGCGGCGGTTCCTCGCCGCCGAGTCCGCGGACGGGCCGGACGACGGCACCGCACAGCAGGTCGTCGCGGCCCACCTCCGCAGGCTCGAGGACCGGCTCGGCCGCACCCAGCGGGCCGTCGAAGTGCTCCGGGAACTCCTCGACCCGGAGGCGGAGCGGGCGGTGACGCTGGAGGAACTCCCCGCTCGGCGCGTCCTGGCGGTGACCCTCGACGTACCGGAGGGAGCGGGCCTCGACTGGTACGACGAAGCCATGCGTGACGTGGACTCGGCAGCCGGAGAGCGCTCGGTCCTCCCACCTGGCGGTCGGTACGAGCACACCCTGTTCACCGAAGGCCATGGCCGCGCCACCGTGTACGTTCCCTTCGAAGCACCGCTGCCACCGGAAATGCCGGGCAGGGTGCGCGAGCTGCACCTGCCGCGGCGTACGGCCGCGGTCGCCACCCATCAGGGACGGCACGACGACCTCGACCTGACCTACGGCGCCGTGGGTTCCTTCGCCGCCCGCAACGACCTGCGCTCGCAGGATCTCGTCGAGGAGGTCTACCTCGTGGGGCCGCGCGACACCGACCGGCCCGAGCTGTGGCGCACCCTCGTGGCGTGGCTGATCGCTCCGGAGAACGGCTGACCCGCGATGGACGGTGCCGTCCGCGGCCCCGGCCGGCCGGGGCCGCGGGTCAGCGGAGGGAGTGGCCGGCGACGGGCCCGCACACGTAGTTGCCCGGCTCGTCGGGGTCGTCACTGATCCAGAACTGGATCCACAGCGCGGCGAACTCGGACCGGCTGAGGTGGCCGTCGGCATCCTGGTCCAGACGGTCGAACGCGTCTCCGGTCGTGATCCCCTGCCCGTGCCACAGGTCGATCAGCCGCTGGTGCTCGTTCCTCGAGATGCGGCCGTCACCGTTCTCGTCCACCGCGTCGAAGACCGTGTCGGCGGTGGCGGCCACGGCATCCTGCATGGTGGGCAGCCGGTCGACCATGGCAAGGAGGTCGTCCATGTCGATCCTGCCGTCGTTGTCCGTGTCGACGGTCTGCGAGAGGTGCTGCCACCATCCCAGCAACACCTCCTCCACCCGCGCGGCCAGTTCGCCGTCCGCCCGCACGCGGGGCAGTCGGCCCCAACGGGACGCGAGGGCAGCGAAGTCCTCCTCCTCCAGACAGCCGTCGCCGTTCACGTCGAAGGCGTTGAACATGTCCTGCAGCTTGGTCCGCTGAAACTCACTGGCCATCACAAGCCCCTTCTCTCGCGGTGCTGAAAG
Source organism: Streptomyces violaceoruber (assembly GCF_033406955.1). Lineage (NCBI taxonomy): Bacteria > Bacillati > Actinomycetota > Actinomycetes > Kitasatosporales > Streptomycetaceae > Streptomyces > Streptomyces violaceoruber. The sequence goes on along the minus strand of NZ_CP137734.1, from coordinate 8,520,939 downwards.
GATGCTGTCCGCGCGCGCCGGTCCCCCAACGGCGTGTGAGAGCGCGAGGTGTCACAGCGGCGCCGCCGAGCGCTCTGCCCGTGCGCCGAGCGCCGGTTTGAACGCGTGTCGCGCCCTCCGCCAGGCCGCCGGACACCGACCGGTCAGGCTGTGTCGACGCCGGTCAGGACGAGCGGAAGCCGGTCGCTCGCTCCCTCGACGAGACGGACCGGGATCTTCCAGTCCTTCTGGTGCACGTGGCATGCCGGGTACGGGACATCCGGGTCGTCGTCGCAGGACGCGGCCGTCGCGGAGACGTGCAGCATGCCCTCGGGCACCGACGGGTCGAGATCGAGGGAGCGGGACAGGTCGGTGCCCGCGCCCTCGCCCGCACGCAGCAGTCCGGGCGGGGTGGCGGAGACCAGGAGCCGTGTCGCGGGCCCGTAGCGCTGGTCCAGCTTCTGACCGGCGGGCGCCCGGAAGGCCACTTCCAGGCGCAGGGTGCCCGGCGCCGCCTCGGTCGTCCCCCGCAGTACAGCCTCGCCGGACCCGGTGCCCAGGGCGTCGTGCGGCAGCCGTAGCCGGGTCAGCCGGTGCCGGGCCGACTCGACGACCAGGACGTCGCCGCCGACGACCACGGCGTCGCTCGGCTCGCGCAGGTCGGTCGCCAGCGTGCTCACCTCACCGGTGGGCGGTGTGTAGCGGCGGAGAGCGTGGTTGTAGGTGTCGGCGACGACCACCGAGCCGTCCGGCAGGGCCGCGACGCCCAGGGGATGCTGGAGCAGTGCCCGGGCGGCGGGCCCGTCGCGGTGTCCGAAGTCGAAGAGTCCGGTGCCCACCGCCGTGCGGACCGTGCCGTCGAGGTCCACCCAGCGCAGGGCGGAGGTCTCCGAGTCGGCCACCCAGAGCCGGTCGTCCGTCGCGGACAGCCCCGACGGCTGTGCGAACCAGGCCTCGGGGCCGGGCCCGTCGACCAGCCCCTCGTTGCCGGTCCCGGCGGTGACGGTGACACTCCCGTCCCGCGGATCGTAGGCCCAGAGCTGGTGCACCCCGGCCATGGCGATCCACACCCGGTCGTTCCACAGGGCGACGTCCCAGGGCGAGGAGAGGCTCACGGCACGGGCGGCTCCGCGGCTGGGCTCGCCCGGTCTGTGCTGCCTGCCGGTCCCGGCCAGGGTGGTGACCTCGCCGGTGCCGGGCTCGTACCGGCGCAGGGCGTGGTTCACGGTGTCGGCGACGACGACCGAGCCGTCGCCGAGCAGGGCGAGTCCCTGCGGCTCGCTGAACTCGGCCCTGTCGGCCGGGCCGTCCGTGAAGCCCCGTCGCCCGCTGCCGATCCGCCGCACGGGGCTCTCCCCGTCCTCGGCGAGCTCCACCAGCTGGTGCCGGGTGGTGTCGCTGACCAGGAACGTACCGGAGGGCAGTGACACGGCCTTGCCGGGGAAGCGCAGGGTCGTCGGCTCCGGTTCCGGCGCCACGTACGGGGCGTCGCCGCGCCGCAAGGTGCCCTTGACCGTGTGCCGGGCCTCCAGTTCCTCGACCAGCCGCTGGATGGCGTGTGCGTGTCCCTCGCCCGTGTACTGGGCGACGACGTAGCCCTCGGGGTCGATCACGGCGAGGGTGGGCCAGGCGCGTACGGCGTACTGCCGCCACGTGACCCGCTCCGGGTCGTCCAGGACGGGATGCTCGACGCCGTAGCGCTCGACGGCGTCCAGGACGGCGCGGTGTTCGGCCTCGTGCGTGAACTTGGGCGAGTGCACACCCACGATCACCACGGTGTCCCTGTGCCTCTCCTCCAGCTCGCGCAGTTCGTCAAGGGCGTGCAGGCAGTTGACGCAGCAGAACGTCCAGAAGTCGAGGACCACGATCCGTCCGCGAAGCGCCGCGAGACTCAGCTCCCGGTCACCGGTGTTGATCCAACCGCCCCTGCCCACCAGCTCGGGGGCGCGGACCCGTGCATGCTTCACCATGGTTCGAGCCAATCACACCGCCCGCCCACGACCGGGAGCGTGCGACGCGTGCCCGTCCCGCGCGGGGTGCCCGGCACGGAGGCGGACGGCCTCCGCAACGACCTGCGCGTCGTGGTGCCGCGCGCCGCGCTCTCCGGGGTCTCCGTGCCGGGACGGCGGGCGGGCCGTCCGGTCGTGCTCCCGTTCCGTCACCTGGCGCGGCGGTGACGTGTCCGTGGCCCTGCGCACCGTGGCGCGGGAGGCCGACACCGCGGCGCGCAGCAGGTTCGGGCAGCACGTCGTCGCCCAGACCTGCCGGCGGTCGTCGCGAGGGGACTGAGACGGTCGGGCTCGGACCGCAGGACAGCGTTCATGGTCGCGGACGGCGCGGCGGACACGACACACCGTCGGAAAGGCGGTCGAGCAGGCTGCGGTGGGTCTCAAGGCGTTCACCCCCAACCGGAACAAGGGAGGGCTCCCGCAGGCCGCGACGCGGCACCGCAGCCTTGTGGGCGGCCCACAACAGGGGGAAGACCGTGGCGGGCGGGAGGTAAAGGAACGATCGTTCTTGACTGATCGTTCCTCAAGTGCTTGGCTAGCGGCCATGGGCAGGCCAAGGGCATTCGACGAAGACGAAGCGGTGCGCGCCGCTGTGACTCTGTTCGGCGGACGTGCGTATGACGGCGTGTCCGTCGACGACCTCGTCAGTCACCTCGGCGTGCACCGCAACAGCTTGTACAAGACGTTCGGCAGCAAACGCGGCCTCTACCTGACCGCTCTGCGCCGCCACCTCGCCGACGACGTCGGCCCGTTGCTCGACGACCTTGCCGGCGCACCGGACGCCGCGGCCGCTCTGCGGCTCGTCACGTCGACCGACCTCGGACTGCTTCTCCTCGCGATCACCGAACGCGCACCGGTGGACGAAGAGGTCGCTGCCGAGGTGAACGCCGCTTTGGCCGCCGTCGACCGGGCGGTCGCCGACGCGCTCGGCGTCTCCGCCGACCTGGCCACCGCCGTCACGGCCGCCGCGCTGGGCATCGTCCTGCGTGGCAACCCCGACAACGCCGCCACCGCGCTGGCACAACGCCTCAGTCCCCGCACCTGAAGAGGATTCCGACATGGCACTGATACGTATCGAAGGCGACGACCTCGTCGTCGTGATCGAGGGTCTCGACAAGCTCTGGGCCTTCAAAGGCAGCCTGACCATCCCGCTGGCCCACGTCCGTGGCGCGACCGTCGATCCCGGTATCGCCGCCGAACCGAAGGGAGTCCGCGCGCCGGGCTCCCACCTACCCGGCGTGATCATCGCGGGCACATTCCATCAGGAGGGCGAGAAGGTCTTCTGGGACGTCAAGGACCGTTCGAAGGCTGTCGTGATCGAACTCTCCGACGAGCAGTACGCGCGCCTCGTTCTCCAAGTCGACGACCCCCGCGCGACCGTCGCCCTGATCGAGGGCACCCTCGCCGGAAGGAGGTAGGCCGATGTTCCGCCACTTGGCAGCCGTCGCGACGGCACTGGCCGTCGTCACCGTCACTCCGGTCGAGGCGACTCCCGCCCTGGTGCCGGCCGTCGACCGCGACGTCGCCTTCACGGCCGACGGTACGACCGCGTACGGCACCCTGCACGTTCCCGAGCACCGCGCCGGGCAACGGCTGCGGGCGGCGCTGCTGCTGCCCGGCAGCGGTCCCACCGACCGCGACGGCAACCAACCGCCCGCGTCCTTACCCGACACCCTGGCCCAGTTGGCCGATACGCTGGGCAAAGACGGAGTCGCCACGCTGCGGTTCGACAAGTACGGCACCGGCCGCACCGGGCTCGGCACCTACCAGGATCGTCCGGAGGAACTGGATTACCCGGCGTTCGTCCGCCAGGCACGGGCCGGCTACGAGTCGTTGCGTGACCAGTCGGAGACCGACCCGCACGCGCTGCTTGTCGTCGGACACAGCGAGGGTGCGATGACGGGACTGCTGCTGGGCGGCACGGTGAGCCCGCGCCCGGCCGGCCTGGCGCTGCTGCAACCACAGGCGATCCGCATGTTGGACCTGGTCGCGTTGCAGCTCAGGGCTCAGATCGCCGAAGCGACCCGACAGGGTCAGTTCACACCGGAGCAGCAACGCACCGTCAACGCGGCCGTCGACGCCGCCGTCACCGCCCTGCGCGAACGCCGACCGGTCGACACCGCCGATCTACCCTCCCCGATCGCCCGGCTCTTCGAGGCGTTCCAAGGGCCGAACGCCCGGTTCGTGCGAAGCGACGACGCCGTCTACCCACCGGACACCGCCTTCGCGCTCCGGCCGGGAACCAAGGTGCTACTGACGTGCGGCACCCACGACGTCCAGGTCCCTTGTGATACGACGAACGCCCTGACAACCGCCTTGCGTCACGCGCATGCCCATGGACCGGGCCGAGTGGTGCTTCCGGGAGTGGACCATCTGATGCACGACACCGACCACCCGACCACGCTCGCGCCGCCCGTAGTCGATTCCTTGCACTGGTTGGCCCAACACTGACACCGCACGAGGGCACCCTCGGGCACGGGAGGCAGTGGAACATCCGACCGAGCATGCGGTTGCAGAGGCTGCGCTGAGCGGCAGCGTGCCAGTCCCCGTGCTCGTCACGCCGGCGGCGGTAGGGGGCCATGGCTCCGGACGGCCAGGGGGGCTGCGGTCACGCAGGCACGAGCGCTTCGCTCTACGCTGTTCGCTCAGCGCCTTTCGAGCAGGGCTTCGTGCAGGAATCCGTCCGACGCCCACGCAAACCACCACCACGGAGACTGCACGCCGCCCTCTGCGGAGGTCCCGAGGAACCCGGACCTGAAGGGCCACTCCCTGCCACCACCTTGCCCCTCCTATCGAATTTCGATAGATTGCCATCGCATTTCGATCGAAGGAGAGTTGATGGGAAAGATCACCATGGTGGCGCTGCGCACCGTACTCGTGGCGCTGCTCGCCGGTTCGCTGTTCGTGCAGACCGTAATGGTCGCGCTGCTGGCCGACGACATGGAGGGCGGTGTGCTCGCGGACCGGCGCGTTCCGATTTTGCTGATCGTGGTTCTGGGCATCGTCACGGCCCAGACCGTCCTCGTCTGCGTGTGGCGCCTGGTGAGCATGGTGCGACGTGGCAGCGTGTTCTCCGACGGCGCCTTCCGGTACGTGCACATCGTGATCGGCGCGTTCACCGCTGCGGCGGTCCTGGTCTTCGCCCTGGGCGTCGTCCTGGCGCCGGGCGAGGCCGTGGCCCCGGGCGTCGTCCTGCTGCTCGGCGGCGTCTCCTTGGCGGTCTTCGCGGTCGCCCTGATCGTGCTCGTGCTGCGGATGCTGCTCGCCCAGGCGGTCGCCCGCGAGGTCGAGGCGACCCGGATGCAGACCGAGCTGGCCGGGGTGATCTGATGCCGATCGTCGTCGACATCGACGTGATGCTGGCCCGGCGCAAGATGTCCGTGGGTGAACTCGCCGAACGCATCGGCATCACCCCCGCCAACCTGGCGGTCCTCAAGAACGGCCGCGCCAAGGCGGTCCGGTTCACCACGCTGGCCGCGCTCTGCGAGGTCCTGGACTGCCAGCCCGGAGACCTGCTGCGCTGGGAGGCCGAACGCCTGGCGGACGAGGCCACGCCCGCGGAGCGTCACCTGTGAGCACTCCGACCGGCACCGACTTCCTCGGGGCCACGGCCCGTACGGATGTCCTCGTCGTCGGCGCCGGACTGGCCGGCCTCCACACCGCTACGCTCCTCGCCCGGCAGGGCCACGGCGTCCTCCTGATCGACCGGCGAGCCAGTCTTGTCGGCGCGGTCCGCACCACGGGGATCTTCGTGCGGAAGACGCTCGACGACTTCCCGCTGCCTCCCGAGCACCTCGGCCCACCGATTCGACGGGTCGTCCTCTACCCGCCCGATCTGCGCCGCCCCGTCTCCCTGGTCAGCGGCCGCGATGAGTACCGCGTAGGAGACATGGCGCCTCTCTACACCGCGGCGGCGGCCACCGCGACGACCGCCGGCGTGCGCATCGTCCTGGGCACGCGCTACGCCGGACGCCGGGGCGACACGTTCCACCTGCTCGGTCGCGACGGGCCGACGGCTGTCCGGGCGCGGTTCGTCGTCGGTGCCGACGGAGCCCGCTCCAGCGTCGCCCGCGACCTCGGCCTTGACCGCAACCACCATCTGCTGGTCGGAGCCGAGGAGGTCTTCGAGCTGGCCGGACCCGAGGAACCACCGACCTTCCACTGCGTGCTCGACCCCTCGCTCGCTCCCGGCTACCTGGCTTGGGTGGTCAACGACGGGCAGCACGCGCATGTGGGCGTCGCCGGCTATGCGGAACGCTTTCCGGGCGGACTTCGCCAAGCACTGCAGCGGTTCAGCGCGTCAGCGCCCGGGTTGGCCGGCGTGGACCGTCCGGAAGCGGTGGAGCGCCGCGGCGGTCCGATTCCCGTCGGCGGCGTGCTGCGCCGGATCGGCTGCGCTGACGGCATTCTGGTGGGGGACGCGGCCGGCGCGGTCTCCCCGCTCACCGCCGGTGGCCTGGATCCGTGCCTGCGACTGTCGGAGTTCGCGGCCGAAGTCCTGGACCACGCGCTGCGTACCAGGCGGCCGGATGCGCTGTCCGCCTACGACGGAGCCGCTCTGCGCGCCGCTTTCCGAGGCCGGCTGACCCTGCGCAGGGCCCTGGCCCAGGTGCGCACACCGACCGTGGCCCAGGCGGCCTTCACACTGCTCCGCACGCCGATCGGCCGGGCCGCGGCAGGCCGGGTCCTGTTCGGCGACAAGTCCTTTCCGACTCCTGCCCGTTGACCGGGAGACCGAACACCCACCTCAGGCACGGGCCAGAGCCGCCTTCATCTGGTCGGCGAGGAGATGTCCCGAGCAGAAGGCCCAGCCGAGACGAGAAGCGTCATGGATCGGTACACCCACTGCTCAGTGAGGTTCTGCACGTGGCGCACCGATCCGGTGCCGGGCCGTGAAGCGCAACGAACGAGGCCCCCGCGCTGTCGTTCAGGATGAACCTGTGCGGTCCGTGTCGGGAGCCGGCCTTCGAGGTGTCATGGGTGAGCTCCCGTGCCGTCGCGAATCACTACGACAAGGTGTCCGGGGACAAAAGGACTACCCGCTCCCGGGGAACGGCCCGGACTCCGGTCGCGCAGTGCCCGTGCACCGTCCGCGGCGCTTCGTATTGGGCCGGGGAACAGAGCTGCGCGAGGGGCGTACGGGGCGGCGCGTGGGCCTGATTGAATCCGCGCCCACCCATACCCGTACGCGCGCCCCACTTGGGGTGCCGGCTGAACGTGAGCGGAGCCGCCCATGTCTCTCGGACCGCAGCCCTGGTACGAGCCGCCGAAGCGTGACGATCCCGCAGCCGGGGAGAGACCTCCGCCGGAGCCAGGGCAGGACGTCGGGAGCGAGGCGGCGCGGCTGGCGGTCGGGCTGCGGCTCGGTCTCCGGATCGCCGCCGTCTGGCTGCTCTACGCGCTGTCCGCCGCCCTCGTACCTGCCGCGTACGGCACACTAGTCGCCGGACCGGTGAGCCTCGGCGTGATCCTGGCCGCAGTGCCCCTTGCCGTCGGTGTGCACGCGCTGGTGGGGTACGGGCGCCGGCTCGACCGGCTCGGTTCGGGGCCGGACGCCCGGAGGTGGTCATGACCACGCTGCTCGACCCCTCGTCCCGTTCCCTCGTCCTCGCCGTGTTCTCCGTGTTCGTCGTGATCTGCCTGATGCTGTGCATCGTCACCGGAGCCGACGACGACGACCGGGCCCTCGTGCGGTCCGGCAGCCGGCGGCTGCGTTCCTGGCAGCAGGGCATCGCGATGGGCGGCGACACCACCACGGTCGCGACGGTCACCGTGCTGGTGGGCATGGTCGCCACGTCCGGCTTCGACGGCCTCGGCGTGATGCTGGGCAGCCTGATGGGCGTCGTGCTGCTCCTCGTGCTGATCGTCGAGCCGCTGCGCCGGCACGCGTCGTTGACGGTGGCGGACCTGCTGGACGCGCGCGGCAGCGGCGGCCCCACGGTGCGCGCCTCGTGGGGTGTGGTGACCCTGCTCGTCTGCTTGCCGCTCCTGGTCGTGCAGTTGGTGGTGGTCGGCAACGTGGCCGCGGCGCTCATCGGGCAGCCCGGTGCGCGGACCGGCTGCATCGTGGTGATCGGCTGTGTGATGACGGCGCTTGCCGTCATCGGCGGCATCCGGGGTACGGGCGTGGTGATGATCGCGAAGTCCGCGGTCACCCTGCCCGTGCTGGTGGTCGCCGCCGTGCTCGTGCTGCACCGCTTCGGCGGCAATCCCGGACGGCTGCTCGACGCCGCGGCGCACGGCTCGGGGCTGGGCGGGGCGTATCTACGCCCGGGCGGCTACACCGGTGAGGGCTGGGTGGGGGCCGTGAACCGGATCGGACAGATCTTCGGCATGTCGATGGCCACGCTGGCGATGCCCGCCGTACTGATGCGGGCGATTTCCACGAAGAGCCCGCGCGGTGCCCGGACCGTCGGCCGCTGGATGCTCGGCGAACTCACTCTCCTGTACGCCGCGCTCGCCGTCGTCGGCATCGGTGCGGCGGCGCTTGTCGGCGGGGCGTTGCGCGAGGCCGGTCCGTCGGCGCAGGTGTTCACGCCGCTGCTGCTCGGACGCGCGCTCGACAGTGGCGGTGTCCTGGTCGCGGCCCTGGCCTGCGTTTTGTTCCTCACGGCGCTCGCGGCCGTGGTGGACGTGACCCTCGCCGCCGGGATCGCTCTGGGACGGGACGTGCTGGACGCGTCCGGCAGGCGCGCGTCCGGCGCACCCGGCGACAGCCACGCGTCCGGTGGGCACGCGGCGGGCGGCGTGGACGGTGCCGCGTCGCGGTGGTCGGCGGCGTTGACGGGGTCGGCTGCCGCGCTGGTGGCGGTCTTCACCGCCGACTGGAACCTCGTGGTGGTCTCGACGCTCTGGCTCGCGGTCTGCGGCGCCGCCCTCGCGCCCGTTCTGCTGTACGCGCTGTACTGGCCCGGTTTCACCGCCCGCGGTGCGCTGTGGTGCCTCTGGGGGGCCACCGTGGTGAGCGTGGCGGCGCTGGCGGTGTCACCGTACGTGTCAGGTGCCCCTGCGGCGATCTTCCCGGACTACGACTTCAAGGTCTGGGACGTGACGATCCCGGGTCTGGTGACGGTGCCTGCCGGATTCCTGCTGGGCTGGTTGGGCAGTGTCACCGATCCCCGCCGTGGGGCGCGCCGCTTGTCCGCTCCGGAGCGGCACAGGGAACTGGACGCCGCCTGAGCGGGCCGTGCCGCCCGACGGTGACCTCCTGGGGCGGCACGGCACGGCCACCTGCCGGGCACGGGGTCGCCTGTCCGGTGCGGGGGCTGTCCGGTGCACGACTGTTCGTCACCTGGCGTACCCGGCACTGCCCTCCGTGCCGAACGGCGATCCCTGCCCACCCGGCACCACACACCACACACCACACACCACACACCGAGAAGGCCTCGGTCGGGCCGGGCGCAGCGCCGTCGATGCACTGCGCCCGCCGGGGGAGGCAATCGGCATGCACTCACCTCTCCCCCGGTTCGCTCTCATGGCGTGCCCCGCCCCTGCCCGCCGAGCGCTGCACCGAGTTCGAGGCCTGGCGGGGCCTGATCGCCGACATCACCACCCATGCGTCCCGGGTCGTTCGGCATCGCCGCGCGGCAGCGCGCCCTGCGACAGCTCTGACCAGGTCCTTCGGGGAGAGCATCAGGCCCGGGCGAGTTCCGCCGCGCCGAAGGAGACGTTGAAGCGGTCGCACCAGACGCTGACGCTGGTGTAGCGGGAGGGATCGACGTCGGCGGGCACGTCGTAGTTCTGGCTGCCCTTGTTGCCCTTCAACTTGCCGAGATCGACGTACTCCCCGTCGTCGAAGAGGTGCCAGCCGGCCTTCCCCTCCTTCACCGGAGCGTCGGTCAGCCACACGTGCACATCCGGGCCGTTGCTGGTGTCGAGGTTCTCCAGCCGCACGACGTGGGAGCCGTCGGTGAGCCGTACCAACTGCGCCGTGCCGGAGGTGGAATGTTCGTGGCTGACCAGTTCCCCGCCCGCCACCGTCCGCGGCCCGGCGTCCCGGGTCGGCGACGGCGCGGGCGCGGCGGCGGGCGGGGGCGAAGTCGTCACCGCACCGGGCGGGGAGGCAGTCGTCACCGCACCGGGCAGGGCCTCGTCCACGGTCTCGTCCTGCCACAGCTTCCACGGCTGGAACCAGTACAGCCCGAGGGTGCCACCGACCACCGCCAGTGCCAGCGCCCCGATGAGCAACGGCCTGCCTGCTGCCTTGCGTCCACGCCTCATGCCCGCCTCGCCCTCCCAGCGCCTTCCACCGGCGCCCCATTCAAGCCGAGGGACGGCACCCGGGGGGGCCGGAAAGGATGACGGAACCCTTACGCCGCTCCGCCGACGCCGACGCAGCCGGTAGCCGCGCCGTCCCCGTCGCCTCTCTCATGGCTCCGCAACACCGGGGCCACGCGCGTGTCTTCGTCCGCGAGGGCCAGTGGGACCGCTCGGCCGACACCGCGACCGGCCCCCTCACGAAAGCGGCTTCTCGGTTCGGCGACAACCACCCCGGTCAGGGGGCTGTCCCCCGTCGGCCGTCACCCACGCCGAGGCTGCGAGGCGTGGGAGGCCGACGTGTCAGCGGACGGCCCGCGCGAGGGCCTCGAGGATGCGGGCGGGCTCGCTGCGGATGACGTAGTTCGGGTGGACGTCGATCCAGCGCAGCACGCCCTCCGCGTCGACGATCGCCACGGTCGGCATGAGGATGTCGCGGGTACCGTCCGCGTTCACCTCGGTGAGGTCCAGGCCGAGCGAGGCCTGGGCGTGCTGGACGCGATCGGTCGGCCGCGTGACGATGCCCAGCGCCCGGCCGATGTGGTTGCCGGGGTCGGAGAGGACGTCGTAGGAGAGGTCGTTGGTCTGCGCCATGGTCAGCGAGCCGTCCGGCCTCTGCGGGCTGACCGCGATCATGGAGACGCCGCGCTCCGCCAACCGCGGGGCCAGTTCCCGCTCATAGGTGCGCAGCGCCAGGTTGCAGTACGGGCACCACGCGCCGCGGTAGAACACCACGACCGCCGGGCGGCCCTCGCGGACCTGCTGGAGCGTGGTGGCGTTCCCGTGCACGTCCAGCAAGGAGGCGTCGGGCATGAGGGATCCCGCTGTCGCGATGCCCGAGGGAACTCCGGCCGCGTCCAGCTCGGCCTGCTCGGCGCCGAACGCCTCGAGTGCCTCGGACGGAGTCCGGTCGGCCATGCCCTCGGCGAGCACCGCGGCCTGGTCGGCGATGGGTGTGGTGGTCATGATCGTCCCTTCGGCACAGGAGCGGCGGAGACATGTCAGTCGTAGTCCGCCACGCCATTTCTAGAGTGATGGCTCTAATGCTTGCCCTGCCGAAATTAGAATGTCAACTCTAGAAAGTGGTAGCTTGAGGAAATGACGAGCAGTACCGGGACGCGACGTCTGACCGCGAAGGGGCGGGCCACCCGCGACCGCATCGTGGCGGCGGCCGCTCAGCTGATGTACGAACGCGGCGTCACGGGCACGAGCACCGAGGACATCCTCAAGGCCGCCCGTGTGGCCAGCCCTTCCCAGCTCTACCACTACTTCGGCGACAAGCGGGGACTGGTCCAGGCCGTCATCGAGCACCAGACCGAGCAGGTCCTCGGCTTCCAGAAGCCGCTGCTGAGCCGACTGGACAGCATCGAGGCACTCGAGGCCTGGCGCGACGCCGTCGTCGAGGCGCAACACGCCCGAGACTGCCAGGGCGGCTGCCCCCTGGGTTCACTGGCGTCGGAGCTGTCCGACCTCGATCCGCAGGCCCGCGCCCGGCTCGTGGCGGGTTACGAACAATGGGGCAACGCCATCCGTGAAGGCCTGCGATCCATGCGGGAACGTGGCGAACTCGACGGCGGCGCCGATCCGGACCGGCTCGCCCTGGCGCTGCTCACCGCCTTGCAGGGTGGTCTGCTCATGACGCAGACCCGACGCGACACCATCGCCCTGGAGGCCGTCCTGAACACGATGATCGACCACATCCGCTTCCGCACGACGCCCTAGCCGCGCCCCTCGACGTATGGGGACCCGCCGCCCCGGCGGTGGCCCTCCTCACCCGCACACCAGCGCGCGCAGGCGGCGGTTGGTCTCCGTCACCGCCACGGTCAGGTCCCGGTACGGCTCGTCCCACGGGTCCTTAACTGGCTCTAACAAAAGCTGCTGATCATGAGGCTGTCGGCCGCTCTGCTCGTATGTCTGGTTATGGGAAATCGTCAGTCGCGGCCGTGGATCGTGTCGGATGAACTGTGGTCGTTGGTCGGGCCGTTGCTGCCGAAGCCGGGTCCGAAGAAGGCCGAGGGCAGACCGCGGGTGCCGGACCGGCAGGCGCTGTGCGGGATCCTCTTCGTCCTGCACACCGGCATCCAGTGGGAGTACCTGCCCCAGGAGCTGGGCTTCGGGTCGGGGATGACGTGCTGGCGGCGCCTGGCGGCCTGGAACGAGGCCGGCGTCTGGGACCAGCTCCACGAGCTGCTGCTGAACGAGTTGCGGTCGAAGAACCAGCTGGACTGGGAGCGGGCGGTGATCGACTCCTCGCACGTCCGCGCGGCCCGACGGGGCCCAAAAGCGGGCCCAGCCCGGTCGACCGCGCACGCCCGGGCAGCAAGCACCACCTCATCGTCGACGGCCAGGGCATCCCGCTCGCGGTGTCACTGACCGGCGGCAACCGCAACGATGTCACCCAACTCGAGCCGCTGCTCGACAAGATCCCCGCCGTCGCGGGCCGGGTCGGCAGACCCCGCCGACGCCCCGACGCACTGCTGGCCGACCGCGGCTACGACCACGACAAGTACCGCCGCCTGCTCTGGCAGCGAGGCATCCGCCCCGTGATCGCGAGGAGAGGCGAGCCACACGGCACCGGCCTGGGCATCTTCCGTTACGTCGTCGAGCGCACGATCGCCTGGCTCCACGGCTTCCGCCGCCTGCGCATCCGCTGGGAGAGACGCGACGACATCCACGAAGCATTCCTCGGCCTCGCCGTCTGCCTGATCACCCACCGCCACGTCCAACGCCTTTGTTAGGACCTTTAAGCCCGAAACCGCGCTGAGGGTTCTCCAGCCAGCTGCACCAGTGCCGGCCCAGGCACCACGGCCGGGCGGCGAACGCCTCGGCGAAAGCCGTGTAGCCCGCGCCGCGCTCACGCTGGTCACGGGCGGACGCCCGGGGCTCATGAACGTGGGGCACCAGTTACCGGTGTCGGCGATCAGCACAGGCAGGCCGGTCCGTTCGTGCCACCTGCCGATCACGTCCAGGGCCCGCTCCGCGCTCCGGGCCCCCGGAGAGGGGGACGTCTGCACCGACAGCACATCGACGTACGGCGCCAGGGCGTCCAGGACCACGTCGGGCACCCCCGCACGGGTGCCGTAGCGGTCGCCGAGGATCAGGTGGTGCGGGTCATGCCGCCGGATGGCCTGGCACGGGACGCCGGGGGCCTGCCGCCAGAGGCCTCGGCCTGGCCCACCTCATCGCCGCTCCGGATCAGCCCGACCCGGCCGAGACACCGACCGGAACCACGGCCTGGTGCCGGGCCACTCGCCCGTCACGGATGAAACGGGTCGTACGGCGGTGGCGTCGCCGTCGACCAGCGTCCGCCGGGTGTGACCTCAACCCCCGACCTCTCGAAAACCCAGTCGTCGCCGGGACTCCCCGGTAAGGAGGTCCCGACCAGCGCGGCTCCGTACTCGCACCTGCTTCTGCGCTTCGCTGAGGACGGGCCCTGCCGCCGGACCGGGATACGGCCTCACCCCCGGCTCACCAAGTGCACCGTCACCCGGCTCCGTTCAACACCTGCGGGCACCAACCAGTCGGCGCTCGACCGACCACAACCAAGCCCAGCCTCAAAGGCGCCCTGCCTCTACGTGCCGCGAACCTCCTTCGAATATGTGACCCATGCCACATCCAGTTCCTGTCAGGAATCGGGGCGCTGTTCCGCTCAAGTCACCGAGAGCAGCGAACAGACAGGAGCGGCACATGAAGCACCGCATCGTCGTCCTCGGAGCCGGCTATGCCGGGGCGTACGTGGCCGGGACTCTGGCCCGCCGGCTGTCCCGGCAGGACACCGAGATCACCGTGGTCAACGCCGAGCCGGACTTCGTCCAGCGGCTGCGGCTGCACCAGCTCTCGGCCGGTCAGGCGATCGAGGCTCCACAGCTCACCGAGGTCTTCGCAGGCACCGGGATACGGCTGCGCCTGGCCCGTGTCACCGCCGTCGACCCCGAGCGCCAGGTCGTCGCCGTGGCCGACGCCGACGGTGGCGAAGGCCACGGCGAACTCGGCTACGACACGCTTCTCTACGCGCTCGGCAGCCACGTCACCACCCACGGCGTCCCGGGCGTGGCCGAGCACGCCTTCGACGTCGCCGGCCGGCCCTCCGCACTGCGCCTGCGCAAGCGCTTGGACGTCCTGAGCAGGCGGGATGAAGGCGGGAGTGTGCTGATCGTCGGCGTCGGACTGACCGGCATCGAGACCGCCACCGAGATCGCCGAATCCCGGCCCGGTCTGTCGGTAACGCTCATCGCCCGCGGAGAGCTGGGCGCCCAGCTCTCCGCCGGAGCACGCCGCCACCTGCGCCAGGCCTGCGACCGGCTGGGCATCAGCGTCCTGGAGCACACCGAGGTCGAAGCCGTCGAAGCGGCGCGAGTGCTGTGCACCGACGGCACCGCCTTGACATCCGACGCAACCGTGTGGACGGCCGGGTTCGCAGTCAGCCCCATCGCCGCCGCCGGCGGGCTGGAGGTCACCGAGACCGGCCGGATCGTCGTCGATCGCACCATGCAGTCGGTCTCGCACCCGAACGTCTACGCCGCCGGCGACAGCGCCTACGTCGTCGGCGACAACGGCCGACCACTGCCGATGTCCTGCGCCTCGGCCGGATACACCGGCATGCAGGCCACCGCCGCGATCGTGGGACGCCTGACCGGCCGCACGATCCCGAACACCAAACTGGAGTACCTGGGCAATCACATCAGCCTCGGGCGGCGAGACGCGATCCTGCAGATGGTCGACGACGAAGCGCAAGCAAAGCAGAACTATGTGGGCGGCCGGAAGGCCGCGCGAATCAAGGCGGGCATCCTCAAGATGTCGCTGTGGACCACCTCGCACCCGACCTTCGGCCTGCCCAGGCGCAGACACCACCTGGCCCCCGTACCGAATGGATCAGCCGACAAGGCGATCGCGCACTCAGAGAAGACGGCAGCGTAGCCGCCCAGGGTGATCCGCGTGGACAGCACGGCCACTGATCGATTCGACACCAGCCGGTTCGAGGCCAGCCGGAACCGGCTGGCCTCGCTGGCGTACCGGCTACTGGGCTCAGCCACCGACGCCGAAGACGCCGTACAGGACGCGTTCCTGCACTGGCAGTCCGCCGACCGGCAGCAGATCAAGGTGCCGGAAGCATGGCTGACCAAGGTCGTCACCAACCTGTGCCTCGACCGGCTCCGCTCGGCACAGGCCCGCCGCGAACGCGCCGCCGGCGTGTGGTTGCCCGAACCGCTCCTCGCCGGCGACCCGATGCTCGGCCCGGCCGACACATTCGAGCAGCGCGAATCGGTCTCCCTGGCCATGCTGACCCTCATGGAGCGCCTGTCACCCCTCGAGCGGGCCGTCTACCTCCTGCGCGAAGCGTTCTCCTACAGCCACACCGAGATCGCCGAGATCCTCGACGTCACCGAGTCCGCAAGCCAGCAGCACCTCCACCGGGCCCGGCACCGCATCACCGCCACGCGCCGCCGCGGCGCCGAAGTCGACCCGGCGTCCGCCCGGGCCATCGTCGAAGAGTTCCTCGCCGCTGCGACCTCGGGCCGTATGGAACGGCTCGTGGCACTGCTCACCGACGACGCGATCGCGATCGCCGACTCCAACGGCGCGGGCCTGGCCAAAAC
Organism: Streptomyces violaceoruber; assembly: GCF_033406955.1. NCBI lineage: Bacteria > Bacillati > Actinomycetota > Actinomycetes > Kitasatosporales > Streptomycetaceae > Streptomyces > Streptomyces violaceoruber. The sequence continues at coordinate 8,505,098 of NZ_CP137734.1, read as the reverse complement.
GCTGCTGCGGTACGACACTCCGGAGCGCGTCGCCGCCATCGCACGAGCCGGTTTCAAGCCCACACCCGCGAAGCGGCGGCTCGCCGGCGGCCCGCCCGCCATCCACTACGCACTCGTCAACCGCACCCCCGCCCTCCTCTTCCTGCTCGGCGACCAGGTCACAGGCACTGTGACGTTCGACGTCACCGACGGCAAGATCGCGACCGTGCGCGGTATCGCCGCCCCCGCCCGCCTCGTCCGCCTCACCGGAACCTGGCGCCGGCACGGACCAAACTTCCCGCTCATCACCCAGTGGTGACCCCGACTCCCACTGCGGCCAGGCACCGTAACCGGTTTTCATGGGTGGTCACTAACCGCCTGTACACAAGCGTGAGGACCTCGTAAGAACACGCACCTTTGTCAATGCTCGCATGCTGCTTTCCCTCGTTGACGTTCGATGGATGGGAACTGGATGGCTACGGAGAGGTGAACAACCCGGCGACATCACGAGTTCGCCCTGCGCCCAGCCGGAAGGCCGGTCCGGATGTCACCGCCGGGCCCGACGCACCGGGCGGTGTCGTGTCGGCGGGCCGAGCCGGCTCGCGGTCGCAGACCCCGGGCCCCGGCGGACACTTGCGCCGGCTACGCCTCCCGCAGTGGCTGGATGACGCGACCGCTGACCTGGTGCGGCAGGACACGGACCCACAAGTCGCGCCTTCCCCCCGCCCAGGGGACGGCCCCACGCCTTCGCGCCAGGGCCTCCAGCGCCTCGCGCTCGACCGGGTGCTCGGCGGTACCCGCCAGCAGGACGCTCCAGCCCAGGCCCGTCATCTCGTCGACGTGGTCGGCCTCGAAGGCGACTGGCTCTCCCGCACGGATGCCCGCCACGCCGGCCGGATCCGTGCGATAGACGACGCTTCGTCCGTCCACGAGGAAGTTGACCGGCACCACCACCGGGGCCTCCTTGCCCGGGCCGGCCACGTAGGAGATGCGGCCGATGCCGTGCGTTCCCAGCCGCTGCCAGCACTCCTGCTCGGACAACCGCACCAGGACCGGATGCGCGGCTGGCCCACCCCGGCCCGGAGGCGCGTCGGTCCGGCCGGCCGTCAACTCCTCGTAGGGCATCTCCAACACGACCGCGAGCCGCGCGAGCGCCCCGGGGTCGAAGTCGCGGGCCCGGCTCTCGACCTCCCGCAAATACGTCGTGGACATGCCCGCTCGCCTGGCCAGCTCGTCGCGGGACATGCCCAGCTGCCGGCGCCGCACCGCCATCCGGTCGGCCATGCGCCCGGCCTCGGAGGAGGGCTGGGCCCCGTCATCTGACCGTTCTGGCTCGGCGTGCACGACTGTCCACTCCATTCCTTGCGCCTTCCTCCAGAGGAGCAGACGCACCGTCCGTCCGCCAGCGCAGTGAACCGGAGCGGAGCCCGCCGCACGCCGTGGGGCCGCATTCGTATCCGGCTCGGGGCTCGTGCGCGCCGAAGGTCCCGCAGGGCTGGGCCAGGCGGTATCGATGGGCGGCCTGTCCGGCCCTCCCCGCGGACCGCACGCTCGACGAACAATGGAGGTGGCGAATGAGTCGCGCGCCGAGAGGACCTCGACGGGGTCTCCAGAGCGCCGCGCGTACAGAACGGAGGCCACGGAAGACCGTCTCAGCACCCGGACGTCCGGCGCAGGAGCCGGACCGCCGGTGGGGTCACCAGGAGGGCTCCATGGCTCAGCTCCGACTCGACCAGCGGACGGTCACCACTTTGGTGGCCGAAGCAACGACCGCTCCGTCGATGCACAACGCGCAACCGTGGCGTTTCCGATTCCTCGCAGCCGAACGACTCGTGCTGCTGCGCGCCGATCCGGCCCGGGCCATGCCCCGGTCCGATCCGGGGAACCGCGCGCTGCACATCGGCTGCGGGGCGGCGCTCTTCAACCTTCGCGTCGCCGCGGTGCACGCGTCCCTCGTGCCACGCATCCGGTTGCTTCCCGACCCGCGGGACCCGTTGCTTCTCGCGTCCGTCCAGCTGGCCGATCTGTCGGAGGCACCGCAGGAGAAGGATCTGTGGCGGCTGCACCCGGCGATACGACAGCGACGCACAAGCCGTCACCCGTTCTCCGAGAGAGACATTCCCGAGAACGTCCGGGCCACGTTGCAGGCCGCTGCGGCACGAGAGGGAGCGACCTTGCTCTTCCCGGGTCTGTGGCACGTCGACACCCTGCTCGAACTGGTCCGCGATGCCGAGAGCCGCGACCTGGTGCGTGCGGAGGAAGACGAGGACCTGGTGCGCTGGACGAGACTCGGCGGTGAGGTGGACACCGCCGTCGACGGCGTCCCGGCGTACGCCTTCGGTCCCCGCAAGAGCGACGGAAAGGCCCCCGTCCGCGACTTCTCCGGACGCAGGCCGGTGCCCGACCGGGGAAGTGCGGCCTTCGAGCGCACTCCGCACCTGGCCCTGCTCGGCACCCGCGGTGACGGCCCCAGGGACTGGCTGGCGGCCGGCCAGGCACTGGAACGCGTTCTACTGGAGGGCACTCTGCGGGGGCTGTCCACGTCCTTGACCTCTCATCCGCTGGAGGACCGCGAGCTCCGCCTGCTGACCCGAGACCCCGGGTCGGGGGTCGGCCATGTACAGATGGTGCTTCGGCTGGGGTACGGGCCGAAGGGCCCGGCCACGCCTCGACGGCCGGTACCGGACGTACTGAGTGTCGTCTGACGGACTCTCTCCCCCACCGGGTCGGCCGGCATGGGCGACGGACCGGGCCGGCGGCGCCCGGATGCAGCACGAAGGGCGATGCGGTAGTCCTGGTAGAGCGCACCAAGTTCACCCAGCGGAGGCTGCCTGTGATGTCGTCGGCCGTCGGCGCGGGACTTGACGCCCGGGAGGCACGCTGTGGCTGAGCCGGGAGGCCACGAGGGTCCGGCGTCGACACAGCGCGCGAAGGTCTGTGAGACGCACACCGCGATGGTCTTCTTCGTGGAAGATCGCGTGTACAAGCGCAAGAAGCCGGTGGATCTGGGCTTCTTGGACTACACCACCCGGTCGTCGCGCCGCGCCGTGTGCGAGCGCGAGATCGAACTCAACCGGCGGTTCGCTCCCGACGTGTACCTGGGCCTGGGTGAGCTCCGCACCCCGGGCGAGCAAGAGGCCGAGCCGCTCGTGGTGATGCGTCGCATGCCCGATGATCGCCGTCTGTCGCACCTCGTCCGGACGGGGGCGCCCGTCGCTGACGACCTACGGGCCGTCGCCAGGCATCTGGCCGCCTGGCACTCCGCCGCCCCCCGGGGCCCCGCCATCGCGGAACAGGGGACCCGGGACGCCCTGGCGGCGCGGTGGGAGGCCAGTTTCACGCAAGTCGACGTCCTGGCGGCCAAGGGTCCGACCCGGGACGAGACCGGGGAGGTCGAACGGTTGGTCCGCCGCTATCTCGCGGGGCGCAAGCCGTTGTTCGATCTCCGCATCGAACAGGGGCGAGTGCTCGATGGGCACGGTGACCTTCTCGCCGACGACGTCTTCTGCCTGGGCGACGGACCGCGGATCCTCGACTGCCTGGAGTTCGACGACGCACTCCGGTACGTCGACGGTCTCGATGACGCCGCGTTCCTGGCCATGGACCTCGAGTCGCTCGGTGCGCCCGAGTCCGCGGCATTCTTCCTTGCCCAGTACGGCGAATACTCCGGTGACCCCGCACCGCCGTCCTTGTGGCACCACTACGTCGCCTACCGTGCCTTCGTCCGCGCCAAGGTCTCCTTGATCCAGGCGCGGCAGGGCGCGCCCGGCGCGCACGCGACGGCGCGACGGCTCGTCCGGATGGCGCTGCGCCATTTGAGGGCCTCGGCCGTCGGCCTGACGCTCGTCGCCGGACTTCCCGGCACCGGGAAGTCCACGCTGTCCGGCGCGCTGGCCGACCGTCTCGGAGCGGTGCTGCTCAGCAGTGACCGTCTACGCAAGGAGATGGCAGGGCTCTCCCCGCAGCAGACCGCCTCGGCAGACTACGGCGAGGGGCTGTACACCCCCGAGTGGACGGCCAGAACCTACGCCGAACTGCTGGACCGGGCAGCGGCCCTTCTGGCCCTGGGCGAATCCGTGGTTCTGGACGCCACGTGGATCGACTCGGCCCAGCGCGAGGCGGCACGGCATACCGCCGAGAGCGCGGGCGCCGACCTCGTGGCCCTGCACTGCCACGTGCCCGACGACGTGACAGCTGCCCGACTGAGCACTCGTGCCCCTGGCGCATCCGATGCCGACCTCGGCGTGGCCGAAGCCATGGCGGCCGAGGAACAGCCATGGTCCGGGGCGGTCGGCGTCGACACCGGCGGCTCCCTGGAAGCCGCGGTCGGCCAGGCGCTGGCAGCCGTCCGGCCCTGGGGCTCGGACCAGGCCAAGGTCTTTCGACGCCCCTACATGGAGCCGGACTGACGCATGACGACGACCCGACCGGCCTGTGAAGGAGCCGATCGTCTCCCTGGCCTAGGGTGGCGCGCCGCGCTTCCATGGAGTGAGCGGATCGACGTTGCCGCGCCGCACGGACCGAGGTGCCCATGGACCGCTTTCTCCTCGTCGCGCGACTGCGCCGCTCGACGGCGGTGCTCGCGTCCCCCCTCCTCGAGCGTGGGCTCCTCGCCGTCACGACCGCGGCTCTGACAGGTGGCGGCGTCGCCCACTTCCTCGACGCCGACGGCATCGCCGAGCTCTTCTGGGGACTGGGTACCGTGGCCGCCGTCATCCCCGCGGTGGGCTGGGTGCTGGTCGCACTCCGGCGGGGGCACGCCGGCGTGGACCTGATCGCCGTACTCGCGCTCGGCGGCACCCTGGCCGTCGGTGAGTACCTGGCCGGGGTCCTGATCGCGCTCATGCTGGCCACGGGCCGCACCCTGGAGGGGGCCGCTCAACGACGCGCCTCCCACGACCTGCACGCCCTGCTCGCACACGCGCCGCGCTCGGCCCGCCGTCGCACCGGCGACGGCGTGGTGAGAGTACCCCTGAGCGAGATCACTGCCGGGGACGCTCTGGTCGTCGGCCCGGGTGAGGTCGTCCCGGTCGACGGCCGCGTCGAAAGCACCGAAGCCGTCCTCGACGAGTCGGTGCTCACCGGTGAACCCCTCCAGGTCACACGCCAACGGGGAGAAGGGGCACGCAGTGGCGCGGTCAACGCCGGCGGCGCGTTCGACCTGCGCGCCACCGCCATCGAACAGGACAGCACCTACGCCGGCATCGTGCGGCTCGCCCAGCAGGCGGGTGCGGAATCGGCGCCGGTGGTGCGGCTGGCGGACCGGTACGCCGCCTGGTTCCTCCCGCTGGCCCTCGCCACGGCGGCACTGGCGTGGCTGGTCAGTGGCTCCGCGGTGCGTGCGGTCGCCGTTCTGGTGGTCGCCACCCCGTGCCCCCTGCTACTGGCTGCTCCGGTGGCCGTCGTCTCCGGTCTTTCCCGTGCCTCCCGCCGCGGTGTGGTCGTCCGGGACGGCGGAGCGCTGGAGAACCTGGGCCGGGCCCGCACCCTCCTGCTGGACAAGACGGGGACCCTGACCGTGGGCCGCCCGTGCGTCCTGGATGTGGTGGCTGCTCCGGGCCACGTGCCGGCGGAGGTCCTGCGAGTGGCCGCCTCGCTGGACCAGCTTTCGCCTCATGTGCTGGCCCAGGCGATCGTCGACGCCGCGCGGACTCGGAGACTGGAGCTGTCGGCGCCGACGGAGGTGACGGAGGAGCCGGGTCGGGGGGCCAGTGGCGTCGTGGAGGGCCACCGGGTCTTCATCGGTCGCGACGACCCCACCCGGGCGCGGCCGGCCTGGGCGAAGGCGGTCGGCAACCGCGCCCTCCTCGACGGGGCGAGCGTGGCATGGCTGACTGTCGATGAACGCCTCACCGGTGCCGTCCTGCTGCGCGACGCCCTGCGCCGCGACGCTCCGCACGCCGTGCGCCGGCTCCGGTCCGCCGGCATCGAGCGACTGGTGATGCTCACGGGCGACCGGGCGGCCACGGCTCAAGAGGTGGCGGCCGTTCTGGGACTCGACGGCGTCCGCGCCGAGCTCGGTCCCGCCGACAAGGTGGCCGCCGTGCGCGGTGAACGCGAGCACGCCGTCACGGTGATGGTCGGCGACGGGGTCAACGACGCACCCGCCCTGGCCGCTGCGGACATCGGTGTCGCCATGGGTGCCCGGGGCACCACGGCGTCCTCCGAGGCGGCCGACATCGTGCTCACCACCGACCGCGTCGACCGCCTGGCCGACGCCGTTGTCATCGCTCAGCGGTCACGCCGTATCGCCGTCCAGAGCGCCCTCGGAGGCATGCTGCTGTCGCTGGGTGCGATGGCCGCGGCCGCGCTCGGTCTGATCCAGCCCGCCGCCGGTGCCCTGCTGCAAGAGGGCATCGACGTCGCAGTCATCCTCAACGCGCTGCGCGCCCTGCGCGCCGACCACGCCGGGCAAGGGGTCCTCGCTCCTGCCACCGAAGCCCTCATCCACCGTTTCGCCGCCGAGCACGAGGACCTGCAGGACGTTCTCCAGGCGGTGCGCGACGCCGCGGACCGCCTCTCCGGTGTCCCCGGGCCGACGGCCCTCGCGAGCGTCGAGGAGGCGCACCGCCTGCTCACCGAGCGACTGCTGCCGCACGAGTACGCCGAGGAGCATCAGCTCTACCCGGCTCTCGCACCGGCTCTCGGTGGCCCCGAGTCCACGGTGACGATGAGCCGCGCGCACACCGAGATCGGACGTCTGTCCCGCCGCATCGCCACCCACCTGCAACTCGCTCGCACGAACGGCGGCCTGGCCCCCGAACAGCTGGACGACCTGCGCTCCTGCCTGTACGGCCTCAACACGGTGCTGCGTCTGCACTTCACCCAGGAGGAGGAGAGCTACTTCTCCCTGGCTCCGTGACGTGGCCCCACGAGTGAACCCAGTGCCGCGTCGAGACGGCGGCCGGCCTCTTCCGCCACGGGCGCCATGGCGTCGAGACCCGTGAGGGTGACCATGGTGTCGGGGTCGATCACCTCGACGATCACCCGGTCGCCGTCGCCGCGGACGACGACGTTGCAGGGCAGCAGGAGCCCGACGGACCGGTCGACCCCCAACGCCCGGTGCGCCAGCGGCGGATTGCAGGCTCCAAGGATCAGGTAGGGCTCGATGTCCTGGTCCAGTTTGGCCTTGAGAGTGGCCTGAACGTCGATCTCGGTCAAGACCCCGAAGCCCTGGTCGGCCAGGGCCTGACGGACGTCCCGCTGCACGTGCTCGAACGGGCCATCCAGCGTGATGGTACGGCCGTAACGCATGGGCTTCCTCCCGATTTCCGAGGTTTCCGGAGTACCCGGCCGGGAGCACTCTTCACACGAGGCCCCGTGGGAGTCCACGACGACCGACACGCCTTTCCGGCCGTCGGGAAGCCGACCGGGTACCGGTACGCGATCAACACGCATATGCGCCGCTCGTGCCCGAACAGTACCGTGCAGACACGGAACGCATCGGAACTCGGTGGAGGCAGGAGGCCGCATGGCAGGCACGGAACTCCGCAAAATCTCAGGCAAGGTGTACGAGAAGGAGTTGCGGCGCCTGCAGATTGAATTGGTGAACCTTCAGGAATGGGTTCTGACCGAGAAGAAGCGCGTTGCCGTGGTGTTCGAAGGACGGGACGCGGCCGGAAAGGGCGGCACCATCAAGCGGCTCACGGAACACCTCAACCCGCGGGTGACGCGGATCGTGGCGCTGCCCAGACCGACCGAACGAGAACGGACACAGTGGTATTTCCAACGGTACGTGGAGCAGCTTCCGGCGGGCGGCGAGATCGTTCTCTTCGATCGCAGCTGGTACAACCGGGCCGGGGTCGAACACGTCATGGGGTTCTGTACCGACGACGAATACCGACGATTCCTGCGTCATTGCCCTGTCTTCGAACGAATGCTTGTCGAGGACGGGCTCCTGCTGCGCAAGTACTGGTTCTCGGTGAGTGACGTGGAGCAGCAGGAGCGCTTTCGACGCCGCCTCCAGGACCCGCTGAAACGCTGGAAACTCTCCACGATGGACCTGGAGTCGATCACTCGGTGGGAAGCCTATTCCCGCGCCAAGGACGAGATGATGGCCGCCACGGACACCCCCGAGTCCCCGTGGTACGTGGTGGAGAGCGACGACAAACGCCGGGCGCGGCTCAACATGATCGCCCACCTCTTGGACTCCCTCCCCCATCACCGCGTGCCACCGCCTTCACTCAGGTTGCCGGAACGCCCCCCGCCGACGGGTTACACGCGGTCGCCCCGGGACCGGCAGACGTACGTCCCGGACCACGCGGCTCGCTTGTGACGGTTGCCCGCCCGTGACGCCGGGTTCCGGAGCCGCACGTCGAGGCGTCAAGTCGCCTGAGGCACCACAGCGACCGGGCAGGCCGCGTGCTGCAGCAGCGTGTGGGTGACCCGCCCGAGCTGAAGACCGAAGTGTCCCGACCTGTGGCGTGCTCCGACCACAACGAGGTCGGCGGCGGCCGTCCGATGGACCAGCACCTTGCGGGCCGGTCCTTCGATCGTCGTCTTGCGCAGCCTCACGCTCGGGTGTTCCGCAGCGGCTTCGGCCACCAAGGTGTCGATCAGAGCGGAAGCCCGCCGCTCGGGCTGATCCTCCGAGTCGTCACTCGGTGCCCCCTCGTCGGTGTTCTCGTACGCCGGGCACCGCCAGGCCCGTACGACGTCCAGCTCGCAACCCCGTACGTCGGCCTCTCGAAAGGCGAACCGCACGGCCGCACCGCTGGTGTCGGGGTCGCCGGCACCCAGCAGGACACGCTCGTGGGAGCCGGACAGCGCCGACTTCTCACCCCTGACAACGACCACCGGGCAGTCGGCCCGAGAGGCGACGGCGAGGCTGACAGAGCCGAGGAGCGCCCCCTTCAGCTCGCCACGGCCTCGGGATCCGGTGACCACGGCGGTGGCGTGCCTGCCTTCGGCCAGGAGGGCGGACACCGCCTCCGCCGGCACCGTGTCGGTGTCGACCGTGAGGCCGGGGTCGTACCGCCGGACGCGCTCCGCGGCGGTGCCGACGATGTTCTCGGCCATCACCTGCTCGGAGGGGCGCTCTCGGCCCATGGCCGGCAGTGCTCCCTCGTACCGCTCCCAGAGAGAGGCGTACACCAGGCGCAACGGGAGCCCCCGGCGCTGTGCCTCGTCCACCGCCCAGTCGATGGCAAGCAGGCTGCCGTCCGACCCGTCGACGCCTACCACCAGGGGGAGTGCCATCATCCCCACCGCCCTTCTCTCTTTCTGCCAGTTCGTGCAGCGGGATTACCACTTTCACGGTGGCACCGGGCGCCCGGGTCCGGCAGGGGGCGATCGGGTCCCTCCGAGGGACCTTCGGCCCCAACGACCGCATTTCGGGCGTGGAGCTGGGCCGGTCGGCCCACCCGTACATGCCGTCTCGGCCCCGTACCGAAGGCCGGGGGGCCCATGGCCCCGCATCATGCCTACGGGCGATCATGAAGTCAGGGGTATCGCGAGACGAGGCGATCGTCATGGAACGGATCCAGGTGACAAAGCGGCCCCGCCCACCACGACGGCCGGATCTTCCTGACCTGCGCACGCCGTCGGGTCGACGTATGCCCTACTAGGGCAGGCGGCACGACGAGGCCGGTCGGCCCTTCCGCCCCGGCGGATCCGCGTGGTGTCCTGGAGACGGCGGGAAGGGCCGCAGGGAACGCGGGGAAGCGGCCGGCGGCGGCGCACCGTGCAACGAGGATCCGCGAGAAGCGGATGTCCTTCCCGCTCTTGGTGTGCCTTCGCCGCCGTGGCCCGTCCGGCATCTGCGGCGGTCCTCCCGCGCCCGGCCCGGACCGCTCCCTCCGTCGTGGCACTCGGTTGGCCGCGCTTGTCCGGGGCCGACGGTCCCTCGGCAGTGCCCGAGAGGCCCATGGTGCCGGCGGCACACAAGCGGCAGGCTGATACCGGGGAAGAGCAGTCGCACCTGGCAGCCGCCCGAGCGACCGCCCCCGACGGACCGCGGGAAGTGGAAGGAAAGGAAACGATGACCTCCACAACTACCCTGCCCATAGCCATGCCGGCGCAGCACCGCGAACGTCTGCTGCGGCTCGCCCGCGAGGTCTCGTTCCCGCCTGGTGCGCGGCTGTTCGAAGAGGACCGGCCCGCCGATCGCTTCTGGATCGTGCGTACCGGAACGGTCGTTCTGGACATCCGCGTCCCCGACGGGCGCAACGCCGCCGTCGAGTCGCTGGGCCATGGCGAACTGCTCGGCTGGTCCTGGCACTTTCCTCCGTACCGGTGGCACCAGGGCGCCGAGGCACTCAGCCCGGTACGGGCCTGGGAGTTCGACGCGAAGACCGTCCTGACCACGTGTGCCGAGCACCCCGAGTTCGGCCGGGCGATCGCGTCCTGGGTCGGACAGGTGGTGGCCGACCGCCTACAGAAGACGCGTATCCGTCTGTTGGACCTGTACGCCCCGCACGGCAGCGGAATCCTGCCGTGAGTACGTCCCCTCAGGCCGGGTCGAGGAGGAAGCCATGCTCAACAGCCCTCGCACGGTGAATGACGTGATGACGCACACGGCCGTGGCCGTGGGTCCAGAAGCTCCGTTCAAGGACATCATCGCGCTGTTGGACCAGTGGAAGGTCAGCGCCCTGCCCGTACTCGAGGGCGAGGGACGAGTGATCGGCCTCGTGTCCGAGGCCGACTTGCTGCCCAAGGAGGAGTTCCGGGACAGTGACCCGGACCGCTTCACTCAGATGCGCCGCCTGACCGATCTGGCCAAGGCCGGCGGTCTGACCGCGGCGGACGTGATGACGGCTCCCGCCGTCACCGTCCACCCCGATGCGACCCTCGCCCAGGCCGCGCGCATCATGGCGCAGCGGAAGGTCAAGCGGTTGCCCGTCGTCAACGCCGAGGGACTTCTCGAAGGTGTCGTCAGCCGAGCCGACCTGTTGAAGGTGTTCCTGCGCACGGACGACGCCATCGCCGAAGAGGTCGGCCAGGAGGTTGTCACACCGCTCTTCCCCTCGCCGGCGGAGACCGTCCGGGTGGAGGTGTCGGACGGCCGCGTCACTCTCGGAGGGAGGGTCAGGGACACCTCGCTGGTGCCCGTGGCCGCCCGCTTGGCGCGCGCCGTGGAGGGCGTCGTCGACGTCAGGTGGGACCCGACGGACGTCAAAACCTCAGGTGAAGGAGATCAGGCGTTGCGGTCCAACGCGTAGTCAGCCCCGGGGCGCGTCGACCGCGACTCCATAGCCACCCCCACCAGGTGTGGGCAGGACGAACACATCACCCGCCTGCACCGCGATGAAGCCGCAGGCCGCCATCGGCAGGACAGCGCCCTCGCGCTCCACGTGGTGGTGTCCGAGGGCACCCGGCTCGCCGTCTCGACACGGACGCCGTGCGGACCGGAAGCGACGTGCGCTCCGGGAAATCCGGTCTCGGCCCGGCCGAACAGGTCGGGCCGCCCGGCAGTCGCTCCAGCACGCCGGTCATGTCTGCCTCCTTTCCACCATTCCATGATCGTCCCGTCGGGCCCCGCGGGGAAGGTCCTAAGGCCCCGGACGGTGCGCCGCAGCTCCTGCCTCCTCCGACTCTCCGGTCATGCGGTGCCTGGGGCCCGTCAGCACGCACCGCACGTCCACGACGCCCTCGACGGAGCGCACCAGCCGTTCGGCCAGCGGAACGAGCGAGGTGTCCGGCACCCGGCCGGTGAGGGTGACCACTCCCTCGTGCACCTCCACACGGACCGATCCGAGACCTTCCGGGAACCGGCCGCCGACGATCTCCCGGCGGACCTCCTCGGCGATGTCGGGGTCAGAGCGCAGGAACACCCTGAGCAGGTCCGCGCGGCTGACGATGCCCTGGAGCACACCTTCGTCGTCGACGACGGGGAGACGCTTGACCCTGCGACGTGCCATGAGGCGGGCCGCCCGGGCCACAGGTGCCTTCGGGTGGACGGTCACGGCGGGAGCCGTCATCAGATCCTCCGCGGTGACTGCCCGCGCCTTCACCAGCGCTCCGGGAGGACGACTCCGGGGGCCGCGCAGCTGGTCGCTGTCACGGAATTCCTCCTTGCGCAGCACATCTGCCTCGGAGACCACACCGATCACATGGCTTCCGGAGTCGATGACGGGAAGGGCGCTGATCAGCTGTGTCTCCATGGTTCTGACGATGTCCTTGAACGTCGCTCCACCGGCCAGGGCGATGACCCTGCGGGTCATGACGTCCTCAACTCTGTAGGCGTGGCCGTCCATGGCTGCCTCCCACCTGAGCGGAGAGTGTCCCGACAGCTTCAGTATCCGCGACCCTCCCGGCGGGAACACGGGGCCGAGTGGCCACGGGAAGCGGCCGGCCGGCCCTTCCCCACGTCCCGGGGTGCCGGTGACGCTTGTTCTGACCGGGCACGAGCGGCTACGGGCGGGTGAGCACCATGTCGGATGTGACCACTACGGACTTGTACGAAGTCACGATGGCCCTGTCCTACCTTCTCGAAGACATGAGCCGGCCCGCCACCTTCAGTCTGTTCGTGCGTGACCTGCCCTCCGAACGCGGGTTCCTCGTCAGCGCGGGCATCGAACCGGCGCTCGACTACCTCAGCGCCTTCCGCGTCACCCCGTCGGACGTGGAGGACTTCGCCTCCGCGCTGCACCGGCCGTACGCCGACCTCTCCCCGCTGTGCGGGATGACGTTCACCGGCGAGGTGCGCGCCGTGCCCGAGGGACGTGTGGTGTTCGCCGGAGAACCCCTGCTGGAGGTCACCGCGCCGCTCGCGGAGGCTCAGCTCGTGGAGACGTTCCTGCTCAATCAGGTGTCGCATCAGACGGCCGTGGCGTCGAAAGCGGTGCGGTCCGTCCTGGCCGCCGCGGGACGGCCGGTGGTCGACTTCTCGCTGCGCCGCACGCTCGGGACCTCCGCCGGGATGCAGGCCGCGCGCACGGCGGCGCTCACGGGGTTCGCGGGAACCAGCAACGTGGCGGCGGCGGTCCGCTGGGGCCTGCCCGCGTCCGGGACGATGGCGCACTCGTACGTCGAAGCGTTTCCGGACGAGGAGGCCGCCTTCCGCGCCTTCGCCCGCGCCCATCCGGGGCCCGTGACGTTCCTGGTGGACACGTACGACTCGGTACGCGGGGTCCGTACCGCGGCTCGTGTCCTGCGCGATCTGGGTCGGGGACCGGGGTGCGCCGTTCGGCTGGACAGCGGTGACCTCGGTGATCTCGCCCGTCGGGCGCGCGCCGAACTGGATCGCTCCGGTCTTCCCGGCGTCCGTGTCGTCGCCAGCGGCGGTCTGGACGAGTACGGCGTGGACACTCTGGTCCGTTCCGGGGCTCCCATCGACGTGTACGCGGTCGGCACCCGTGTCGGCACGTCCGCCGACGCTCCGTATCTGGACTCGGCGTACAAGCTCGTGGAGTACGACGGCCGCCCGGTCATGAAACTGTCGTCCGCCAAGGTCACGTCGCCAGGGCGCAAACAGGTTTTCCGCCGACCGGGTGGTGACGACGTCATCGCCCTGCGGGACGAGCCGGGTCCTGCCGGGGCGGAGCCACTGCTGCGCACGGTCATGCGTGACGGCCGGCGTCTCGGCCCGCCGGACACCCTGCCGCAGGGACACGCGCGGCTGAGGGCGGACCTGGCGGGGCTGCCCGCCGACGCTGTGCGTGTCCGGGCTCCACGGCCGGCCCGAGCCGTGTTCTCGGAACGGCTGTCCGAGCTGACCGCGGACCTCAGCGACCGCCTCCGCTCGTGATCAATACGTCCAGGTGTGCTGTCCGGCCGGCCCTCTCTCCACTGGCGCGGTGGCGTGGTACCGGGCAGCGTGGACAGGGGCGGACGACGCTTGTGAGCGAGGTGACCATGCAGTCCTCTGAGCCGACAGCACGGGTGGTCGTGGGTGTGGACGGGTCTCCGTCCTCCTATGCCGCGCTGCGCTGGGCCGATCGGTATGCGCGTGCCGTCGGTGGTGTCGTCGAGGCGGTCCATGTCTGGGACACACCGTCCGCCGTCGGTTTCGCCGGTCCGGCCATCGATCCCGATTTCGATCTGGAGCAGGCGCGTGAGCGTTTCGCGGCGGAGCTGGAGGCCACGTTCCCCGGCGAACGGCCGCCGGGTCTGAAGGAGATCCTCGTGGAAGGCGACCCGTCGGAGACCCTGATCCGTGCTTCGCAGGGAGCCGAACTCCTCGTGGTGGGCCGCCGGGGCAGGGGCGCGTTCGCACGGGCGATGCTGGGCTCGGTGAGCCAGCGCTGTGCTCAGCACGCGGCCTGCCCCGTCGTCGTCGTCCGACAGGAAACGGAAAGCGACCCGGTCCACTGATCCGTCTCACCAGCGGGCCGGCGGGCCACTGGTCCGGTGTCCGCGGAGCAAGGCGTCCCCACACCGTCGGCCGCGAGACGTCGCACGGGGCGGGAGCCGCCATACCCGCACGGCTTCAGTGCGGGCTCGTCTGCGTGTCGCGGGCGCTCTCCTCCGAGGGTGCGCCGCGCACCTCCAGCGTCGTCTCCGGCGCCCGGGCCAAGGTGTTCGCCACGGTGCAGTGCGACACCACCGCACGAAGGGCGGCCAGCTTCCCCGCCGGCAGGGTGGGGGCCGTGACAGTCAGGAGCAACGACGCGACGCGAGGCGGTCGGTCGTCAGCCATGTGGAACCCGGCACGGACGGAGAAGCCCTCCCGGCCGGCGCCGTGCCGGTCCAGAAAGCGCCCCGCGTAGTGCGCGGCGCACGAGGCCACCGCCGCCACGAACAGCTCCACAGGCGTGGGGGCGGTGTCCTTTCCTCCGTCGGCGAGCGGCTGGTCGACGGTCAGTACATGCCCACGGACCCGGACCTCGTAGGCGTCTTGGACGACCGGCACCACCTCGACGACTCCGGGTGCCGCACTGGGCTCCGGGTCGACGGCGGCTGCCTGGAACAGCAGCAGACCGGCGAGACGTCTGGCCTCCTCTGCCGTGAGCGACGTCCACAGTTCGTCCTCGTCGTAGGAGGCGAAGGACGTGTCCAGGACGACGCGCCCCATCCGGGTGGGCAGCCCCCGGGGGGTGAACCGGGTGACATTGATCGTACGACCACAGCGTGTGTGCAGTTTCATCTCGTCTCCCGCCGGGTTTCGCCGGTCGGCCTCATTGCCGTCGGCGGGTCCTGGTCCGGTCCCGCGCCGGCCGGGGCGCGTGTCTCCGGGCCCAGGGGCCCTGCCTCGTGCGCCGTGTGAGCACACGTGCCTCAAGAGCCGGACACGGAAGTGATACGTCGTCCTGTCAGACGTTCCGTCTCCACGGCAAGCCACATGGTGCGCCGTCCGCCGGCCCATGGCTCGGTGTGCGCCTTCTCCGCCAGTCGGCGTACCTCCTCCGGGTCCGTCACGGCCCTGCAACGACCGACCGCGAGGACACTCCATCCCTGACTCATGGGATCGTCGATGTGGTCGACCTCGAAGGCGACCTCGCTGTCCACGGCCGCGGCAGTGGCCGCGTCGGGGTCGGTGCGGAACGCGATGGTTCCCTGGGACACCACGTAGTTGAGGGGGAAGACCGCCGGGCCGTCCGGCGTGTTCAGCGCGAGGCGGCCCACTCCGTGTGCCGAGAGCAGGGCCCGGCACTCCTTCTCGTCGAGGTCGCGCAGTGTCGGATTGCGAAGAGCCGCTCCCTGCCCCGGTGGACGGTCGGCACCGCCTCCCTGCAGCTCGGCGTAGGTCGTGCCCAGGGCATCAGCCAGTCGCACGAGGCTGCCGAATCCCGGATCCGCGGTGTGGGTCTCCAGGTAAGCGAGATACTGCGGCGCCATCCGGGCCCGCCGGGCCACCTGCTCCAGGCTCAGTCCCCTGCGCCGGCGCGCCGCGGCCAGCCGTCGACCGAGGTCGCCGGCGCCGGCGGCGATCAGGGAGGAGTCCACCCCTTCGCCGCGGGACACGCCCGAAGGCGCCCCCTGCGACGCCTCCGCCTCTTCTGCCCCGTGGTTCACACGCGCGTCGGGGCCGGGGAACACGAGCGTGACATCCCCGGTGTCGGACCAGCGCACGTCGTACGGCGGAGTTCCGTCGTCGTGGTGGAGGCCGACGATCTCCCCGTCCCGCCGCGTGACGCCGGTGGACGGACTTTCGACGATCAGCCGGTCGCCGAGATGTGCGTACATGACCGCGCCCTCTCCGTCGAAGGAGTTCCTCACTCCAGCCTCGCGCGGGGACACCGCGCCCACCAGGCGGCCGACGGTCCCCGCGGGCCTGCCGAACGGCCCTCATCCTCGGCACGAACGCCCCAAGTCAGGGCGGCTCCGAGCGGCACGTTGAGAGTGAGGAAGTGCGGACTGCGGTGGCATCGGTGCTCCACGGCGGCTCACCGCCGAGAGGAGGCTCGTCATGCGGCACCGGACTGTAGGTGATCTCATGACCCGGCCCGTCGTCGACGTCCGAACGGACGCATCCCTCTAGGCGGTCGCCGAGGCATTGACCCATAACGACGTCACCGCCGTCCTGGTGGTGGACGGCGTCGGCCGCCTCATCGGCGTCGTGTCGGAGGCGGATCTCGTCCGCAAGGTCGCTCGGCCCGGATCCTGCCGAACCGGTCCGGCTGCTCCAGCCGACGGACCGCTCCGCCGGTGAGCACGTCACGATCGATGAGCTGATGACGGCACCCGCAGTGTGCGTGACCGGAGTGGAGCATCGTGGAGGCTGCGCTCCTCATGGTCACCGAGGAAGTCAAGTGTCTCCCCGTGGTCGACGAGGCGGACCGCTGGGTCGGCGTCGTCAGCCGCGGCGACCTCCTTCGGGTGTTCCTGCGCCGGGACGACGCACTGCGGGAAGAGACATCCCGTGCCGTGCTGATCCGGACTCGGGGTCCGGCGCCCACCGGCATGACGGTGGACGTGGACGAAGGCCGGGTGACCGTCGGGGGCCGCGTGGACAATGGGCAGCCGCTTCCCGTCATCGAACGGCTGTGCCTGGGCGTCGACGGCGTCGCCTCGGTCGATCTGCACGTGACCGGCCGGGAAGACCGCACGCGCCCCCTCGACACTCTCGGCCGAGCCCGCCCGACCACGCTTCACGTGGACGTGCCATGAGCGGGAATCCGACGGTCCACACCGGAGAGGCCGCCACCCGCTCCGCATCCCGGTTGTCGGACCCGCCGAGGGTCGGGGCCGGTCGACCCATCCGGATTCCCCGTGCGTGCCCGAACGGCCCCTGGTCGGCAGACCACCGCTGAGTGAGGCTGAAATCGACAGCCGGAGGTGGTCACGATGCGCGCAGGCACAACCATTCGGCGGTCCCTGTGGCGTTGGCGCCGCAATCCGCTGCGTCGCCGCGAGGACGTACTCGAGGCCTGGATCCTCCTGATCGTCTGGCTCGTCGTCGCCCTCGCGGGTCCCGTGGCCGGAGTGCTGGCGGCACACGCCTCGGCACACGGCGCCGCACAACGACGCGCGGAGCGGCACTCCGCAACCGCCACCCTCGTGTCGGACGTGTCCGGCAGTCCTCTGTCCACGGGGACGACTGGAGGCCGGATCGAGGCCACCGTGCGGTGGACGGCGCCTGACGGCACCCGGCACTCGGGCAAGATTCCCGTCGACGAGGCAATGAAGGCGGGCTCGCGGGTCACGGTCTGGACGGATCACCGGAACCAACTGACGACAGCGCCGCCCACCACCGCCCAGGCAGGGGTGGACGCGGCGTTCATGGGTGCCGCGTCCTCCTTCGCCGTCGTCACCGCGGCGGCCGCCGGCTACTACGGCGCGCGAGTCGTCCTCAACCGGCGTCGTCGCGCCGCGTGGGAGCACGAGTGGCAGGACATCGGTTCCCAGTGGGGACGCGCGGCCAGTTGATCCGGGACACGTCGTAGGGCTTCCACCGGCGCGACATGGAACGGTTCTCGGGTGGTGAGGAAGCCCGTGAGGGGGGAGGAGGAGCGATGAGCGACTTCATGGTCGTGGGCGCGGACGGTTCCGCGCCGGGTCTCGAAGCCGTCGTACGGGCGGCTGGTGGCGCAGGCTCTGTCCGCCGCTGCGGTCGTGGTGGGTCATAGGGGTCCCCATCCCTTCCAGGGAGCTCTGATCGGATCCCTCGCGACCGGGCTCGCCGCCCACTCCGAGTGCCCCGTGGTGGTCGTAGGCGAGCCCGAGAATCCGGCGGGTCCTGTGGCCTTGGGAGTCGACGGATCGGCCGCCGGAGCGGCTGCCGTCCGGTTCGCCTTCCGGGAGACTTCCGTGCAGGGTGCGGACATCACCGCCGTGCACGCCTGGACGGCCTGGAACGCGCCGATGCCGCCTCCCCGAGACGAGAGACCGAGCCCTACGCCTGTGAACCCGGCGTGCTCGCCGCGGAGGAAGGGCGGCTGCTGGCCGAGACGCTCGCGGGCATGTGCGCCCGCTCTCGCGAGGTGAGGGTAGAACGCAGCACCGTCCACGGAGCGGCACGGCCGACGTTGATCGAGGAAGGGGGCACGATCACGACGGAAGTCGCTCAAGGCTTTCCTGCCGGCCCAGCGTCCGGCGACCCGGCCCGGCGGACTCGACGCCCGCCGGGCCGGCCGTGTCACACCGCGTTTGCGGCGACGACTTCGCGCTTCGGGCCGCCGAGGACCACCTTGAGCGCTCCGGTGTCGGCTGCCGCGGAGAAGACCTCGTACGCCTCCTCCATGCGCTCCAGCGGGAACGTGTGGGTCACCAGCTGGCCGGTGGGGAGTCGGCCGGACGCCGCCATGCGCAACAGCGTCGGCGTGGAACGGGTGTCGACCAGACCGGTGGTGACGGTGACGTTCTTGCTCCACAGGTCTTCCAGGTGCAGGGTCGCCGGCTTGCCGTGCACGCCGACGTTGGCGACGTGCCCGCCCGGGCGCACCATGCGCGTGCACATCTCGAACGTCTCGGGGACGCCCACGGCCTCGATGACGACATCGGCGCCGAGGCCCCCGGTGAGGTCGGCGACCAGTTGCTCCGGGTCCTCGCGGGCGTCCGCCACGGCCTCGGCCCCGAGCTTCCGGGCGGCCTCCAGCCGGGCGGTGGCCAGGTCCACGACGACGATCCGTTCGGGCGCGAACAGCCGTGCCGTGGCGACCGCGGCGAGTCCTATGGGGCCGGCGCCCACCACGACGACCGTGTCTCCGGGGCTGACGCGTCCGTTGAGCACGCCCACCTCGTAGGCCGTCGGGAAGATGTCGGCGAGCAGCACGGCGTCCTCGTCGGTCACCGCGCCCGGCAGGGAGTGCACGGAGAGGTCCGCGTACGGGACTCGCACGTACTCGGCCTGAGTGCCGTTGATCAGGTGGCCGAGGATCCAGCCCCCTCCGCCGAGGCACTGGCCGTACACGCCCTCACGGCAGTAACGGCACCTTCCGCAGGCGGTGATGCAGGACACCAGGACGCGGTCTCCCGGCCGCACGGTGCGTACGTCCGTGCCCACCTCGACGATCTCGCCGACCGCCTCGTGGCCGAGGACGGTTCCGGGCCGCACCTCGGCCACGTCCCCCTTCAGGATGTGCAGGTCCGTCCCGCAGATGGTGACGGCGTCGACCCGCACGATGGCGTCGGTGGGCTCCTTGAGTTCCGGATCCGGTATGTCCTCCCACGCGGACCGGCCCGGACCGTGGAATACGTAGCCTTTCATCGTGATGCTCACTCTCCTTGTGCTCGGGAGCATCCGGGGCCACGGTGACCGGACCGCGCCGGGCGGGCCCACGACCGTCGGTACGACGGGGATTGCCCCACACCTCCAGACTGTCCCCGGCAGCACGAACCCGCTTGGGCCGGTCGGCCCCCGCCCGCCGCCTGCCGGCCCCGGGTCTGTTCGGTGTGCTCACGTCCGCTCCGGCACGACGACGACCGGGCAGGCCGAGCGGTGCAGGACGGCGTGGGCGACCCGGCCGAGCCGCCCCTGGGTGCGGCGGCCGATCACCAGCAGGCCGGCTTCCGCCGAAGCGGCGGGCAGCACCGCGCGTGCCGGGCCCTCGACGGTGTACCGACGCACGGCGACGTCGGGCGGTGCGTCTTCCAGGGCTGCTTCCAGTTCCCTGGCTGCCCGCTCCTCGTACCGCCGGGCCGGTTCTCCCGCCGGCAAGGGGTGATCGATCGTCTCGTGGGCGGGACAGCGCCAGGCCCGAACGGCCGCAACGGGCACCTGGCGCAGACGTGCTTCCATGAAGGCGAGCCGTAGGACCGACGCCGATACCTCGCCGACACCGACGACGATGCGGCCGTTCCGTCCTCCGATGGCGCGGTTGTCGTGGTTGCCGCGCAGCACGACGACCGGGCAGTCGCTCCCGGCGGCCACGGTCCGGCTGACGGAACCCAGCAGTCTGTCGGCGATGCCGCTGCGGCCTCGGCTGCCCATGACGATCATGGATGCGTTGCGCCCCGCGCAGATCAGGGCGTGCTCGGCCTCGTCGGGCACCGTCTCGGTGGTGACGACGAGGTCGGGATGCCGACGCCCGGCACGGATGGCGGCGGCCGCGAGGATGTCGTCGGCCTGCATGTCGGTGGAGGGCTTCCCCGGCTCACGGGCGAGCGCGGCGCCCTCGTACCGCTCCCACAGGTCTCCGAAGACCACCCAGAGGGGGACTGCGTGCAGGGCGGCCTCGTCGGCCGCCCAGTCGACGGCTCGCAGGCTGGGCTCGGAGCCGTCGACCCCGACCACTAGAGGCAGATACATGACGCCCCTCCTCTCGACCGGGATGCGTCAGGGATGGGCCACGACGGCGACGGGGGCACTGACACGGTGCAGCACCGCGTGGGCGACCGCACCGATGTGCACGCCGAGCGGGCTGGGCCGGATGCGCCGTCCGACGACCACCAGGGACGCCTCGTGCGACGCTTCGGCCAGAAGGTCGGCGGGGCTGCCGGGGCGGGATGCCTCGACGACCTCGACATCCGGGTACGACTGCCGCCAGGGCAGGAGCAGCCGGGTGAGGTCGGCGGCCTTCCTGCGGGCCACCCCTTGGTCCGGTACGCCGCCTGCGGTCAGCGAGGGACAGTACGGCGGTGGCCGCCATCCGCTGACCACGTGCACGGCCGTGCCGCGGCGCTGTGCCTCGTCGAAGGCGAACGAGAGCACGCCGTCGTCGGGGCTGCCGATGTCGAGTCCGACGACGACCGGCCGGCGGCGGTTGGCCGCGGGCGGCACACCGACGGAATCCACGACGTG
Organism: Streptomyces violaceoruber; assembly: GCF_033406955.1. Lineage (NCBI taxonomy): Bacteria > Bacillati > Actinomycetota > Actinomycetes > Kitasatosporales > Streptomycetaceae > Streptomyces > Streptomyces violaceoruber. Next base: position 8,484,058 of record NZ_CP137734.1, on the reverse strand, counting down.
TTCGCCGGCCGCCTGCTCACCGGCACGTACGAGGACCACGGGAGTCTCGCTGTGGGCGATCACGGACTGTCCGACGGAACCGGCCAGGAAGCCGCCGAGTCCGCTGGGCGCGCGCGAGCCGAGGACCAGCAGTTCCGCCCCGTCGGCGTCCCTGACCAGGGTGTCCGCCGGTGGGCCGGACCGCTGGTCACTGGTCACCACGACACCGGGGTGGCGCAGCCGCAGCCCTTCGCCCACCTTCTGCGGGACACGCTCGGTCCAGTGCTGGTGTGTCTTCGCGCCGAGGATCGAATCCTGGGCCAGGACCGCGGGAGCCGGCTCCCACACGTGGAGCAGACGTACCGGCAGGTCGCGCAGCTCGGCCTCGCGGGCCGCCCACTCGGCGGCGGCGTGGCTCTCGGGCGAGCCGTCGATTCCCACCGTGATCGTGCGGGTCATGTCGCGCACCTCCCGTGTCGGCCCTTCCGACTCCAGCGTGTCGCGCAACTGAGCCCCGGGGTAGGGCCACTCGTCCTCGGACACGGCCGAGGGTCCCTTCGGCGGGCCCGTGCGGCGAACCGCGGGTCGGCATGCCGGAAGCACCGTCCGCCGGGTGCCCTGCGGGTGTTCAGTGCCGCTCGCCCTTCAGCCGGTCCTCCGCGTGGGCGGCGACGACGGGGGCGGCCGGCACGAGGTCCGAGCCCTCGATCGGCTTCAGGACCTGGGTGAGGTCCGGCATGCTCGACCGCGGCTCCCGCCACGCGGTCACCCCGTCCCGCACGCCGTACGTCCCGCAGGTCACGTCCGGACGCAGTGCGGGCACACGCGCGAGGGCCTGCTCACCGTCCGTCGTCGGCCGCTGCCGGGGGACGGTCCTGTGCACGGAGCCGGTCTCCTACGGTCCGGCACCGAACGCGGGGGCCGGTCGGCCCCCTTCCGGTCTCACCCGCCCGGCCTGGCGGTCCCGGCACCCGGCGGGCCCCCTTCCCGCTCACCCCTTGCCGGTCGTCCAGGTCCGTCCGTCCGACATCACCCCGAACGCGGCGACGCCGGGCAGCGTGCCCAGCCACCCGCGGGCTTCGGCGCCCATGCAGTACGCCGCCGTCGCAAGCATGTCGGCCTCGGTGAGGGAGGGGCCGGTCACGGTGAGCGAGGCGAGGCCGTCCGTCGGCGGCGCGCCCGTGTGCGGGTCCACGATGTGGCGTCCCCGCTCGCCGGGCCCGGACGTGGCGATTCCCAGCGGGCCCCCGGGCGACTCGACCACCGCGGCGCAGGAGCCGGGCCGGAGGGGATGGGTGATGCCCACGCGCCAGGGGCCGCCGTACAGTTGCACATCTCCTCCCCCGTTGAGGCACACGTGCTCCGCTCCCGCCGCGCGGAGGAGGCGCGCGGCACGTTCCACCGCCCATCCCTTGACCAGGCCGCTCGGGTCGAAGACGCCCGAGTGCCACGCCGCGAACCGGCCGCCGGTGCGCCGGTGGGCGTCGGCGCACAGGGCGAGGACCTCGCTCAGCTCCGGTTGCCACTCCTCGGGCACGGGACGCCCCTGCCTGACCCGGTTGACGGCGCTGTCCGGCCGGAAGGGCGAGAAGACCTCGTCGACATGGTGCAGCGTGCTTTCGGCCGCGTCGAGGGCCCGGCGGAGGCCGGGTGTCTCCTCGGCGCGCACCGTGCAGGAGAACACCGTGCCCATCGTGTGCACCACCCGGTGCAGTTCCGGTTCACGCACGAGTCCGGTCCAGCGCACTCTGCAGAGAGCCGATGTAGCCCTCGCTCGTATAGGTGGCGCCCGAGACGGTGTCGAGGTGGGCGCTCTGCGCGTTCAGCGTCTCCCTGATGAGGGCCGGCACCGCCGAGGCGTTGATCTGCCGGCTGCGGGGATCACCGCCGGGAGACTGCACGGCGCGCGCGGCCACGATCCGCGAACCGTCGAGCGTGAGCTGCACCTGAACGGCTCCGTAGCGGGTCTGGACGGCGGGACCTGTGACCGTGCGTGTTCCGGAGGACGTCCCCCCGGTGCCGGTGCCACTGCTCGGCGTGGGCGTCGTGGCGGGAGGCAGGGCGCCGGCCGGCGGATGGTGAGGCTTGAGGGACAGTACGAGGACCGTCACGGTGACGGTGGCGGCGCAGGTCAGCGCGGTGCGGCGGACGGGGTGGGCGCGCATGGCGGGGCTCACAGTTCGAAGGACTCGTGGTGGATGCGGGACGCGGGCACCCCGGCTTCCCGCAGGGCGTCGTACGCGGCCAGGGACAGACCCCTCGGTCCGCACAGGTACACGTCGTGCCGGTCGACGTCCGGCACGATCGCCCTGAGCCGTTGCGCGGTGATCCGGGCGCGCGATCCGTCCGGGGCGTTGAGGACGTACACGAGGCGGGCGCCGCGTGCGGCGGCGACGGCTTCCAGTTCTTCGCTCAGCGCCAGTTCCTCCGTGCTGCGCGCCCGGTAGAGCAGCGTCAGGTCGCCGGGCGCGGCGGGCAGCGTCTCGAACAGCGTGCGCAGCGGGGTGATCCCGGTGCCCCCCGCGACCAGCAACACCTTCCGGCGGCTGCGTCGTGCGGCGGTGAGGGCCCCGTACGGCCCTTCCGCCCACACCCGGGTGCCCGGGCGGAGGGCGGCGACGGCCGCACTGTGGTCGCCGAGCGTCTTGACGGTGATGCGCATCAAGTCGTCGCGCGGCACGGCCGAGAGCGAGTAGGGATGGCTGGCACCCCGCATGCCGGGGGTCAGGAAGCGCCAGCGCAGGAACTGTCCGGGCCGGGCGTCGAGCCGGTCGAGCCGACGGCCCCGCATCCAGACGGAGTGCACACCGGGCCCCTCGGGCACGACGGCCTCGACGCGGATCCGGTGCCGGAGGTTGAGACGCACCGGGGTGAGGACGCGGAAGTACAGCACCAGGCAGGCCACGGAGAGGTACAGCGCGTACCACGCGGCGCGGGCGGGTGCGTTGCTCACGAAGTCCGCCCCGAGGGCCAGCTGGTGCGAGAAGCCGAGGAAGACCGCCGCGTACGTGAACAGGTGCAGGTGGTACCAGGTCTCGTAGCGCATCCGGCGGCGTACCGCGCGCGCCGAGGTGTAGCCGACGGCGAGCAGTATCAGCGCACCCGCCGTGGCCTTAAGCATCTCCGGCAGGTCGAACACGATCGTGCCGAGTTCCCTCACCACCGCCACCTGTGCCTGGGCGGCATAGCCGAGGACGATGAGCAGGACGTGCGCCAGGAGCAGGCCGATGGTCCAGCGGCCCGCCGAGGCGTGCCAGCGTGCGGCACGGTCGCTGCCGACCCGGCTCTCCAGCCACGGCACCCTCGCCATCAGGGCGACCAGCAGGGCGCACATGTATCCGCACAGGAGCCCCGTGATGCGCCCCGCACCGGTGAGCCAGCCGGCCGCGCCGACGACCGCGCCCGTGTCCCGCCACCACAGGGCGAGCACGGCGATGCCTCCGGCCCACGCGGCCGCCTGGAGCACCACGGCCCGTGATGCCCGCCACGGCGGGGCAGGGGCTCGGTGCCGCGCCGGGTGCGGTCGGTCGGTAGCGGTGGCCATGGACGTCTCCTCGGGGCAGGGGCTGTCCACTGTGGCGCCGCAATCTCTGAGCGGGCTCTGAGCGGCCCGGCCCGGCGGTACGGGGAGGGCGCAGAAGGCGTTCAGAGGAAATCCAGAGGGTTGCGGGAGATGCTGGGAAGGCCATGAACACACGCAGCGCAGCCCTGACCCGTTCCGACGGCACGCCCGTGCGCGTCCTCGTCGTCGACGACGAACCCGACCTCGCCGAGGTCGTCACCGGAGCCCTGCGCTACGAGGGCTGGGACGTACGCGCGGCGGCCTCGGCCGACGCCGCCGTCCGCGAAGCCCGCGCGTTCCGGCCCGACGCCGTCGTCCTGGACATCATGCTCCCGGACCGCGACGGGCTGTCGGTCCTGCGCGACCTGCGCGCCGAGCAGCCGCACGTGTGCGTGCTTTTCCTCACGGCGCGGGACGCCGTGGAGGACCGCATCACCGGGATCACCGCGGGTGGCGACGACTACGTGACCAAGCCGTTCAGCCTCGGGGAACTCGTCGCACGGCTGCACGGCCTGCTGCGCCGCGCCGGGATGACACGCGAGCGGGCGACCGACTCCCTGCTCGTGGTCGGGGACCTGGAACTGGACGAGGACGCGCACGAAGTCACCCGGGGCGGGGACCTGATCGACCTGTCGCCGACCGAGTTCCAGCTGCTGCGCTGCCTCATGCGGCACGCGCGTCAGGTGCTGAGCAAGACACAGCTTCTCGACCTGGTCTGGTCCTACGACTTCGGAGGCCGGGCCCACGTCGTCGAGCTGTACGTCTCGTACCTCCGCAAGAAGATCGACTCGGGCCGCGCGCCGATGATCCACACGGTGCGGGGCGCCGGATACGTCCTGAAGCCGGCGCCCCAGTGAGGTGGCCGCGTCTTCATACGCTGCGCGCCCGTCTGACCGCCGGGCTGCTCGTGCTGCTCGCTGTCGCGTGCGCCACGGTGGGCGGGGCGGCCGTACTGGAACTGAACGGGTTCCTCACCGACCGCCTCGACCAGCAGCTGACCGACACGGGCAGTGCTTTCGCGGCGAGTCTGGAGCACCCGGACACGGACCACGACGACCACGACGGAGACGAACGCGGTGACACCCGCCGCCAGGCCGCCGAGACGCTGGGGGTCCGGATCGCGGACGGCCGGGTGACCAACGCCGCCGTGGTCCGACAGGGCGACGCACCGGCTGACGTGGTCACCCTTGAGCTCGACGCCGACGACGCCCGGGCCCTCGCGGCTGTGCCCACGGACGGACAGGGCCACAGCGTCGAGCTGACCGGCCTCGGCGACTACCGGGTGATGGCATGGCAGGGGCGGGACGGCGACACGCTGATCACCGGCCTGCCGCTGGAGCCGGTCGAAGCGGCGGTCCACCGGCTCGAACTCGTCGCGGGCGGCGTCTTCGGGCTGGCGCTCGTCGGTGCCGGCGTCGCGGGTGCGCTCTGGGTGCGCTGGTCCCTGCGCTCCCTCAGCCGCATCGCCGACACCGCGACCCGGGTCAGCGAGCTTCCCCTCGCCAGCGGGACGGTGGCGCTGCCCGCGCGTGCCCCCGACACCCGGCCGCGCAGCGAGGAGGTCGACCAGGTCACCACCGCTTTCAACCGGATGCTGGGCCACGTCGAACACGCCCTGACCCAGCGCCAGCGCAGTGAGGAACGTCTGCGCAGCTTCTCCGCCGACGCGAGTCACGAACTGCGCACCCCCGTGGCCTCGGTGCGCGGCCACGCCGAGCTGGCCCTGCTCCACCCCGGGCCGCTGCCCCCCGAGGTGAGCCGTGCGCTGGAGCGGATCGCCGCGGAGTCCGCCCGGATGGGCGCCATGGTCGACGACCTCCTCCTGCTCGCCCGGCTGGACGCCGGCCGCCCTCTGGAGCACGAACCCGTCGATCTGACACGGCTCGTGCTGGACGTCGTCACCGACGCGCGCGCGGCCGGCCCGGAGCACCGGTGGTCCCTCGAACTGCCGCGAGAGCCGGTCGTCGTATCGGGCGACCGGCACCGCCTGCACCAGCTTCTCGCGAACCTCACGGCCAACGCCCGGCTGCACACACCTCCCGGCAGCGCCGTGACCGTGGGCGTACGACGGGACGACGACGGCACGGCCTGCCTCACGGTGACCGACGACGGCCCGGGAATCCCGCCCGCCCTGCGCGACCACCTCTTCGACCGCTTCGTCCACGGAGACGGCCCCCGCGGCGCCGACGGGGGCGGCACGGGTCTCGGGCTGTCCATCGTCGCCGCGGTGGCCGCCGCGCACGGCGGCACCGCGACCGTCGCCGGCGAACCGGGCACCACCACGTTCACCGTGCGTCTGCCGAGTCGACCGCCTGGATAGCCGCGGCCGACACGTGGAACTGCCGCGTCGCACTCGCGGGGTGCGCCGGACGTGCGGAGGAGCCAGTCTGGAAAAGGAACCGGCAGTGATTCCTTCAGGGCACTCCGCCGGGCTTGCGGCGTGTGCCCCCACCGACCTCAGGAGGCGGCCGTGAGTACGGAAGCGAACGGTGTGGATCCCGTCGACGTGGCCCGAGCGGCGTTCCGGTCCGTGGCCACCGGACATCTGGACCGTTTCACCGAACTGCTCCACGAGGACGTCGTCTTCGACGTCGTCCCCGTGGGCCTGCGCCGCGGCCGACAGGCGGTGCGGCAGTACTTCGAGGAGGTCCGCCGGGCCATGCCCGACCTGGTGATGACCCTGGAACACGCAGTCGGAGACGACCGGTACGCGGCAGTGCAATGGCGCATGACCGGTACCTTCGACGGAGCGCCGTACCAGGGTCTCGCCCCCACGAAGCAGCCCGTCGCCCTGCAGGGTGTCGACTTCGCCGAAGTCGACGCCGGACGCATCAGGCGTTCCCGAACCGTGTTCGACGGCGCCGAGCTGGGTCGCCAGATCGGCCTGCTGCCGTCCCGCGGTTCAGCGGCCGACCGTGCCGCCACCAGGGCCTTCAACGTGAAGACGCAGCTGACCGACCGCTGGCGGGCGCATCACCCGCGGCAACGCAGCCACGCTCCGTAGCGCTCCCGAGGGCTTCGCCGCCCGCGCGGACCGGCCGTCACCGCATTCCGGACCTGGGGGGACGCCGGGCGGGCGATCCGGGTGACCGCGTGCCCCCGGGGCCCTGTCCACCGGGCAGCGCGTGCCCGTCCCGTCCCCCGTCCGGCAGGGCGGCGACCGCCTCTCGTTCTCGGGCCGCCTGCTCGGGATGGCGACGCTGCCAGTACGGGTTGTCGTGCGACAGCTTGCTGGAAACCCGGCCGTACATGCCGAACGTGGCGATGACCAGTCCCATGACGAAGCTGAAGATCACGTTGGTCATTCCGAAGTCGAGGATGTTGGCTCGACGGTCCAGGACGAAGACGTGGAAGAACCCGCTCAGGACGAAGAGCGCGCCGATCGTCATGTTGAGGACCGAGGCGAAGTTGCCGCCGATCACCGCGCCCGCGAGCAGCGCCAGACCGACGACGGCGGAGATGACACTGAGCGCGACGTTGGTGGTCATGCCGGCGATCGTGTCGCCCGCCGTGTCGAACGGGCTCAGTGCGTCGGCGAAGCCAAGACCTGCGAAGACCAGCAGGACCAGCCCGCAGAAGCCCGCGCCGTAACGGTAGACGGTGGCCAGATGGTGATCGACGGGCATTTCGTCTTTTAGCCTCATGCCGGTGTTTCCGCGTGCGCGCTCGCTCCGGATGCATCTTCGGCGACAGGTCCCCCGGCCGGTACCGAGGCGTGCATCCGCCGCGGCCCCTGCATGCGAAGTGGGCAGTGACGACCAGGTGCGCGCCACGGCCGCACCCCCGGCCTTCCGGCAGGAGACGCTCATGCACGAGGTGGCGACGGACCAGGCGCTCGGCACCCGCGTCCGACGGCACGACGACGGCATCGGCGACCGGCGGGGGCAGGACTCGGTGATACGGCAGGTGCCGCTCACCTGGCGCGACCTGGGACTGGACACGATGGCATCGCTGCTGGTGGAGTCCTTCACCCGGCTCGGGAAACGCTGCTTCGCGGCCCGTTGCCAGTGGCCTCGCCTGCACCCCTTGAACGAACGCGCGGTGGGCGCGGTGGCGCATCATCCGCTGATCATGGCGGAGTCCACCCGGCAGCTCGCCGTCGCCCTGGAGTACGGCCGTCCCTCGGGGGCAGTTCGTGCTCGGCTCGAACCCGTTTCGGTCGGCCTGGGACTGCGGCTGCGGTCGTGGCCCGTGGAGCGTCGCAGCGCCACCGACGTGGACGTGCGGATGAGCGTGAGCGATCTGGTGACCAAGGCCGGCCGGCCCGTCGCCCACCGCGTCACGGCCGAATTCCTGCGCACAGGGGAACCCTTCGGATCGTGCAGCATGCGGCTCCTCCGCCGGGCGGGCTCGGCGGCACCCTCGGGAGAAGTACCGCTTCCGGGCCTGCTCCATCCCCCGGCAGCCGCGGTCGGTGCCGCGGCCGACGGTGACGTGATGCTGGCCCGGGGCCCTCGGGGACGGCTGGTGACCGCCCCGCGCGACCCCGGGCACCCGGTGTTCCTGGCCGGCCGGCCGGCGCGCATGCCCCTGCTGGCGATCCTGGAGGCGGGGCGGCAAGCGGTTCTGCTGGACAGTGGGATGACGGCTGCCGCGGTGATCGGGCTGCGGGCCGAGGTGTGCGCACCGGTGCCGTCGCGGGGTGCGCGGGTCGAGACCTCGAAGGAACCGGGCGGGTCCCGGTTCCTGGTCACCGCCGCCGGCCGCCTCGCCGCGACGGGCGCGGTGACGCTGTGGAGCCGATGATCGAGATCCGGGCGGGATGTCGTGGGCGGAACCGGAAGGAAAGAACCGTGGCGGCGAACGGACGACGGGACCGGGAACGACTCCTCTGTCTGGTGACCGGCGCCTCCGGATACATCGGGGGACGCCTCGTGCCCGAGCTGCTGGAGGCCGGTCACCGGGTACGGTGCCTGGCCCGCACCCCGGCCAAACTGCGTGACCAGCCCTGGGCGGCCGACGTCGAGAGCGTACGGGGAGACGTCACCGACCCGCGTTCCGTCGCCGAGGCCATGCGCGGCGTCGACGTCGCCTACTACCTGGTGCACGCCCTCGCGTCGGGCACCGGCTTCGAGGACACCGACCGCCGCGCGGCACACGTCTTCGCCCAGCAGGCGTACGAGGCAGGCGTGCGGAGGATCGTCTACCTGGGTGGTCTGACTCCGCGGGGCGTTCCCGAGCGCACGCTCTCCCCTCACCTGCGCTCCCGCGCGGAGGTCGGCCGCATCTTCCTCGACGCCCCCGTACCCGCCACCGTACTGCGGGCCGCGGTGGTCGTCGGATCGGGGTCGGCGTCCTTCGAGATGCTGCGCTATCTGACCGAACGGCTGCCCGTCATGGTGACACCCAGTTGGGTGCACACCCGCACCCAGCCCATCGCGGTCCGCGACGTGTTGCACTACCTGGCCGGGTCGGCCACCATGCCGGACGACATCGACCGGGCTTTCGACGTCGGCGGGCCGGACGTGCTCACCTACCGCGAGATGATGCGCCGCTACGCCACCGTGAGCGGACTCCGGCGGCGGATCATCGTGCCCGTTCCGGTGCTCACCCCCGGGTTGTCCAGTCACTGGGTCGGCCTCGTCACGCCGGTCCCGGCCTCCATCGCCCGGCCGCTGACGGAGTCTCTGCGCCATGAGGTCGTGTGCCAGGAGCACGACATCGCCCGCTACGTCCCCGACGCTCCCGGCCGGCCCCTGCCGTTCGACGTGGCCCTGGCGCTGGCCCTGCGGCGGGTCCGGGAGGCCCAGGTCGCCACTCGCTGGTCGTCCGCCTCCGTGCCGGGAGCCCCCAGCGATCCCCTGCCCACCGACCCCGACTGGGCCGGCGGCAGCCTCTACGAGGACGAGCGGCACCTGCCGGTCGACGCGTCCCCGGAGGCGCTGTGGAAGGTGGTGGAGGGCATCGGCGGGGAGAACGGCTGGTACTCCTTCCCGCCGGCCTGGGCCGTCCGCGGCTGGCTGGACCGGTTCGTCGGCGGTGTGGGTCTGCGCCGCGGCCGGCGTGACGCCCAGCGCCTTCGGGTCGGCGACTCGCTGGACTTCTGGCGCGTCGAGGAGATCGAACCGGGACGGTTGCTGCGGCTGCGTGCGGAGATGCGGCTGCCCGGACTGGCGTGGCTGGAGATGTACGTCGAGACGGATGCGGAGGGCCGTACCCGCTACCGGCAACGCGCCCTGTTCCATCCGCGCGGGCTGCTCGGCCACGCCTACTGGTGGTCCGTCTCCCCGTTCCACGCCGTCGTCTTCGGCGGCATGGCACGCAACATCGGCCGGGCCGCAGCCAAGGGACCGGTCACCCGCGGGAGTGAAACCCGGTCGCGACGCATCCGGCGTCGACGAAGCCGGCGAAGTGCGGAGCACTGAGTCTTCGTCCACGCACCACTGCGCCAGGAGTGACGCCATGACCGTCGCGGTCGTCCTGTTCACCTCGGACCTGCGTCTGCACGACCATCCGCCCCTGCACGCCGCGCTCCAGGCGGCGGACGAGGTGGTGCCGCTGTTCGTACGCGACACCGGCATCCACGCGGCGGGGTTCGACGCGCCCAACCGCAGGGCCTTTCTGGCCGACTGCCTGAGCGACCTCGACTCCTCGCTGCGCCACCGCGGCGGCCGGCTCGTGGTCCGCGACGGGCCGGTCGTCCGGGAGGTCCGATCGGTCGCCGCCCAGTGCGGGTCCACCGAGGTGCATGTGGCCGCGGGCGTCACCGGGTACGCCCACCGCCGCGAGGAACGGCTGCGCGAGGGACTCCGCGACGACGGCGTGTCCCTGCACGTGCACGAGCCGGTGATCACCGCTGTCGCTCCGGGAGCGGTGACGCCCGCGGGCTCCGACCACTTCGCGGTGTTCACTCCCTACTTCCGCCGCTGGTCCCGGGAGTCGCCGAGGAAGCCCCTGGCCGCGCCGCGCACCGTGCGTGTTCCGCGGGGAGTCCGCGGCGAGCCGCTGCCCGACCGTGCGGACGTGGCCGGTGCCTCGCCCGGTCTGCCCGCCGGCGGGGAAACGGCCGGGCGCGACCGGTTCGCACGGTGGTCGCGCTCCGGACTGTCGCGTTACGAGGACCGGCACGACGACCTGGCGGACGATGCCACGTCCAGGCTGTCGCCGTATCTCCACTTCGGTGCGCTCTCCCCGCTGGAACTGGTCCACCGGGCCCGCGCGCACGGCGGGCCCGGCGCCGAGGCGTTCGTCCGCCAGGTGTGCTGGCGGGACTTCCACCACCAGGTGCTGGCGGCCAGGCCCGAGGCATCGGTGAAGGACTACCGCACCCGGCACGACCGGTGGCGTGGCGAGGAGGACGCCGCCGAGGACATCGCCGCCTGGCGGGACGGACGGACGGGCTATCCGGTCGTCGACGCGGCCATGCGCCAGTTGCGCCACCAGGGTTGGATGCACAACCGGGCACGGCTGCTGGTGGCGGGCTTCCTGACCAAGACGCTGTACGTCGACTGGCGCATCGGCGCCCGGCATTTCCTGGACCTCCTCGTGGACGGCGACGTCGTCAACAACCAGCTCAACTGGCAGTGGGCCGCCGGCACCGGCACCGACACCCGCCCCCACCGCGTCCTCAACCCGCTCGTCCAGGCCAGGCGGTTCGACCCGGACGGCGTCTACGTACGGCGCTGGGTCCCCGAGCTCAGGAGCGTGGAGGGCGGGAAGGTGCACGAACCCTGGCGCCTGGCGGCGGCGGAACGCGGTGAACTCGACTACCCGGACCCGCTCGTCGAGCTCGCCGACGGGCTCGCGCGGTTCAAGCACGCCCGCGGCCGGGACTGAGGGGACGCGTCGTGCATTGGCTCTTCGGCGACCAGCTCGGCCCCCACTTCCTCACGCCGGGCGAAGAGGGGCCCGGGCCGGAAACTCCGCTGCTCATGATCGAGGCGCGCTCCGTCTTCCGGCGGCGGCGTTTCCACCGGGCCAAGGCCCACCTGGTGCTGTCCGCCATGCGCCACCGCGCGGCCGAACCGGGCGACCGCGTCACGTACGTACGCGCCGACACCTACCGTCAGGGACTGGCCCGGACCGCGCGCGGGCGCCCGGTCGGCGTCCACCACCCCACCTCGCACGCGGCTCTGCGCCTGGTGCGCGCCCTGCCCCAGGTGACAGTGGGGCCCGCCCGCGGCTTCCTCGTGCCGATGACCGGCTTCGCCGCCTGGGCCGAGGGTCACGGCGGCAAGCGCCTGCGGCAGGAGGACTTCTACCGCTGGGTCCGCCGCGGGCACGGCCTGCTCATGGACGGCGAGCAGCCCGCGGCGGGACGGTGGAACCTCGATCACGACAACCGGGAACCCCCGCCCCGCGAGGCCGCCTCCCTCCAGGTCGGCCGCCCGTACCGGCCCCGCGAGGACGACATCGACGAAGAGGTCCGCCACGACCTCGACCGCTGCGAACGCGACGGGGACGTCTCCTTCGTCGGACGGGACGGTCCCCGCCTGTTCCCCGCCACCCGGACGGAGGGGCTGCGGGCACTGCGACGCTTTGTCGAACACCGGCTCGCCACCTTCGGACCCTACGAGGACGCCATGCTCGCCGCCGACCCCGTCATGAGCCACAGCCTCCTTTCGTCCTCCCTGAACCTCGGCCTGCTCGACCCGGTCGAGTGCGTCGAACGGGCTGAGCGGGCTTGGCGCGAGGGCCGGGCGCCGCTGAACAGCGTGGAGGGCTTCGTGCGGCAGATCGCCGGCTGGCGCGAGTACGTCTGGCAGCTGTACTGGTACTTCGGCGAGGGCTACCGACGCTCCAACGCGCTCGGGCACACCGCCCCGCTGCCGGACTGGTGGAACCGGCTGGACGCGGACGCGGTCCGGGCGAACTGCCTGCGCACCGTCCTGGCCCAGGTCCGGGACACGGGCTGGACGCACCACATCCCCCGGCTGATGGTGCTCGGCAGTCACGCGCTCCAGCGGGGCTGGGACCCCGCCGCCGTCACGGACTGGTTCCACCGCTGCTTCGTGGACGGCTACGACTGGGTCATGCTCCCCAACGTCGTCGGCATGTCCCAGTACGCCGACGGCGGCCGGATGACCACCAAGCCCTACACCTCGGCGGGTGCGTACGTGAACCGCATGAGCGACCTCTGCGGCCCGTGCGGCTACCGGCCCGGCGACCGCACCTGCGAGCACGCGTGTCCGTACACCGCCGGGTACTGGGCGTTCCTCGACCGGCACCGGGAGCTGCTGGCCGGCAATCAGCGCGTCGCCCGGCCGGTACGGCAGTCGGACCGGCTCGCCGACCTCCCGGACGTGTGCGCACAGGAGCACGCGCGGGGTGACGCACCGCCATGAGCCCTCGCCGTTGCGCCGACGGGGTGAAGTCGGACCGCACCCCGTGCCGGAACGGGCAGAAGTCAGTGCATCCACAACAGGGCACCCGGCGGAAGCAGTGGCGTGCGGACAACCGAGAGTGAGAAGGGGCTGCGCATGCCTGGACTGCCGCCGATGGTGGCCCCGCCGGCCGAACAGGTCGACGACCCCGTCACCGCGACCGATGCGGCGAACGCGGTCGACGCCGTCCTCCGGGGGGTACTGGACGAACGGCTGCGCCACTGCCGTGCCGTCGACCCCCTCTTCGCCCGGGAACTGGCCGACCGTCTCGCGGCGCTGACCGCCCGGGGCGGCAAGCGGCTGCGTACCGCGTTCGCCCACTGCGGCTGGCGCGCCGCGGGCGGCTCGGGAGACGCCACCGCCGTCCTGCGAACGGGAGCCGCGCTCGAACTGCTCCAGGCGTGCGCTCTGGTCCACGACGACGTGATGGACGGCTCCGTGCAGCGACGAGGCGCACCGGCCCTGCACGTCGACCTGGCCCGCGGGCACTGGGCAGCGGGTATGCACGGCTCGTCGGAATCCTTCGGCACCTCGGCCGCCGTCCTCACCGGTGACCTGGCGCTCGCCTGGGCGGACGACCTGCTGACCGAGACGGCACTCGGTACGCCGCACGGCCCGCGCCTGCACGGGGAGTGGCGGGCGATGCGCACCGAGATGGTCGCCGGCCAGTACCGCGACCTGCACGCGCAGGCGGCACGGTCCTCCGGCGTCGACGAGGCGCTGGCCATCGCCACCTTGAAGAGCGCCCTGTACACCGTCGCGCGGCCCCTCGCGCTGGGAGCGGTACTGGCCGGAGCAGCCGACGGGGACGCACTGGAGGCGCTGCGGGCGGCCGGCCGGTGCGCCGGGCTGGCCTTCCAGTTGCGTGACGACCTCCTGGGCGCCTTCGGCGACCCCGCGCTGACCGGGAAGCCGGCCGACGACGACCTGCGCTCCCGCAAGCTCACCTACCTGCTCGCCGTCGCCGTCCGGCTCGCCGATGCCGCCGATGATCACCTGGCGGCCGCGGCGCTGGCTCCGGACGCGGACCCGAAGTCCGAGAAGGCCGTGCGGCAGGTGCGGTCCGCGCTGGTGCGCACCGGCGCCCGGGACCTGGTGGAGACGAAGATCGGGGAGCTGACGGACATGAGCCTCGCGCACTTCGACCGCTGCGGAGCGCGCCCGGCCGTGCGGCACGAGTTCGCCGCACTGATCGGGCGCGCGACGGGCGCGGCCCCGCGTGGCACCGGGGAGGTCGTGTGAGGAGGGTGCCGGGGCCGACCGACCACGTCGTCGTGGTCGGGGCCGGGCTGTCCGGGCTGGCCTGCGCCCTGCACCTGCTGGGGGCCGGCCGCCGGGTCACCGTCGTCGAACGGGACGCCGGTCCGGGCGGCCGGTCCGGCCGGGTACGGCTGGGCGGTTACGAGCTGGACACCGGTCCCACGGTGCTGACCATGCCGCACCTGGCGGACGAGGCGTTCGCCGCCGTCGGGGACAGCCTCCGCCGCCGCGTCGAACTGACGGCGCTGGACCCGGCCTACCGGGCCTGTTTCGCGGACGGTTCCGCACTCGACGTGCACACCGACGGCGAGGCGATGGAGGCGGAGGTGCGCCGCTTCGCCGGACCGGCGCAGGCGGCCGGATACCGCGATCTGCGGCGGTGGCTCGAACGGCTGTACCGGGCGCAGATGCGCCGCTTCATCGACACGAACTTCGACTCCCCCCTCCAACTGCTGCACCCGGACCTGGCCCGGCTGGCGGCACTGGGGGGATTCGGACGGCTGGACGGCCGCATCGGACGCTTCCTGTCCGACGAGCGGCTGCGCCGCGTCTTCTCCTTCCAGGCGCTGTACGCCGGTGTGGCCCCGGCCCGCGCCCTCGCCGCCTACGCGGTGATCGCGTACATGGACACCGTGGCCGGCGTCTGGTTCCCCAAGGGCGGCATGCACGCGCTCCCCCGCGCCATGGCCGACGCGGCGGCAACCGCCGGTGCCGATCTGCGCTGGTCGGCCGAAGTGGAGGCGCTGGAGCGGTCCGCAGGACGGGTACGCGCCGTTCACCTGGCCTCCGGAGAGCGCATCGCCTGCGACGCCGTGGTGCTGACGTGCGAGCTGTCCACCGCCTACGGGCTGCTGGGGCGGGCCCCCCGGCGGCCGGCCCGGCTGCGGCACTCTCCGTCCGCCGTGATCCTGCACGCGGGCACCGACCGCACCTGGCCGCACCTCGCCCACCACACCCTCTCCTTCGGCGCCGCGTGGGAGCGCACCTTCGAGGAACTGACCCGTACGGGAGAACTGATGAGTGACCCCTCCTTGCTGATCACCCGCCCCACCACGCACGATCCCGCCCTGGCACCGCCGGGGCGCCACCTCCACTACGTCCTCGCGCCCTGTCCCAACACGGACGTCGGTCCGGATGCCGTCGCGTGGCGTGACCTCGGCCCGCGCTACCGCGAGAGCCTGGTCGGCGTACTGGAGAGCCGGGGGCTGGAGGGGTTCGCGGACAGTGTCCAGGAGGAGCTCCTGGTGACGCCGCTCGACTGGGACGCGCAGGGCCATGCGGCGGGCAGCCCCTTCTCGGTCTCCCACACCTTCGCCCAGACCGGACCGTTCCGCCCGCGCAACCTCGTACGGGGGCTGGACAACGTGGTGCTCGCGGGCTGCGGGACCACCCCGGGTGTCGGCGTTCCGACCGTACTGGTCAGCGGCAAACTCGCCGCCGCGCGGGTCACCGGCGGTGCCGGGTCCCGGCCCGCCCGCACGCGTCGGTCCCCAGCCGTTTCCGACCCCTGCCCCGCCCCGGTCCCGGCAGGTGCCGATGACCCGTCGTGAACTGGACGCCGCCGGGATCACCGATCCCCTGCTGCGCGCCGCCTACACCCGGTGCCGCCGTCTCAACGCCCGCCACGGCAAGACCTACTTCCTGGCCACCCGTCTGCTGCCGCTCGAACGGCGCTCGGCCGTGCACGCCCTGTACGGCTTCGCCCGCTGGGCGGACGACATCGTGGACGACCTCGACCGGCACCGCACGGCCGGGGAACGCGACCGTGCGCTGCGCCGCCTGGAGAGCGACCTGGCCGACGGGCTGCGCACCGGAACGGGCCGGGAACCGGTGGTCCGGGCCGTCGCGGACACCGCCGACCGGTACGACATCGACCACGTGCTCTTCGCCGACTTCCTGTCCTCGATGCGTGCGGACCTGACCGTCACCCATTACCCCACCTACGCCGATCTGCAGGCGTACGTACACGGTTCGGCGGCGGTCATCGGCCTGCAAATGCTGCCCGTCCTCGGCACGGTCACGGACCGGAAGGAGGCGGCACCGCACGCGGCGGCGCTGGGCGTGGCGTTCCAGCTCACCAACTTCCTGCGCGACGTCGGCGAGGATCTCGACCGCGGCCGTGTCTACCTGCCCGGCAGCCTGCTGGCCGCGCACGGGGTGGACCGGCCCCTGCTGGAGTGGAGCAGGCGCACCGGGCGCCGCGACCGCCGCATCCGGGCCGCTCTCGTCGCGGCGGAGGCCATGACGCGGCGCGTGTACCGGACGGCGGAGCCGGGCATCGCCATGCTCGATCCACGGGTGCGTCCCTGCATCCGTGCCGCGTTCGCCCTCTACGGCGGGATTCTCGACGCGATCGCCGAGCAGGACTACACCGTGCTGCATCGTCGCGCGGTGGTGTCGCGCCGGCGTCGGGCGGCAACGGCCGCCGAGGGTGTGCTGTGCGTGGCCGCTGCCCGGTGGCGTGCCCGCACCTCGCCCCGGGTGGAGGCGGCGAGTGGTCCGGCAGCCGAGTGGCAGGGACCGGTGCGGTGAGTGGTCGACGGGGCGTCAGGCGGTGGTCGCCACCCGTGCGCCGACGCGGTGCGGGCCCCGACTGGGCGGCTCAGACTCCGACCTGGCGGCAGGCGCGGCCCTCGCTCATCGCCGACGCGCTCGAGCGGGCCTCCGCCCGGCCCTCCGGCAACTGGTTCGTGGTCGGCGCCTCCCGGCAGGTGCGCGCGGGCGACCGGCCGTACGGCCGGACGGTCGGTGGGGTGGAGGTCGTGCTGTGGCGCTCGGACGACGGCGAGCCCCGTGCCGGCTCCGGCATCTGCCCGCACCTGGGCGCTCCGCTGCGCGACAGCCGGGTGGTGTGCGGCACGCTGGTCTGCCACTGGCACGGGCTCGCCCTGGACGGTTCGGCGTCCGCCGGCTGGCGGCCGTTCCCGGTGCACGACGACGGTGTCCTCGTCTGGGTAAGGCTGGACGAGGTGGGAGGCGAGGAGCCCACCGAGCGGCCCGTCGTGCCCACGCGGCCCGCGACCGGCCGGGGGGTCGACTCCGTGTTCACGGCGACGGGGCGGTGCGAACCGCAGGACGTGGTGGCCAACCGGCTCGATCCGTGGCACGGCTCGTGGTTCCACCCGTACTCGTTCGTGGACCTCTCGGTCGTGCGGGAGCCGCAGGGGGGCGAGGACGACGCTTTCGTCGTCGACGTCTCCTTCCGGGTGGCCGGGCGGCTCGTGGTCCCGGTGCGGGCCGAGTTCACCGCGCCGGAGCCACGCACGGTCGTCATGCGCATCACCGACGGCGAGGGCGCCACGTCCGTGGTCGAGACCCACGCGACGCCGCTGACCGGGCCGGACCACAAGCGTCCCCGCACCGCCGTGGTCGAGGCGGTCGTCGCCGCGTCGGACCGGCCCGGTTTCGCCCTGGCACGGGCCGCCGCCCCCGTACTGCGCCCGTTGATGCGCCGTACGGCCGGGCGGCTGTGGCGCGACGACCTGGCCTACGCCGAACGGCGCTGGGCACTGCGCAGCACCGGCCGGTTTCCCGGCTGAGGACGCGGGCGCCGGTCAGGGAGCCGAGCGGTGCCCCGCGACGGCTCCGAACGCTCGGAGCACGGGTGAACGACCCGTCCGGGGGACCGTCCACAGGACCTGACCACGCACTCCCCGGTCGGCGAGCAGGGCGTTCGCGGCCAGGAAGCCGGTGGTGGCGGCTCGTTCCATGAGGGCGACGGGCAGGTCGCAGCGGATTCCGTCGCCGGCCAGGGTCAGCCAGGGATGCGGGGTACGCACGGTGGGGCGCCGCCGGTGGGAACCGACCTCGAACATCGGGCAGTCCGCGCGCCATTCGTGCCGGGCGTCGACGACGCGGGCCTCGCGGGTCTCCGGGTACACCTGGTGCAGCCGGTCGACGAGCTCGTCCTGCACCTCCTTCGGTTCGGCCGCCGGGTCCACGGCGTAGGCGTGCAGTTCCACGACGGATCCCCCGGTCCACGCGGCCCAGCGGGCGGCCTCGCCCTCGTACCGCTCCAGGACGCTGACGTTGTCCAGTCCGCCGTAGCCGCTGGTGCCGAGGAACCCGGGCCGGTCGGCGTCGACCGGCCGGTCGAGCCAGAGCCGCGAGACGAGGAACGGCGGCGCGGTGCGCAGGGCGGCGATGCCGTCTCGCCAGGTGTCGGTGCCCAGGCCGGGTGACGCCGCGACGGTCTGCCGCAGCCCCGCGGAGTCGAGGGCCAGCACCACCGCCTGGTGACGGTCGGCACCGGTGTCCGTGAGCACGTCCGCTCCCCCGTCGGCGCGGGGAAGGACCCCGTGCACCGGGGTGCCGGTGCGCACGTCGGCTCCGAGGCGTCGGAGGTAGGCGCCCAGTGGGTTCCACAGTGCCTGGGGGAAGGGTTCGACCGGCACGTCGAAGAGCAGGCCCTCGGACGATCCGAGGAAGTAGATGTGGAACATCAGCAGCAGTTCCGCGGCGGACAGCCGGCGCGGATCGGCGAAAAAGCTGCGGGAGAACACCTCGAAGGCCAGGTGGTGCGCCGCTTCGGGGAAGCGCACGCTCTCCAGGAACGCGGTGGCGGTGACGCCGTCGAAGCGTTCGTACACCTGGGGCACGCGCACGTCGAGGAGCGGCAGGGCGGCCCGCGGGTCCATCGCGGCGAGGTCGCGCCATCCGAAGGTGGGGCTGAGGGCGACGAATCCGATCGCGCTGAGGGGCGGGGTCCGCGGGACGCGGGCGAAGCCGTCGGTCAGGCCACCGCTGTGCCGCAAGGGGTAGTCGGGCAGCGGGGTGAGGCGGTCCAGGCCGGGGTCGGTACGGCGGAGCAGTCCGCGGAGGTTGTAGTACTGGCGGAAGAAGGCGTGGAACCCGCGGGTCATGGTCACGGCGCTGCCGTCGGCCAGGGTGGTGCGCCGGCCGGAGAGCCTGCCGCCGACCGCGTCCTCCTTCTCGTACAGCGTCACGCGGGCGCCGCGTTCGGCCATGAGGGTGGCCGCGGCCAGACCGGCGATCCCGCCGCCGATCACCGCGACGGACGGCTCGTCACCGCGTCCGAATCGGTCCGCACCGGGTGCGGGGAAGACGATCTCGGCCTTGCGGTCGCGGCCCCGTCGGGCGGCGGCGGTGCGGCGGACGGTCACAGGACGCGCTCCTCTGTCGTGGTGGGGTTGCCGTTGCGGGCGAGGAAGGTGTGCACGATGCCCGTCTGCCATCCGGCGACGGGGGCGACGCGCACCGAGGTCAGGCCGGCCCGCGTCAGCCGGGCGGCGAATTCGGGGGCGGTGTCGAAGGCGACGACGCTGCGCCGGAGGTGGCGGTAGAGGGAGCGGTCGCCGGTGAGGGTGCCCGCGGGGATGACGACTCCGCGGCACACCGCCGACCACAGGGCCCGGTGCCCCGGCGAGCCGCTGAGGCTGTACTCGTGGGCGGCGAAGCGTCCGCCCGGCCTCAGGAGTTGCCGGACGGCCCGCAGGACCGCGTCCGGGTCGGTGACGTTGCGGAACAGGTAGGCGGCGAAGACGGCGTCGAAGGGGCCTTCGTCCTCACGGGTCGTGGCGAACTCCTCGGCGGTCAGGTGGAGGAAGCGCACGCGGGCGGGCCACGGTTTGACCAGTGCTCGGCGCAGCATGCCCGCGGAGGCGTCCACGGCCGTGATCCGGGCTCGTGGCGCGGCCCTGAGGAGGGCCCGGGTGGAGGCGCCGGTACCGCACCCGAGGTCGAGCAGATGCAGTCCGGCTCCGTCGGCGGGGAGCGCGAGACGGCGGGCGGAACGCAGGAGGCCCGTGCGGTAGCCGGGGTTCAGGGCCGTGAGGCCGTCGTAGGTGTGGGAAGCGTGGTCGAAGGCGCGGGCCAGGTCGTGGTCGCGCAGGAGTGTCATCGGTTGTTCCCTCCGGTTCGGGCGAGGGGCTGGGACCGGCGTGGCAGGAAGGGCACTTCGGCCGCGGTGCGCAGCATCGGCCGGACGGGAGTGCGCAACCCGATGCCCCACTCCTCCCGGAGGGAGGTCGTGCCGTCGAGGAACCTCAGCAGGCGCTCGGCCGGGACCCGGCGGAACAGGTCGGTGAAGAAGCGCGGTCCGTCGATGCGACCGGTGTCCAGCGCACGCAGCAGGACCGCGTCCATGGCCCGCGCCCGTCGCCCGTGCGGTGCCGGGACGCGGTCGTGGCCGTCCCGCAGGGCGGCGGCGATGGCTCCGCTGTGCCGTTGCACCGCGGCGAACGTGTAGCCGGTGGCGGGGCGAGTGGCACCGCCCGCGGTCCCGATGCGGTACACGGCCGGCCCGGCACGTCCCGGGAAGCGGGCGTCGGTCATGGGGATGACGCCTTGTTCCGTCCGTTCCACGGTGAGTTCGCCCAGTCCGAGGATGTCGCGGCAGTAGCGCCCGAGTGCCGACTCGTATTCCTCGGTGGTCAGCGGGGCGCGGGAGAACTCGGTGTACTCCACGAGCGCCCGGTCCGGCGCCAGCGGCAGGACGTAGCCGAAGGCGAGTCCGTGGGTCGGCTGGGGCACGCGGAAGTCCATCAGGTCCGCGACCGCCGGGTCGAACCGGTCGGTGCGGGTGTGTACGAACCAGCCGCGGAAGTGCTGCAGCAGACACGTACGCGCCGGCGGCAGCTCGGGAAGCGGCCGTGAGTCGAAGACCCGCCGGGCGTACAGCGTCAGCGGCCGGCCTCCGGGCAGCGTGCAGCGGACCTCCGTGCCCGCGGGCACGGCGCGAACCGATTCCGCCGTACCCCGCAGAAGGCGCGCACCGTCCGTGCGGGCCAGGCGGCCGTGGACCATCCGCTCGAAGTCGGCGGAACGCACCATGCGGTAGGTGAACGGGGCCGGATCGACGGTGACCGACCCGCCGTCGGCGCCGTGCAGACGCAGCACGGACCAGGACGCGCCGACCGCCTCTTCCAGGCCGTCGGCGGCCGCCCCCCAGTAGCACCAGGTGCGCTCCGCGGGGCGCAGCGGACCGTCCGGCGGCTCGATCAGGGTCACGGCAGGGGCCGTGCCGTTCTCCGTCAGCCGGTGGGCGAGGCTGAGTCCGGCCGCACCGCCACCGATGACGAGCACGTCGGAGTCCTGGGCGGAACGGGGTGTCACCACAGTCGCCGTTCGACGACCGGGCTTCCGTCGGGACCCGGGTGCGGCGGCTCGGCGGGCGTCGGGCGGTCGGCCTCCATCAGTACCCCACCACCCCGTCACCGGCCTTCGCGGCCGCGCCGCAGGCCCGTGCGGCGCCTGCCACCGGGACACGCACACGCTTCGGTTCCACGCTTCACCCCTCGTACGGACGGCGGGTCCGTCCGGTCGCCCTGGCTTCGGGACCGAGGCCGTCCTTGGATGCGGCCGGGCACGACTTCGTCATCGGCCTCACCTCTGCGGTTCCCGGTCGGCCCGAACCTCCCGCGCCGCGCGCGTGCCCGAGGCCAGCGCGCCCTGTACGGAGCCGGTCGCCCGGTGGTCTCCGCACACGTACCGGCCGGAGCCGATGCGGGTGGTGCGGCTCAGCGGCCAGGGGGGAAGCATCGCCGGCAGCGCGCCGTCGACCGTGCGGGCCGCGACCTGCTCCCACCCGCTCGTGTCGGTGCCGTACAGCTCGGCCAGCCGCCGGAGCACCGCCTGTCCCCTGCCGGGCGGGTCCGTGCCCAGTACGGAAGTGGAGACCAGTCCGGTGCCGGGGGGCGCGTACGTGGGAGCGACCTGGCTGAGGACGCACGTGTTCAGGACGGCTCCGGTGCTGTCCACCGTGAGGATCGGTTCGGCCGTCGGCGGGCTGTCGGTGGCGTGGTAGTAGGTGGTGACGGTGCGGGTGTCCGGGACGGTCAGGTCCGGGAGCAGCCCGGCGGCGGTCGCCGGGTCCGTCGCCACCACGACGACCCGGGCCGGCACCTCGCCGCCGTCCCCGAGCAGTACTCCGGCGTCCGTGATCTCCGCGACGGGCGTGCCCAGGCGCAGGACGCCGTCGGGCAGGCCGTCGGCCAGCTGGGCCGGTACGGCGCCGATGCCCTCCGCCGGCAGGCACAGGGACCCTCGGACCATGCTCCGCCAGACCAGGTGGAAGAACCGGGCTGAGGTCTCCAGCCGGTCCTCCAGGAAGACGCCGGACAGGAACGGCCGCAGGATGCCGGCGATCGCCGCGTCCGACAGTCCCACCCGGGACAGGGCCGCCGAAGTGGGACGGTCCCGGCGCCGTCGGGTGACGGCCACGGGCAGAACGGCGTCCCGTGCGGTGAGTGCCGCCAGCGCGGCCAGATCGCGGGCCGGCAGAGCCCGCCCCGGCAGCAGCGTCCCCGCCGCGCGGGGCTCCCTGGTCGGATCGGCGAGGCGGACGGGCCCGTTCGACGTGTGGGCGACGACACCCGCCGTGAACGGCCTCAGTCGCAGACTCTTCAGCTCCATGCGCCGCTTCACCTGCGGATAGGAGGTGTTGAACACCTGGAACCCGCGGTCCAGCAGGAATCCGTCCCGCCGGTCCGTGCGCATCCGGCCGCCGACACCGTCGGAGGCCTCCAGCAGTGCCACCCGCCATCCGGCGCGGCACAGGTCGAGGGCGCACGCCAGGCCGGCCAGACCCGCGCCGACGACGACCGCGTCCGCTGCCCGGCGTTGTCCGTCGCTCATATGTCTCCTCACTCGACGTCACGTCCGTGATGCCCAGGGGCAAAGGCCGGCCGGTCGGCCTCTCCGCCCCGGCCGGTGCCCCGGACCGGTCGGCACGGTCGGGGGCCGGAAGCCGGTGCGAGTGCGGGGAAACTCCCGCCGGCCGACGACCGGGCCACGACCACCGGGTCAGCGGACCACGTCCCCCGGCCCATGCCCAGGCGCCACGACCAAGGACGGCCGGACGACAACACCTCACGGGTACACCGACGGCTCCAGAGCGGCGACCGCCTCGGCAAGCCCCGACGGACGCGCCAGACCGGCCACCGCCTGGCCCGCCCATCCAGGGCCCAGGGTCAGGACGACGGGCCGGCGCCGGGCCCCGCGCACTCCCCACTCCATGGCGGCCACGTGCTGGGCCAGCGGCCGGCTGGCGGTGGTGCGGGACTGCGACCACAGCCCCACCGCGGCGGGCCCGGTCCTGCGCACCGCCGCGACGAGCGACTCGACGGGCAGCGCACCGCCGAACATCCGCACCGGGACGCCTCGCTCCGTGAGTGCCGCGGACAGTACCTCCAACGGCAGAGTGTGGTTCTCCCCCGGTACACAGGCGAGCACCGTGGTGGAACCGGGACGGTCCTCGACCGCGGGGGGCGCGGCGCGGCGGAGCGCCCCGGACACGTGCCAGGACAGGAAGTGCTCGACCTCGACGTACTTCTCGCCGGACGTCTCCCACTTCCGGCCGACTGCCTGGAGCGTCGGCACGATCACCTCGGTCCAGGCCGCGACCAGCCCGTGTTCGGCGATCGCGGCGAGCAGCAGTTCGTCCAAGGCGGCGGCGTCCAGACGCAGGGCGGCCCTCGCGATCCCCCGGCACTCCTGTCGTACGTCGCCCAGTTGCAGGCCGCTGCCCGCCCGGCTCCGGCGCCCGGTGGGAGCACGTCGAGCCGCGTCGGTGTTTCGGGCTCCGGCCGCCGTCGGACGCTCTTCACTGCGCGCGAGCCGTGCCGCCTCGGCCGGTGGCAGCCCGGTCGCCGTCAGGGCGCACATCCGTTCCAGCCTCGCCAGGTCCGCCGCCGTCCAGCGCCGGTGCCGTCCGTCGACGTGCGCGTCCGGCCCCAGCCCGTACCGGCGGTCCCACGTGCGGACCGTGGTGGGCGCCACCCCCAGACGCCGGGCCACCTCGCCGGTGGTCAATCCGCCACGGGGCGGACCGCCGTCGTCGACCGGCTCGTCGCCGTCTCCCGTGTACGCGTTCACATGCTCACTATACGACGCACAAACGACGCATGTTGCTTGCGTCGTTTCCTCACCCAACACTGGGACCACGCACACGGCAGCCACGCAGGGCAGACCGGCGACGTGCCGCTCGGGGACGGCCCCTCCCGTCCCCGTACGACGCACGGCAGGAGGAACGGGCATGAACACGCGTACACGACCGACCACCACCCCGGTCCCGCCCGTGGAGGAGACGCGGTACGAGGAGGAGCTGGCGCAAGGCCTCGTGAAGGCCGACGAGGACGCGTTCGCGGCCATCTACCGGCGCTGGGGGTCGCTCGTGCACACTCTGGCCACCCGGTCCCTCGGCGACACCCACGAGGCGGAGGACGTGACTCAGCAGGTCTTCGTCGGCGCATGGCGCGGGCGGCACGGTTTCCGGCCCGAGCGGGGCACACTCGGCGCCTGGCTCGTCGGCATCACGCGTCGGAAGGTCGTCGACGCGCTGGCCGCCAGGACACGGCGCCTGGCGCTGGTCGAGTCGGCCGGGCAGGACATCGCGCCCGCCCGTCTCGTCCAGCCGGCACCGGACGAGGTACTCGACCGCGTACTGCTCGTGGAGGCCCTGTCCCGATTGCCGCAGGCCCAGCGGGATGTGCTGTGCATGGCCTTCTACGAGGACCTGACGCAGGCGCAGATCGCGGAACGCACGGGGGTTCCCCTGGGCACGGTCAAGAGCCACGCCCGCCGCGGCCTGCATCGGCTGCGCACGGCGGTCGGCCCGGGCGCCGCACATGACACGTGCGTCTGACCGGGCCGGAGCAGAGACGCCCCGGGGCGCATCCACGGCACCGGTCGCCGGCGAAACACCCTCGAGACCGCCCAGCAGACGGAAACTCCCTACGGAGGGGTGATTCCCATGATGTCCCGGACCACCATCGCCGTCGCCGGCTCGGCCGGGGCCTGTGCCCTGGCCCCGACCGCACCCGCCGCCACGGCTGCTCCCGAGCAGGCGCAGGACACGGGCCTGGTGTCCGTCTTCCACGGTATCCCCGGCACGACGGTCGACGTCCACGCCAACGGCGACGAACCACTCGGCGACTTCCAGCCCGGCACGGTGACCGATCCGCGGTCCCTCGACGCGGGGACCTACGACATCGAGGTCTTCGAGGCCGGTCGGGATCCCGATTCGACGCCCCTCGCGGTCCACCCGGGCGCCGGCGGCACGGCAGCCACCCCGAACTCGTCCGACCGGTGGCGTGCCCGGGCCGCGACGCCGGCACGATCGCGGTGACAGCCGTCCTCGCCGCCTCGAACCGGCCGCCGGAGCCCACGCCGGACCGCGCGACCGTGACGGCCCCCGTCCTCACACAGTCCGCGTGGAGAAGACGAAGCCCGAGACACAGGAGGGCGCAGTGGGTCACGTGCATCCGTCGCACCTGGTGGAGCTGGCACTCGGTCACGCCAGTGGCGAGGCGGACGTCGGCGCCCTGCGGCATGCCGCGTCATGCCCGCGCTGCCGCGAGGAACTGCTCCGGTTGACCCGCGTGGTGACGGCTGCGCGCGGCGCGGAAGCATCGGACCTGCCAGTGCCTCCGCCCGAGCGCGTGTGGCAGCGCATCGCCCTCGAAGTACTCCCGGAGACCGACCGGGTGCCCCGTCTCCGGGTATCCTCCGCTCACGGGTCCGCCGACGAGAGGGTTCGCGGTTCCCGGCGCCGGTGGACCGACCACGCGGGCGACGGCCTCCTCGGACTGGCTCTGGCCATCGCCGTCCTTCTGCTCCGGCGGTGGCGGATCAGGGCCGGCTCGGGGAACTGATCACCGAGGTCCGCGTCTCCCGCGTGCACCTGTCGTCCCGTCGACCGCCGTGCACGCAGCCCATGTCCGCACCCTTTCCGAGTCCGCCCGCACGTGGCGGCCTGTCGTGAACGGCGGGTTCAAGTGGGCGGGTCCAGTCCGTACAGGGTGCGGCCGCCGACCAGCTCCCGGCCGCTGACCAGGTCCGGCGCGATGCGCACGAAGACCTCCACGGGCCAGGGCACCCAGGAACGAGGACCGGTGCGAACGAGTTGCTCGTGTTCCCCGGGATCGGTGACCACCGAGGCGAGGCCGGTGACGACGACGCTCCAGCCGGAGTGCGTCACGGCGTCGACTTCGTCGGCCTCGAAAGCGACCACGGCACCGTCGACGGCACGGACCAGCTCCGAGGAAGCCGACGTGCGCAACAGCACGGCACCGCTCTCCTCCAGAATGAAGTTGACCGGCAGGACGGCGGGCAGGGCGTCGCGGGTGTGCACGATGCGGCCCACGGGCGCGTTGGCCAGCCGCTGGAGGCTCTCCTGTCGGTTCAGCTCGCGGAATCCGTCGTTGCGGTACATCAGCCGGGTGTCTCTCCGTGTGTCGTCCGGTGCGTTGCGCGTACTCCCATCCTGCAGCCCGTCGGCGACCGCGACGGCGAGTTCGGCGGTGTGCGGGGCGACGTGCTCGGCGTGGTACTCGACGAGGCCGACGCCCTGTCCCGCACGTTCGGCGAGCAGGGCCCGGTGCCCGCGCCGAGCCGGCGCGCACACGGTGTCCGCGGCCGGGCCGGCGGAGCGGGAGCCGGCCGAAAAGAAGCGCAGGCGGCGGTTGTCCGGTGACATCTCCGCGTAGAGCCCCTCCAGTTGCTCGTGGTCCCCGGCTCGACGGCGCGGATACGGACGGTGGTGCCGTCCGTGAGCAGCGCGTGGACTGCGGGGCGGTGTGGCGTGTCGTCCTTCATGGCGGTTCTCCTTCGAGCCGCTCGGGTCCTGTGTCCTGCCGAGCGTCCGTCACGACGTCGGACGCGCCCAGGGACCGACCGGGGGTGCCCGCGGGGCACGTCCGGCCCCCGGTCTCCCGCCGGCCGTCCCGGGCGGCGGCCTCGGGCGGTCATGTCGTGTCGGGTACGACCGCGACCGGACAGGCGGAGTGGTGCAGAAGGGTGTGGGCGACCCGGCCGAGGCGGTGCCCGAACTGCCCGGGACGCCGCCGGCCGACGACCAGCAGGTCCGCCTCGTGGGAGGCGGCCGACAGCACTCGGCTGGCCGGTCCCTCGGCCGTACGGCGGCGCAGGCGCACGTCCGCCGGGGCGTCGGCGAGCGCGGCCTCCAGCTCCTTGGCCGCCCGTTCCTCGTGAAGACGCTCGGGCGTGCCCGCGAGCAGCGGGTGGTCGACCGTGTCGTGGGTGGGGCATCTCCATGCCCGTACCGCGTCCAGGGCGGCGCCGCGCCGCCGGACCTCCTCGCAGGCGAAGCGCACCGCAGCGGTGGGCGCGTCGGCCACACCCACCACGATGCGGCCGCGCCGGCCGCCACCGGCGGCACGGTCGTCGTGGTCCCCCCGGGTCACGACGACCGGACAGTCCGCCATGGTGGCCACCGTCAGGCTGACGGAGCCGAGCAGCAGGCCGGCGAGTTCGCCCCGCCCGCGGGTGCCCAGGATCACGGCGGACGCGTTGCGCGCCTCGCGCAGGAGGACGTACTCCGGTTCCTCGGCCGTCGCTTCGGTGGTGACGGCGAGGTCCGGGTGGTGACGACGGGCGCGACGGGTGGCGACGGCGAGGATGTCGTCGGTGGTGACGTGACCGGACGGCTTGCCGAGCTCCCGGGCGAGGGAGGCGCCCTCGTAGCGGTCCCAGCGGTAGGCGTGGACGATCCGCAGGGGTACTTCGTGCAGGGCGGCCTCGTCAGCCGCCCAGTCGACTGCCCCGAGGCTCGACTCGGAGCCGTCGACTCCGACGACCATGGGCAGGTACATCGTTCTCAGCCTCCCGCGTTGAGATCGAACACGATCCGGGCCTTGACCTGTCCGCCGAGGACCTCGTCGATGCAGTCGTTGACGGCGGCGAGCGGACGGGTCTCCCGGATGACCTTCGTGCGGCCCTCGGCGTGGAGTTGGAAGACCTCGGCGAGATCCTGCCGGGTGCCGACGATGGAGCCGATGACCGAGGTGCCGTTGAGGACGGTGTCGAAGATCGGGACCTGGAGGGTGCCGTGCGCCGGCAGGGCAACCATGACGAGTTTCCCGCCGCGCCGCAGACCGGAGTTGACGGCCTGGAAGGCGGCCGGGTTCACCGCGAGGGCGAGGGCGGCGTGCGCGCCGCCGTGTCGCTTCAGCTCGGCGCCGACGTCCTGGGTGCGGGCGTCGATGACGAGGTCGGCGCCGAGTTCCCGGGCGAGTTGGAGTTTGTCGTCGGTGACGTCGATCGCGACGACCCGCGCTCCGGCGATCTTCGCGTACTGCACCGCGAGGTGCCCCAGTCCGCCCACGCCCGAGACGGCGACGAGCTGGGCGGGCCCGACTTCGGCGACCTTCAGTGCCTTGTAGGTGGTGACGCCCGCGCAGGTGAGCGGGGCGGCGTCGAGGGCGCTGACGCCCTCGGGCACCGGCTGCGCGAAGTCGGCCCAGGCAAGCATCTTCTCGGCGTACCCGCCGTCGCAGCCGTACCCGGTGTTGACCTGGTCCTCGCACAGGGTCTCCCAGCCGGACCGGCAGTGCTCGCACCGCCCGCACGCCTTGCCGAGCCAGGGCACGGCGACGCGTTGTCCGACGGCGAGGTGGGTCACGCCGTCGCCCAGCTTCTCGACCAGGCCGACGCCCTCGTGCCCGGGGACGAACGGCGGGGTGGGCTTGACCGGCCAGTCGCCGTGGGCGGCGTGGATGTCGGTGTGGCACAGGCCGGATGCCTCGACGGCCACGAGCACCTGCCCCGGACCGGGCTCCGGGTCGGGCCTGTCCTCGATGACCAGGGGCTTGCCGAACTCCCGGACGACCGCTGCCTTCATGGTCCTGCTCCTTCTGTGCTCGTCTTCGGTGGGCCGCGTCAGTCGTGCGCGACGACGGCGACGGGGGTGGTGGCGTGGTGCATGACCGCGTGGGCGACGGCGCCGATGTGCACACCGAACGGGCTGCGGCGGATACGGCGGCCGACGACGACGAGGGAGGCGTCGCGGGCCGCGTCGATGAGGTGCTCGGCGGGACTGCCGAGCCGGCACGTCTCGGTCACCTCGACGTCCGGGTACTTCTCCCGCCAGGGCAGCAGTGCCTCGCCGAGTGCTTCGGCCTGGGCGCGGGCCAGTTCCTCGCGCGGGTCGAACCCGGCGGCGATGCTGTAGGTGTAGGAGGACGGCAGGTTCCAGGCCCTCACGGCGGTCAGCGGGGCCCGCCGGCGCCGCGCCTCCTCGAAGGCGAAGGAGAGGACGGCCTCGTCCGGGCTGCCGGTGTCCAGTCCCACGACCACGGGCCGGAAGCCCGTGGCGGCGGACGGGATGCCGGTGGGGTCCTTGAGGTGTTCGTCGGCGGCCTGTTCCCCCGCGCGGACGAGGATCACCGGCGTCTCGGTGCGGGCGATCACGGACTGGCCGACGGATCCGACCAGGAAGCCCGTGAGCCCGCTGAGGGCGCGCGAGCCGAGCACCAGCAGTTCGGCGTCAAGGGTGCCGGCGAGCAGGGCGTCCGCCGGATTCCCGGTCGCCTGCTCGGTGGTCACCTCGACCCCCGGGTGCCGCAGCCTCAAGCCCTCGGCCGTGTCCCGGGGGATCCGTTCGGTCCAGTGCTGGTGGGTCTCGGCGCCGAGGAGCGGAGCCTGGGCCATGGGCTCCGGTACCGGCTGCCAGACGTGGAGCAGTCGTACCGGCACCCGGCGCAGCGTGCCCTCGCGGGCCGCCCACTCCGCGGCTGCCCGGCTCTCGGGCGAGCCGTCGAGTCCTACGGTGATCGTGCGGGCCATTCCGGCCACCTCCTGTGTCTTCTGTTCTGTTCTCAGCGTCTCTTCGGGCGGTCTACGGGGGCAGGGGCCTGTGGTCCCGGGACGGGGCCGACCGTCCCTGCCCGCAGGGTGATGGGACGGGTCCTCGGGCGGGCCCGCCCCACCGGTCGTGTTCAGCGCAGCCACGCGTGGTCGCGGACGATCGGGAGCCTGGCCCACAGCCGGCCCAGTCCCAGGGCGTCACCGGCCGAGACAGCGGCCAGCGCGATCAGCAGCACCGCGTACAGCACGTGGTAGTCGGCGAACGGATTCGTCGACATGCTCGCCGACCCGTCGGACAGGTGCTTCGCCGGCGGCCACTCCGCCGCCCACATCAGCGCCATCATCACCGTCCCCGCCACCGCGGCCGGCCGCAGCGCCACCCCCGCCGTCAACGCCAGCCCGACGCCGAGCAGGCCCAGCATGAACAGCCAGTCGGCCCACGCCGCCCCGGCCCACGAGTGGAACGTCGACTCCATCGGACCGACCGCCACGTGCCCGAGGAAGCCCTCGGTCGGCGAACCACCGTCGATCCAGCCCTTGCCGGAGGCGGTGGCGTAACCGAACCCGAACGTCTTGTCCAGGAACGCCCACAGGAAGACGAAGCCCATCAGCACCCGGGCCGACGCGAAGACGAAAGCCCGGGCGGTGAGCGCGCCGGCCTCCACCGAATCTGCCGCCCCCGGCACGGATACGGCGCCGTTACGGCGCGAGGACGGCAGGTGGAAACCCGAACCACGATGCGTGGACTGGTGCATGGCCATGACAGTGACCCCTTCGGAGAGGATGCGGTTGGTTCCTGACACCACTCACTCTCCCGGGCCCCGCCACCCCGCACCCGACGCCGAAAGTCCGCACCCCGGGGGCTCAACAGCCCCAATCCGCGGGGACCTTCGGCCGGCGGTGCCCGTACGGCCCTTACGCGCGCGTCCGCGAGGGCCGAGGCGGGGAGGTGTTCGCCCACCGGCCCGGCCGGCCTCGGACGTGGGCGGGAAGGAGGAGTAAGGAGGAGTTCCGATGAGTTCGTCAACCTCGACGCCCCGGTCGCGGAGCGGCTGGTCGCGACGGCCGTGGCCGCGCCGTCCCTGCGCACCACCCAGCCCTGGCGCTTCCGGCTCGATACCGACAGCCGCACGGTGCACATCCACGCCGCCGCGGATCGGGCGCGGCGCCACACCGACCAGGTGGGCCGCGCCTCGCACCTGTCGGAGGGTTGCGCGGTGCTCAATCTGCGCGTCGTCGCCGTCCACTTCGGCCGGGAGCCGGTGACCCGCCCGCTCCCCTGCCCGGACCGTCCCGCTCTGCTCGCCACGGTCCGTCTCGCCGAATCCGTGCGCGATGCACCGGAAACCGGCCTGTATGAGACGGTGTGGCGTCGGCACAGCAGCCGTTCCCCCCTCTCGGGGCGCCCGCTGCCGTCGGACCTGCTCACGGAGCTGATCGAGGCCGCTCACCTGGGGGGCGCGACCATGCGTTTCTCCGGACGCCACGACACCGAGCGGGAGCTGTGCGCCACGTGGGAGGTGGAGTGGCGCAATCGCGCGGACACCGACCGCTCGGCCCAGAGTCGCCGACTCGTCAGCGGCCCGCACTCCCCGTCGCTGGGACTCCCGTCGGCGGCGCTGGGTCCGCAGGACGCGCTGGACCCTCTGCCGATACGGAACCTCGGAGCCCACCGGCACCCGGAGGTGCTGCCCGCCCGCGCCTTCGAGCCCCGGCCGCTCCTCGCGCTCCCGTCCGCCGCGCACGACCGGCGGACGGACTGGCCGCGGGCCGGCCAGGCCCTGGACCGCGTACTTCTCCTGGCCACCCGGCGCGCAGTGCGCGCATCACTTCTGCACCAGGCCATGGAGTGGCCCGACCTGCGCCGGGCCCTCGACGGTCTCCCGGTCGACGGCCCCCGGGGGCACACGCAGATGGTGCTCCGGCTCGGATACGGACCGCGGGGGCCCGCCTCACCGCGCCGTCCGGTGGAGGAGACGACGGCGGACCACGAGTGATCGGGTGCCGTCCGTCCACCGACGCCGTGCGTCAACGGGCGGACCGGCCGCCTTCCGCCCTGTCGGGGGAGTCGGCCAGCGGCGCGTGCCACACCAGCCGCGTCCCCTTCCCGCCGGGGCTTTCCAGATCCATGCCGCCGCCGAGCTTCTGCGCTCGCTCGGCCATGTTGGTCAGGCCGCTGCGCCGGCCTCCGTCGGGGATGCCGACGCCGTTGTCCGTGACCGTCAGACGGACCTGCTTGCCGTCCGTCTCCAGCACGACGTCGGCCCGGTCGGCCCGGGCGTGCCGGGCGACGTTGGTCAGGGACTCGGTGAGAACGGCCATGACGTGGTCGGCGGTCCGGGCGGGCACGTGCGTGTCGAGCAGGCCCTCCATGCGGACGCTGGGAGCGAAGCCCAGGAGCGGGGCGGCCTCGCCGACCGCGCGCACCGCGCGGGAGCGCAGCCCGGGCACCGCGTCGTCGTCGCGGGAGCGGAGGCCGAAGATCGTCGACCTGATGATCTTGATGGTTTCGTCGAGATCGTCCACGGCCCGCAGGATCCTCTCGGAGGCCATCGGGTCCTGGACGCGGCGACCGGCGCTCTGCAGCGTCATACCGGTGGCGAAGAGCCGCTGGATGGCCAGGTCGTGCAGGTCGCGGGCGATGCGGTCGCGATCCTCCAACAGGGCGATCTGCTCGGCGTCCGCACGTCGTTCCGCCAGCTCCATCGCGACTGCGGCCTGGGCGGCGAAGACCAGGAGCGGCTCGGTCTCCTCCTCGGAGAACTCCTGACCACCCGACTGCCGGACCAGCAGCACGACACCGCGGGCCTCGGCGCTCGAACCGATCGGCACGGCGACGCCCGGCCCCAGCCCCTCGAAGCGCGGCGGACCGGCCGAAACCCGGGAGTCACGGCACACGTCCGCGCTGTGGACGGGCGCCCGCTGAACGAAGGCCTGCCCGATGAGCGTGCCCTCGACGGGCAGCACGATCCCGCGCCATGCGTCGGCCTCGTGACCGACCGCGAGTTCCACCGCGAGGGTGTCGGTCCCGCTCACCGGCGTGGCCACCACGCTCAGGGTGGACCCGGTGATTTCCCTGGCCCGCTCGGCGATCAGCGGCAGTACCCCACCCTGGTCCGCTCCGGACATCAGCGTGTGGGTGATCTCGGCGTTCACCTGGAGCCAGCGCTCGCGCAGCCGTGACTCCTCGTAGAGGCGGGCGTTGTCGATCGCCACGCCGGCCGCCACGGCCAGCGTCGCGAGCACCGACTCGTCGTCCTCGTCGAACTGCTGTCCGCCGCGCTTCTCCGTCAGGTACAGGTTGCCGAAGACGTGGTCCCGCACCCGGATCGGTACGCCGAGGAAGGTGTTCATCGGCGGGTGATGGGCCGGGAACCCGTAGGAAGCGGGGTGGTCGGAGAGTTTCGCCAGGCGCAGCGGCTCGGGATGTCGGATCAGCTCGCCCAGGATGCCGTGGCCCTCGGGATAGGGGCCGATACGCGCGATCTGCTGCGCGTCGACGCCCACGGTGTGGAAGGCCGACAGCCGCTTGCCGTCCGGGCCGATCACCCCGAGCGCCGCGTACTCCGCGTCGACCAGGGCCGCCGCGGCCTCGACGATGCTGCGCAGTGCCTGCTCCAGGTCGAGTTCGCGGCCGACCGACAGCACGGCCTCCAGGAGGCTGTGGACCCGGTCCCGGGTGCCACGCGCCGCGTCCAGACGGGCCTGCAGCTCCTCCAGCAGCTCGTCGAGCCGCAGCTGGGGCAGCCGCACCCTGGCCTCGCGGGTCTCCTCGGCGTTCTCCACCGCTGCTCCTCCAACGCCTCACCGCTTGCCGGCAGCCGTACCGTGCACCTGCCACGGTAGCGGCTCGAACAGGGAGACGATGAGAGATCGGCGCCGTCACGCGACCCGACCGGCCGGAATCGTCAGTTCTGGCCTTCGGTGCGCATCCGGTCCCGTGCCTGGGTGGCAATGACGGCGGCCTGGATACGGCGTTCCACGCCGAGCTTGGCGAGCAGGCGGGAGATGTGGTTCTTGACCGTCTTCTCGGCCAGGTAGAGCCGCTGGCCGATCTGCCGGTTGGTGAGCCCCTCACCGATCAGTTCGAGGATCTCGCGTTCCCGGTCGGTGAGCCCCGGCAGCATCTCGGGCTCCTCCGCCGGCTGCTGCCCGCCGCCGCGCAGCCGTGCCATCAGCTTGGTCGTGGCGCTGGCGTCCAGCAGCGACTGGCCGCGGGCCACCGTACGCACGGCCGAGACCAGGTCCGAGCCCTGGATCTGCTTCAGGACGTAGCCGGCCGCTCCCGCCATGATCGAGTCCAGCAGCGCCTCCTCGTCGTCGAAGGAGGTCAGCATCAGGCAGGCCAGGTCCGGCATCTGCGACCGCAGCTCCCGGCAGACGGTCACGCCGTCGCCGTCGGGCAGGCGCACGTCGAGGACGGCCACGTCGGGGCGCAGGGCGGGCACCCGGACGAGCGCCTGCTCCACCGTCGCCGCCTCTCCGACCACGGTGATGTCCGGTTCGTCGTCCAGCAGGTCGTGCACCCCGCGTCGTACCACTTCGTGGTCGTCCAGGAGGAAGACCCTGACCGGGCTTCCCGTAACGTCGCCCTGCTCGCTGTGCGCCATCGGATGCTCCTCGCGATGTCTCGGCCCGTGTCGGAATCCTTTCTTCCCAGGATGGCCGAGGTCCAGGGCCGGTCGGCCCCGTTTCGCCCGCGTCAGTGGGCCATGAGGCCGTGCTCGCGGAACCGGACCCGTACGCGGTCCACCAGCGTCCTGTCCGGGACCGGGGTGTCACGCAGCGGGAAGGGGACGCCCAGGGCGTCGTACTTGGCGGCGCCGAGCTTGTGGAAGGGCAGGATGTCGACCCGCTCCACGCAGGCGAGGCCGGAGAGGAAGGCGGCGAGTCCGTCGACGGCGTCCTCGTCGTCGGTCCAGCCGGGCACCAGGACGTACCTGATCCACACGCGCCTGCCCAGCCGGTCGAGACGGGTGGCGAAGTTCACGGTGGGGGCGAGGGCGCCGCCGGTCAGCTTCCGGTACATGGGGACGTCGAAGGACTTGACGTCCAGCAGCACCAGGTCGGTGTCGGCCAGGAGCTCGTCCGAGGCCCGGGCGCCGAGGAAGCCGGAGGTGTCGAGCGCGGTGTGCAGGGCGGCCTCCTTGCAGCGGCGCAGGACCGCCGCGGTGAACGCCGGCTGGAGCAGGGGCTCGCCGCCGGTGAGGGTCACGCCCCCGCCGGCGGTGGTGAGAAAAAAGGCGGTACTTGTCGATCTCCGCCATCACCTCGTCGACGCCGGCCTCCCGGCCGTCCCGCATGTGCCAGGTGTCGGGGTTGGCGCAGTAGAGGCAGCGCAGGGGCAGCCGCTGGTGAAGAGGACGAACCGGGTCCCGGGACCGTCCACGCCGGTGGACAGGTCCCAGGAGTGGATCCGGCCGGTGACCGTCCCGGGTGCCGTGGTCGGGAGCATGGTGCTCACAGCGATCCGTGGAAGGTGCGGCTGATCACGTCGAGCTGCTGCTCGCGGGTGAGGCGGACGAAGTTCACGGCGTAGCCGGAGACCCGGATCGTCAGTTCGGGGTACTTCTCCGGGTGCTCCATCGCGTCCTCCAGCACGGCGCGGTCCAGCACGTTGACGTTCATGTGGAAGCCGCCCGCGGACATGTAGGCCCGGAGCCGCGCCGCCGTGCGGCCTCGAAGGCGAAGTCGAGCACTTCGTCGCAGGGGCGGTCCACGCGCAGCCCGAGCACCACGTCGCGGTACGGGGTCTCGGGAATCTCTTCCGGAGCGAGGCCGTCGGCGGCGGGCAGATGCTCGTCGGCGGCGCTCCGCCCGGCCCGGACCAGCACCACGGGGTGGTCGGCCCGGGCGACGACGCGCTGGGAGACGGACCCGGTCACGAAGCCGCCGACCGGTCCCGGGCCGGGAGACCCGAGGACCAGCATCTCTGCGTCGTCGGCGGCGGTGACCAGGGCCGTGACCGTCGCGTCGCACACGAGGCGTTCGGTGATCCGCAGGCCGGGATGGGCCGAGCGCACACTGCGCACGGCCTCCTCGAGGGTCCGTTCGGCCCACGCTCGCTCGGTACCGCCGACGCGGAGGTACGGCGTGGGACGGGCGCGGCGGTGCCAGACGTGCACCAAGGTGATACCGCTCCCCCGCCGCCGGGCCTCGTGAGCCGCCCAGTGCGCGGCCGCGAGGCTCGCGGGCGACCGGTCGATCCCCACCGCGATGTCGTACTCCATGACGTTTCCCCTGCCTCGTCGATCGGTTTCCGGACGTCCCCGAGCCTCCTCCTCGCCGCGGCGGGGCCGCAGGGGCCGTCCAGCCCTCCTCCGAGCCCTTCGGACCCTGCGGGGCGGGGGCGGCACCGGGCCGACCGGCCCTCCGGCCGGGACCGCCGGTACCTCGCGCTCAGGAGGCCGGCGTTCGACGCTGGAAGGACCGAGCCCGCGACCGAGGAGCGCAGCGCCATGGCCCGTTACGTGTACGACTTCACCGAGGGCGGCCGTGACATGGCCGGACTGCTCGGTGGCAAGGGATCGAATCTGGCCGAGATGACCCGGCTCGGGCTGCCGGTGCCACCGGGGTTCACCCTCACCACCGAGGCGTGCCGGAGCGTCCTGGACACCGGTGGTGAGCCTCCCGGCCTGTGGGAGGAGGTTGCCGGGCATCTGACGGACCTGGAGACCGGCTCGGGCCGGCTGCTCGGACAACCGGACAACCCCCTGCTGCTGTCCGTCCGCTCCGGCGCGAGGTTCTCCATGCCCGGCATGATGGAGACGATCCTCGACATCGGTCTCGACGACGACTCCGTCCACGGGCTGGCCAAGGTCTCCGGGAACGAGCGCTTCGCCTGGGACTCCTACCGGCGTCTCGTACAGATGCTCGGCACCACCGTCATGGGCGTCGACCCGTCACTGTTCGAACGGGCCCTCACCCAGCTCAAGGAGGCGCGCGGCGTCCCGGACGACGTGCACCTGGACGCCGAAGACCTGGCCCGGCTCGTGGAAACGTACAAGAACGTCATCCACCAGGAGACCGGCGAGCGCTTCCCGCAGTCACCCGTCGAGCAGTTGCGCCGGGCGGTCCTGGCCGTCTTCGCGTCCTGGAACGGCGAACGGGCCCGCCTGTACCGGCGCCGCGAGCACATCGCCGACGACCTGGGCACCGCCGTCAACGTGCAGCGCATGGTGTTCGGCAACCTCGGCTCCGACTCCGGCAGCGGCGTCGCCTTCACCCGCGACCCGGCCACCGGGGCCCGGGGCCTGTACGGCGACTACCTGCCGAACGCCCAGGGCGAGGACGTCGTCGCCGGGATCCGCAACACCGTGCCGCTGACCGAACTGAAGCGCCTGGACCCCGGCGCGTACGGCCGGTTGCGGGCGCACATGGAGACCCTGGAGCGGCACTACCGCGATCTGTGCGACATCGAGTTCACCATCGAACGCGGCACCCTGTGGATGCTCCAGACCCGAGTGGGCAAGCGCACCGCCGAGGCCGCCTTCGTCCTCGGCGCCGATCTGGCCGACGAAGGGCTCATCACCGCGGACGAGGGCCTCGCCCGGGTCAGCGGCGAGGGCCTGGCCCGGTTGATGTTCCCGCGCTTCGACACCGCGGTGACCGGTGACGTGCTGGCCCGCGGTGTCCCGGCCTCGCCGGGTGCCGCGGTGGGTGCCGCGGTCTTCGACTCGGCTGAGGCCGTCCGCCGCGCCGCCGACGGGGAGAGGGTGGTCCTCGTCCGGCAGGAGACCACGCCCGACGACCTGCCCGGCATGATCGCCGCTCAGGCCGTGCTCACCAGTCGCGGAGGCAAGACGAGCCATGCCGCCGTCGTGGCGCGCGGCATGGGCAAGGTCTGCGTCTGCGGTGCCGACGAACTCACCGTGGACACCGGGGCCCGGCGCTGCACCGCACCGGACGGGACGATCGTCGAGGAGGGCACCGTCCTGTCCGTGGACGGTACCGCCGGGACGGTGTACGCGGGCGCGGTGCCGCTGGTCGACTCGGCCGTCATGCGCTACCTGGAGGCCGGGGCGGGCGGCCGGGCGACGACCGGTGTGGTCGACGCGGTGGCCCGGGCGCTGGCCCGCGCGGACGCCGTCCGGCGGCTGGAGGTGCGGGCCAACGCCGACACGCCTCAGGACGCCGTTCGCGCGCGCCGGTTCGGCGCACAGGGAATCGGTCTGTGCCGCACCGAGCACATGTTCCTCGGCGAGCGGCGCAAGCTGGTCGAGGAGATGATCCTGGCGGGGACGGACGCGGGGCGCGAGCGGGCGCTCGCAGCCCTGCTGCCGCTCCAGCGCGAGGACTTCACCGGCATCCTGGAGGCGATGGACGGCCTGCCGGTCACCATACGGCTCCTCGATCCGCCGCTGCATGAGTTCCTGCCGGACCGCGCCGACCTGGCGGTGCGGATCGCCACCGCCGAGGCCCGCGGCGAGGAACCGGACGCGCACGACGCCGAGCTGCTGGCCGCCGTCGGCCGCATGCACGAGGAGAACCCGATGCTCGGGCTGCGCGGGGTGCGCCTGGGCCTGGTGGTCCCCGGCCTGGTCGCCATGCAGGTGCGGGCGCTCGGTGAGGCCGTGGCGCAGCGCCTCGCGGCCGGGGGCGCCCCCCGGGCGGAGATCATGGTGCCGCTCGTCGGGGACGTGCGGGAACTGCGGCTCGTGAGGGAGGAGGTGGAGCGGGTCCTGGCCGAGGTCTCCGACACCTCGGGAGTGCCGGTCACGTGCCCCGTCGGCACCATGATCGAGTTGCCCAGGGCGGCGCTCACGGCCGGCCGGATCGCCGAGGACGCCGAGTTCTTCTCCTTCGGAACCAACGACCTGACCCAGACCACCTGGGGGTTCTCCCGCGACGACGTCGAGGCCGAGTTCTTCTCCGCCTACCTCGACAGGGGCGTCTTCCCCGTCTCGCCCTTCGAGACACTCGACCGCGACGGCGTGGGCCGGCTGGTCGGCATCGCCGTCGAAGAGGGCCGCGCCACCCGGCCGGACCTCACGATCGGCGTCTGCGGCGAGCACGGCGGTGACCCGGACTCGGTGCACTTCTTCCACTCCGCCGGCCTCGACTACGTCTCCTGCTCCCCGTTCCGGGTCCCGGTGGCTCGGCTGGAGGCCGGGCGGGCCGCGCTGGACCTCGCCGATGCCGGCGACAGCCGGTGAAGCGGGACCGTCGGCCCCGGCCTGGGGGGGGCCGGCCGCCCCTGGAGCGGCGGCACCGGGGCGCGACAGGCTGGAGCCGTTCCGTAGCGATCCCGAGGAGTTGAGCACATGGCTGCCAAGGACATCGGTGCACGCGGTCTCGGTGCCACCGTCCGGGTGCGCGCCGAGGGCGACGTGGACGAGGGGTCGCTCGCCCACCTCCGGGAATCGCTCGCCCACCTCCGGGAAAAGGTCGCCGCCGTGCTCGACCGTCCCGGCCTGCCGTCGGCGAGCGGCGAGGTGCGCGTCGTCCGGGCGGCGGCCCACCACGTCGAGCTGCCGTGGTCCGCCGGCGCGGAGATCCGGCTGGGCAACCACCTGGTGGTCGTCCACGCCCGCGAGGCGAGCGCCCGGGAACTCGCCGACCGGCTGGCGGACCGGCTGCGCGGCAACACGGACCGCGTCACACACCGCGGCGACGCCACTCCCAAGGCGGCCGCACCGCCCCCGTGGCGTGGCGGTCCGGGGCGCTAGATGTGTCGTTTGGATCAGGCCGGCCGCGGCCGACGGTGCCTTGTGGCCGACCCGAGCGGGGTCTGGTGCCTGCAGCTGCAAGGCGGAGGAGAGCGACAGGGCCAAGCCCTGGCAACCGACGACAACGCCGCAGATGCGCGTGCCAGACCCCGCGACCCCGGCAAGATCCAAACGCCCCCCAGGCGCCGCCCGGCGGGCCCGCCGACCTGGGGGGCGGGGGCGGGACCGGTCCGGTCCCCAGGCCCGCCGTGCTCAGAAGGAGGAACCGCCGTGCCCAGTCGCACTGTTGGCGAAGTGATGTCCAGGAACGTCGTACGGGCCGCTCGGACGACACCGTTCAAGGAAGTCGTCCGGCTCCTCGACCGGCACCGGATCAGCGGTGTGCCGGTACTCGACGACGACGACAAGGTGCTCGGAGTGGTCTCCGGGACCGACCTCGTGCGCGCGCAGGCGCACCGGGCGGGCCGTCGGCCGGCCCGTGCGGTCACCGCGGCGGACGTGATGTCGAGTCCCGCGATCACCGTGCACCCGGAGCAGACCGTCCCGGACGCGGCCCGGCTGATGGAGCGCCGGCGAGTCGAGCGGCTGCCCGTGGTGGACGAGGAGGACCGGCTCATCGGCATCGCCACCCGGCGGGACCTGCTCCGCGTCTTCCTGCGCACGGACGACGACATCCGCGACCAGGTGACCGCGGAGGTGGTCGTCGGCGGCCTGGGGCTGCGGTCCGGAGCCGTCCGCGTCCTCGTCCGCGACGGCGTCGTCACCCTCGACGGCCGGGTGGAGCGGCGCAGCCAGGTGCCGGAAGCCGTGCACGCCACCTGGCGGCTGGAAGGCGTCGTCGGTGTGGTGAACGCCCTGACCGCCCGCGTCGACGACTGCGCCCCGCCCTCCGGCCACGAGCCTCGGGCCCGCCTTCGCCGTTCCGCTGCGGACCCGTGAACGAGTGCGGGGCGCACGTGCTCGTGGACAACGCGCCGGGGGTCACCGTCTTCCCGTAGGCGGTCGTCGACCTGATCACCGCGTTCGGCGACCAGGCGGCGCTGGCTCTGCACGTGACGGGATCGCACGGGATGTGCACGACCTCGTCATCCAGCGGCTCTTCGCCGGTGCTCTCTCCCCGCAGCCGGCTCTCGGCAGGGTCACCGGCCGGCCGAAGGCGAGTGAGCGGATCCAGCGGGTCGTGGCGGACCTGGACGACACCATCAAGGTGATCCGGTCCACGATCCACGCCCTGCGGGAAAGCGACCGACAAACCGGCACCGCTCTGCGCTCCCGTCTGGTGGGCGTCACCGACCGGGCGGCCGAAGTCCTCGGTTTCGCCCCCGCCCTGCGCATGACCGACCTGCTGGACACGGCCGTACCGGCGGAGCACGGTGCACACCTGCTCGCCGTACTGGAGGAAGCCCGGTCGAACGCCGCCCGGCATGCCCGGGCGAGCGCGGTCGACGTCGGTGTCGACGTCGCAGGCGCCGTCACGCGGTTGCGGGTCGCCGACAACGGCCGCGGGATCGCCCCTCGGATGACTCGCCGCAGCGGACTGGCCAACCTCCGGGGGCGCGCCGAGGCACTGGGCGGCACGCTGGACCTGTCCGCCGAGGAGGGCG
Source organism: Streptomyces violaceoruber (assembly GCF_033406955.1). Classification (NCBI taxonomy): domain Bacteria; kingdom Bacillati; phylum Actinomycetota; class Actinomycetes; order Kitasatosporales; family Streptomycetaceae; genus Streptomyces; species Streptomyces violaceoruber. Next base: position 8,443,098 of record NZ_CP137734.1, on the reverse strand, counting down.
GGGGCACCCTCGCGCGGTGGACGGTACCGCTGCCTGCGTCCGCCGCCGCGGGCTGAACGCCGCGCCGCCATCCGGTGTCCGCCCCGGACCGGGCAGACCCTCGCGGTGCCGGATGCGCAGGGCGTCGGACTGCTCCCGCCCGGGTGAGGAACCGTCGGCTGCGCGCCGGCGCCTCGGAGAGCTGCCCGTCGAGCGCGGGCTGTTGCCCCGCTCGCCTGGGCGCGTTACGTGGAGCGGTCCGCCCGGCGCGGACTGCGCGCCGGGCGGAGCGGTGGGTGACGAGGGAGGGACATCACGGGTGCCGGACGGCGAGGGGATGCCCGGTGCGGCGCGGGTTACGGCAGCGATCGCGGCAGCGCGCTGCCGACCCGCGCGCGGACCTCCTCGACCACTTCCCAGTGCTCGGGGTCCAGGAAGGCGAGGGCCGCCGGGAAGACTCCGTCCTGTTCCTTGAGGATGTGTTCGCGCAGCAGGCCGAGTGCGTCGATCAGACGCCGCGGCCAGGTCGGGTCGTTCAGGAACGGCCCGTTCGCCTCGTACAGCACCGCCTCGATGCGGCGGTGCTCGTCCTCCAGTGCCGCGATCTGCTCGGGGAACTCGAGGGCCATCGCGGGAAAGAGCCCTCCCTCCTCGACCTCGGTGTGGGGTGCCAGCACGGCGCCGATCTCACGGGCGAGTTCGGCCATGGCGGTGACCCTGCCGTCGCGGTGGGCGTCGCGCACCCGGCCGATGAGGTCGACGACGGCATCGTGTTCACGGGTCAGTCCGTCGATCGCCGCGAGCGACTGGCAGCCGCAGTACTCACACATCGTTCCTCTCCGTCCGTGGTCAGTGCGAGTGCGCGGTCGCGCGACGAGAGACGGCATGGCTCAGTCCGGTGCCGGTGAAGGCAAGCGCCGCCGCCGCGACCGCGGCGAGCAGGATCAGGCCGATCGCGTACGAGCCGAAGGAACCGTACAGCGTCCCCATCACCAACGGCGGGAGGAAGCCGCCGAGTCCGCCGGCCGCGCCCACCATGCCGGTGACCGAACCGACCTTGTTCGCCGGCGAGAGGAAGGCGACCAGGGCGAACACGGCGCCGCTGCCCGCACCGAGCGCGGCGGCCATGGCGAGGAAGGCGATCGTACCGACCGGCATCAGGGCCGGGGTCGGCGACTGGGCGAGCGCTCCGGCCAGCACCACGGCCAACGAGCCGGCCAGGACCTTGACCGGCCCCAGTCGGTCGGAGAGCCAGCCGCCCATCGGGCGCATGGCGACCGCGAGCAGAACGAATCCCGCCATGCGGTTGGCCGCGTCGGCCTGGGTGAGGCCGTAGCCGGTCTTGAGGTAGGTGGGCAGGTAGACGGAGAAGGCGACGTAGCCGCCGAAGGCGACCGCGTAGAGCGCCGACGCCTGCCAGGTGATGCCCAACTTGCACGTGGCCGCCATGCGGTGGCCCAGGGACTCCGCGGGCACGGTCCGGCCGGGTGCGTCGCGCAGCAGCAGTGCCGCCACCACGGCGTAGACGGCCAGGACGGCGGCGGTGACGAGGAACGGGTTGGCCATGCCGTACGCGTCGACCAGCTTCACCGTGGTCAGGGCGCTGATGGCGGTGCCGCCCATGCCGGCGCCGAAGATGCCGATGGCCAGGCCCCGCCGCTCGGGCGGGAACCAGGCGCTGGTGAAGGGGACTCCGACGGCGAACGCGGTGCCGCCGATGCCGAGGAGGAAGCCTCCGACCAGCAGGGCGGTCAGGGAGGAGTGCCCGGCCAGCCCGAGGTAGAGGACCGGGACGATGGTGGCGGCGGAGACGAGCGGGAACATCACTCGTCCTCCGAACCGGTCGGTCAGCGCGCCGACGGGTATCCGCCCCAGCGAGCCGACCACCACCGGTACGGCGACCAGCAACGACTGCTGGAAGGAGCTCAGGTCCAGGCTGTCCTTGAACCGGGGGCCGAGCGGGCTCAGCAGTGCCCAGGCCCAGAAGTTGAGGGCGAAGCCCAGGGTGGCGAGTGCCAACATCAACCAGGCCCGACCGGGTACGGACTGCGATGTGATCTCGCTGTGCTGTGTCGACGGCTGGAGCATGCCGCCCTTCCCTCCTGGTAGCAGTGGACGCGGTCCCGTTGTGGACCGCCGGCCGCCGACCGCTCGACGCGGACCGGTGACGTGCCCTCACTATTCGTGGTCCGGTGCCTTCAGAGGGTGGGCCGAGGGTCCCCATCGAGAGGTCCGGCGGTCCCGGTTCTCCTTGTCCGCGGCGCAGCCCGCCCCGCCGACCGACACGGTGTACACGACCGGGCCCTGGAAGCCGGGACCCCATGGGGCCATCCGGCCCTAACACGGCGCCGGCCCCGGAGAGACGATGGGGGGATGAGTTCCGAAGACGGCTTCCGCGCACTGGAGCGGGCGGAGTGCCTGCGTCTCCTGGGCAGCGCCCCGGTCGGTCGCATCGTGTACACCCGTGAGGCGCTGCCCGCTGTGCTGCCGGTCAACTTCTCGCTTGACACCGACGCCTCGGTGGTGCTCCGCACCTCGGCGGGATCCGATCTCGTACGGGCCGTCGACGGGGCGGTGGTCGCGTTCGAGGCGGACGCCTTCGACGCCCACGACCGGTCCGGGTGGAGCGTCGTCGTCACCGGGCGGGCCACTGTCGTGACCGACCCCGCCGCACGAGCGCGCCTGGCGGAGAACGGCCCGCGCTCCTGGGTGGTTTCGCGCGACGGGCTCTACGTACGGATCGAGTCCGAGATGGTCACCGGGCGGGAGATCGCAGGCGTCGGCTGAGCGGCGACGACGTGCGCTCGCGGGGCGCGGCCGCGCGCGGGTGACGCGTAAGCGGCCGCCCCCACCGCTCGTTCCCGGGATCAGGTTTCCCGCTCTCTCGGCCGAGCGGACGGCCGGTCGGGCTCCGGTACGCGGGCGCGGGGCGCCTGCCCGCCCTCCGGTCCGTACCCGAATCTGATCAGGATCTGCGGGTTGCACCGCTGCTGCGGGAGACGGGCCGCCGCGCGCAGGTCCGGCCACTCCATCGCCTGGTGCAGCATCGACGTGCGCACTCCGCGCGCGGTCGCCGTCAGCAGTACGCGTTCCAGGGCCTGCCCCGCGCGCAGCCAGTCCTGCGGCCGGTCGTGGGCGGTCCACAGCAGGGCCACCTGGGCATGGCGCTCGAAACGGCGGGCCGGCGGGTGGGGCACGGGCAGCGGGCCGGAGAAGTCCCGCATCGGTATGCGGCCGCTCAGGTCCTGCGGGCCGAGCGCGGTCAGCGGGATGCCGTAGGGGCTGACGGTTCCGGGGGCGGTGAGCCAGTGGCGCGTTTCGGTGATACGTCCCGAGCTGGTGCGGTTGCGGGTTTCGGCCACGGCGATCGGTTCCAGCAGACGCCAGGTACTCACGATGTCCGGAACGTAGAGCCGTGCGCCTTCGGACTGGGCCGCCGCGGTCATCTCCGCGACCACGTGCTCGGGCACCGGGCGGCCCGTGAAGGGCAGACGACTGGTGTGGCGGCGTTCGACCGACGGGTACAGCCACCGGTAGTCGGGCGGGTTCCCACCGGAACCGGTCGGCCGAACCTCGGCCAGCAGGTCGGCGTCGTGCGGGTCGGGCAGCAGTCGGACGACCGGTTCCCAGCCCATGTGCGCGGCCGCGACACGGAGGTTGAGGACGGCGGCTCCCACGGAGAGGTACTGGGCGCGCCGCCGGGGGTCGGCCAGCGGCAGGACCCGTGTCCGGTCGGCCCGGACCTGGAGCAGGCCGGTGGCCGTCTCCACGCGGAAGCGCCACGGCTGGGTGTTGTGGATCGACGGCGCCGCCACCGCCGCGTCCAGCACCGTCTCCAGCGCGGCGGCGTCGACCCTCGGGCTGTACGTGGACATGGCCACTCCTTACTCACGCCGCGCCTGCCGGTGCGACGGGCGGGCCCGTCCCCGATACTTCCCGGCGGCCGGACGCCGGGCCAGGGCCGTCCGGCCCCGTCAGCGGCCGAAGGGGCCCAGGAGGGCGCCTGGTGCCCCGCCTGCGCGGCATGGCACGCGCCGGGAGACGGGACCACCGGGCGAGGGACCCGGGCTTGCGTACCGCGCGCCCTCACGGTGCGGACGGTCGGTCGTGCCGGGGCGGCGCGGCGCGAGTCCGGGGTCCGTGAGCGGCACGGGCTGACGGTCCGGAGTGTGCGGGGCCGCGCCCGTGCGTGGGTCCGCCCCGGTCGTCGCGCCGGGGCCGCGGCCGGGATCGCGGGCCTCAGGTGGCGGGCAGGGCGGTGGCGAGCAGGACGACGCCCAGGGACATCACCGAGACCACCGCGGTGGCCGTGGAGCCGGCCGGGCCCTCGGCCCTTTCCGGCGGCTCCCCCGGCCCGCGAGGGCCAGGAGGCCTCCGCCGAGAGGCGAGCGCGGGACGGTCGGGCGCCTGGGCAGGGACCTTCGGCCCCGGGTCCGGCGCGACCCCCGCGCCTAGCGTTCTGGCCCATGGAGAACGATCAGAACGCACGCCGAGGCCGGCCGGGCGTCGCCCGGGACTGGCCTCTCGCGGCCCGGCGGCTGCTGACGCGCCGTGAGGTGTCGGCCGACGGACGTGCCGTCTTCGGCACGGGTGACGACAAGTGGGAGGGGTTCTACCGTGACCGGTGGGCGCACGACAAGGTGGTGCGCTCCACGCACGGGGTCAACTGCACGGGGTCGTGCTCCTGGATGGTGTACGTCAAGGACGGCATCATCACCTGGGAGCACCAGGCGACCGACTACCCCTCGATCGGCACGGACTGCCCCGAGTACGAGCCGCGCGGCTGCCCGCGCGGGGCGTCGTTCTCCTGGTACACGTACTCGCCCAGCCGGGTCCGCTACCCGTACGTACGGGGCGCGCTGCTGAAGCTGTGGCGCGAGGCCCGCCGGCGGCTCGGCGACCCCGTGGCGGCCTGGGCGGAGATCACCTCCGACCCGGCGAAGGCCCGCGCGTACAAGAAGGCCCGGGGCCGGGGCGGCCTGGTGCGCGCCGGCTGGGACGAGGTGAGCGAGCTGATCGCCGCCGCGCAGGTGCACACCGTCAAGGCGTACGGTCCCGACCGCGTCGCCGGCTTCTCGCCCATCCCGGCGATGTCGATGGCGTCCTTCGCGGCCGGTGCCCGCTACCACTCGCTGATCGGGGGCACCCTGCTGTCGTTCTACGACTGGTACGCCGACCTTCCGGTCGCGTCGCCGCAGGTCTTCGGCGACCAGACGGACGTTCCGGAGGCTGCCGACTGGTGGAACGCCGGCTACCTGATCATGTGGGGCTCCAACATCCCCGTCACCCGCACGCCCGACGCGCACTTCCTCACCGAGACCCGCTACAACGGCACCAAGGTGGTCGCCGTCAGCCCCGACTACGCCGACAACGTGAAGCACGCCGACGAGTGGCTCGCCCCGCACCCGGGCACGGACGGCGCCCTGGCGATGGCCATGGGGCACGTGATCCTGCGGGAGTTCCTTGTCGAGCGCGAGGTGCCCTACTTCCAGCAGTACCTGCGCACGTTCACGGACGCGCCGTTCCTGGTCTCCCTGCGCGAGCACGCGGACGGCGGTCTGGTCCCGGACGGGTTCCTGACCGCCGCCGACCTCGGCCACGAGGTGGAGAACGCCGGCTCCAAGACCGTCCTGCTGGACTCGGCGACGGGCGAGCCCGTGGTCCCGGGCGGCTCAGTGGGGTTCCGCTGGGCCAAGGAGGAGCAGAGCCGCTGGAACCTCGACCTGGGCGACGTGGTGCCCGAACTGAGCCTGCTGGAGCGGGCCGAGGACACGGTGCCGATCGCCCTGCCTCGTTTCGACGAAGGTGCCACCGAGGGCGGCGGCAGCATGGTCCGCGGGGTCCCGGTGCGCCGACTCGGCGGACGGCTCGTCACGACCGTCTTCGACCTGATGCTCGCCCAGTACGGGGTCGGGCGCCCCGGTCTGCCGGGCGACTGGCCGTCCTCGTACGACGACGCGGACCGGCCCCACACCCCGGCCTGGCAGGAGACGATCACTTCCGTCCCGGCGGAGCAGGCGGCCCGGATCGCCCGCGAGTTCGCCCGCAACGCCGAGCGTACGGGTGGCCGTTCGATGATCGCCCTCGGGGCGGGCACCAACCACTGGTTCCATTCGGACACCATCTACCGGGCCTTCCTGGCGCTGACGACCATGACCGGCTGCCAGGGCGTCAACGGCGGCGGGTGGGCGCACTACGTCGGCCAGGAGAAGGTGCGCCCGCTGACCGGACAGCAGCATCTGTCGTTCGCGTTCGACTGGCAGCGGCCCACCCGGCACATGGCGGGCACATCGTACTGGTACCTGAATTCCGACCAGTGGCGCTACGAGGCGTTCGGGCCCGACGAGCTGGCCTCTCCGCTGGGCGAGGGCCGGTTCAAGGGGAAGGCCTTCGCCGACTGCCTGGCGCAGGCCGTGCGGCTGGGCTGGACGCCGGGGCACCCGGGCTTCAACCGCAACCCGCTCGACCTGACGGACGAGGCGAGGGCCGCGGGCCGGCCGGTCGCCGAGCACATCGTGGACGAACTGAAGTCGGGGCGGCTGCGGTTCGCCGCCGAGGACCCCGACGACCCGGCCAACTTCCCGCGCGTGCTGACCGTGTGGCGGGCCAACCTGCTGGGCTCCTCGGGCAAGGGCAACGAGTACTTCCTGCGCCACCTGCTGGGCACCGACGCCGCGGTGCGCTCCGAGGAGACCCCGCCCGAGGGGCGTCCGAAGGACGTGGTGTGGCGTGAGGAGGCTCCCGAGGGCAAGCTCGACCTCCTGGTCACCATGGACTTCCGGATGACCTCCACCGGGCTGCTCTCCGACGTGGTCCTGCCGGCCGCCACCTGGTACGAGAAGGACGACCTGTCCAGCACGGACATGCACCCCTTCGTGCACGCCTTCACCCCGGCCATCGCCCCGCCGTGGCAGGCCCGCACCGACTACGACAGCTTCCTGACCCTCGCCGACCGCTTCAGCGAGCTGGCCGCCGAGCACCTCGGTACCCGCACCGACGTGCTGCCGGTGCCGCTGCTGCACGACACCCCCGACGAACTGGCCCAGCCCGGCGGGGTGGTGCGGGACTGGAAGGCCGGCGAGTGCGAACCGGTCCCGGGCCGCACCATGCCGAAGCTGGCCGTCGTCGAGCGGGACTACGCCGCGATCGCGCAGAAGATGCGCGCCGTCGGTCCGCTGCTGGACACCCTGGGCACCACCACCAAGGGTGTCACCGTCCACCCGGACCGGGAGATCGACGACCTCCGCCACCGCAACGGCACCGTCCGCGACGGGCTGGCCGCCGGGCGTCCCTCGCTCGCCACCGCCTCCGACATGTGCGAGGCGATCCTCGCCCTGTCCGGCACCACCAACGGGCGGCTGGCCACCGAGGGATTCCGCGAGCTGGAGCGGCAGACCGGCAGCGAGGGCCTGGTGGAACTGTCCGCCGAGCGCGAGGCGGAGCGCATCACCTTCGCCGACACCCGCACCCAGCCGCGCTCCGTCATCACCTCGTACGAGTGGTCGGGCTCGGAGACCGGCGGACGCCGCTACTCCCCCTTCGTCATCAACACCGAGCACAAGAAGCCCTGGCACACCCTCACCGGACGCCAGCACTTCTTCGTCCAGCACGACTGGATGACGGAACTCGGTGAGCAACTCCCCGTCTACCGACCGCCGTTGAATTCGCCGCGGCACTACGGCGACGAGCGGTTGCACGAGGACGGGCGGGCCGAGGTCACGGTGCGCTACCTCACCCCGCACTCGAAGTGGTCCATCCACTCCAACTACCAGGACAACAAGTACATGCTCGACCTGTCCCGGGGCGGCCCCACCATCTGGATGTCGCTCCAGGACGCCGAGAAGATCGGCGTCAAGGACAACGAGTGGATCGAGGCGTACAACCGCAACGGTGTCGTCGCCTGCCGGGCCGTGGTCACCCACCGCATGCCCGAGGGGACGGTGTACATGCACCATGCCCAGGACCGCACCGTGAACGTGCCGAAGACCGAGGTCGGTGGCAAGCGCGGCGGCATCCACAACTCCCTCACCCGGCTGCTGCTCAAGCCGACCCATCTCGCGGGCGGCTACGCCCAGTTCACCTACGCCTTCAACTACTACGGTCCGACCGGCAACCAGCGCGACGAGGTCACCGTCATCCGCCGCCGCGACCAGCGAGTGGAGTACTGACATGTCCCGAGACGAAGCCACCGTCGGACGCGTCATGGCACAGGTCGCGATGGTGATGAACCTCGACAAGTGCATCGGCTGCCACACCTGCTCGGTCACCTGCAAGCAGACGTGGACCAACCGCACCGGCGTCGAGTACGCCTGGTTCAACAACGTCGAGACCAAACCCGGCGTCGGCTACCCCCGCCGCTACGAGGACCAGGACCGGTGGAAGGGCGGCTGGATGCTCGACCGGCGTGGGCGTCTCGTCCTGCGCTCCGGCGGCCGGGTCAAGCGGCTGCTGTCGCTGTTCTCCAATCCGGACCTGCCCTCCCTGGAGGACTACTACGAGCCGGTCACCTACGACTACGACAACCTGGTCGGCGCCCCCGCCGGACCGGACATGCCGGTGGCCCGCCCCCGCTCGGTCCTCACCGGCAGGCCCACCTCCATCACCTGGGGCGCCAACTGGGAGGACGGGCTCGGCGGCGCCCCCGAGAACGCCGGCGCCGACCCCAACCTCAGCGGCGAGTGGGCCGAAAGGGTCAGGTTCGAGTTCGAGCAGACCTTCCTCTTCCACCTCCCGAGGCTGTGCGAGCACTGCCTCAACCCGGCCTGCGTGTCGGCCTGCCCGTCCGGCGCGATGTACAAGCGGGTCGAGGACGGCATCGTCCTGGTCGACCAGGACAAGTGCCGCGGCTGGCGGATGTGCGTGACCGCGTGCCCGTACAAGAAGGTGTACGTCAACCACGCCACCGGCAAGGGCGAGAAGTGCACGTTCTGCTTCCCGCGGATCGAGGCCGGCCAGCCCACCGTCTGCTCCGAGACCTGCGTGGGGCGGCTGCGCTACCTCGGTCTCCTGCTGTACGACGCCGACCGGGTCGGCGAGGCCGCCGCCACCCCCGACGAGAAGGACCTGCTGGACGCCCAGCGCGGCGTCTTCCTCGACCCGGCCGACCCCGACGTCATCGCGGCGGCCCGGGAGTCGGGCATCCCGGAGGACTGGCTGGCGGCCGCCCGCCGCTCCCCCGTGTACGACCTGGTCGCACGGCACAAGGTGGCCCTGCCGCTGCACCCGGAGTACCGCACCCTGCCGATGGTCTGGTACGTACCCCCGCTGTCGCCCGTCCTGGACGCCGTCGACGCGGCGGGCGGCAACCAGGACGACCCGGACCACGTGTTCGCGGCCGTCACCCGGCTGCGCATCCCCTTGGAGTACCTGGCGGAGCTGTTCACCGCCGGGGACACCGACGTGGTCGGCGGGGTGCTGATGAAGCTCACCGCGCTGCGCTCCTACATGCGCGCACGCACGCTGGGCGAGGACGGCGACGAGGCCGCGCTGAAGGCGGTGGGGCTGACCGCCCGCGAGGCCGAGGACCTGCACCGCCTGCTGGCCGTCGCCAAGTACGAGGACCGGTACGTCGTACCGGCCGCGCACAGAGAGGACGCCGCGGCGCTGAGCGCGATGGAGGACCGCTGCCCCGTCGAGACGTCCGGGGACCCGCAACCGGCCGGGTCCGGCGGCCGGATCATGCTCGGCATCCCCACCCTGCGCCGCTCCTCGGCCGCCTCGACGGGAGACTCCGCATGAGTCCGCTGCCCACCACCGTCCCGGACATCGTCCGCGCCCGCGTCCGATCTGCCCTGCGCCGCCCGGACGGGACGGCACGCTCCGGCCGTGCCGCCGCCTCGTTCGGACCGCGGGAGCCGGAGACCCGCGCGCTGCTGCTGCGGCTGCTGTCGCTGCTGCTGCAGTACCCGGACGCCGCGCTCACCGCCGCCCGGCCGGTGCTCACCGCCACCGTCGAGGCGCTGCCGCCGTCCCCCGTCACCGAGCACCTGTCCACGTTCACCACCTGGTTCACCGGTCAGGAACCGGACGCGCTGGAGCAGCACTACGTGGAGACCTTCGACCTGCGCCGCCGTAGCGGTCTCTACCTCACCTACTACCTGCACGGCGACACCCGCCGCCGCGGCATGGCCCTGCTCACCCTTGCCCAGCGCTACCGCGCCACCGGCTGGGACACCGACGGCGGGGAACTGCCCGACCACCTCCCGGTCGTCCTGGAGTACGCCGCGCTCGCCGGGCCGCGCGCGGGCGAGGCCCCGCTGCGCCTCCACCGACGCGGACTGGAACTGATCCACCACGCGCTGAGCGACGGCGGCTCCCCCTACCGGCACGTCCTCGCCGCGCTGCTCACCCTGCTGCCGCCCGCCACCGAGGCCGACCGCGCGGCCGTCGCCGAACTCGCCGCCCAGGGCCCGCCCGCCGAGGACGTCGGGCTCGACCCGTACGGCGCCGGCGGGTTCGCACCGCCGGGCGCCTTCGTCCCGCCCGAGCAGGCCCACCCCACCCTCATGCCGCCCCTGACACCCCCGGAAGGCCCCCGATGAGTGCCGCACCCGCCGCACCCGCCCCCCTCGCCGCAGCGAGCGGCTCCGTCCTCCTCCTGTGGGTGGCCGTCCCCTACATCTGCCTGGCCGTGTTCGCCGTGGGGCACGTCTGGCGCTACCGGCAGGACCAGTTCGGCTGGACCTCGCGCACCACCCAGCTCCTCGAACACCGTTGGCTGCGCTGGGGCAGTCCGCTGTTTCACCTGGGCGCGTTCATGGTGATCGCCGGACACGTCGTCGGCCTCGCCGTACCGGCCTCGTGGACGGAGGCGGCCGGGGTCGACGAGCACACGTACCACACGACCGCCGTGTGGGCGGGCTCGGTGGCCGGTGTGGCCATGGTGGCCGGCCTGGGCATGCTGTGCGCCCGCCGACTGCTGACCCGCCGGATCCGCCTGGGCACGGACCGCAGCGACAAGGTGCTCTTCCCGCTGCTGTCGGCCACCGTCCTGCTGGGCATCACCGCGACCGCCGCGCACAACGTGTTCGGCGCGGGCTACGACTACCGCTCCACCGTCTCGGTCTGGTTCCGCGGCCTGTTCACCCTCCAGCCGCAGCCGGAGGCCATCGCCGGGGCGCCCCTGCTGTTCCAGCTGCACGCGCTCAGCGCCTGCCTGCTCTTCGCCGTCTGGCCGTTCACCCGCCTCGTGCACGTCTGGAGCGCGCCCGTCGGCTACCTCGTCCGCCCCTACGTCGTCTACCGGCGGCGCGCGGCCGCGCCCGGACGCACGGCGGGCCCCGCCCGGCGCGACCGACACCCCGTATGACCACCGACCGGGGCCTGTTGCGAAAGTGCCGACTCCGCCGCACAACGCGACGTCTGATTGCCGCCAGCGAGAACCTCCCGTGGTGACCATGCTGACGGCATGACGATGCCATCCACTACGGACTCAGCAACAGTGCTCACCGGCATGTATGCGGCTGAGGCGGAATACTTGGCGGCAGGAGGCCCCGGCGAGGCTTCGTTCGACCTGCTCGCCCCCTTCTTCGCGCCGGATGTCGAGCTGCATCAAGCAGATGCTCTGCCCTATGGCGGCACTTGGCGTGGGCACCAGGGCATGACGCAGTTCTTCCTCATGATGGGAGAAGCGTGGGAGTCGTTCGACATGGTGGAGCAGGAGTTTCTTGCCACCGGTGAGACTGCGGTCGTGCTCACACAGGTCCGTGCTCGCGCTCGTGCGACGGGCCGTGAACTCAGCTTCCCGATTCTGCAAGCGATCACGGTCAAGGACGGGCGGATCACCGAGGTTCGTCCGTTCTACTGGGACACGCGGGCTATCGCCGAAGTCTGCGCCGTGCCCACACCGACAGACTGACGTCGACAGGAAACCCGCTGGTCACAGCCACTCGTTGCGGACCGCCACCAGCACGGTCGCCTCGTAGCGGACGGCAAGCTTGTCGTATCTCGCGGCCACGGCCCGGTGACGCTTGAGGCGGTTGATCCCGCACTCATCCGCGTGGCGCTCGCGGTAGTCGGTCTTGTCGAACTTCGGCGGCCGACCGCCTCGGGAGCCGAGCCTCCTGCGGTTACGGACTCGGTCTGCTGGGACCGGAGTGGTCGTCCTGATATCGCGTCTGCGCAGGTGGACGCGGTTCTTGCGGGGATCGTACGCATTGTCGGCCCGCACACGGTCCGGTTTCCTGCCTTTTCGCCGCCCCGGCCGCGTGCTGGTCGGCCCGGCAGACGGTGGAGTCGACGTTCACGTCCCAGATGTTCAGGCCCTTCGCGTCTGCCTCGGCCTGGAGCCGGGTGCCGATCCTGGCCCAGACGCCGTCCCGCTGCCAGCGTCGGAACAGGTCATACACCCGGTCCCAGGGCCCGTAGCGTTCCGGCACATCGCGCCAGGGAGCACCGGTCCGGGTCCGCCGCCTCATGCCGTCCATCAGCTGCCGTCGCGTCCGCACCGGCGGACGGCCCGGCTTGATGCCCTGTGGCAGCAACGGCTCCCGCCGGGCCCACTGGCCGTCCGTCAGGTCACTGCGCCCCACGGTGCGTGATCACCCACGACCAAGATCCACACCTCGGTGGACCCCGCCCCGAAACCACTCACCGCGGCTCCCCGCACACCCGGTACCTGCGGCCGCCGAGTCCGTGCAGCCGCACCAGGAGAACGGCCGGCCCAGGACATCGGATGAGGAGACACACAAGGTCCACACAGGTCAGCCCCCTGGTCGGCCCGACCAAGGGCCCCGCTGATGGCGATACCTGAAATCGAGTCGGCCGCGATCCCGTAAAGGATCTCGGTTCTGCGGCAGGTTGCCACTGGATCGGTCTCGCCTCTCGACCGCGCTGTCGAAGCGGCAGCGCCGGCGAGCGCCGGATTACCGATGCGGCGCTTGTCTTCGGCAGGATGGGCGCATGACCGAGATCCGAACACCCCGTCTTCTCCTCCGTAGCTGGCACGACGACGACCTCACGCCGATGGCGGACATCAACGCGGACCCACGGGTCATGCGCTGGACTGACGACGGCTCGGTGCGCGACCTGGACCACACAGCCGAGGACATCGAACGGTGGGAGGAGGAATGGGACGAGGAGGGCTTCGGACTCTTCGCCGTCGAACTGCTGGCCTCGGGCGAACTGATCGGTTTCACAGGACTGTCCGTGCCCGAGTTCCTGCCGGAGGTGATGCCCGCAGTGGCGATCAGCTGGCGGCTCGGCTCACCGTTCTGGGGTCAGGGATACGCGTCCGAAGCCGCGCACGCCACACTGGAGTTCGCACTCCAGGACCGCGGCCTGGACCGTGTCATCAGCATCAGCCGGATGGGGGACAACGCATCCGAGAACGTCATCCGCAAGCTCGGCATGACACCCGAGCGGGAGACGACCCACCCGGTGTACGGCTACCCACTGCGCGTTCACGCCATCGACCTCACCGAGTTCCAGGCATGAACCCGCCCAGTCGTCGTCATCACAAGGCAGCCGACCGCAGCCCCTGCGTCCCTGAACGCATCGATCGCGGCGACACGGACACCCAGGAACGGATGGCTCCTCCCTGCCACTGACATGCTCCTTCACGGAACCGGAGTAGGTGACCGGGAAGTTGGTGGCAGAGACCTCCCGCACCCGGTCGCGGGAGGCGTAGCCGTAGACGGTGGTGATGCCCCGACCGTCCTCGACCGTTGCCACGCGGCCCAGCGCGTCGTAGGTACAGGTCGTCTCTCCCAGCGGCGCTGGCGGCTTTTCCGTACAGGGCCCGCCGGTCCGGCGCCCGCGACCAGCGGAGGCTCGGAAGAACCCGCCTGGCACCCGTCAGGGCTCGTCGATCAGCTCCATCGCGCGTGTCACAGCGGCGAGGGCGTCGGGGCAGCCTGTGCGCCGGTGAACATCGAGGCAGGTGTCGGCGAGCTTGATGACGTGTTCATCCTGGTGGCGGACGGCAAGGGCGAAGGTCTCTTCCGCCGACCGGTGGGCGGTGGGCAGGGCGTGCCGAGGTAGGGGTTCGGCAGGGGCGTAGGCCGCCGTCACGGCCGCGCTGGCCGCCCAGGCCGCGTGCAGACTCACGACCCACTGGGTGCTGGGGAGTGCGGGCAAGGTACGCAGGACAGCCATGGGCGCGGTCGCGGAGTGAATCAGCATGACGGGTGAGCCGTGCGCGTTCGGGAGGTAGCGCACGGCGGCAGCCGTCGTCAGACCGGCCAGCAGGTCCCGGGCCTGCCCCGCGTCCGCGGCGGGTCTCAGCGCGGCCAGCGCCGCGGGCCAGCCGCTCAGCCCGGTGAGCTGGCCGAGCCGGTGGTCGATGTCCGCGCTCTGATCTGCAATACGCGGAACGCCCGCAAGAGCCGACGCCGGGCCGGAGGTTCCGGAAGGGGCAGCGGACGGCACCTGCTGCCAGCGCGCCGCCCAGTAGCCGAGCGCCTGGCCGAGCTCGGCCAAGCGTGGGCCGTCCTCGTGGGCCAGCAGGGCGTGGACGGCGTGGCCAGTACGGATCACCCCGTGGGTGGCCCCGGCCGCGATGCCGGGCACGAGCCGTGGCCACCACACCTCCAGTACGGCGCGCCAGGGCTGTTCGGTCACCTCGCGGTCGAAAAACGCAAGCCAGTCCCCAAGACGGCGAGGATCCCCAAGCGCCGAGCGCCATCCGACGGCGGGGATGGGACAGGCGCCACGAGGCCGATCGTCCAACCGACGCATGTAGAGGTCCAACCAGCGGTGAACCTGTCGGGCGTGTCCACGTCTGACCATGGACTCCACCGCCATGGGACCGTGATTGGACAGCCGGCCTCCGAACTCCGGCCCGGTCCGATACAACCGTTCCAAGGCCTCATCGAGCGTGCCATCAGTCCCCATACGAACCGACACTATCGACGCAACGGCCCAACACCATCGGCCCAGAGACCCAGACGCACCCCTGCGCCAGACCTAGTACTCCAGCAGGACTTTTCCGTCCGACCTGCGGCTTTCGCATCGAGGGGGTGCGTCCAGAGCGCGAAACAGATGTGGGGCCCGGATGACCACCGGGGTCCGCCGCTGTCGCGGGTGGCACCGACACATGTCCCTCGCCGAGATACGACGGCTGATCACCCGCCTCACCGACTGTCAGCCCGCACCAGTCACCACAATCGACGCGGACACCCCCCCTGACCTGGCCACCAGTCACGGCAAGCACCGTTGCGGTAATGGCGGGTACAGCGGCCGTCCGGGCAGCGACGAGGGGCACAGTCCCGTACGCAGGCAAGGTGGTCGGACAGGCGGCTTTACTCTCAGGCACAAGCGGGCAGCCACGGACTCCGGCGCAGCCGACGACGTAAGCCGCCTTACGGCCGCTTGCTGCCCGTCTTCGCGAGTTCGCGGGAGATCGCCGCTTCGCCCTGCCCCTGCACGGTCTCTTCCAGACTGTGGTCGTCGCGCCGCGAGAACCGCTCGCCCTTGGCGAAGTCGTCCTCGCTCAGCACCATGCCGCACCACTCCCCCCGCCCGGCCACACGGTCGTCGAACGGCACGGCGGCCCCTTCTCCGAGGACGACCCACTGATCGGCCTCCCAGCGCAGGGCAAGCACATACATGTGCCCGATCTCCAGCCGCGGTGCCTCGGGAGCCGTGCCCTTGGCCCGTTTGCCGTTGCGGTACACCGACCAGCCGGGGGCGGTCATGTCGAACTCGCTCCCCAACTCATGCCGAGGGGTGGCGGCGGACCACAGCACCCTCTCCTTCCGGAGCGTCACCGTCCGGTCTACGGTGTACCTCACCGCACCCATGGCGACTTCCTCCCTGTTGGTTTCCCGCTCGGCGGTCGGCCGCGTCACCACCACGTGGTCCGCGCCCGCTTTCCAGTCCGCCGCGGTCCGCGAGGGGAAGCGGTCGTCGGGCGCGCCGCAGCCCACCACGGTGCGGAGACTCTCCCGGCCGATCAGTACACCCGCGGTGATGCCGACGAGCGCCAGCACGGCTATGGCAGGTCTGCCGGACAATGACAGATGGACCGGGGAGTTCAACTCAGGGCTCTCTTTCTCGAACAGCATGGGGCCAGTCGTCCCATATCTGCATTGATCGCTTTCCTTGCCGGTCGGTTCCGCGAGGGCGGCAGCGATGTCACGGGCAGCACACAGGTGGCGCTCCCCTGAATCAGTCGCGCGACCGGTCGGAGGAGGTCGGTGGTTCCGCCAAGGCCCATGACGCCAGCAGGCTCAGCGACTTGGCGGACGCCGATCCGGGTTCGGCGGAGTAGAGGAAGAGGGTGCTCTCGCTGTGCCGGGGCAGTGCGAGGTCTCGTACTCGCCGACGAGCGCCTCCGTGGCCTGCCGGTCCGATTCGCGGTGGGTGCAGAGGGCATGGCATGGCCCCCTCAAAGCGCTCTCCCGCACATCACGCTTGAGTCAGCGCCGGAACAGCGGTCCTGATCCGGCCTTCGCCCCCCTGTCTACCCAGGGGCCTGCTCGCCACTCGCCTGCTGTCGACACCGCTCGCCCGTCGGCCCGAGCCGGTGCTGCGCGGCGACGAGCGGATCCTCGCCCTGCTCGCGGACCTGGACGAACATCACGCTCTCGCCCTGCACCGCGCCTTCACCGCCTGGCTCCTCGGCTATCTGATCGTCGAACTGCGAGCCATGGACGACGCCCCGGACGAGCCGGACCCCGCCTTCCGCATCGGACTGCACCGCATCTCGGCCCAGCAGCTGCCGCATCTGCGTGCCACCGCCACCGGGCTGACGGAGCGGGGCGGTCCGGAGACGCTGGCCAAGGGACTCGACGCCCTGCTCGACCGGTTCGGCTGACCGGGTCATCCACCTCTCGCCCACTCTGCGGGACCGTGCACGCAACGTGCCATGGAGGGCGAACGACCAGGTGCATCGTCCGCCCGCCCGATGTCAGGTGTGCGCGCTGCGAGTAATCCGTGAACACCGCCGACTCCGGCAGTGACCCTCACCGAGGCGGCCGCGTGAACGACGGCCGGGCCGACTGCTCGCGTCTGGGTCATGCGCAACCCGGTGGTGACCTCGCCCATCGTCGGGGTCACCAAGCCGACCCAGCCGGCCGACGCGATCGCCGCGGTGGATGTCTAACTCGACGAGGACGAGGCCTCCTACCTGGAGGAGCCCTTCTGCCAGCGGCAGCCTATGGCGAGCCCCCGGTGGCCCGGGGCTGCCGCCGGGCCCCGACGAGTCCTCGGCCCCGGCCTTCATCTTGAGGACCCCGTCCCGGGCGCCCCATCAAAATCGACGCAGTAACGATAAAAATCGACAGGGTGTAGATTTATCACTCAAGAGAGCGTTCCGGCTCCTCGCAAGACCTCGCTGGAGGAACAGTGCAAAGGCAGAACTGGCTCATCACCGGCGTCAGCACCGGCCTGGGGCGCGCTTTCGCGCAGGCCGCCCTGTCCGCCGGGCACACCGTGGTCGGCACCGTCCGCTCCGAGAACGACGTGCGGGCCTTCGAAGAACTCGGACCCGGGCACGCCCACGGCCGCATCCTGGACGTGACGGACGGTGGCGCCGTTAACGGCGTGGTCGCGGAGGTCGAGCGGAGCGTCGGTCCTCTGGACGTCGTCGTCGCCAACGCCGGCTACGGCCTGGAGGGAACCTTCGAGGAAACCCCGCTGGCCGAGGTGCGGCGGCAGTTCGACGTCAACGTGTTCGGGGCGATGGCCACCCTGCAAGCGGCGCTGCCCCACATGCGCGCGCGCCGCCGCGGACACCTGATGGCCGTCACGTCTATGGGCGGGCTCATGGCCGTGCCCGGCATGTCCGCCTACTGCGGCAGCAAGTTCGCTCTGGAAGGCATCCTCGAGGCGCTGGGCAAGGAGGTCGCGCAGTTCGGGATCCATGTGACGGCGATCGAGCCCGGCTCCTTCCGCACCGACTGGGCCGGACGGTCCATGACGCGCGCCGCGCGGACCGTCGCCGACTACGACGACCTGTTCGCCCCCATCCGGGAAGCGCGGCAGAAAGCCAGCGGGAACCAGCTGGGCAATCCGGCCAAGGCCGGGGAAGCGGTCGTACACATCACCTCGGTCGATCAGCCGCCGGCCCACCTCGTTCTGGGCTCGGACGCGCTGCGACTGGTCACCGCCGCGCGTACGGCAGTGGATGAGGACATCCGAGCGTGGGAGGCGCTGTCGCGTACGACCGACTTCCCCCAGGGTGCCCAGCTCTGATGCCCGGCCGGCCTTCCCCGCTCGGTCGTCGCGGCATCGAGCGCAAGGGCGATGTACGGGAACGGGCCATCCTCGACACCTGCGAGGCCTTGCTGGCGGACAAGGGCTACGACGCCATGACCGTCGGCGACATAGCCCAGGGCGCCGGTATCACACGGGGGGCCCTGTACTTCTACTTCGGTTCCAAGCACGAAGTGGTCGCGGCACTCGTGGCTCGGACCGTCGAGCATCTGTGGGAACGGTCCCGGGTCACCGCGCAGACGGACGAGCCGCGCCAGGCCATCGCGGCGGCCATGCACCGCACGGTCGAGCTGTGGAACGAGCACGGTCTGGTCATGCGCACGGCGATCGATCTGTCGTTGACCGTGCCAGAGATCGGCGAGCTGTGGAGTCACACGGCTGACCTGTTCATCGCGGCCATCACCGCTGTCCTGGAGCGGGCCGGCATCCAGTCCGGCACCGCACCCGAACAAGCCTCAGCGATGGCACGTGCCCTGTGCTGGATGATCGAGCGGACCTTTTACCACGCCTCACAGGAGTCCCGCGAGAAGCTCCAGGAGGCGTCGGCGACCTGCGAGCACATCTGGCTGGTCAGCGCCGGGCTGATCACCTGAGGTGTCCGTCATGGAGGCGGTGAGCCGCGGAACCGTGTTCTACCGGGCGGGGCTTGCCACGTGAAGTGGACGCCCGTTCGTGTCGTCGTGCGGCGGTCGGGGACGTGGCGCCCTGGTCGGTTCCAGGGCGATCTGATCGGCTCGCGTTACGACGTCCGGATCGGCAGGCCCACGGCCCGGGTACGCCGGCCGTGACAAGCCGGGTACGGCACCGTCACGCGTCGCCGCGACCCGGACGGCGCCGGACGGCGGCCTTGGGCGGCGCCGGGTCCTTGCCGGGGCCCGCATGCAGGCGGCGCGCTGCGTGCGGCTGTATGCCGCACGCAGCGCGCCGCCGGGTCGGTACGGTACGGGTTCGACGAGTGGGCGAATCACTCGCCGCGGAGCGCCGGTGAAGCACCCCGGCCTAGAAGAAGTGCTTGCGTCCACCGACCGCGCGACCGGTCGCACCCAGGATCCACAGGATGGCGCCCACCAGGATGAGGATGCCACCGATCGTCGTCAGCAGACCCATGCCCACAAGCAGGCCGATGATCAGCAGAATAAGCCCAAGAATGATCATTTCAAACCCCATCCTCAATCGCGACTCAGGCGCGTGTGCGCAAAGGCCCCACAACGGCCCGAGTTCGCCTGTCAGTTGACAGATCTCTACCGGCCCCGAACGTCAGGACCTCGGTTCGACAGCCCTTGTGCCCGGCCACACGGTGTTCACGCACTTCCTGGAAACTTCACTGACCGATCGAGGCGGCGAACAGCTTGACGGCGTCGGCTCCGGCACGCCGGGCGGCGACGGCCTCGGTCGGCGTGAGATCTCCTGCCGGCACCGGCAGGCCGACGCGGACCGAGGCGGCCACGGACTCGGTGAGCGCAGGGGTCACGATCCAGCTCGCCCCCTCTGAGCAGCGCAGTCGCATACCGGCCACGCGGCACGGTTGACGAGGGGCCTGACAACGCGGGGACCGACGCAGATCCGCGTCGCGCCGTAGGTTGACGGAATGGGCCTTCTCACGGGCTCATCGCAGCGTCTGTGCGCCGATCACGGAGAGCAACTGGAGCTTTTCGTAACTCTCGCCGCCGGGCGTGGCGGTGTAGACGAGAAGCATGTGCGCCTGGCTCGGATCGAGCAGCGTCTGGCAGGTCAGCTCCAGTGCGCCGACCTCGGGATGGACGAAGTGTTTCACCTCCTTGGGCCGGATTCCGACCGTGTGCTCCTTCCACACCCGGCGGAATTCTTCGCTCTGGGCAAGCAGCAAGTCGGCGTAGTGGGCCGCGCGGGAACCGGGGCCTCGCAGCGTGGCCACCTCCCGCAGGCCGGAGGCGAACATCCGGGTGAGGAACGCGTGGTCGTCAGGGTGGTAGAGCTGTCGTGTGGCGGGGTCGGTGAACCAGCGGTAGCCGATGCTGCGGGCCGGGCCGCTGTAGCGGGTCTGGTCGCCGGTGAGTGCGATGCCGAGCCGGGTCTGCCGTAGCGTTTCGCCGAGCTCGGTGACGATCTCCGCGGGAGTGTCGTCGAGGCGGTCGAGGATGCGCAGCAGGCCGGGACTGATGTGTTCGCCGTCCGTGCCCCGCGGGGGCGGGGTGTGTCCGGCCAGCCGGAACAGGTGGTCCCGCTCGTCGAGGGAGAGGTGCAGGCCCTGCGCGATGGAGACGATCATCTGCTGAGACGGCTGGGGCCCTCGCTCTCGCTCCAGGCGTGCGTAGTAGTCGGTCGACATGTGGCACAGCGCGGCCACCTCTTCCCGGCGAAGCCCGCTGGTCCTGCGGCGCCGTCCTCGCGGGAGGCCGACGTCCTCGGGCTGCAGCGCCTCCCGGCGATGCCGTAGGAACTGTGCCAGACCGGATCGATCGATCACTGTCCACGCCTTCCGTGACGTTCATGGCCCGTTCTGCTCAGATCTACCTGAGGCGCTGCTTGATATCCACGGATTCCTGATCCCCCCTTCACTCATTGTGAGACGTGCGGTGCCGGCCCAGGATGAGAGACGTGCTCCATGATCGCCGTGGGCTTGCCCGGCCTTCCGGTACACGGTGGCGACCCGGCTCCTCCCCCGACCTGATTTTCCGCACTCGTCCCGCACTCCCCGCTCTCGCTCTCGCTCTCGGCGCCCCTGCGCCCGCCCGCGCCCCCACGAGAACAGGTGCTCAGCATGACTGACCTGCGCAACAAGACCGCCCTGATCACCGGCTCGGACCGCGGCATCGGGCGAGTCATCGCCCTGCGCTACGCACGGCTCGGCGCCCGGGTGGTAGTCAACGGCTCCCGCAGCGAGGACGCCGCGCTCCAGACCGTGGAGGAAATCCGCACTCCGGGTGCGGAAGCCGTCGCCGTGCAGGGCGATGTCGCCGATCTGGACGCCCCCGAGAACCTGTTCCAACAGTGCATCGACACCTTCGGAAAGCCGGACATCGTGGTTTCCCATGCCGGCTGGAAATCGTCGACCAGCCGATCAGTGAGGTCACGACGGAGCAGTTCGACCGGCTCTTCGCTCGAGTACTTCGCCGGCCCGCTCGCCCGCCGGGTCAGCGGCCAGCACCTCCTCATCAGCGGTGGCGCCCCGGCGTGACCGGCGGCATCCCACTGCGTCCAACCGACTCCTCAGGAAGCTGACTCACATGCCACGTCGACCCATTGACATCACGATTCCCGACCTGCGTGACACGCGGGCCGTCGTCACCGGAGCGAGCGACGGGATGGGACTCGGTATGGCGATCCGCCTGGCCGCAGCCGGCGCGCAGGTCGTCCTTCCCGTCCGCAATCCACGCAAGGGTGAGGCGGCGCTGACCAAGATCCGTCAGCACGCCCCCGACGCGGATGTGTCGCTGCGCAGCCTCGATCTGTCCTCACTCGCCTCCGTCGCGGCGCTCGGCAAGACGCTGCTGGAGGAGGGCCAGCCCATCCACCTGCTCCTCAACAACGCCGGCGTCATGACCCCGCCCGAGAGGCAAGCCACCGTCGACGGATTCGAGCTGCAGTTCGGCACCAACCACCTGGGGCACTTCGCCCTGGTAGCCCACCTGCTGCCGCTCCTGCGGGCCGGACAAGCACGCGTCACCTCGCAGGTCAGCATCGCGGCCAACCAGCACGCCATCAACTGGGACGACCTGAACTGGGAACGCTCCTACAACGGCAGGAAGGCCTACAGCCAGTCGAAGATCGCCCTCGGGCTCTTCGGTCTGGAACTCGACAGGCGTAGCGAGGCAGGTGGTTGGGGCATCACCAGTAATCTCTCCCACCCCGGGGTCGCTCCTACGAGCCTGCTCGCGGCCCGCCCCGAGGTCGGCCGGGACAAGGACACCGTGCTGGTTCGCATGATCCGGGCCATGTCTGCCCGCGGCGTCATCGTGGGGACCGTGGAGACCGCGCAGCTTCCCGCTCTCATGGCCGCTACTTCCCCCGCCGCCAAGCCCGGCGGATTCTACGGGCCCAGCGGCCCAGGCCACCTGGGTGGCCCACCCGGAGAACAGGAGCTCTACTCCCGCCTGCGCAGCGCCGATGAGGCCCAGCGCGTCTGGCGAACCTCCGAAGAACTCACGGGCACCCACCTGCGCTGACAACCGGAACCCGCGGCGCTTCCAAAACTGTTCGACTCGATCACGGCGGAGCGCGAGGGCATCGAGTCCCAGAAAGTCAAGCTCCTGCGCCACGCCAGACCAACGGCTCCTACGACAGCGCCCTGGCCGCCCTCACCAGCAGCCACCGATCCCCCACCGGCACAGAACTGATCACTCCTCTTGTGGGGGACGCCCTCCAGTGCTGCTTCCGGAGCGCGGCGTGCCGGCGGACTCGGAGTGTGAGAGTCCAGCGAGGAGCCGTAGTTTCTCGTCGCTGTCGCTGTCCTTGTCGGGGTAGTACACGACGAGGATGACGTCCTCGACGGGGAGTTTGTCGCGGTGGAGGTGTAGGTCACCGACGACGGGGTGGTGGACGGTGGTGCTGCCTCCGTCGAGGCTGCGGACTTCGTGGCGGGCCCACAGGGTACGGAACCGCTGACTGGACAGGGAGAGCTCTCCGACGAGTTCGACGAACCGGGGGTTGTCGGTGTCGTCCCCGATGGTCGTGCGAAGGGCGGCGACGAAATCGGCGGTGGCCTTCGGCCAGTCCTGGTGGAACTCCTGTTCCTCAGGGTCGAGGAGGAGATCGCGAAGCCGGTTCTGCCCGGGCCGCAGGCGGGGGGAGAGAGCGACGGCCATCGGATTGGAGGCCAGGACGTCGAACGCGCGCCCCTCGACGAACGCGGGGATCGGAAGGTGGGCGAGCAGCTCGTGCACGCGCGCCGGTACGTGCTCGGGCCGCTTGCGGCGCGGCGCTCTGGGGCGTGCCGCGGCGAGGCCGAGCAGATACGTCCGTTCGATGTCGTCGAGTTGCAGGACGCGTGCGAGTGATTCGAGGACCTGCGGTGAGGGGTTCTTGTCACGGCCCCGTTCCAGACGCAGGTAGTAGTCGGGACTGATTCCGGCGAGCAGGGCGACTTCCTCCCGGCGCAGGCCGGGCACGCGGCGGTTGCCGCCGGGCGGGATCCCTGCCTGGGCCGGGGTGATCAGCTCACGCCGGGCGCGGAGGTAGCTGCCGAGCCGGTTGCCGGATTCGTCCTTCATAGCGACACCGTAATGCGGTGCGTGGACTCAGTGGGGGCCCTGACAGGACCAGGGAAGACGGGGGAACTGCCAAGTCCGACGGAGTCCGGCAAGGCTTACGGCACCACTGTTCGACGGGGACAGAGGACCTCACCGTGTGCGCCACGGGGCTGCACGCCGTCGCGCCCCGGACTGAAGGGAAGAACTCGTGGATCTCTCCAACCGCACCGTTCTCATCGTCGGCGGAACCTCGGGCATCGGGCGAGAGCTGGCCTGCCGGTTCGCCGCTGCGGGCAGCGTCGTGGCCGTCGCCGGCCGCAGTCCGAGAGCGCTCTCGGAACTCGCCGAAGAAGGCTGGGGCACATTCGGTGCGGATGTCACCGACAGTTCTTCGGTCGAGTCCCTGCGTGACGCCGTGCTCGACCGGTATCCCGAGCTGGACACCGTGGTGACCATGTCGGGCGTCATGCTCCTTGAGGACCTGCGCGACCCCGCGCACTTCGAGGCGGCCAGAACGACGATCGACACCAACCTGCTCGGCACCATCCGGGTCATCGACGCCTTCACCCCCCACCTGGTCCGGCGGGGTGCCGGCACCTTCATCACCGTCTCCTCCGGCATCGCCTTCCTGCCGTTTCCGCCGATGCCCAGCTACGCCGCTTCCAAGGCCGCGGTGCACGCCTACTCCGAGGCCCTGCGCGCGCAACTCGACGGCACCGGTCTCGGCGTCGTCGAGCTCGTCCCGCCGGCCGTCGCCACGGCGGGACAGGAGGAGGTGAATCCGCACGCGCTGCCACTCGAGGACTTCGCCACCGAGGTCATGCACCTGCTCGCACAGGACCCCACCCCCGACGAAGTCCTCGTGAAGGGCGTCCTCACGCACCGCTGGGCCGAGCGCGACGGCACCTATGACGACCTCGTCGCACGGCGCTCCCGTGCCCTGGCCATGCTCCCCGGCCGGCCGGCTGACGCTCTCCTCCCGCGGCCTCCTCACTCATCCTGGGCGCGACCGTGCACGGTCGCCACAGGCACGATCGCACCCGCGCGCATCAGCCTCGCTCTCGGCTCGAAGGACCGACATGCACGAAGCCGTCCATGAACTCGCCTGCTGCCTCATCACCCGACGGCAGCTCAGGACGTCGTTCTGAGCTGCCGACGCAGGGCTACTGGGCGCCCCGGGAATGTCCGCGGCCCGTGCCATGATCCGACCTCATGAGTGACCGTTCGCTTTCCTCCGCCTGGCTGGCCTCGTGGACCAGCAGGGTCGCGGAGACCCTGGAGGCCATGACAGACGAGTTCGAGCGCCGGCACGGCTTTCCCCCGGGCGTCAACGAGGTACGGCGGGCCGACAGCGCCGACCAGGCCGCGGCTCGCACGCTCGCCCGGGACAGTCTCGTCCCTGCCGACCTGGTCACCTTCTACGACAGCATCGGCGAGGTTGCCTGGGCGGACGTCGGTAATGGCTGCTTCCTTGATCCGGCAGCCGATGTCCTTCTGCGGTTCAAGCACTACGGCACTGTCGATGTCGGTGCGGGCCAGAAGGACCGCGGCCTGGTCATCGGCTCGAACGGTGGAGGCCTGTCCTATGTCGCCGGCCCTGGCGGAATGATCCACCGAACACGAACGGCGTCGCTGGACGAACCCGAACTCGACCGGGTGGCTGATGACCTGCGACAGTTTCTCGAACTGCTGGAAGGATCCCTGAGAAGTTGTTTCCGAAGTAGGCGCCCTCACGGTGGTTTAGGAGCCGGAGCGATAGTCATGCATGGTGATGCAGAGTGCATCGGTTGCCCGGCTGTGGTAACGCGTCTCCTCGAAGCATCAAGGCATCGTGGGATGTTTGCGGTAGTCGCCGGGCGGCATTCCCAGGACCCTTTTGAAGGCGACGCTGAGGGCGCTTTCGGATCCGTATCCCACGGAGTGGGCGATGGAGGCGAGTGTTGCGTTGCCTTCCCGTAGCTGGCGGGCGGCGAGCTCGATCCGCCATCGCGTGAGGTATTCCAATGGCCCTTGGCCGACTGTGGCTTTGAAGCGGGCGGCCAGGGTGGAACGGGACACCGCGGCGGTGTCGGCCAGGTCGGCCACGGTCCAAGAACGCGCCGGATCGCGGTGCAGGCAGGTCAGCGCTGTGGCGACCACGGGATCTGCGAGGCCGGCCAGCCAGCCTGACACCGCGTGCGGCGCGCGTTCGAGGTGCAGGCGCAGCACATGAACGAGCATGATGACGGCCAGGTGCTCCGCGATCAGGGTGGAGGCCATTGGCCGATGTGTCAGCTCCTGGTCGATGGCGGTCAGTGCCCACTGCACCGTCTCCGCGTGCGGGGTGTCGGCGGGCACATGGACGATCGGGGGCAGCCTGTCGAGCAGCAGCTCCTGGGCGCGGGTGCCGAAGGAGAAGCCGCCGCCGATGAGGAACACGTCGTCGCCCTGGCCCGCTCTGGCGATGCCGTCTTCGGCTCTTGCGAACACGACTCCGCCATCGACAGGAGCAGTTTCCGGATCGCTGCGGAGCGTGAAGGAGCGTGGCCGTGTCAGGAGGTAGCAGTCGCCCTCGGCCAGGTCGATCGGCTCGTCGATCCCGTCGACCTCCAGCTGGCAGGTGCCGCGGCGAACGGCATTGAACTTCACCACGCGGGGGGCGTCGAACCGCACGGCCCAGCGTCCTCCCGCGACCAGGCTCGCTGAGAGATGGCTGCGGGTCTTCAGCAGGGTCAGTACATCCTCAAGAGGATCCACACTCACCCTCCCGGATTGGACGATCGCTAAAAGGAGAAGGACTCTCAGTCATAGAGCATCCAGTCGCCTCATCGTAGCGTGGACGCATGACGACGAATCCCGACGGCGGCAGGCACGCGCGAAACGACTCCGCCCTCCTGACTACCCCCTTCGACTCTCACGCCCGCGCGCAGGAGGTGATCGACGGCGTGGATCTCACCGGCCGCCGTGCCGTGGTCACCGGCGGTGCCTCGGGTCTCGGCGCCGAAACCGTCCGGGCCCTGGCCGCCGCCGGCGCGGAGGTCACCATCGCCACGCGCCACCCGCAGTCCGCCGAGCCCCTGGTCCAGGAGGCGGCCGCCGCCGGTGCGGGCCGGGTGCACGCAGAGGCCCTCGATCTTTCCGATGTGGCCTCCGTCGACAGCTTCGCGCGGGCATGGCGCGGGCCTCTCGACATCCTCGTCGCGAACGCGGGGATCATGGCCCTTCCCACACGCACCCTCACCCCGTACGGCTGGGAAATGCAGCTTGCCACCAACTACCTCGGCCACTTCGCTCTGGCCACTGGCCTGCACGCGGCTCTGCGGGACGCCGGCTCCGCCCGCATCGTGGTCGTCAGCTCCGGCGCCCACCTGGGCACGCCCTTCGACTTCGAAGATCCTCATTTCGCACGGCGGCCGTACGACCCCTGGGCGGCCTACGGGCAGTCCAAGACCGCCGACGTCCTGTTCACGGTGGGTGCCCGCCGCTGGGCAGCCGACGGGATCACGGCCAACGCGCTCAACCCCGGCTACATCCTCACCCGTCTGCAGCGGCACGTCGACGACGAGACCATGCGCGCATTCGGCGTGATGGACGACCAGGGCAACGTGAAGCCGCTGCCGTACTACAAGACTCCCGAACAGGGGGCGGCCACCTCCGTCCTGCTGGCGGCCTCTCCTCTCCTCAACGGCGTCACCGGCCGCTACTTCGAAGACAACCAGGAGGCCCGGACCGTCGAGGACGGGGACGTCCAGCCCGGCGGCGTAGCCGCCCACGCACTCGACCCGGAGGCAGCAGACCGGCTCTGGGAGTACGGCGCTGACACCCTCAGCGCCGGATGACCGGCCGCCGCGGTGGAATCCAGGCGAGCGTGCGAGGACCCGACGGGGGACAACGTGGTGTGCGACGTGTGCCAGCAGGCCATCGCCGAAGGCCGGCGAATGCGGTATGCGGTGCCGGACTCGTCGGCGGTCTCTGTGCATGACCTGGCACATGACGGTCTGCGCCTCGTCACCGCATGCT
Organism: Streptomyces violaceoruber; assembly: GCF_033406955.1. NCBI lineage: Bacteria > Bacillati > Actinomycetota > Actinomycetes > Kitasatosporales > Streptomycetaceae > Streptomyces > Streptomyces violaceoruber. Next base: position 8,415,796 of record NZ_CP137734.1, on the reverse strand, counting down.
CCCAGGAGCATCTGGACGTCCTCCGGCAGCGGTATGCGCGTCGGCCCTTCATCGAGGAAGAACTATGGATCGGCAAGATCGCCCGGGTGCTCGACAAGTATCCCGACGGGCTCAGAACCGACCGGCTGGCTGAGGCTGCCGGGCTGACAGCGGGGCAGCTCGAGCTGGCTCTTCAGTGGCTGAACCGGCGGGCCTCCCAGCGGTGGCAGCAGTACTGACCTGCGGGGATGAGTCGGCTGTCGCCTTCGGCTTCTTCGACCAGCCGGTGGGACCCGTGCGGGTCAGACGCTTGGTCATCACCGTGATCGCTGCCCAGGTGATCAGGGCCTCGGAGTGCTGGATCAGCCGCTCGTAATCTCGGGCATGACGGCGGGCGTTCATCATCCAGGCCAGGCTCCGTTCGACCACCCAGCGGCGGGGCAACAGAACCCAGCCCGAGGTGTCCTTCGGGCGGCTGACGGTCTTGATCGTGAGGTTCAGATGCTTCTTTGCCCAGGTCACGAGCTTGCCCGCATAGGCGGAGTCGGCCCAGACGAGGGTGATCTCGGGGTGCGTCAGGCGAAGTCGGAAGAGGACTTCCTTGGCGACGGCGGAGTCGTGCAGGTCGGCCGGGGTGACCATCACCATCAGCGGCAGCCCCTTGGTGTCGACCACCATGTGCCGTTTGCGCCCGTTGATTCTTTTGCCCGCGTCATAGCCGCGGCTGTCCTTGCCGACGGTCGAGGCGGCTTTCACCGACTGAGAGTCGATGATCGTCGCGACGGCTCTTGGCCCTCGGCCCATGTCGCGGCGAATTCGTTGGGCCAGGGCGTCACGGAGCTGGCCGATGACTCCGACCGCCGCCCAGCGGGCCATGAAGCCCCAGACTGTCCTCCATGGAGGGAAGTCCGCAGGTAGGGCCCTCCATTTGCAGCCGGTGTCCACAACGTATCGAATCGCGTCGACGATCTCGCGCCGGGGATGCTTCTCCGGCCGCCCGCCGCGGGCCGTGTCACAGGCCGGCGGCGGCAGCAGCGGTTCGACCAGTGCCCACTCTGCGTCCGTCATGTCCGAGGGATAGAGGCGGTGACGCATTTCTCCTCCCGTCACTGACCTGCGGCGGGGGCCGACCGGCAGAGCAGGTCGGCCCCCGCGAGGAAGGCTCAGGCACTGGCGATGAGGTCGAGGGTGGATTCGATGGAGTTGAGCTGAGCGACGATGTGCTTGACCCACTTGTCGTTCGGGTGGGCCGCGGCATGCGGGGTGACGGTCCCGGTGATGAACCGGCGGAACTGGGTCAGCTTCTCCCTGACCACCGCCCGTTCGTATGACTCCAGCGCCGCCCGTTCAGCGTCGAGCTGATAGCCGTCGGTCCGGGTCCAGATCAGCGGTGGCCAGCCCTTGGCCGCCGCCTCGTCGCGCAGGGCCGACAGCCCCGATCTGACCTGACTGTCCGACAACCCGCTGGCCCTGATCAGCTGGTGCATCGCCAGACCCGCCGGCCTGGCCTCGAACAGAACGAACCGGATGGTGTCCGCATGCCGTCGGGCGGCATCTCCCTTGCGCCGTGAGGCGCGAGGCACGGCTACTCGCCTCGCAGCATGCGAGCCAGTTCGCCGTCCATGTCGACCTTGCCGGTGTCGACCGCGGTCTCGATCCAGTCGAGCGTCGCCCGTACCTTCGCCACGTTCTCGTGGACAATGGTGCGTTCATCCTCGCCCAGGGTGCGATCACGCAGCCCGGGGACCGCCCGGCCGGCCGCGGCCACGAACGAGTGACAGGCGGTGACCAGGTCCAGGAACTCCACCGTCCGGTCGATGTGACGGACCGCCGGGGCAACCGGATTGGTGTCCTCGAAGTGCTCGCGGGCCTGCCGACCTCGCTCGACCTGAGCCTGATTGACCTGGTGGCGGGCGGTGTCGTCGCTCATTGCCTTGTACGCCACTTCAGGGCGACGCAGCAGACCGGTGGTCACCTGGCTGGCGACGCGCTCGTCGCGGGTGAACTCCTCCACCACCCGGACCTTGTCCTGGTCGGAGACCTTGGCCGCCACCGTCGGACGTTTGAGGAAGTCGCTGGTCACCACCGCAGCGACGTCCTCGTCCCGGGCCAGATGGTGGATCGCGGAAATCTTCTCCTGAGGCGATGCCGGACGCTCGACCTGGCGACCCACCTTGCGGTTGGCCTCGTCCCCCGTCCACCGCGTCTTGCCCGCGGGGGGTTTGGCGATGGTCGCGAACCGCTCAGCCTCATCCGCGATCTGGGCCAGGACTCTGTGGACCCGAAACGACACGCCCTTCTGCCGCTTGTCCTTCGGCCACCGAGACGCCGTCCACCTCGCCTTTTCCACGGTCCTGTAGGCCAGTCCGATGTCCTCGGCAAGACGGTGCAGCGTCTCGCTGACCGTGAACAACTCCTGGCCCGGAGCAACCTGCTGGCCACCGCCCCGCTCACGCATCGGCTCGATCTCCAGCGCGCGGTCCCCGATCGTGAACGAGCCCTGTGTCTGCTGTTCGACCACTTCCCGCAACTCGGCCACGATCTGCTCGTAGCGGCGCTGACTGACACTTCCAACCCTGTCGATCTCCTCCGGCATGGTGTTCCACCACCCATACGGGCCGCAGCACGGAGCTGACGTCCGTGACGCGGACACGACCCGCTCATCACCGAGAGTCAGACCGTAAATCCACTGATCACAACGAATGACCACGGATGTCCAGTTTCTGACCAAACTTGAACTCAGGATGTGTTCGCGTTGCCGTCACTGTGCCCGTTCGCCGAACGTTTCCTTCCGGCGCCTCCAGGCCCTCACCACACACCGGCGCGAGCAGTAGACGGCGTCCGAGCGCCGATCGACGCCGACGACCCAGCGGACCCCGCACTCGGGACACTCCACCTCACCGGCACCGCCCCGGACGGCCGCCAGGCGCTTGCGTAACCGGCGTTCCGCCCGCCACTGCCTGGCACGACATGCCGAGGAACAGAACAGCGCATCAGGCCGCGAACCCGGCCTCAGCCCTTCGCCACAAGCCCGACAGTCCCTTTCCCCGGCCCGCCCGGTACCCCTGGACACCACGCCAGCCTAGGACGCAAGGCTACTCAGAACCGGGGATCAGAAACAGCTACTGACACGGTTCGTCACCAACGGCGATCCGGGGTGCCTGTAGTTGGTGCCTCAGCGGTTCGTTGTATTCGCTGCTGTGAGAGAACTGTGTCCAGCTCAGAGTCTGCCGCCCTGCTCACCCTGGACCGCCGGCCAGAGCCCGCTTGATCTCTGCTGCGGGGAAGGGAGTGCGCTTGCTCTGAGTAAGCAATCGGTGATGAAAGTCGTCCAGGACGATCGCGTGCGGAGCGTGACGGTCGATGATCGCGCCGATGTCGGGCGCAATGTCGGCGGGTTGGTGGCCGTCGACCCATTCGCGCAGGAAGGCTCCGTGCTCGGTGCCACCACGCACGTCGTGTGGCAGGTGGTGGCGAAGCAAGTGGTCCGGTGCGTAGGAGCGGTCGTACACGAGGTGATCATCGAGGAAATCGCGCTCCTCCGCCGAGAGTTCGAAATCGCGGCTCAACGCGAGCCCGAAGTCCGCGAAGTACACCCGCTGCCCGTCGGTGAGCAGATTGGCGAAGTGCGCGTCGAAGTGGACCAGTCCGCGCGCGCTCATGAACTCCGTCCCCCGTAACAGCGCATTCTCGACCCACGGATAGGGCGACTCGCCTCCCGACTGCCGCGGGGCCGTGTCCCGGCTGTCGACCAGCCACTCGGCGAGCGTCTGTGGCACATGCTCCAGGAAGAGCACCAGGCTGAAGGAGGAGCTACCGATGGCCTCCAGCCGACGACGCACGGCCGACGATCCCTCCCAATGTGCCACGGCGCCCTCCACTCCGCCGACCCCGTCAACGAAGCCGGTAGGCGAACTGTCCGGCAATACCCGCCAGTGATACAGCAGCGGGAAACCCGCGTACTCGTTCTTCAGTGCCCACCCCGTCGTCATGATGTGCGCGGCCAGCTCACGCCAGGCGCCGAACCCGTCGACCCCACGCCGTACTGGTAGAAGAGAGGGAGACCGAACACATTGGCCGTCGACCGCACGTGCTCCGGCTGCAACTCGACGTCTGTCAACGGGACGCGCTTGACGAAGACGCGCGTCCCCTCGACGTCCAACTCCGCCGACCTACCCCCGATACCGCGGCCGAGATTCGGCGCGGCGGACACCGCATTCCCAAGCCGACGGTCACTCAACAGGGACAGCCGTGCTCCCACGGCCGCGTAGGCGGACACTCGCGCGGCATGCCCTGACTCGGTCACATCCATCGGCGGCTCCAGCCTGACGTCAGAACCGGATTCTGCTGATCATGCCAGGGTCTTGAAACCGACTCCCGAAGCCGACGCCGAATGACTCCTTGCCGACGTCTCATGACTCCTCGGGGAACCTCCACAGCCAGTCTGCCTCTTCGCAGGCCGACGGGTCAGGCAGTAGGCGGTGCGGCGAACGGCACGGCGAGCAGCCGGTGTTGATTGACACCAGAGTGTTCGCTCCACAGCACCGGCCAGGTGCCACGCTCCGCCTCATGCGGCCCGTCGAGCACCAGACCGGTTGCGGCGTCCTCCAAATGGTGCGCGCGATGGCCGGGAGCTGGCTTGAGGCGCCGATGCCCTCGTTCCGTCTCCGGCCGAAGCCGGCTGACACAGCGCGTCGGCCCGGCTGGATGCTCTCCGTCGGCTCAGACCACGCCGGCCGTGGGTGCCGGACAGCTGGCACGTATCACGGTCGGCACCCCGCGGTTTCACTGCCACGTTCCCTCATACTCGACGAAGTTGCCTTTCGTGCCGTCGTGACAGGCCCGTGCGGCGACCATGCGGGGCCTGTTAGGCGGCGGCTTCGGCTTCGATGTCGAAGGGGACACCGGTGAGCTGTTCGCTCGCCGCCCAGAGCCGCCTGCCCTCCGCGGGGTCGTCGGCGCCTGTGGGGAGTTTGGCGGGCCTGGGGGTGCCGGAAGTCTGGTCGCGTCCGGCGGGGCCGATGAACCAGCCCGACTGGACGTGCGGGCTGGTCGCCGCATACAGGGAGGGCCAGGCGGCACCCTCGGCCGAGCCCATGAGCAGGCGTGCGGCGATCGGGGTCACCATGCGGCTCAGGGGGCCGGTGCCGTGCTGCTGCAGATTGGTCATCGCCGCCCCCGGGTGCACGACGAGGGCCTCGACGGGGCTGCTTGCGGTACGGCGCGCGAGTTCGAGGGTGTAGACGATGTTGGCGCGCTTGGACTTGGCGTAGGCGCCCATGGCGCGGTAGCTCTTTTCACTCATCAGGTCCTCCAGCCTGCCCACCGGCCACCGCGCCGCGATGGCGCTGACGGTGACCACGCGCGGTGCGGGCGAGCGGCGCACGGCGGGCCATACCTGGGCGTTGAAGGCGAAGTGGCCGAGGTGATTGGTGCCCACCGTCATCTCGAGGCCGTCGTGGGTGGTTCGCCGCTCGGGCAGGTTCATCACGCCCGCGTTGTTGAAGAGCAGGTCGACCGTCTCGGTCTCGGCGATCCGGGTGGCGGCGTCGCGGACGGAGGAGAGGTCGGAGAGGTCGAGCACGAGGGTGTCCGTCCGGGCCTCGGGGGTCGCGGCGCGCACCGCCTCCGCGGCCTGGCCCAGCCTGGTCCGGCTGCGGCCGGCCAGGATGACGCGGGCCCCGTGCCGGGCGAGCGCGCGGGCGGTCTCGAGACCGATCCCGCTGTTCCCGCCGGTGATCAGCGCGGTGCGGCCGGCCTGGTCGGGGATGTCGCCGGGGGTCCAGTGGTTCACTGTCGTCACGCTCCTCGGATTCTTTGACTTGTGCTCGGCCATGCGGCGCTCGGGCTTGTGCCGCTGAAGGCGCCGGCGGCACTGGGGCGCCGCGACTGGCCACGAGGCGTCGGTGTAGCCGGAGTTCTCCCGGGCTGCCGCCGCACCAGGTCGTGTCGTCCGCCCGGAACTGATCGACAACGTCGAGACAGTCCCTGTTAACGGCTCCCTAGATGAAGGGAGCGTCGGTCCTGAGGCCGCGGTGCGTAGCCCAAGACCTGCCCCTCCCCTTTTCAGACCGGCGGTCTGTTCGGCTGGGACCAAACGTAGAAGACCGTCGGTCTGATGTCAAAAGACCGGCAGTCTGTAACCTGGGGGCATGACGAACTTCCAGCGCGCGCGCAGTGAGGAGCAGCGTGCGGTACGGCGCCAGGCCATCCTCGACACCACCGCCGCCATGCTCGAGGAGATGCCCGTCGGCGAGGTCAGCCTGAACGAGCTGAGCCGCCGCGTCGGTCTGGCGAAGTCCAATGTGCTGCGCTACTTCGAATCGCGTGAGGCCATCCTGCTGGAGCTGCTCGACCGTGCCTGGCAGCAGTGGGTGGCCGACTTGCCTGCCCTTGTGCACGCCGGCGTCGACCAGGGGGCTCCGGTGAGCCGGCGGGCAGAGCAGTTCGCCGCCGTCATCGCGGCCTCCCTCGCCGGGCGCCAGGTCCTGTGCGACTTGCTCAGCGCGCAGGCGGGCGTACTGGAGCACAACGTTTCCCTGCAGGTGGCCGCCCGCTACAAGCGCGCAGCCGTGGCCAACGTCGCCGACATCGCGGCATTGGCCCACCAGCACCTTCCTGAGCTGGGCGCCAGCGCACCACAGTTGACCGCAGCCATGATCATGGCCGTCGGGGCCGTATGGACACACGCGCGGCCCTCCCCCGCGATGCTCTCCGCCTACGAAGCGGATCCCTCGCTCACCGCGTTCAAGCTGGACTTCGTGACCACCCTGCAGGAGATGCTGGCGACGCTCACCGCAGGCACCATCGCCCGCGAATCCGCCTGAGCCCGGCCAGGCAGTGGCCGTGAGCCAGAGCGCGGAGGCCGGCGCGCCGTGGCGCGTCGCGACCTGGTTGAAGCACGGGCTCGCCGGTGGTGTTCGTTTCGCTGAAGCGCGCATCAACCGGAACGTCGGCGATGGGTTACTCGCAACCTTGGGGGCGGAGTCCGTCGGCGCCCTGGGGGCGGAGTCCGTCGGCGCCCGGAGTCGTCGGATGCGTACAGCGTGACGCGCACGTCTCAGGCGCCGTCAACCTGTCGTCTTCGTCTCCCCCTGGTATCCCCTCCGGCTGCTCTTGCTTCCCCTACCCTTGACTTGCATGGACGCACCGGGGGACATCGTTCATGGCCGCTCGCCGATCAGAAACCTCGGAGGGGATCCGATGACGTTCATCAGGCGCTTCGACCACGTCGGCATCACCGTCTCCGACCTCGAGGCCGTGACGGCGTTCTTCGTCAGTCTCGGCCTGGAGGCCGACCGGAAGATGGCCGTCGAAGGCGAGTTCCTGGACACGGTGATCGGCATGACCGACGCCCGCACCGAGATCGTCATGCTGCGACCGCCCGGCGGAGGTACGACGCTGGAGTTGTCGAGCTTCACGCGGCCGGACCACCTTCCGGGATCGCCTGCCGCGCCGGCGAACGAACTCGGCCTGCGCAACGTCGCCTTCGAGGTGCACGACCTCCAAGCCGCGGTCGACCATGCCGTCGTCGACGGCTACGGCCTGGTGGGGGGCATCGGTGAATACGAAGGCGAGTGGCGGATGGCCTACGTCCGCGGGCCAGAGGGGATCATCGTCTCGTTGGCCGAGCGCATCGAGAAGTGAGGGGACATCATGAGCGCGACCGTGACTGACGAACAGATTCGGGCTCTGGCCGCAACCGCGAAGCCCTACAGCCTGGCGTTCCTTCGATGGGGGCCGGAGCGGACCATGGACGGGGCGGACGCGATCGAACTCGAACACCAGCGGCGCATGGTGTCGCTGCGTGCTGAAGGGGTGATCGCGATCCTGTGCCCGGTCGCCTCCGACACCGTGGCCGGCGTCGCGATCATGACTGTGTCGGCCGAGGAAGCCGCGGCGATCATGGCCGCAGACCCCTGCGTGCGAGCAGGGATGATGCGTTGCGAGGTTCACCCGTGCCACGGCTTCCCCGGAGACGCCCTCCCCGCGTGAACGATCGATCCCGGCCGGGACAATCGGCACCTCTCCAGTGGCAACTCGGTGGTCGGGGCGACAAGCCGTCGATCGAGCCGATGACTCCGAGTACTCCCCGCCGGCCGTGGGGGTGGCGGGCGGGAACGCCTCGGCAGTACAGGCAGGCCGCCCCAGCCACCGCCTCGACAGTCTCCAGAGCGTCCCGCACCTCCTCTCCACCGACACGGGGTGGCGCTTGGCGGGTACGGATCGGGATGCGGAGCCTGGCCAGGCTGGGCGGAAGGTTGTCGGTGACGGAACTCGGTGTCCCGGAGCTGCTGCGCGAAACGGAAACCGCGTACGTGCTCGGCATGCGCGAGTACGTGGGGATGCCGTTCGTCCCTGTGCGCAGCTCGACCCTGGGGGTCCGCCGGCCCAACGGCCCAACGTGAACCCGGCCTACACCCGACGGGTGCGGGACTCGGTACGTGAGGCCAGGAACGTGCTGCGGGGCTGCTCCTGGACCACCGCGTGCCCCGGGCAGTTGTCCGTGCGGCTCGGCGGCCCCGACGCACCGGCCGCGACCGGGGCGTTCCCCCGTGTCGTCCCGCTCTCCGCGCAGACCGCGTCCTCCTCCAGACGACCGAGACGGGGACGGCGGAGACCGACGACGCCGTGCGCCGTGTCTGCGAAGCCCGGACACCCCGCAACCTCGAACCTTGATTCGATTATCATCTCACCCGTGCATGAGAACCCACCTGCTCGGCGACGTGGCCGCTCCCGCCGGGAGCAACGGCGTCGTCGCAGGGCCAGGCGACGCCGCATCACGTGGACCGTGACCTCGGTCGTGGTCCTGATCGGCGGCGCCGCCTATGCCATCACCGGGACCGACTCCGGTGAGTCGTCCGCGCCCACCCGGGCGAAGGCTCCGTCCTCACCGGCCGTCTCGGCCCGGGCGAAGGCGGGCGAGGCGCCTGCGGACGCGGAACCGCTGCCGTCGCCCACCTCGACGCTGAAGCCGTTCGACCTCGAACCGGCTCTGGCCCCCGTGACCGCGCTCTTCGGCGACAACCGGATGTCGGTGGCCATGCTGGACGTCGAGAGCGGTGCCATGGCGACGTACGGACACGACGCCTTCGACACCGCCAGCATCGTGAAGGTGGACATCCTGGCGACCCTGCTGCTCCAGGCCCAGGACCAGGGGCGGAGGTTGACCACCGAGGAGCGCGCCCAGTCCGCTGCCATGATCCAGAAGAGCGACAACGACTCCACCAGTGCTCTGTGGACCCGGATAGGCAGTGCCCGCGGGCTCGACGCTGCCAACGAACGGCTCGGCCTGACCCAGACACAGGGCGGTGACGGGACCGTCTGGGGCATCACCCAGACCACGGCGGAAGATCAGATACGTCTGCTCCAGTCGGTGTTCGGCGACAAGTCGCCCTTGAGCGAGGCGTCGCGTGCTTACATCCAGGACCTGATGCAGCACGTCGTGGGAAGCCAGACGTGGGGCGTGTCCGCAGCAGCCGACTCGGGCACGACCGCACTGAAGAACGGTTGGCTCAAGCGGACTCAGACCAAGAAGTGGGACGTCAACAGCATCGGTCGGATACAGCGTGACGGTCGCGTCTATCTGATGGCGGTACTCCTCAACAACTGCAGCACCCAGGAGGTCGGCATCAGCATCGTGGAGCAGGCAACACACGCGTCCGCGAAGGCGTTCTCCCGAAAGCTCAAGGAGAAGCCCACCACCTGACGCCCCGACCAGGGCCGAGACGCCTCCTCGAACCGCTTCGCGCGCGTTACGGCCGCCTCCCGCTCTCGAACGCGTTCACGTACTTCCCCTACCGGTTCGGGACAGCCCGTCATAGGGACTACGGGCGATGAGTCCCCCCAGGGGCCCCGAGCAACGGGGGCCCCGAGCAAGGGGGGGCGGTCCGACCAACAACGTGCAAGCGTCGAAACCGCCCACCACACCAGTCCTTGCGCGCCAGGCGGACCCGGGAGTGGGGGAATCAGCTGCTGGGCCGTCTGTTGCCCGGCCTCCTTCACATGGCGCGACGGCCCGCTCGGACCGAGTGAGCCGGGCTGCTATGCGGTCTGCGGCTGGAGGTAGCGGGCCAGCAGGTCGTCCAGGCTCACGATGCCGGTGAGCCGCCCCGCGCCGTCGCGGACCACGGCGAGCGACGCCCGCCGGCGGCGCAGGACCTCGATGGCCTCGGCGACCGTGGCGTCCTCCGCCAGTTCGGGCACGGGACGTGCCAGCGCGCGGGCACCGGTCGCTCGCCCTTGCGCTCGCGCCACCAGGACGTCGCGGGCGTGCACGGAACCGAGAATCGCGTCCTCCTGGCGGACCAGCAGCCGGGTGCGGTCGTGCGCGGCGGCCAGGGCGAGGATCTCCTCCGCCTCGGCACCGGCGTCGGCCGCGACGATGCCGGCGGCCGGGGTCATCAGGTCGCGCACGGGCGTCTCGGGCTCGGTCAGTGAGCGGGTCAGCAGGTCGGAGTCGGTCTCGCTGATCAGACCGAGCCGTTCGGACTCCTCCACCAGGTGGGTGAGCTGGTCCCGGTTGTGGACGGAGGCCAGTTCGTCGCGCGGGGCGACCCGGCAGAGGCGGACCAGGGCGTTGCTGATGCGGTTGAGGACCCGGATCAGCGGCCGTACGGCGGTCGTGACGGCGCGGAAGGGCGGGGCCAGCAGCATCGCGGAGCGCTCGGGGTGGGCGATCGCCCAGGACTTGGGCGCCATCTCGCCGAGGACCATGTGGAGGAACACCACGACGATCATCGCCAGGGCGAAGGCCACGCCGTAGCTGAGCGCGGCGGGCAGGCCCAACTCGTGCAGCAGGGGGTCCAGTTCGTGGGAGATCGCGGGCTTGGACACCGAGCCGAGTCCCAGCGTGCACACGGTGATGCCGAGCTGGGCTCCGGCCAGCATCAGCGAGAGTTCCCGCATGCCGGCCAGTGCGGCCTTGGCGCCGCGCTGCCCGTCGGCCACGGCCTTCTCCATGCGGTGCCGTTTGGCGGCGACCAGCGCGAACTCGGCCGCGACGAAGAACCCACTGCCGACGAGCAGCAGGACGGTGACGAGAAGAGCCAACGGGAAACTCATGCCTGCTCCTCCGCCTTCTCGGCCAGCCACTCGATCCGGATCCGCTCGGGCACGTGCCGGTCCAGAGTCCGTACGTCGATCACGGCGCTGCCGCCTCCACGCAGCTCCACGGTGAGCCGGTCCCCGATCGCCGGGAAGCGGCCGAGCCGGTCGACGACGAGCCCGGCCACGGTTTCGTAGTCGTCCTCCTCGGGCAGCTCGACGCCGGTGGCCTCGGCCACCTCGTCCAGGCGGCGCCCGGCGTCCACCAGCCAGCCCTCGCCGTCCGCGACGGCCACCGCGGTGACGGTGTCCGACTCGTCGGCGATGTCACCCACCAGTTCCTCGGCGATGTCCTCGTAGGTGACGACACCGGCCACGCCTCCGTGCTCGTCCAGGACGACGGCGAACTCGTCGTCGTCCTCGCGCATCCGCTCCACGGCATCCGGCAGTGGCAGGGTGTCCGGCAGCAGCAGGGGCCGCCGGGCCGCTGCCCCGGCCGTGGTGGCGGTGAACTGCCCGGCGGGCAGTCCCATCAGCTCCCGCACACCCAGTACGCCCGCGACGTCGTCCGGATGGTCTCCGAGTACGGGGTAGTTGGAGTGGCCGTGCCGGGCGATGAGGGTGACGGCCTCCGCGGCGGTGGCGTCCTTGCGGACGAAGACCGCGTCGGCCCGCGGCACCATCACCTCATGCAGCGTCCGCTCGGAGAACTCCAGCGCGTGGTCGAGCAGCTGGGCCGTTCCCCGCGGCAGCTCTCCCTGTTCGTGGGACTCGCCGATCAGGTGGCCCAGCTCCTCCAGGGTGGCGCCGTGGTGCAGTTCCTCGACCGGTTCGATACCGACTCCGCGCAGCAGCCTGTTGGCCGCCCCGTCGAAGATCCGGACGACCGGGCCGACCACCTTCAGGTAGCCCAGAGTGGAACCGGCCAGTGCCGTGGCCAGCCTTTCCGGTACGGCGATGGCGAGGTTCTTCGGGGCCAGCTCGCCCAGCACCATCTGCACGACCGTGGCGAGGACGAAGGCGAGGACGACGGAGATGCCGGTGACGGCGCCGTCGGGGATGCCGACGCCGGACAGCACGGGCCGCAGCAGCGCGGAGACGGAGGGCTCGGCGATGAAGCCGACCACCAGACCGGTCACCGTGATGCCGAGCTGGGCGCCCGAGAGCATGAACGACAGTCGCTCCAGCACCCTCAGGGCGCGCGCGGCCTTCTTGTCCCCCTCCTCGGCCTGGCGGGCGAGAGCAAGCCGGTCGGCCGAGACGTAGGCGAACTCCTGGGCGACGAAATACCCGGTACCCGCGGTCAGTACGAAGACGGCCAGCACACCCAGCCAGGCTTCCACGGCGCTCATCCCGCATCACCCCACCGGGTGCCGTGCTCAGGAAGTACTGGGCGCAATGGTCGAGGACCGTGCTGCGCGGGGTCCGTCGGTCTGGCGGACAAGCTCTGGCTCCCTCAATAAATGTGCGGACAGAAACAGATTGTGGCCGAAACCGCGTTCCCGGCGCCGCCACGCCCCGGCCCGGTGTCGGGACCGCTGTCTGCTCCGTCCTGTCGGATCATCGAAGGCCGACCTCTCGGTAGGGCCTCTTTGGCCAGGTCAGGAGCGTCTTTCGGCCTTTCCGGACGCGGCACGCCCGAGCGCGCTCCCTGCCGGTCGGGTCAACTCTATGCTTCTACTCGTTTGTAGAAACAGGGCCGGGGGCAACCCGGGCCGCACACTCATGGAGACGACACTTGGTTTCGGTCGAGCTCGACCATGTGCCGGTGGCGGACCTGGCGGAATCGAGGTTCGTCCGCCGGGCCCGGGCACTCGCCGCTCTCGAAGCCGCCAAGTGGTCCTCCGGCAGGTGGGCTCACTGCCGTCCGCGCGCCCCCTTCTGATCGGACGGCACTATCTCATGGGACACAAGTACGCGTAAGGAGTGGACGCCACGATGGTGTTCAAGCGACTTCTGGGCTCGCTCGGCGTGGGCGCCCCCACGGTCGACACGGTTCTCGATCCGGCTCCGGTCCTGCCCGGCGGCACACTCACCGGCCAGGTTCACCTCGAGGGCGGGCAGACCGACTTCGACATCGAGCACATCACCCTCGAACTCGTGGCCCGGGTCGAGGCGGAGCACGAGGACGGGGAGGACGAGGGTGTCGTCGTCTTCGACCGGTTCACCGTCGGCGGTGGCTTCCGGCTCGGGGCGGAGGAGCCGCGCAGCGTGCCCTTCCGGGTCACGCTGCCCTGGGAGACGCCGATCACCGAGCTGTACGGACAGCCGCTGGGCATCGTGCTCGGCGTGCGCACCGAGCTGGCCGTCGCCGGCGCCAAGGACAAGGGCGACCTGGACCAGCTCACCGTCACGGCCCTGCCGGTCCAGGAGGCCGTCCTGGAAGCCTTCGGGCAGCTCGGTTTCGGCTTCGGGTCTGCCGACCTGGAGTACGGGCACATCGGCGGTACGGGCCAGCAGCTGCCCTTCTACCAGGAGATCGAACTCGTCCCCGCCCCGCAGTACGCCGACCGGCTCAACGAGATCGAGCTGACCTTCCTGGCCGGACCCGGCGGGCTCGAAGTGGTCCTGGAGGCGGACAAGCGCGGCGGGCTCCTCTCCTCCGGCCATGACGCCGTCACCCGCTTCTCCGTCGGCCACCACGACGCCCGCGACTGGGCCGCCGAGGTGGAGGACTGGGTCCGGCAGCTTGTCGAGCACCACACGACGTACGGGGCGCCAGGTACTCATGGGCACAGCACGCCGTACGCCGGCCACGGACACCACGATCCCCACGGCAACGGCGGTCGTCATCACGACGACCATCGCTCAGGCCCGGGTGTGGGCACGGCCGTCGCGGCCGGAGCGGCCGGACTCGCGGTCGGCGTGGTCGGTGGCATGGTGGCCGCGGAAGTCGTCGACGAGGTCGGCGACTTCTTCGAAGGCGACGACGAGGAGGAGGACGAGGGCTGAGCGCCTGCGCCCGCCCCCGGGAGCACAGGTTCTGAACGGTGTCACGCCCAAGCGACCACCGATGCCGGATCAGTGCGCCCGTGACGGCATGACGGCACCGCCGAAGACACGGGCACACCCGCCGTCCGGCCCCGACGGGACCACGGCGGCGCCGACCCGTCGAACTCCGCCGGGACGAGACGTACTTCTCCGCGCCGAACACCTGGCCTGGCTGCGCGAGCGCGGGCTCTGCGGGTGGTCCGCCACGAACGGGGCCCCGGGGGGGCCTCGTAAGGTGCCGGCCCGTCCGTCGTCGACGCGGACGGGGATGGGGATGGTGACCGGGCCGACGCTGCGGGCGTCCTTGCGGCGCCGGTGGCCGCCGGCGACGATGTGCGGCGCCCCGTCGGTGCCCCGGCGTCGCTTCGGGCACGTCGGTGGCACCGGCCGGCTCGCCTTCGGGACGGGCACGGTGTCCGTTCCCGTGCCGGCAGTTCCTTCAGGAGCGCGTGCCCGCCCAGGCGGTCAGCGCCCGGGCACGCTGGTCGTCGCGTGCACCGCCGTCGGTGGTCCGGGTGGCCCAGGCAACGTGGCCGTCGGGACGGACGAGGACCTCGGTCACGCCGTCTAGGTCCGGGTGCTCGTCGTACTTGTCGACGGCGACGGCCGTGACCCGCGGGCCCCAGCCCGCGTCGACGGACTCCCGAAGGGCCGGGTCCCCGGCCAGGGAGAGCAGGACGAAGCGGCCCCCGTGGAGCAGTTCGTACACTCGCGTCGCCTCCGAACCGGCAGCGGTCAGCCCGACGTCGGGCATGCGCCGTCCCACCAGCGGATCGGCGCCCGGGTCCGGCGGCGGATAGCCGGTGCCGAGCGCGGAGACCTGGTCGGCGAGCCGGCGGTTGACCTCCGCCATGCCCAGCAACTGGTCGAGAAGTCTGCGCAGGGCCTCAGCCGGGCGCCGGTACTGCGCGACCAGCGTCAGCTCCGCCAGCAGGGTCTGGACCTCGGTGTTCTCGGTCACCGACCGGCCGACCGGGCGGCGCTCACCGTCGTAACCGTCCAACAGCCCGGGCGGGGCCCAGCCGCCCACCACGGCAGCCAGCTTCCACCCCAGGTTCATGGCGTCCTGGAGCCCGGTGTTGAGGCCCTGCCCCGCTGCGGGGAAGTGGATGTGGGCGGCGTCGCCCGCCAGCAGGATGCGCCCCGAACGGTAGCTCTCCGCGAGCCGCGTGGCGTTGCCGAAGCGCGACAGCCAGACGGGCTCGGCGACGCCGCAGTCGGAGCCGGTGATCCGGGTGAGCGACGTACGGAACTCCTCCAGGGACACCGGCTCCCGGGCCGGCACCCGTATCCGCTCCGGATCCAGGTAGACGAACCGAGTGACCCCTCCTTCCAGCGGCGCGACGATCACGCCACCGGCGCGGGCGGCAGCAAGGGCACCGGGCTGCGGGTCGACGACCGCGAAGTCCCCGAGTACGCCGGTCAGGGTCTCGTCGGTGCCGGGGAAGCCGATCCCCGCGGCCTGCCGCACGATGCTGCGCCCGCCGTCGCACCCGACCGCGTAGAGGCTGTGCGCGGTCTCGGTGCCGCCGCCGGGTGCGCGTACCTCCACCTCGACGCCGTCGCCGTCCTGGCGCACGCCGAGGACCTCGTGGCCCCGGCTGATCTCCACCCCCAGCTCGTGCGCACGCCGCTCGAGGATCGCCTCGGTGCGCGCCTGGGCCAGGAAGAGGGTGTAGCCGTGCCGGGAGTCGAGGGCGCTGAAGTCCAGTTGAGTGCGCAGGCCCGCGAAGTGCCAGCCCGGCACGGCCCGGCCGAGCGGGAGGAACCGGTCGAGCAGCCCTCTCTGGTCCATCAGTTCCACGCTGCGCGGGTGCAGGCTCAGTGCCCGCGAATCGCGCTGCGGTTCGGTGCGGCGCTCCAGGACCCGGGTCCGTACGCCCGCCAGTGCCAGCTCGCAGGCGAGCATCAGCCCGGTCGGACCCGCGCCCACGACGATCACATCGGTGCTCATCGGAGATGACCTCCTCATTAATGAACAGTGTTCACGTGAATGGTGTTCACTATAGTGACGTCCATGAGCCTCCCGTCAAGCCGGACCCGAGGTCGGCCCGCCCGACTCGACCGGGCCCGCACCGTCCAAACCGCCCTCGACCTGCTGAACGAGTCCGGCCTCGACACACTGACCATGCGCCGGCTCGCCCAGGCGATGGACGTCCAGGCCGGTGCGCTGTACCGCTACTTCGCGGCCAAGCAGGACCTGCTCACCGCGATGGCCGAGCACATGGTCGACGGCGTCGCCGACGCCGCCGGGGCGACGGGGGACGGCGACTGGAGCGAGAGAACGGCGCGCCTCGCCCGCGCACTGCGCGCGGCTCTGCTCGCCCATCGCGACGGCGCACGGGTCTTCGCCGGCACGCACGCGACCGGTCCGAACACCCTGCGCTTCGCCGACGGCCTCGTCGGCGTGCTGCGCGAGGCGGGCTTCGGCGACGGCGACGCCGCACGGGCGCTGTACTCCGTGGCCAACTTCACCGTCGGCCACACGCTGGAGGAACAGGCCGCCCTCACGCCGGGGGGCGGTGGGCCCCTCGACGAGGCGACCCTGCGCGAGGCGGTGGCGGCAGGGACCTATCCCCACCTCGCCGCAACCCTGCCGGTGCTCACCAGTACGGATTTCACGGCACACTTCGAGTTCGGGCTGCGGCTGCTCCTGGACGGACTGCGCGCCGTCCGGCAGTGATCCCGGTGCCCCCCTCGGGCTCCCTCGGCGCCGTGTCACCTCCGCGTGCCGGGCGAGGGCGGTCGGTGGACGCGTGCGAGGCCGGTTCGGCGGGCGATCGCGACGAGTCGGGCGCGGTGACGGGGCACGTCCGCCGCCGGCAGTCCGGACGGGGCGATGACGACGGTGGCTCCGGCGAGGACGGCGGCCGCGCCGGCCGCGCCCGTCGCCCGGCCGGCGGCGTCCTCGGCGTCCGTCCCCCGAGACGTCCTCCAGGACGGCCGGGAAGCGGGACTGACGGTGGCGGACAGCGGCTCGGCCCTACGATCCCGGAGGAACACGTGCCGCAGCCGTGGCTCCCTGGTGTGCGCGGTCAGGCGGTCCGGAGTTCCGGGTAGTGCGGGAGCCGCCAGGCACCGCCCCGGTCCTCCTTCGAGAAGCGGGTGGCCAGGCCGGGCACACGCAGCCTGGTGGCCATGCCGGTGACGGTGAGGAAGGCGTCGATCGCCCGCTGGGTCATGGGCATGGCGAGCTTCAGGAGGCGGGGGTTGACCTCGCCCTGGATCTCGTCGGTGAAGGGCCGCAGCGTGGTGTCGTAGTGCGCCAGCGCGGTCGGGAGATCGTCCGGGCGCCGGTTGATCTCGCCGGCCAGGACGTGGGCGCCGACCAGGCCGCCGGAGGTTCCCATGCCGCTGTAGGGAGATGCGCAGTGCGCGGCGTCGCCGGCGAGGACCACGCGCCCCCTGGACCAGGTGTCGGTGCGCACCTGGACGATCTCCTGGGAGTAGAAGAACGGGCTCGTCCTCATGCCTTCGACGAAGCGCTCGGTCTGCCATCCGGCGTCGCGGAACCTGCTCGCCCAGAACTCCTGCTGCTTCTCGACGGGTTCGCGGTGGATCGCCGATGCCTGCGCGGAGTCATCGCGCAGGACGAAGTACACCTGTGTCTCGGTCGGGTTGTGGCTGCGGCGCATGATCTGGCGGCCGCCCGGGACCATACAGGTGTCGCGGACGTTGCTGTCGGAGGCGATGCGCGGGACGAACCAGTAGGCCATGTGGATGCCGACCCGCCAGTACGGGTCGGTGCCGTCCGGCAGGATCGCCCGCCGCAGGCGGGAGCCCTGCCCGTCCGCGGCGACCAGGAGGTCGTAGGTCTCGGACGATCCGTCGGAGCAGTGGGCGACGACCTCGTGCTCGTCCTGGTCGAAGCCGTCCACGCTCGTGCCGTAGACGTACTCCACGTCGTTTCCGGTCGCCTCGTGAAGGATGCGGACCAGGTCGCCGCGCATGATCTCGTACTCGGACGTCAGGCTCTGCCGGCCCCGGCCGGAGGTGTTGGCCATGAGGGTCGCCCTCGGCCTCCCGCGGGCGTCGAGGAAGGCGACACCCGCCTCGTCGACGAGCCTGCCGCGGACGGTGTCGAGCAGCCCCATGCGCCGGACGGCCTCGATGCCCTGGCCCCGGAGATCGATCTGGGCGCCGGTGGCCCGCAGATCCGGGTACCGCTCCCGCACCGTCACCCGGTGCCCCCCTCTGGCCAGCCAGTACGCCAGGGCGTGTCCGGCGATCCCACCGCCGGCCACGAGAACCCGCAGGGAAGTCGTCCCTGACCGCTGCGCCATTGCCCTCACCCCAGAATCTATCGGTGAATGATTCCTTTCCAGAGTCATCTATCAGCGATAGGTTGTCAACGTGACCAAGATGAACCGGGAGACGGTGATCACCGAGGCGCTCGACCTGCTCGACGAGGTGGGACTGGACGGCGTCAGCACCCGGCGGCTGGCGAAGCGCCTGGGTGTCGAGCAGCCGTCGCTGTACTGGTACTTCCGCACCAAGAGGGATCTGCTGACGGCCATGGCGCAGGCCGCCATGGCCCCGCACGCGGCCGAACCGCTGCCGGAGCCGGGCGAGGACTGGCACGGCTGGTTCCTGCGGAACACGCGCAGTTTCAGGCGCACTCTGCTCGCGCGCCGTGACGGTGCACGCCTCCACGCCGGCAGCAGACCCACCGCCGACCTCGACAGGGTCCGCCGCAAGATGGACTTCCTCGTCGCGTCCGGGGTGCCCGAGCGCCACGCGCAGATGGCGATGCTCGCGGCCGGCCGCTTCACCGTCGGCTGCGTCCTGGAGGAGCAGGCGGAGACCGGCGCCGGTGACACGGCGGACCTCCCGGCCGATGTGCCGGAAATCGATCACGAGTCGGCGTTCGAGGCGGGGCTGGCCCTCATCACGGACGGGCTGGTCCGGCATGTGGACGCGAGGTAGGCCGACCCACCTCGGTCGGTGCGCCCCGGCCCGGTCGCCGTCGGCCGGCTCCGGCACGGTCTCGTGGCAGAGGCGGACGAACGGGGGCCGGGGCCGCGACGTGGCCGAGGTGACCGCACGGCTTCCCGCCCTGCCGGAGGTGATCGGTGAAGGCGACGCTCCGCGGGTGTCCGACGCGGTGGAGCCGCAGCGGGTGCGGGACGTCTGCATCGCCGTCGCCGGGCATTCCGGCGAGCCGTTCACGGTCGAGGGCGCTCAGCTGGTCCCCCGGTCCTCTGCCAGGGGCAGGCATTCGGCGAGCAGGTCGACGACGTCGCGCCAGGCGCGCTGCGCGTGCCGTGGGTGGTAGCCGACGCCGGGGACCGTGGGGTGGTCGACGGGCGGGTGGTGGAACGCGTGCAGGGCGCCGCCGTAGACCGTGAGGCGCCAGTCGACGCCCGCGGCCTGCATCTCGGCGGTGAACGCGTTCCGTTGCTCGGGCGGCATGATCGGGTCTTGCGACCCTACGCCGGCCCACACGGGGCAGCGGATGCGCTCCGCCTCGCCGGGCCGGCCCGTGGTCAGTGCGTTGACTGTCCCGATCGCCCGCAGGTCGACGCCGTCACGCCCGAGTTCCAGCCCGACGGCGCCCCCGGTGCCGTAGCCGACGGCGGCGATCCGGCCGGGGTCGGTCCGCGGTTGGGTGCGCAACACGTCCAGCGCCGCATGGCCGATGCCCCGCATCCGGTCGGGATCGGCGAGCAGCGGCAGGCAACGGGCCAGCATCTCCTCGGGGTCGCCCAAGTAGCGCCCGCCGTGCAGGTCGAAGGCGAGCGCCGCATATCCCAGCTCGGCGAGAGCATCGGCCCGGCCGCGCTCGACGTCGCTGAGCCCCATGCCCTCCGGTCCGAGCAGCACCGCGGGCCGGCGGTCGGCTCCAGGCGGGAGCGCGAGGTGCCCGATCATCGTCAAACCGTCTGCCGCGTACTCGACCGTACGCGTCGTGATCGTCGTCATGGGACCGGACTGTAGTGATCGTCGAGCCCGGTTCGGCCGGTGTTCTGCCGCCGGCCGAACTCGACCTCGCCGGGCCAACCGTTGGCGCGGGCATCGCGGACGCGCTCCCGGAGGATCTGGATGCCACCGGCCTCGCAGCCACCACCGCTGCCACGGAGCTGCCTGCGCCCGCGTCAGCCCCGGGCGGGGAGGGTGATGCCGTAGGCCCGCATCTTGCGGTAGATCGTCGTACGGGAGATGCCGAGCCGCTGGGCCGCGAGCAGTTTGTTGCCGTCCGCCTCCAGCAGCGCCTGGACCAGGGTGTCGCGCTCGGACGCCTCCCAGACGCTCAGGGACCGGCCGCCCGCGCTGTGCAGGGACGGCGGCAGGTCGCCGACCTCGATCCGGTACGTACGCCGGGCCGCGGCGGCCTTGCTCAGGACGAGGCTCAGTTCGCGGACGTTGCCGGGCCAGTCGTGCCGGCGCAGCGGCGGCAGCACCTCCGGTGCGCATCCCACGCCGCCGCCGATGCGCCGCAGCAGGCAGTCGACCAGCGCCGGGAGGTCGGTGAGGCGATGCCGCAGGGCGGGTACCGCCGCGGCTTCGAGGAAGCAGTGTCTGAGCGGCTCCGGTACGCCCGGTGCGCGCTGCACGGTGCCGACCACCCAGGTGCCCCGGGCCGCCGCCGTGTCCAGTGCTTCGGCGACGGCGGCCGCGTCCTCGGGGCCGACGTCGTCGACGTTGCGCAGGATCAGGGCGCGGCCCGGTCCGGCGGGCGCCGCGCGCAGGGCGGCTGCCGGGTCGTGACCGGCGTGCGGGAGACCCGGGGCGGCGGCGTCCACGACGACGGGCGCCCAGGCCGCCCCCGTCAGCGCGTGCGCGGCACGGACCAGCGTGGCCTTGCCGGTGCCGGTCTCGCCGTGGAGCAGGAGCGGCGTGCGGTCCCGTGCGCAGCGCGCGGCCGTGCGGGAGACCGAGTTCCAGGCCGGGTCCGTCCCGGCCAGACCCGGCAGCGGCCGGGGCCCGGCAGCGCCGCCCTCCGCGCGGGAGCCGTGGCGGGTTCCGGTACGGGATCCCGTACCGGGGCCCGGGGCGTCGGCGGGTCGGTCCGTGAAGGCCAGCTCCAGCAGGTATCCGGCCGCGCCCGCCGAGCTGTCGACCTGCCGGCAGCGCATCATGACGCTCTCCCCGCCGGTCAGCCGCACCTCCCTGCGCGTGCGGGGCGCGTGCCCGAACTCGGCGGCGGCCTCGTGCAGCAGCCGGTGGTCGTCGCCGGTGAGCCTCGCCGAGGCGGCGGTGTTGGCCAGCACGAGATCCTGGCCGAGACAGAGCACCGGCCGGTCACCGTAGTGGGTGACCTGCTGGAACGCCTCCAGCAGAGCGCGCTGGTGCGCACTGCTGAACTCGTACATCACGCGTTCGATGTCGTCGACGGCTTCCTGCACGAGGGCTGCCATGAGAAGGCGAGCCGGACCGTTCCAGCAGGTCAGGTTCATGGCTCCCTCGACCCGCCCGGTGACCGTGTTGCGGATCGGGGCGGCCGCGCAGGAGACGCTCTGCAGGCGCTCGTTGAAGTGCTCGGTGCCCAGGACCACGTTGGGCCGGCGTTCCTCCAGCGCGACCCCGATGCCGTTCGTGCCGACGAACTGTTCGGCGTAGTTGAAGCCGGGTGCCAGGTGAACCCGGTCCAGGTGCGCCGAGAGCCGTTTCTCCCCGACGCGGCGGTCGCGCACCCAGCCGTTGCGGTCCGTCACGATCACACTGGCGTCCGAACCCGTCAGTGCCTGTTCCAGCCGGTCCAGGACCGGTGTGGCGGCGCGTACCAGGCGACTCTCCCGGTCGTAGTCCGGCTGGTAGGGGACGACCACCTCGTCCGTGCCGATCCCCAGGTACTTGGAACGCTGCCAGGAGTTGAGGATGCCCTCGGGCACGACCGCCGCAGGCAGTTCCGCGTTCTGAAGGAACTTCAGGCGTGCTCGCGCGATGGTTCGGTCGCGCGCTGTGCTGTCACTGAGCATGGCGCCCCTCCGATGAGCGTGTTTCCGCCATATTACGAACGCGTTTGCACCTGTCAACGGGGGGTTGGGTACGGCTTTTCCCCGCGTTCGCCGTGCCCTGATCAGGGGCGGGCCGGGTGTGTTCCACATTGAAAAAGTCGACGGCGCTCCCCGCCCGCACGCTGTTGGGCAGCACCGCACGAGAGCGCGGAGGCTCCCCGCCGAGCAGTCGAACCCTGGAGGACCCATGACTTCCGTCGACAACGCC
Organism: Streptomyces violaceoruber; assembly: GCF_033406955.1. Classification (NCBI taxonomy): domain Bacteria; kingdom Bacillati; phylum Actinomycetota; class Actinomycetes; order Kitasatosporales; family Streptomycetaceae; genus Streptomyces; species Streptomyces violaceoruber. Next base: position 8,393,614 of record NZ_CP137734.1, on the reverse strand, counting down.
ACCCCCCGTACCGCCGTCGTCACCGGCGCGGCCCGGGGCATCGGCCGCGGCATCGCCGAACGGCTGGCCGAGGACGGTCTGGACGTGGTCGTCGCCGACCTCCCCGGCATGGCCGAGGAGTTGGGCGCGGTGGCGGCCGGCATCGAGAAGACGGGCCGCCGGGCCCTCGCCGTGCACGCCGACGTGACCAGCAAGGAACAGACCGACGCACTGGTCGCCGCGGCGGCGGACCGCTTCGGCCGGATCGACGTCTACGTGGCCAACGCCGGTATCGCCCGGGTGACCCCGCTGCTGGAGACCGACCTCGACGAGTTCGAGCAGGTCATGGCCGTGAACCTGCGCGGTGTCTTCCTCTCCTACCAGGCCGCCGCGCGGCAGATGATCGCCCAGGGCGGCGGCGGCAAGATCATCGGCGCCGCCTCGATCGTCGCGCACCGCCCCTTCGCGCTGCTCGGCGCCTACTCGGCGTCGAAGTGGGGCGTACGCGGGCTGACCCAGGCTGCGGCGATGGAGTGGGCGCGCCACGGCATCACCGTCAACGCGTACTGCCCGGGCATCGTCGGCACCGACATGTGGGACCTGATCGACGAGCGGCTGGCCGAGGAGGCGGGCATCGAGAAGGGCCAGGCCATCAAGAAGCACGCGGAGTCGATCGCCCTCGGCCGGGTCGAGGAACCCGCCGACGTAGCGGCCTTCGTCTCCTACCTGGCCTCACGGGACTCGGACTACATGACCGGCCAGTCGGTGATGATCGACGGCGGTATCCAGTTCGCCTGACCCGCGCCGTCCGGCCCTTCTGCCCCGCACCGCCGAACACCGGCCCGTTCGGCCCACCGTCCACCGCGAACCGAGGAGTGACCGATGTATTCCAAGGACGGCGAGAACTATTTCATCGTGGACGCGCACGTCGCCCTCTGGGACGCGCGCCGCGAGAACCAGCGCAACATCCACGGCAAGCAGTTCATCGACTGCTTCTACGACTACCACCGCAACCTGAGCCCGGCGTCGGAGCTCTGGCCGTACGAGGACTTCCTGTACCAGGGCGGCGAGCGGCTGATGAAGGACCTGTTCACCGACGGGTACGTGGACCACGCGATCTTCCAGCCGGCGCATCTCGGGGCGTTCTACAACACCGGCTTCGGGCAGACCGAGGATGCCTTCGCGCTCACGCGCAAGCATCCCGGCATGCTCACCTACAACCACTGCTTCGACCCGCGCTTCGAGGAGGCGGGCCTGAAGCAACTGCGCGAGGACGCCGCCCGCTTCGGCCTGAAGGGCGTCAAGCTCTACACCGCCGAGTGGAAGGGCGACTCCCGCGGCTACAAGCTCAGCGACCCGTGGACCTACCGCTACCTGGACGCCTGCCGGGAGCTGGGCATCAAGAACATCCACGTCCACAAGGGCCCCACCATCCGGCCGCTGGACCGGGACGCCTTCGACGTGGCCGACGTCGACGCGGCAGCCAGCGACTTCACCGACCTGAACTTCGTGGTCGAGCACTGCGGTCTGCCCCGCCTCGAGGACTTCTGCTGGATCGCCACCCAGGAGCCCAACGTGCACGCGGGGCTCGCCGTCGCGATCCCGTTCATGCACACCCGGCCCCGCTACTTCGCGCAGATCATCGGCGAGCTGCTGTACTGGCTGGACGAGGACCGCATCCAGTTCTCCAGCGACTACGCGCTGTGGACGCCCAGGTGGATCGTCGAGCAGTTCGTCGACTTCCGGATCCCCGACGACATGACGGGCGAGTACCCGCAGCTCACCGTCGCCCAGAAGAAGAAGATCCTCGGGCTGAACGCGGCCGCCATGTACGACATCGAGGTCCCGGCGGGCCTCGGACTCGCCGAGCCGGCGGTGGTCTGACATGTGGGCCGCGCAACTCGAGGTGGCGGCGCGCGCCGCGCTCGACACGGTGTACGACCCCGAGCTGGACGAGCCCGTCACCGACCTCGGCTTCGTGCGCTCGCTGACCGCCGAGGACGGCCGCGTCACCGTGCACCTGCGGCTGCCGACCTCGTTCTGCTCACCGAACTTCGCCTACCTCATGGCCTCCGACGCCAAGGACGCGCTCAGCGCCCTGCCCGGTGCCCGGGAGGTCACGGTCCTGCTCGACGACCACCACGACTCCGATCTCATCAACCGGGGGCTGGCCGCCGACGCCGGGTACCGCGGCACCTTCGGCCACGAGGCGGAGCAGGACCTGGAGGAGCTGCGGGGCATCTTCCGGCGCAAGGCGCACACCGCCGCGATGGAACGGGCGCTCACCGCGCTGCTGCGCGCCCGGCCCGACCTGGCCGAGGAACAGCTCGGCGACGTCGTCCTCGGCGACCTGCCGGACACCTCTGCCACCCGGGCACTGCTGCGCCGCCGCGCCGCCCTCGGGCTCGGCACCGCCCCTGCCGACCCGGCGCTCGTGGACGACGACGGCCGGCCCTGCCCGCGGGGGGAGGTCCCGTTGCGGCTGCGGTTCGCCCGCTCCGTGCGCATCTCCATCGACGGCAACGCCCACTTCTGCCGGGGCCTGCTGCGCACCCGGTACCCGCAGTCCGCGGCCGACCAGTCCGCGCGCCCGGAGGAGTTCCCCGCGGGCGGGGAACCCGTAGGGGCCGGGGAAACCGTACCCGCGGGTGAGCTCTTCCGGCTCTCCGCTCCGGCGAAGGAGAACGTCTCGTGAAAGCAGTCCAGGTGGTGGGCTACGGCAAGAACCTCGAGATGGCCGAGGTCCCGGCCCCCGAGGTCACCGGCCCGTACGACGTGATCGTCAGGATCGGCGGCGCCGGGGTGTGCCGTACCGACCTCCACATCCTGGAGGGGCAGTGGGCCGAGAAGTCGGGGGTGGAGCTGCCGTACACGATCGGTCACGAGAACGCCGGGTGGGTGCACGCGGTCGGCAGCGCCGTCACCAACGTGTCCGAGGGCGACAAGGTCATCGTGCACCCGCTGATCACCTGCGGGCTGTGCCGGGCGTGCCGGGCCGGTGACGATGTGCACTGCGAGAACAACCGGTTCCCGGGCATCGACACCGCGGGCGGTTACGCCGAGTATCTGAAGACCTCCGCGCGCAGTGTCGTACGGCTCGACGACTCCCTCGAACCGGCGGACGTCGCCGCTCTCGCCGACGCGGGCCTCACGGCGTACCACGCGGCGGCCAAGGCGGCCCGGAGACTGAGGCCGGGCGACCGCTGCGTCGTGATCGGCGCGGGCGGTCTCGGGCACATCGGCATCCAGGTGCTGGGCGCCCTCACCGCCGCCGAGATCGTCGTCGTCGACCGCAATCCCGACGCGGTCGACCTGGCCGTCTCCGTCGGGGCCGACCACGGTGTCCTCGCCGACGGCGGCCACGTGGACCGGGTGCGCGAGCTGACCGGCGGGCACGGAGCGGAAGCGGTGATCGACTTCGTCGGTGAGGGCGGCTCCACCGGGGACGGCATCGGCATGCTGCGTCGGGCCGGCGACTACCACGTGGTCGGTTACGGCGAGAACATCGACGTCCCGACCATCGACGTCATCTCCGCCGAGATCAACTTCATCGGCAACCTCGTCGGTTCCTACAACGACCTGTGCGAGCTGATGGTCCTCGCGGCGCGGGGCCGCGTGCGCCTGCACACCGCCAAGTACTCTCTCGACCGATTCCAGGACGCCCTGGACGACCTGGACGGCGGCCGCATCCGGGGCCGCGCGATCCTTGTCCCGTGACCCGGCCCCGGGTGACGGAGCCCCGAGCACGAACAACGAAGGAAGCAAGACCTTGATCTTCATCACCGCGAAGTTCCGTGTCCTCCCCGAGCATGCCGACCAATGGCCGCAGGTCGTGGAGGACTTCACCCGCGCGACGCGGGCCGAACCGGGATGCCTGTGGTTCGACTGGTCCCGCAGCCTCGACGACCCGACCGAGTACGTCCTCGTGGAAGCCTTCCGGGACGACGAGGCCGGTGCGGCCCACGTGGGCTCGGCGCACTTCAAGGCGGCCCAGCAGACGCTGCCGCCCCACCTCGCGACGACCCCCAGGATCGTCAACGCCAACGTGCCCCAGGACGACTGGTCGCTGCTCGGCGAGATGGCGGTCGACGCGGGCTGACGCCGGCGAGCGTGGCAGAGGGGCGACAGCCGGTCGTACGGCTGCCGCCCCCACGGCCGGTCCGGCGGCCCGGCCGAGGTCAGCCGATCTGCTTGATCACGCGGGCGGGCACTCCCGCGACGACGGTGCCCGCAGGGACATCACGGGTGACCACCGCACCGGCAGCCACTACCGCGCCCGCACCGATGGTCACCCCCTGCGTGATCACGGCGGCCGTGCCGATCCACACGTCGTCCTCGACGACGATCGGGGCGAAGGAGAGGTGTGCGCGGCGCTCGGCCAGGGGCAGCGGATGGCCTCCGGTGATGAGGCTGGCCTTCGGGGCGATCATGACTCGGTTCCCGATGCGGATGCCTCCCTTGTCCATGAAGGTGCATCCCTGATTGACGAAGACGTTCTCCCCGAACGTCGTGTTCAGCCCGTACTCGGTGAAGAACGGCGGGTAGATCGTCACCGATTCCGGCAGCGGGCCTCCGAACACAACGGAAAGTAGTTCCGAACGACCTGCACTGTCGCTGAACGGAAGCACGTTCAGTCGAGACGTCGCATCGGTCACCTCCACGATCCGCTCCGCATGACGTGCGAACTCGGGCGTATGGACATACATGATCTGCTCTGTGCGGGTGGACATGCGCCGATCCCATCACCGCGCGGAACCTTCGATCAAACAACCCTCACCGCATCGGACACAACCCGCAGTTGTGGAAGTAGGCTGATGGCGTGGATGTGGAAGCGCTGCGGACGTTCGTGGTCGTCGCCGGGACCGGTCAGTTCCAGGCCGCCGCCGACGAGCTGGGGATCAGCCAGCAGGCGGTCTCCAAGCGGATCGCGGCCCTGGAGAGGCATGTCGCGGTCACGCTCGTGGTGCGAAGTTCCCGAGGCTCCCGGCTGAGCCTGGACGGGCAGGTCTTCCTGCCGCACGCCAAGAAGGTCCTGACCGCCGTCGAGCAGGCCGAGCGGGCCGTCAACCCCGGAAGCCGCCCGTTGCGCGTCGATGTCCTCAATCGGCGCATCTCCCCCGCCCAGGCCGTCTACCGGTTCTACCGCTCCCGCCCCGAGACGGACCTGGACGCGGTCACGCTGGACAAGGAGAACGCCGCACAGGCCGCACAGGCGGTGCTCGAAGGGGTGGTCGACGCGTCCTTCCGCGCCTTGCCGGCAGACCGGGTCCCGACCGGGATCACCGCCGAACGACTCCTGGACGAACCCCTGGAACTGCTCGTCGGCCCCGGCCACCCGCTGGCCGACGCGCCCCGGATCAGCCCGGTGGACCTGGCCGGCCACCGCATCTGGATCCCCGGGATCAGGCCGGGCACGGAGTGGGCCGCGTTCTACCAGGCACTGTCCGAGGCCTTCGGCCTGAGCATCGACGCGCTCGGCCCCAACTTCGGTGACGAGGCCCTGATGGACGCGCTGGCCGACTCGGCCTCACTGGCCACCCTCGTCGGGCGGGGAGACCGGTATCTGTGGCCCCGAACCCACGATCTGCGGCGCATCCCGTTGCACGACCCGACGCCGTTCTACCCGCACCTGCTGCTGTTCCGCACCGGAGACCGGCACCCCGTGCTGACCGCGCTGCGTGACCACCTGCGCACCACGGCCCCGCGCACCCCGCACGACGCGTGGACGCCGGACTGGACAGTGACAGTGCACTGATCGTGCGTCTCCCGGACCGGCATTCAGGGCAGGTACTGCTCAATGCTGCGGTGGCGGACGACGCCGTGCGCGAAGTCGGGTACGTGTGCGGTGCCCTCCCGCAGGTCGTCCAGGAACCGTTGGTAGGCGTGGGCGACCGCATAGGCCGGCGCGTCGGCCCGGGGTTCCAGTCGCGCGACACGGGCGTACGCTTCCGGCACCATCAGGGGTGCGAGGGCGGTGGACGTTCCGCGGCCGCCCTCCAGGGTGAGCGGGCTGAGCTGCGGGTGGCCGACCGGGGCGGTGAGGACGAGGTCGCCCTCGGTGCCGTTGATCTCCCAGCGGAAATTGGTTCCCCGGGACATTCCTCCGCGGTAGTGGAATGTGGCGACCGCTCCGCCCGGCAGCCGTCCCGAGGCCACCACCTGGTCTGCGGCGGTCATCGGCACGGGCCGCCCGGTCTCGGTGTCCACGGCCGACGTACGCCGGGACGCCGCCTGGATCCGCAGTTCCTCGGGCTCTCCGAGGACCGACGCGACTCCGTCGAGGGCGTGACCGAAGGGAACGGTCAGCAGCGTCGCGCCGTTCGCCGCGTCGAGTACATGGTGGTCGGCGGGGCCGACGGTGGCGCCCCAAGCGCCGCCGGAGCCGACGACCGTCGTGGACAGCACCTCCCCCACGTAACCGTCGGCCACGAGATGCCGGGTGTAGGCGAACGCCGGGTGGGACCGTGCCTGGAGACCGACGACGGTCGGTACGGCGTGAGCGCGAGCCAACCGCGCCATGTCCTCCGCCTCGGCGAGCCCGTTGCCCAGCGGCCACTCGCACAGCACGCTCTTGCCGGCGTTCAGCACCGTCCGTACGAGTTCCCGGTGGTGCGGCACCTTCACCGCCACGACCACGAGGTCCACCTCGTCGCAGGCCGCCAGTTCGGCGGCCGTACCGAAGGCACGGCGCACACCGTGCTTGTGTCCGGAGCGCTCCGCCGATTGCTTCGAACTCGTACTCAGGGCCCGCAGCTCGAATCCCCCGACGGCACGCAGGGCGGGGAGGTGAGAGCGTTCGGCCCAGCTCCCGTGCGCCCCGAGTCCTATGACTCCCACGCCGATGGGCCTGCCGGAGCGGGCCAGGTCGGCAAGCGCTGACCCGGGTGTGTTCATGATTCGTCACCTTTTCCAACGGACCTGCTAGCGTTGACATCTCAACATTAGGAAGGGTGCGTTGACATGTCAACACGCGGCCGGGCTCCCGATCCGCAGGAGGGCACGAGCGAGGCAGCACTGGATCCCATCGGTCTGTGGTCCGCCTTCAAGCGCGCCCACGAGGTGGTCCGAACCCGCGTGATAGCCGACGCCGCGGAGGCGGCGGGCCTCTCCGAGCCGGACCTGACCATCCTCGCCGACCTCAACAAGGCGGGAGGCGCCTTGCGCCAGAGCGAACTCGCCGCGTCGCTCGGCTGGGACCGCACCCGCGTCTCCCACCAGCTCACCCGCATGAGCAAGCGCGAACTCGTCACCCGGCGGCGCGCCAACGGCGTGATCGTCGCTCTCACGGACGCCGGGCATCAGGCCATCACCGCCGTGTACCCCGGCCTGGACGCCGCGGTACGCCGCCACTTCACCGACAAGCTCTCCACGCAGGAGGTCGAAACACTGGCCGCCGTCCTGGACCGGCTGTAACCGTCCCGGCCCCGCCACCACACGGTGTGCCGGCGCGACGGGCGAGAGTCACCACGGAGTGTCACGCTGGATCACACAGGAACTGCGAAAGGGAACGTCCGTGATCACCAACGACTTCGCCCCCGGCTCCCCCTGCTGGCTCGACCTCGGGTCCCCGGACGTCGCCGGGACGGCGGCCTTCTACGGCGGCGTGTTCGGGTGGACGTACGAGGCCATGGGGGAAGACGCGGAAGGCGGCATGTTCCGCAAGGACGGCAAGATCGTCGCCGGTCTCGGCAGGCTCACCGAAGAAGGCGCGCGCTCCGCCTGGATGATCTACTACTCCGTCACCGACGCGGACGCCACCACTCAGGCGGTGCAGCGCGCCGGCGGCACGGTGCGGGTGGCGCCGACGGACCTGGACGACTGGGGCCGGATGGCTCAGTACAGTGACCCGTCCGGCGGTCAGTTCGCCGTATGGCAGCCGGGCCGGACCAGGGGCGTCGAGCTCGTGGACCAGCCCGGGACGCTGTGCTGGACGGAGCTGTACACGAGCGACGCCGCGGCGGCCAAGGAGTTCTACGGCGGGGTCCTGGGCTGGCGGTTCGGCGACATGGCGGTGCCGGGCGGCGAAGGCACGTACTCCCTCATCACTCCTTCCGGCCTGTCCGAGGACCGGATGCACGGCGGCCTGATGCAGCTCGACGAGCGGGATCTCACCCTGACGGGCGGCCGGGCGTACTGGCACCCGGTGTTCGCCGTCACCGACTGCGACGCCGCGGTCTCCGCGGTCACGGCGCATGGCGGCAGCGTGCAGATGGGGCCTGCCGACGCGGAGGGCGTCGGACGTCTGGCGGTGTGCCTCGATCCGTCGAAGGCGGACTTCGTGGTGCTGGCTCCGGCCTCGGGATGACCACCTGGGCGCGGCGGCCGGGCAGCCCCCGCCGCGGCTGATCACGTGACGGGCTCCGGCGGCGTCGAGGCGGTCGGAACCCCGGGGCCGGTCGCCGCCGCCTGCCACGCGCCCGGACGCTCACCCGTGGCCTTGTGGAAGAACACCGAGAAGTTGGACGCGTCGGGGAAGCCCAGGACGCCGGCGCAGCGGGCGGCGGTGAGTCGCTCGTGCGCGAGGAGCCGCTTGGCCTCCAGCACGAGCCGTTCCACGACGTATGCCTTCGCCGTACGGCCGGTGGCCTGCCGCACCGCACGTGAGAGGGTGCGGGGCGCGTATCCCAGCGTGCGGGCGTAGTAGCCGGCGTCGTGGTGCTGCCGGAAGTTCGCCTCGACGCTGGAGCGGAACAGGCGGAACACCGGATGGGCGAGTCGTGCTTCGGCGTGCGGCGGGTGCAGCCGCGCGATGAGTGCGGAGAGCAGGATCGCGGGCAGTTCCGTCGAGGAGTCACTCGGTGGGGCGGACGCTTCGAGGCGGAGATGGCCGCGCGCCGCGTCGACGAAGGGCCAGTCGGCGGCGGGGACGATCCAGTGCGCTGCCGGGTCGGGGGAGGCGACGAGTTCGCGGGTGGCGTGGGTGACGGGAGCGGTCGGCACGAACAGTACGAGGTCCCCCTCCACCTCGGCGACGTCGTCCCACCGGTGCACCGCGCCGGGGGGAATCCACACCGCGGACCGGTCCTGGAGGGGGTGGAGGCGGAAGTCGACCGTGACGGAGCCGCGTCCGGCGTCGACGGCGGCAAGGACGTGGAAGTCGGCGCGCTGCGTGCCGCCGTCGTTCAGCTCGCGGAGGCGGCCGAACGTCATCGTCTCGACCGAGGCGGCGCCGCGGCCGGGGGGCTGGTAGGTCATCTGCCGGATCTCGCTCACGTGTCCAGTTTTCACCATCGCGCGACCGCTCACGCCGATGCCCGGTCCGGGTGCGAGGGGTTCGATGGACACACGGGGCAGCCGCCCCGGGCATCGAACGAGAAGAGCCATCATGAGCACCACGCAGCACACGCTTGTGCCCGTTTACGACCATCGGACCGGGACCGGGCCGACCCTTGTGTTCCTTCACTACTGGGGTGGTTCCGCCCGCACCTGGGACCTCGTCGTCGACCGCCTGCCGGGCCGTGCCGTGGCCGCGGTCGACTTCCGCGGGTGGGGCCGGTCGAGGGCGCTCCCCGGCCCCTACACGCTCGGTCGGTTCGCCGACGACACGCTCGCCGTACTCGCGGACGCGGGCATCACCGACTACGTGCTGGTGGGACATTCGATGGGGGGTAAGGTCGCCCAGCTGGTGGCGGCCACCCGGCCCGCGGGGCTGCGCGCAATCGTTCTCGTCGGCTCCGGACCCGCGAAGCCCGCCGCCCGGGTCACTCCCGAGTACCGGGAAGCCCTGTCCCACGCCTACGACTCCGCCGAGTCCGTGGCCGGGGCACGGGACCACGTCCTCACGGCGACCGAGCTGCCCGCCGCGCTCAAGGCGCGGATCGTGACCGATTCACGGAACGTCACCGACGCCGCCCGCATCGAGTGGCCCCTGCGCGGCATCGCGCAGGACATCACCGAGCACACCCGCCGGATCGACGTGCCCGCTCTCGTGGTCGCCGGAGAACACGACCAGGTGGAACCGGCCGGTGTACTCCGCGACAACCTGGTGCCCTACCTCGCCCGAGCCGACTTCGTGGTGGTCCCCCGCACCGGGCACCTGATCCCGCTGGAGGCTCCGGCCGACCTGGCCGACGCCGTCACCGCGTTCGCCACGGCGGTCTGACCGTCCCCGCGGCTCCGGGCGGGCTGGGCGCGGGGCCCGTTGCGCCCCATATCCCCGCGAGCGGCCGACACTTGATCAATGGCTCGTTTTCGTCTACCGACTGTCAGTGGCGTGGGCAATGGTTGCGCATGTCCGGGCCCCGACCGGGGCCCTGCGTTTCGAGTCCGTGCACCCCAACACCCAAGGGAGAAGCATGCGTACCGAGATCGTTCTGTCCCACGAAGCCCCCGAGCTCGACCTCGACCTGGACCTGCGCGTCTCCGATCTCCCGGAGCAGGCCGCGTCGTTCGGCGAGGGCACCTTCACGTCGCCGAGCAGCTACGCGATCGGCACGCGCTGCCCCATCTGCTGCTGACGGACCGAGGCCCCCTCGGGGCTCTTCCGAGCGGGGCGGCCCGAGTCCGCCCCGCTTTCCGTACGACGGCGAGGAGCACACACGTGGCGGCGGAGTCCGAAGCCCACCGGGCAGCAGCGGTCTTCGAGGTACGGGAGCCCGTACTGGTCCGGATGGCGAGCCGGCCGCGGGGAGCCGCTCCGGCCACGGTCGACGCGGCCGAGCCGGTCTCCGGAGCGCGGCAGCTCGCCGCCGATCCCCTGCTCGGCCAGGCGGTCCGGGTCGCCAGCGGCTCGCTGGCCCACAGCCTGGCCCGTCTGACCACTGACGAGGGCGCCTCCGCCCTGGGGCGCAAGCGGACCCTGAGCGCCGCGCGGACCCTGACCCGGTACGCCCGCCGCGCCGGAGCGCGCCCCACCCCGTTCGGCCTGTTCGCGGGTGTCGGCACGGCCCGGTTCGGTTCCGTGGCCAAGGCCGGGCCGGGGACCGGTGAGGTCGCGGTCCGGCTCGACGGGGCGTGGCTGCGCCGACGGGTACTGGCCTGGCTCGAGGAGCCGTCCGTCCGCCGGCGCGTGGACGTCGTACTCAACGACCTGTGTTTCGTGCGGGACGGGCGGCTGTATCTGCGTACCGGTGCGCAAGAGCAGTCGGTGCGCGACAACGCGCTGGTCGGCGCCGTGCGCGAGCGGGCGCGGAATCCGGTGCCGTACGCGGACCTCCTCGTGTCGCTGGCGGAACGCTTCCCGGCGCTGGACACCGAGCGGCTCGACGGTCAGCTGGCCGGTCTCCTGCAACACGGCTTCCTGCTCACCTCGATCACCCCGCACCGCATCGACGTCGCGCTGCTCGACGGCATCGAGGCGGTCCTGGACGGGGCGCTTCCCGACGACGCGCGGGCGCTGCGGGACGTACGGGCGGCCTGCGCCCGGCATCAGCAGGATCCTCCGGGGATGGGCGGCGACTCCTGGCAGGACGCCCTGGACGCGGTCCGCCGACTCGACGTCCCCGGAACGGGCGACGACACGCACGCCCGGCCGCCTCTGCACGTGGATCTGCACGTGCCCGGGGAGTTCGTCGTCCCCGAGGCGGTCGGCCGGGAGGTGTGCCGGTACGCGGCCGCGATCTGGGCGATCACCCCGCAGTGGACGACGCTGGCGTACATGCGGGACTACCGCGAGCATTTCATCGAGCGCTACGGCACCGCCTGTGCCGTGCCGTTGGGCGAGCTGGTCGACCCGCACCGCGGACTCGGCCTGCCCTCCGAGTACGGCGCGGAGCCGGTGTACGCGCGCGGCGGCCCCGGCGACGAGGCGGACGGGCCCAGGCGCGCGATGATCGGCGAGCTGTTGCAGGAGGCCGTCCTGTCCGGCGGTGACCTGGTGCTGACCGACGAGGTCGTAGGGCGTCTCGGCGAGGTCGCCGGGCACGATCCCGCAGCCGCGCCGCCGCGCAGCCTCGAACTCTGCTTCCAGGTGCTCTCCGAGAGCACCGCGGCGCTGGACCGCGGTGAGTTCCGGCTGCTCGGCAGCCCGCACATCGGCGCCTGGACCGCGGGCGCCACCGCGGGGCGGTTCGCGGCGGCGGCCGGCCTCACCGACGAACTCGCCCGGCTGGCCGCCGAGAGCACCGACGACACGGTGATCACGGCGCAGGTCGAGCTGATGCCCCACGAGCCGCGCGGGCTCAACATCGTCCAAGTGCCCCGGCTGCTGCCGTACCGCATCCCCGTCGGCGTACCCGACGACCGGCGCGACCCCCGCTGTCTGGACTGGCGCTCGCTGCTCGTCGCCGCCGGCTCCGACGGACTGCGGCTGCTGAATCCGCGGAGCGGCCGTCCGGTCCGTCCCGTGCTGCCGCACATGCTGGCCCTGGACACGCAGGCGCCGCCGGTGGCCCGGTTCCTCATGGATCTCGCGACCGCCCGGCCCCGCGTGTGGTCGGGCTGGAACTGGGCGGGGCACGACGCGCTGCCGTATCTGCCGCGGGTCCGGTACGGGCGGGTGGTGGCCGTGCCCGGGCGCTGGCTGCCGGGCCGACGGCTGCGCGACGCGGCCCGGGCACAGGGCGCCGGGGCATGGGAGCAGGGCCTCGACGCCTGGCGACGGCGGCTGGCCGTACCGGACCGGCTGCAGATCGCGCGCAACGACCAGATGTACCCCGTCGACCTGCGTGAGCGTTGGGACCGGGACCTGTTGCGTGCCGAACTGACGGCCGCACAGCCTCGGTTCGTCCTCTACGAGGATCTGACGGCGGACGGCGCCGGGCTCGGCTGGAACGGCGGGCACAGCACGGAGATCGTGGTGCCCCTCGCGGCGGCGCGACGGGCCACCGGGCGCACGGCGCCGGGGCGCGCCGAGCCGGCGCGGGGACGGACCGTCCCGCCCGTGCGGCCCGTTCCCGTCCGGCCTGCTCCGGTCCGGATCCATCTGCCGGGCGAGGACTGGCTGTTCGTCAAGTGGTACGCCGAACCGTCGGCCCACGACGCTCTGCTCACCGAGCATCTGCCCGCCCTGCTCTCCGAGGTGGAGGACGAGGTCGACCGCTGGTTCTTCCTGCGCTACCTGGACCCCGAGCCGCATCTGCGACTGCGGTTCCACGGCGACCCCGGGGCGCTGAACGGTCGGGTGCTGCCCGCGATCAGCCGGGTGACTCGGGCCCTCGTCGAGAGCGGGGCCCTGCGGACGATGGCCCTCGACACGTACCGGCCCGAGAGCGACCGGTACGGGGGTGAGGCCGTGCAGGAGGCCGCCGAGCGCTTCTTCCGCACCGACAGCCTGTCGGCGCTCGTGCAGTTGCGCGCGCTGCGGGGCCCCGCGCGGGCGCTCCCCGGTGCCGTGCTCGCCGGGCTCGGGCACGCGGTGCTGCTGGAATCCCTCGGGGACTGGGACTGGTGCGGCTGGGTCGACCGGATGTTCACGAAGACCGTGGAGCACGAGGTCTACCAGCGGCACCGGGCCGTCGCCGACCGGCTGATCGGGCCGGGCCGCGCGGTGTCGTCGGCCGCGGCGGCACTCGGGGCGCCGTCCCTCGGCGCGCTGTGGTCCGAGTCGCCCGAGCCGCGCGCCTACGGGGAGTTGATCCTGTCCGCCCCGGAGGCCGACCGCGACGAGGCCCTCCTGTCGCTGCTGCACATGCGGCACAACCGCCTCTTCGGCATCGACCGGGCGGCCGAGGCGCGGGGGTACGCGGTGCTGCGTGGCGCGGTACGCACCCATGCCGGCCGCCGGCGGCACGAGAGCGGGAGCGGGATCGGGAGCGGACGATGAGCGGCACCACCGAGGGCGGGTCACCGGAGCACACGATGGACGGGTTCAGCGGGAGCGGGACGCGCGAGGCCCCGGCCGGCGAGTCCCCTCGGGCCCTCCGGGAACGGGCCGGAGCCGTCTCCGCCGAGATCCTGGACCGGCTCGCCGACCCCGCCGCCACGGTGGCGGCCACGCGCATCCCCGCCCAGGCGGCGGACGACGGGGTGGCCGAGCCGATCTGGGCCGAGCTCACCCTCGGCAGCGGCAGCCCCGGGCTGGCGCTGGCGTTCGCGGGCGCCTCCCGGGACGCGGCGCGGCAGGTGCCGCGCGCCCACGCGTATCTCACGGCGGGAACCCGCGCCGTCTCGGGGCGGCCCGGCACCGCGGGCGGGGTCTTCAAGGGGCCGGGGGCCCTGGCGTTCGCCGTGCTGCTCGCCCACCGCACCACCGGGGGCTACGTCTCCGCGCTCCAGCGCTTCGACGCCTACCAGCGCGACCTCGTGCGGACCGTCCTGCCGCCCGTGGAGGACCGGCCGCTGCCCACCATCGGTCACTACGAGGTGGTCCGTGGTCTGACCGGCGTGGGCCGCTATCTGCTGGCCCGCGCGGAGAGCTGCGAGGAGCCGCTGACGGCGGTGCTCGACTACCTCGTGCGCCTGTCGCTCGGCACCGTGGAGCACCAAGGCGCGGACGTGCCGCGCTGGTGGGCCCTGGACGCGCCCAGGATCGGCTCCGAGGCGGCGTTCCCCGGCGGCCATCTCAACCTGGGCCTCTCGCACGGCGTCGCCGGGCCGCTCGCCCTGCTGGCCCTGGCCTGGGAGCAGGGTGTGCGGGTGCCGCGGCAGCGGGAGGCCATGGAGGCGACGGCCGCGCTGCTGCGGACCTGGGCGGTCGCGGACCGGTACGGCCTCTTCTGGCCCGGCTACCTCTCCTTCGCGCAGTGGCAACGGGGGCCCGCCGCCTACGACGGCACCGCGAAGTGGCCGGCCTGGTGCTACGGGGCTCCCGGAGTTTCCCGCGCCCTGCAACTGGCCGGACGGGCGCTCGGCCGGGCGGACTTCTCCGACCTCGCCCGCGCCTCGGTGGAGCGGCTGCTGGTCCTCCCCCGGCCGGCCTGGGGCATCGACGACCACGCACTGTGCCACGGTTGGGCCGGGGCGCTGCACCAGCTCGGCCGGCTCAACGAGGGGTGGCAGGACTCGCGGCTGGCCGAACTGCGGGACGGCATCGCCGCCGACCTCGTCTCCGCCTTCGACCCTGAACTGCCGTTCGGACTGCGCTTCACGATGACGAAGGTGCCGTTCGGCTCCGACGTCTCCGGCTACCTCGACGGGGCCGCCGGTGTCGCGCTCGCCCTGGACTCGTACGCGGCGGCCGGCACACCGGCCGACTGGGACATGCCGTTGCTGCTGGCCTGACCCGCGGGGCCGGAGACGATCACGTGACCGCCCGTTCACGGCGATCCGGGCTGCCCTCGGCGTTGCGGAAGGCAGCCGTCTTCCGCGTCGCGGTCTGAGAGTGCGCATGGGCTCAGCCTCCGGGAACGGATGGGGAGTCAGCCGCCCGACGGTGCCTGGCCTGCCGACCCGCCTCGTCGTTATGCGACAGCATTGACAAAGTTTCGCTCTTGCTCATCAATATGTTGTCCACGGTGCCCCACTGGCAAGAGGTGCGGCGCGAATCCCTTCGGAGGGGAACCATGGGCGCACACACGGCGGTGGCGCCACCGCATCCAGGTGCCGGTACGTCGCCGGGCGGGGCCTCGGCGCCGCGCCGGACTCGCCGGCCCCGCGACGACCGGAAGGCGGCGTGGCTGTTCCTGGCGCCGGCCCTGCTCGGCTTCGCGCTCTTCTACGCGTATCCGACCGTGCGGGGCATCTACTACTCGCTCACCGACTACAGCCTCATCGCCACGCCCGACTTCGTCGGCGGGGACAACTACAGCCGGCTGATCGGCGACGAGCAGTTCTGGAACGCACTGCAGGTCACCGGCTACTACGTCCTGGTGAACATCGTGTCGCAGACCCTGCTGGCACTGGTCCTGGCGACGCTGATGCACCGTCTGACCCGATCGGTGGCACTGCGGGCGATGCTGCTGGTCCCCTGGCTGGTACCCAACGTGACCGTGGGCCTGCTGTGGATGTGGCTGCTCGACACCAACCTCGGCCTGGTCAACCATGTACTGAACGCCATGGGCATGGGCACCACGGGCTTCTTCACCTCCCCCGACTGGGCGATGCCGAGCGTGGCCGCGGTCAACACCTGGGCCTACACCGGCTACACGGCGCTGCTGCTCTACGCCGGCATGCTTCAGGTCCCGCAGTACCTCTACGAGAGCGCCTCGCTGGACGGGGCCGGTGAGTGGCGGATGTTCACGAGGATCACGCTGCCGCTGCTGCGGCCGGTGCTCTCGCTGGTGCTGGTGGTGTCGCTCATCGGCTCGTTCCAGATCTTCGACACGATCGCCGTGACCACCAAGGGCGGGCCGGTCAGCGCCACCCGGGTCATCTACTACTACATCTACGAACAGGCCTTCACCAACTTCCACATGGGCTACGCCTCCGCCGTGGCCGTGGTGCTCGCGCTCATCCTCGGCGTACTGACGGCCGTACAGATGCGCCTGCTGCGCGCTTCCCGCTCGGACCTGGCCTGAGGAGCAGACCATGACACGCATCAGGACCAGAGTCTCCCCCGGCCGGATCGCCGCGTGGGCCCTGCTCGTCGTCGCGCTGTTCGCGACCGTCTTCCCCTTCTACTGGATGGTCCGCACCGCGCTGACCCCGGCGGCCGACCTGTACACCGATTCCACCGGGCTGGTCCCGGACCACCCCACGATGATCAACTTCCTGCGGGTGCTGGGACTGACCAGCCAGGAGGAAGCCGTGGCGGCCGGGGGCTCCGGCGCGCAGGTCGACTTCCTGCGGTACCTGCTCAACTCGGTGGTCTACAGCGGGCTGATCGCCGTGCTGCAGACGCTGTTCTGCGCGATGGCCGGCTACGCCTTCGCCCGGCTGCGCTTCCCCGGCCGAGACCTGGTCTTCGGGGTGCTGATCGCCGCGCTGATGGTGCCCCCGATCTTCACCGTGCTGCCCAACTTCGTGCTGGTGAAGGACCTGGGCTGGCTGAACACCTTCGTCGGCATGGTCGCGCCGAGCGTGCTGATGACGCCGTTCGCGGTCTTCTTCCTGCGGCAGTTCTTCCTGTCGGTCCCCCGCGAGGTGGAGGAGGCCGCGATCCTGGACGGCGTGGGTCCCTGGGGGATCTTCTGGCGGGTGGTGATGCCCATGACCCGGGGCCCGCTGCTCACCGTCGGACTCACCACCACGGTGTGGGCCTGGAAGGACTACCTGTGGCCGCTGCTGTCCGGCCGGGACGAGGAGACGCGGGTACTCACCGTCGCCCTCGGCATCTTCCAGCAGCAGTCGCCCAACACCCAGCCCGACTGGACCGGACTGATGGCGGGGTCCGCCCTCTCCGTGCTGCCCGTGCTCGTCCTCCTGATCCTCCTCGGCCGCCGGCTCGTCGAGTCCCTGAACTTCACCGGCATGAAGTGACCCGCCCCCGCGGAGCCACCGCCCGCCCCCACCGATCCCGTACGAGCCAGGAAGGCCCCTCGCGATGAGACCCCGACACCTGCGCGCCGGCGCGGCCCTGCTGTGTCTGACTGCCCTCACCACTCTCGTCTCCTGCGGCAGCTCCGACGAGGCGGGCGACGGGCGGACCACCGTCGACTACTGGCTGTGGGACGACCTCCAGCTCCCCGCCTACCAGGAGTGCGCGACCGCCTTCGAGAAGGCCAACCCGGACATCGCGGTCAGGATCACGCAGACCGCGTGGAACCAGTACTGGCAGAACCTCACCACGCAACTGGTCTCCGGCGAGGCGCCCGACGTGTGGACCAACCAGGCCACCTACTATCCGCAGTTCGCCGCCGGCAACCAGCTCCTGGACCTCCAGCCCTACGTGGAGCGGGACGGGCTCGACGTCTCCGCCTACCAGGCGGGCCTCGCCGACACCTGGGTGAAGGACGACAAGCGCTACGGCCTGCCCAAGGACTGGGACACCATGGCCGTCGTCTACAACACCGACATGCTGAAGAGGCAGGGCGTGGACCTCGCCGCCCTGAACGACCTGACGTGGAACCCGGCGGACGGCGGCACCCTGGAGCAGGTGATCGCCAGGGCCACGGTGGACAGCGAGGGCCGCAACGGTCTCGACCCCGCCTTCGACAAGGACCACGTGGAGGTCTACGGCTTCCTGCCCGAATGGGCCGACGGCGCCCAGGGCCAGAACGGCTGGGGCAACTTCGCCGCCGCCAACGGGTTCGAGTACCTCGACAAGAACCCCTGGGGCACGCACTACAAGTTCGACGACCCCAGACTCGCCGAGACCGTCTCGTGGTTCCGGCACCTGATCGACAAGGGCTACGCGCCCCGCCTCGACCAGCAGTCGAGCGTGGCCAGGACCGAACTGCTCATCGCCGGGAAGGGCGCCATGTCGCTCGCGGGCTCCTTCACCGTCTCCAGCTTCACCGGGCCCAAGGTCAAGCAGGACTTCGGGTTCGCGGCGATGCCGGTCGGCCCGGCCGGCCGCAAGAGCGCCCTCAACGGCCTCGCGGACTCCGTCTGGGCCGGCACGGACCACAAGGAGGAGGCGTGGAAGTGGGTCAAGTACCTCGCGTCGGCCGACTGCCAGGACCGGGTCGCCGCGCACGGTGTCGTCTTTCCCGCGCTGAAGAGTTCCACCGAGAAGGCCCTCGCCGCACACGAGGCCGACGGTGACGACGTGCGCGCCTTCACCGACGCCGTCGGGACGAAGGGCGTCACCTTCCAGCTTCCCGTCACCGAGCACGGCACCGAGATCAGTCCTCTCGTGCAGGACGCCATCCAGTCGGCGATCCTCGGCCAGGAGGACGCCGCCGATGCCCTGGAGTCGGTCAACGGCAAGGTGAACGGCCTCTTCGACTAGGGGGTGCCCACCGCGTACGCGCAGGCCTCCCCGTACCGCACGCACCCCTGTCCCTGTCCGCACCGCGGAGTCCATCCGTACCGCAAGCCCCACCCGTACCGCAGGTACCGCAACGCAAGGAGACCCATGGCCCAGCTCGTAGAACTCGGCGGGCGCACCCTCGCCGTCGAGCTCGCAGGCGACGCGCCGCCCCGAGCCGTGGAAGGCGGTCTGCTGCTGCCACCCGGCCGGACGGCCGTGCTCCACGGTCTCGGGGACGCGCTCTTCTACCGCCACGGCCACAACTCGTGGAGCCCGTGCGGCTGGCGCCGGCTCTCCGAGGCGCCGCTGCGGATCGAGAGCGCCGAACGCCGTCTGACCGCCGACGACACCGTGTGGGACGATCCCGCCCGCCACCACTCGTCGGCCGTCGCCGCCCTGGAGGGGCCGGACGGGCGGGTGCTGCTGCTCGGCGCGCTCGGCCTCGACGTCCCCCGCCTGACCGCCGACCGGGACACCCTCACCGGGTGGTGCGAGCGCGACGGAGCGCCCTGGTTCCTCGCCCTCGGCAGCGAGGAGGAGGTGTTCGCCGCCTACGCGCGGCACCTCGGCGACCGGCTCGGGCGCAGCGACAAGCGGGCGGGCAACGTGTGGTGCAGCTGGTACGCGTACTACGAGAGCATCACCGAGGAGCAGCTCACCAAGGACGTCACGGCGCTGCGCGGCCTGCCCTTCGACGTCGTCCAGGTCGACGACGGCTGGGAGCGGGCGGTGGGCGACTGGGAGGCCAACGACAAGTTCCCGTCCGGGATGCGGGCGCTGGCCGACCGGATCACGGACGCCGGGCTGCGGCCCGGACTGTGGATCGCCCCGTTCATCGTCCTGCCCGGCTCCCGTACCGCCCGGCAGCGGCCGGAGCTGCTGCTGCGCGACGGGCGCGGCGAGCCGGTGGTCGCCGGGCACAACTGGGGCGTCGGCTACTGGACGCTCGACCTCACGCTGCCCGCGGCGCAGGAGCACCTGCGCGAGACGATCCGCCGGGTCGTCCGGGAGTGGGGGTTCACCTACCTCAAGCTCGACTTCGTCGGCGCCGGCGCCGTGCCCGGAGTGCGTTTCGCCGACGTGGGCCGCGAGGAGGCCTACCGCACCGGCCTCTCGATCGTCCGGGAGGCGGCGGGCCCGGACGCCTACCTCCTCGGCAGCGGCGCCCCGCTGCTGCCCTCGCTGGGGCTGGTCGACGCCATCCGCAGCGGCCCCGACGTCGCGCCGATGTGGGAGCACTACGCCACCCGGGACCCGTCCGACGCGCTGGCCCGCAACGCCGTCGTCAACACGGTGCACCGGTTGTGGCAGTCACCGCTGCTGGAGGTCGACCCGGACGTCGTGTACTTCCGCAGCCGCCTGAACCTGCTGACCGAGCAGCAGCAGGGGCTGCTGCGCGACCTGGCCGACGTGTGCGGTTTCCGGGCCGTATCCGACCCGCCGGGATGGCTGCTCCCGGAGGAACTGAAGGCGATGGAGGCGTACTTGACCGGCCGCCCGGAGGTGCGCCGGCTCGGGCGCTACCGCTTCGCGCTCGACGGCCGGGAGGTGGACTTCGGCGCGGCCGTGACCCCCGGCGACGAGCAGCGCTATCCCCTCGCCTGACCTCGTACCCGCACGCGGCCACCGCCACGAATTAGTAAACTCTTCAGCAATATTCGGCGGTGGCCACCGCAACGCCTCCAGGGAGCACCAACATGGCGACGACCGGAACGGACATGTCCCGGATGCGTGAGATGAACCAGCTGTCCATCGTGGGAGCACTGCGCGGCAACCCGCCCTCCACGGTCACCGAGCTGGCGTCCCGCTCCGGCCTGTCCCGTCCCGCGGTGGACGTGCTGGTGCAGTCCCTGGTCGCCGACGGCTGGGCGGAGGTGGAGGAGCCGGGGGCCAGCAGTGTGGTGGGGCGTCCCGCGCGCCGGTACCGGTTCAGGGCCACCGCCGGGCACGTGCTGGGCATCGACATCGGCGTGCACAAGATCCTCGTGATCCTCAGCGATCTGGAGGGGAACCTGGTGCGCACGGTGCGCCACCCGGCCGCCCCGGAGGCGGCGCCCGCCGAGCGGCTGGCGGCGGTGGACCGGGTCGTCGACGAGGTGCTGGCGAGCGCGGGCATGGCCGCGGGCGACATCTGGGCCGTGACCGTCGGGGTGACCGGTCCGGTCGACCGCAGCGGCCGGACCTCGCTGTCCAGCCCGCTGCCCGGCTGGAGCGAGGCCGACCCGGCCGCCCACCTCGGCACCCGGTTCTCCTGCCCCGTACAGGTGGAGAACGACTGCAAGCTGGCCGCCGTCGCCGAACGGTGGCGGGGCGTCGCGCAGGACGCCGACGACATCGTGTACCTCCTCGCCGGTCTGCGCACCGGCGCCGGTCTCATCCTCGACGGCACCCTGCGCCGGGGCCACGGCGGCGCCGCGGGAGAGATCGGCGCGCTCAAGGCCGTACGGTGGCTCACCGCGCCCGACCACCTGCAGTCCTGCCCCGGGATGCCGGCGACCGCCGCGGAGGGCGAGGCGGCGGCCTGGGTCTTCCAGGCCGCCCGGGACGGCGACCGGGACGCCCGGACGGCCGTCCGGCGCTACACCCGCGACCTCGCGGTGGGGGTGGCCGCCCTGGTCCTCGCCCTGGACCCGCAGGTCGTCGTCTACGGCGGCGGGTTCTCCCGGTCCGCCGACGTGGTCCTCGGTCCCCTGCACCGCGAGCTGACCAAGCACTGTCTGCGGATGCCGGAGCTGCGCGCCTCCACGCTCGGCGACGAGAGCGTGGCGCTGGGGGCGGTGCGGCTGGCCCTGGACGAGGTCGACAGCCGGCTGCTGAGCGACGGTCTGGCGGCGCCGACCGCACCCCGGCGGTAACGACAGGGCCGGGCACGCACCCGGCGCTCGTACGCAACACCAACACCCGACAGGAACGAAGGGACAGCCCAGTGAGCACCCGTGACCAGATACCGGACCGGCACCTGCGCGTCGGCGTCGTCGGCGTCGGACAGCGCGCGGACATGGCCGCGCTGGTGAACCGTTCCGGCGCTGCCCGGATCGTGTCCTGCGCCGACCCGGACCCGCGGGGCCGGGAGGACGCCAGGCGTCTGTTCGGCGCGGACGTCGTGGTGCACGACCGGTACGAGCGGATGCTCGACGACGAGCTGGACGCCGTGTTCGTCCTCACCCCCGACCACCTGCACACCGAACCCGCGCTGTGCTTCCTCGCGGCGGGCGTGGCGGTGTTCGTGGAGAAGCCGCTGACCATCACGGTCGCCGACTGCGACGCGCTGCTCATGGCGGCGTTCCGCTCCCGCACCCGGCTCTACGTGGGCCACAACCTGCGTCACCTTCCCGTGCTGCGCCGGATGCGCGAGCTGATCGACGACGGCGCGGTCGGCCGCGTCCGCGCGGTGTGGTGCCGCCACTTCGTCGGCCACGGCGGGGACTTCTACTTCAAGGACTGGCACGCGCAGCGGGCGAACACCACCGGTCTGCTGCTGCAGAAGGGCGCCCACGACCTCGACGTCGTCCACTGGCTCGCCGGGGGCTTCTCCCGCAACGTGGTCGCCCAGGGTGCGCTGGCCGTCTATGGCGACAACCCGCGCCGGGCCACGCAGGAGACGGTGCCGCCCGGTCAGCGCATGCCCGACTGGTTCGACCCGGAGGTCTGGCCGCCGTCCGCCCTGCGCGACCTCAACCCCGTCGTCGACGTCGAGGACATCAGCATGATGCTGGCCCGCCTGGACAACGGCGTCCTCGCCAGCTACCAGCAGTGCCACTTCACGCCCGACTACTGGCGCAACTACACCGTCATCGGCGACGAGGGCCGCCTGGAGAACTTCGGCGACGGCATCGACGGCGATGCCGCACGGGTCGACGTGTGGAACCGGCGCCGCTCCGGCTACCGTGCCGACGCCGACCTCTCCGTTCCGGTCGTGGCGTCCGACGAGGAGACGCACGGCGGCGCGGACCGGGCGCTCGTCGAGGAGTTCCTGCGCTTCGCCGCCGCCGGAGGCCCGACCGAGACCTCACCCGTGGCCGCCCGCGAGGCGGTCGCCGCCGCGGTCGCCGCCACGACCTCGCTGCGCTCCGGCAGTACACCGGTCGACGTTCCCCCGCTCGACCCGGCGATCGTCCGCCACTTCGCGGAGCACCAGCCCGCCGAGGGGGCCGACGGGAGCGGTCCGCAGCCCCGGTGACAGTGGCGGCGGGATCTGGCCCACCGACCGCCGGTCGGTCGCGTCCGCGCCACTGCGTCGCCTCCTGGCCGACCGGCCGGCCGAGTGCTCGGCGCGGAACTGCGCCGACGGCTGAAGAGCGAGCTGCCGGTTCCTGCCACGGTGGTGCTTCGGCCGGCGTCAGCGGCTCGCTCGGGCCGGGTCACGGGTGGAAGCGCCACCGGCCTTCGGAAACGACATCCGCCTTGCCGTCCCTGACACGCACCGCCGTCTCGTCGTCGATGAAGTAGATCGGGAAGTCCGCCCGCGCGGTGATCCGGTCGGCCCAGGCGTCGTCCCGCTCGGGGAAGTCGGGCGAGTAGAGGTGGGGCTTGAGGTACCAGTCGAAGAGACCGAACGGCGGCTCCACGCTCGTCGCACCGAGCACGTGGAGGTCCGTGGCGTCCCCGATGACGTCGGCGGAGTGTCCGGTGAGATTGCGGCTGAAGATCATCGACCCGGCGCTGACTCCCACGTAGACACGGCTCTGCAACGCCTCCAGGAAGCCGTCGGCCAGGCCGTTGCCGGTGATGCTGCGCGCGAGGTGATAGTGGTTGCCGCCTTCGACGTAGACGACGTCGGCGTGGAGCAGCCGGTCGAGCACCATCTGCTGGGGCAGGCCGTTCAGCTCAAGGATGTCGAACTCCCGCCAGCCGAGGCCGTGCAGGCGGTTCATGTCCGCGACGACCCACCCGTGGTCCCCGGGGTCCGCGACGGATGCCGTGGGAACGAACACGACGTTCGCCGATCCGAACGGTTTGCCCAGCATGTCCCGCAGCGCATCCCGCAGTGTCTCGTTGCGCAGGCCGCTCGCCGTCAGCAGGAAGTTCATCGGACGAGCCAAGCACGGCTGACGGGCGGCACGCAAACCATCCCCGGGCCCGCACGAACGCGCGGTTGTCAGTGGCCCCTGCCAGGATGCGCCGATGACCTCAAGCGACCACCCGCTCAAGGCGTCCCTCGACGAGCCGCGGGCCCACCTCCTCGATCTGATCGGTGCTGTCGAGCCGTGGGACGACCTGGAGCACACCCATCTGGAATCCGCCAGGCACTGGATCGCCGGCGGCGCCCCTCTCTACCGGGTGCGCAAGCCGGACGTTCCGCCCATGCACCTGGTGAGCTACTTCGCCGTCCTTGACGACACGCGCGGGCAACTCCTGCTCGTGGCGCACCGCAAGGCGGGGCTGTGGCTGCCTGCCGGAGGACACGTCGAGTCGGGTGAGGACCCGTGGGCCGCGGTGGTCCGCGAGTGCCGTGAGGAGCTGGGCATCGAGGCGGTGGCGTCGCCCGTCGCGGGTGAGCTTCCGTTCTTCCTGACCGTCACCGGAACCCGGGGGCAGGGCCCGCACACCGACGTCTCGCTGTGGTACCTCCTCGATGCCGACGCCCACACCGTCACCGATTACGACCGGGGCGAGTTCAGCGCCGTCCGCTGGCTGACGCACGAGCAGGTTCTCGCCGAGTCGGCCGAACTGCTCGACCCCCACATGCACCGCTTCGCTCGGAAGCTGGCGTGGGCGTGGGCGCGGGCGGGTCGGGGCGGGTGAGAATTGCGGCGTCCCCTGCTCGAGAGCGGCGGCTGTTTGTCGGCACGTGTCCACCCCGAGTCCCCGAGGACGATCCACCATGACCATGCAGCCCTGGTTCAACGAGGCGAAACTGGGCATATTCGTGCACTACGGCATCTACTCGGTCGACGGAGTACCCGAGTCCTGGGCCCCTTTCGACCAGGTGGTGCCGCACGAGCAGTACATGCGCCAACTCGACGGCTTCACCGCCGCCGCCTTCGATCCCTCCGCCTGGGCCGGGCTCTTCGCGCGCGCCGGGGCCGGCTACGCCGTGCTGACGGCACGGCACCACGACGGAGTGGCCCTGTGGGACACGCGGTTGAGCGACCTGAGCGTGGTCGGGCGTACCCCCGCGGGACGCGACCTGATTGCCGAGTACGTGAGCGCGATGCGCGACCGGGGCCTCAGGGCCGGTCTGTACTACTCGCACTCCGACTGGAACCATCCGGACTACGCATCGGTACGGCACCCCCGGCCACCGCATCCCGAACTGGTCGACAGCCCCTACGTCTCCCCCGCCCCGGGCGCCGAGGACCCGCGTGCCTGGGAGCGCTACCTCGACTACCGGGACGGCCAGGTGCGCGAGCTGCTCACCCGGTTCGGACCGGATCTGCTCTGGTTCGACGGCGAGTGGGAGCGCTCGGCCGAGCAGTGGCGGATGTCCGAACTGGCGCGGTTGATCCGTGATCTGGCACCCGACACGGTGTGCAACTCCCGGCTGCTCGGCCACGGCGACTATGCCACGCCCGAGCAGGGCCTGCCGATGTCGGCGCCGGAGACCGACTGGGAGTTGTGCCTGACCGTCAACGACTCCTGGGGCTACCGGCCACTGGATGTGAACCACAAATCCGTGGGGCAACTCGTGCGGTACTTCGCGCAGACGATCGGCATGGGAGGAAACCTGCTGCTCAACGTCGGCCCGCGCGCGGACGGCACCATAACTCCGGAACAGGCTCAACGGCTCGAAGGGCTGGGCGACTGGATACGGCGCCACTCGGCGGCCGTCCACGGCACCGTGGGGGGCCTGCCGCCGGGACACCACTACGGTCCGAGCACCCTCTCCCCCGACCGCCGTACGCTCTACCTCGTCTGCTTCGACCCGCCGAGCGAGACCGTCTGCGTCCGCGGCCTGCGCAACGCCGTACGCCGGATCAGCGTCCTGGGCACCGGGAGGGAACTCGCCCACCGGCGCACCGGCGGCCTGCACGACGTCCCCGGAGACCTCTGGATCGAGGCGCCCGCACCGGCGGACCTCGCCCCGCACGGCACCGTCCTCGCCCTCGAACTCGACGGCGAACTGGAGCTGTACACCGGTCGGGGACGTGAGTGAGTCGGGCGCCGCCCGGGCGTCACGTCCCCGCGTTGCCCGCGTCGGCCATGTCCCCCGGATGCGGTGCGAACGGGCCGTGCAGGGCCGCCCACTGCAGGAGAAGGATGGTCTTGCCGTCGGCTATGCGTCCGTCGCGGGTCATGGCGAGCGCTTCGGTGAAGGGCATTTCGAGGACCTCGATGTCCTCGCCCTCCTCTTCGACGCCCCCGCCGGTTCCGGTTCGGTCGGCGGGGGTGTAGGGGGCGGCGAAGAAGTGCAGGCGCTCGGTGACGGAGCCGGGGCTCATGTAGGCGTCGAGGACGTGGGTGAGCGGGCCGAGGGCCACGCCGAGCTCCTCGGCCGCCTCTCGGCGGACGGCGGCGGGCGCATCGTCCGCGTCGAGCAGCCCTGCGGCCGCCTCGACGAGCATCCCGTCCGGGTGGTCGTTGACGTACGCCGGATAGCGGAACTGGCGGGTGAGCAGGACCCGGCCGCGTCCGGTGTCGTAGGGCAGGACGACGGCGCCGTTGCCGCGGTCGTAGGTCTCCCTGGCCTGCGTCTCCCAGCGTCCGTCCCGGCGGCGGTAGTCGAAGGTGGTGCGTCGCAGGACGTGCCAGCCCTGCGAGGTGAGCTCGACGTCGCGGACCACGACGCCGGGGTTCCGGTCGAGCTCGCGTCCCGCTCGGTCGAGGCCGGTCCGGCCGCGGTGGTCCGGGGCGTCCACACCGGGGCGGGCCTTCACCGGTCCGCCTGCCGGTCGAGGGCCGGGATCTGCGCGACGTCGTAGTAGACGGGCAGGCCGCGGCGGCGCGCGTGGGCGACGTCCTGGTCGGCTCCGGTGGAGTGCCCGGGCAGCCGCAGGACGGCGTCGCAGCGGGCCAGGAGGCGCTCCGCGGTCGGGTACAGCACCTGGTCGGCGAGGGGGTCGGTGGGGCCCGCGCCGGCCGAGTGCAGCACGGGCAGGGCGATCCATTCCCCGATGACCGGGAGGTGCCCGGCGGCGAAGACGGGCCACGCGGCCGCTTCGAGGCGTGCGAGGTTGGCGGCCATGGCCCGGGGGTCGCCGTCGGTGCCGGAACGATAGGGGCCGGCGATGAGTATGAGCATGGGCTTGTCGGTCACGGCCGCTACAATACATGCAGAAACGTGCAAGAACAGGAGAGAATGCGGATGCTGGCTGCTGAACGGCGGGACCACCTGCTGGGTCTGCTTGCCCGGCAGGGCAAGATCGTCGCCAAGGATGTCGCCGCCGAGCTGCGGATTTCCGAGGACACCGTGCGGCGCGACCTGCGCGACCTGGCGAGCGAGGGGCTGTGCCAGCGGGTCTACGGCGGGGCGCTTCCCGTTTCGCCCGCCGTGGCGGACTACGGCGCCCGGCGGACCGTGGCCCCGGACGGCAAACGGAAGGTCGCCTCGGCGGCGGCCGGGCTGGTGCGGCCCGGCGGCGTGGTGATCCTCGACGGCGGCACGACCGCGCTGGCCGTCGTCCACGCGCTCCCCGAGGACCTGGACTGCACCGTGATCACTCACAGCCCGACGATTGCCGCCGCCCTGCTCGACCATCCGCGCGCCGAGGTGTTCGTACTCGGTGGCCGTCTGTTCAAGCACTCGGCGATCGCTTGTGGCGCGGCGGCGGTCGAGGCCGCGCAGAACGTCTCCGCCGACCTCTTCCTCCTCGGCGTGACCGGCGTGCACCCCGAGGCGGGCCTCACCACCGGTGACGCCGAGGACGCCGCGATGAAGCGCGCCCTTGCCGCACGCGCAGCGGACACCTACGTCCTCGCCTCGTCCGAGAAGATCGGCACCGCTTCCCGGTACCGCGTCCTGCCCTGGGAAGAGATCAGCGGACTGGTCACGGACACGCCGCCGCACGATCCGGTGATCGAGCAGCTCACGGCAGGCGGCGTCGACGTGCTGGCGGCGGACTGACGGCGCGGCGCCGGGTCGGTCGGTGCCGGGCAGGCGGCCCGGTTCCAGGACCTGGATGGGGTGCGACGCGTTGCGGCCCTCGGGTTCGCGGAAGGCGGAGATGCCGTTCGAGATCGCTTCGAGTCCGGTGAGGGAGGAGCCGCCGTTGGCGAAGGACCGCAGCACGGCAAAGAGGGGGGCGCCGTACAGCCTGCCGTCGCCGGGAGCCCCCAGGGGGACGACGCCGGGAGCGGGAGGGCGGACCGTACGCCCCGGTGCATGCCTGGCCGGCATCCGGAGCTCTGCGCAGGTTCAGGCGATAGTCGCCCTCCAGCAGGACGAGGAGTCTGCCGAGCAGGCGGGCACGGTGGCTGCGGGCCCTGCGGTGCAGGCGGCAGGAGTCTGCCGGGCCGTCACCTGGCGAGGAGGCAAACCACCGAAAGACGACCGCACCAGCTCAGCAGTCCCTCCGAAGAGCGCCACCGTACTCCTGCCCGCTGTCACGAATGCCGGGCGGCTGACGGCATCGGGCCATTTCTTGCGCGCGCCCTGCCGGGTGATGCCCCAGACGGCCCCCAACTGCTCATAGCTCGCGCCGTAGGAGCCGGCGGTCACTGCCGCCCGTTCCGTGAGCCGCTTGACCTCGCCATCCGGCACCTTCCACGCGGCCAGGACGGACAGCGCCACTTCGACCGGACCTGCGTCCCACATGCCGTCGGTGGGCAACCCTGTCTCCCGGGAGCGGATGGCCACAGTTTCCACACCCGCACCGCCTGTCGTCCGCACCAGAGAGACCGGTCTGCGCTTTTGTGGAACACAGTTCGAAACAGCGAGCAGATTCAATCACGACTGCACTCTTTCCATCAGCCCTCAGCGCCTCTACTGTGAGCGCGCGCTGACGGTGCGTGCCCCCGCACGCACCCGCTGCCGACGAGCCGCGGAGGAACATGACAATGCGTCACCTTCCCATGCGTGTACCGCGCGTCATCGGGCGCAGAGCCCTGGGCGCCCTCACCACCGCACTGCTCACCACCGGAGGCCTGGCGGTGAGCGCGCAGGCCGTCCCGGCCGCCGCACCGGACCCGGCTCCGGCGTCGTCCGGCCACGAGCAACTGGCCCTCACCCCGCCGATGGGCTTCAACAACTGGAACTCCACGCACTGCAGGGACGAGTTCAACGAGTCGATGGTCAAGGGCATCGCCGACCTCTTCGTCGAGCGCGGTCTCAAGGACGCCGGCTACGAGTACGTCAACCTTGACGACTGCTGGGCGCTCCCGGAGCGCGACGCCGACGGCCGACTGGTGCCGGACCCCAAACGCTTCCCGAACGGCATCGAGGCCGTCGCCGACTACGTCCACTCCAAGGGCCTGAAGTTCGGCATCTACACCAGCGCCGGCACGAAGACGTGCAGCAGCATCGGCTTCCCCGGCGCGCTGGGTCACGAGTACAGCGATGCCCGGCAGTTCGCCGACTGGGGCGTCGACTACCTCAAGTACGACAACTGCAACAACCAGGGCGTCGACGCGAAGCAGCGATACACCACCATGCGCGACGCGCTCGCGGCGACCGGCCGGCCGATCGTGTACAGCATCTGCGAGTGGGGCGAGAACAAGCCCTGGGAGTGGGCGGGCGACCTGGGCCAGCTCTGGCGCACCACCGGGGACATCAACGACTCCTGGGGCTCGATGTCGTCGATCATGAAGAGCAACCTCGAGCTCGCCGAGTACGCGCGTCCCGGCGGGTGGAACGACCCCGACATGCTGGAGGTCGGCAACGGCGGCATGACGGACACCGAGTACCGTACGCACTTCTCCATGTGGTCGATCATGGCTGCCCCGCTGCTGATCGGCACCGACCTGCGCACGGCGCCCGAGTCGGCGTTCGAGATCCTCACCAACGACGAGGTCATCGCCGTCGACCAGGACCCCCTGGGCAAGCAGGGCGAGGTCGTCTCCTCGGAGGGCGGCCGGTGGGTCGTGTCGAAGGAGCTGGCCGACGGCAGCCGGGCGGTCGCGCTGTTCAACGAGGGGTCGCGGGCCCAGCGGATCGAGACCACCGCGAAGGCCGTCGGTCTGCCGAAGTCGCGCGGCTACACCATGCGGGACCTCTGGAAGCACAGTGACACCAACACGACGGGCCGGATCGCCGCGACGGTGCCCGCGCACGGCACCGTGCTGGTGCGGGTGCACGCCGACAGGAAGTGGGCCCAGTACCCGCCCGCCGTGGACGTGCACGCGGGCGGCGACACGGTGACCGAGGCCGGGCGGACCGTGCGGATCACCTCCGAGGCCACCGACCTGGGCGGCACCGCGGCGCACTCGGTGAGCGTCGCCCTGACCGGCCCCGACGGCTGGCGCGTCACCCCCAGGTCCGCCACGTCGGCCCGGGCCCTGAAGCCGGGCGCGACCCTGGCGACGGACTGGGACGTCGTCGTCCCCGCGGGCACGTCCACAGGCGACCGGATCCTGACGCTCACTGCCAGGCACCGCACGCACTCCGGTTCCTGGCTCACCTCCACGGCACCCTTCACCGTGCGCGTCGGCGTCCCCCTGCCCGCGGGTGAGTCCGCACTGTCGGACGCCGATCCGCTGAGCGCCACCAACGGCTGGGGCCCCGTCGAACGGGACCAGAGCGTGGGCGAGCGCGGCGCCGGCGACGGCAACCCGATCACCATCGGCGGCACGACCTTCGCCAAGGGACTCGGCGTCCACGCGTCCAGCAGCGTCGAGTACTACCTCGGCGGCACGTGCGGCAAGGTGACCGCGCAGGTCGGCGTCGACGACGAGTCGGGCGACAAGGGCACCGTGGCCTTCGAGGTCTGGGCCGACGAGACCCGGGCCGCGTCGACGGGCACGCTGACCAACGCCGATCCCGCCCGCGCGGTCTCCGCCGACGTCTCCGGCGCGGACATCGTCCGACTGGTGGTCACGGACGCCGGAGACGGCAGCGGATACGACCACGCGGACTGGGCGGACCTGCGGGTCACCTGCACCTGAGTCACCTGGCGCGCCGCTCCGGTCGCCCTCGCCCCGAGCCGGAAGTCGCACGGTCGGACCGTTCCGGTTGGTGCCACTCAGCGGTCTTCCGTGTCAGGTGGGAGAGGGCTCCGGGCGAATGGGGCCCGAGCAGTGATAATCGGCGTCGTGAGTGGTCAGGAGCCCGAGGAGGCGACGCCGAGCCTCTCTGCTCGGAGCACGGTGCGATGGCGGACCTTCGTGCGGACCGAGACGAGCAGCGCGGTGTTCCTGCTTGCCGCGGTCGCTGCCGCCCTGGTCTGGGCCAACGTGGGTCCGCACTCCTACGAGGCGGTGTGGCAGGCCAGGTTCACCGTGGGATTCGACACGCGCCGCCTCTCGCTCACCGTGCACGAGTGGATCAACTCGGGGCTGATGAGCCTCTTCTTCTTCGTGGTGGGCCTGGAGGCGCGGCGGGACTTCGACATGGGAGAGCTGCGCGACCGCCGCTGGCTGCTGCTCAGCGCGATCGCCGGTCTGGGCAGCATGATCGTCCCGGCCCTGATCTTCGTCCTCGTCAACGCGGGGCGGGAGTCGGTGCACGGCTGGGGCACCGCCATGTCCACCGACACCGCGTTCGCGCTGGGCGTCCTGGCGGTGTTCGGGTCTCGGCTGCCCGCGTCGTTGCGCGCGTTCCTGCTGTCGGTCTCCGTCGTCGACGATCTGGTCGCACTGCTGGTGATCGCCGTCTTCTACAGCGACGAGATCCGGCTGCCCGCCCTGCTGGTCGCCGTCTGCGCGCTGCTGGCGATCGCCCTGCTGCGCCTGGCCGGCGTGCGCGGAGCCCTGTACTGCGCGGTGCTGTCGGTGGTGGTGTGGGTGGCGCTGCACGAGGCCGGGGTCGACCCGGTCGTCGCGGGTCTGGCCGTGGGCGTCCTGGTGGCGGCCTACCCCGCGCCCCGCGGCGATCTGGAGCAGGCGAGCCGGCTGTTCCGGCTCTTTCGCGAGCAGCCGACGCCCGAGCTGCACCGCAGCGCCGTCCAGGGGCTGGATGCGGCGATCTCGCCGAACGAGCGGCTGGAGCAGCGGTTCCTGCCGTGGGTGAGTTTCGGCATCGTCCCGCTGTTCGCCCTGGCCAACGCCGGTATCGAACTCTCCGGCCCGGCCCTCGCCGACGCCTTCACCTCGCCCGTCACCCTGGGCATCGTCCTCGGCTGCGTGGTGGGCAAGGTGATCGGCACGGTCGGGTCGATGGCGGCCGCCCGCCTGCTGTCGGGTGGGCGGCTGCGGCCGAACGTGGGCTGGGGGTCGGTGACCGTCGGCGGCGCGATCGCCGGGTCGGCGTTCACCGTGTCGTTGCTCATCGCGTCCCTGGCGTTCGACGGCGCGGAACTCGAAGAGGCGCGGATCGGCATCCTGGTCACGCTGGTCGGCGCGTTCCTGACCAGTTGGGCGGTGACCGCGGTGATCGGCCTGCTGCCGGAGCGACGCAGGGCGCGGGCGCTGCTGGGCGACGTCGACCCACTGACGGACCTGGCCGTGCCCGTCGACAGGCGGCACGACCGCATCCGCGGGCCCGAGAGCGCGGTGGTGACGGTGGTGGAGTACGGGGACTTCGAATGTCCGTACTGTGGACAGGCCGAACCCGTGGTGCGGGACCTCCTCGGCCAGGAGAGCGACGTCCGGTATGTGTGGCGGCACTTGCCGCTGAGGGACGTTCATCCCAGGGCCCAGCTGGCCGCGGAGGCGTCCGAGGCCGCTGCCCGGCAGGGCCGCTTCTGGGAGATGCACGACCTGCTGCTGGAACGGCAGAACGCCCTCGCCGCGCCGGACCTGCTGCGCTACGCCGGTGAGCTCGGTCTGGACGTCGAGCGGTTCCGGCAGGACCTCAGGGACCATCTCGGTGCCCGGCGGGTGGCGGAGGACGTCGACTCGGCGGATCTGAGCAGGGTGTCCGGGACGCCCACGTTCTTCATCAACGGACGCCGCCATCACGGCGCCTATGACATCGCCGCGCTCACACGGGCGGTGGAGCTGGCGCGGCAGCGTGCGCTGACCGGGTGACGGTGCGGGCCGGGTGGGTCGGCCCGGGACGTCGGACGCCGGCCTCAGGAACAGAGGCCGGCGTCGGCAGACGTCGTGGTGACTAGAAAGGAGGGTTGAGGCAGGAGATGTACGTGCCGCCCGCGGTATACAGCGGCCACCGCATCTGTTCACGGGTCGCCGGCCCGTAGTCGCCGTCGGCGCTCACGCCGAGCCGGTTGGCCTGCAGCCACCGGACGGCGTCTTCCGTGCCGGTTCCGTAGGACCCGTCCGCCCCGCCGGTGTCGATGATCCGCCTGGCGGCGTAGGTGCCGTCGTAGCACGAAACGATGGCTCTCTGCAGTGCCGTAACAGCGTTGTCACTGCCCGTCCCGTACTCCATGTAGCAGCTCAGGCCGTTGCCGGTACGGGCGGGGATCTTGTAGTGGTTGCCGGGGACGCCGCCGCTTCCCAGCCCATCCGTGCGCTTCACCGTCGTGTTGCACGGGCCGTAGGCGGCATGGGCGGGCGCGGTCATCATCGGGCTGGCCGTCAGGCCGGCGGCGAAGAGGAGAGCCAAAGCCCCCAACAATCCGGTCCGCGTGCGGAGCGTCGTCGGTACTCGTTGCACGATGCAGTCCTCCCGTTCGGTGATGGCGTCTCGGTGACGGCCTCGTCCATGGACCTTAGATTCACCGTGAGCCTCGGACTTTGTCGTCCGTGCGGGGGAATGTGTCAGTGGCGCACCGTCACTCGCTGACGCCGTGTCGGGCCGTTGCGCAGCGAGATCGAGTCCTGACAAGCTGACGGCGGGAACTGTCCTTGTCGGGGAGGGCGCTGGTGAAGGAACGGGCCGAGTCACGGTCGGGCCGGTTGTACGAGCGGCGCAGACGAAGGTCCGGCTCATGAGCCCGGTTCTGGACACGGCGTTCATACCGCCGCGCGACCGCGAGGAAGTGGTCCGTAACGCCGTGTGGGAATCCGTGGTGGCGGTCGACATCGATCACCGTCCTCCCGCTGAGGACCTGTCCGTTCGTATCGGCCTCGGCACGGTCGGACCTCTCAGAATCTGTTCGGCACGGGCGACCGCGGTCACGATCCGTCGCACGGAACGCCTGGCCCGGGAGGACGAGGAGCCCGCCGTCTTCCTCGGTCTGCAGGTGACCGGCACCAGCCTCGTGGCGCAGAACGGACGCGAGTGTGTACTGGGACCGGGGCAATTCGCCGTCTACGAATCGATCGCTCCCTACACGCTTCTCTTCGACGAGGGAGTCGACCACCACTTCCTGCGCTTCCCCCGCTCGGCACTCGCCCTCCCCGACCGGCTCCTGCGAGACACCAGCTCGGTCACCCTGGGGCCCGGCAACCCCACGGCGCGTCTCGCCTTCACCTACTTCTCCCAACTGGCCGCCAGCGACGAGTTGCACCGGGGTGTGCACGCCGACGCCGTCGTGGAGCCCAGCGTCGAACTCCTCCGCGCCGTCCTGACGACCCAGCACGGCGACCCGGGCCTCGCCAAGGGCCCGTTGGAATCAACGCTCGGCCTGCGGATCACCCAGTACATCCGGGCACACCTGGCCGACCCCGACCTGTCGGCGGCCCGGATCGCCGCCGCCCACGACATCTCCGTGCGTCATCTCTACACAGTGCTGTCCGGGTTGGGCATCAGCCTCGGAGACTGGATCCGTTCACACCGCTTGGCGGAGTGCAGGCGAGAGCTGTCGGGGCCGAACAGCCGGCTGCGGACCATCGCAGCGATAGGACGAAGGTGGGGCTTCGTGAACGCGACCCACTTCAGCAAGGTGTTCAAACAGGCGTACGGGCTCTCGCCTCGGGCCTGGCGCGACCAGAACCGCTCCCACCCCTCCGGGGGAAGGACACAGTCACCGCAGTCGGACGCTCGCCGCTAGTCGTGCTCGGTGCGAGTGAGGAAAAGTCCCGGACGTCTTCCGCGAGGAGCTCCGGCACTTCCATCGCGGCTAAGTGGCCGCCGCGCTCGAACTCCGACCAGCGCCTGTGCGGTCTGCGGGGTGCGGGCCTGCAAGGCCTGGTAGGGCGGGCGATTCGCCATCAGCTGCCGGGTCTTGTCCAGTCGGGCGCTGTCCGTTTCGGACAGTTCGATGCCGGCATCCGGGACTGGCCGGGTCGGCAGGCAGGTGACGTGCACCCCGACGACGTGCTCGGGTGCCACCGCGCCGAGCGCCGCGGAGATGCCCGCGCCGAAATCGCCGCCCTGCGCCCCGGCCGAAGCCGGCGCCGCCAGCCAGGCCGGGCTCGGCCGCCGCACCGGCGTCTACCGCAGCGACATGGTCGCCGTCCTCAATGAGCTGGCCGATGTCCGCGGTCACCCGCGCTCCAAGGACTCTTCGGGTGGCGGCGCCGTCGAGGCGCGTACCACGAGTTCGGTGGCGAGCTCGATGTGGTGGGACTCGACCTTCTCGCCGTTGGCGAGTCGGAGCGCGGTACGCAGGGCGGCGCCGCCCATCTCCCGCAGCGGCTGGCGCACGGTGGTGAGGGGCGGTGAGGCCATCCGGGCGAGGCTCGTGTCGTCGAAACCGACCACGCTCAGGTCTTCCGGGACGCGCAGGCCCCGGCCCCGGGCGGTCTCGACGACCCCGACGGCGATCTCGTCGTTGCCCGCGAAGATCGCCGTCGGTGGCTCGTCCAGGCCCAACAGCGCCGTGGCTCCGAGCAGTCCCGACTCGTAGGTGAACTCTCCCGGCCGGGCGTAGGCCTCGGGCACCCGGGCCCCTTCCGCCTCCATGGCGGCGCGGTAGCCGTGCATGCGTGCCTGGTTGCACACGGCCATGGCGGGTCCGCCGAGATAGGCGACCCGGCGGTGCCCCAGGGAGAGCAGGTGCTGCGTCGCGGCCAGACCGCCGGCGAAGTTGGTGGCCCCGACGCTGTTCACCCGGCTGTCCGGCAGGTGCAGGGGATCCAGCACGACCAGCGGCAGCCCGGACCGGGCCAGTTCGTTCAGGTGCGCCGAGGTGTACACGCTGGTGACCGCGATGACGGCACGACGTCCGGCGGAGACCAGGTCCCGGGCCCAGTGCGGGGCGCGGGACGCCTTGCTGATCACCACCGAAGCCCCCAGTTCGGAGGCGGAGTCGATGATCCCTTCCAGGGTTTCGGCGACGTACGACTTCAGGCTGCCCTGGAACTGCACCTCGATGGTCGGGCTTTCGACGGGCCCGCCGTGCCGGAACACCGGGGCGAGGTAGTCGTGGTCGTGCAGCAGCTCCTGCACCCGGGCGCGGGTCCGCGGCGCCACGTCACCGCGGCCGTTCACCACTTTGGACACGGTCGCCACGGAGACCCCGGCCGCTTGGGCGATGTCCGCCAAAGTGGTGCGTCTCGCGCTCGGTCGCATCGGTCCCCTCCCGTATACGTCCACCGGTGTGGTGAGTCGCCGTCGGGCCGGCGACGCGGGTGGAACCGGTCAACAGTACGGCACCCCCGCCACGAGCCCCGACCGGCCACGACGGCACCCGAGCGGGGATCACCGCCTGGCCTGCCTACCCTCAGTCAAGCATTTTCGAAACAATTTCGAGTCTCACGAGAACCTATCGGGCGTTGTCACTGGCCTTGACATGCCGTCAGCCCGAAACCTAACTTGCACGAACAGAGCTCGGAGAAGGCTGTTTCGAAAATCTTTCACCACGACTCACGAGAAGCCGGCGGCTCTCGAGTGCGGAGAAAAGACATGGCGCTCTCCCGACGTACCCTCCTCGGCCTGGCCGCCACTGTGCCGGTCTCCGCGGCACTGGCGGCCTGCGGTTCGTCCGGCCCCGGCAAGAGCGATGGCGGGGCCACGTACTGGTATCTGAACGGCCAGCCGCAGGAAGGCGTCCGAGCCGGCGCGGTGGACGCGTTCAACAAGGCCCGCCCCGACGACCGGATCGACGACACGACGTTCCAGAACGACGCCTACAAGACGAAGATCAAGACGGCCATCGGTGCCGGTCGGGCGCCCACCATCATCTGGGGCTGGGGCGGCGGGACCCTGCGCACCTACGCGGAAGCGGGCCAGGTCGAAGACCTCACGTCGTGGTTCGACGAGCACGCCGA
The DNA here is from genome assembly GCF_033406955.1 of Streptomyces violaceoruber. Lineage (NCBI taxonomy): Bacteria > Bacillati > Actinomycetota > Actinomycetes > Kitasatosporales > Streptomycetaceae > Streptomyces > Streptomyces violaceoruber. The sequence goes on along the minus strand of NZ_CP137734.1, from coordinate 8,356,935 downwards.
GGTCAAGAAGGGGCTGTTCCCCTCGTCGTTCGGCGCGGCGACCGTCGACGGCAAGATCTACGCAATGCCGTGCGAGACCGTGCAGCCGATCATCCTCTACTACAACAAGAAGGTCTTCGACCAGGTCGGCGTAGAGCCGCCGGAGTCCTGGGACGACCTCATGGCGCTGGTGCCCAGGTTCAACGCCAAGGGCATAGCGCCGCTCTCCCTCGGCGGCCAGTCCCGGTGGACGAACATGATGTGGCTGGAGTTCCTGTTCGACCGCATCGGCGGTCCCGAGGTCTTCCAGGCCGTCATCGAGGGCGAGAAGGACGCCTGGTCCCATCCCGACGCCATCACCGCGCTGACCAAGGTGCAGGAGTTGGTCAGGGCCGACGGGTTCATCAAGGGCTTCTCCTCCATCACCGCGGACTCCAACGCCGACCAGGCGCTGCTGTACACCGGCAGGGCCGCGATGATGCTGCACGGTGCGTGGTCGTACGGCATCCAGCAGGCCGACGGCGGAGACTTCGTCTCCAGCGGCGGACTGGGCTACATGAACTTCCCGCCCGTCGACGGCGGAAAGGGTGATCCGAGCAACGCGGTCGGCAATCCCGCCCAGTACCTGTCCATCTCCTCGAAGGCCACCGACGAGGAGAAGAAGATCGCCAAGGACTTCTTCGCCACCGGTGTCCTCCAGGACGCCGAGGTGAAGGCGTGGATCGACAACGGGTCGGTCCCCGTGCGGCTGGGCACGGAGAAGCTGCTGGCCGCCTCCAAGAGCGCCGACTTCCTCCAGGTCAACTACGGTATCGCCAGCGAGGCCAGGACGTTTGTGCAGTCCTGGGACCAGGCCCTCAGTCCGACGGCCGCCGAGACCCTGCTGGACAGCATCGTCAAGCTGTTCCAACTGTCCATCTCGCCCGAGCAGTTCGCCGGCAACCTCAACGCGGTCATCGGCACATGAGCTCGCTCACGGGCCGTCCACCAGGTCGCCGACAGCGCAGCATCCTGCCCTGGCTGGCGACACCGGCGCTGGTGCTCTTCGTCGGCTTCGCCGTGATCCCGCTCGTCGGTGTCTTCGCGCTGAGCTTCACCACCTGGGACGGGATCGGCGCCATCCACCCGTCGGGGCTGGCCAGTTGGCGTGCCGTGCTCACCGACCCCCGGCTGCCGCACGCCCTCTGGGTGACCTTCATGGTGATGGCGGTGTCGTGGGCCGTCCAGACACCGCTGAGTATTCTGCTCGGCACGTTCCTCGCCGGCCGCCAACGCTACCGCGCGGTGCTGGGCGTGGTGTACTTCGTCCCTCTGATGCTCAGCTCCGCGGCGATCGCGATCGCGTACAAGGCCTTGCTGGACCCCAACTTCGGACTTGGCGCCGGGCTGAAGCTCCCCCTGCTCAGCCAGGACTGGCTGGGGCGGCCGGGACTCGCCTTCGGAGTCGTCGTCTTCGTCGTCTCCTGGCAGTTCGTGCCGTTCCACTCCCTGATCTACCAGGGCGGTGTCCAGCAGATACCCAAGTCTCTGTACGAGGCGGCCCAGGTGGACGGGGCCGGACGGATCCGGCAGTTCTTCAGCATCACGCTGCCCCAGCTGAAGTACACCGTCATCACCTCGTCCACGCTGATGGTGGTCGGGTCGCTGACCTTCTTCGATCTCATCTTCGTCCTGACCGAGGGCGGTCCCGGGGACGCCACCCGGGTCCTGGCCCTGGACATGTACAAGCGGGGGTTCCAGGCAAGTCTCATGGGACCGGCCAGCGTCATCGCGGTCATCCTGGTCCTGGTGGGGCTGGCCCTCGCCCTGCTGCTGCGCCGGCTCGGCGGCCGGGACGCCGGCGCGAGCCAGCTAGAGGGGGCCTGAAGTGACCACCACACTGCCCGAGGCACGACGCCCTCCCGGGACCTCTCCCCGCGACCGGCAACGCCGCTCCTCCCGGCCGGCCCGCCGTCGCAACTGGGTGGGCGGGCTGGCCGGATGGCTCTGGCTCGTCGTCGTCGCCGTACCTCTGTACTGGACGCTCATCACCAGCCTCAAGGCCCAGAGCCACTACTACGCGAGCAACCCGCTGGTGCCCCCGGGCGACCCGACACTGGACAACTACCGGCTGGTCGTCGAGTCCGACTTCCTCCGCTACTTCCTGAACAGCGTCGTGGTCACCGCGGGCGCCGTGGTGCCGGCGGTCGTCTGCTCCTTCATGGCGGCCTACGCGATCGTCCGTGGCCGCCACCTGCGGGTGCTGCGCGCGATGAACGGGCTCTTCCTCATGGGTCTGGCCATCCCGCTGCAGGCGACGGTCATCCCGGTCTACCTGATCATCATCAAACTGCAGCTGTACGACAGCTTGCCGGCGCTGATCCTCCCGTCCATCGCGTTTGCCGTCCCGCTCTCGGTGCTGGTACTCGCCAATTTCGTCCGCGACGTGCCCAAGGAACTGTTCGACTCGATGAGGGTCGACGGCGCCACCGAATGGACGACGATGTGGCGGCTGGCGGCGCCGCTCACCCGACCGGCCATCCTGACCGTGACCATCTTCAACGCCCTGACCATATGGAACGGGTTCCTGCTGCCGTTGGTGCTCACCCAGAGTCCGGAGCGCCGGACCCTGCCGCTCGCGCTGTGGACCTTCCAGGGCCAGTACGGGGTCAACGTCCCCGCCGTACTCGCCGCTGTCGTCCTCACCACACTGCCCGTCCTGATCCTCTACGCGTTCGGCCGCCGCCAACTGCTGAGCGGTCTGACCGCCGGGTTCAGCCGTTGACCGACACCGATGCCGACCGGCGACCCGGACGCGCCCCGTCCCGCGTCGAATCCTGCACGTCCACCTGTTCGCCCGTCGCGCCCCGGTCGGGGGCCCGCGGGCCGTGGGAGGGAAAGTGAACGCCGACGTGACCGTAGACCACACCGCCGAAGTCTCCCCCTGGAACGACACCACTGCTTCCGTCGCCGCGAGAGTCGACGCCCTGATCGACGCGATGACCCTGCGGGAGAAGACCGCCCAGCTGTACGGAGTCTGGGTGGGCGCCTCCGACGAGGGCGGTGAAGTGGCGCCCCACCAGCACGACATGGAGGAGGCCGTCGATCTCGACGCGCTCCTGCCCACCGGACTGGGCCAGCTGACCCGGCCCTTCGGCACCGTCCCGGTCGACCCCGCCCTGGGTGCGCTCTCCCTGGCCCGCACCCAGGCCCGGATCGCCGCCACGAACCGGTTCGGCATCCCCGCTCTCGCGCACGACGAGTGTCTGGCCGGCTTCGCCGCCTGGGGTGCGACGGCCTACCCCGTCCCGCTGTCCTGGGGTGCCACCTTCGACCCCGACACGGTGGGGCGCATGGCCTCGGCCATCGGGCGGGACATGCGTGCCGTCGGCGTTCACCAGGGGCTCGCGCCCGTCCTGGACGTGGTCCGCGACGCCCGCTGGGGCCGGGTCGAGGAGACCATCGGCGAGGACCCGTACCTCGTCGGCACCATCGGCACCGCGTACGTGCGGGGTCTCGAGTCGGCCGGGATCGTCGCCACCCTCAAGCACTTCGTCGGGTACTCGGCCTCTCGCGCCGGACGCAACCTCGCTCCCTCCTCCATGGGCCCGCGGGAGCGCGCCGACGTCCTGCTGCCCCCCTTCGAGATGGCGATCCGTGAAGGCGGCGCACGGTCGGTGATGAACGCCTACACCGACACCGACGGCGTCCCCTCCGCGGCCGACGAAGAACTGCTCACCGGGCTGCTGCGCGACACGTGGGGCTTCGACGGCACCGTCGTCGCCGACTACTTCGCCATCGCCTTCCTCAAGACCCTGCACGGTGTGGCGGCCGAGTGGGCCGACGCCGCCGGTCTGGCGCTGCGGGCGGGCGTCGACGTCGAACTGCCCGGCGTCAAGACATACGGCGCGCCCCTGGCGGAGGCCGTCGCCGACGGCCGTGTCCCGGAGACGTTGGTCGACCGGGCCCTTCGCCGGACACTCACCCAGAAGGCGCGGCTCGGCCTGCTCGATCCGGACTGGAACCCCCTGCCGGCCGCGCTCGAAGGGGCAGACCTCGACGATCCGGCGGCCCTGCGCGGCCGGATCGGCCTGGACAGTCCGGCGAACCGCGCACTGGCCCGCACGGTGGCCGAGGAAGCCGTCGTGCTGTTGAGCAACGACGGCACGCTGCCGCTCGCGAGGCCGCGCCGCATCGCCCTGCTCGGCCCCAACGCCGACGAGGCCGTCGCCGTACTGGGCTGCTATTCCTTTCCCCAGCACATCGGCGTCCGGTACCCCGGGACCCCGCACGGCATCGAGCTGCCCACGCTGCGGGTGGCGCTCGCCGCCGAGTTCCCCGACGCTCGGATCACGGTCGCCCGCGGCACCGGCGTCGACGACGGGGATCTCACCGGCCTCCCCGAGGCCGTCCGGGTGGCACGCGAGGCCGACATCGCTCTGGTGGTGCTCGGCGACCGCGCCGGGCTCTTCGGGCGGGGCACCAGTGGGGAAGGCTGCGACGTCGAGACGCTGGCACTGCCCGGGGCACAGCAGCGGTTGCTCGACGCCCTGCTGGACCTGGGGACGCCCTTGGTCACCGTGCTGCTCGCGGGACGACCGTACTCCCTCGGCCGTGCCGTCGAGGAGTCCGCGGCGATCGTGCAGTCCTTCTTTCCCGGTGAGGAAGGCACCCACGCGATCGCCGGTGTGCTCAGCGGCCGCGTCAACCCGTCCGGGCGGCTCCCGGTGGGGGTGCCGCGCGGGCCGGGGTCCCAGCCGGCCACCTACCTCGGAGCGAAGCTCGCCCACGCCGGCGAGGTGTCCAGCATCGACCCGACACCCGCGTTCCCCTTCGGTCACGGCCTGTCCTATACCCGGTTCGACTGGACGGACCTGAGCGTGGACCTCCAGGAGGCACCGACGGACGGCGAGTTCACCCTCACCTTCACCGTCCGCAACACCGGCGGGCGGTCCGGGACCGAGGTCGTCCAGCTCTATCTGCACGACCCGGTCGCCTCCGTCGTCCAGCCGGTGCAGCGGCTCGTCGGCTACGCCCGGGTCGACCTGGAGCCCGGTGAGGCCCGGCGGCTGCGTGTCACCGTCCCGGCCGATCTCGCCTCGTTCACCGGACGCGACGGACGGCGTGTGGTCGAACCGGGCGCGCTGGAGCTGAGGCTGGCCGCCTCCAGCGCGGACCCACGGCTGACCGCGAGGGTCGCACTGACCGGAGTCGAACGGCATCTGGACCACACGCGGCGCCTGCGCTCCGTGGTCGAGCAGGAGCCGGCTGCCCGTGCCCGAGCCGAGTGAGCCGGGACGTTCCGGCGGTCGCGGCGCCGGGGCCGTGCCGCACGTGGTCGAGGTGCCGACCGGCCATCGGCTCACACGTGGTTCAAGGGGCCGTCCGTCCCAGCCCGGTGGCGATGCGCGCGATGTCCGCCGGGGTTCCGGCCATGATGGTGCGCGCGTGTTCGGTGACCAGGTCGGCGGGCCAGTCCCACCAGGCCGCGCGCCGCAGCCGCTCGATGTCGGCGGCGTCGTAGCGCTGCCTGATCGGTCTGGCCGGGTTGCCGCCGACGATCGTGTAGGGCGGAACGTCGGCGGTCACCACGGCGCCGGCCGCGATGATGGCGCCGTCGCCGATCCGTACGCCCGGCATGACGGTCGCCCGGTAACCGAACCAGACGTCGTTTCCGACGACGGTGTCGCCGCGGCTGGGCATGGCGGTGACGATGTCCAGCGTCTGCTCGGCCCACCGGCCGCCGAACATGGTGAACGGGTACGTCGACACCCCCATCGTCGGGTGCTCGGCACCGGCCATCAGGAAGGTGGTGCCGGTGGCGATCGCGCAGTACTTGCCGATGGTGAGGCGCTCCGGCCCGTAGGCGTAGAGGACGTTGCGGTGCTCGAAGTCCGTGGCGCCGTCGGGGTCGTCGTAGTAGGTGTACTCGCCCACGGTGATGTTCGGAGAGGTGACCAGCGGGTTGAGGAACACCACGCGCTCGTGGGCGGGCAGCGGGTGCAGGGTGGTCGGGTCAGGGGACAAGGCCGGGGTCCTTTGCGTGGTTGCGGGGCGGTGTGCACCGCCCCGGGCGGGAGGTCGCGGGGTCGGGGCCGGATGACCCTGGCCCGGTGGGGTTGCAGGCGTTCTCCGGATGGGGCGCGTCCTGCCGGTCGAGGCGATTGTCGTGGTCAACGGCTGTGCGTGGAGGCCCCGTTCGGGGAGGTGACCGGGGTGGCGCCGGGGGCGGGTGCGGGGGACGTGGCGTCCTTGGCGGGCCTGGACCTCGTCAGCCACAGGCCGGTGAACACGGCGGCGGCCGCGGTGATGGTGCCGGCCACGAGGAAGGCGCTGTTGAGGCCGGTCTCGAAGGAGGTGCCGTCCGACTGCCGGGTGCGGACGACGGCTCCGAGCACCGCGACGCCGAGCACCGCGCCGATCTGCCGGGTGGTGCTGCTGATGCCGGACGCGAGGCCGCCTTCGTGCGGGCTGACCGCTTGGATGGCGGCGCCGGTCAGCGGGGACATGGCCAGGGCGAAGCCGGCGCCGGCGAGGCCCAGCCGCCACCACACGTTTCCGTAGCCGGTGTCGGCGTGCACCGTGCCGAGCGCCAGCAGTCCCAGGGCGGCCAGGGCGAGGCCGGCGGTGACCACGATGCGGAAGCCGTACCGGGCGGCGAGCCGGCCCGCGTACGGGCTGACGACCACCATGGCCACGGACATCGGCAGGGTCTGCAGGCCGGCGCGCAGGACCGAGCTGCCCTGGACGTACACGAAGAACTGGGAGAAGAAGAACGACGAACCCATGAGCGCGAACCCCACCACGACCATGGCGGTGTTGGACACGGTGAACAGGCGCTGCCGCAACAGCCGCAGCGGCAGCATCGGAGCGTCGCGGCGGGCTTCGACGGCGACGAAGGCGGCGAGGAGGATCACCGCGGTGGCGAAGCTGCCGAGGATGACCGGGGAGGTCCAGCCGCGGGCACCTCCCTCGATCAGCCCGTAGGTCAGCACCCCCACGGCCAGCACGGACAGCACCGTGCCCGGGACGTCGATCGCGGGCGCGCCGGGGTTGCGGGACTCGCCGAGGTGGCGCAGGCCGACCAGCAGCAGAACCACGCCGATGGGCAGGTTCACGAGGAAGATGGCGGGCCAGCCGAAGGCGTCCGTCAGTACGCCCCCGGCGACGGGGCCCGCGGCCAGACCGATTCCACTGATTCCGGCCCACAGCCCGATCGCCCGGACCCGTTCCTGCGGCACGGGGTGGGCGGCGGCGAGCAGGGCCAGCGAGGCCGGGCTCAGCGCCGCGGCCCCGATGCCCTGCAGCATCCGGCCGACGACCAGCCAGCCCAGTGAGGGCGCGAGGCTGCACAGCAACGACGCGACGGTGAACACGGCCACACCGCTCAGGTACACCCGCTTGCGGCCGAACCGGTCGGCGAAGACCCCGCCGGACAGCAGCAGCATGGCGACCAGCAGTACGTAGGCGTCCACGATCCATTGCAGTCCGGTCAGCTGCGTGTGCAGGCCCTCCCGCATATCGGGCAGTGCCGCTCCGACGATCGTGTTGTCGAGCAGCACCATGAACTGCCCCAGGCAGGTCACCGTGAGCAGCACGGCCCGGTCCGGCCGACTGCCTACGGTCGCATGCGGTGCGGCCATGGGATCCCCCTCCGTCGTTGGCTGCGCCCGGCCATCCGAGCGCTCCTAAAGCAGTCTGTGACTGCGTTAGGAGACTATAGGGAGGCTCCCCCGCAAACGCAAGTACTGACTGCGTTAAGGTGGGAGCATGAACGAGCAACAGCGAGCCCGGCGGCCCGGCGGGCGCAGTGCCCGTGTCGGCGCGCAGGTACACCAGGCCGTCACCGATCTGATCAGTGAGCGCGGCTACGGCAGGTTCACCGTCGGCGACGTCGCGGACCGCGCGGGCGTGGCCGACAGCAGCATCTACCGCCGGTGGGGCAGCCTCGAGACCCTGCTCACCGACGTGGCGCTCACCCGCCTCAACGCGCGGTCCCCGATGCCCGACACCGGGAGCCTCGCCGGCGACCTGCGTACGTACGCGGCCCAAGTGGCCCGCGAGATCACCGGGCCCGACGGTCCGGCGGTGCTGCACCTGGCGGTCGCGCTGTCGAGCAGCGGCCTGCAGGGCCGGCGGGCGGGGACCGACCTGCGGGCCGAACGCACCCGGCAACTTCAGTCCATGCTCGATCACGCCCGTGACCGCGGCGAGCCCGTACCCGACGCGCTCGACGTGCTGGACCACGTCCTGGCCCCGATGTACATCCGCGTCCTGTTCGGCTTGGTGCCGCTCACCCCCGACTACATCGACGGGCTGGTCGACCGACTGCTGGGGGACACGGAAGCTTAGCCCCGCACCCCCGGGCGACGGTCTGCGGCAGGGGCGGAACAGGCCCCTCCGTGATCATTTGTGGCTAGTTCGGGCCTCACACCACCACCCCGTGCGGCGGCTACATTCACCCCGACCGAACCCACTCGACCAGGGGGGAACAGGCAACGATGCGCTCCACAGGACCCGTCAGCCGCATCGGCAGATCACTCGCGGCGGTGACCGCCACGGCGGCCGCAGGGGCGGTTGCCGCCCTCGGACTCGCCGCCTCACCGGCCGGCGCGGCACCCACCGGCACGACGGCGCCCCGGCCCGGCGACACCTGTACGGCGGCCGACCTCGGCACCCGCCACCCGTACATCAAGACCACCGAAGTGTCGCCGGCGATCACCCACTTCAAGGGCTGGTACGTCACCGAGGGCACCACCGGCGAGCAGACCGTCAGCACCGACACCACGACGGTCATCGCGGTCTCCGTCGGCCTCAACGACACGATCGAGACCAGTTTCGCGGTCGAGGCGCTCAGCAACGTCAAGGCCACCGTCGGTCTGGACGTGAAGCTCGAGTACACCTCCACCAGCAAGGAGTCGAACTCGGTCACCTGGAACCTTACCCAGCCGGGCTACTACGGCTTCTACAAGGGCACCAAGAAGGTCACCGGTACGTACGGAAGCCTCAACTGCAACCGCACCCAGCAGGACGACGGAAGCTGGGCGTTGGAGTGGACCGAGGGGCCCGGCAGCGGCAGCTTCACCACCTTCACCACCCTTGAGGAAGGCGCGGTGCGCTGCCAGGACAGCGTGCCCGCCGACAGCATCATGGCCAAGGCACAAGCCCTTCTCGACTGCGGCTCGGCCGCCGCGAAGACCGACGACCGGGCGGGTGCGGCGGCCCCGACCGCGCAGCAGAAGCCGGGCCGCCTCGGGCAGCGCCCGGCTCCCACGAGCGGCGCCTCCGCCGAACAGCCCAGGTCCACCGGCCACAGCGCGCGGGCCGCTCTCGACTGCTCGGCCGAGGCCTACAAGATCGCCGTGCCCGGCAAGCCCCTGTCCTGGGGCGCACCGCTCCTGGCGGACGACGGTGTCCGGCTGCGGCCCTCCTCGATCTTCAGCGCTCACCTGGACAACTGGCGCCTGTGCAACGTGACGGAGCAGAACGGCGTCCTCGAGGCATCCCTGTGGAACTGGGGCAACGGTGGCTGCGCGACCGTCGCCGAGGAGAACGCGGCCACCGATCGGGCGGTCCTGAGGACGGTCCCCTGCGCGGAGGACGACCTCCAGCGGTTCTACATCTACCGCGACGTCCCCGGCAGTCCGAAGATCGGTGTGCAGAACAAGTACACCGGTTCCATGATGGGCTACGACCGGTACGCGGACGGGGAGTTCATACGTCAGTACTCCAGCGGCAGGCAGGACGGTTCGGGGACGTTCGACCTGATCGGCGTCTGAAGTTCGGGGATGCGGCTGCGGCGGCTCCCGGCTCGGGCGGTCCCGGCCGCCCGAGCCGGGCGGTCACAGCCGAGTGGCCGTGCGGACGAGCCCGGCGAGGGCGGGGGAACTGCTGTGCGCGGGCCAGGCGATGTGGGTGACGACGGGGGCCGCGTCGGTCAGCGGGACGGCGGCGTGCTCGGCCCACAGCCAGGCGCGGGCCGAGTCGGGGTAGACGGCCACGGTGCGTCCGAGGGCGATCAGCTGGGCCAGCTGCGTCTGGTCGTGAATCTCCGGGCCCGGGCCGGGTGGATACGTGCCGTGGCGGGACCAACGGGCGAGCGGGAGATCGGGGATGTCGCTGACGTCCGCCAGTGACAGGGTCCTCCGCGCGGCGAGAGGGTGCCCGGCGGGCAGCACGGCGATCTGCCCCTCGGTCATCAGCTCCTCGCTGTCGAACCCGGCGAGGGAGTTGAACGGCGCGTGCATGAGCGCCACATCGGCGCGGCCGTCGCGCAGCATCCCTTCCTGCTCACACGTGCCGCTCGGCAGCACCTCGATCTCGGCGGCGTCGGGCTCGGCCGCGTAGGCGTCGAGGAGCTTGTGCAGCAGCTCGTGGGACGCACCGGCCTTCACCGCCAGCACCAGGCGGTTGCGGGGGCCGCCAGGACTGTCGGCGCCACCGGCGCGACGGGTGCGGCGAGCGGCCGCGGTGGTCGCGTCGAGGGCCGCACGGCCCTCGTGCAGCAGCATTTCTCCGGCGCCGGTCAGGGCCACGCCGCGGCGGTTGCGTTTCAGCAGACGTACGCCAAGGCGCCGTTCGAGCTGCTGGATCGCCCGGGACAGCGGTGGCTGGGCCATGCCGAGGCGCTCGGCGGCGCGACCGAAGTGCAGTTCCTCCGCGACGGCCACGAAATACCGCAGCTCGCGGATCTCCAAGGCGTCCATGACCACAGCGTACCTCGGTGATACCTACCGGGTATGACAGAGCACCGCATCGGTATTGGATGCGCGGCCGGTCCGCGAGCGAGCATCTTCGGCATGAGCGAAACCGTGAACACACCCTCCGCATCACTGCCCGGTGGCACCTGGACCCTGGGCGACCTGACCGTCACCCGCTTCGGCTACGGCGCCATGCAGCTCGCCGGCCCCGGGGTCATGGGCCCGCCCGCCGACCGCGAGGGCGCGATCGCCGTGCTGCGCGAGGCCGCCGCCCTGGGGATCACCCACATCGACACGGCCGGCGCCTACGGACCGCGTGTCACCAACCGGCTGATCCGCGAAGCGCTGCGCCCCGGTCCCGCGTCGGCACACATCGTGACCAAGGTCGGCGCGGTCCGCGATCAGCAGGGTGGCTGGCCCCCTGCCCGTCGGCCCGAGGATCTGCGTCACGCCGTCCGCGAGAACCTCGAGGACCTCGGACTCGATGCGCTCGACGTGGTCAATCTCCGGCTCGGCGACGCTCGGGGCCCCCGGCCCGGCTCGCTCGCCGAGCCCTTCGAAACCCTCGTCGAACTCCAGGATCAGGGCCTGATCCGGCACCTCGGAGTGAGTAACGCCACCGCGGAACAGGTCGCCGAGGCACAGGCGATCGCGCCGATCGTGTGCGTCCAGAACATGTACAACCTCGCCCACCGCCAGGACGACGAGCTGATCGACGAACTCGCCGCCGAGGGCATCGCCTACGTGCCCTTCTTCCCGCTGGGCGGCTTCACCCCGCTGCAGTCCACGGCCCTGACCGCCGTGGCCACCCGGCTGGGCGCGACGCCGATGTCCGTCGCCCTGGCCTGGCTGCTGCGGCGGTCGCCGAACATCCTGCTCATTCCCGGCACCTCTTCGGTGGCGCATCTGCGCGAGAACGTGGCCGGCGCGGGACTCTCGCTCTCCGCCGGGGAACTCGCCGAGCTGGACAGGATCGGCCACTAGCACGCCTGCACACGCGTCCTCGGGGCCAGGAGCTCGTCCATGGACTCCTCGCGCCACCGCCGGAGGAGCTCGTGGAAGGCGGCGGCGCCATGAGGGTAGGCGGTGGGGCCGTTCGGCCTGCCGCGCCCCTCTGCGTTGTAGTAGCCGGGGGTGCATTCGGCGTGGAACCAGGCGTGGTCGGGGGCGTGTTCGGCGAGGGTGGCGATCCAGGCGTCCTCGGCTTCGCGGGACGGTTCGACGACGGCGCCCTTCGCCTCGGCGGCGGCGACGAGTGCCGCGCCGTGGACGGCATGCTCGTCCAGTACGTGGGTGTGGTTGACGCTGCTCGCGCTCTGCACCCCGCCCAGCTGGATCAGATTGGGGAAGCCGTTGCTGGTGAGTCCGTGCAGGGTGCGTGGCCCCCGCGCGGACCACGCGTCCCGCAGCCGGACGCCGCCGCGGCCCCGCACCGGGAGTCGGCCCGAGTGGACGCCGGAGACCCCGACGGAGAAGCCGGTGGCGAACACCAGGCAGTCGAGGGGGTACTCGGTGTCCCCGACCACGACGCCGCGCTCGTTCATCCGCTCGATGCCGTGGGTGTCCGCCGTGTCGACGAGGGTGACGTTGTCCCGGTTGAACGCCTGGAGGTACAGGTCGGAGAAGGTCGGGCGCTTGCACGCGTACCGGTACCAGGGCTTGAGCCTGTCGGCCGTGGCCGGGTCGGTGACGAGGTCGTCGACGCGGGCGCGGATGTCGTTCATCTTGGCGGCGTCCGCGACCTCGTAGGCGGCCTCGAACGCCGCCAGGTCGTCCGGCCGGCGGAAGCTCGGCAACAACTTCTCCAGGAGACCGGCCGTCGCGGTCCACCGGTCGGCGACGAGGTCTTCCTCCACGGCCTCGCCCGAGACCACACGCAGGAAGTTGTCCCGGCGTTCGCTCGCCCATCCGGCACGGTCGGCGCCGACGTCCCGAGCGGTGGTACGGCGGTTGGCGCGCACGTCCACGGACGACGGAGTCCGCTGGAAGACGTGGAGCTGCCCTGCGTCCTCGGCCAGTTTCGGGATGACCTGGACGCCGGTGGCGCCGGTGCCCACCACGCCCACACGCTTGTCCGCGAGGCCGGTCAGACCGCCGTCCGGGCCGCCGCCGGTGTAGGCGTAGTCCCAGCGCGAGGTGTGGAAGGTGTGCCCCTTGAACCGCTCGATGCCGGGGATGCCCGGCAGCTTCAGCTCCGACAGGACTCCGGTGGCCGTGATGACATAGGTCGCCCGGAACGCGTCGTGCCGGTCGGTCTCGACGATCCAATCGCCGGTCGTGTCGTCCCAGCTGAGCGAGGTGACCGCGGTGGAGAACAGGGCGTCCGCGTAGAGGTCGAACTTCTCCGCGATGCGCATCGCGTGCCGGCGGATCTCCTCGCCCGGGGCGTATTTCCATTCCGGTACGTAGCCGGTCTCGTCGAGCATCGGCAGGTACACGTGCGCCTCGATGTCGCAGTGGATGCCGGGGTAACGGTTCCAGTACCAGGTGCCTCCGAAGTCGCCGCCCTTCTCGACGACGCGGACGCGCGCGACCCCCTGCTGACGCAGCCGCGCCCCCGCGAGGACGCCGCCGAATCCGCCGCCGACGACCGCGACGTCCACCCGGTCGCGCACCGGTTCGCGCACGTCCGACTCCCCCGCCCAGGGGTCGGCGGCGTAGAAGCCGAACTCGGCGTCCGCGCCGAGGTACTGCCGGGTGCCGTCGGGGCGTACGCGTCGCTCCCGCTCGCGCCGGTACCGCTCCCTGAGTCCGGCGAGCGCCTCGGGTGTCAGCTCCTGTGCATGTGCCATGTGGGGGACCGTGTTCCTTCCGCTTCGCCGTCAGGAAGCCACTCGTCCGTGAATCGGACTGGAAACAACGGGACTTGAGCAGCCATGCACTACGGTAACAAGAACCGGACAAGATTGTCCGGTTGGCTGCGGGTTGCTTCCGCGTACTTTCGGACAGGAAGAGTGATGCACATGCGACGGCTCCCCCTCCGGCTCCTCGCCGCACTCGCCACGATCGGCGCGCTGGCCCTTGCGGGATGCAGCACGCAGACCGCCGGTGCGCCGCAGGACCCGGTCGTCCCCGGGGGTGACCGGACCATCCGCGCGACCGAGGTCATGCGCTTGACGGAGCCGCACGAGCAGACCGGGATGACCCTGCTCGAGGGCCCGGTCTTCGACGAGCACGGCGAACTGCTGGTCGTCGACGTCACCGCGCCGGCCGGCGAGCCGAAGCTGCTGCGCGTCAATGTCCGGAAGAAGACCTCGGAGCCCGTCCACACGGACGCTCGCGGCACCTACACCTCGGCCCAGTTCAGCCCGTACGACGGACGGATCTACCTGACCGACTTCTCCCACGGGGAGATCGTGAGCCTGGCCCCGGACGGCAGCGATCCGCGGATCTTCTTCTCCGGCGAGGTCGACGGAGCGCGGATGAACCCCGACGACCTCGCCTTCGACCCGGAGGGAAACCTGTACCTCAGCGACTCACGCGGCATGTCCGAGGGCGAGGCGAAGGGCCGCGTGGTGCGGATCGACCGCGCAGGCAAAGAGGCCACCGTCCTGGCGGACGGCCTGGCGGCACCGAACGGCATCTCCTTCGACGCGGACCACCGCGGGCTGTGGTTCAGCGAGTTGACGCAGAACCGCCTGTCCTACCTCCTCCTGGACGGCAGCGGCGGGGTGGCCTCGCGACACACCGCCATCCGGGTCGACGGCGGGATCGCGCAGACCGACTCGATCGCGGTGGACGCGGACGGCAACCTGTACCAGGGCCTGCACGGCCGTCCCGCGATGGCGGTCTACGACAAGTACGGTGAGCGCCTGGCCACCGTGGAGGTTCCGGCCCGCGCCGCCCGAAGGCTCGAGTCGGCGACCAACGTGGCCATCACGCCCGGCGGAACCAGGGCCTACATGACCGTGAGCGGGCCCGACGGAGGCTACCTCTACAGCTTCGCCGCGCTCGGCCGGGGCATCCGCCAGTCCAACGGCGGCTGACCGCCTCCGCTTCGCTCACTCCGCGAAGGGGCGCACCGGTCCCACCTCGACGCCGAGGAGCCGCCATGCCGCGCGCGCCCGGCGCTCCCGCTGCTCGCGGGCGGGGCCGGTGACGGCTCCGGAGACCATGGCTACGGCGATCATGAGGTCGTCGCCGGCCGCGGCCAGCCGGTGGCCGTCCGGCAGATGGGCCCGCAGGGCACGCTCGACCCGCTCGGACAGGTCGTGCGCGTAGGCGGGGACACCGGAAGAACCGCCCGCCCCTGCGGCGTGCAGAGCGCCGATGAAAGCCGCCGACTCCGTCAGATGCCAGGTCAGGACACCGAGCACGCCTGGCAGGTCCGTGTCCTGCGCCGCGGCTGTCCGCTCCACCTGCCGGACGTTCTCCTCCAGCACCGCGGTCGCCACGGCCTCCCGATCGGGAAAGTGCCGGTACAGAACCCCTTGGCCGACGCCGGCGCGACGCGCGACGGCCGAGAGCGGAGCGTTCAGGCCGTGCTCGGAGTAGATCGCCCGTGCGGCGTCGACCAGGGCCGCCCGGTTACGGGCAGCGGCCTTCCGCCCCTCGTTCGCGGGCCGCCGTTCCTCGGGAACACGGTGTTGCGTCACCCCGAGAGAGTACCGGGACGGACCGGCCGAACGAGGCTCGCCGTATCCGGGACCGCGACGTCCACGGCGACGTCGGCAACCCGCGGGTCCGCGACGGCTGCCACGGTCTTCAGGACTCCGTACGCACCGGAGCACAGGATCGCGGCGCTGCTGACGACGAGCGCCGCGGTCAGCCACGGATCGGTGCGGAAGCGTGCCGGCACTGCGGTGTGGCGCCCTTCCACGCGTGGGCCGCTGCCCAGCCCGGCCGGACCCCGGTCGCCGGAGCCCGGACGGGAGCGGCCCACTCCCCCAAGGCGGTCTGGGTCAACCACGAGCCGCTGGAGTGAGCGGCTACGCGCTCCGCTCGTCCTGGCACCTCACCGGGCCGGGACGGGCTGGGTGAGGTTCACCGGGTTGCCGTCGGGGTCCTGGATGTGAGCGACGCGCTGCCCCCACGGCATGTCGTTGGGCCCCCGACGGACCGTGCCGCCCAGCGCCGCCACCCGGCCGAGCGTCTCGTCGACGTCGTCGACATTGATGCTGAGCAGGATCCGCGGTGCCTCCCGATCCCCCGGGTCCGGCTTGGCCACCAGCCCGAGGTCGGTGTCGCCGATGCGCAGGCCGAGGTAGAAGACCGGACCCTTCTCCGGTACCCGGAAGATCTCCTCGGCGCCGAACAGTTTCGTGTAGAAGTCGACCAGGACGTCGTGGTCGGCGGTAAGGATCACTGGCTGGATGGTGGACATGGCACTCCTGTCGGGAACGGTCGGGTCGCTGGGTGAGACCGTTCGAGGAGGCTGAAATCATCGGCGAAACCGTCTGCCCGGCCCGGACAACGCCCGGACAACGCCGCACCCGCCGCGTACGGGTCGGTGGGCGAGGGAGACGGCGAAGGGCGTGAAGCCGTTCCGGCGGACGATGTGGCCTGCTCGTCGTCCCGAGAGAGGGGCGGTGGGCGGGGTGGTCAGCGTTCCCGGGGCGGTCGGCGACCGTCGGCGCGGTCGTGGTCGGGGTCGGGGCGCGGCGGTGCGGGTGAGCCTGTGGGGCACAACGGGCATGATAGGCAGTGGAGTTGGTGCCGCACGTCGGGGGCAACAGGTACATGCGGAGGGGGCACGGGGGACGCCATGAGCGATGCCGTGGAAGAGGCCGAGGCGCGAGCGGTGGAGCCGGTCGGTGCGAAGCAGCGCGACGCCTTCATCTCGTACAGCCAGAGCAAGAACGCGCCACTCGCGAAACAGCTCCAGCGCGGCCTGGAGCGGCTGGCCGTCTCGCGCTTCCGGCCCATGCGGATGAGCGTGTTCCGCGATGTCACCAGCCTGCCGGCCAATCACGACCTGTGGCAGTCGATCCAGCGCGAACTGGCACGCTCGCGCTATTTCATCCTGCTCGCCTCCCCGGAGGCCGCCGCCTCGCCCTGGGTGGCCAGGGAAGTCGACTACTGGCTGCGCGAGCGCGACACGGAGCACCTGCTCATCGCCGTCGCGAGCGGTGAGATCGTGTGGGACGACAGGGCCGGCGACTTCGACTGGCGGAAGACCACGTCCCTGCCACGCAATCTCGCGGGCCACTTCACGGCCGCACCGCTCTGGGTGGACCTCCGGGAGATCGGGGAACGGTCCCATCACTCCATGCGCTACCCACCGTTCCGCGCCGCAGTCGCCACCCTGGCGTCGCCGTTGCACGGCCGTCCCAAGGAAGAGCTGGAACACGACGACTTCCGGCAGCTCCGGTTCGTCAAACGACTGAGCTGGTCGGGCGTCGCCCTGCTCGTGGCGCTGCTCGTCCTTGCGGTCTACGGCTTCTTCGACGCCAGCAGACAGCGCGAAGCGGCCCTGTCCCAAGCCCGCACCTCCGCCTCGCAGGCGCTCGCCGCCCGCTCCGGGCAACTGCTCGGGACCAGTCCCAACCAGGCCGCGCAGTACGCCCTGTACGCCGAGGAGACCAGGTCCACCCCGGAGTCCCGACGCGCCCTGGCCCAGGCCGTGACCGCCGCGCCGTACGCCAGGCGGAGGCTGCGGGCGGACGCCGACTCCGTGACGGACATGCAGGGTGCGTCCCGCCCGGCCGCCACGGACGTCGTCCTCAGCGGGGACGGCACGACCGCGGCGTACCGCTCGGTGTTCGACGACGACCGGGCCGTACGCCTCTACGACGTGCCCTCTGTCCGGCAGTCGCGCGTGGTGCGCGCCGAGGGCACGCCCAGGGCGCTGAGCCGCGACGGCCGGGTCCTGGCCATGGAGGTCTACCTCAACCGGGTCCAACTGTGGGACACCCGGTCCGGCAGACTCCTGAGCACGATGGCCACCGGGCACACGGAGAACCTCCCCCACGTCGGTCACGGGCTCCATGCCCTGGCACTCTCACCCGACGGACGGTGGGTGGCGGCCTCGCACTACACCCCGGAGGGTGAGGCGTTCGCGGTCGTGTGGCGGGCGTCCGACGGGCGCGAGATCACCCGGGTTCCGGTGAGTGACGCCCGGGTGGGGCTCGGCTTCTCCGCGGACGGGTCCCGGCTGACCCTGGTCGACCAGGACCGTCGCGAGGTCCGGGAGTTCCGGACGGACTCGGCGCGCTGGGAGGCGGCCCGCTCCCTGCCCGGAATGCCGGGCAGCACGGCGGAAGCCTTGCGGTACAGCGAGGTTCTGCTGTTCGACGGGGCGCGCAAGGCCCTGACCCGGACGTCCGAACGTGCCGAGGTGTGGGACCTGGAACAGCGCCGCCGCATCGCCGTCCGGTCCTTGGGACCGTACGAGGACATGACGGTCGCCGACGACAAGGGGATCTTCCTGCTGGGCGGGCAGGACGGCACGGTCCGGCTCTACGACGCCGCGCTGCGGCCCGGTACGACACTGGGCCGGCTGACCCGGCCGGCCAGCACCATCGCCATGTCGGCCGACGGCACCCAGGTGGTCGTCGCTTCGTACGGCGGAGAGCTCAACCTCTTCACCACCGGGGTCCGACGGGGACAGCAGGTGGCGTTCGACGAGAAGGATTTCACCTTCGGGGATCTGACCCCCGACGGTCGGATGGCGGTGCACCGGTCCGAGGGGCGCACCGAGTTCTGGGATCCGGCCACGGGCCGCAGGCTCGGCGTGATTCCGTACGCCAACCTGTCGGTGAACCTGGAGGACACGGCCTACACGCTCAGCGGGGACAAGCGATACGTCGGCATGCAGAGCGTGGAGGGCTTCGAGGACGAAGGGCGGTTCGACGTCTGGGACCTGCGTACCGGAAGGCGCACGGACTGCGGGACGGCCGTCGGCGGATCCTCCTTCTCGCCGATCCGCCGCCCCGGCCTGTCCTTCCTCCCGGGCGACCGGTACGTGGTCGGCGAATGGAACGGCGCCGTGGAACTGCTCGACACCCGCACCTGCACCCGCAGCACGGTGACGGAGGACTCCGGCAGATTCGCCCTGAGCGGGGACCGCAGGACGCTGGTTCTCCTGAACGACGACGGGGTCGACACCTGGCGCTGGGACGGTGATCACGCCTTCGCGCGGGCGGCCCGCACCACCCTGCCGAGCGAGGCCCGTCCCGTGGACATGAGTGTCGACCACGAGGGCAGGCAGGCGGCCTTCTCTGACCGGGAGAGCCATGTGTACGTCGTACGGCTCGACTCCGGCGAGCGCGTACGCGCCACCGGGTACCTGCCCGACAAGACCGATGCCGTGGCGTTCAGCCGGGACGGCCGTCTGCTGTTCCAGGGGTTCATGACCGAGAGCACCCGGGGTGTACGCGTCCTGGACGCCGGCAGCGGCGATCAGCTCGACATCTGGCCCCCGACCGGTTCCGTGCAGCCCAACGAGGGCATGCAGGTCGTCCCCGGCCCCGCCGACGACATCCTCACGCTCGGCCCCGACCACAAGGTCGTGCGCCGCACGGTCGGTGTGGGCGCCTGGCACGACCTGTTGTGCGGCCTGGTGAGCCAGCCCCTGCCTGCCCGGGAACGGGACCGTTATCTGAAGGATTTGGACGTGGAGGATCCCTGTCGCTGAGGAACGCGCGGAGCGCCGTGCCGCAGGTGGGCGGTGAGGAAGGCGGTGACCTTGGCGACGGCCGGGGTGACGTGCTCGTCCCGGTCGTAGAGGGAGACGTGGGTGCCGCCGTCGATCACGAAGAGTTCCTTGGGCTCGGCTGCCTTCTCGATGGCATCGCGGCTGAAGTGCGCCGTGTCGGCCTCGGAGCCGACGATCATCAGGAGCGGGCGGGGCGAGATGAGGTGGATCAGGGCGTAGGAGTCGTACTGGATGATCTGGTCGAGACTGCGCACCGGCCAGGGCTGGACCGCGCGGGGGTGGTGGCCGCGTGCGGTGCGGTAGTACTCACGGGTCTCGGCGTCCACGGCCTCGGTGATCCACTCCTGCCGGGGGACGGGCTCGCCGCGTGCCTCCGCGGTGCGTGCGGCGCTCGCTCGTTCGAGCATGGAACGCAGGGCCTGCGGATCCCGGGCGGGGCCCGGGCCGTCGCGCATCACCGAACCCAGGTCCACCGCGCTGACCGTGGCGACCGCCTTGATGCGCACGTCGGTCTGGGCGGCGTAGGGGACGTAGCCGCCGGAGGCGCAGATGCCCACGGCGCCGATCCGGTCCGGGTCGATCCCGTCGCGGGTGACCAGGAAGCTCACGGCCGACTTGATGTCCTCCGCGCGCTGGAAGGGGTTCTCCAGGCCGCGCGGCTCCCCTTCGCTCTCGCCCTGGTGGGCGGCGTCGAAGACCAGTGCGGCGAAGCCCTCCCGGGCCAGGCGCTCCGCGTAGACGCTCGCGGTCTGCTCCTTGACGCCGCCGCCGGGATGGCCGATGACGACGGCCGGGAGCCGACCGGCGGTCGGTGCGCCGGGCAGGAAGAGGGTGCCGGCGAGCGTGAGACGACTGCTGCGGAAGGTGACGTCGGTCTTCATGCCCTCGACCCTGGCGGGTGCCGCCCGCCGGGACAATGGGCCAGGGCCGGCCCCCTCAGCGGGCCGGCCCGCGGTGCGAGACTCGATCACATGAGTAGCGAACTGGGTGACTTCCTCAAGGCACGGCGGAGGGAGCTGAGCCCTCCGACGGCCGGGCTCCCCGCCGACGGGCGCCGACGGGTCCCGGGCCTGCGCCGGGAGGAGGTCGCCGTGCTCGCGTCGATCAGCCCCGGTCACTACACCCGTCTGGAACAGGGGCGGCGCCGGGCCTCCGAACCGGTGCTGGACGCGCTTGCCCGTGCGCTGCGGCTCAGCGCGGACGAGCGTGCCTACCTCTTCGAGCTCTCGGGCAAGGACGCCGGCCGACCGCTGGGGCGGCCCGGCCGGCAGGTCCGTCCCCAGTTGCGGCGCCTGCTCGACGATCTCACCCACACTCCGGCCCTCGTCCTCGGCCGGTGCACCGACATCCTGGCGTGGAATCCGCCGGCCGCCGCGCTGTTCACCGACTTCGCGCTGCTGTCGCGGGACGAACGCAACTTCGTCCGTCTGGTCTTCCGCGACCCGGCGGTGCGGGCCCTGTACACCGACTGGCCCTACATGGCGCGGGCCTGCGTGGCGCAACTGCGCATGGAGGCGGCCCGGGATCCGCACGATCCGCGTCTGTCGGCGCTGGTGGCGGAGTTGTCCGCGCAGGACCCGGACTTCCGGACCTGGTGGAAGGACCATCGCGTGGCCGTCCGCGGCGCGGGGACCAAAGATCTGCGCCACCCGGTGATCGGCGAACTCACCCTCGACTGGTCCGCGCTCACCGACACGGCCGACCCGGACCAGCAGCTCATCGCCCTGACCGCCGCGCCCGGCACTCCCTCCCACGACGGCCTGCGCGCCCTGCGCGACCTGGGCGCCGTCACATCGGGGCGGACCGGCCCCGGCGTGCCCGGTGGCGGTGGCGAAATCGCCGGGGCCTCGGCGCAATGATCCGCGGCCCCCTAGGCTGCTGCCCCACACGAGTGTCAGCCGGAGGGGGGCCTTGTGCCACGGTCCGACGCAGCAGTCAGGGTTCGTACCCGCCTGCTTTTGATGTACCACCTCACGCCGCAGGTGCACGTGCCCGACGACAGGCTCCGTCCGCTGTCCGAGGCGCTCGGTCTCGGCCGGTTCACCGCCCACGTCGAAGCCGCCGGACTGCTGCTGCCCCGGCTGGTGCTGCACGAGCGCGTCCGCGAGATCACGCTGCCGCCGAACGCGGCCCGGGTCGACGGTGCGGACATCACCCTGGCTGTCACCCCTCGCCAGGACCCGCTGCTCTTCGTGGACGTCGAAGTCCCGGACGAGGCGGGCGACTCGGACACCATCGCCGAAACCCTCTACGCCACCTGGCAGGACCGCTCCGCCATCCGCGTCGGCGGGGTGCCGCTGACCGCGTGGCTCGACGAGCGCTTACGGGCGTACGGCCGCACCGACCGGACCGCGGACCGGCCACCGCTCGCATTCGGCCGGAACGTCCACCAGAGCGTCTTTCCCGGAGCGGCCCTCGCGGGAAGGCTGTTGGCCGCGCACGTGCCCGGCGACGCGGTCGGCCAGGACGTGGTGACCATCGTGCTGCGCGGCACGCTGGACAGCGGTACCGGCGCCACACTGGGCATTCGACGGCCCGAGACGCTGAACAACGCCGGCCAGACCATGGTCGCGCACGGCAGAGGCGTGTCGTTGATCGTCGGCTACGCACCGCCGGTGGAGAACGCGTTCGGGCTGGCCGCCGCCGGCATCCTCACCGCGGTCGCGGCCGTGCACCGCATCCGACGCCAGGCGTTCGCGGCGCTGGAACTGGACCGGGCTGCCGCGGTCGAGACGACGGACGCTGCCCGTGCGCTGGTCGCACAGCTCTCGCACCGGCTCAATGATCTCCAGCTCGATCTGAGCTTCAGCGTCGAGGTGTACGCCGACACGATCCTCGTACCGGAGCTGCTGGTCGAGAGCTTCCACGCGTCACTGCGCGACGTCTCGTCGCTGGCGGACGCGCTGGCCAACACCTCCCGCATCGTCGAGCGCGTGAACGCCGTCCTCGCGACGCGCCGCGTCGGCCTCGAGACGGCGGCCCAGCAGTACGCCGAGGACCGGGACCGGGTGCTGGCGGCGGTGATCGCCGCCGGCTCGCTCCTCGCGCTCCCGCCCGCGCTGCTCCTCGCGTACTTCGGCGTCAACAGCAGCGACGTGGACCCGAGCCGGTCGATCCTGGACTTCCAGCATTACGGTGTCGCCTACGCGATCGCCTGGTCCCCGTTCCTGCTGCTGATCCTGGTCGGTCTGCTCGCACGCCGCCGGATATCGCTGCGGTTGCCCGCCCCGGACGCCGCCACGTCCGAGCGACGAACCCGGCGTTTTCGGCGTTCCTTGCGTTCCTGGCTCGGCCGGTCGCGGCGGCCCGGGCGATGACGCCGGCCAAAAGCCGCCTGGTGCTCTCGCACGCCACGGGCGACTTCGCCGGTGGTGGCCGGACACACCGCCGACGGAGCGAACGGCGGCTGCCGGCCTGGCCTGCCTCACGCGTTGAGGTGCGCACCGATCGACAGGAAGGCCTGCACGAGGGGGACCTGAGGGACCGCCGGGGAGACCACCTGGGAGGCGTAGTGGACGACGACCAGGTCCAGAGCGGGTGAGACGAACAGACGCTGACCGTGGATGCCGCTGGCCATGAAGGATCCGTACGGGTCGTTCAGGATCCACCACAGGTCGTGGTACGAGAGGGTGGCCGGCGAGTCGGCCGGCGCCGCGGGGAAGCGAACGCGCCGCGGACAGCCGTCGGGGACGCTCCGCGCCGGGGCGGTCACCGCTTCCGGCAGGACCTGGCGGTCGCCCACGGCCCCGCCGCAGCGCACGAGTTCGCCGAGGCGGGCCACGTCGCGCGCGGTGGCGCTGAAGCCGCCGCAGGCTGCCTCGGCGCCGTCCGCGTCGACGAGGTAGTAGGCGTCCTCCTCGGCCCCGATCCGGGACCAGATCATCTCGGACATCAGTGCCGAGGTGCTGAGCCCGGTGATCCGTCGCAGCACCTCGGCGAGCGCTTCGACGTTGCCGTTCTCGTAGCGGAACTCCGTGCCGGGCTCGCCCGTGGCCCTGGCGGTGGCGAGATGTTCCCGGATGGTCGCGGGCCCCGAGTAGCCGTACGGGCGCAGCCGCGGCGCGAGGACGGCGAAGTAGCGCTGCGCCTCCAGGGCCTTGTCGTACGGGCGGCCGGCGTAGCTCATCCGCGTGCCCATGTGCATCAGGTGGTCGACCTGGGCGTCTCCGAAGGCGGTGCCGGAGAGTTCGGGCACGTACCGGGCGACCCGGGCGCCTCGGTCGAGGTGTCCTTCGTGGGCGAGGGTCGCGGCCAGGAGACCGAGGTAGGACTTGGCGGCCGAGGCGTTGAAGTGCGGGACGTGGGCTTCGTAGCCGTGCCGGTACTCCTCGTGGACGAGTCTGCCCCGGTGCAGGACGAGCAGGGCGTCGGTCTCGGCCTCGGCGAGAAGTTGGTCGAGGGTGAGAGTACGTCCGTACGAGCCGGTGACGCCGAGGTCGTCGAGGGCGCCCGGCGGCGACGCCGGCAGGTCACCGGGGCCGCCCCGGCCCCGCCAGACGCGACGGCTGGGCATGATCTCCCGGCCTGCCGTCGTGTGTCGTCGTGCCCAGGCCGAGTCCGTGAATCCTCGTGCCCAGACGAGGTCGGCCAGTGAGTCCGTGCCGGTCACCTGTCGCTCCGCTCGTTCGGAATCAGCTCATCGCGAGATCGATACCGTACACGCTGTTCGGAAACGGAGGAAGGGGTCGGCCGCCGGGGCGTGACTACACGGGTTCGGCGCCCCGCCCCCCGGGGAGGTCGACGGCTCCGGGTGCGTCCACCGGGGTCAGCCCGGTGGCCCAGACCCTGCCGTAGACGGAGAGATCCCGCAGGTGGGCGGTGATCTGCTCGGCGGTGTAACCCGTGTCGTTCTCGACCCACCAGCCCAGCACCGAGATGAGTTCTCCGGTCCACGCGCGGGCGACGATGCCGAGCGGGATCCTGGGCTCCACGCCGAGTTGCCGCGCCCGGTCCCGGAAGGCCATCTCGGCATGCGAGCGGATGAGTTCGGTGAACTCCCGCAGCGCCCGCCCGTCGCCCTCCCCACGCAGAATCACCTGGTAGACGCCCCGTTCCTGGGCGGCGTGTTCGAAGATGTACTTGACCGGCAGACCGGTGAAGCCCTGGGCGTGCGCCTGGCGCACGGCCGGCAGCAGACGCTCACGGTCCTGCGCGAGGTCGCGGACGATGCCGACCAGGAGATCCTCCTTGTCCCGGTAGTGCGCGTAGAAGGTGGCCCGGCCGATGTCGGCCCGCTCGGTGATCTCCTCGACGGTGACGGCCTGGAACCCCTTGTCCAGCACCAGTTCGACCAGGGCCTTGCGGAGCGCGGCGCGCGTCCGCCGGACGCGGCGGTCTTCGGGCTTCATGTCCACTTCGATTCCTTCTCGTCAGGACCGTTGACCTGACCCTAGCGCTGCCCGTACCTTGCCCGACAACCCGATCGATACTGAACACGACGTTCTGAAACTCTGGAGGCGGCGATGAATCTCGGGCGTTACGTACGCCGGACGGCGGAGCACCACCCGGACGCGGAGGCGGTGGTCTGCGGCCACGTCCGGTTGACGTATGCGGAACTCGACGACCACAGCGACCGGCTGGCGGCCGCGCTCACGGGGCTGGGCCTGAGCCACGGCGAGCGCGTGGCGACGCTCGCGGCCAACCGCGCGGAGCTGGTCGTCACGGAGGTCGCCCTCTACAAGGCGGGCCTGACCCGGGCGCCGGTCAACGCCCGCCTCGGCGACGGCGAAGTCGCCCATCTGCTGCGGGAGTCGGACGCCCGCGTCCTGCTCACCGACGCCGCCCACCTGGACACGGCGCGGCGGGCGGTGCCCGGTTCGGGCGTGAAGGCCGTCATCGGCTACGACGGCCCCGCCGACCTCGGCCCCGGCTACCAGGAACTCCTCGCGGCCACCCCCCGCGAGGCCGTCGACGTGGAGTGCGCCGAGGACGACATCGCCGTCCTGCACTTCACCTCCGGCTCCACCGGCAAGCTCAAGGCAGCCGTGCAGACGTACGGCAATCGGCTGGCCCTGCTGCGCAAGTCGGTGATGAACCAGGCCACTCGGGTCGGGACGGGCGACCGGCAGATCCTCGCCGGACCCGTCACCCACGCCTCCGGCATGCCGCTCATGGGCATCTTCTTCGCCGGCGGATGTGCCGTCGTGCTGCCCCGCTGGGACGCCGCGGAATTCCTCGCCACCGTGGAACGGGAGCGTGCCACCCACGCGTTCCTCGTCCCCACCATGGTCAACACGGTCCTCGCGCTGGAGAACGCCCGCGACCACGACCTCTCCAGCCTCCGCCACCTGCTCTACGGCGCCGCGCCCATGTCACCGGCCCGGGTCCGGGCGGCCTGGGATCTCTTCGGCCCCGTGCTCAGCCAGGGCTACGGATGCGGCGAGACGACCTCCGGGGTGCTGTTCCTCTCCACGGAGGACCACCGCCGCGCCATCGAGGGCGACGACGAGGAACTGCTGCTGTCCTGCGGCAGACCGCTGGCCGAGGCCGAGGTACGGATCGTCGACGACGGCGGCGAGCCGGTGGCGGACGGTGAGATCGGCGAGATCGCGGTCCGCGGGCCCGACGTCGTTCCCGGCTACCACAACGAGCCGGAACTGACCGCGCGGAGCTTTCGCGACGGCTGGTTCCTCACCGGCGACCTGGCGCGGCGGCGCCGCGACGGCTACGTCTTCATCGTCGACCGCAAGAAGGACATGATCATCTCCGGCGGCTTCAACATCTACGCCGTCGAGGTCGAGTCCGTCCTCCACCAGCATCCGGACGTCTTCGAGGCCGCGGTCGTGGGCGTACCCGACGAGCAATGGGGCGAGGCGGTCAAGGCCGTCGTCGTGCCGCGGGCGGGGGTCACGCTCGACGCGACGGAACTGATCGCCTTCTGCGCCGAGCACCTGGCGCGCATGAAGAAGCCCCGCTCCGTCGACGTCGTCGCCGCGCTTCCCCACAACCCCAACGGCAAGATCGACCGCCGCGCCATACGCGACACCTACTGGTCCGGCGCCGAGCGTCGCGTCCACTGAACAGGGAACCACTCCATGCCCTTCACCCTCACTCCCCGCTACGACGACAACCCCCGCCTGGAGGAGCTGGTCGGCCGGCTGCGCGCCTACCTGACCGACGAACTCCTCCCGTACGAGCGGGCACACGGCATCACCCCCGAGAGCAAACTGGACCGGGCCACGCTGGAGAGCGTCTGGAAACGCAGCGCCGAGCTCGGCTTCTACGGCATCAGCCTGCCGCCGGAACTCGGCGGCCAGGGCCTGAGCTTCACCGAACTGTGTGCCCTGAAGGAGGAACTCACCGCCTCCGGGGCGGCGTTGTCCCACTCGGTCCTGGGCGACATGGGCGGACCGCTGCGGGTGGGCGGGATCGTGAAGTACGCCACCGACGAGCAGCGGGAGCGCTACCTCCTCCCCGTGGTCCGGGGCGAGCGCGCCTGCTGCTTCTCCCTCACCGAACAGGACGCGGGTTCGGACGTGCGGCGGATGCGGACCACCGCGACGCCGGACGGCGACAGTTACGTACTGAACGGGCACAAGGTGTTCAGTTCCGCCGCCCCGTTCGCCGACTTCGCGGTCGTCGTCGCCCGGATGGCGGACAGCGAGGAGACGTACAGCGCCTTCCTCGTCGATCTGGACACCCCCGGCTGCCGTGTCCTGGACGGTGCCGTGCCCATGTCGGGCCAGCAGATGGAAGGCGACCTCGTCTTCGAGGACTGCCGGGTCCCGGTCGCGAACCTGCTCGGCGAGATCGGCCAGGGACTGCGCATCGGCATCGGCCGCATCACCCTCAACCGGCTGCTCCACTGCCCCTCCCTGATCGGTGCCGCGCGACGGGCGTGGGACCTGTCCGTCGACCACGCGAAGACCCGCGTCGCCTTCGGGCAGCCGCTGCTCGCGCTCCAGGCCATCCAGCACAAACTCGCCGACATGGCCACGGACCTCTACGCGGCGCGGTCGATGGTCCAGGCCACCGCCGCGAAGGCCGACCGCGGCGAGAACATCGCGGTGGAGGCGAACATGTGCAAGCTGTTCACCGCCGAAGCCTGCTTCCGCACGGCGGACCAGGCCGTGCAGATCCACGGCAAGGACGGCCTGACACGCGGTCACGAGGTGGAGCAGATCTTCCGGTCCCTGCGCATGTTCCGGATCGTCACCGGCACGACCGAGATCCACAAGAACGCCATCGTCAAGGCACTCGTCTGACCCCGGCGCCACCGGCGGTCCGCGCCCGCCGGTGCCCGCCCCGCATCCGCAGGAGTCACCCATGGCAGCCCGATCCTCCGCGCCCCCCGCCGACCGTTCCGCCCGCCGGCCCGCCGTCCGTCCCTACGACCGCCGTCGCGCCTGGCTGGTGACGGCCATGATCGTCACCTTCATGGTCATCAACTTCGCCGACAAGTCGGTCCTCGGCCTCGCCGCTGTCCCGATCATGGACGAGCTGAACATCAGCAACAGCACCTACGGGCTGATCTCGAGCTCCTTCTAC
Source organism: Streptomyces violaceoruber (assembly GCF_033406955.1). NCBI lineage: Bacteria > Bacillati > Actinomycetota > Actinomycetes > Kitasatosporales > Streptomycetaceae > Streptomyces > Streptomyces violaceoruber. The sequence goes on along the minus strand of NZ_CP137734.1, from coordinate 8,329,194 downwards.
CTGTTCTTCAGTCTCTCCGGACTCGTCGTCGGATTCTTCGCCTCGCGCATCTCCAGCAGGACCATGCTCTTCGTCATGGCGCTGCTGTGGGCGGTCGCCCAGCTGCCCGTGCTGGCGGTGGCGGCGGTCCCGACGCTGATCGCGGGCCGCGTCCTGCTGGGTGTCGCGGAAGGCCCGGCGGCCTCGATGTCCATGCACGCGCTGTACAAGTGGTTCCCGCCCGAGCGGCGCGGACTGCCCTCGGCCCTGCAGATCGGTGGCGCCGCGATCGGCACCCTGGTCTCCGCGCCGGTACTCACCTGGCTGATCACGGATTTCGGATGGCGATCGGCGTACGCCGTCCTCGCGGTGGTCAGCCTGCTGTGGGCGCTGGTGTGGCGGCAGACGGGCCACGACGGACCGTTCGACGAGTCCCGCCCGCCCCGGGCCGACGCCCCGCGGCCCGGGACACACCTGCCCTACCGCAGACTGCTGCTCACCGGAACCGTACTGGGCAGCATCGCCAGCGCCTTCGGAGCCGCCTGGGCGCTCGCTCTGGCCCATGCCTGGCTGCCCGCCTACCTCAGGACCCAGCTGGACATGAGTCCCCACGCGGTGGCGACCGCCATCAGCGCCATCTCCGCCCTCAGCCTCGTACTGCTGCTGACCGTCTCGCCGCTCGTGGACGCCCTCAAGGCGCGCGGGGTGTCCAGCCGCTGGTCCAGCGGTGCCGTACAGGGAGCGTCGGTATGTGTCGCCGGCTGTGCCATGGCCGCCTTTCCCTTCACCGACGGCGCCGTCGTCCGCCTGCTCCTGATCGCAGTGGCCTTCGGCACGGTCGCCGTCGCGATCCCCCTGCACTACGTGACCGCCGCCGAGGTCGTCCCCGGGGCCCGGCGCGGTGCCGTCTTCGGCATCGTCGCCGCGACGGGCACCCTCCCCGGACTGATCGCCCCCTTCGTCACCGGTCGCCTCATCGACACCGCGGCCGTCATCGCCATCCGGCCGGAACACGACGCGCGACGCCTCGGCCTGCTCCACCCCACGACCGACCCCGAGAAGGGTGCACACACATGAATCCGATGAACCGGCGCGGCTTCGTCGCCGCTGCCGCGGGCGCCGCCGCGGCGACCGTGCCCCTGAACGCGCAGGCGGCCGGGGCGTCACCCGGCCGAGGTCCCTCCGGGACACCGACTCCCACCCACACCGGCGATCTCCCCTACGACGACCGAACCGACTTCGCCGACGCCGACCGCGGATTCGTCGCCGCGTACACCGGTGGACTTATCACCACGCCCTCCGGCGGCACCGCCTGGGACCCCGACGCCTACCGCTTCCTCACGGACGCCGCCGAGACCGCGCCCACGACGGTCGATCCGAGCCTCTGGCGCCAGGCCAGGCTCCTGTCCCGCCAGGGGCTCTACGAGGTCACGCACCGGATCTACCAGGTCCGCGGCCTGGACCTGGCCAACATGACCGTCGTCGAGGGCGACACCGGCATCATCGTCATAGACCCTCTGACCTCCGCGGAGACCGCGGCCGCGGCGCTCCGGCTCTACCGTGCGCACCGCGGGAACCGCCCGGTCAGGGCCCTGATCTACACCCACCCCCACGTCGACCACTTCGGCGGCTGCCGGGGCGTCCTGCCCGACGGCGCCGAGGACGTTCCCGTACTCGCGCCGCGGGGCTTCATGGAGCACGCGGTCAGCGAGAACGTCTACGCCGGTCCCGCCATGTCCCGCCGTGCGGGCTACATGTACGGCACCAACCTGCCCACGGACGCCGCCGGCCAGGTCGGCTGCGGACTCGGGCTGGCGGTGTCCACCGGCACCATCGGCCTGATACCGCCCACCCGGTACATCGAGACCACCGGGCAGGAGGCCACCCTCGACGGGGTGAGGTTCCGTTTCCAGATGACTCCGGGTACGGAGTGCCAGGAGGAGATGAACGTCCTCCTTCCCGGCCTGCGAGCCGTGTGCATGGCCGAGAACGCCACCCACACGATGCACAACATCCTGACGCTGCGCGGCGCCCAGGTCCGCGACGCGCACGCCTGGGCGGGATACCTGACGGAGTCGATCGGTCTGTGCACGGGCACGGCCGACGTGGCGTTCGCCTCCCACCACTGGCCCACCTGGGGCAACGACGACATCGTCGCCCTGCTCACCCGGCAGCGGGACCTCTACGGCTATCTGCACGACCAGACCGTCCGCCTGATCAACAAGGGCCTCAACGGCACCGAGATCGCGGAAAGCCTGCGCCTTCCGCCGCAGTTGGAGCAGGTGTGGGCCAACCGCGGCTACTACGGCTCACTCAGCCACAACGTCAAGGCCGTCTACCAGCGTTACATGGGCTGGTTCGACGCCAATCCGGCGCACCTGTGGGAACATCCGCCGGCCGAGGAGGCACGGCGGTGGGTCGAGTCGCTCGGCGGACAGGCCGCCGTGCGTGCACGCGCCCGGCACTACAGCGAGCGGGGCGACCTGCGCTTCGCCGTGACGCTCCTCAACCACGCCGTCTTCAACGACCCGTCCGACACCAGGGCGAAGCAGCAGCTCGCCACGCTCTACATCCGCCTGGGCCGGGCCGCGGAGAACGCGGTGTGGCGCAACTTCTTCCTCACCGGTGCCCAGGAGCTCGTGCACGGAGCCGAGCCGGCTCCCAAGCCCACCTCGGGACCGGATCTGCACCGGGCACTGACGGTCGGACAGCTCATCGACGGCCTGGCCGTACGCGTCAACGGGCCCGACGCGTGGTCGCTGCGGCTGGCGCTCGACTGGCACATCGGCGACACCTACTGGCACCTTCGGCTCGCCAACGGCGTCCTCACCTGGACCAGCGACGCGAGCCCCGACCCCGACGCGGGGCTGACCATGACGATGACCAGGGCGCAGCTCCTCGCGGTGCTCGCCGGCAAGGGCACCGACGGCGTCACCATGACGGGCGACGGCACGCAGCTGGTGCGGCTCCTGTCGGTCCTGGACACTGCGGACCACCGCTTCCCGGTGGTCACTCCCTGAGGTGATGTCCGGGTACCAGTGGTGGACTACCGTTCCGCGCTCTGGTCCGTGCCCGGTGCCACCAGGGCGTCCGCCTGGGCGAGTCCGCTCTCCTCGACGACGGCGCGCACGCTCTGGGCCTCGCGCACGAGTGCGAAGGCGATCTGCCCGCGGGAATCCGTCCGGTACCCGTAGACAGCGGGACGTGGCAGGGAATTGTAGGAGAAGTGCGAAGAGAAGTAGTACGCCCCGGTGTCGTACAGGGCCACCACGTCGCCCGGTTCGACGGCCGGCAGCTCGCGCCCGGTCGCGGTCAGGTCACCGGCGAAACAGCACGGGCCCGCGATGTCGACGACCTCGGCCGGGCCCTGCTTCGGCCGGCCCGCGGCGTCGAACACCCCGACGCGCAGCGGCCAGGCGTCCGGCATGAAGACCGTGCGGGTGGCCACCTGCGCACCGGCGTGGGTGACCGCGATCCGGCGGCCGCCGGCCGACTTGGTGTACTCGACGACCGAGGCAATGGTGCCGCTCTTGGCGAGCAGGGAACGGCCGAACTCGGTGATCAGGGCGTAGCGGCCGTCGAACAGCCCGGGTGCGGCGGAACGTAGTTCGGCGACGTGGTCCGCGTACGTCGGGCGGTCGTCCTCGCCGTCGAAGTTGACGGGCAGGCCGCCGCCGATGTCGAGCCCGGTGATCTGGGCGCGGCCCAGCTCCTTGTTGATGCGCTCGGCCAGTTCGTACGCCGTCCGCACCCCCTGGGCGATGAGCGGCAGCGGGCAGCCCTGGGAGCCGACGTGGGCGTGCAGCCGGTTCAGCCAGGGCCGGCGCGCGAAGGCCTCGATCACGGCGTCGACGGCGCCCTCGTCGCGCAGCGCGACGCCGAACTTGGAGGTCGCGGTGGCGGTGCTCATCGCACCGATGGCTCCCGCACCGACCTGCGGGTTCACCCGCAGTCCGATGGGCCCGGCGGCCTCCCGGCCGGCCAGCAGGCCGTCGACGCGGGCCATCTCCTGGAAGTTGTCCAGGTTGATCGCGATGCCGTGGGCCAGGGCGAACTCCAGCTCCTCGACGGTCTTGGCGGGGCTGTCGAACACCAGCCGGTCGTAGGTGAATCCGGCCGCCAGCGCCTGTTCCAGCTCTCCGGGCGAGGCCACTTCGCAGCCCATGCCCGCCTCCGCGAGCAGCCGCAGCACCGGCACCAGCCCGCACGCCTTCGCCGCGAACGTGTGCTGCACCGGGGCGGGTCCCTCGAACGCCTCGTTCAGCGCGTCGACGGCGGCGAGCACACCGTCGACGTCGAGGAGACCGACCAGGGGCGTTCGCGGGCCCAGCAGGCCGTCCTCGACCGCCCGTGCGAGCGCGGCCTCCCGGGCGGTGCCGCGCTGGTGGAGGGAACCGGAAGTCACTGCACCACACTCCAGAGGTGTCGGTCGTGCACGGCGCTCGTGGGAGCGGCCGGCCGTTCTGCCTCGTACAGCTTCGCTCCGCCGAGCCCGGCGCGTCTCCGTGCCGCGCGACCACGGTCGGGGCAGTTGCCTGTGCGACAGGACAGCTGAACGATCAAGGTGATCGGGTGACCGCTCCGGCTCCGGTGAACCGGTGCCTCACTCCGTGCGCCGCGCCAGCCGCAGTCCGATGTCCGCCAGGAGCCGCAGGGTGGGGTCGGCCAGGTCGACGCCGAACAGCTTCCGAGCCCGCCGCAGCCGGTACCGCAGGGTGTTCGGATGCACGTTGAGGCGCTGAGCAGCCGTGCCCGTGTCGCCGAAGGCGTCGAGGTAGGCGCCGACGGACGCGCCGTACTCCGAGCCGTGCGCCCGGTCGTGCTCGACCATCGCGTGCACGGGGCCGGACAGGCTCTGCCACAACGGCACGATCAGGTCGAGCACGCGCAGCGCGGACACCTCGGGAACGACTTCGCCGAACGCGGCCACCGCGGAGACCACGTCCGCGGCCGGCCGCCGCGCGGCCCGTTCGCGCAGCACCCGCACCACCAGCTCCGCGGCCTCGCGCGACGCGGGGAGCCCCGACAGGTCCGCCGCGACCGGGCCGACGCCGGCGAACACCACACCGCGCGGCACCGACCGCGCCGTCGCCGTCAGGGCACGCGCCGGGTCCGTCTCGCCGTCCTCCGCCGGAATCAGGACGTACAGCCGCCGCCCCGACCGTGCGGTCACGCAGCCCGGCCGGTACGCCTCGGCCTGCAGCGCGAGCACGTCCAGCGTCCGCTGCCCGGCGGCGCCCCCCGTCGCCGGGGCGGGCACGGCCGTCAGGTCCCGGCTGTCGTACGCCTCCGCGACCAGCACCGTGTACGGCCGGTCCGGCGCGACCCCGGCGTCGTGCGCGACGCGGGCCGCCGGGCCGCTGCCGTCGAGAAGCGCGTGCACCGCGCTCTCCCGCGCCCGGGCCGCGGCCCGGCCCCACGTCTGGTGGTGGGCGAGGTGCGGCACGGCGGCCCGCGCCGCCGTGTGCAGCGCCGCCGCCGCGTCCTCGGCCAGCGGCCGGCCGTCGGCGGCGGCCCAGAGGGACCCGAGGATCTCCGAGCCGTGCCGCACCGCGACGGCCAGCCGTTCCGCGTACCGGTCGTCGGCGGGCAGGCGTACGACGCCGTCGGTGTTCCACAGGGCCTGGAAGAAGCCGCTCTCACGCAGTTCGTCCACCCGCCAGCGCGGCACCTCCTGCCCGAGGATCGTCAGCCTGCGCATCGGGTCGGGCTCGTGGTCCATCCGCGAGTAGGCGAGCACCCGCGACTGCGGGTCCTCGATCGTGATCGCGCCCCCGACCAGGGCCGCCACCGTGTTGGCGAGCTCCGGGAGGTCGCCGAGCCGCAGCCCCTCCACCCCGGTCCCTCCGGTCGGGGCGCTGTGGGCCAGAGCGGTGCGCAGCTGACCGAGCACCTCCGTCCACCCCTGCCCCGGCCGCCGGGTGAGCAGCGCGGTGCGCCCCGAGGCGGCCGCCTCCAGCAGCGCCGCCCGGGGCCCGCGGGCCCCCCGCCTCAGCACCACGGCCGCGGCTCCGGCCCGCTCCGCACCACGCAGCACGTCGATCGCCTCCGGCGCGGCGGCATCCACCCCGACCGCGAGCAGGATCAGTCCGGACGCCGCCCAGGTGCCGTCGTCCCGCTCCTCACCCGGGTCGTGCAGCACCGCGTCGGCCACCGGCACGCCGGTTCCGCGCGGCGCCACGACGACATCCAGCATGCCGGGGGCGATCAGACGGAGGATCTGCTCGAGCGACGGCCTGCCGTCGCGCCGGTCCGGTTCCCTTGCTGCCATGCCTCCATGATGGTCGTCCGGGCGGCTCGCCGGCGGCTCTCCCCCTCGGCTAAGGGGCAGGTCGCTACGGCAGCTTCCGGGGCCGGGCGGGTGAGCGACGGGTCCTGCTGCGGGTGCGCGGCCGGTCTCCCGCAGTACGCCAGGCCGGCCGCCCGGGGGTGAGGAGTACCGCCAGGACCACCGCTGCCATCACCGCGGACATGACGGCGAAACCGGTGGAGAAGGTGGCCGCCTGTGCCGCCAGGCCCAGCGCGAGGGATCCGAGCCCGGTACCGGCGTCGTAGCCGATGTTCCAGGCGACGGAGGTCATGTGCCGGTCCTCCGCGCCGGCGAGGTCGAAGGCCTGCACCAGCGTGAGGCTCTGGAGTCCTCCGTACGCGGTTCCCAGCAGGAGCAGTCCGGCGAGCAGGGGCAGGACGGTTTCGCCGTCCGGGCCGACGGCGAGGGCGATCAGTGCCAGTCCCGCGCACGCGGTCGAGGCGAGGAGGGCGGTGATCGGGCGCAGGGCGATCCTGTCGGCCAGTTCTCCGCAGCCCCAGCGGGCCAAGGCGGCCGTGGCGGTGAGGGCGAGCAGACCCGTGGCGGCGAGCGCGGGGGTGCTCGTGAACTGCGGGGCGAAGGTGAGCACAGCGCCGCCTGCCGCCGTGACCAGGAGCAGGACGGTGAGCGGGAGCAGGATGCGCCGGAGCACCGTGGCGGCGGGGGCGGGGTGCCCGGTACGGCCGTCCTGGGTGGGCGGACCGTCCGTGCGGGCCTCGACCGCGCGGCCGAGGGCCCGGGTCCAGGGCAGCGCGAGGACGGGGAGGACACCGCAGGCGACGATCGCGGGGAGGGCGAAGGTGCCCATCAGCCAGGGTGCCGCCGGGGTGAGGACGACCTGGGGCAGCGCTACGGCGAGGCCGTAGAGGCCGATGGCCGCCCCTTGGCGACCACGCGGGGCCAGGGCGGCCGCGGCGGTGGCGCCGCAGACGGTGACGATGCCGAAGCCCGCTCCGCGCAGGGCGGTCGTCACCAGGATGGGCACCAGGTGGTCGCTGAGGCTCTGCACGAGGGCGGGCAGGCCGAGTAGGAGAGCACCGAGGGCCAGCGTGCGGGGCCATCCGATGGTGCGCAGCGCCGTTCTGACACACAGCTGGGCCAGGACGGTGGCGGCCATCAGGACGGCCGTGACGAGTCCGGCACCGAACTCGTCGGCACCACCGGCGACGGCCCACGCCGGTGAGACGGGGAGCAGCAGGGCCAGTCCGGCGAAGCAGAAGGCGCCCACCGTGAGGAGGTGGGGTATGCCCGGGGACCGCAGGACGGATTCCGTCGCTCTTTCAGACATGGTTCCTGATTGTCCTTGATCTCCGAGCGGTCCTTCCAGTGTCCGGACGGGGTCGCCCCACGTGTCGGCTCCTTCGAGGAAGCGGGTCCGCCTACCGGAACCCGAGGTGCGGATCGGTGGTACCGGTCAGTTCCGCGCTGGCGGCCCACAGGTGAGCGGCGACCGCCGGGTCCGCCATGTGTGCGGGGACCGGCTCACGGCGCGGTTGGCCACGCAGACCGAAGACCCTCGGCCCCCACAGCTGCCCTCCTTGTACGTCGGAGTCCAGGACGGCACGGACGACCGGCCACGCCCCGGCGTCCTTGCCCTGCACCATCAGCGCCGCGGGCAGACCGCGCAGTCGCTCGCCGGGGGTCGGCGCGCCGACCGGCGGGCGGGGCGGGGTGAGGGAGTCTAGGGCGCCGCCGGGGTGGGCCACCGCACTGAGCACCGTGCTGCCGACGGCACGCAGCCGGCGGTCGAGTTCGAAGCCGAAGCACATCTGCGCGAGTTTCGACCGGCCGTAGGTGCGCTTGGGCCGGTAGTCCCGGGTGGACTGCAGGTCGTCGAGGTCCAGCCGTTCGGATCGCGCCGCGAAACTTCCCACCGTCACGACGCGGCCCGCCGGCGCCGCGGACAGCAGGGGGGCCAGCCACCGCGTGAGCGCGTAGTGGCCGAGGTGGTTGGTGCCGAACATCAGCTCGTGGCCGTCCTCGGTCTCCCGGCGGGGCGGGTCGTCGAGCGCGACCCCGGCGTTGTGGACCACCGCGTCGAGACGACCGAGGTCCAGCGCCAGACCGTCCACCGCGGATTTCAGGGTGGACAGGTCGGCGAGGTCCAGGTGCAGGTGCCGCACCCGCGCGCCCGGGACGCGCGAGCGGATCGAGGCAAGGGCGGCGTCGGCCTTCGCGGGGTTCCTGCTGCCGATGACGACGAGGGCGCCGGTGGCGGCGAGCTGTTCCGCGGTGAAGTAGCCGATCCCGGCGTTCCCCCCGGTGACGAGGAAGTTCCGTCCCTCGGCGGACGGCAGCCGGTGTACGTCCCACGGTCGGCTCTGGGGTGCGGAGGACACGATGACGGACTCCTTGTGCTCGGGCGGCGTGCTCGTGAGGAGCACCGACTCGCCCAAGGTCCCTCCCCCGGCCGACAGATCGCCGACAGATCACGTGCACCGCCGACAGACGACCGACACACCCCTCGGAAACCCGGAGCCGGGAGGAAGTCCGGCCACCACCGGGGGACGCCGCTGGGACAGTCGTAGGTGGTTCCGCCCCTCCATACGTCACCCCTTGCCGACCGGCCCGACTCCACCGCGGACGACGGACGAGCCTTGACCTCGACCGGACTTGAGGTTGGAGGCTGGGCGGGATGTCGCCTCCAGTGAAGGGTGCTGCTCATGCATGCGATCCACGTGGCCTCGTTCGGTGCTCCGGACGTGCTGAGCCTGGTCGACCTGCCCGATCCCGTGCCCGGCCCCGGCCAGGTCGTCGTCGGTATGGTCGCGGCCGACGTCATCTTCCTGGACACGCTGCTGCGCGGCGGCTGGGGTCAGGACTTCTTCCCGCGCACGCTGCCGTACGTGCCGGGTGGCGGCGGGGCGGGCGAGGTGCTGGCAGTCGGTGACGGAGTGGACCCGGGCTGGGTCGGCCGGAGTGTGGTCGTGAGAACCGGGACCGGATACGCCGAACAGGTCGTCGCGAGTGCGCAGGAGATCATGCCGGTTCCCGCTGGGCTGGCCGCGGTGACGGCCGCCGCACTGGTGCACGACGGCGTGACCGCTCTCGGCTTCCACCGGCTGGGGGCGCCGCAGAAGGGGGAATGGGTCCTGGTCTCGGCGGCGGCCGGCGGGGCGGGCACCCTGCTGGTGCAGTTGGCGGTCGACGCGGGGGCCCGGGTGGTGGCCGCCGCGTCCAGCGACGCCAAGCTGGCTCTGGCCCGCGATCTGGGCGCCGAGGTCGTCGTCGACTACACGCGGGCGGACTGGGTCGAGCGGGTGCGCGAGGCGACCGGTGGCGGCGCCGCGCTCGTCTACGACGGCGCGGGCGGGGCGCTCGGTGCGACCAGCGTCGACGCGCTCGCGGACGGCGGGCGCTTCGTCACCTACGGGACCGCCGACGGATTCGCCGCCCCGGACCGGGAATCCGCCGCGCGCCGGGGCATCCGGCTGCTCATGCCGCTCATGGACGGCCCTCCGGACCAGGAGACCGCCCGGGAACTGCTGGGCCTGGCGCTGGAGAGCGCCGCCGAGGGACGCCTGCGCCCGGCCATCGGCGCCACCTACCCGCTGGCGCGGGCCGCGGACGCCCACCGCGCTCTGGCGGCGCGTACGACGGTGGGCAAGTCACTGCTCCTGATGGGCGGCGAGTAGGCCCGCGCCGACCGGCGGCACCAAGGGATTGACAACACCGGAGCGTCAATCCTGATGATCTTGGTGTTGGTCCCGACCGGCCGGGCGATGCCATGCTGGGCCCCGCCCCACAGGCGTGCAGCGAGAGGCGGTCCCGGTGGTCGTGTTCAAGACCCGGCACGGTTCGGTCCGGGGGTTTCGGGCCTCCGGCGACGTCGTCGCCGTCCTCGGTGTTCCGTATGCCGCCGCGCCGTTCGGCGTCCACCGGTTCCGGGAGCCGGCTCCGGCGCCCGCCTGGACCGGGGTGCGGGACGGCAGGAGATTCGGTCCGGTCGCCCCGCAGTCCGCGCGGCTGCCCGGGGCGCCCGTGTGGTCCCCCGGTGACGAGGACATCCTCACCGTCAACCTGTGGACGCCGGCTCCGGACGGCGGCCCCCTGCCGGTGCTCGTCTGGATCCACGGCGGTGCCTACACCTTCGGCTCGTCGGCCCAGCCCGACTTCGACGGCACCGTACTGGCCCGTGCCGGACTGGTCGTGGTGACTCTCAACTACCGAATCGGTTTCGAGGGCTTCGGCCACGTCCCGCCGGACGGGCCGATCGCCCACCCCGACAACCGGGGGCTGCTCGACCAGGTCGCCGCCCTGCGTTGGGTGCGCGAGAACATCGCCGCCTTCGGTGGCGATCCCGGCAACGTCACCGTCGCCGGCCAGTCCTCGGGAGCCGCCTCGGTCGCCTGCCTCATGGTGATGGACCGCGCCCGCGGCCTGTTCCACCGCGCCATCGCGCACAGCCCCGCCAGCCCCTGTTACCCGCGCGACATCGCGGCCGCGACCACGCGCGAGGTCGCCGCCGCGGCGGGCTGCCCTGCCACGTCGGCGGGCCTCCGCTCCACGACTCCGCAGGCCCTGGTCGCCGCCGCCGACCAGGTGGCCGACGGCTACCGGCGCGACCCCGCCTCGGGGTCCCGCCACTACGACCCCTCGCTGTACGCCCCGGTCATCGACGACGACGTCCTGCCCACCGACCCCCTCACGGGGATGGCGGCCGGTGCGGCCAGGGACGTGGACCTGCTGGTCTGCCACACCACGGAGGAGTACTGGCTGCTCGACGCCGTCGGCAGCAGCGCGAAGGTCACCACCGACGCGCAACTCGCTCGTTTCGCCCAGGACTTCGGCCTCCCCGACGGCTTGGTGGCCCGGCTACCGCGCGGCGCTGCCCCGGGCCCCGGTGCTGGACGTCTACCTCGCCGTCTTCGGCGACCTGCTGTTCGGTGAGTACGCCAACCGACTCGCCGAAGTCCACGCCCGGGCCGGCGGCCGGGCTTTCCTGTCCCGCTTCGACCGGCGCCGCGCCGATCCGGGTGCGGTAGTACGCGCCTGGCACTGTGCGGACGTTCCCTTCGCCTTCGGCAACCTGGACGACGAACGTCTGGCCTTCCTCATCGGCGGCGCACCCACCGCCGCGGACCAGGGACTGGCACGCCGAATGGTGCGCGCCTGGGCCGACTTCGCCGCCACCGGAAGTCCGGGCTGGCCGCCTGTCCGGGACTCCTCCACCGAGGCCACCGAGGCCACCGAGGCCAAGGTGTGGACTGCCGACCCTCACGCCGCCCGCACCGGCGACCGGGCCGCCGCCGTCCGAGCCCTCTGGGCCGAGGCCGACTTTCCGGTCCTACGCCCCTGAGCCGGGGCGCGGCCGGTGTGCCACGGCCGCGGGCTGTCCCGTCCGGGCCCCCGGTGCCGCCGGCAGTGTCAGACGCCTGCCCCGGAACCGCCCGCGCAGCGCGCGATCGTGTGTGACCAGCACGATCGCCCCCGAAAACCCGGTCAGCGCCTCTTCCAGTTCCTCGACCAGCGCCGGTGACAGGTGGTTCGTCGGCTCGTCGAGCAGGAGGAGGTCGACGGGCTCCGAGACCAGACGGGCCAGCTCCACGCGGCGGCGCTGGCCGTAGGACAACTCCCCCATGCGCAAGCGCAGTTCCGCCGGGCGAAAGAGGCCGAGGGCGAGCAGGGTGTCGGCGTGCTCGTCGGCGGCACCCACTCGGCCCAGCCCGAACGCCTCGGCCACCGTCAGCTCCGGCGGCCACGGCGTCTCCTCCTGGCGCAGATGTCCTACCCGGCCCGGCACTCGCACCGAGCCCTCGTCCGGCCGCAGTTCACCGGCGAGCACCTTCAACAGGGTCGTCTTCCCCGCGCCGTTGGGGCCGGTGACGAGAAGCCGGCCGCGCCGGCCGAGGCCGAGGGAGCCCAGGTGCAGGCGGTCGCCCACGCGCACGTCCGACAGCTGTACGGCGGGGAGCGTCGCGGAAGCGGCCCCGGTGGCGCTCGCTTCCTCCGCTGCCGTTGCCATGCGCACGGTGAAGGCCAGCGCGTCCGGCGGCGGTGCCACCGGGTTCTCGGTCAGGCGCTCGACCCGCTCGCGGGCGTTGCGGATACGGGACATGGCACCGTGGGCCCGGCCGCGGGCCCGGAAGCCACCGTGGCCGAAGTTGGCCAGGGACGCCTTGCGCGGAATGGCGCCGAGGCGGGCGGCGTGGCCGGTGGCCAGCCGCTCGTTGCGGGCCAGCTCCGACCGCCACTCCTCGTGTTCCTGGAGCCGGCGGCGGCGCTCCGCGGCCTTCGCCGTACGGTAGCCGTTGTAGCCGTCGCCGTAGCGGGTGACCCTTCCTCCCTCCGCCTCCAGAATCGTGCTGGTGAGGCGCTCCAGGAAGACGCGGTCGTGGGTGACCGCGAGCACCGTGCCGCGGTGTGCCCGCAGCTGTGTCTCCAGCCATTCCACGGCCTGATCGTCCAGGTCGTTGGTCGGCTCGTCCAGCAGAAGGACCTCCGGACGGCCCGCGAGGACGCCGGCCAGGGCAAGTCGGGAGCGCTCGCCTCCGGACAGGGTGCCGAGCCGGCGCTCGCGGCGGAGCGCCGGCAGGCCGAGGTGGTGCAGCGCGACGTCCACCCGGCGGTCGGCGTCGTGGCCGTCCCGGGCCTCATAGCGCTCGACGAGCACGGTGTACGCGGCGAGTGCCTCCGGATCCTCGCCGGCACCGAGCGCCTGCTCGGCCCGGCGCAGTTCGGCCTCCAGGGCACGCAGGTCCGCGAGGGACAGGTCGACGGCGTCCTGGACGGTGGCGGTCGGGGGCAGGGGGACGGACTGCGGAAGACAGCCGATGCCGCCGGCGGCGGTCACGGTCGCTTCGCCGCTGTCCGGGCGCTCCTGGCCTGCGACGATCCTGAGGAGGGTGGACTTGCCCGCGCCGTTGTCACCTATCAGTCCGGCCTTCTCGCCCGGCTTCAGCGTGAGGGAGACCTGGTCGAGAACGGTGCGGCCGGCGTAGCGCTTGGTGACATGGGACAGGGTGAGTTGTGAGGTGCGCAAGATCGGGTCCCTCCTGGCCGCACGGGATCGGCCCGGGCCGGATCGGGGTGGGTGGACGGCACGGCGAGGCGCGGCGACGGCGGAGCGGTGCTCTACGCCGTCGGCGCCGGTGATCTCACAGGGAACCCATGCCAAGGACGGTACGCCACGCCGCACCCATTGGCAAGACGATACGTCTCGCCTTGTTCGTCGGTGCGCCCCCGAGCGCGGTGCATCGTGAACCGGTGGAGATCAACTGATCGGCGCAGCAGTGAATCGTTACGCCGGGTGAACGGCGCCGCCATTGCTCAGAGCGCCCGCGCCGATGCTGTGAGTCTGGGCGTCGCATCGACAACGGATCGGCAGACAGCGGCAGTCCCGCCTGGCGATCCCCCACCGTTTGGAGCTCCCCTTGCCCCTTCGTCGTATCGTGACCAGCGCCCTCGCCTCCCTCGCCCTGGCACTCGCCTCCGCCGGCGCCATCACCCTGAGCGCCGGTCCGGCCGCAGCGAATCCCTGCGGCTTCTACGAGACCGCCTCCGACGCCTACTACAACCACTGCACCTCGGACGGCTCGCACATCGTCATCGAGATCGACGACTGGGGGCCCAACAGCGAGCGGTGTGTGGTGCCCGGTGTGACCTGGATCGGATCCAGCTCCGACATCGACGGCGCCTGGTACACCGGCCGCACCTGCTGAGCCCCGCGGCGGGGACGGTCAGGACCGGTGCGGCCCAGCCCTCTCGGGGACGGTCGGGCTGCCCGGGGCCTCGGCAAGGCTGGGGTTTCGGGATGACGCCGGAGCTTGTGCGGGTGAACTTCAAGGCCCGGGACGACTCGGCGCTCGGCCGCTTCTGGGCGGAGGCGCTCGGCTGGCGCGCGTCGAGCGAGGGGCCGGGCGTCACGAACCTGGAACCCGTGGGCTTCGACCGGCCGGACCCGTCCACGGTCTGCATCGACCTCGTCCGCGTCCCGGACCCGGAGACGGTGAAGTACCGAGTCCACCTCGAGCTTGCCACCACCTCCGAGGACCGTCGGGCGGAGTTGGCCACCCGCCTCGAGGAACTGGGCGCCACGCACGCCGACGTGGGCCGGAGCGACGCACCGTGGACGGTACTGGCCGACCCGGAGGGCACGTGGAACGGCATCCACCTCGACGTGATGTCCGACCCGGTCGAGGATCAGGCCAGGGAGGCCGCTCGGCTCGAGGCTCTCGGCGCGACACGGACCGATGCCGGTCAGGGGGATGTCTCCTGGGTCGTCCTGAGCGACCTCGCGAACAACAAGTACTGCGTCCTCGGCCGGGGCTGACGCCTCGTCCGTCAGCCCCGGCGGCCGAAGACCTGTCGGGCCGTGCCGAGGTCCAGGAAGACGGTCTCCCCGGTGGCGTCGTCCAGGGCGTCGTTGTCGGTGACGGCGTAGACGCGGCCGTCACCGCCCACGGTCAGACCCTCGAGCTTCTCCTGCGTCCAGCCGTTGGTGGCCCGCAGGTCCGGCAGCACGTCGTGCGCGAGCCTCTTCGGCAGGATCCGCAGGGCTCCCGAGGGCGCCGCCGACTTCGGCAGGTCCACGGTGTAGATCCGCTTGACCCTGGCGGCGGGGCCGTTGAGCTTGTCGCGCTCGATCACCGCGAGGCGGTCTCCGACCACGGTGATCTCGGACAGCCCCATCCAGTCACCGGCCGTCCCGGTGGATTCGAGCCGGTAGCCGTACCAGCTCCAGGTGCCGGCCGTCACGTCGTAGCGTCCCAGCCGTACGACACCCGCCGGGTCGCCCGCGGCCTCGCGCTGGAGCGCGGCCCACACGACCTCGTGCCCGCGCCGGTCGGTGGTGGCGGTGACTCCCTCGAAGCCCTGCTTGCCGAGGCCCGCGGCGACGTCGGCCGGCAGCGGGACGACCTGCCGGGTCACGCCCCGCGCGTCGAGCCGGACGAGCTTGTTGCCCGCGCCCGTCCCGCCCTCGACGGCGAGCCAGAAGCCGCCCTGCGGCCGGGCGTGGATGCCCTCGGCGTCATACCCCGCGGGCCGCCCGTCGGCGTCCTTGACGGTCAGTTCCCGGGTGATGACGGCGGGGCGGCGGGCCGTGTCGACGGTGAGGATGCGGGTGGTGGAGTACGCCGCGTCGGTGACCGTGTAGAGCCGGTGCGGCTTGCCCGGTGCCGCGGACAGCGCGCCGAGCGCTCCCCAGCCGATCGGGGCGCCGCGGTCGTCGTCGGCCGAGACGATGCCCGGGAACGAGGGGGTCTGGCCGGTGCCCCGCCCCAGCCGGAACAGGCTCACGGACGCGCGCACGCCCGCCTCGGCGTCGTCCTCCTCGCTGGAGACCGCGAGCAGTCCGCGCGACGGGATCGGCAGCAGGCCCTCGGGGCCGTTGGTGGCGGGCAGCAACTGGCGGAAGACCGGCCGGGTGGGGCGGCTGACGTCGTAGACCGCGACGAAGTTGTCGCGCTCCGAGCCGACGAAGGCGTAGGGCACGCCGTCGTACTCGGCGATCGCGATGCCTTCCGGCTCGGCGCCCTTCTTGCCCGACCGGCCCTCGTCGTGCAGGCCGTGGCGCACGGCGAGCCGCTCGAAGCTGTTGCCCGCGTCCCACACCGGCTTGCCGGTGCGGCTGTCGAACACGGACCAGCCACGGGTACCGCCGCGCCAGTCGCCCTCGTTGGCGGTGGCGAGGTAGCGGTCGTCGATCCAGCCGACGGCGTCGGGTTCGCGAGGGAGGTCCTCGATGGACCCGCGCTGGTCGATCCTGCCGTCGGATTCGGTGTCGATGCCGCGCACCGAGGCAGTGCCGGCGCCGAACGCCTTGGCGATCCGGCCGGTCGGCAGGTCGATCAGGACGACACCGTTGTTCTCCTGGAGCGTCACCGCGAGCTGGTTGCGGCTGTTGATCGAGACGTACTCCGGCTCCGGGTCCGTCGGTTCGGCGATCCCGGCCTCGGCCAGCACGGGCAGCGCCCGGCCGTCGGCCCGGGTCAGCGGAACCGCCCGGGTCCGCCAGTGTGCGGGGGCGGCGCCCCGGCCCAGGTCGACGATCTGCACGAAGCCGGCCGGTGCCTGCGGCAGGTCGCCCTCGTCGCGGCCGGGCGGCGTCGCCTCCTCGTCGCGTTCGTTCTCGACCGCGACGGCGGCGTAGCGCTTGTCCTTGCTGACGGCGACGGAGTCGGGCTGCCCACCGAGGTCGAAGCTCGCCACCCGCTTGCGGTCGCGCAGCGAAACGACGTCGAGCCGTCCGGAGGGCCGCGCGTGGCTCGCGCTGGTGTTGACGACCACCAGCACGTACTGGCCGACCACGGTCACCGAGGTGGGCTCGTCCTCGGCGTCGCCGAGTCGGGCCAGTGACAGGGTGCCGAGGCCGCGCGGGTGGCCGGGGTCGGAGATGTCCAGGAAGCCGATCCGCCGGGCCACCGCGTCGGTGTGCACGAGGGTGCGGCCGTCCTCGCTGACCGAGGAGATCTCCGCGACGGTCCCGGCCGCCGCGTCCTCGCCGGCCGGACGGTTGTGGAAGACCGGGTAGGTGGCGGTGCGCTCGAACAGGCTCGACCGCCCCTGCTGGGCCTGGGCCTGGGCCTGCTGATCATCATGCCGCTGCCCGTGGTGCGGCTGCTCCGCCCGCGCGGCTCCCGCGGTCGCCAGGCTGCCGGCGGCCACCACCAGGGCGGCCAGCGCGGCGCGGGTTCTCTTGCTCTTGGGGGACATCTTTCCTCCGGTCCGGTCCACTCCGTCGCCGAACGTTCTCAGCCGAGGGCGAGTGCCGCGGGGACGACGGGTGAACGGCGGGCGAAGCCCGGATCGACGGCTCCGTAACGGGTGGCCGAGCGCTGCCGTACGCCGTAGGGAGCCGGCACAGTCGTCCCGGAGCGAGGCGGCCGATGTCGTACGCGAGGCAGCCAGGACGGTGGGCGAGCGGCTGTACGGCCGGCGTCCGCGCACGGCGGAGGAGAGCGGGCGGGCCGTTTCGCGGATGGACAGGTGGAGGTGATGCGGGTGACGGGCACCTCCGCACACGAAGGAGACGGTGTCGACGTGATCGTCCGCATGTCCGGCTCGGCGTACGACTCGTGGGCCGGTTTCGAGGAGATCACCGTGCGCAGCTGTTTCACGGTACGGGTGTCCCCCGCGTCGCGGTGGCGCGAGGACCCCGACGACGTGGACTGCCCGGAGGACCCCGCGCTGACCTTCGCCCCGCCGGTGAGGGGCAACCACTTCGACCCGCAGGACTGCCTGCTCGCCCGCGTCGTCCCCGGCGCGACCGAGGTCCGGGGTGCCGCCCCGCATCCACCGGATGCCCGGAGCGGGCGGCCGCAGGTGGCCTGCGCCCTGGACCCGGCAGCGGCGCCGCACTGACAGCGCTCCGCTCACCGCGCAGAATGGACTCCGTGGCCGTCGGCGGGAGGAGAAGCGTGAGCGGGATTCCTTCGCAGGGCGTCGCCTCCGGGATGCGGGAGGCGGCGCGTGCCCTTCTCGCCGTCCTGGAGCCGGAGCAGGTACGTGAGCTGCGTGCCGGGCCCGACCGTTTGGACACGCCCGAGCTGCGCGAGTGGACGTATCTGCCGGGCCCGCGCCCCGGCCTTTCCACCGAAGGTCTCGACGGCCGGCAGCGCGAGGTGGTCGACGCGCTCCTGACCACGGCGCACAGCGCGGCGGGAGCGGAGCTGGTGCGCGGGGCGATCGAGGTGGAGCGGCACCGTCGCGCCCGGGCGGGGCATCCGGGGCCGGACCGCTACTGGGTGCGGCTGCTCGGCGACCCGGGCGGTGACGAACCGTGGGGCTGGCGGCTGAACGGCCACCACCTGGCCGTCCACGTACTGGTCACCGCGGCCGGGGTCCGGGTGACCCCGCACTTCGTCGGCGCGGAACCGGCTCGCACCGGAAACGGCCCGCGGCCCGGTCTCCGGCCCCTGGGCCCGGAGGAGGATCTGGCCCGGGAGCTGATCACGAGCCTGGGCGGCACCACGCGGGCGTCGGCACTCTTCGCCGCCACACCACCGGACGACATCCTGACCCGGGCCGACCCGTTCGCCGATCCGGGTCTCCTTCCGGAGGGCCTGCGGTACGACCGCCTGGCGCCGGGGCAACAGCGCCTTCTGGAGCGTCTGGTGGGCCGCTATCTCGACCGTGCGCCCGAGGCGTACGCGCGCGAGTGCTGGTCCGACGCCGTGCGCCGCGGTCTGGGCTCCCTGTCCTTCGCCTGGGCCGGGGGCCTCGCTCCGGGAGACCGGCACTACTACTGCGTCCGCGCCCCGGACTTCCTGATCGAGTACGACAACACGCAGGACGACGGCAACCACGCCCACTCCGTCTGGCGGCACGTCCGCCACGACTGGGGAACCGACCTGCTCCGCGGGCACTACACGGAGCAGCACTTCTAGAGACCGCCACCGGTACGGGCCCGGACGGAGGAGGCGACACGTTGGGAAGTGAACCGGACGCCGTGCCGGGACCCTCGCTGCAGCAGAAGGTCCAGGGCGTGCTCGACGAACTCGTGGGTACGGGGGCCGAAAAGGGCTTGCAGGTCGCCGTGTACCACCACGGTGCTCTCGTCGTCGACGCCGTGGCCGGTGTCGCCGACAGCCGGACCGGGCGCAGGGTGACCCCTGAGACTCCGTTCTTCGGTTTCTCCGCCGGCAAGGTCATGACCTCGCTCGTCGCCCATCTGCTCGTCAAGAGCGGTCGGATCGGGTACGACACGCCGGTGGCCGAGCTGTGGCCCCGGTTCGGCGCCCACGGCAAGGGGACCACGACACTGCGGCACGTGCTCACCCACTCGGCGGGCGTTCCGGCCATGCCCCGTGACATCGGCCCCGGGGACCTGTCCGACTGGTCGCGGGTGTGCACGGCGCTCGCCGACGCCGCACCTCGGTGGCGCCCCGGAACCAGAACCGGATACCACTCGTACACCTACGGCTTCCTCGTCGGCGAGATCGCACGCCGGGCAACGGGCAGGCCGATGCGGCAGCTCCTGCGCGAGTGGGTCACCGAGCCGCTGGGCCTCGAAGGGAACCTCTACTTCTCGGTGCCCCGGACCGACCTGGCCCGGCTGGCCCACCTCGAGGACGCCCACCTCGAGGACGTGCGGCCGCCCGCGGCCGCCGCGACCGACGACGAAGCCGTCCTCGCCCCGTGGGAGCTGCGGCCGACCGCGGAGCTGGGCAACAACGCCGAGGTCCTCCGGGCTGACGTCCCGTCGGTCGGCACCTTCACCGCACGGGGAATCGCCGCCATGAACGCCGCGCTCCTCGACGGCCGACTCATCGACCCGGGGCAGCTCGCGGAGGTGACGGCGGTGGCCTTCGAGGGCACCGACCAGGTCTTCGGCCACCACGTCCGGCTGGGCCTGGGCTATCCGCTGGGCGGTGTCGGGTCCCGGACGGGCGAGGCGCTCGCCACGTTCGGCTGGATCGGTGGCGGCGGCAGCTACGTCTGTGCCGACACCGCGGCCGGCATCGCCCTTGCCGTGACCAAGACCCTCCTCACACCCCACTTCGACACCGCTAGACGCCTCACGGATCTGATCACGGCCGAGCTCGGCCCGCCGGTCTGAGCGACGGTCCGGTCCTCGTCCACACCGCCGCGGGCGACTCCAGCCCGGCCGATGGAATATATGGACAGTGCGTTCATTTCGTGGTTATATGAACGTGTCGTTCATTAGAGCGCACGCACCGACTTCCAGGAGATCCCCATGAGCACCCCCGAGAGCAACCGCGTCGCCCTGGTCACCGGAGGTTCCGGCGGCATCGGCCGAGTGGTGGCCGAGCGCCTGGCCCGGGACGGGTTCGCCGTCGCCGTCCAGTACGCCGGCAACCGGGCGAAGGCCGAGGAGACGGTCGCCGCGATCAACGCCGCCGGCGGCCGGGCACTCGCGGTCGGCGGCGACGTCGCCGACGAGGACGCGATGGGCACCGCCTTCGACACCGTACGGTCGGCCTTCGGCGGCATCGACGTGGTCGTCAACACCGCCGGCATCATGATCCTCGCGCCCGTCGAGACCCTGGACCTCGCCGACCTGGACCGGATGCACCGGACCAACATCCGCGGCACCTTCGTCGTCAACCAGCAGGCCGCCCGCACCGTGCGCCCCGGCGGAGCCGTCGTCAACTTCTCCACGTCCGTGGTCCGCACCCAGCTGCCCACCTACGGCGCCTACGTCGCCAGCAAGGCGGCGGTCGAGGCCATGACCCTCGTCCTCGCCCGGGAACTGCGCGGCCGGGACATCACGGTCAACGCCGTCGCCCCCGGCCCCACGGCCACTCCCCTCTTCCTCCAGGGCAAGGACGAGGAGACCGTCGACAAGTTCGCCAAGGCGACCCCCCTGGAGCGCCTCGGCCGCCCCGAGGACATCGCCGAGACCGTCGCCTTCCTCGCCGGGCCCGCCCGCTGGATCAACGGCCAGGTCCTCCACGCCAACGGCGGCCTCGCGTAACCGCGTCCCGCGGCAGATCCCTCCCCCTTTTCTCCCCCCAGCGAAAGGACCCGCTCATGTCCCCCACCGGCACCGTCGTCGTCATCACCGGCGCCTCCAGTGGCTTCGGCGCGCTCACCGCCCGTGCGCTGGCCGACGCCGGCCACACCGTCCACGCCGGGATGCGCCACACCGCCGGCCGCAACGCCCCGCAGGTGCAGGCGGCCCTCGACTACTCGCGCGAGCACGGGGTCGACCTGCGTCCGGTCGAACTCGACGTGAACTCACAGGCCTCCGTCGACGCCGCCATCGCGGGCATCGAGGCGGAGTACGGCCACATCGACGTCCTCGTCCACAATGCCGGGCACATGTCGACCGGCCCCGCGGAGGCGTTCACGCCCGACCAGCTCGCCGCGCTCTACGACGTGAACGTGCTGTCCACGCAGCGCGTCAACCGCGCCGCCCTGCCCGGTATGCGCCGGCGCGGGCAGGGGCTGGTGCTCTGGGTGTCCAGCAGCAGCGTCAAGGGCGGCACCCCGCCCTACCTGGCCCCGTACTTCGCCGCGAAGGCCGCGATGGACTCGCTCGCCGTGTCCTACGCCGCCGAGCTCGCCCGCTGGGGCGTGGAGACCTCGATCGTCGTACCCGGCTCGTTCACCAGCGGCACCAACCACTTCGCCCACTCCGGCCGCCCCGACGACGCCGCCGTCGAGGCCGAGTACGAGACCCGGTACGCCGGGCTCATGGAGCAGGTGGCGGACAAGCTCGCCGCGCTCGCGCCCGAGGGGGCGAGCGCGACGCTGGTCTCCGAAGAGATCGCCCGCATCGTCGCCCTGCCCGCCGGCCGGCGCCCCTTCCGCGTCCACATCGACCCCGCCGACGACGGTTCCCAGGAGGTCTCGGACACGGCCGACCGCGTCCGCAGCGCCTTCCTCGACCGGATCGGACTCGCCGACCTGCTCGGCGTCGAGCGCTGACACCACCGAGGAGATCACCGTGACCACCGCCGAGATCCCCTCCGCCGTCCGCGCTTTCGTCGACGCCATCGACCGGGGTGACTCCGAGGCGTTCACCGCGGCGTTCACCGAGGCCGCCCGCCTCAACGACTGGGGCCAGGAGCTCCGCGGTCGGGACGGGCACCGGTCCCATGACCTTCCGCCTGCGCGACGGGCTGCTCGCCGCTCTGTCGACCACACCGTGACACCGCGCGCCGTCGCGGACTCCGGCGGTTGGACCGTGCCCGGCGCCCACGGCGAGACTGTCACCCGACCCGCCCCATCGATCAGGAGTTCAACGTGGCGAACGACGCGAACGGCCGGCCGGCCCCGGGGAGCAGGGGCCGCGGACGACGCCCCGCCGAGGAGGTACGGGCCGAGGTCCTGCACGCGGTGGGCGAGCTGCTGCTGACCGAGGGGACGGCACAGCTCACCTTCGAACGGGTCGCCAGGGTTTCGGGGGTCAGCAAGACCACCCTGTACAAATGGTGGCCCTCGAAGGGAGCCCTGGCCCTGGACGGCTACTTCCACGCAGTCGAGGACACGCTCGCCTTCCCCGACACCGGGGACGTCCGCGCCGACCTGCTCGCCCAACTGCGCGCCTTCACCCACGTGATGACCCGGACCCCGGGCGGACGCATCCTCACCGAGCTGATCGGCGCCGCACAGACCGACGCCGACCTGGCCACCGCCTACCGGCAGCTGTACTCCGCGCAGCGTCGCGCCCTGGCCGCCGAACGGCTGCGCCACGCCCGGGAACTCGGCCAGATCCGCCCCGAGGTCGACGTGCAGGTCCTCGTCGACCAGCTCTGGGGCGCGGTCTACCACCGGCTCCTGATCCCCGACGAACCCGTCGACGACGCCTTCGTCACCGCCCTCGTCACCAACCTCCTGGACGGTGTGTGCCCCCGGCCCGCCTGAACGGGGCGGCCGCCGGGTCCCTCCGCACCACCGGCCGGAACGCTGCCGGCCGGCGGGACCGCGGGCACCGGTCTCAGGCGTCCGGGACCCAGCTGCCGTGGAATCCCAGGGGTACCCGGCCGGGCAGCCGGACGCGGGCCCGCGGACGGCCGCCGAAGTCCTGGGCGGAGAGGATCACCAGGTCGGTCGCGCCGCGGTCGGGGTCGTTCACGTACGACAGGACGTAACCGTCGTCCTCGTCCCGAGCCCCGCGCCGCGGGACGAACACCGGCTCGCCGACCACCGCGCCCCGGGGGAAGCGGTGGAGCTGCCTGCTGCCCCGCAGCATGTCGTGCTTCACCAGGTAGTTGGTGAACTTCTCGTCCGGGCACACTCCGTCGACGGTCTCGTAGGCACGCCACATCTCGGCCGCGCACGCGGTGTAGGCGTAGCGGTGCCGCCGGGAGACCAGGGACTCGTTGATGCGGGGGAACTCCTGCGGGCGGTCGTCCAGACGGGTGCTGCGGACCCGGGCCGCGCCGAGGTCGACGGTCCACCGGTCGAGCGTCGGTGACCCGGTGGCGGAGGGCCCGCCCGCGCCGCGCCCCGCGGCGTAGAACGGCGCGGGGAAGCCGATGTATTCCAGCACGACCGTGTCGCCTTGGTCGTAGGCGTTGAGCGTGTGCGAGTAGTACACGGGGTCGATCTCGAACCAGCGGGTGGTGCCGCCGGTGCGCGGCAGCAGCCCGAGGCGCATGGGGTGCCGGTCGTTCCACACGTACGGGACGATCGCCCCGGCCTCCGCCGCGGCGCCGTCGAAGGTGATCGGCACGTCCACGATCACCACGTACTTCTCGGTGAGCGCGAAGTCGTGCATCATCGGCGCGTCCGCGACGGGGATCCGCGTGGCCGGCCGGGCCCTGCCGGTCCGGTCGACGACGATGTGCCGCACGTGGTCCCAGGTGGGGTAGTACGCGATCGCGTGCAGCTCGTCGGCCACCGCGTCGTACTTGGTGTGTGCGGCGAACGCTCCCTTCTGCGTGGCGCGGAAGTCGTACGGGCGCAGGGTGTTGAGTTCGCCGTCCAGTTCGTACGGCAGGGGCCCGCCTTCCTGCAGGGCGAGAATGCGGCCGTGGTACGGGATCACGTGCGTGTTGCACGGGAAGTCGTCCGGCGGCGCCTGGCCGGGGTAGGTCTCGCCCAGTTTCGCCGTCACCTGCGAGGAGCGCACCCAGCGGTTGCGGTACCACTCCGCGCGTCCGCCCCGCAGCCGGACCCCGTGCACCATTCCGTCGCCGATCATCCAGTGGTGGGCCCGGACGTCCTCGATGCCCAGCGCGTTCGGGCCGTTGCGCAGGTAGCGGCCGTCCAGATCAGCCGGGATGCGGCCGACGACGTCGAGGTCGAAGGCGGTCAGCTCCTCGGTGACCGGCGCGAAGGC
The DNA here is from genome assembly GCF_033406955.1 of Streptomyces violaceoruber. Classification (NCBI taxonomy): domain Bacteria; kingdom Bacillati; phylum Actinomycetota; class Actinomycetes; order Kitasatosporales; family Streptomycetaceae; genus Streptomyces; species Streptomyces violaceoruber. The sequence continues at coordinate 8,305,210 of NZ_CP137734.1, read as the reverse complement.
GCCTTCCAGGAACGGGGTCGCGGGCGCGCTGCCGCCCTTCGGGGCCGCGGGGGTCGCCTGCGCCGCGGCCGAGAAGAAGCCGGGTCCGAGGCCGCTGCCGACCACACTGCCGGCCGCCGCGACCGCGGCGCCCCTGAGGATTCTCCGCCGTGAGTGACTGCCCATCGTGATCCCTCGTTCCCTCGTCGGTGTCCGGCCGCGCGGGCCGGATGCGCGATGACGGGACCAACCCTCCTCCGCGGCGGCCGCCGAGGCAGGTGGCCCAGCCTCCGAATCGTGCGGGGTGCTGGCACCACCCCCCGCGGTCCCCGGCGCCGGCTGTCCCGCCACGGCGAACGCAGAGGTGGTTCCAGGTCCGCTCCCCTCGGCCGAAGGCGCATGCTCCAGCTCGCCGCGACGACCACCGTCGGTCCGCTCGCCGGCGGCTCCCCCGCCCACGGAGCGGCCCTCCCTCCGGCCCGGGCCGGCATCGGAGCGCCGGCGTTCCCCTTCGGCCTCGGCCGGGTCAGGCCGACCGCGACGCTCCTCGACCAGGGCGACGGCACCTGCACGATCCGCGACGCCCGCAGCGGGAAACTACTCCCCGTGCAGAACGACTCCCCCGCGGCCGGCGCCTTCGTCGCGCAGGAGGCGGACGACGGTGCGGCCGACAACCGCTGGCGCATCCTGCGCCGAACGGCCATTGACACGCGTGTGCGGGTCGTTCCAGGATGACCTTCGTTGACAACGTTGTCGCCTGGCGAAGAGGACCATCATGGGCCCCGTTTCCCTCCCTGTAGGCCGCAGGCTCCTCCTGCAACTCCTCGGCGCGACCGGCGCCGCGGCCGCCCTCCAGCCGGCCCTGGGGTCCCCTTCGGCCGCCGCGGCCGCGTCCGGAGCCGCCCCGAGCGTCGACCCGCCGGACGACGTCGCCGCCACGTACCACCGCGTGCTGCTGCGGCACACCCGCTGGTCCGAGACGCAGTGGGACGAGGCCAAGGGGGCCTACAGCGACCGGAACTTCGGGTTCGCCGTCGTCCTCGGCCATGCCGTGCTGCTGACCCACGGGACCTTCGACGAGGACGCGGCCGGCGTCGACCGGGAGACGCTCAGGCGCCGCACCCTGGCGACGCTGCGCCACTACGCCGCCTCCAACCGGCTGACCGGCGGCACCCAGTGGGGCCGGACCCTGTTCTTCGACACCACCTTCCAGTCGTACTTCGTCCTCGCCGCGCACCTGCTGTGGGACGAGCTCGACGCCGCCACCCGCTCCGCGGTCGACACCATCACCCGCGAACAGGCGGCGTACACGCACTCCTTGGGCACGGGCGACGACCCGTACTCCGGCTCCTGGACCCCGAACGGGCTCGCGGGCGGGTACGTCGGCGACACCAAGCTCGAGGAGATGGGGCTCTACGCGCAGACCCTCGCGCCGGCGCTGGCCTGGGCCCCGGACGACCGGCGCCGCTCCGAGTGGGCGGCCGACTACGGCACCTGGTCGCGCAACGAGGGCGGCCTGCCGCCCGCCGACCTGGCCAACCCCGCGCGGGTGGACGGGGTGCCGGTCTCGCACAACACCGCGCACAACGCGTACGACACCTTCATCGTGGAGAACCACGGCTCCTTCGGTCCGCACTACCAGGAGGAGATGTGGCGCACCTCCGGGCGCAACGCGGCACACTTCCTCGCCGCGGGGCAGCCGCTGCCCGAGGTGCTGACCAGGCAGCCCAACGCGGAGCCGCTGTGGCGGACCCTGCTGGGCGTCATGTCGGACGCGGGCGAGCCGCTGATGCCGATGGTGGACGACCGCGAGCACCTGTACGGCAGGGACGTCATACCGCTGGCCTTCCTGTCGCGGGTCGCGGGAGACCGGGCGGCGGCGCGCGCGGAGACGGAGCTGGCCGCACGCCTGGAGGCGTACCAGGCGTATCCGCCCGAGTACCGGCTGGCGAAGTTCTCGGGCGAGCCCAAGTACGAGCCGGAGGCGCGCGCGGAGCTGGCCATCAGCTATCTGCTGCACGTGTGGCCGCAGGCGGGGCCGCGGGTACGTCCCCTGTCGCGCGAGGAGTTGTTCGCGTTCGCGTCGGGGGTCACCGACTTCGGGACCGGCCCCGGTCTGGTGTCCCACCAGTCGCCCGCGGCCTGGGCGGGCACGGTGACGAAGCCCGGGTTCGTGAAGTTCGCCTGGCAGCCGGCGCACGACGACTGGCTGTTCCGGCTCGGCGGCGCCACCCCGATGTTCCTGCCCTCGACCGCCGCGGAGGTCACCGGCAGGACGGTGCGCGTGCACACGGCGCTGCGGGACGGCTTCGACGGCAGTGCCACGGTACTGCGCCTCGGCGAGGGCTTCGCCGGGTACGCCACGCTCCCCACGGGCGCCGTGGTCTACGCCTGCGAGGGGCCGGGCGCGGCCGCTTCGCGGCTGGAGGTGCACAACCTCACCATGCCCGGGGTGGCGGGCCTCGACGGCAGCCGCACCTACCGGTTCGCGGAGGGCTCGGCCACGGTCCGCGCGCAGGACACCACACCCTCGGCCGCGGGGCGCGTCGACGAACTGGCCTTCCCCGGCACGACGGTGCGGCACCTGCGCATGCTGGGCGTCCAGCCCGACCCGGCGTACGGGTACTCGCTGTACGCGGTCGAGGCGCGGGACGGGGCCGAGGGGCCCGACCTCGCGCGGGGCGGCACGGCGACGGCCTCCTCGCAGTCGGCCGGCATGGGCCCGGAGCTGGCCGTGGACGGCAACGGCGCAAGCCGCTGGGCGGTCTCGCGCGAGGACCGCAGGCGGGCGGACAGCTGGTGGGCCGTCGACCTCGGCGCCGAGCGCGCGCTGGACCGGGTCACGCTGCGCTGGGAGGCGGCCGCCGGCCGCTCCTACCGGGTGCAGGGTTCGCCGGACGGCGAGCGGTGGACCGATCTGGCGACCGGCCCGGCCCCCTCGTTGCGCAGCGGTGGCGGCTGGCTCGACGTCGACGGCCGTGCCGGGCTCGTCGTCCGCGGCGGGAGCGAGCACAGGCTGGCGGTGTACGGCGACACGATCGTCCCGGCCGAGGGGGCCCGGGAGCCGCTGGTGATCGAGGGGCACTGCGGTGTGTCCGCCGGGGACCTGAGCGCGCTGGCCCGTCGGGCCGCGCCCACCGCCGGGGACGGCCGGGTCCGCGCGGCGCGGGTGGATGGGTACCTGAGCCTGTTCAACCTGTCGGCGCAGGAGGTGGAGACCCGGGTCGCGGTGCCGCAGCAGGGCGGAAGCCGGGAGGTCTACGAGGGTGACCAGACGGTGACCCGGGAGGGCATCGACTACGGTGCGCGGCTGGACGCGGCGTCGGCCTCGCTGCTCGCGCCGCGCTTCACCCTCAGCGCGCTGTCCGGCCGCTCGCTGCCCTCCGGGCTGCGGGTCCGGGTGGCCGACGGGGCGACCCTGATCCTGTCCGGCGCCCACTGCCGGCTGCGGATCGAGGCCCAGGGCCGTGGCACCGAGGCGACCGTGCGGGGCGGACGCGAGACACGGGTGACGCTGCGCGGGGCACAGGCCTTCCCGCATCACGACCACGCCCTGGGCCGGAACACCTTCCCGACCAACCCCCTGCCGCCGGGGATGTCCGGTCCCGGCGCCGCCGTGGACGGCGACCCGGACACGGCCTGGCACCCGGGTCGGGACGGCCGCATGGTGGTCGACCTGGGGACGCGCACCGGGGTGCGGTGGGTGGAGGCGCGGTGGAGGACCGGCGCGGCGCCGGCGGCCCGCGTGGAGTTCAGCACCGACGGGGTGCGCTACCAGCAGGCCGGCACCCTGGACGGCCGCGGACGCGTCCGCCGGCTCACCCGGGCGGGCTCGGCCCGGTACGTCGCGGTGACGGTGCAGGGTGCGCCGCACGCACACGAGGGGCTGGTCCGGCTCTCCGTGGGCTGAGGCGGTCCCGCAGGGGCCTGCCCGATCGGCCCGGGGCAGGGGCCCGGTGGGCGTCAGTCCAGTACGAAGGTGCCGCCGGCGCTGGTCGCCACGTCGGGCCCCAGGGCGCCGGCCGGCGTCCATGCCCCGGGCCGGCCGGCGCCGCGGGCCAGCAGTTCGGTGACGGTGGCGGTGACGTCGGCCGTGAAGTCCATGCCCTCGTCGGCCCGGAGCCATCCCTCGCGCCGGGTGCCGTCGGCCCATTCCACTACGGCGTGTCCCCAGGAGTGTTCGCGCGGTCGGGGGGCGGCCTTGACGGTGACGCGTCCGAGCCGGGCGACGGCGAGGCGTCGCAGCGCCGGGACGGACAGCAGGCGGCCCAGCGCGGGGACCACGGCACGCAGTAGCGGCGTGCTCGGTGCGAGGGAGGACGTCGCGGTGACGAACGGTGCCCCGCTGGCCGCCCGGGCCGCGACCAGCTCGCCGGAGGCGACACCCGCGGACCTGGCCGACGTCCCGTCGGGGAAGGTGAGGCGCTGCGGGTCGGCACCGAGGCGCGAGGCCACCAGCCGCCCGTCGGCGTAGCGGCGCCCGCCGGCGGTGAGGGTGTCCACGATGCTGGTCGCCAGGGCGGCGCCGACGGCACCGGCCTCGACGGCCACCGAGGCCACGGAGTCGATCCGCACCCGGTGCGGCGCGGGCCGTTCCTCGCACAGTTTCGCCACGACCGCCTCCGTCGCGAGCACGCCGAATCCGGCGCCGGTGACCAGGGTGCTGCCGGCCCGCGTCGCGTCCTCGTGCAGGGCGAGGAGTCCCTCCACGGCGACCACGTCGTTGGCCTGGTCGACGTAGTGGCCGCCGACCGACATGCAGGCGCGGGCGATCACCGGCGCCGTGGTGGCGTAGGCGCCCATCGTGTTCACCACGGCCCGCGGGCGCTGCCGCAGGACCTCCTCCGCGATCCGCTCGGCCGAGTCGGCGACGACGGTCTTCGCGTCCGCGGGGAGGCCGGCTGCGGCGCCGGCGGCGGCCATCCGCTCCCGGCTGCGCCCGACCGGCACGACCGTCAGGCCCCGCGCGGCCAGTCGCCCGGTCACGCCCCGGCCCACGCGGCCGGTGGCTCCGACGATCCACACCTCGTCGTTCGTCCTGTTCCCGCTTGTCGTCCCGCTGGTCTCGGTCATGTCCGTGTCCCTGTCTGCTCCGGACGGCACCGGGGACGGCCGCCCCAGTGATGACACACAGTGCCATGACTACAGGCTAGCACTGACGACACAGCGAGACATCACCTGTTAGAGTCGGCCCATGGCAAGGTGGGACCCGGGCGCGGAGCAGCGCCTGAAACGGGCGGCTCTGGAGCTCTACTCGGAGCACGGCTACGACAACGTGACCGTGACCGACATCGCCGAGCGGGCCGGACTCACCCGGCGCTCGTACTTCCGCTACTTCCCCGACAAGCGCGAGGTCCTGTTCGGCGGCTCGGAACTGCTGCCGCCGGCAGTGGCGCAAGCCGTCCTGGCGGCAGACCCCGACGCGGCTCCGCTCACCGCCGTCCTCGACGCGATGTCCCAGGTCGGCGCCCAGCTCGTCGCACAGGTGGAGGGTGCGGCGCAGCGCCGGGCGGTCATCGACGCCAGCCCGGAACTGCAGGAGCGTGAGCGGACCAAGTCGGCCGCGATCAGCCGGGCGGTCCAGGACGCCCTGGTCCGACGCCAGGTGGACGCCGACACCGCCGAACTCGTCGCACAGCTCGCCACAGTGGCGTTCGGCAGCGCCTTCCGGCGCTGGATCGACGCCGAGGGGCACGCCGATTTCGGCAGCTGCCTGGACACCGTGACCGACCGGCTGCGGGCCGTCCTCACCGGAACGTGACGATCCTTCAACCGCCCGGGACGACACGCCGGCGTCGTCGTGGGCGGGCGTTCACTCGGCCCGCATGACCGACTCCTCGTGCAGCAGGTCGTCCCGCCGCTCGGGCGTGGCGTGGCGCGGCGGCGGCCCGTCCGAGCCGGCCGGGTACTCCTCCAGCGGCACCAGTCCTCGCTCCCAGGCGGACAGGACCGGCTCGACGACCCGCCACGCCTCCTCGGCCTCGTCGCCCCGGATGGACAGGGCGGGGTCGCCGCGCAGGACGTCCAGCAGCAGCCGCCCGTAGGCCGGCAGGTCGGGGGTGTCCATGCGGGCGGTCAGCGAGAGCTGGGTGAGGGTTTCGGGACGGGAGCCGGTCGCGGTCAGGTCCACGCTCAGGCTCTCCGGCTCCAGTCCGAAGCGCAGCACGTTGGGACGGACGTCCTGGTCCTGCCCGAAGGGCAGGTGGGGGACGGAGCGGAAGCGCACGGCGACCTCCTTGCGGTCCGTGCCGAGGGCCTTGCCGCTGCGCAGCCGGAACCGGGTGCCCGCCCAAGCGCCAGCTGTCGAGTTCCAGCACGCTCTCGTCGCGCTCTGGCTCGCGGCGGCCCGCAAGATCTGCCGCTACGACGGGGCCACGCGACGGGGCGAATGGCACTGGAAGACGGGCAGGCCCGTCCACCGGCTCAGGGGGCAGGTGCTGGGGCTGCTGTCCTTCGGCGCCATCGCGCGGCTCGTCGCCGAGCGGGCCCGGGCGTTCGGCGTCGAGGTGTGGGCGCACGACCCGTTCGTCGACGAGTCCGAGATCCGTGCCGCCCGGGTCCGGCCGGTCTCCTTCGACGACCTGGTGGAGGGTGCGGACCATCTGGTGGTCCAGGCGCCGCTCACTCCGCAGACGCACCACACCTTCGACCGCGCGACGCTCCGCCGGATGAAGCCCACCGCTGTCCTCGTCAACACCGCACGCGGGCCGATCGTGGAGGACGCGGCGCTGTACGAGGCGCTGACCGGAGGGTGGATCGCCGGTGCGGCGCTGGACGACATCGAGGAGGAACCCGCCAAGCAACGCGACTGGCGGCCGAACAACCCCCTCTTCGAACTGCCCAACGTCGTCGTCACCCCGCACGCCGCCTACTACTCCGAGGAAGCCATCGGCACGGTACGCACCATCGCGGCGGAAGAGGCCGTACGGGTCCTGACCGGGGAACCCGCGCGGTACCCCGTCAACGAACCCGCCGCCGGCTCCCACCGCGCGGAAGGCGCGTGAGCGGGCCCGCTCCCGGTCAGGAGCGCAGGCGGGTGAGTTCGTCCGCGCGGCGGTGGTCCTTCGGCCGCCCGAGGGCACGGCGCATGCGGATCAGGTCGTCGAGTGCGGCGTAGCGGACGGTGAATCCCGACGGGTCGTGGGTGGTCTCGGCCCGGGCCAGGCAGGGCGACACGTCCATGTCGCCCCAGGGGAGCGCGGGGGTGCACAGGTCGCCACCGGCCCCGGTGACCTCGTACGCCGCCTGTGCGCGGTCCAGGTCCGGTGGTTCGGCGCAGCCGCACGCCGCCAGGGCGGAACGCAGGGCGCGCGCCTCGGCGGGGGTACCGTCCCACAACAGGTCCAGGTCTCCGGTCAGTTCGGTGGAGCCGTGCATGATGCCGGCGACCTGGCCGATGACCACCGCGTGGGAGCCGGCGTCGTGGAGGGCCCGGAGGAACGGGAAGGGGTCGAAGCCGAGCGCCCCGTCCGTGGCGAAGGTGCCCCGGACGTCGTCGGCCTCCTCCGGGCGGCGCCCGACGGGGGCCCGTTCTCTCGTCGCGTCCCGGGTCCGGGTGATCGCCCGCCGCAGGCGCAGGGCAGCTGTTGTCCGGCTCATGGCACCCATCCAACACCGCCCTGCCGCGGTCGCCCCGTTCGGGTGGGCGGTCGCGGCGGCGGCATGACGGGGCGCCGTTACGGGGTGACCGGGGCGAGCCGGTACCGGCCGCCCCGGTGGGTGGCGAAGGACACCACTGCCTCCTCGGAGCGGTCGGCGTCGGCGCCCTCGACGCGCACCGGGTGCGGGGTGCGGATCCGTACGGGGTTGCCGAGCAGCGAACGCACCTCCGCGCGCGTGACGCCGGCGCCGGTCCACTCCAGGTCGACCTCGAACCCGCCGCGCGCCCGCAGGCCCCGGAAGGATCCGGTGGGCCATGCCTCGGGCAGGGCGGGCAGCAGCTCGATCTCGCCCGCGTGGCTCTGCAGGAGCATCTCGGTGATGCCGGAGACGCCGCCGAAGTTGCCGTCGATCTGGAAGGGCGGGTGGAGGTCGAAGAGGTTCGGCGCGGTGCGCGCCGGGGTGAGCAGGTCCGCCAGGTGCTGGTAGGCCCGCGCCGGTTCCAGCAGCCGGGCCCACATGTTGATCTTCCAGGCGAGGGACCAGCCCTGTCCCGCCGTGCCGCGCAGCTCCAGGCTCTTCTTGGCGGCCGCGGCAAGTTCCGGGGTGCCCCTCGGGGTGATCTGGGCGCTGGGGAACACGCCGTACAGGTGGGACACGTGGCGGCTCCTGACCAGGGCCGCCTCCTCCCAGTCCACCAGCCACTCCTGGATCTGGCCCAGGTGGCCGACGCGGGTGGGCGCGAGCCGGTCGCGGACCTCGGTGACCCGGCCGACGAGTCGGCTGTCGCGGTCCAGCACCTCCGCGGCCTGGCGGTAGGCGTCGAAGAGGTCCCGCAGCAGCTGCATGTCCATGGTGGGGCCGGCGCAGATGCTGACGCTCTCGCCCTCGTCCTGGTGGTGGGTCACCTCGGGCGACTGGGAGGGGTTGGTGACGAGCCAGCCGGTCTCCGCGTCCACCTGGAGGGTGTCGAGGAAGAATTCCACCGCCCCCTTCATCACCGGGTAGTTGCGGCTCAGCGCGCCCGTGTCCCCGGTGAACCGGTAGTGGTCCCACAGCATCACGCACAGCCAGGCACCGCCGGTCGGCCACATGCCGTACTGGGCGGCGTCCACCGGCGCGGTGCCGCGCCAGCCGTCGGTGTTGTGGTGGAGCACCCAGCCGGGGGCGTCGTAGAGGGCCTTGGCGGTGCGGGTGCCGGACTCGGCCAGTTCGTGCACCATGCGCACGGCCGGGTCCCAGCACTCGGCGAGGTTGCCGGGTCCGGCGGGCCAGTAGTTCATCTCGAAGTTGATGTTGACGGTGTACTTGGACTCCCAGGCCGGGTTCAGGCTGTCGTTCCACAGTCCCTGGAGATTGGCGGGCTGTCCGGGTGACCGGGAGCAGGAGGCGAGCAGGTAGCGGCCGTACTGGAAGTAGAGCGCGGCCAGTTGGGGGTCCTTGCCGTCGGCGAACAGCGGGATGCGTTCGTCGGTGGGCAGCTCGGCACGTTCCGAGGGACCCAGGTCGAGGGCGACCCGGCCGAACAGGCGCCGGTGGTCGGCGACGTGCCGGGTGCGCAGGTGTGCGTACGGCTTCCTCGCGGCCGGCGCCAGGTGGTTGCGGGCCCGGGAGGCGGGGTCGGCGCCGACGTCGAGGTAGTTGCGGTAGCTGGTCGCCAGGGAGATGACGAGGGTGGCGGCGTCGGCGCCCTCGACGGTGAGTGTTCCGCCGTCGGTGGAGACCCGGCCGCCCTCGGACTCGGCGCGGGCCAGGCCCCGGAAGCGCACCGAGCCGGGCCGGCCGTACCAGTCGCCGCCGACACCGTCGAGGGCGATGGTGTGCGCGTCCACGGCCGAGCCGCCGGAGCGCTGCGGGCTGGTGAAGCGGGCGGTGAAGCCGACGGCACCCGGGGTGTCCGCGCTCAGCCGGACGACGAGGACCTGGTCGGGGGCGCTGGCGAAGACCTCGCGGACGTGGCGTACCCCGCCCCGGGTGTAGGTGGTGCGGGCGACGGCGGTCTCCAGGTCCAGCTCGCGTTCGTAGTCGGCGGCCTCGCCCTCACCGGCGAGGGTGAGTTCGAGGTCGCCGAGCACCTGGTAGGCGGCCTGCTCCGAGGGGCTGCCCAGGAACTCGGCGTCGATGAGGCGCTGTGCCCGGTTCCACTTCTCCTCGACCACCAGCCGGCGGATCTCCGCCAGGTGCCGAACGGCGTCGGGACGGGCGTAGTCGCCCGGGCCGCCGGCCCACAGGCTGTCCTCGTTGAGCTGGAGCCGTTCGGTGTCGGTGCCGCCGAAGACCATGGCGCCGAGCCGGCCGTTGCCGACCGGCAGGGCCTCGAGCCACTCCTGCGCCGGGGCGCGGTACCACAGCCGCATCGGTGCGGCGGCGTGGTCCTCGCCCGGCGCCGCCGACGCGGCGGTGTCCGCCGTCTGCGGTGCGGCCGGCGCGGGAGCGGCGCTCAGCGCGGTCGCCGCCGCGGAGGCTCCGGCCGCGGCCAGGACGTTTCGTCGGGAGAACTCGGGCATGGCAAAGCCTCCAGGCATGTGTCGAGGGCGGTGCGAATGCTCTGTGCCGGGCGCGGGCGGGTCCGGGAGCCCGCGCCCACCGCACCCCGGGCAGCGGCTCGTGCGGCACGCTGCCCGGGGGTGTTCGCCGGGGGGCGACCGGTCAGCGACCGCTCACTGGGTGTCCCCGTCGGGCAGCGGGTAGGGGAAGCCGGCGGTGACGCCGATCTTGTCGTACTCCATCCTGGAGGCGTCGTACCCGTCCTCCCAGTTGGTGTTCTTCACGTCGTTGCACTGGTAGCTCTGGTACGACTGGTCGGTGGTCCTGCCCACCTCGATGTCCTCGAAGGTGAAGCCGCAGCCGCCGGCGTCCATGTGAATGCCCCGGGTGCCGCTGTCGGGCATCGACTCGTCCGGGATCACGTCGCCGACGACCATCTGGCGCACGTGGTTGTCCATCGGGTACGGCTCGACGTTGTTGACGCCGTAGGTGTAGAAGGCGCCCATGTCGCCGCTGTCCAGGCCGGCTTCGTCGATGCGCAGGTACTCGAAGGTGTTGCCGCGGGCGTAGTTGTCCTTGAGGGCCACTTCCGGCCGGACCTCGAGGCTGATGCCGTAGCGGGCGCTGTGCTTGACGTGGCTGTGGCTGACCGTGTTGTGCCCGGTGTTCATCAGCTCGATGCCGGAGGCGTCGCCGGGGTTCAGTTCACCGTAGTGGGTGATGTAGTTGTTGGTGAGCAGATGGCCGTTGGAGGTGTTCCCCTCGCCCGGGTAGGGGCCCTCCACCTTGATTCCGTCGGCGCCGATGTTCTCCAGCAGGCTGTCGCGGACGGTCAGGTGGTCGTTGGCGGCGAGCGCGTAGACGGCGTGGTAGCCGGTGTCCGAGATCTTCAGCCGGGACAGGGTGACGTCCTTGCTGTTGGTGACGGAGACGGCGCCGAAGCGGTTGCGCGGCATCTCGATCTGCCGGTCGTACTCCGGGTACTTGTGCACCTCGCCGGAGTCGCCGTCGCTGATCCACCCGTTGCGGTACCAGTCGACGAAGTCGGTGTACTGCAGGGCGAGTCCGTCCAGCGTGACGTTCTGGACCCGCCGGTCCGGGGCGGTGCCGGCCAGGTCGAACAGGGTCTTGACCGTGGGCCGCAGCACGGTGACGTCGTCGATGTCGCCGCGGGGCTTGTAGTAGAGCTGCCCCTTCTTGAAGTCCAGGTAGTACTCGCCGGCCTGGTCCAGGAAGTCGAGGGAGTTCTGGAGGAAGTAGCGCGAGCCCCCGCCGGAGTTGTTGAGCGCGTACCGGGTCCAGTACTTGAGCGTCATCTGGTTCTTGGCCGGGTTCCAGTCCCGGATCGGGACGGTGTCGGTGAACCAGCTCCAGCTGCCGCCGGACCAGACCACCGCCTGGGCGTTGCCGAGGTCCCACGTGGCGTCCCAGTCACCGGGGTTGGAGTACAGCCACTGGTGGACGGCCTCCTTCTCCGGCTCCGGGAGGGTGGAGGTGAGGTATGGGGCCCACTCCTCCTCGGACTTGCGGTTGGGGTAGCGGGCGGTGGTGGCGCGGGTGCCGTCCTCGAAGAGGGTGTAGAAGGGGTTGTCCGTGCCGACGTCGGCACGGTAGATGCCGTCCTTGTACTCCTCCCAGCCGGTCACCGGCTCGGCGCCCGTCACGCGGGCCTTGCCGGGGCCGTCGTAGGAGCGGTAGACGACCTGGTGGCCACCGGCGCCCGAGTCGCGGTCGTCGAGTTCGACGGTCCGGTTCACCGGGTAGTCGCCGGCCCTCAGGTTGACGTGGATGTCGCAGCGCATCCTGCCGGGCCGGTTGAGACCCTTGTCGCGGATGTGGTCGCGGGCCTTTTCGATGGTCTTGAAGGGCTTGTCCTTCGTGCCCTTGGCCTTGTCGTTCCCGTCGGGGGACACGAACAGCTCGGTGGCCCTGCAGCCCGCCGGCTGGGCGCTCGCGTCGGGTGTGCCCACAGTGGCGCCGCCGACCAGCAGGGCGCCGGCCGCGAGCAGCAGGGGGAGTCTTGCGGTCCTTCGTCGTACGGGGCGTACCTGGGTGGTTGGCACGAGGTCTCCTTGTCGTACGGAGTGCGTGAGGGTGCGTGGTGTCGTCGTCCGGATCCACGTGGGCCGGACGGGGCGGGTGTGCCGTACCGTCACGGGCGCCGGAGCCGGTGCGGAAACCGGAGCTGGAGCCGGAGCCGGACGGAAGCCGGAACCGGAGCCGGTGCGGAAGCCGGAACCGCCGGCACGGAAGCCGGTGTCGCGCGGGCCCGTGCTCCGGGTGCGGGGGCTTCGTGCCCTCCTCCGGCGGCGTCGCGCCGGTCGCGGACGCCGTCCGGAGCGGCATGGGGCGGGGACCGCCCCTGCGGACACCCGCTCCGGTGGAGCACCCGCACGGCATCGCGTACACGATTAGTGGGTCACTGATCGAGCAACGATAGTTAATATGTTCGTGCCGTGGTGTCGTCAATACGCTTGGCTGAACCTGAAATTGATGACCAAAGGGGCGACGAACTCGCGGCCCGTGAGTCATAAGTTCACGCATCCCAGGAAGCGCGGTGCCATGACCGATCCCGTCCTGCCGGAGTTTCCCCAGCTCAGTGCGGAGGACCGGGCGGCCCTCGCGGAGCTCGCCCGGCGGCAGCAGGCCGGCCTCCGGCTGCGCGGCCGGATCGTCCTGGCCTGTGCCGAGGGACTGACCAACGCGGAGGTCGCGCAGCGGCTCACGGTCAGTCCCACCACGGTGGCCAAGTGGCGGGAGCGCTATCTCCGGCGGGGCCTCGCCGGTCTGCACGACGCACCTCGCTCGGGGCGGCCCCGCAGCAGCAACCGGCAGGAGGCGGAGGCCCGGATCGCGGCCGTGGTCGAACAGGCCCGCGCCGGTGCCCCGGTGCCCTCGACCCGCTCGCTGTCCGACACGCTCGGACTGTCGCAGTCCACCGTCGCCCGGATCTGGCGGGAGCAGGAGGCCAGGCTGCCCGAACGGCCGGACGGACGTCCGAGCCGGCCGCGCGGGGCGGCGGACGGGCAGGAGGGCGGGGAAGCGAGCCGCACCCGGGGCGGTCCGGTGCCGGGCACGCCGCGCATGCCGCGGCAGTTGCTCTCCGACCACGTGTACGCGCTGCTGCGCGACTGGATCGTCAGCGGCCGGCTGGCACCGGGTCAGCGCCTGGTCGAGTCGGAGATCGCACGCGGTTTCGGCACCAGTCAGGCCCCGCCCCGCGAGGCGATCAAACGCCTCGCCTACGAGGGCCTGGTCATCTCCCAACCGCACCGCGGCACTTATGTCGCGCAGGTCTCCGAACGGCAGGCGCAGGACATCCGGGACATCCGGGTGATGTTCGAGGAGTACGCGGCCCGCCGGGTGGCCGGACGGCTGGACGCCGAGCACACGCGGCTGCTCGCCGAGGACGTGACCCGACTGCGCCGGGCCGCAGCCGAGGACGACATCGGCGCCTTCCGCGACGCCGACATGTCATTTCACCGGCATGTGTGCGAAGCCGCCCGCAACGCGGCCCTGATCCGCCTGTGGCGCATGATCGAGTCCAGCCTGTGGGACCTGCACGTCCTGGGCGACCCGCGCTACGCGGGCGGCTGGGGCGCGATGGCCGAGCACCACGCCGAACTGCTGGACGTCCTGCGCTCCGGTGACCCGGATGCCGCCGGGCCGATGTTCGCCGACCATGCCGCGGGCGAGACCGCCCGCTACCTGACCGACGGGTCCGGGCCCGCCACCTGACCCGGACGGTGAGCCGAGCGCCACCAGCGGTTTCATCTCACGCCGCTCCGCCCATCCTCCGCACGACACCCTTGATGAGCGCGGCGAGCTCCGCCACCCGCTCGGGGGTGGCCTCGGACTTGAGCAGCGAGGAACTGACGGCGAAGGACCGGCCGCCCCCGGCCGGTCCGGGAACGGCCGCCGCCACGCACACGATCCCCTCGGCGGCCTCCTGGTCGTCGACGGCGTGTCCGGCCGTGCGCACCTCGCGCACCTCCGCGAGCAGCGCGTCGAGCGTCGTGAGGGACCAGGGCGTGCGCGCCTCGAACGGCTCCCGGGATGCCAGCAGTTCACACACCCCGCTGTCGTCCAGGCCGGCCAGCATGGCCTTGCCCAGCGCCGTGCAGGTGACCGGCAGCCTCGCCCCCGCCCGGCTGGTGAGGCGCATCAGGACGGTGCCCTCGTGCACCGCCAGGTAGACGACGTCCGCGCCGTCCATGGTGGCCAGCTGGAGCGTCTCCTCCCGGTCGCCCAGGCGGCTCACCTGCTCCCGGAAGCTGCGTACGGGATCGAAGGCGTCGAGATAGGACTGGGCGAGCCGGAGCAGGCCCGGTCCGAGAGCGAAGCCGCCGTCCACGGCGTGGACCAGTTCCTGTTCGCGCAGGGCCGCGCAGATGTTGACGACGGACGCGCGCGGTATGCCGCCCGCGGCGGCGGCCAGTTGGGCGGGCGACAGCGCCCGGCCGCGGGCGTCCGCCAGCGCGTCGAGGATCGCGCCCGCCCGCAGCACCGCCGGCGCCGGTGCGGCACTGGCCCATACCGATCCGTCCCGAGTACTCATGGCGTCACACCCTAGCTGTCAGCCTGTTGACAGTAAACCAGTCCATTGACAACAAGCGGTGCCGTACACCGATACTGGGCCCGCAAGTCCCGGAGCGGCGGCGCCGGCACGGCGCCGATCACGGCGGACGTCCGCGCGCACCGGGAAGTCGGCACCCCTCTCATCACGGTGACGACCGTCTTCGCCATCTCCGCACCGGGCCGGCCGTACGGACATGTCCGGCGCGAGCGGCGGCACGGCCGGACCCGGCTCCCGACCAAGGAAAGCGACCCATGAAACTCGTACGGCTCGGAGACCCCGGGCGGGAACGCCCCGCCGTCATCGACGACCGGGGCGTCACCCGGGACCTCTCCTCCCTGACCTCCGACATCGACGGCGCCTTCCTCGCGGCGGACGGCATCGCCCGCACCCGTCGGGCCCTGGCCGACGACGTCCTGCCCCCGCTGCGGACCGAGGGGCTGCGCTTCGGACCACCCGTCGCGCGGCCCGGCGCGGTGGTCTGCATCGGCCAGAACTACGCGGCCCACGCGGCGGAGTCCGGCAGCGAGCCGCCCACCCGCCCGGTGATCTTCTTCAAGCCGCCGAACACGGTGGTCGGCCCGAACGACGAGGTGGAGATCCCGCGCGGCTCCGCCAGGACGGACTGGGAGGTCGAACTCGCCGTCGTCATCGGCCGGACGGCGCGGTACCTGGACTCCCCCGGGCAAGCCCTGGAGCACGTGGCCGGCTACGCCGTCTCCAACGACGTGTCCGAGCGGGACTTCCAGCTGGAGCACTCCGGGGGCCAGTGGTCCAAGGGCAAGTCCTGCGCCACGTTCAACCCGCTCGGCCCCTTCCTGGTACCGGCCGACGAGGTGCCCGACGTCCAGGCTCTGCGGCTGCGGTCCTTCGTCAACGGCGAACCGCGGCAGGACTCGCGCACCGCCGACATGATCTTCTCCGTCGCGCAGCTCGTGTACGACCTGAGCCAGTACCTGGTCCTGGACCCGGGCGACGTCATCAACACCGGCACCCCGGAGGGCGTCGCCCTGTCCGGGCGCTTCCCCTACCTGCGGCCCGGTGACGTGATGGAGATCGAGATCGAGGGACTGGGGCGCCAGCGCCAGGCGCTTGTCCCCGCACGGACCTCTTCTCAGTCATCACTTGTATGATACGTTACGACTCGATGAGGGCACGGTTGCGGGACTGACTCCCGACGGCCGCACGACGCCCGTTCCCCTGGCCCGACGGCACGCTCCCCCACCTCCCACGCCCCCTCGGTCTTCCCTGGCGCGGGGTGGGTGGGCCGACGGGCGGGACGGCGAGGAGAGCACAAGAGGGGGAGCAGTTGAAGATCACCGGATTCCGGAGCCTGACGACCGTGCACCGCTGGGGGCGCCCCGTCGGAGACGCCAACGGCTTCGTCGCACAAGGCGTCACCGAGGTCCCGGTCCTGCTGGTCGAGACCGACGGCGGCCTCACCGGAGTGGGCCTCGGCGCACACGGCGACGCCGAGCGGGTCTTCCCCGCCCTCGACGGCCAGGACCCACGGGCCGTCACCACGCTCTACGACCGGATGCTGGCCCACACCTTCAAGAGCGGCCACGCCGGCACCGCCTTCGGCACCATCGGCGCCTTCGACACGGCGTTGTGGGACCTCAAGGCGAAAATGGCCGGCGAGCCGCTGTGGCGCACCCTCGGCGCCGCGGACCGTTTCGTGCCCGGCTATGCGTCCGGCCTCGACATCGCGCTGGACGAGGAGGAGTTGGTCGCGCTGTACTCCGGCTGGGCCGCACGCGGCTTCACCGGCGCCAAGCTCAAGGGCGGCCTGGACACCGAACGCGACATCGGCAGGCTGCGCGCGGTCGCGGAGGTGCTGCGCCCCAACACCCGCTCCCCCGCCCTGATGCTCGACGTCAACGAGTCCTGGGGCAGGCACCAGGCCGTGCGGCTGCTCGCCCGGATCGAGGACCGCGTCGAACTCGCCTGGATCGAGGAGCCGGTGCGCCGCTGGGACGCGAGGGGGCACCGGGCCGTGGGCCGGGCCGGGCGCACCGCCGTCGCCAGCGGCGAGAACCTGACGGGCCTCGAGCAGTTCCGCCCCCTGCTGGCGGCGGACGCGCTCCAGGTCGTACAGGCCGCGGGCGTCTGGGGCATCACCCACTTCCTGCGGGTGGCGACCCTCGCCCACGGCCACGACCTGCCGGTCAGCCCGGTCGGCTACCACGCCAACCCGTTGGCGCACGCGGCCGCCGCCGTCCCCAACCACCTGGTCACCGAGGTGCAGGACATCGGCACACCGGCCGGACTGACCGTGGACCAGGCGATCGAGGACGGCGGCATCGTCCTCGGCGACGCGCCGGGGCTCGGCATCACGGTGGACGAGAGCGCACTCGCCGCCCCGCGGCAGAACGCCGGCTGGGCCCGCCCCGACGGCCCGCACGTACGCCCCCGCGACGCCGGCCTGCGGCTGGTGCCCGAGCCGGGCCCCCCGGGTCCGGCCGCCCGCGTCCGGGCGGGCACCCCCTCCCTGGGCGTGCCCGGCCCCGTCCACCGTCCCGCGCGCAGCGAGCACACCGAGAGGGAGAACACGCCGTGACGCGACCACGCGCCGTCCTCGCCATGAACCCCCGGCTGGTCCACGCCATCTTCGACGAGGCCGCCCTGGCCCGGCTGCGCCGCGCCGCCGACATCGACACCGGCCAGGTCCTCGCCGAACTGGACTCCGCCCGCTCCCGCGACGCGCTGGCCGGTGCCGAGATCCTCGTCGCGGGCTGGGACGCGCCCGTCGTACGGGCCGAGCACCTGCCCGGCACCGAGCGGCTGCGGGCCGTGGTCTACGCGGGCGGGGTCGCCGCGACCTGTCTGGAGGACCCGGCCGCCTTCGCCGCCCGCGGCGTGGTCGCGGCCAACGCCCGCGCCGCCAATTCCGGGCCGGTGGCCGAGTACACCCTCGCCATGATCCTGCTCGCCAACAAGCGCGTCCTGGCCGAGGAGCGCCGCTACCGCGCCTCGCGGACCCTGCCCGACCACTTCGGCGCGTACGCCGGACGCGGCAACTACCGGCAGACGGTCGGCATCGTGGGCGCCTCCACCGTCGGCCGCGCGGTGCTCGGCCCGTTGCGCCCCTTCGACCTGGACGTCCTCCTGTACGACCCGACGCTCACGGCGGAGCAGGCGGCCGCCCTCGGCGCGCGGCTGGTGCCGCTCGACGAACTGATGGCGCACAGCCGCGTGGTGTCCCTGCACCAGCCCCTGACTCCCGCGACCCGCGGCCAGATCGACGCGGGACGGCTCGCCCTGATGCCGGACGGCGCCACGCTCGTCAACACCGCGCGGGGTGCCGTCGTCGACCAGGACGCCCTGCTGGCCGAAGTGCGCACCGGCCGCATCGACGCCGTCCTCGACGTCACCGAACCCGAACCGCCTGACCCGGGCAGCGAGCTGTGGGCCCTGGACAACGTCGTGCTCACCCCGCACCTGGCGGGTTCGCTCGGCGGGGAGCTGCACCGTATCGGTGACGCCGTCGCCGACGAGGTGGAGCGGTTCGCGACAGGCCGGCCCTTCGCCCACCCGGAGGACCTCGCGGCCTGCGCCCGTACGAGGGTGTGGTGAGGGCGATGCGTTCCCGTACCCTCGCCCGCGGTCCGGTGCTGACCGCACTGGGCCTGGGCGCCGCCCAGTTGGGCAACCTGGCCCGCAAGACCAGCGACACGGACGCGCGGGGTGCCGTCGACGCGGCCTGGGACAGCGGTGTCCGCTACTTCGACACCGCACCGCACTACGGCCTCGGGCTGTCGGAACGCCGCCTCGGCGCCGCCCTCGCCCGGCGCCCGCGGGCCGAGTACACGGTGTCCACCAAAGTGGGCCGGCTGCTGGTGCCCAGCCCCGAGACCGCGCACCGGCAGGACGACGGCGGCTTCGCCGTGCCCGCCGCCTTCCGGCGCGACTGGGACTTCTCCAGGGACGGCATCCTGCGCTCCCTGGAGGGCAGCCTGACGCGGCTCGGGCTCGACCACGTCGACATCGTCTACCTGCACGATCCCGACGAGCACTGGCAGCAGGCCTCCACCACCGGCGTCGACACCCTCGTCGGACTGCGCGACCAGGGGGTGGTGAAGGCGGTCGGCGTGGGCATGAACCAGGCCGCGATGCTCGCCGAGTTCGTCCGCCGCTCGGACGTCGACCTCGTCATGGTGGCCGGGCGGCACACCCTGCTCGACCAGTCGGCGCAGGACGAGCTGCTGCCGCTCGCCCGGGAGCGCGGGGTGGGCGTCGTGGCCGCCGCCGTCTACAACTCCGGCCTGCTCGCGGCCGACCGTCCGCCGGGCGACGCCACCTACGACTACCAACCCGCGTCCCGCGAGCTGATCGCGCGGGCCGACGCACTCGCGGACGTCTGCGAGCGGCACGGCGTCACACTGCCCGAGGCCGCGATCGCCTACCCGCTGCGGCACCCCGCGGTCGTGTCGGTGGTGCTCGGCGCCCGCGACGCGGGGCAGTCACGCACGAACGCGGCGCGGCTCGCGGCCGGGGTTCCAAACGCGCTGTGGACGGAGCTGGCGGACCTCGGTCTGCTCCCCGAGGTGCCCGGCGCGCCGTCCACTCCCGGGGAGCCGTCATGACCGTCGTCGACGCCCATCTGCACGTGTGGGATCCCGAGCAGGCCGCCTACGAGTGGCTGGGGCCCGCGATGGCTCCCGTCGACCGCGCCATGCGGTTCCACGACGCCCTTCCGGCCCTGCGCACGGCCGGGGTCGGCGCGGCCGTCCTCGTCCAGGCGGCCGACAACGACGAGGACACCGACCTCATGCTGGCGACCGCCGCCAGGCACCCGGAGGTCGTCGGCGTCGTCGCCTGGGTCCCGCTGGACGACCCGGGCAGGGCCCGGGCCCGCCTCGCCGCGCTGCGCCGCGACCCGCACGTGGTGGGCGTGCGCACCCTGCTCCACGAGCGGTCCGACCCGGACTGGGTCCTCGGCCCCGACGCCGACGCGGGCCTCGCGCTGCTCGCCGAGGCCGGTCTGCCCTTCGACTACTCGACCACGTCGCCCGCCGCGCTGCGCCATCTTGCCGAACTGTCGGCCCGGCACCCCGCCCTGCGCCTGGTCGTCGACCACCTCGGCAAGCCGCCCGTCGGCGGCGGCCGCGAGGACCGGGCCGAGTGGCACCGCCTGATCGCCGCCGCCGCGAAGCACCCCGGCGTCCACGCGAAGCTGTCCGGCCTCTACTCGGCCTCGGGCGCACTGGACGCGTGGACCACCGACGAGGTGCGGCCCTTCGTCGAGGACGCACTGGAGCTGTTCGGGCCCGAGCGGCTGATGTACGGCGGCGACTGGCCGATCTCCCTGCTGGCGGGCGGCTACGCGCGCACCTGGGAGGCCATGTGCGAACTCCTCGCGCCGCTCGCCCCCGACGACCGCGCCGCCGTCCTCGGCGGCACCGCCACCCGCTTCTACCGCCTCGACCCCGCCCTGCTGAACACCGCGCACCACGCGGCCGTGTGATCCGCTCCGGAAGGAACGCCAAGACCATGGAACACCAGACCACGACGCCGGACACGGCCGCGCTGGCCGGCTGGCTGCACAGCTGGGTGACGGACGAAGGGGCGATCAACGGCTTCCACAACCACAGTGTGTGGGGCACCAACCCGGCCACCTTCCTCGACTTCACCAGCGGACACACCACGTTCGCCGGTCCGGCCGTCGGCGCCTGGGCCCGGGCCCTGGCCGCCCGGCCGGACGAGCGGGGCGTCGCCCTGCTGCGCCGGCTGCTGCGTTACCAGTGCTCCGAGGTGCAGCCCGACGGACAGTACGCGCACATCGGCTTCCAGGTCGGCGAGTCGGCGACCAGCGGCCTCATCCACAACGCCGTCGGCAGCCTCGGCATGCTGCTCGCGGTGCGCCACGCCGGGCACCTGCTGCCCGCCGAGGAGGTGGCCGCCGTACTGGCCGCCGTACGGCGCAACCTGGACGCCTGCGAGGTCTACGGCGGCGGGCGCCCGGCCGAGGAGGGCACCTGCAACCAGGAGTACGCCCGGGTCTGGGTCAAGCAGCTCTACACGGAGCTGAGCGACGACAAGACCTACGCCGCCGAGATTCCCGAGGACCTGGCGGAGCTGATCCGGCTCTTCCACCACCGGGGAGTGCCCGACCCGGAGAGCACCGGCACGTTCCGCACCGTGCGCGACCGCGCCGAGGGCGGCATCCTGGAACCCGCCGAGTACTACGGCCTCATGATCGTGCCGCTGGTGCTGGGCCACCGCGCCCAGGGCGATCCCGAACTGCTGGCCGAGGCGCGGCGGTTGTGCCGGCACGTGGCCCGCTCCGCCTGGACGGACGAGTCCGGCGCCACCCGCTACCACCGCTACTGGTACGTCCGGGGCGAGCGCGCCCTGAAGACGGACACCCCGATGCTCATCGCGGGCATGGGACTGACCCTGTACGGCATCCACGAGGTGCTGGCCGAGGGCCCGGACGCCGAGCTGGAGGCGTTCACCGAGGCCTGCCTCGCCACCTACGCCCGCTACCAGACGCCGGCCGGGTACTTCGCCTCCGCGAGCGGCTGGCACAACGAGGCCGACATCGCGCCCAGCACCGCCTGGCACGCGCACGACCTGCTGTTCCTGATGGCCCGGTACGGTCCGGACGAGGACTTCTGGGACCGGGTGACCGCGCCGCGCGACCGGCGGTCGGTGCTGGTCAGCGATCGCGCGTACTGGGCCGAGTCCGGCGTCCACTGGTCCGTGCGCAGCCCGCTGACCGCGGGCGACCTGCACCTGTACGGCCGCAAGGACCGGGCCGTCTTCGCCCGGGAGTTCTTCGCCTGGACGGACCGCGAGCCGCTGCCCGAGGAGCTGCGCCACCCGGACGTCCCCGAGTTCTTCGTCGCCGACGACGGCATCTACCGCGTCGACCACGGCGAGGCCCCCACCGACATCACCGCCGTCGGCCCCCTGCCCTACCGGGGACGGCTGTGACCACCGAACGACACCGCCGGCTTTCCCCACCGAGGAAAAGAGAGATGACAATGACGTCGACCAACAGAGGGAGCAAGGCGCGCGGTGCCGCGCTTGCCGCCGTGGTTCCACTGCTCCTCGTCGCGGCCTGCTCGTCGGGCTCCGGCTCCGCGGAGGGCGAGGACGGCGAGATCCGGATGATGGTGAACCTCACCGACAACCTCAACCAGGCCTACTGGGAGAAGCTGGTCAAGCCCTTCGAGGACGAGACCGGCCTGAAGGTGAAGATAGAGGGCCCGACGGGCAAGTCCGTCGCCGAGTCCTTCCCCCAGCAACTGGCCGCCGGCACGGCGCCCGACGTCATCCAGTCGATCTTCCCCGACGACGACACGGCGCCCGAACTGATCGACCTCGGCGGCGAGGCCTGGGCCAAGGGCACGCCGATGTTCGACGAGTACGCCATGGGCGACGCCCACTACGCGGTCGGCGTAGGCACCCAGACGCAGTCGCTGATCTACTACAACAAGACCGCCTTCGAGAAGGCCGGGATCAGCGGGCCGCCCACCACCTGGGACGAGCTGACCAAGGACCTCGGCGCCCTCGAGAAGGCCGGGTACACGCCGATGCAGACGGCCGGCGACTTCCAGACCGGCCTCCAGCTCCAGCAGATCTACCACCCCACGCTGAACCAGCTGCACCCGAAGTGGCAGACCGCCGTCGCCGACGACAGGCTCTCGGTCGGCGACGCCTACAAGCCCGCCTTCCAGATGTACGCCGACTGGATCGAGGCCGGCTACATCGGCAAGAGCGACGTCGGGCTCAGCCCCTCCCAGGCGGACGGCAACTTCACCGCGGGCAAGGTGGGTCTCTACACCAACGGCAGCTGGTTCGCGGCGAGCCTGGACAAGGCCGGGGACCTCCCATTCGAGGTGGGCGTGTTCTCCCCGCCGGCCGCGGAGGGCCAGGCGTACCCGGGCCCGCAGGGCGCCACCATGGCCAACCCGTACATGATCCGCAAGGGCATCGGGGACGAGGACGGCGCCAAGCAGCTGGTGGAGTACCTGGTCACCGACGCCAAGGCCGTCGAGGCGCAGCTCGGTTCGGACGGGGTGTTCCGCAAGGGCGCCGAGTCGAAGCAGTCGGGGGTCGACGCGCAGATCCAGGGCATCCTCGACGACGCCCCCGCGCTGGTCGCCGTGGGCGAGGGGCAGGGCAACGTCCGGCTGCCCGTCACCGGCTTCAACCCGAAGTTCACCGAGGTCGCGCAGAGCCTGTACACGGGGGCGGGCCCGGCGGACGCCGCCAAGAGCATCGACCAGTGGGTCGACGAGAACCGCTGACCCATGGAACGGACATCTGTCTCGAAGCCGCGGGCGTGGCGCGACCTGGGCGCCCGCGTCAGCATGGTCGTGCCCGCGGTGCTCGTCTACGTCGCCCTGCTGGTCGTACCGGTGATCTACGCGATCTACTACAGCTTCACCGAGTACAACGGATTCCCCCACCGGGTCCCCGAGTTCATCGGTCTGGACAACTACCGGACCATGTTCGGGTCCGACGACATCACCGGCACCATGGTGGTCACCGCCGTGGTGGCCGTGGTGGGCGCGGTCGCGGTCAATCTGGCCGCGCTGGGGCTCGCGTTGCTGCTGCAGCGCACCAACCGGTTCAACACCTTCGGCCGGGTGGTCATGTTCTACCCGCACGTGCTCAGCGCGCTGGTCGTGGGCTTCCTGTGGCAGGCCATCCTCGGCCCGCAGGGCGTGGTCAACACCATGCTGGAGAAGGTCGGCACCGACAGCCTGCCCTTCCTCAGCGATCCCGACTGGGCCCTGTGGTCGATGATCCTCGTCATCGTCTGGTCGCTCTTCGGCGTCCAGCTGATCCTCTACCTGGCGGGTCTGCAGGCGGTGCCGGCGGATCTGCTGGAGGCGGCGCGGATCGACGGCGCGAGCCCGTGGCAGACCTTCCGTGCCGTCACCTGGCCCTCGCTGGCGTCCACCGTGACGGTCGCCGTCATCACCTCGGGGATCTCCCTGCTCAAGACGTACGACGTGGTCGTGTCGCTGACCGGGAGCGGCCCGGCGGGCTCCACCAAGACACTCGCCTACTCGATCCTCGCCGTCTCCTTCCCGCAGCGGGACATCGGCCTCGCCTCGGCCCAGGCCGTGCTGCTGATCGTCGCCGCCGCGGTCCTGGCCATCACGGTCCTCGTCCTGCGCAGACGCGCCGAGGACGACGCGGAGTCCATCGGATGAAGAAAACACTCACCTCGGCCGCCACCGTCCGGGTCGCGTTCGTCTCCCTGGTGTCCCTCGGCATGCTCGTGCCGATGTACCTCCTGGTGGTCAACGCCTTCAAGAGCCAGCAGGAGATCCTCGCCAACCCGTTCTCGCCGAGCTTCGGCACGGCGACCTTCCAGTACCTCACCGACGCCTGGAACAACCCCGACTTCAGCATCCTCAAGGGCTACGGCGTCACCATCGCGCTGGTGCTCTGCGTGAACGCGCTCGCCATGGCGGTGTGCGCGCCCGCGGCGTACGTGCTGGCCCGCACGTCGAAGCCGATCTCGCGGCTGCTGCTGTTCTTCTTCATCGCGGGCATGTTCATCCCCACCCAGGTGATCCTGGTGCCGGTCATCTTCGTGCTGCGGGGGATCGGCCTGATGGGGACGCTGCCGGGGCTCATCCTGTTCATGACGGCGACCACCATCCCGTTCACGCTGTTCGTGTTCTTCGGCTACATCCGGGTGCTGCCCAGGTCGCTGGACGAGGCCGCGGCCATCGACGGGGCCGGCCGGTACCGCACGCTGTGGCGGATCATCCTGCCGTTGATGCGGCCGATCGTCGCCACGGTCTTCATCCTCAACTCGCTCAGCGTCTGGAACGACTTCGCCAGCCCGCAGATGATCCTCGGTCCCGGCAGCGGCGTCTACACCGTCACCACGGGGGTGTACGCGGCCGTCGGCCAGTACTCCACCGACTACACCAAGGTGTTCCCGACCCTGCTGCTCGCGGTGATCCCGATCCTGGTGATCTTCGTCGTGATGCAGCGGCACATCATGAGCGGGCTCGCGGCGGGGGCGGTCAAGGGCTGACCGGCCCGTGCCCGTCCGCGCCGGGCCCGTCACCCGCCCGGAAGCGACCCGTTTCGCGAAGGAGTGACCTGCCATGCCCGCACCCCGCACACCCCGCCGGGTGGCGTCCGTGATCCGGCTGCGCCCGGAACACGCCGAGAGGTACCGGGAGCTGCACCGTGCGGCGCCTGGGCCGGTGCTGGACGCCCTCTCCCGCGCGCACGTCACCAACTACTCCATCTTCCTGCGCGACCACACCCTGTTCGCCTACTTCGAGTACACCGGCGACGACTACGAGGCCGACATGGCCGCCATCGCCGCCGACCCCGAGACCCAGCAGTGGTGGACGCTCACCGATCCCTGCCAGCAGCCCCTGGACTCGGCGCAGCCCGGGGAGCGGTGGGTGACCGGCGCGGAACTCTTCCACCTGGACTGACCGCCACCCACGCGAAGGAACACCGTCATGCCGCACACCCCCACTCCCCCGTCCCCCGAACTCGCCGGTCTCGCGGCCGTCGTCACGGGCGGCGCGTCGGGGATCGGGCTCGCCACGGCCAGGCTCCTGGCCCGCCGCGGCGCCCGGGTCGCCGTCCTCGACCTCGCGCCGGACGCCGTGCCGGCCACCGACCTCGAGGCCCTGCTGCCCGTCGGGTGCGACGTCACCGACGACGCCTCCGTCCGGGCCGGCCTCGACCGCGCGGTGGACCTGCTGGGCGGCCTGGACATCCTGGTGAACAACGCGGGCGTCGGCGCCCAGGGGACGGTCGCGGACAACGACGACGCCGAGTGGCACCGCGTCCTGGACGTCAACGTCCTCGGCATCGTGCGGACCACCCGGGCCGCACTGCCCCACCTGCGCGCCTCGCGGCACGCGGCGGTGGTCAACACCTGCTCGGTCGCGGCGACCGCGGGGCTGCCCCGGCGGGCGCTGTACAGCGCGAGCAAGGGCGCCGTGCAGTCCCTGACCCTCGCCATGGCCGCCGACCACATCCGTGAGGGAATCCGGGTGAACTGCGTCAACCCCGGTACGGCGGACACCCCGTGGATAGACCGGCTGCTGTCGAGTGCCGACGACCCGGCCGCCGAGCGCACCGCGCTCAACGCCCGCCAGCCGACCGGCCGTCTGGTGAGCGCCGAGGAGGTCGCCGCGGCCATCGGCTACCTGGCGTCCCCGGCGGCGGCGTCCGTCACCGGCACGGCCCTCGCCGTGGACGGTGGCATGCAGGGTCTGCGGCTGCGCCCCGACGGCGGCTGACCGGGGCACGGCGCACCGGACCGACCCCCGCACCGCCCCTGCACGTCAGTCGCACGAGAAGCGACGAAAGGGCACCCCCGTGCTGGAAACCCGGCGCCGACCGGCCCGGTCCCTGTGGGTCGCGGTCGCCCGGTCCTGACGGCGGGGCGCCGTCGGGGCCGCGTGGATCGCGCAGTGCGACCGGAACGTCCCCGCGGCGGGGATCGGACGGCCGTGACCGGCTGAGCCCGCATCGCCGCGCGGCCGAGGCGCCCGTGCGAGGACGGGTCCCTCGGCCGCTTCGTGGTGCTTCCTACGCGTCCGGCGCGTCGGCCGGGCGGCGGCGGGCCCACGACGACGTGATGTGCTCGCGCATCGCCTCCGCGGCCGCGTCGCCGTCCCCGTCGAGCACCGCGGCGGCGACCCGGGCGTGGGCCTGGTGCGTCAGCTCGATGTCCTCGCGCGTCGGGTCCCCGCTGTACTGCGGGGAGCGCACGGCCTTGCCCTGGATGCTGGAGACGATGGCCCGTCCGAACGCGTCCCGGGAGGCGTGGTGGATGATCTCGTGGAACTCGATGTCCGCGCGCGAGTAGGCCTCGGGATCGTCGATCAGGCCCGCGAGTTCGTCGAGCTTGGCCGAGAGCGCCGCCGACTGTTCCTCGTCGATGCGCCCGGCGGCGCGGGCGGCCATCGCGCACTCCAGAGTGGTCCTGATCTCGATCAGGTTGTCCAGATAGACCAGGCGGTCCGCGCGCTGGAACAGCGCGTCGAGGACCAGCGGGTCGAGCAGGCTCCACTGGTCCTGGCCCAGAACGACGGTCCCCCAGCCCTGACGGGTCGCCACCAGCCCCTTCTCGGCGAGCGTCGTCGTCGCCTCCCGGATCACGGTCCGGCTCACCTCGTACTCCTCGCAGAGCTCACCCGCCGACGGCAGCGCGGTGCCCGGCGGGTACTGGCCGAGCACGATGGCCGTCGCGAGGCTCTGGACGACGGCCGCAGCGAGCGGCGGCCGGCGTCGTTGAGGGCGGGACACGGCGGTGGTGTCCGCGGATGGCTTGATCATCTGGTCAGAGACTCCCAATGTTCGTGCAGGTTCGCCCGGCCCCCGCTGTCCAATGACCCCAGGTTAGCCGAACATGCTAAGGTCATCACTCGTATCACAAGTTACGACTCGGTCGTGGGAGACGCGATGCGCATCACCGGATACCGGTCCCTTGCCACGGTCCACGAGTGGGGGCGACCGGTGGGCGACGTGAACGGCGTCGTCACCACCGGTGTCACCGAGGTGCCGGTGCTGCTGCTGGAGACGGACGAGGGCCTGACCGGCGTGGGCCTCGGCGGCCACGCCGACGTGGAGCGGGTCTTCCCGGCACTGGAGGGTCAGGACCCCCGGGCGGTCACCTCGCTCTACGACAGGATGCTCGCCCACGTCTTCAAGTCCGGGCACGGCGGGCACGTGTTCGCCACGATCGGCGCCCTCGACATGGCGCTGTGGGACCTCAAGGCGAAGATCGCCCAGGAGCCGCTGTGGCGGACGCTGGGCGCCGCCGACCGCTTCGTTCCGGGCTACGCCTCCGGCCTGGACTACGCGCTGAGCGACGACGAACTCGTCGCGTTCCACGGGCGGTGGGCGCGGCGCGGCTTCACGGGTGCCAAGGTCAAGGGCGGCCTCGACGTGGACCGGGACGTGCGGCGCCTGGCGGCGGTCCGCGACGTGTTCCGGGTCAACAGCGAGCGCCCCGCGCTCATGTACGACGTCAACGAGTGCTGGGGGCGCCACCAGGCGGTGCGCCTGGCCCGGCAGGTCGAGGAGCGGGTCGAACTCACCTGGATCGAGGAACCGGTCCGGCGCTGGGACGTCGCGGGACACCGCGCGGTCGCGACCGGCATCCGTGCCGCCGTCGCGACCGGGGAGAACCTGACGGGTCTCGAGCACTTCCGCCCGCTGCTGGCCGCGGACGCGGTGGGGGTCGTGCAGACCGGCGCCGTGTGGGGCATCACCCACTTCCTGCGCGTCTCGACGCTCGCCTTCGGGCACGGCCTGCCGGTGAGCCCCGTCGGGTACAACGCCAACCCGGTCGCGCACGCGGCGGCCGCCGTGCCCAACCACCTGGTGACCGAGGTGCAGGACCTGGCCTTCCCGGTCGGGCTGCGGGTGGACCAGGAGATCGCCGACGGCGGGATCGTCCTCGGCGACGCCCCGGGACTGGGCATCGAGGTCGACGAGGAGCGGATCGTCGCACGGGCCGCGTCGGGCGGATGGTCCCTCCCGTCCGGACCGCACGTCCGTCCGGCCGACGCCGGCCTAAGACTCGCGCCGCAGGCGCGGTGAGACCGCATCGGGGGCACGTCGAGCGCGCCGAGGGCGCGTGGAGGGAGCAGCACATGAGCATGCGGAAGGCCCTGGTGGTCCGCGGCGGGTGGGAGGGCCACGACCCGGTCGGCTGCACCGAGTCGGTCATGCCCGCACTGGAGCGCGCGGGGTTCGAGGTCGAGATCGCCGAGGACCTGGCGGTGTACGAGGATCCGGGGCTGCTCGCCGCCACCGACCTCGTCGTGCACTCCTGGTCGGCGGGCGGGCTGACGGCGGACCAGGAGGCGAACCTGGTCGACGCGGTGGAGGCGGGCACCGGCTTCGCCGGCTGGCACGGGGGCGTGGTGGCCACGAACGTCGCCAATCCCCGCTACCTGCGGATGGTCGGAGGCCGCTTCCTGTGGCACCCGGACGGCTTCAAGGAGTTCACCGTGCGGATTCGCGCCACCCCCGACCGGGACGGCGAGATCGTCGAGGGGGTCACGGACTACGACGTTCAGACCGAGCACTACTGGGTGCTCACGGACTCCCTCAACACCGTCCTGGCCACGTCCGTGCTCACCCCGGGCCCGGCCGACCCGTGGGACGAACCCGTCGAGTTCCCCGTGGTGTGGACGCGCCGGTGGGGCGCGGGGCGGGTCTTCGTCTGCACCCTGGGGCACCGCGTCGCGGACCTCCGGGTGCCGCAGACGGCGGCGATCGTCGGCCGCGGACTCGTCTGGGCGGCGCGCGGGTGAGGCCCGGGGGTGCCCGGGCCGCCCGGCGCTCCCGTCCGCGACGGCCCGGCACGCCGCCCGTGTCAGGTGCTCTCGCGCGCGACGACCCGGTGGCCCACGTCCCGGTGCGGGACGTCGACCGCGGCACCGCGCATCCGCGCCAGCAGCAGCTCGGCGCCCAACTCCCCGATCCGCGCGCTGGGTACGGCCACCGTGGTCAGCGCCGGAACCAGGTGCCGGGCCAGTTCGAAGTCGCCGAAGCCGGCCACGGCGAGCCTGCCCGGCACGTCGATGCCGCGCCGTACGCAGGCCTGGAGGGCACCGGCGGCGAAGACGTCGCTGGAGAACATCAAGGCGTCGGAGTCCGGGTACCTCTCCAGCGCCAGGTCCAGCAGGGCGACGCCGGTGTCCATGGTGACCGGTTCGGGACCGGCGTCCACGGTGCGCGCCTCACCGCCCAGCAGGTCCCGGACGGCGCCGGTGTAGCCGTCGAGGCGTTCCGCGGCCCGGGGGTCGCCCGAGGTGTGCCGCCCGGCGAAGGTGATCCGCCGCCGGCCGCGCTCCACGAGGTGGCCCACCATCGCCGCTGCCGCCGCCGCGTTGGAGAAGCCGACCAGCAGGTCCACCGGGTCGCGGGACCAGCCCCAGGTCTCCACGACCGGCACCCCGGCCGCCCTGAGCAGCGTCAGCGTGCCCGGGGTGTGGCGGGTCCCCACCATGAGCAGTCCGTCCGGCCGCCGACCCAGGAAGCTGCGCAGCACCTCCTCCTCGTGCTCGGGCCGGTAGTCGGTGGTCCCGACGAAGATCTGGTAGCCGTGGGCCGCCAGCGCCGTGGAGAAGGCGTGCACCGTGTCGGCGAAGACCGAGGCGTTGATCTGCGGCACCAGGGCGGCGACCGTGCGGCTGCGGTTCGAGGCCAGGTTGCTGGCGGCCAGGTTGGGCACGTAGCCGGTGGCCGTGAGGGCCGCCTGGACCCTCGCGCGCGTCTCGTCGGACACCGACAGGGGGTCGCGGACGACCCGGGAGACCGTCTGGGCGGACACCCCGGCGGCGGCCGCGACGTCCGACAGGGTCACCGAACGGGTCGCGGAGCGTTTGCGGGGACGGCGGGGCGGCGGCTGGCTCACGCCGGAAACGATATCGGGCGTCACAGGGCTCCCCGCGCCACCAGCGCCCGCATCAGGTCCGCGATGCCGAACGTCCACGGCACGCAGACGTCGCTGGGCCGGATCCGGTTGGCGAGCGTGCCCAGCTTCGGCGTGGCGACGGCGACGAGGTCGCCGTCGTGATGCGTGAACCCCTGCCCGGGCACGTCGCGGTCCTCGACAGGCGCGAACATGGTGCCGAGGTAGAGCACCGCGCCGTCGGGGTACTGGTGGTGCGGGCCCAGCAACTGCGCCACGAGGTCCAGGGGGTCGCGGCTGATGGCGGCCATCGAGGACTCGGCGTCCAGCCGGTAGCCGTCGGCGCCCTCGACGGTCAGGGTCACCGTGGCCCGCCGTACGTCGTCCATGCGGAAGCCCGGCTCGAACAGGCGCAGGAACGGGCCGAGGGCGGCCGAGGCGTTGTTGTCCTTGGCCTGGGGCAGCAGCAGTGCGGAACGGCCTTCGACGTCGCGGAGGTTGACGTCGTTGCCGAGTGTCGCGCCGACCACGGCCCCGGTGGAGGAGACGGCCAGCACCACCTCGGGCTCCGGGTTGTTCCAGCGCGAGGCGGCGTGGACTCCGGCGTCGGCGCCGCTGCCCACGGCGGCCAGCACGGGCGCCTTGGTGAAGATCTCGGCGTCGGGGCCTATGCCGACCTCCAGGTACTGGCTCCACGCCCCCTGCGCGACCAGGAGCTCCTTGAGCGCGGCGGCCTCCTCCGAGCCGGGCCGCAGGGCGGCCAGGTCGTCGCCGACGAGCCGGCGGATCCGCTCCCGGGCCTCGGCGGCGCCCGCGGCGTCCCCGCGGACGCGTTCCTCGATCACCCGCTCCAGCATCGAGACGACGAAGGTGACCCCGGCGGCCTTGACGGCCTGCAGGTCGACCGGCGCGAGCAGCCACGGCCGTCGCGGGTCCCGGGTGTCGACGGGCGTGTTGGCCAGCACCTCGTCGAGCCCGGCGATCCGCTCGCCGCGGGCGGCCCGCAGGCGGGCGGCGGGGTCCGGCGTCTCGCACAGGTCGCGCACGGTCGGGAAAGCCGCGGTGATGTCGTGCAGGCCGTCCTCGCGGACGGCCACGACGGACGGCCCGAGGCCGGGACGCCAGACGCGGCCGACGAGCGCGCCCCCGGTTCCGTCGGCGGGCAGGGTGGTCGCGGCGTCGGGCCACTGGTTCATCGGATTCCCTTCGTTGTTGCCCCGGTCCGTCCCGAACGGCGCGAGGCGGTCGGGGCAGGGACGTTGACACTGCGAGCGGCGCCAGCCTAGCGTGCATGTTAGCGCTATCGATAGCGCTAACAACAGGATAAGGAGTCCCATGGCCTCGCGCGACAAACCCGGCGTCCTCGCCGGGTACCGGGTCCTCGACTGTTCCATCGCCATGGCCGGCCCGTTCGCCGCCCAGCGCCTGGGCGACCTCGGCGCCGACGTCGTCAAGGTCGAACCGGTCACCGGGGAGTGGCAGCGCCACGCCGCGGCCGGCGGGGCGGGAGGCAACCGGATCAACGTCTCCTTCCTCTCCCTGAACCGCAACAAGCGATCCCTCGCCGTCGACCTCAAGGATCCGGCGGGCAAGGAGGTCCTGCGCCGTCTCGTCACGACCGCCGACGTCTTCCTCCAGAACTACCGCCCCGGCGTCGCCGACCGCCTCGGCGTCGACTACGCCTCCCTGGCCGCGATCAACCCCTCCCTCGTCTACGTCTCCATCTCCGGGTACGGCGAGGACGGCCCCTACGCCCGGCGTCCGGGCCAGGACCTGCTGTTGCAGGCGATGTCGGGTGCCATGCTGTCCAGCGGCCGCGCGGGCGAGGCACCGCGGGCCGCGGGCCAGTACCTCGTGGACGCCGTCACCGCCTCCACCGCCTTCGAGGGCGTGCTCGCCGCACTGCTGCACCGCGAACGCACCGGCGAGGGCCAGCTCGTGACGGTGAACATGCTCGACGCCGTCACCACGCTCCAGATGCAGGAACTGTCGGTCCACACCGTCGGCGGGCTGCCCCAGACCCGCTCCGCCGAACCGCACGCCCACGTCTACATCCGCTCGCCCTACGGCGCCTTCCAGACCTCCGACGGCTATCTGGTCCTGGCCTTCCCGCAGTTGAAGAGGCTCGGCGAGATCCTCGGCGAGGACACCTTCCTGGCCATGGAGGACGAGGAGCACGGCTGGACCCACCGGGACGAGATCTTCGCCCGCACGGCCGCCCGGTTGCTGACCCGGCCCTCGCGGCACTGGCTCGACGCCTTCGCCGCCGCCGGCATCTGGGCGGGCCCCGTCTACGGCTACGCCGACCTGGTCCAGGACCCCCAGATCCGCCACAACGGCACCTTCGTCACCTACGAGCACCCCACCGAGGGCAGCGTGACCGTGCCCGGCTTTCCCTACAAGTTCTCCGCCACCCCGCCCCGCATCGACCGCGGCGCCCCGCTCGTCGGGGAGCACACCCGCGAGGTGCTGAGCGAAGCGGGCCTCGCGGAAGGGGAGATCGAGGAACTCCTCGCCGCCGGCGCCGTGACGGAGACGGCCTCATGACGCACATTGGCGCGCCCTACCGCGGTCTCACCTGGGACCACCCCCGCGGGTACGACGCACTGGCCGCGTGTGCGGGTGGCCTCGTCCACTGGGACGTACAGCCGCTGGAGGGCTTCGAGTCCCACCCCGTCGACGAACTGTGCGCCCGCTACGACCTCGTCGTCCTCGACCACCCGCACCTCGGCGAGGCGCTGGTCACCGGGTGCCTGCGGCCGCTCGACGACCTGTTCACCCCGGCGGAGCTGGCCCGCTGGGGCGCCGGCTCCATCGGCCCCACCATGCGGTCGTACGCCATGGACGGCCGTCAGTGGGCGCTGCCGCTGGACGCCGCCACCCAGGTCGCCGCCACCCGGACCGACCTCGTCGGTGAGC
The DNA here is from genome assembly GCF_033406955.1 of Streptomyces violaceoruber. Taxonomy (NCBI): domain Bacteria; kingdom Bacillati; phylum Actinomycetota; class Actinomycetes; order Kitasatosporales; family Streptomycetaceae; genus Streptomyces; species Streptomyces violaceoruber. Next base: position 8,272,271 of record NZ_CP137734.1, on the reverse strand, counting down.
CGCCCGGCACCTGGGACGAGGTACGCCGCCTGGCCCGCCGGGCCCCCGTGGCCCTGTCCCTCGCCGGCCCGCACGCGTTCCTCACCTTCGCCTCCGTCGCGCTCGCCGTGGGCGAGGAACCCGCCGCCGACCCGGACCAGCTGATCGGCGACGGCACGGGACTGGCGGTGCTCGACCTGTTGGCCGACCTCGACGCCCTCGCCCCGCCCGGGACCCGCGAACTCAACCCGATCGGCCTGCTGGAACTCATGGCCGGCACGGATCGGCTGGCACACTGCCCGCTGGTGTACGGCTACGTCACCTACGCCGACCGCCTGACCTTCACCGACGCCCCCGCCGTGACCGCGGGCGGGCGCCCGGGCTCCACGCTCGGCGGCACGGGCGTCGCGCTCAGCGCCCGCTGCGTGCCGTCCCCGGAACTCCTCGCCCACATGCGCTGGCTGATGTCCCCCGAGGCGCAGGGCGACTTCCTGCCCCGGCACAGCGGACAACCCAGCGCCCGCACCGCCTGGACCTCCCCCAAGACCGTCGCCGCCGACTTCTACCGACGCACCGCCGCCACCTGCGAGCAGGCATGGGTGCGTCCCCGGCATGCCGGATACATCGGCTTCCAGACCGCCGCGTCGGCCGCCGTACGCGCCGCGCTCGCGGGCGAGACCGGCCACCGTGAAGCACTCGACCGGATGCGCGCCCTGTACCGGACGAGCCGGACAGCGAAGGAACCCCAGACATGAGCGACACCGGCCACCTCCCGCCGCCCGACCTCGGCACCGACCTCGTCCTGCTGGACGTCACCGACCGGGTCGCCACCCTCACCCTGAACCGGCCCGCCAAGCTCAACGCCGTCACCCCCGGCATGTCCCGGGCCCTGGTGCGGGCCATCGAGTGGTGCGACACGACCGACGAGGTCCGGGCACTCGTCGTCACCGGGGCGGGCGAACGCTCCTTCAGCGTCGGCTCGGACATCGGCGCACTCGACCAGTACGCCACCCCGTGGGACTTCCGCAACCGCGTCGACTACTGCGACGCCATCCGCGCCGCCCGCACCCCGACCGTCGCGGCGGTCGGGGGATACGCCCTGGGCGGAGGGCTGGAGACCGCCCTGTCCTGCGACATCCGGCTCGCGGCGGACACCGCGTCCTTCGGCGCACCGGAGATCACGCTCGGCTGGATCGGGGGCGGCGGCATGACCGCCTTCCTCAGCCGCGCGGCCGGCCCGGGCAACGCGGCACTGATGCTGCTCACCGGCGAACGCATCGACGCCGAACGGGCGTTGGCCTGGCATCTGGTGAGCGAGGTCGTGCCCCGCGCCGGTCTGCTCGACCGGGCCCGCGCCCTCGCCGCCGTGATCGCCTCCCGCGCCCCGGTGGCGGCCGAGACGGCGAAGATCAACCTGCGGGCCGCCGGAAACCTGCCCGAGGACCAGGCGCTCGCCTACGAGCGCGACCTGCAGACCATCTGCTTCGCCACCGAGGACGCGGCGGAGGGCAGGCGCGCGTTCGCCGAGAAGCGCTCCCCCGTCTTCCACAAGCGCTGAGAGGAACGTCATGAAGCAACCCCGAGCCGCACTCGTGACCGGTGCCGGAGGCGCCCTCGGCCGGGCCACCGCCGTCCGGCTGGCCGCCGACGGCCACGACGTCGCCGTACTCGACCGCGACGCCGAGTCCCTGGAGCACACCGCCGCGCTGGTCCAGAAGGCGGGCGCCCGCGTGCTCGCCCTCGGCACCGACCTGCGTGACGCCCCGGCCGTGGCGGCGGCCGTCGAGCGGACCGTGACCGACCTGGGCCCGCTGCGGGTGCTGGTCAACAACGCGGCCGTGTACCCGAGCCGGGCCTTCCTCGACGTACCGCTCGCCGAGTACGAGGAGGTGGTGGCGGTCAACCAGCGTGCCTACTGGGTCGCCGCCCAGGCTGCCGCGCGGCACATGACGGGCACGGGCGGCGGGGCGATCGTCAACGTCGCGTCGATCACCCTCCACGGCGGCTGGGACTCGCTGGCCGCCTACGTCTCCACCAAGGGCGCCGCCGTCGCCCTGACCCGCGCCCTCGCCAGGGAGCTGGGTCCCGTCGAGATCCGCGTCAACTGCGTCTCCCCCGGGGCCCTTCCGACCGCGGCGGAGGAGATCCACGAGGACCCCGACGCCTATCGGCGGCACGTACTCGACCACCAGGCCCTGAAGCGGCGCGGACGGCCCGAGGAACTGGCCTCGGTGGTGTCCTTCCTCACCGGCCCCGACGCCTCGTTCGTCACGGGCCAGTGCGTCGAGGTCAACGGAGGGTGGGTGATGGCGTGAAGCTGTACGGACGCTCCCACGACCGGCAGTCCCTCGCCCGGCACGCGGGCGACCTGAGCGCGGCGGGCGGGGTGCGCTCCGTCGTCCTGGACGACGGCTCCGAACGCGGCATCCGCACGCTGGAGTTCCGGACCGGCGGCGGGCTGTCGTTCGACGTGCTGGTGGACCGGGCGATGGACCTCGGCGGGGCCGAGTTCGAGGGCCGGGGCTTCGGCTGGCGCTCGGCGACGGGCTTCAGGCACCCGGGACTGCACGAATACCGCGACGACGACGGCCTGTCCATGATGCGCAGCTTCTCGGGGCTGCTGCTCACCGCGGGCCTGGACCACACGCTCTTCGGCGCCGAGGTGGACGCCTCCCAGTACCGCTATCCGCCGCGGGGCACGGCGGTGCACGCCCTCCACGGGCGGGTCGCCAACCTGCCGGCCCGGCTGACCGGGTACGGCGAGCGGTGGCAGGACGACGGCCGCTGCGTGCTCTGGGCGGAGGGCGAGGTGCGCCAGGCCGCGATCTTCGGGGAGCACCTGAGGCTCACCCGCCGCATCGAGGCCGATCTCGGCGGCAGCGAGATCCGCCTGACCGACCGGGTGCGCAACGCCGGTTTCGACCCGACGCCGCACATGTACCTGTACCACGTCAACGTCGGCTGGCCGTTCCTGGACGAAGGCGCCCGCTACGAGCTGCCGCCGCACCGCACCCTGTGGCGCAGCGACAGCGTCGCCGAGCAGGGCGTGTCCCACACCGCGATGCCCGCCCCGCTGCCGGGCTTCGTGGAGCAGGTCTACGAACACGAACTGGAGCCGGACGCGGCGGGCCTGGCCCGGCCCCGCCTGGTCAACGAACGCCTGGGTGTCTACTTCGAGTTGGAGTTCGACACGGTCCGGTTCCCGTCCTTCTTCCAGTGGCTGCACCTGCGCGAGGGCGCCTACGCGGTCGGCTTCGAGCCGTCCACCCACCATGTGCAGGGCGAGGCCGCGGCCCGGGAGGACGGGTCCATGACGTTCCTGGCCCCCGGTGAGGAGCGGGAGTACACCACCGCGTTCCGGGTGGGCCACCTGGACTGACCACCGGAAGCGCGGTGCGCGCGCGGATACGGGGCCCGGCGCGTCAGGACGCGCGCCGGGTCCCCGTACGCGCGCGTCCCGTCAGCCACGCCGCCGTCACCAGCAGCGCGGGGAGCAGCGGTGCGGCACCGGGCAGCAGACGCTCAAGCAGCGCGGCCGCGGCCGCGCCCAGGATCAGCAGTGCCGTCGTGACCAGGGCAGGCCACTGGACGCGCCCGGACGTCACCGCGTCGGTGACGGCCCCCGTCAGCAGGCCCGTCAGGTACGCGGTCGGCACCTGCGCGCCCATCGCGACGCGGACACCGGCGTTCTGGCAGCCCATCGCGGCCGCCAGAATTCCCAGCATCGCCGTGCGCTCCCCGCCCGACGGGTCCCCGCCCGCGGCAAGCCACCACGCCACGACGGCCCACAGCAGGACGAGTTCGAGCAGCAGGAAGTCGGCGGGACGCAGGCGTCCGCCCCGTTGCGCGTGTCCCGCCGCCCAGCCGGCTCCCGCCGCGCCGAGCACGTAGCAGACCACCGCGACGGCGGCCAGCGCGCCAAGCCTCGGATCCGCGCCGCCCAGGCCGACCCCGGTCAACGCCGAGTTGGCGGTGACCACGCTGGTGAAGACGCCGCCGAGGGCGAGGAAGCCCCAGGCGTTGACGGCGCCCGCGGAAAAGGTCAGCAGCCGCGCGGCCCACGTGTCCGCGCGCTGCCGTGACCCCGGTGGCGGGTCCCGACGCCGATTGCCCTCCGTGGTCCTCTCCTCGCCTCGTCCGGGCCCCGGACGGAATCCTCGCCGACCGACGTGACGGCACGGGCCGCGACATGCCGGGCGGCGGGGCGACCGCCCGGGTAGGGCCGGCCGCCCCGCCTGGCCGGTGGCCCAGGGGGTGTCGTTTGGATCTTGCCGGGGTCGCGGGGTCTGGTACGCACATCTGCGGCGTTGTCGTCGGTTGCCAGGGCTTGGCCCTGTCGCCCTCCTCCGCCTTGCAGCTGCACACACCAGACCCCGCTCGGGCCGGCCACAAGGCACCGTCGGCCGCGGCCGCCCTGATCCGAACGACACCCCCTAGCGGCCGCGTTCCATGGTCGACCGGAAGGTCCAGTGGCCCGATCCGACCTCGTACACGGCCTCCCCTCCGGTCAGGCGCAGCAGTCGTGCCGATCCGGGCGCCTCGGCGTGCTCTCCGGCGACCGGCACGTGCACCTCGGCGGTGCTGCCCGCGGGGACGTCCACGGTGAGCCGGAAGCGGTCGTCCGAGCGTTCCCAGTCGGTGCGTGCGACGCCGTAGGGGGTGCGGTAGGAGCCCGCTGCGGAGGTCATGTCGCCCTCCACCGCCGGGTCGACGAGGAGCTTGGCGTAGCCGACGGAGTCCTCGGTCTGGGAGATGCCGGCGACGCGGGTGGTGAACCAGGAGTCGATGGCGCCGAGCATGAAGTGGTTCTGGGACTGGCCCGGTCCGCCGTCCCAGGACTCGCCCAGGGTGGTGTTGCCCGCGAGTACCTGGTAGCCGTAGCTGGGGCTGGTCGTCTGCGTGGCGATGGCGTGCACCACGTCGTCGCGGTCCGCGGCGCTCAGCACCCGGAAGGCGGCGGGCAGCGAGATCTCGCCCAGGACCAGGTGGTTCCCGGCGTCCTTGATCGCGTCGGTGAAGTGGGAGAGCAGTCGGTCCCGCTCGCCCTGCGGGTAGGCGCCCATGTCGAGGGCGAGTGCCTCGGCGCCGTGTCCGCCGCCGCCGAAGGTGCCCGTGGTGGCGTCGTAGTACTTCGCCGTCAGTGCCTCGACGCTCGCGGCGGCCTTGCGCCGGTACTCGTCGGCCGCGGCGGTGTCGCCGAGGAGCGAGGCGATGCGGCCGAGGGTGTCGACGACCCGCCAGTACCCGTAGGTGCCCGCCACGGCGCGCGGGAAGGTCCGGTCGGGGGTGAACCAGTCGCCCAGGCCGTAGTCGAGGATGCCGTCGGCTGCCTGGGCCTCCAGGAAGGCGGCGTAGCGCCGCATGTCCGGGTAGTAGGTCTCCAGGGTCTGGCGGTCTCCGTAGGTGAGGTAGAGCTGCCAGGGGACGAGGACGAAGGCGCCGCCCCAGTTGGAGTCGTTGCGGTAGGCGCCCGGGAGGCTGGTGTACTCCGGGACGGTGCTCGGGACCAGCCCGTCCGGCGTCTGCGCGTCGGCCATGTCCCGGACGATCTTGCGGAGGTAGGCCCGCATGTCGTAGTTGCCGGCGAGGGCGGGGAAGACGAGCTGGTTCTGTTCGAGCCAGCCGAGCTTCTCGCGGCTCGGGCAGTCGGTGAGCACGCTCATCATGTTGCCCTCGATCGAGCGGCGGATCAGCGAGTGGATGCCGTTGATCAGCGGGTCGGAGCTGGTGAAGTCGCCGGCCGAGGCGTTGTCGGTGCGCAGGACGTGTCCGCGGACGCTCACCGTCGCGTTCTCGGGCACCCCGCGCAGCTCCAGGTAGCGGAAGCCGTGGTAGCTGAACCGGGGGTGCCAGCTCTCGGCGTGCCGCCCGCCCGCGGTGGTGTAGCTGTCCCACAGGGGGGCGCCGACGTTGCTGATGGACTGGAAGGCGTGGCCGTCCTTCAGGCTCTCCGCCGGGTACACGCGGATCGCGGTGCCCTCGGGCGCGCGGACGGTGATCTCGGGCCAGCCCGCGATGTTGCGGCCCAGGTCGAAGACGCGGCTGCCCTCGGCGCCGTCGACCTCCTTGCCCTTCAGGGTCTCCACGACGCGGATCGGCTCGGTCTCCCGGGCGCTGAGCAGGGCGGGCCGGTCGGCGGTGCCGGGGCCCGCCACCGCGACCGCGTGCCGCCAGCCGCGCCGGTCGCCGGCGGGTTCGTCCCACCGGGGGATCTCGCGGCGGGCGTCGTAGTCCTCGCCGCCGTACCAGTTCGACGCGGTGGTCGGGCCCAGCGTGGTGCGCCAGTCGTCGCCGCTGGTGATCGTGCGCACCCGGCCGTCGGCCAGGGTCACTTCCAGCCGGGCGATCAGTTTGGGGTCGCTGAGGTTGCCGTAGAGCTTGCGGTAGCGGTCGGCGGTGCTGACGACGTTGGACATGCCGTTGCCGAGGGCGACACCGAGGGTGTTGGCGCCGGTGCGCAGCCGGTCGGTGACGTCGTAGGTGGCGTACTGGACGCGTTCGGCGAAGTCCGTGTTGGCCGGTTCGAGGACCGCGTCGCCCACCGGTTCGCCGTTCACGGTCGCGTCGTACACGCCCAGCCCGGCGATGTAGAGGCGGGCGCTGCGGACCCGCTTGGGCAGGGTGAAGTCGTCGGTGAGCAGGGGCAGCCCGGCGGGCAGATAGGGGGTGGGCTGCCGTTGGCCGGTGACTGCGGCGAGCCGTGTGGCGGGTCCGTCGGCGCTGTCGGCGGCGGAGACGGTGTAGTCGACAGGCAGGCCGGGGATCCGGCCGTCGTCGGTGAGGACGTCGGCGCGGGGGTAGAGCGCCACCTCGTCGAAGGTCTTCACGCTCTTCAGGTCGAGGGTGAGGGTGATCGGCGCGCCGGAGACGTCCGGTCCGGTGTGCGCGGCGCTCGCGTAGCCCGCCGCGGTCTGCAGGGCGCTGTTGGGCAGGCCGTCGACGGCGAGGGCGGGTTCCCAGCTCTTGCGTACGGTGTTGCTCTCGGACGCCGTGACGGCGGCGCCGCGGGCCAGCCCGGTGGTGGCGGTCGTGGAGTCGCGGACGTCGATCTCGCCGAGCTGGAGGCGCCAGGTGCGGTCGGGGAAGGACTCGGCGAGCGGCAGGCCGAGCCGGGTGACGTCGAGTCGTACGTAGCGGGCGGTGGTGCGGGGCAGGTGGACGACGACCGGTTCGACCGTCCGGTCGCTCAAGCGCCAGTCGGGGTGGGTGATCCACTGAGCGTCCCAGTCCGACTGCCGGGTCAGACCGGTCTCGAACACGGCGGTGGTGCTCCAGCCGCTGTGCCGCTTTCCCTTGCCGGACCAGAGCATGACGCGCCAGTAGACCTTCGCCCGGGAGCCCGGGTCCTTGCCCGCGTAGGTCGTCCCGGGCACGGACGACTCCACCTTCCCGGAGTCCCAGAGGTCGGGGCGGGAGGCGCGCAGCCGCTGGAGGGAGGTGGCGGCCTGGACGCGGTAGGCGGCCTGGCGCGTGTTCGGGGCGCCGGCGGTGGTCTGCCAGCTGAGGTCGGGGGTGGTGTCGTCGATGCCGAGGGCCTCGGTCAGGTGCTGGGTGCGCAACGCCGTCGGGGTGATGGTGCCGGTGGTCGCGGCGTCGGCGGTGACCGCGCCGGCCAGCAGGGTGACGAAGGCGGTGACACCGGCGAGGGCGGCGGCGGTCCGGTGTCTGACGGGTGGGTTCGTTCTGGGCATGGCGGCTCCTTGGGGCGGGGTGGTCGTGAGGTCAGCTGCGGCGCAGTTCGACGGTGGTCCGGCTCCGGAAGCGCAGGGTCACGGGGCCGAGCAGGCCGGACGGCAGTGGCTTCTTGCGCTCGTTGGACAGCGTGTTGGCGACCCGGACCCGCAGCGTGTTGCGCCCGGCCCTGACGTGCCCCGTGACGTCGGCCGCGAACGGGGCCCACAGCAGCGGCGGCAGCGCGGTGCCGTTGACGGACACCTCCGCGACGTCGCGGACGTCCCCGAGGTCCAGCACGACGCGGCGGCCGCGCAGCCGGTCGGCGTCGACATCGATGTCGGTGGTGTACGTGCCGCTGCCCGAGAACAGCGCGTCGTGCTCCGTCCAGCTGCCCAGGGGCGCGGTGACGGGCTCCGCGCCCTCGCGTTCGAAGGTGAGGGTCCAGTCGCCGTCCACCGGGACCGGGGTGAGCGTGTCGTCGATGCGCACGGTGCCGTGGTAGCGGTGGCCGCCGTCGGCGCCGACGAGCCGGTGGGTCCCGGCCGCCGTCGCCTCCACCGTGGCGCGCAGGGCGTTGCCGTGGCGTGTCACGGACAGGACGGGCAGGGTCGCTTCGGTGAGGTGGGGCCGGTCGCGGTGGCCGCCGCGGACCACGACGACGGCGGTCCGGAAGGGCTCCAGGTCCAGCGGGACCCGCACGCCGTTCTTGGTGGCCCGGTACACGGGGGCGGTGCCGCCGGTGCCGGTCGCGGGGTCCCAGATCTCGGGCACGCCGGTGGCCGGGAGGGCGGCGACGGTGCGCACCCGCGCGCCGCTCTCGTTGTTGATCAGGAAGACGGTGTCGGGGCCCCGGCGCACCCGCAGCACCCGGACGGCGTCCTGGGGCGGTTCGAGCACGGCGGCGGCCGTGCCCGCTTCGACGGCGACGGCTCCGAGCGCGCCGGTGTCCGCGACCCGGACGGCGTGCCCGCGGCCCAGCGGCCTGCGGGCCGGTGTCCGGCTCCCGAACAGGTCGGCGAGTCCGTGGGCGAGGGTGCGGTCGCCGCCGTCCGCCTCCTCGGTGTCCAGGGCGCCCACCGCGATCACGGTGCCGCCGGTCCGGACGAACTCCCGCAGCACGCGTACGCCGTCGGCGTCCAGGACCGGCGTCCGGGGGATCACGACGAGGTCGTAGGCGGCCGCTCCGACGACGAGGCGTCCCTTGCGGACCTCGGCGTGGGCCAGCAGCGCGGGGTCTCGGGTCAGGGCACCCTCGTGCAGCAGGTCGAAGTCCACCTGGGCGCGCTCCAGGGCGTAGGCCGCCTCGCTGAGCGGGCCGTCCACGTCCTGCTGCCGGTCCGTGCCGGTCCACTGCTCGGCGGCCCGCTGCGGCTGGAGCAGCGCGGTGCGGGCGGCGGAGGTGCCGCGGCCGGCCTCCATGACCCGGCCGATCCACTCGGCGAGCGGCCGCATGGCCCACCACCAGGGGGCGCGCGGCCCGAAGGGCGGTGGGAAGTACACGCGACTCTCGTCGGTCCACAGGGCGTGCAGCACCGTCAGGTTGACACCGCGGGCGGCCTGCGCGCCGACGGTGGCGTGCACGAAGCCGGGGGTGACCTGCCAGCCCATGTTGCCGAACATCTCCAGCAGGGCCCGCTCGCGGCCCATCTGGTGGGCCACGGACACCGGGTTGCGCGGGATCATGGTGGGCTCACCGGCCACGTACTCGGCGGTGATGATGTCGCCGCCGGGCACCTGGGCCCATTGGTTGACCTTGTGCAGGTCGCCCGTGGAGGGGATGCGCTTGGCGGGGGCGGTCTCGTCGTAGAGCGGGTTGGTGATCAGGGCGACGCCGCGCTTCTCGTACCACTGGGCCTGCTTGCGGAAGGCGGTGGCGAAGCGGTCGGAGACGGCCCTCCAGTAGTTTCCGCGGGCGATGCGGCCGGAGCGGCCGAGGTCGTCGAAGGCCGCGGCGTAGGCGGTGCCGGGGGTGGCTCCGACGGTGCGCAGGGCCCCGTCGAGCGCCGGTGACCAGGGCAGGCGCTTGAAGTGGGCCTCGGCCGAGGCGAAGAAGGGCTCGTCGTCCCAGAAGCCGGGGACGACCGTGCCGAAGTAGTGGCCGAACCGGCGGTGGTACTCGCCCGGGACGATGTCCAGGAACAGTTCGACGGGTTCGTCGTCGAGCAGGTCGACGTAGCTGCGGCTGTAGCCCTGGCTGTCGTCGGCGAGGAGCACGCCACCGAAGAGGTCGACCTGCCACTCCCCCGCCGGGACCTGCCAGGTGTGGCCGCCGGTGAGCCGGTCGGTCAGGTCCACGACGTCGGTGGCGGCGGTGGCTGCCGTGGGCCGGGCGGCTGCGGCCGCGAGGGTGAACCCCGCTGTCGACAGGGCGCGTTCGGGGAAGTCGCCCGCGGCGGCGGAGCGGTCGAAGGCGCCGGTGTACAGGGTGGTGCCGTCGGCCGCCTCGACGGTGAGGCTTTCCCAGACGGCACGCTGGTCGCCGACGGCGCGCACCCCGACCCCGCCCGCCTCCTCGGCCAGGTCCGCCACGGTCCCCTTGTCCCTGCCGTCGAGGGTGACGGAGAGGCCGCCGTCGCCCAGAGTGATCCGGAGGGTGTGGAACTTGGTCTTGTTGAAGCCGTCGGTGCGGGGGCTGCGCAGCAGCTCGGCCGGTTCGGCACCGTCGGTCAGCCGCTCCACGGTGACCACACCGGTCTGGTCGAAGGACACGGCGTATCCGGTGCGCCCGTCGGCCGAGCCCCGGACGAGGAGTCCTGCGGCTCCGTGCTCGGCCTTCGCGCTGCCGGTGACGGTGCAGTCGCCCCACTCCGCGCTGTCCCTGAGGACGGCGGCGCCGTCGAGGACCGCGGCGTCCGCGACCAGCCGTCCCGCGTCCACGCCGACGCCGGTGCTGCGCCTGAGGTCGATCGACGCGGGCCCGCGCACCACGGTGGTGGAGCGGGCGAGTGCCTTCAGGCGCAGGTCGGGCCGGGGGGCGTAGGTGCGGGTGCCGACCTGGCCGCCCTTGACGATGAACTCGCCGGCCCGTCCGCTGGGGAAGTGGTCGTCGTTGAACAACCAGACGCGCATGCCGGTGCGTTCGGCGGTGCGCAGCACGTGGCCCACGATGTCGAACCACTCCTCGGTGAAGAACACCGGCGTCATCTCGGCGTTGTCGAAGGAGAAGAGGATCACCTCGTACATGCCCTTGGACCTCAGGTCCGCGAGCTGGCGGTCCACCAGTTCGGGCGTGACGGGGCCGTTCCAGTACCAGTACACGGTGGGACGGCTGTCGTGGCGCGGGTCGGCGAAGTGCCGGGCGGACCAGGCGTGCCGCTCCTGCCCGGCCGGTCCGGCCGGTCGGCCGGAGGCGTGGGCCGCGTCGGGCAGGCCGACGGCGACGAGGGCGCCGGTGGCACCGGCCGCGGCCACGAAACGGCGTCTGGACAGGGGGTGTTCGGGCATGGCTGTGCTCCCGGTTGGTGGTGTGCTGCGGAGGCCCGCGGCGGGGCCGCGGTGGTGTGATCAGCCCTGGGCGAGGCGCCGTACCTGGTCGGCGGTGAGGGCGCGGTTGTGCAGCCGGAAGTCGCGGACGGCGCCGTGCAGGTACGGGTGGGTGCTGTTCTGGGACCGGCCCAGGTAGTTGCGGCTGGTCCGGCCGAGCAGGAGGGGGCCGGAGACCATCGCCGTGTTCCGTCCGGCTTCGACGCCGTCGACGTAGAGCACGCCGGTGCCGGCGCCGAGGGTGAGTGCCACGTGGGTCCACCGGCCCAGCGGCAGCGGTCCGGTGGCGTCGACGAAGTCCTCGGCCTCCATGCCCGCGATCTTCAATGCGGCGCGGGCCCGCCCGGCGCCCGTGGTCGCCGTGAGGAAGAGGTAGGTGTCCTTGCTGTAGCCCAGGTCGAAGACGCGGACGGAGGGGGCGAGGGTGTCGACGCGGACCCGGACGGAGACGGTCAACTCCGCCAGGCCACTGGGCAGTCCGGCGGGGAGTACGACGTGGCCGTCGCGGCCGTCGAGCGTCACCGCCGTGCCGTCGTCGCCGGTGCTCCAGGTCGCGCCGCCGGCCAGGGAGCCGTCGCCGAACGTCCCGGTGCGGTCCGCCACCGAGGTGCCGTGTCCTTCGTCGAGGGGGTAGCGGGCCACGTCACCGGCGGTCGGGCTCGGGGGCGTGACGGACCAGTAGACGTTGTAGCGCTGGTGGTGGATCTCGTGGAAGGGGCGCAGGGGGATCCGCCGGCCGTCCGCCACGGCCGTGAACCGGGTGGGCTCGCCGGGTGTGCGGCGCAGTGTGTCGGGACGGACGGCCGGCAGCGTCGTGAGCGGCGTGTCCCCATAGGCGCCCGCCAGGACGAGCGGGCCGTACGACACCGCCTTGACCTGCGGGTTGTCGGGCGCCGGTCGCCAGACGGGAACGCGGGGCAGGACGAGTTCGACGCGGTCCCCGGTCCGCCAGTGACGTGTCACGGTCGTGTACGTGCCCGGTTCGAGACGCCCGCCGGTGCGTCGGCCGTTCACCGTCAGCCCGGCACGTCCGTCGCCCGCGGCCAGCCAGCCGGGCACGCGGATCCGCAGCGCGAACCTGGCCTCTCCCCCGGTGACGGTCAGACGGGTGCGGTCGCCCGTGGGCATGTCGGTGTCCTGACGGAGCGTCACCCCCAAGTCGTCCCAGCACACTTCGGAGGGGACGAACAGGTTGACGTGAAGTGCGGGCCGGCGGGTGCCGGGGGTGCGGAAGTAGACGGTGTCGGCGAACTTGGTGTGCGTCTCCAGGCCCGTGCCGTGGTCGCAGGAGAAGTTGTCGTAGTCCCCGCTGTAGCTGCCGGGGGCCGAGCCGAGGCCGCCCTTCGGTTCGCGCCGCGAGCCCGCCCACAGCCCGGTGTAGTAGGTGACGAAGCCGTGCGCCGAGTCGGGGTCCTGCTCGGCGAGCATCTGGTTGTACAGCGTCCACTCGTAGTGGTCCAGGTACTCCGTGCGCTCCGGGTCGTGGCGGAAGAGGTCCCGGCCGAGCTTGAGCATGTTGTAGCTGTTGCAGTTCTCGCAGGTGACCTCCGAGAGGCGGCTCGCGATCTCGTCCGGCGGCCCGAAGAGTTCCTGGTTGGAGTTGCCGCCGATGGCGTACGAGTGGTGGCGTACGACGGTGGTCCAGAAGGTGTCGGCGATGTCCAGGTAGCGTCGGTCGCCGGTGGCCTCGTAGGCCGGTACGGCACCGACCACCTTGGCGATCTCCGTGTTGGCGTGCCGCCCGGCGAGTTCGTCGCGCCCGGCGGCGAGCGGCGCGTAGAGCTCGTCGTGGTCGAAGCGGCGCGCGGTGCGCAGGTGCACCGGGTCGCCGGTCTCCAGGTGCAGCCGGGCGAGGACGTCGTTCATGCCGCCGAACTCGACCTTGAGCACGCTCTGCATCCGCTCGCGCGACAGCGGGGCCGTGCGCGCCTCGGTCCAGGCGGCCATCTCCAGCAGGACGTCGAACGCCTCCCGGTTCCCGCTGAGCCGGTACTGGTCGAGGAGACCGGCCATGATCTTGTGCAGGGTGTAGTACGGCGCCCAGGGCTTGCCCCCGGCCTCCAGCTGGTCGAAGACCGACTCCGGGAACGCGGAGAGGTAGCCGCGGTGGAACCCGGCCGCCGGTGCCGCCCGCTGGCACTCGGCCAGGGCCGAGACGAGCAGACGGGCCTTGTCCGCGTAGGCGGTCTCGCCGGTACCGGCGTGGGCCTGGGCCAGGGCACTGAGGAGGTGCCCGGTGGTGTGGCCGCGCAGTTGGACGTCCGGGGCCTCCCAGCCGCCGCACGGTTCCGCGGCGGAGGGCAGGCCGACGTTGAGCCGGAAGGTGTGCAGCAGCCGGTCCGGGTCCACGAAGCGGAGGTACGCGCAGGTGCGCCGCATGTTGGCGAGGAAGGGACTGTCGAGGAGGCGGACGGCCGAGAGCGGGAAGGGCTCCAGCAAGGGCCCTGGGCGGTGCGCACCGTTCGTCGGCGAGGGTGTCGCCCCGGCGTGGGCTGGCGGGGTCGCCGCGGCGGAGCCGGCCGGTACGGCCGCCGCGGCGACGGCCGGTGTCGCGGCGGCGGCCGTGGCGGCGGACGCGGTGAACAGGACCTGGCGTCGGGAGGGGGCGGGTCTGCTGTGCGGTGCGGGCATGGTGCGGGGCTCAGCTCCCTTCGATTGAATCGTTTTACTCGATTCTCCGGAGACGCTAAGTGGCGTCACCAGGAGCGTCAAGGGTTCCCACAAGAACCTTCTGACGCGCCATAAGTCCCTCCGAACCGCGAGTCACCGGGCGCGGAACGGGCATGACTCGGCGCGGACGGGCCTCGGCACCGTCCGCGCTGTTTTGAATCGTTCAATTCGAGTGGAGTCAGACCGTCTTCTGCGCGTACGGAACCAGTCGCACCGGTCCCACCAGCCCGTACTCCTGACGGGCGAGCCCTCCGAAGACCTCCGGGCGGCTCACCCTCAGCCGGTTGACGAGGGGCGTCGCGACCTCGATCTCGATGGTGTTCGTGCCGCGGCGCAGCAGCGGGCCCACGTCGACGACGGGGTCGAGGCGGTCGGCCGGTTCCGCGTCACGGCCGTTGACGCTCACCCGGAAGGTGTCGCTGACCCGACCCAGCTCCAGGAGGGCGCCGTGGGTGGGGCCCCAGTCGCCGGGGAGGGTGACCGTGGTGCGGTAGCGGCCGATGCCCGCGCAGTCCTCCAGTTCCGCAATGCTCGACCAGGGCAGCAGGGTGTCGAGCGTCAGGGTGCGGCGCACCCGCTCGGTCCGGGTCGGGCGGTCACCGGGGCGCCAGTCCTCGACCTCGACGTGCCACCGGCCCGGCTCGATCGGGCCGGGGACCGCCGGGAGGGTGGTGGTCACGGTCCGGCCCTGGGACAGCCGCGTGCGGTACGTGCCGGCCGCTCGGGCCCGTACGGTGAGCCCGCGCGCGGTGAACAGCACCTCGTCGGCGTCCGAGGAGAGGGCGTGCGGGCGGTTTCCGTGCCGGTCGCCGAACAGGCCCGGGCGTCCCAGCGCGACGACGAGCGTCTGGCCGGGCCGCAGCGCGACGCGGAACGTCACGTCCTGGCCGTCCAGGGTGTACCGGCCCACCCGTGCGGCCCTGCCCGTCCAGGGGTCGAGGAGGTAGGGCACCGCGTCGCGGCCTCGCGTGCGGCGCAGGGTGACGTCGTGGTCGATCGCGGCCACGGGCGGTTTGACGGTCTCCGCGTGCTTGCCGTTGACCAGGTAGTAGTAGTCGGCGTCCGCCGTGACCCGGTGCGCGTTCAGGAGCGTCGACGGAACGGAGTGCCGTACGTCCGGGGTGACGCCGAGCGCGGCGAGGGCGTCGCCCACCCCGGTCTTCTCGGTGACTCGGACGACGCCCGGCAGCGCGAGCAGGCGGGTGAGGACGTCGCGCAGCCGCTCGGTCTCGCCCGCCTCCGGCACGCCCGGTGTCAGCGCCTGGTCGAAGCCGCCCAGGAGGACCACGGGCAGTCCGGCCTCCGCGAACGCGAGGATCCTGCGGGCGTCGGCGAGGGCGAGGGTGGGGGTCGAGCCGTGGAAGAAGTCACCCTCGACGAAGAGCGCCTTGTAGGCCGGTCCGCCGGGAGCGAGCCGGCCACCCAAGACGGTGGCGTTCGGCAGGTCGAGGAGTGGACCGCTGAGGAACTGGTGCGTCCACCCGAGCGGGACGCCGGTCGAGGTGAACCAGGACGCGCCGATGCCCGTGGCCGTGTAGCCGGTCTGCCGGAAGACGGCGACGTCCGCGCGGGCGGTGCCCGACTGCAGCACCGCGTGGACGCGGCCGAGGTACCCGGCGATGTCCTCGGCGTGCCGCCAGGTGGGCTGCCGCGGCCCCCACGACTCGCCGTACCCCGGCGTGCCGTTGTAGGGGCTGAAGGCGGCGAAGCCGGGCCACTCGGCCTCCGGGGTGCTCGCGTACGAGAAGCCGTGCATCACCGTCTGGTTGACGCCCGCCGCGTAGGCGCCGCCCATGGTGCGCAGCACGCGGTCCCAAGTGGTGCTGTAGGCCGAGCCGTTGTAGGCGCCTGCCTCGCAGGACAGGACGGTGTGCCCCGCCATGTCCCGGCCGCCGGCCAGGCACCGGTAGTCGTCCAGGTTCTTGAACCCGAGGGACTCCCCCTCCGCGATGTCGAGGATCGCCGCGGTGGCGACTGCGTCGGTCTGCAGGCCGTACGGCTGGGCGCGCAGGGTCATGCCGAGGGAGTGCGCCCAGTCCTTCAGGGCGCCCACGTGGTGCCGGTTGAACAGGTCGGAGACCGTGGCCCAGAAGTCGTGCCGGATCTGCCGGGTCAGCTGGGCCCCGAAGGCGAACACCTGGTTGCTGTCGTCGAGGACGAGGGCGGGCAGCCAGGGCAGCAGCGGTCGGCCCGTGCGCTGCTCGAAGACCTCGGGCAGGCGTGCCGTCCAGACCAGTCCCTCGGACTCCAGTTCCACCGAGTCCTCGAAGAAGGAGCCGCCCGCGGCCTTCAGCAGGCGTCGCAGTGAGCCGGTGAGGACGTGCCGTTCCCAGTAGTCGGTGACGGCGGTGGTGCCCGCCGGGCTCAGGTGGTCGACCACGAAGGCCCCGGGCGCGGAGTGCGGACCCGACTCCGGCTGCTGACCCGAGCCCCGCTGCCAGTAGGAGATCAGCATCCACTCGCCGTCCGCGGGTGCCGTCCAGGTCAGGCCGCCGTCGGTGACGGTGTCCGTGAGGTCGCGGACGCTGTCGGGGTCGAGCCCGGTCTCCTTGCGGGTGGAGTTGGCGGGGTCGACCCGGGCGGCCTGGACCGCGAGCAGGCGCTGGGCGCGAACGCCGGACGCCGCCTCGTGGACGGGCGCGGGCACGGGCCCGCGGTAGGTGGCCCCGGCGGCCAGCGAAGTGCGCCCGTGGGCGAGTTCCTGGGCGGCGGCCTCGTCGTCGGGGGTGACTCCGGGCACGGCCACGGGCCAGCTCGGGCCCAGGGTGAGGTCGACGGTCAGGCCGCGTCGTACGGCCCGGCGCAGGGCGGCCTCGACGCCGTCGCGCCAGGGTCTGCTGCCCCAGCCGTGGTGGGCGGTGTCCAGCAGCGACTTGTCCCGGATGCTGTGGTGGACAGCGGCGATCTCGGCTCCGCCGAAACCGGCGTCCGCGATCTGGTCGATCTCGCGGGCCACCTCGTCGGGGTCGACCAGGCCGTCCGGCCACCACCACCGGAACTTCGGGCGCACCGACCGGGCGGGGTCGGCGAACCACCGGGCCGGGCCGGCGGCCCGGTCGGCGGCCGGGCCGGCGGGGAGGGCGGCGACGCCGGGCGAGGCGGTGACGGCGGTGGCGGTCACCCCCGCGGTCACGGCGGCGGCCAGCACCGCGCGCCGGGACATCCCGCCACGCTGCGAGACGAGTTCGTGCATGAGTGCGCCCCAGGGTTCGGAGGAGGTTTCCGTTGATTGAATCGATTCAATCCGGTGCAAACGCGGGAACGGTAATCCGAGCCGATCATGGGGGTCAAGACATGTGCACCGGTGACTTCCGTGTTCCGCGGCGCGGGCGCCCGCTCTCCGCAGGCGGATTGCGCTTCGCTACCCCCCGTCCCGGTCCCGCTGGGGCACGGTGCAGGCACGGGCGAACTCGGCGAGAGTGCGGAAGTCGTCGTCGCGCAGGCCGATCCGCGGGTTGACGTGGTGCAGAAGTCCGGGTGCGCGGTGGTGGGCGGTCACGTAGGCCTGGTCCAGGCCGCCCTGTTCGTCGTCCACCCAGGCGAAGGGGCGGCCGTTGGCGTACTCCACCAGGGGGGCGGTCTTCCAGTGGACTCCGTCGGGGCGGTCCTGGAGCAGGACGTCGCCGAAGTCGACGAAGGGGAGTTCGGGAAGGCCGATGACCGGGGCTATCCAGCGGTTGGCCTCCGCCATCCACGTGGTGGCCCAGCACAGTTCGTAGTCGAGCCGGAGCAACTCCGCCCCGTGCCGCGGATGCAGCCAGACGCGCAGGGGGCGGCGGCGCACCAGAGCGGACCGGTGCCCGTCGGGGGTCTGGCCGTCCCTGGGCACTCTGAGGGTGGTGTATCCGGCGGGCCGCCTGTGAGGCTTGGCCGCGTAGGGGTTGAGGGGCCCGTCCACGTCGAGGAAGAGCAGCGGTCGGCTCACGATCGGTCCCCCTGTCGCACCCGTGGTGCGCCGCACCGGCCTGGCGGTTCGACCGCCGCATCGTTCCCGGCGTCCGGCCACCGCCGGGCGGGGCGGTTGTCGGCGATTCGGCCAACCTACCCGCTCCGCACCCCTGTTGTCCCGCACGGGTCCGTGCATCCGCCACGAAACGACACGCGCCGTGGTTCGGGGCCCTGACCGCGACCGAAACACATGTGTTCGATACCTCGGTCCGGTCGTTGAGCTTCACGACCACGCTCAACGACCGTCAAGGGGGATCCATTGACCTCGACCGCCGCGAACGGACCGCGGAAACCCACGCCTCCACCGCCTCCACCGCCTCCGGCGGAGATCACCTACAGCGGACGGTATTCCGTCAATCCGCTCGCCGAGGTCTCCTTCCGACGGATGTGCGCACAGATCCCGGCCGTCCTGGGCCGGATCGCACGGCTGTCGTGGCGGACCGACCGGCGGGCCGTGCAGCTGCTGCTCGGCTGCCAGGTGCTCACCGGTCTCGCCGCCGCCGTGCTGCTGACCGCCACCGCCCACGCCATGAACCCCGTCCTCGGCGACGGCTCCGCCGCCGACCGGCTGCACGGCGCGCTGCCGGCGCTGTCGGTGGTGGCGCTCGCCGCCGCGCTGGGCCGCGGTGCCGCGGCGGTGGCCACCTATGCCGAGCGGCGGATCACCCCCCGGCTGACGACCGAGACGGACAGCGCTCTGGTCGAGGCGGTGTGCCGGGTCGAAGCGTCCGCCTACGCGCAGGAGGGCTTCTCGGACCGGCACGAGGCCGCCGAGATGGGAGTGGTCCGCACCCAGGTGATGGTCACCGACGCCCAGCGGTTCCTGTCCGCGCTGATCCGGATGGTCACGGCCGGCGGGGTGCTGTCGGCGCTCAATCCGCTGATGCTGCCGCTGCTCCTGCTCGCCGTGCTGCCGGCCGGTGCGGGCGCGGTCCTCACCGCCCGGGTCGACTACGAGGTCCACTACGCCAACATCGCCGACCGCAACGTGCGCGGCATGATGCGCTGGTGGGCGACCACGTCGAAGTACGGCGACGAGGTCCGCGCCAACTCGATGACCGACTACCTCGTCCACTGGTACCGGTCACTGTCCGACCGGTGCGACCGGCGCACGCTGGCCGCCGCGCCGCGCACCCTGCGGATCGCCGTGCTGTCCGCAGCGGCCGGCGGCGTGTTCCTCGTCGCGACCTGGGGAGCCCTCGCCTGGCTGGCGGTCTCCGGCCGGATCGAACTGGCGGTCGCGGCCACGGCCGTCATCGCCGTGCAGACCACGCTCGCCGCACTCTCCCAAGTCGTCGTCAACGGGGCCGCGGTCTTCCACACCAGCCTCTACCTGAGCGACATGCAGGCCTTCCTCGACGACGCCGCGGCCCGCGTCCCGAAGCGCGGCCCCGACAAGCACCGCGCGCCGACCGAGCGGATCCGGCTGGAGGAAGTCGTCTACCAGTACCCCGGCAAGGACAGGCCCGCCGTCGACGGCGTCTCCCTCACCCTGGAGCGCGGTCAGATCCTCGCGATCGTCGGGGCGAACGGCTCGGGCAAGTCCACCCTGACCCGGCTGCTGACCGGCATCTACCTTCCGGACAAGGGGCGGGTCACCTGGAACGGCACCGACCTCGCCGACATGGAGCCCGCGACCGTGTGGGCGCACATCGGTCTGGTGCCGCAGATCTTCGCCCAGTGGCCGATGCCGGTCCGCGAGAACGTCACCCTCGGCCAGCCCCGCGGCTACGACGACACACCGGTGTGGGAGGCCGTGGAGGCGGTCGGTCTGCGCGAAGCCGTCGACAACCTCCCGGCGGGCCTGGACACCCTGCTGTCCCGTGACGTCTTCGGTGGTACCGAGCTCTCGGGCGGCCAGTGGCAGCGCGTGGCGTGCGCCAGGGCCCTGTACCGCCGCCCGGGGCTGCTGATCCTGGACGAGCCGACGTCCCAGATGGACCCGCGCGGTGAGCACCAGATCTTCGAGCGGATCAAGGCGATCGCCGCCGAGCGCATCACCATCGTGGTCACCCACCGCCTGGAGAACACGAGGATCGCGGACCACATCGTCGTCATGGAGCACGGCCGGATCACCGAGCAGGGCCGCTACGACGACCTCGTCCACGCCGGCGGCACCTTCGCCGAACTCCTCGCACTCTCCCAGGACCGCTGACCCGTCCGCGGTCAGCGGGCGGTGAGGGCCTCGGCGGCCTCCGGTTCGTCCGCGTCCGCGGGGGCCGTCCTCCCCGGCCCGCGCAACGCCACGTAGACGAACAGGACGCCCATGACGGCGACGCCCGCCCACATGGCCTGCTGCCAGCCGTCGACGAAGGACTGCTGGGCGGCGTGCAGCAGGTCCGGGCCGTGCGGTCCGGCGCCGCCCGCGGCCTCGACCGCGTTGGCCACACCCTGGCGGGCCTCGTCCGCGGGGCCCTGGGGGATGCCGTCCAGCCGTCCGTCGATGGCAGCGCGGTAGCCGCCCGCCAGCAGGGCCCCGAGCAGGGCGACACCGAGTGCGGTGCCGAACTCGCGGGTGACGTCGTTGAGTGCGGACGCGACGCCCTGCTTCCCGCGCGGCAGGGAGCCGGTGATGGCCTCGGTGGACGGGGTCATCGACAGGCCCATGCCGGTGCCCATGGCCAGCATGCCGGGCAGGATGGTCAGGTATCCGTCGTCCACGGAGACGAACAGGGCCATGAGCGCGAGGCCGACGCCGGCCAGGGCGATGCCCGCCGCCATGGTCGCACGGGAACCGACCCGTGCGGCGAGCATGGGGGCGAGGCCGGAGGTCGCCATCATCATGACGGCCATGGGCATCAGCGCCACCGTGGAGAGCAGGCCGGACCAGCCGAGCACGGCCTGGAAGTACGGGAAGAGGACCACGGCGATGCCCGCCTGGACGCCGAAGACCACCAGGAGCGTGATAGAGCCGCCCGCCAGGCCGCGCTCACGGAACAGGCGCACGTCCAGCAGCGCGGCGTCGCGGCGGCGCAGTTCCCAGGCGACGAAGCCGACGGCGGCGGTGATGCCGGCGACGAGGCCGGTCAGCGTCACCGGGTCGGTCCAGCCGCGTTCGGGGCCTTCCTGGAGGACGAAGATGAGGCCGGTCACGGCGACGGTGGAGATCAGCGCTCCGACCGTGTCGAACCGGTGGGCAGCGGTCTCGCGGGAGTCGGGGACCGACTTCAGCGCCATGGCCAGGGCCACGAGGACCAGGACCACCGGGAGGACGAACAGCAGCCGCCAGTCGGCGACGTCGACGAGGAGGGCGGAGAGGAACATGCCCAGGATGCCGCCGCCTCCGGCGACGCCCGTCCACACGCCGATCGCCTTGCCGCGCTGCTCCTCGGGGAAGGTGGACGTGATGACGGCAAGGGTGACGGGCATGATCATCGCGGCGCCGGCACCGCCGGCCACGCGAGCGGCGAGCATGACCTCGGCCGAGGGAGCCAGTCCGGCGAGGACGCTCGCCGCACCGAAGACACCCAGACCGGCGACGAGCATGGGCCTGCGGCCCAGTCGGTCGCCGACGGCCCCGAGCGGGAGCAGCAGCGCGGCCAGGGCCAGCGTGTAGATGTTGATGATCCACAGGACCGTGCTCTGGGAGGCGCCGAACTCGACGGCCATGTGGGTCTGTGCGACGTTCAGACCGGACACCGAGGCGACGACGGCCATCAGTGCGACGGAGACGGCGATCAGGATCGTGCGCAGCTGACGCGCGTCGGGGGTGCTCCCGCCGCCGGTTTCGGGGGCCCGTACGGGTGGGCTGGTGCTCATGGGTTCCTTTCGCGGGGCATGCCGCAGCCCGACGGGGCGTGGAGGGTGTCGGGGAAGTGCGGCTCGACTGCGTCCGAAGCTAAGCCCGCCTTGCGTTCGAGGCATACGATGTTGCTCATGACGCAAGAAGATGGAGACCTGGACAGCCTCGTACGCAAACGCATCCGCGCCCTGCGGGTGGCGCAGGGCTGGTCCCTGGAGGAACTGGCCGGGCGTGCCAGGCTCAGCCAGTCCTCGCTGAGCCGCATCGAGAACGGCCGGCGCCGCCTGGCCCTGGACCAGCTGGTCACTCTCGCCCGAGCCCTGGACACCACGTTGGACCAGCTCGTGGAGACGGCCGACGAGGACGTCATCACCAGTCCGATGATCGACAGCGCCCACGGCCTGATGCGCTGGCCGGTGAAGGGCGATCCCGGCATGACCGTGGTGCGTCAGCGCATGACCCAGCCGCCGCCCGAGAATCCGGCGCGCATGCGTGCCCACCCGGGGCGCGAATGGCTCGTGGTCCTGTCCGGCACGGCCGTCCTCATGCTCGGCCACCGCCGCTTCCGCGTCGAGACCCACCAGGCAGCCGAGTTTCCCACGATGATGCCGCACGCGATCGGCACCGCCGGCGGCCCCTGCGAGATCCTGGGCATCTTCGACCGCGACGCCCGCCGCGGCCACCAGCGCGAGGGAGGCGAGCCCGAGGCCCGGGACAGGGCCGAGTGACGGCGCGGGGCGCCGGGCCCCGGCGGGCAGGGCGAGCGCGAGGAGGGGCTCGGCCGCGGCTCGTGTGGGCCGGCGCCGCGCACCGGGCCGGTGGCGGGCGGGCGGGGCACGCCCGCTACTCGATCAGGGCGTCCGCGGCGATGATCACCAGGCCGATCAGCATGTCCAGGGCCCCGGCCCGGCAGGAGGACAGCCGGCCGAGCCCGGCGGTGCGGGCCGCCGAGGTGCCCAGGGCGAAGAGCAGGACGGTGTTGAGCACCAGGGCCGTGTCGGCGGCCGTTTCCTCCGCCCACCACCCGGCCTCGGCGGCGAGCAGCATCATCACGGTCGGCAGCACGGCGACGGCCAGCGGCCACTCGGCGAGCACCGCGCGCAGTCTGCTCGGTCCGGCCGTCCCGTCGCCGGACGCACGCTGGGCGATGACGTGCGCGTACCCGTGGGCGGCGCCCGACGTCAGCGCCGTGAGCAGCACCCACAGCGCGTCCTGGCCGGGGTTGGCCGCTTCGCCCGGCACGTCCAGCGCCGCGACCAGCGCGCTGGCCAGTACCAGGCCGTAGATTCCTTTGAACAGCCACCGCTCCGGCCGGCGCCGCAGGATTCCCCTCGGCGCGACGCCGCCGGCCGGGCCGCGGCCGGCACCCTCGGGCATTCAGGAGAGCCAGTCGGCGTACCGGGTGGGGGCCAGGTGGGCGTCCAGGTCGGTCAGGACGTCTCCCTCGACCGCCCCGAACATGCCGGCGCCCGGATCGGTGACGACCGTTCGCGCGTCGCCCTTGTGGGCCAGGGTCAGGCGGCCCAGCTCGTCCAGGGGGAACACTTCCGGTCCGCCGATGTTGCGGATGCCGTTCAGCGGGGCGCCCACGGCGACGTCCGCGACCGCGGCCGCCACGTCCTTCGCGGCGATCGGCTGGATCGGCGTGGCGGGCAGCCGGACGGAGTCGTCGGAGGCGGTCCAGGACAGGACCGCCTCCATGAACTCCATGAACTGGGTGGCACGCACGATCGAGTACGGGACGGGGCCGTCCCTGAGGATCTCCTCCTGGAGCACCTTCGCGCGGTAGTAGTCCAGCGCCGGGACCCGGTCGACGCCGACGATGGAGAGGATCACGAAGTGCCCCGTCCCGGCCCGCCGCGCGGCGGCCAGCAGGGTGTCCATCGACGCCCGGAAGAAGGCGGGTGAGGCGTCGTCGAAGGTCGGGGAGTTCGTCAGGTTGACCACGACCTCGGCTCCCTCGACCGCGTCGTCCACTCCCCCGCCGCCGACGACGTCGACGCCGGTGGACCGGGAGTGGGGCACCGCCTGGTGCCCGGCCGCGTTCAGGTCCTTGACGACCTGCGAGCCGATCAGCCCCGTCCCGCCGATGACCGCGATCTTCATGCGCACGCCTCTCTTCCTTCCGGAGCCGGGTGGCTCAGGAACCACTGTGTCGGTGTGTGCGGAGGACGGCTCTTTGAACGCCCCGAAGGGATGAGAACGGACCGGCTCCGGGGTGCCGGAACGCCGGAGTGGCCGAGCCTGTCGGTCCCGCCCCCGGCAGGGCGCGGCACCCCAGCAGGCTTCGGCATCAATTCAAGAGCGAATATTGCTCTAGATGCCGCCTTGCCTTAGATCCTGTCCAAGGTAGGGTGGTGGCTGCGAAGAACCACACCGAGGAGCAAGCCTTGCCTGAGAACAACCAGAAGCCGCTGACCACGGTCGCCGGTGCGCCGGTTCCCGACAACCAGAACTCGCTGACCTCCGGCCCGCGCGGCCCGATGCTCCTGCAGGACGTGTGGTTCCTGGAGAAGCTCGCGCACTTCGACCGGGAGGTCATCCCGGAGCGCCGGATGCACGCCAAGGGCTCGGGCGCCTTCGGCACCTTCACCGTCACCCACGACATCACCCGGTACACCAGCGCGAAGATCTTCTCCGAGATCGGCAAGAAGACCCCGCTGTTCACCCGGTTCTCCACCGTCGCCGGTGAGCGCGGTGCCGCCGACGCCGAGCGCGACATCCGCGGCTTCGCCGTGAAGTTCTACACGGACGAGGGCAACTGGGACCTGGTCGGCAACAACACCCCGGTCTTCTTCTTCCGCGACCCGCTGAAGTTCCCGGACCTCAACCACGCGGTGAAGCGCGACCCGCGCACCAACCTGCGCAACGCCGAGAACAACTGGGACTTCTGGACCAACCTCCCCGAGGCCCTGCACCAGGTCACGATCGTGATGTCGGACCGCGGCATCCCGGCCTCCTACCGGCACATGCACGGGTTCGGCTCGCACACGTACAGCCTGATCAACGCCGAGGGCGAGCGGTTCTGGGTCAAGTTCCACCACCGCACCCAGCAGGGCATCAAGAACCTCACCGACGCCGAGGCCGAGGCCCTGGTCGGCAAGGACCGCGAGTCCCACCAGCGCGACCTCTTCGACGCGATCGAGGACGGCGACTTCCCGAAGTGGAAGCTGTTCATCCAGGTCATGCCGGAGGCCGACGCGGAGAACTACCGCTTCCACCCCTTCGACCTCACCAAGGTCTGGTCGAAGAAGGACTACCCGCTGATCGAGGTCGGCGAGTGGGAGCTCAACCGCAACCCCGACAACTACTTCGCGGACGTGGAGCAGGCCGCCTTCAGCCCGGCCAACGTGGTCCCGGGCATCAGCTTCTCCCCCGACCGGATGCTGCAGGGCCGCCTCTTCTCCTACGGCGACGCCCAGCGCTACCGCCTCGGCGTCAACCACCACCAGATCCCGGTCAACGCCCCGAAGAACCCCGTGAACTCCTACCACCGCGACGGCGCCATGCGCGTCGACGGCAACCAGGGAGCCACCCCGGGCATCGAGCCCAACTCCTACGGCCGCTGGCAGGAGCAGCCGGCCTACCGCGACCCGGCCCAGGCCGTGGGCGCCGTCGCCGACCGGTTCAACTACCGCGAGGACGACGACAACTACTTCGAGCAGCCCGGCAACCTGTTCCGGCAGATGAGCCCGGAGCAGCAGCAGGTTCTGTTCGAGAACACGGCACGCGCCATCGACGGCGCCTCGGCGCAGACCATCGAGCGCCACATCGGCAACTGCACCCAGGCCGACCCGGCCTACGGCGCGGGCGTCCGCAAGGCGATCGAGGCCCTGGCCGCCGGCAACCTCTGATCCGGCCGGTCAGCGACACACGCGGTACATCCGCACCGCACCGGCGCGGGCACCTCGGAGGTGCCCGCGCCGGTGCGGGCGTACCGCCACGGAGAACTACTTCATGGACATGCACAACAGCGGTGGACTGACTCCCGAGCAGACGGAGCGCGTGGTCGCCATCGCCATGGATCTGGCCCGCGAGGGCGGCACCGAGCAACTGGTGGAGTTCGTACAGCACGGGCTGCCGGTCGATGTACGGGACCCCGCGGGCAACTCCCTCCTCATGCTCGCCGCCTACCACGGTCACGCCGACACCGTGCGGACCCTGATCCGGCACGGCGCCGACCCGGACCTCCGCAACGACCGCGACCAGTCCCCCATCGCCGGCGCCCTGTTCAAAGGCGCCGACGACGTCGTAGCGGTACTGCGTCAGGCCGGCGCGGACCTGGACTCCGGAACGCCGACCGCGCGGGCCGCGGCGGCCATGTTCGGCCGGGAACACCTGCTCGCGACCTGAACCGGCGGTGACGTCACAGGCGGAGCCGGGGACCGGGCACTCGACCCCCACATGGCGTGAACCATCGGTGCGGGCCCGCGTCCGAAGCGGAAGAATGGCCGTCGAACTCGGCACTTCGCATTACGCGGTGGCGCGAAGACATCGGTGGACATTCACAGGTTGCTTGATCAACTCCCAAAGCGTGAGCACGAATTACACACATCCCCTCTACACAGTGGCCCCGATGGTCTAGATTGACCGTGCTTCAGCCGTTCAGGCACGGGGCGACCGGTAATGATCTTTAGGTCGGGGGCAGGGGGGGGTCTGCTGCTGTCACTGTGCATTGCTCGTATTGATGTGACATAGCCGGAACGTTGTGCGCGGACAGGCCGGGGGGCCGTCCGTGGGGAGGAACAGCGCGGCGCGGGAGGCGGGGGCCTCCCGAGGGGGAGGAACAGTGCTAGGCGAATACGTCGAACCACTGGGAACCTGGGGGGTTCTGTGCGGCAAGGGGGATTGGTCAGCGCGTTTCCGTCTGCGCGCGGACAGTTGGCGGACGGGGCGACCAGCCGGCTCACGAGCGACTGGGAGCAGCGGTACCGCCGTACCGTGATCACCAGCGATACCGTGACCACCGCCGTCGTGGTGGCGGGCATCGGCAATTTCTTCGGGGTCCGGGACGCGGCCAACTGGCACGAGAAATGGGGAATTCTCGCGTTCGGCACCTGGCTGCTGGTGCTGGGCGCCCTCGCGGTGAGCCGGTCGTGGTCACCGGCCGTGCTCGGCCAGGGCGCCGAGGAATTCCGTCGGCTCGGCCGCTCACTGTTCATGGCGACCGTCGTGCTGGCGCTCGGCGGAATCGCCCTCACCTCGCGCAACATCAAACTCTGGATCTTCGTCGCCGTTCCCGCAATCGCGATCTTCATCATGGTCGCGCGCTATGCGCTGCGCGTCCGGCTGCACAGACAGCGCAAGCAGGGGCGCTGCCTCAGACCCGTGCTCGCGGCCGGAAGTCCGGCCACGGTGCGCGATCTGATCGCCCGGACCCGGCGGTTCCCGCACCTCGGCTGGCGGGTGGACGCGGTGTGCACGACGGACGACGGGCTCGAGGGCGGCCAACTGGACGGAGTGCCGGTCGTCGGCCCACTGGAGCACGTCGCCCACCACGTCCGCCGCGACGGCTACCGGGTGGTCGCGGTCACCCCGGACCCGCACTGGTCACCGCACCGCCTGCAACGACTGGCCTGGAACCTGGAGGGCAGCGACGCCGAGATGGTCGTCGCTCCCGTCCTGATGGAGGTGGCCGGCCCGCGGCTGCACGTCGACGCGGTGCTCGGTATCCCGCTGCTGCGGGTCAGCATGCCGACCTTCACCGGGGGCCGCCGCGCGGTCAAGGCGGTCGTCGACCGGTTGGGCGCGGCCGTCCTGCTCACACTGTTCGCGCCCCTGATGCTGTTCGTCGCGCTGCTGGTCCTGGTGGACAGCAGGGGCGGGGCGTTCTACCGCCAGCGCCGGGTCGGCAAGGACGGCCGCGAGTTCACCATCCTCAAGTTCCGCACCATGGTCGCGGGGGCCGACGGGGCACGTGCCGCGCTGGCCGACCGCAACGAGGGCGCGGGCCTGCTGTTCAAGCTCCGCCGGGACCCGCGGGTCACCCGGGTCGGGGCGGTGCTGCGCCGGTACTCGGTCGACGAACTGCCGCAGCTCCTCAACGTGCTCGCCGGATCGATGTCGCTCGTGGGACCGCGGCCGCCGCTGCCCGAGGAGTCCGCCGCCTACGGCCCGGACATCCGAAGACGGCTGCTGGTCAAGCCCGGCCTCACCGGTCTGTGGCAGATCAGCGGACGCAGCGACCTGCCGTGGGAGGAGGCCGTCCGGCTGGACCTGCGGTACGTGGAGGACTGGTCGCTCGCCCTGGACACGGTGATCCTGTGGAAGACGCTGCGTGCGGTGGTCCACGGACAGGGGGCGTACTGATGCGCGGGGGCCGCCGGCCCGTCGCGCGGACCGCAGGCCGTCAAGGCCTGCCTGGGGGGAGGAACGGGTCATGAGGGTCAGCGTTTTCGGCCTCGGCTACGTGGGCTGCGTGTCGGCCGCGTGCCTGGCCGGCATGGGGCACCAGGTCGTCGGGGTGGATGTGAACCAGGCGAAGGTCGACCTGGTCAACGACGGCAAGGCCCCGGTGGTCGAGGAACGGATCGGCGAGCTGATCGCCGAGGTCGTGGGCAGCGGAGCACTGCGCGCCACCGGCGACGTCCGCGAGGCGATCATGGAGAGCGAGATATCCCTGGTCTGCGTGGGCACCCCGTCGGAGCCCAACGGCAGCTTGTGCACCACGTACTTGGAACGCGTCACCGAGGAGATCGGCACCGCGCTCGCCGAACGGGGCGGGGGCGGTGGGCGGCACACCGTGGTGTTCCGCAGCACCATGCTCCCCGGCACCTGCGCGAACCTGCTGGTGCCGATCCTGGAGAAGTACGTCGGCGGCACCGCCGGGGTGGACTTCGGGGTCGCGGTCAACCCGGAGTTCCTGCGCGAGGGCACGAGCGTGCGGGACTTCTTCGACCCGCCCAAGACCGTCATCGGCGAACTCGACGCGGCCGGCGGCGACGCGGTGCTGGCCCTGTACGACAGCCTGCCCGGCGAGGTGTTCCGGGTGCCGGTCGCGACGGCCGAGGCGATCAAGTACGCCGACAACGCCTTCCACGGACTCAAGATCGGCTTCGCGAACGAGCTGGGCGCGGTGTGCCATGCGCTCGGGGTGGACTCGCACCAGGTGATGGACGTGTTCCTGGCCGACCGCAAGCTGAACATCAGCCCCGCCTACCTGCGGCCCGGTTTCGCCTTCGGCGGCTCCTGCCTGCCCAAGGACCTGCGGAGCCTGGTCCACGCGGCACAGCGGGCCGACGTCTCGGTGCCCATCCTCTCCCATGTGCTGCCCTCCAACTCCGCGCACCTGGAGCGCGCGGTCGAGCTGGTGGAGCGCACCGGGAAGCGCCGGGTGGGGATGTTCGGACTGTCCTTCAAACCCGGCACCGACGACCTCCGCGAGAGTCCGCTCGTGGAGCTGGCGGAGCGCCTCTTCGGCAAGGGCTACGACCTCAGGATCCACGACGCCAACGTGAGCCTGTCCCGGCTGCTCGGCGCGAACCGCGAGTACGTCGAGACCCGGCTGCCGCACCTCGCCCAACTGCTCGCGGACTCCGTCGACGAGGTCCTCGACCACGCCGAGGTGTGCCTGGTCGGGACCAGGGACCCGGCCGTGCTCTCGGCGCTGCCCCACGGCGCCGGGCCGCTGCTGATCGACCTCATCCACCTTCCCGACGCCGACACGCGCCGGACCGAACCGGGGTACATGGGCCTTGCTTGGTGACACGACGTCTGGTGAAACGCCGTTCGGTGGCACAGCCGGCGACCGGCCGGGGCGGCGCGCCCTGATCCTGGTGGAGAACCTGTCGGTACCCTTCGACCGGCGGGTGTGGCAGGAGGCGACGACCCTGCGCGACGCGGGCTGGGACGTGCACGTCATCTGCCCCCGGGGCAGCAAGCGGGACACGGAGCCGGAAGCGGTCGTCGACCGGGTGCACATCCACCGCTACCCGTTGCGCGCCGCCACCGGAGGACCGGCCGGCTACCTGCGGGAGTACGGGGCGGCGCTCTGGCACACGGCCCGGCTGGCCCGCCGGGTCGGCCCGGTCGACGTGGTCCACGCCTGCAATCCGCCGGACCTGCTGTTCCTGCCGGCGCTGTGGCTGAAGAGGCGCGGTGCGCGGTTCGTCTTCGACCAGCACGACCTGATACCCGAGCTGTACCTGTCCCGGTTCGGCCGCGGCAAGGACCTGCTCTACCGCGCCGTGTGCGCGCTGGAACGGTGGACCTACCGGGCCGCGGACGTCGTGCTCGCCACGAACGAGAGCTACAAGGACGTCGCGATACGCCGGGGCGGCCGCCGCCCCGACGACGTCTTCGTGGTGCGCAGCGCACCCGCGACCGATCGCTTCCAGCCGGTGCCGCCCGAACCGGAGTTGAAGCGCGGCAAGCCCCATCTGCTGTGCTACCTGGGCGTCATGGGACCCCAGGACGGCGTGGACTACGCCCTGCGGGCCCTCGCGAAACTGCGCGACGAGGTCGGTCGGACGGACTGGCACGCGGTGTTCGTCGGCTCCGGCGACGCCTTCGACGCGATGGTGGAGCTGTCCCGGTCGCTGGGGCTCGACGAGCAGGTGCGGTTCACCGGGCGCATTCCGGACGCCGACCTGGTGCGCCACCTCTCCACCGCGGACGTGTGCCTCTCCCCCGACCCCCGCAATCCGCTCAACGACGTGTCGACCATGAACAAGGTCCTGGAGTACATGGCGATGGGCCGGCCGATCGTCTCGTTCGACCTCCGCGAGGCGCGGGTCTCCGCCGGGGAGGCCGCCCTGTACGCACCCGCCAACGACGAGGCGGCGTTCGCCCGGCTCGTCGCACGGTTACTGGACGATCCGGACGAGCGCGCCCGGATGGGCAAGATCGGCCAGGAGCGGGTCACCGGACGGCTCTCCTGGCGCAACTCGCAGGCGGCGCTGCTCGCCGCGTACGCCGCCGCCTGCCGTGACCACACTCCGGTGTCGGCGGGCGCCCCGGTCCGAACAGGGTTCAAAGCAGGGAAAAGGCCGCGCAGTTGAGCGATGACACGATACGCCTGGTCACGGTCGGGCGAATTCTCCGGCGACGACGGCGGCTGCTCGCCGTCCTCGTCGTGGTGGGCGCGCTCGCCGGCTACGGCGTCTCGGTGCTGTTCCCGCCGCGCTACACGGCATCGGCCTCGGTCCTGCTGCCGGGGCAGTGGGAGCAGCGCGAGCTGGTCACCCAGGTGGAGATCGCGACCAGCTCGGCGGTGGTCGACCGGGCCGCCGACGAGCTGCGCTGGAACGGGGTGGGCAGGAGCGAGCTGCGCGACCGGGTGAGCGCCGAGACCGCCGACGGGAACATCGTCAAGATCTCGGGGACGGCCGCAACCCCGGAGCGTGCGCAGCGGCTCTCCGACGAGGTGGCCCAGCAGTTCGTGACCTACGCGGCGCGGATCGCCAGCGGCACCACCGGCGCCGACGAGGCCGCCGGGCCGGAGGCGCTGCGGGAGCAGGTGACACGGACCAACCGCCGCATCACCGACCTGGCCAACGCGGCCGATCCCGGGCAAACCGTGGAAAGCGTCCAGGCCCGCACCGAGCTGGAGAAGCTGCGCAGCGCGCTCCAGGACGCCATGCAGAAGCTGGAGGAGGCCGACCCGGCGAACAACCGGGCCGGCATGGTCGTCATGGGTCCGGCGGCCCGGCCGGCCGGCGAGGCTCCGCCGACGCGGCTGCAGCTGATCGGCGGCGGCGCGCTGCTGTTCTTCGTGCTCGCCGTCATCGCCCATCTCACCGCGGCGCGGGTGAACCGGCGGCCGCGCTCCGAATCCGAGATCGCCGCGGCGCTGGGAACGGCGCTGCTGGGAACCGTGGACGTACCCGGTGACCGGCGCGCCCACCGGCCGAAGGCGCGCGGCGCGCGGGCCCGGTTCCGGCGGCTGCTGGGCGTCGACGTCCGGTGGGACCTGCCGACCCCGCGGTCCTCCGGCGACGAGGCCGGCCGACGGCTCCGCTACCGGCGGGTCCGGGCCCGCCTGCGGGAACGGGTGCCCACGGCCCGGCGGCTGCTGGTCGTCGTGCCGGACGACGACGAGGTGGCCCGCCGGGCGGCCGGCCGGCTCGCCGCCGACGCCGAGGACGATCCGCGGCTGCGGGTGGTGGAGGTCTCGGTGGCCCGGCCGATCGTGCCCGACCGCGACACCGAGTCCGGCGCGCTGGTCGTGCTCAGCGCGGGCGCCCGTACCGCCGAGGAACTCGCCGGTGTCGCCGAGGCGTGCGCGGACGGCGGGCACGAGGTCGTCGGCGTCGTCGTCGCCGGCGCGGTCCGGGCCCGTCCGACGGCGTCGGCCGACGAACCCCGGGGGGACGCCGCCGCCGGGGCCGCGGTGCACGACCACGCGACGGGAGGTGTCGCATGACGACGACGGACACGGCTTCGCAGCCGTCGGCCTCCGCTCCCCTGCTGGACCTGCAGGCACTGGTCGTGGCGGTGCGCAGACGACGGCGCCTGTGGGGCAGTCTGGCCCTGCTGGGCCTGCTGCTCGGCGCTGCGGTGGCGGTCCTGCTGCCGCCCCGGCCGACCGCGGTGACCAAGGTGCTGGTCGCGCACAAGGACGACCAGCCCAACGACACCGGAACACTGATCCGCACGGATGTCGAACTGCTGGACACCACGCGGATCGCCGCCGCCGCGCTGCGGACCCTCGGTTCCCGGGAGAACCCGGAGGACTTCATGCGGGACTACCGGGGCACCGGGCTGACCAACAACCTGCTGCGGATCGACGTGACCGCCGACAGCGACGCGGAAGCGGTCGCCCGGGCCAAGGCGCTGGCCGACACGTTCGTCGCGGACCACGTGCGGCGGATGCGGGAGGCCGCCGAAGCCGAGTCCAAGTCCCTGCTGGACCAGCGCAACCGTATGCGCAAGGAACTCGCCGAGGTCAACAGCGCGATCGGGGACCGCTCACCGGACGACGAACCGAAGGCGTCGGCGAGCATCGAGTCGCTCTTCGCCCGCCGGGCCGAGCTCGACTCGCGGATCGCCGAATTCGACCAGCGGGCCGCGGAGGCGCTCACCGGCACGCCCGAGGTCGTGGCCGGCACGCAGATCGTGGACGCCCCGCACGCGGTGGAGCACTCGCTGCCCAGGGCCGTGGGTACCGACGCCGCCATCGGGCTCGCCCTCGGACTCGTCCTCGGGCTCGCGCTCTCCGCGGTGGGCGCCGTGGTCGCGGACCGCCCGGTGCTGCGCCGGGAGATAGCGGCGAACCTGGGTGCCTCCGTCCTGGCGGAGCTGCGGCGCCGGCCGCGCCGGTCGGCCCGGTCGTGGGGGCGCCGGCGGACCCGGGCGGCACGTGAACGGCTCACCACCACCCTGACCCGCCTGGTGCGCGGCTCCGCGGAACCGGTGTCCCTGCTGGAACTGGGCTGTGCGCGCGGCACCGGCCTGATCGCCCTGGACGTCGCCGGGGCACTGGAGGCGGACGGGCCCGTGGTCGTCGTCGACGGTCTGCCCGGCACGCGGCTCGCGGGCGCCCACCGGGGGCCCGGCGGTCCGACCGTGCTGAGCGGCGAACGGGCCACGGCCGAAGGGCACCAGGGGCGCAGGCTCGGCGTCGGCTCGGTGGCACCGGGCACGGCGTGGACCGACCTGCGGTACCTCGGCAGCCGGACGGTGCTCGTCGTACGGGCCGGGCACGGCAGGACCGCGTGGCTGCACACCGTGGCGCGGCAGCTCGCCGACCAGCGCATCGCGGTGATCGGCGTGGTCCTGATCGACCCCGATCCGCGTGACCGGACCGACGGCACCCTGTGGGACGGCCCGCACCTCGCGCGGCGCGTCCCCGGCGAACGGCCGAAGCGGCACAACGGTGGGGGTACCTCCCACGCCGTCCAGGCAGTGGGGGAAGGCCGGCTCCGGGCGGAACGGCCGTCGATACCGGCCGCGACGGTCCCGGACAGCGATCAGGAGGCGCGGTAGCACATGTGCGGCATCGCAGGCACGTACCACTGGCCGGACGGCAAGGCCGTGACCGACCGGCTCACCGACGTCCTCGCCCACCGCGGTCCGGACGGGGCCGGCCGCTACAGCCATCCCGCCGGCGAGGGCGAGGTGCACCTCGGGCACCGCCGGCTGGCCGTCGTCGACCTGTCCACAACCGGCGCCCAGCCGATGGTCTCGGACGGGCTCGCCCTGTCGTACAACGGCGAGCTGTACAACGCGCCCGAGCTGCGCACCGAGCTGGAGTCGGCCGGGGTCCGCTTCCGCGGCACCTCCGACACGGAGGTGGTCCTGGAGGCCTGGCGGCGCTGGGGCACGGACTGTCTGCCGCGGCTGCGCGGCATGTTCGCGTTCGCGGTCTTCGACGAGCGCACCGGTGAACTGGTGCTCGCCCGCGACCAGCTCGGCATCAAGCCGCTGTTCCTGCTCCGGCGCGGCGCGGGCCTGGTGTTCGCCTCCGAGCTCAAGGCGCTCGCCACCGCGACCGGCGGGAAGCTGGAGGTGGATCACGCGGCGCTGGTGGCCTCGCTGCTGTACTACTGGGTGCCGGACTCGCGCTGCGCGTTGCGCGAGGCGGAGAAGCTGCCGCCGGGCAGCTGGCTGCGGTGCCGGCCCGACGGCCGGGTGGAGCGCGGCCGGTTCTGGAATCTGCGGGACGTCGCCGCCGAGGGCCGGGAGCGGGCCCGCAGCGGCGAGCGGCCGGACCTGGCCGCCGTCGTCGAGGAGTCGACCCGGCGCCACCTGCTCTCCGACGTGCCGGTGGCGACGTTCCTCTCCGGCGGGCTGGACTCCAGCTACCTGACCGCGCTGGCGGCCCGCGACCGGCCCGGGATCTCCGCCTACACGATCGGGTTCCGCGCCGAGGACGCCAGGTTCGAGGCGATGCCCGACGACCTGCGCTACGCCCGGCAGGTGGCCGAGCGGTTCGGCGTCGACCTGCACGAGATCGAGATCGCCCCGAACGTGCTCGACCTGCTGCCGCGGATGACGTACCACCTGGACGAGCCGATCGGCGACCCCGCCGCGATCAACACCTTCCTGATCTGCTCGGCCGCCCGGGAGGCCGGGGTCAAGGTGATGCTCTCGGGGATGGGCGCCGACGAGCTGTTCGCCGGCTACCGCAAGCACCTGGCCAACGTGCTGGCGCTGCGCTACCAGCGCGTCCCGCGGCCGCTGCGGCGCGGGGTGTCCGCGGCCGTGGGCCGGCTGCCGGTCGCGTCGAGCCGCCGGGGGTACCGGTCGGTGCGCTTCGCGAAGCGGTTCCTGTCCTTCGCCGATCTGCCGCAGGAGACCGCCTTCCGGCGCAGCTACACGATGTACGACCGTCAGGAGCTGCTCGACCTGATCGATCCGGATCTGGCGGGCACGGTCGAGGACGTGCTGACCGAGCACGCGGACGTCTACGAGGACAACGACCTCGACGACTTCGTGAACCGCATGTGCCTGGCCGACGCCCGGATGTTCCTGCCGGGCCTGAACCTCGCCTACACGGACCGCTCCAGCATGGCCGCGTCGACCGAGGTGCGGGTGCCGTACGTGGACGTCGAGGTGGTGAAGGCGGCGTTCGCCGTGCCCGGTGACCGCAAGATCGTCGGGCGGCAGGGCAAGGCCGTCCTGAAGGAGGCGGCCACCTCGGTACTGCCCCGGGAGATCGTGTACCGGCCCAAGGGCCTGTTCAGCGCCCCGCTGCGGGCCTGGATGAGCCGTGACCTGGCGCCGCTGGTGCGCGAGGTGGTGAACGACGGCGAACTCGTCAGGTCGGGGTTCCTGCGCCGGGACGCGCTGCGGCGGCTCGTCGCCGAGGACACCGCCGGGCAGCGGGACTTCTCCAAACACCTGTGGCACGTGCTGACCCTCGAGTACTGGTACCGCGGCGCGACCTCCGGGTCCGGCGACCACTCCTCGTCGACGGCCTAGCACCTCGGCACTCCCCCTGCACCTCGGCACCCCCCACACCTCAGCACCTCCCCCGCACCACGACCGGCAGAGAGACAAGAGGACCTTCGGTGAAACAGGTTGTGCAGAACTACAAGAGCGGCGAGCTGGCGCTGCTCGACGTGCCGGTGCCGGGCTGCAAGCCGGGCGGCGTGCTGGTGCGGACCGCCTACTCCCTGATCTCCACCGGCACCGAGCTGATGAAGGTGTCCGAGGCCGGCATGACGATGCTGGGCAAGGCCAGGTCACGGCCGGACCAGGTGGCCAAGGTCGTGCAGAGCGTGGCCACCAACGGGGTGCCCGCCACCTATCGCAAGGTGATGGGCAAGCTGGACTCCTACACACCCCTCGGCTACTCGCTGTGCGGGGTGGTCGAGCAGGTCGGCGAGGGGATCGACGACGTGAAGGCCGGCGACCTCGTGGCCTGCGCCGGCAACGAGCACGCCCTGCACGCCGAGCTGAACTGGGTGCCGCGCAACCTCTACGCCCCGGTGCCGGACGGTCTCGCGGCGCGGGACGCGGCCTTCGGCACCGTCGGTTCGATCGCGCTGCAGGGCGTCCGTCAGGGCGAGTCGCGGCTCGGCGAGACGGCCCTGGTCATCGGGCTCGGGCTGATCGGCCAGCTGGTGGTGCAGCTGCTCGTCGCCTCGGGCGTGCGGGTGGTCGGGGCCGACCCCGACGCGGAACGCTGCGAGCTGGCCGAGCGGCTGGGCGCCGCCGCCTGCGGCGATCCCGCGTCCCCGGCCGTGGAGAGCGCCGTCGTCGAACTCACCGACGGCCACGGCGTGGACCAGGTGTACCTGGCGGCCGGCGGCGGCAGCAACCAGCCCGTCGAGCTGGCCGCGCGGCTGTGCCGGGACCGCGGCCGGGTCGTCGACATCGGCAAGTGCCGCCTGGACCTGCCGTGGAACGCGTACTACGAGAAGGAGCTGGACGTCCGGTTCTCCCGCTCCTACGGCCCCGGTCGTTACGACCCGGAGTACGAGCTGGAGGGGCGGGACTACCCGATCGGCTACGTCCGCTGGACCGAGCGGCGCAATCTGGCCTGCTTCCTCGACCTCGTCGCCCGGGGCCGGGTCGACGTGGCGCCGCTGATCACCCGTACCGCCGACTTCGACGACGCGGTCGAGACGTACCGGAGTCTGCAGGACGGCGCCCTCAAGGCGGTCGCCGTGCTGTTCCGGTACCCCGGGCAGCCCGACGCCGAGTCGCCGGCCGGGGCGCCGGCGGTGACGGTGCCCGGGGTGCGGCGCGGCGCCGGCGCGGCCGCACCGGCACGGGCCGCCCGGACACCGGTGCGCCTGGCCTTCGTCGGCGCCGGCAACTACGCGACGTCGATGCTGCTGCCGCATCTGGCCCGGCGCGAGGGCGTCGAGCTGTCGACGGTCGTCACCACGACGGCGCTGTCCGCGGCCAACGCGCAGCGCAAGTTCGGGTTCGGGGAGGCGACGACCGATCTGGACGCCGTGCTCGGCGACGCGTCCGTGGACGCGGTGTTCGTGGTCACCCGGCACAGCTCGCACGCCGAACTGACCCGCAAGGCGCTGCTGGCCGGCAAGGCCGTCTTCGTGGAGAAGCCGCTGGCGCTGACCGGGGAGGAGCTGACCGGAGTGCTCGCGGCGGTGGAGGAGTCCGGCAACGACCGGGTGCAGGTGGGCTTCAACCGCCGGTTCGCGCCGCTGCTCCAGGAGGCCAGGAAGCGGTTCGGCGCCCGCACCGGACCGGCCAGCCTGCGCTACCTCGTCAACGCGGGGCGGCTCGACCACGGCAGCTGGTATCTCCAGCAGGGCACCGAGGGCTCGCGGTTCGCCGGCGAGGGCGGTCACTTCGTCGACACGGCGAGCTGGCTCCTCGGGGCCGACCCCGTCTCGGTCTACGCGCTCGCCCCGTCGGGCAACGAGGACCTTCAGGTCGTGCTGGGCTACCCGGACGGGTCCACCGCCACCCTCAGCTACGTCACCACCGGAGCGGCCGGATTCCCCAAGGAGACGCTGGACCTGGTCGCGGACGGCAAGGTGCTGCAGCTCGACGACTTCGTCCGCAGTTCGGTCTACGACGGCCGCAAACGGTGGGTCAGTTCGCGGCTGCCCAAGGCCCGGGACAAGGGCCAGTCGGCCGAACTGGCCGCGTTCGTCCGGGCAGTGCGGACCGGCGGGCCGATGCCGGTGCCGCTCGAGTCGCTGGTCGCCACCACGGCGGCCACCCTCGCCGTGCGGACCGCTCTGGCCGCCGGCGCTCCGGTGGGTCTGGCGGAGGCGCGATGACCGTGACCCCGGGGAGTGCGGGCTGGTACCTGCGGCGGCTGTCCCGGATGGGGCCGCGCGAGGTGGCCGGCCGGGTGGGCGACACGGTGCGCAGGCGACGGTGGCGGTCGGTGCGACCGGACGCCCCGGGCGTGAGCGGGGTCCGGTTCACCGCGGTCCTGCCCGCCGGGACGATCGCCGCGGTGCCGCCGGACGCCGCGAAGCGCCTCGTCGCCGAGGCGGACCGCCTGCTGGCCGGGCACGTCGAGTACTTCGGCGTGCGCCGCGACGACCTGGTCGAGCCGGACTGGTGCTTCGACCCGAAGACCGGGCGCCGGGCGCCGTGGGGCTACGCCTTCGACGTGCCGTACCGCGACGAGGACGCGGTCGGTGACATCAAGCAGATCTGGGAGCCGTCCCGGCACCAGTACCTCACCGTGCTCGCCGCGGCCTACGCGGTCACCGGCGACGAGCGGTACGCCGAGCGCGTGGCCGAGCACCTGCGGTCGTGGTGGGCGGCCAACGCGCCGCTGCGCGGGGTGCACTGGGTCAGCGGCATCGAGCTGGGGATCCGGCTGCTGTCCTGGGTGTGGATCCGCCGGCTGCTCGACGGCTGGCCGGGCGCCGCCGCGCTCTTCGAGGACAACCCGGCGGCGCTGGAGCAGATCTGGCACCACCAGCGCTGGCTGGCCGCCTTCCCCAGCCGGGGTTCGTCGGCGAACAACCACGTCGTGGCGGAGGCCGCGGGGCAGTTGGCCGCGGCCTGCGCCTTCGGGTGGTTCCCCGAGTCGGCACGGTGGCGGGACGACGCGCTGCGGTCGCTGGAGCGGCACCTGCGCGGCAACACGTTCCTCTCCGGCCTCAACCGGGAGCTGGCCACCGAGTACCACGGGCTGGTGCTGGAACTCGGCCTGGCCGCGGTGGCGGAGGCGGACGCCGCCGGTGTGCCGGTGCCCGCGACGGTCCGGCTGGTGCTGCTGCGGATGACCGACGCGCTCGCCGCCGTCGTGGACGACCGGCTGCGTCCGCCGCGGCAGGGGGACGCGGACGACGGCCACGGCCTGGTGGTGGACGGCGCGGGCACCGACCGCTGGGGCTCGCTGCTCGCCACCGGGGACGCCGTGTTCGGGTCGCTTCCCTGGTGGCCGACGGTGACCGGCACGGATGTGCGCACCCCGCTGCTGGCGGCGCTGGTCCGGCCCTACGGCGGGGACGGAGCGGGGCGGGCCGTGACCCGCCCGGCGCGCAGGCCGGCCCACTTCGCGGACGCGGGGCTCACGGTGCTGCGCGGGCCGGGCGGGATCTGGTGCCGCTGCGACGGCGGTCCGCACGGCTTCCTGTCCATCGCCGCGCACGCCCACGCGGACGCGCTGTCGGTGGAGGTCCGGCACGACGGGGTCGACGTGCTCGCCGACCCGGGGACCTACTGCTACCACGGACAGCCGGTGTGGCGGGGGTACTTCCGCTCGACGCTCGGCCACAACACCCTGGAGCTGGACGGCGCCGACCAGTCCGTCTCCGGCGGCCCGTTCCTGTGGACCCGGCACGCCCGCACCCGGGTCCTGGCCGTGGACACGTCCGACGAGAAGGTGTCCCGCTGGTGCGCCGAGCACGACGGGTACGGGGACTCCGTGCACCGCCGCCGGGTGGAGCTGACGGCCGCGAGCCGGGAGCTGCGGGTGGTGGACGAGGTGCGCGGCCCGCGCCGGTCCGTGCGCCTGGCGTTCCACCTCGGCCCGGCGGTCGCCGCGGACCTGGCGGGCAGCCGCGCCGCGCTCACCTGGACCCGGGACGGCGAGGAACGCTCGGCGGTGCTCGACCTGCCCGGCGCTCTGTCCTGGCGGGCGCATCGCGGGGAGACCGGCCCGCCGCTGGGCTGGTACTCCCCCGGCTTCGGGCGCAAGGAACCGGCCACCACCCTGGTCGGCACCGGTGTCACCGACGGCGTGCAGGAGTTCACGACCGTACTCGGCTTTCGCGGCTAGGAAGGGAAGGAGGGGAGGACGCATGGGGAGCAGGCGGAGGGGCGGAACGTGGTCGGCCGCGGCGTCGCTGGCGCTGGCGCTGCTGGCGGCCGGCTGTACCGGTACGCCGGACGCCAAGGCCCCGGAGCCGACCGCGCCGTCCTCCCCGTCCGGGGCGCGGAAGGTGGCCCGGGTGTGCGAGAAGCCCGCCGCCGGTCCGGCGAAGGCGCCGGCGGGTGCGGTGACCGTCGATCCGGCGGTCGTCGGCGACTTGGCCGACAAGACCCGCAACAGCCCCGCCAACACGACCTTCTGGCTCCGGCCGGGCAAGCACCGGCTCGCGTCCGACCGCTACTCCCAGGTCGTCCCCAAGGAGGGGAACCGCTACCTCGGCGCACCGGGCGCGGTGCTCGACGGCCGCAAGACCAACCAGTACGCGTTCGGCGGCACCGCGCGGGACGTCACCATCGGCCATCTCACCGTGCAGGGTTTCGTCGCGCCCCACGACGAGGGTGTGGTCAACCACGACTCGGCCGACGGCTGGGTGATCGAGCACGCCACGATCCGGCGGAACTCCGGCGCCGGACTGATGGCCGGTGACCGCCAGCAGGTCCGGGCCAGCTGTCTGCGCGACAACGGCCAGTACGGCATCAACGCGTACAAGGGCGACGGCGTCATCAACGACCTCGTGCTCGAGGGCAACGAGATCACGGGCAACAACACCGGCAACTGGGAGCGCAGGCGGCCTGGCTGCGGCTGCACGGGGGGCGTCAAGTTCTGGGCCGTCCAGGGCGCCGACGTGCGCGGCAACTGGGTGCACCACAACCGCGGGACCGGCCTGTGGGCGGACACCAACAACAACGACTTCCTCATCGAGGACAACGTGCTGGAGGGCAACGACGGTGCCGCGCTGATCTACGAGACCAGCTACAACGCGGTCGTCCGCGAGAACACCATCCGGCGCAACAACTGGGTCGAGGGCCGCGAGAACACCGACGGCGGCGACGACTTCCCGTACGCCACCGTGTACATCTCCGAGTCGGGCGGCGAACCTCGGGTCGAGGCGCGCACGGACAAGATCGAGATCTACCGGAACGTGCTGGAGGACAACTGGTCGGGCATCACCCTGTGGGAGAACGCGGACCGGTTCTGCAACAGCCCGGCCAACACCTCCTCGGGCGACTGCACGTTGCTGGTGGAGGACGTCGACCGCTGTGCTCGCCCGGCGATCGCGAGCGCCCCGCTGTACGCGGACTGCCGGTGGAAGACCCAGCGGGTGGACGTCCACGACAACCGCTTCACCCTGGACAAGTCCGTCGTCGAGTGCACCGACGGTTGCGACCGCATGGCGCTGCTGGCCAACTACGGCACCTATCCGGACTGGTCGCCCTACCGGGGCGAGCGGGTGGCCGAGGCCGTCACGCTCCGCCAGCACAACCGCTGGCACGACAACGTCTACGTCGGACCGTGGAAGTTCGTCGCCCACGACCCGAGCCGGGTGCTCGACTTCGGGCAGTGGCGGGGCGCGCCCTACCGGCAGGACGCGGACAGCACCCTGCGTGCCGGGGGCGGTGATTGAGATGGAGACCGGGCGCACGCCGAAGCTGGTCGGGACGGTCTGGGGGCTGCTGATCCTCAACACGCTCGGCTCCACGGGGGCGGAGACCGTCGTCCCGCTGCCCCGCTCGCTCATCCAGATGGTCACCATGGGCGCGCTGGCCGTCGCGTTCTCGCTGGCGCTCGCGCTCAATCTCCGGCTGCGGGTGCGCGCCAGCGCCTTCCTGTTCCTGCTCACCCTGCTGCTGGTGCCGAGCGTGATCTCCAGCACGGACCTGGAGTCCGGGTTCGGCGCGCTGTTCCGCTGTGCCCGGCTGGGCCTCTTCGTGGGCACCCTGTGGCTGCTCAGCCGCTGGTGGGACGGCGGCCCCACGTTCGTCCGGCACCACATCCGGATGTACTTCGCGGTGCTCTGCACGGTGGCCGCGGGCGCGCTCGTCTCACCGGGTGCGGCCATGCCCGACCTGTACGGCGGGCGGCTGGTCGGCGCCCTGTGGCCGCTCACCCCGCCCCAGATCGGCCAGTACGCGGCGGTGATCATCGGTCTCGCCCTGCTGCTCGTGCTGAGCCGCCAGACCGACCGGCGCAGCGCGGCCCTGGTGATCGTTCCGTCCCTGCTGCTGCTGGTGCTGACCCATACCCGCACGGCCACCCTCGGTCTGCTCGTCGGCCTGACGCTGGCGATCGGCTCGCTCGCCCTCACCAGCGCCGCCGCCCGCCGTTTCTTCTCCTGGGCGGTGCTGTGCGCCGCGGTGGCCGCGGTGGCGTTCGCCTCCGCGCTGCACGCGTGGTTCCTGCGCGGCCAGAGCGAGGAGAACTTCAGCAATCTCACCGGCCGGGCCAAGGTCTGGGACGCCCTGCTGGCGGCCCCCAGGACGGTGGGCGAGAAGGTGTTCGGCATCGGCCTGGGCGACAAGTCGTTCGACGGGCTGCCGATCGACAACAGCTGGCTGGCCGTCTACCACGAGCAGGGTCTGATCGGCATCGCCCTGGTGGCGACGGTCTTCGTCGTGCTGGGCGGGGTCGCGTTGCTGCGGCCGCCGTCCCCGGCGCGGGCCTGCGCGATCTTCCTGATCAGCTACTGCGCCCTCGCGTCGTACACCGAGGCGGGTCTGGGCGACGCCTCGCCGTACCTGCTGCACCTCGCCGTGGCCGCCTCGCTGCTGGCCTCGCCCGCCGCGGCCACGCCCCCG
Organism: Streptomyces violaceoruber; assembly: GCF_033406955.1. Taxonomy (NCBI): domain Bacteria; kingdom Bacillati; phylum Actinomycetota; class Actinomycetes; order Kitasatosporales; family Streptomycetaceae; genus Streptomyces; species Streptomyces violaceoruber. The sequence goes on along the minus strand of NZ_CP137734.1, from coordinate 8,229,937 downwards.
GTGACGCCCGAACCCCCGCGCCGCCGCGTCCCGCGCTGGGCCCGCACCCCGGAGGTGACCTGACCATGCACGTCCTCGTGGTGCACAACCGATACAACTCGGCCCAGCCGAGCGGCGAGAACAACGTCGTCGACCAGGAGGTGGCGCTGCTGCGCGCGGCCGGCCACCGGGTGGGCCTGTTCGAGCGGCGCAGTGACGACATCGCCTCGCGGTCCCTGCTCGGCAAGGTCGCCGTGCCGCTCCTCGTGCCGTGGAACCCGGCGGTCCGCCGGGAGCTGGCCGACCGGCTGCGCACCGAGCGGCCGGACGTGGTGCACGTGCACAACGTCTTCCCGCTGCTGTCCCCGGCGGTGCTGGCCGCCTGCGCCGACGCCGGGGTCCCGGCCGTCGCCACGCTGCACAACTACACGCAGGTCTGCCCGCCCGGCACACTCCAGCGCGACGGCCGGCCGTGCACCGAGTGCGTCGGGGCGGCGCCGCTGCCCGCCGTGCGGCACGGCTGCTACCGGAACTCGCGGCTGGCGACGGTGCCGCTCGCGGTCGGCCTGTCGGTGAACCGGCGGCGCTGGTGGTCCGGTGTGGAGCGGTTCTTCTGCATCTCGGCGGCGCAGCGTGAGGTCCTGGTGGGGGCGGGCCTGCCGGCCGAACGGCTGGCGGTGAAGCACAATTTCGTGCCCGACCCCGAGGCGCGCCGTGCGGGCCCCGGCGAGCACCTGCTGTACCTCGGCCGCCTCGCGGAGGCCAAGGGCGTACGGCTGCTCATGGAGGCGTGGGACGAGCTGGCCGCGGACGGCGGCGTGGGCGTTCCGCTCGTCGTCGCCGGCACGGGGCCGCTGGAACGCGAGGTGACCGCCTGGGCGGCGGGCCGGGACGACGTGCGCTACGTCGGCCTGTACGACCCGGAGCAGTGCAGGCGGGCCCTCGCCCGCTCGGTGGCCGTGGTGGCTCCCTCGACGTGGCTGGAGGCGTTCGGCCTGGTGGTCGTGGAGGCGATGGCGGCGGGGGTACCGGCCGTCGCCGCCGGGCACGGCGCCTTCGCCGAGCTCGTCGACGACGGGGTGACCGGGCTGCTGCACCGGCCGGGCGAGGCCGCCTCGCTCGCGTCCCGCATCCGCCGGATCGCGGCGGAGCCGGAGCGCAACCAGGAGATGGGCCGGGCGGCCCGGCGCCGGTACGAGCAGGGCTTCAGCCCGGCCGTCGGCCTGGAGCGCCTGCTGGAGGGGTACCGCACCGCGATCGCGGGGCGGTCGGCACTGGCTCGCGACGGGGACGTCCGCGCGGGCAGGGGGGATGGGGGCAGTAGATGACACGATGCCGACTCTGCGGTTCGGCGGCGATGGAGAGCGTCGTCGATCTCGGAGCGACTCCGCCGTGCGAGAGCTTCCTCGCCGCGGACCAACTGGACCGGCCGGAGCCGGCGTACCCGTTGCACCTGCGGGTGTGCACCGACTGCTGGCTGGCGCAGATCCCCGCGCTGATCACGCCCGAGGAGACGTTCACGCAGTACGCGTACTTCTCCTCGTACTCGAGCTCCTGGGTGGAGCACGCGCGGACGTTCGTCACCGGCGCCGTGGAGCGGCTGGGCCTCGGCCCGGACTCCTTCGTGGTCGAGGTGGCGAGCAACGACGGGTATCTGCTCAGGCACATGGTGGACCGCGGGATCCGCTGCCTGGGCGTGGAGCCGTCGGTGAACGTCGGTGCGGCGGCGCGGGAGGCGGGGGTGCCCACGCTCACGGAGTTCCTGAGCCCGGACACCGGCGCGGCCGTGTCCGCCGAGCACGGCCCGGCGGACCTGGTGGTGGCCAACAACGTGTACGCGCACATCCCGGACGTGGTCGGCTTCACCCAGGGGCTGCGTGCCCTGGTCGCCGACGACGGCTGGGTCTCGATCGAGGTGCAGCACCTGCTGACCCTGATCGAGGAGAACCAGTACGACACGATCTACCACGAGCACTTCCAGTACTACACGGTCGCGTCCGCGATCCGGGCGCTGGCGAGCGGCGGCCTCGCGCTGGTGGACGTCGAGCTGCTGCCCACGCACGGGGGTTCCATCCGGCTGTGGGCGCGGCCCGCCGAGGTGGCGGGTGAGCCGAGCCGCCGGGTGAGTGACGTGCTGGACCGGGAGAAGGCGGCCGGGCTGCGGGAGCTGTCCGGGTACACCGAGTTCTCGTCCCGGGTGGCCAAGGTGCGGCGGGACCTGCTGCGGTTCCTGATCGACGCGGCCGAGCGCGGCGACACGGTGGTCGGCTACGGCGCCCCGGGCAAGGGCAACACGCTGCTCAACCACTGCGGCGTCCGGCCCGACCTGCTCGCGTACACGGTCGACCGCAATCCCTACAAGCACGGCAGGTTCACCCCGGGCACCCGCATTCCGATCCTGTCGCCCGAGCGGATCGCCGCCGACCGGCCGGACTACGTCCTCGTCCTGCCGTGGAACCTGCGGGAGGAGCTGGTCGAGCAGCTCTCCTTCGTGCACGAGTGGGGCGGCCGCCTGGTCTTCCCCATACCGGAACTGAGCGTGGTCGAGGCCGCGTCCGAGAAGGGCACAGCATGAAGGTCGTACTGTTCTGCGGCGGCTACGGGATGCGGATGCGCGAGGGCGCCTTGGACGACGTGCCCAAACCGATGGCGATGGTCGGCCCGCGGCCGCTGATCTGGCACGTCATGCGCTACTACGCGCACTTCGGGCACAAGGAGTTCATCCTCTGCCTCGGCTACGGGGCCCACCACATCAAGGACTTCTTCCTCAACTACGAGGAGACGACCTCCAACGACTTCGTGCTGCGGGGCGGACGGACCGAGCTGCTCTCCGCCGACATCGCCGACTGGACGATCACGTTCGCGCAGACCGGTATCGAGTCGCCCATCGGGGAGCGCCTGCGCCGGGTGCGGCACCATCTGGACGGCGACGAGATGTTCCTCGCCAACTACGCGGACGTGCTCACCGACGCACCGCTGCCCGAGATGATCGACTCCTTCGCCCGGCGGGACGCGGGCGCCTCGATGATGGTGGTGCCGCCGCAGTCCTCGTTCCACTGCGTGGACCTCGGTGAGGACGGTCTGGTGGGCGGCATCACCGCGGTGAGCGACCTGCCGCTGTGGGAGAACGGCGGCTACTTCGTGCTCCGCCAGGAGGTCTTCGACCACATCCCGGAGAACGGGGACCTGGTGGCCGACGGATGCACCCAACTGGCCAAGCGGGGGCGGCTGGTGGCGCACCAGCACCGGGGCTTCTGGAAGCCGACCGACACGGTGAAGGAGCGCGCCGCGCTCGACGCCGCCTACGCCCGGGGGGAGCGCCCGTGGGCCGTGTGGGAACGGGACGGCGCGATGTCGGGCGCCGGGGTGAGGACCGCGTGATACGGCTCGGTGCCGGGAGCCCGGAACGGATCGTCGCGGTGGGCGCGCACTGCGACGACATCGCCATCGGTGCCGGCGGCACGCTGCTGACGGTGTGCCTGGCGCGGCCGGGGGTGCGCGTCGACGCGCTGGTGCTCTCCGGTGGTGGCGGTGAGCGGGAGCGGGAGGAGCGGGCCGCGCTGGCCGCCTTCTGCCCGGGCGCCGACCTGCGGCTGACGGTGCTCAAGCTGCCGGACGGCCGGATGCCGGCGCACTGGGAGGAGGCCAAGGCCGCGGTCGAGGAGCTGCGCGAGCGGACCGAGCCGGAGCTGGTGCTGTCCCCGCGCACCGACGACGCGCACCAGGACCACCGCGGTCTGGCGAAACTGATGACCACCGCGTTCCGCGACCACCTGGTGCTGCGCTACGAGATCGTCAAGTGGGACGGCGACCTGGGCCGCCCGACGGCGTACCAGCCGCTGTCGGAGGACGTCGGCGAAGAGAAGGTGCGGCTGCTGCAGGAGCACTACCCCTCGCAGCGGCACCGCCCCTGGTACGACCGGGAGGCCTTCCTCGGCCTCGCCCGGATCCGCGGCATCGAATGCCACGCGCGCTATGCCGAGGCGTTCGACGTCGCCAAACTCACTCTCAACCTGGGGGGTTGAACCTTGCGCGTACTGCTCACCGGACACCAGGGCTACCTGGGCACCGTGATGGCCCCGGTCCTCACGGCCGCCGGACACGAGGTCGTCGGCCTCGACTCCGGACTGTTCGCCGACTGCGTCCTGGGTCCGGCGCCCGACGACCCGCCGGGGCAGCGGGTCGACCTGCGCGACCTCACGGCCGAGCACGTGGCGGGGGTGGACGCGGTGATCCACCTGGCCGCGCTCTCCAACGACCCGCTGGGCTCGCTGGCGCCGGAGCTGACCTACGACATCAACCACCACGCGTCGGTGCGGCTGGCCCGGCTGGCCCGCGACGCCGGGGTGCAGCGCTTCCTGTACGCGTCGACGTGCTCGGTCTACGGCGCCGCGGGCGGGGGCGACCTGGTGACCGAGGACGCCCCGCTGCGCCCGGTGACGCCGTACGCGGAGTCCAAGGTGCGGGTGGAGGACGATCTGCACGCGCTGTCCGACGGCGACTTCAGCCCGGTGTACATGCGCAACGCCACCGCCTTCGGCTTCTCGCCCCGGCTGCGCGCGGACATCGTGCTGAACAACCTGGTGGGCCACGCGCTGCTGTCCGGCGAGGTGCTGGTGCTCTCCGACGGCACCCCGTGGCGCCCGCTGGTGCACGCCGCCGACATCGCCCGGGCCTTCGCCGCCGCGCTGGTGGCGCCGCGGGAGGCGGTGCACGACCGGGCGTTCAACATCGGCAGCGAGGTCAACAACGTGACGGTCGCCGAGATCGCCGAGGAGGTGGCCGAGGCGGTGTCCGGCTCGAAGGTGGTGATCACCGGCGAGACGGGGGCCGATCCGCGCTCCTACCGGGTGGACTTCTCCCGGTTCCGGGCCGCGATCCCCGGCTTCGACTGCGAGTGGACGGTGAAGCAGGGCGCGCTCGAACTCGCCGAGGCCTACCGGAAGCACGGGCTGACCCGGGAGGACTTCGAGCAGCGCTTCACCCGCCTGGCCGTGCTGCGCGCGGCCGCCGGGACCGGCTCCGTCGACGACACCCTGCGGTGGCGCCGATGACCCAGGCCGGAGGGGAGATGTACGCGCTGGTGGAGCGGTTGTACCCGCTGTGCCGGAGCATCACGGGCGACGGTGTGCGCGCGACCCTGGACATCGTCGACGAGTACATCCCCCTGCACATGCACGAGGTGCCGACCGGGACACAGGTGCTGGACTGGACGGTGCCGCAGGAGTGGAACATCCGGGACGCGTACGTCGCCGACGCCACCGGCCGCCGGGTCGTCGACTTCGCCGCGTCCAGCCTCCATGTGCTCGGCTACAGCGTGCCGGTGTCGGCGACGATGCCGCTGGCCGAGCTGCGTCCGCACCTGCACACCCTGCCGGACCATCCGGCCTGGGTGCCGTACCGCACGAGCTACTACCGGCCCCAGTGGGGCTTCTGCCTGGCCCAGGAGACACTCGACGCGCTGCCGGAGGGCGACTACGAGGTCCGCATCGACTCCACGCTGGCGGACGGCCACCTCACCTACGCCGAGCACGTGGTGCAGGGCCAGGTGTCCGACGAGGTGATCGTCTCCTGCCACGTCTGCCACCCGTCGCTGGCCAACGACAACCTGGCCGGCATCGCGGTGGCCACGTTCCTGGCCCGGGAGCTGGCGGAGCGGAATCCGTACTACACCTACCGGTTCGTCTTCGCGCCCGGCACCATCGGGGCGATCACCTGGCTGGCCCGCAACCGGGAGCGGGTGGAACGGGTCAAGCACGGCCTGGTGCTGGCCTGCGCGGGCGACCCCGGGCAGGTGACGTACAAGCAGAGCCGGCGTGGCGACGCGGAGATCGACCGGGTGCTGCGGCATGTGCTGACCGACTCCGAACGACCGCACCGGGTCGTGGAGTTCACGCCCTACGGCTACGACGAGCGGCAGTACTGCTCGCCCGGCTTCGACCTCGGCGTGGGCTCGCTCACCCGGACTCCCTACGCGGGCTATCCGGAGTACCACACGTCCGCGGACAACCTGGACTTCGTCTCCCCGGCGGCGATGGCGGACACGCTCGCCGTCTGCCGCGAGGCGTTCTCCGTCCTCGACCGCAACCGGCGGTACGTCAACCTCAGTCCGTACGGGGAGCCGCAGCTGGGAAGGCGTGGGCTGTACGACTCGCTGGGCGGCCGCAGCGACGCCAAGCAGGCCCAGATGGCCATGCTCTGGGTGCTCAGCCTCTCCGACGGCGAGCACAGCCTGCTCGACGTCGCCGAGCAGTCCGGGCTGCCGTTCGAGACCGTCGTCGAAGCGGCCGACGCCCTGCACGGCGCCGGACTCGTCAAGGCATGACGCCGATGACCGTCGAAGGGGAGAAGACGACGACACCGGCGGAACCCGCCCGGCGGGGCGTCGTCGGCAGGCTGTCCTGGGGGCTGGCCGACCAGGCGGCCTCCAGCCTGTCCAACTTCGTGGTGGGCATCTACGTGGCACGCTCGCTGGGGCTGACCGCGTTCGGCGTGTTCAGCCTGGCCTGGGTGACCTACGGCGTGGTCCTCAACGTCTCCCGCGGGCTGGCCACCGACCCGCTGGTGGTGCGCTTCAGCGGCGTGCCGGAGTCGTCCTGGCACGGCGCGGTGGCCCGGGCGTCGGGCGCCGCGCTGCTGGTCGGCGCCGGGATCGGCACGGTGTCCCTGGTCGCCGGGCTGGCCATCGGCGGCCAGGTGGGAGCCGCGTTCGCCGCGCTCGGCGTCGTACTGCCGGGGCTGCTGCTCCAGGACGCCTGGCGGTACTCGTTCTTCGCCGCGGGTGTCGGCCGCAAGGCGTTCGTCAACGACGTCGTGTGGGCCGTCGCGCTCGTCCCGGCCATGGTGGTGGCGGCCCGCGCGGGCAGCGTGCCCGCCTTCCTCCTCGCCTGGGGCGGATCGGCCGCGGTGGCCGGGGTGTACGGCTGGTTCCAGTCCGGCATCAGGCCGAGGCCGGCCGGGGCGCGCGAGTGGCATCGCGACCACCGCGACCTCGGCTACCGGTACCTGGTCGAGAACGTCGGCGTCAGCGGCGCCGGCCAGATACGGGCGTACGGGCTCGGCGCGATCGTCGGGGTCGGTGCCGTGGGTGTGATCCGGGGCGCCGAACTGCTGCTCGGCCCGTTCCTCGCCGTGCTGATGGGGCTGTCGCTGGTCACCGTGGCGGAGGCGGCGCGGGTACTCAGGCAGGCTCCGCGGCGGCTCGGGAAGTTCTGCTTCCTGCTGGGCGCCGGGCAGACCGTCGCCGCGCTGCTGTGGGGCGCGGCACTGCTGCTGGTGCCGGACCGGCTCGGCGAACTGGTCCTCGGCGACGTCTGGAGCGGCGCTTCGGAGCTCATCGTGCCGGTCACGCTCAGCGTCGCGGGCGCCGGGCTCGGCACCGGCGCGGCGGCCGGGCTGCGCGCTCTGGCTGCGGCCCGGCGCAGTCTGCGCTGCCAGTTGTTCGCCTCCGCCTGCTACGTCGCGGGCGGGCTCGGCGGTGCGGTCGCGGGCGGCACGGTCGGTTCGGCCTGGGGCGCCGCCGCCGCGTCCGTCTGCGGTTCGGTCGTGTGGTGGCTGCAGTTGCGGGCCGCCCTGCGCGAGCGCGACCACCATTCCATTCCCGAAGTGAGGACCACATGACCCCCCACCCCCGGCTGAGCATCGGCCTTCCCGTCTACAACGGCGAGGAGTATCTGGCCGAGTCGCTGGACGCCCTCCTGGGGCAGACCTACGAGGACTTCGAACTGGTGATCTCCGACAACGCGTCGACCGACGGCACCCGGGACATCTGCCGCCGGTACGCCGCGCAGGACTCGCGCATCCGGTACATCCGGCTGCCCCGCAACATCGGCGCCGCGCCGAACCACAACTACGTGTTCACCGAGTGCCGCGGCGAGCTGTTCAAGTGGGCCTCGCACGACGACCTCTACGCCCGGGACCTGCTGCGCAGTTGTGTGGCGGCGCTGGACGAGCGGCCGGAGGTGGTCCTCGCGCACGCCGGCCAGGCCGTCATCGACGGCGACGGCAAGGTGAAGGTCCCCTACGAGTACGGGCTCGCCACCGACTCCCCGCGCGCTCCGGAGCGCTTCCGCAGCCTGCTCTTCGAGCCCGGGGGCGACGACTTCTACGGGGTGATGCGGTCCGCGATGCTGCGCCGGGTCAAGCCGCACGACAGCTACCACCACGCGGACCGCACCTTCGTCGCCGAGATCACCCTGCACGGCCCCTTCCACCAGGTGCCGGAGCTGCTGTACTTCCGCCGCGACCACCCCACCCGCGCCGAACGGGCGAACCCCTCCAAGCGCTCCCGGTGCGTCAACCTGGACCCGCGCCGGGCGGGCCCGCTGCACCCGACGCCCCGGCTGCTCGCCGAGTACGTCTGGGGCTTCGCCTCGGCGATCGGGCGGGCGCCGCTGTCCTCGGCCGACCGGCGTGCCTGCCACCGCCATCTGGCGGCGTGGCTGACCAGCCGGGTCCGGCCGGGCGTCGGCGAGCGGGTCGAGGACCGCGCTCCCGTCGACCCGGACCGGCTCACCGTCTCCGTCGACGACCTGGTCGCCGGCCGCGAGGGAAGGCAGGCATGACCTCCATGCGCGAAAAGCCTTTACGCATTGGCGTGTTCGGCCTGTTCGGTGCCGGCAACAGCGGCAACGACGGGTCGCTGGAAGCCGTGCTCGACCACCTGAGGGCCGCACATCCCGACGCGGTCGTGGACGCGATGTGCGGCGGACCCGAAACCGTCGCGACCCGGTACGGGGTTCCCGCGACGCGGCTCAACTGGTACCGCGGGGAGTACCGGACCGCTTCGCGCGCGAGCGCGATCGCCGCCAAGGCCCTGGGCAAGCTCGTCGACGTGTTCCGCACCGCCGCCTGGGTGCGCCGGCACGACGCGGTGATCGTGCCGGGCACGGGAGTCCTGGAGACCACGCTGCCGCTCAGGCCCTGGGGCTTCCCGTACTCGCTGTTCCTGCTCTGCCTGACGGGCCGGCTGTTCGGCACCCGCGTCGCGCTGGTCAGTGTCGGCGCCGGTGCGATCGGGGTCCGGCCGACCCGGGTACTGACGCGCTGGTCGACGCGGCTGGCCGCGTACCGGTCGTACCGGGACGACCAGTCGCGCGACGCCATGCGGGCGATGGGCGTGAACACCGCGCGGGACGAGGTCTACGCGGACCTGGTCTTCGCCCTGCCGGGGCCGTCCGCGAGCGAGCCCGTGGAGACGCGGGGCCCGGTCTGCGTCGGCGTGATGGACTTCCACGGCAGCAACGACGAGCGGGACGTGGCCGAGGAGATCCACCGGCGCTACCTCGACGGGACGACTCGGTTCGTCCGTGCGCTGGTCGAGGAGGGCAGGCCGGTCCGGCTGCTCACCGGCGACGAGCTCGACCGGCCGGTGGCCGCCGCGATCGTCGACGCGGTGGGCTCGCCGCTGGTCACCGTCGCCGAGGCGGCCTCGCTGGCCGACCTGATGAAGGAGACGGCCAGTGCCGACACCGTGGTGGCGACCCGGTACCACAACCTGGTCTGCGCCCTGAAGGTCGGCACACCGACCCTGGCTCTCAGCTACTCGGGCAAGAGCGACGCCCTGATGGCCGAGATGGGGATGGGGGCCTACTGCCATCCGGCCCGCGAGGCCGACGCCGACCGGCTGCTCGAACAGTTCCGCGAGCTGGAACGGCGGTCGGGCCCGGTGCGGCGCACCCTCTGCGAGCGGAACCTGGTCGTCGCCCGGCGCGTCGAGGACCAGTTCGCCGCGCTGACCACGGCGCTGTTCCCGGCGACCGACCACGCCCACGCCCTGCGGGAGGCACCATGAAGGCGACCGAAGTGCCGGAGATCTCCGGCGCGTACCTGTTCCGGCCCACGCCGCACGCGGACGCACGCGGATTCTTCTGCCGCACGTTCGACGCCGATGTCGTCCGCTCGGTGGGTCTCGACCCGGCCGCCTTCGTCCAGGACAGCGTGTCGCGCTCGGTCCGGGGCGTGCTGCGCGGCCTGCACCTGCGCTCCGGCGCCGGTGAGGCCAAGCTGGTGCGGTGCTCCAACGGGAGGATCTTCGACGCCGTCGTGGACCTGCGTGCGGACTCGCCGACCTATCTGGGCCGGGCGTTCTTCGAGCTGTCCGGCGAGACGCAGACGACCCTGTACATCCCGGCGGGGTGTGCGCACGGCTTCCAGTCGCTGACGGAGACCTCCGACGTCTCGTACCGGATCGACCGCGCGCACGACCCGGCCGAGGACGTGACGATCGCCTTCGACGACCCGGACCTCGCCATCGACTGGCCGCTGCCGGTCGCCTCGGTGTCCCCCCGGGACCGGGAGGCGCCGAGCCTCGCCGACTTCCTCAAGCACAGGGAGGGATGAGCCCGAAGTGAACGCCGAAGAACTCGGTCTGCCCCGGTCGCGGCAGGCCAACGAGCGGCTGCACGCCCTGGTCCCCGGCGGCGCGCACACCTACGCCAAGGGCGACGACCAGTACCCGGAGAACCTGGCCCCGGTGATCAGCCACGGCCGGGGTGCCCACGTGTGGGACGTCGACGGCAACCGCTACGTCGAGTACGGCTCCGGCCTGCGGTCGGTCAGCCTCGGCCACGCCCACCCGCGCGTGACGGAGGCCGTACGACGGGAGCTCGACCGGGGCAGCAACTTCGTCCGGCCGTCCATCGTGGAGGTCGACGCCGCGGAACGCTTCCTGGCCACGGTGCCCACGGCGGAGATGGTGAAGTTCGCGAAGAACGGCTCCGACGCCACCACGGCGGCGGTGCGCCTGGCCCGCGCCGCCACCGGACGGCCCCGGGTGGCCGTCTGCGCCGACCATCCGTTCTTCTCGGTCGACGACTGGTTCATCGGCACCACGCCGATGTCGGCCGGCATTCCGGCGGCGACCAACGAGCTGACCGTGGCGTTCCCCTACGGCGACCTGGCCGCCACGGAGGACCTGCTCGCCCGGCACGAGGGCGAGGTGGCCTGCCTGATCCTGGAGCCCGCCACCCACACCGAGCCGCCGCCCGGCTACCTCGCCGGTCTGCGCGAGCTGGCCGACCGGCACGGGTGCGTCCTGGTCTTCGACGAGATGATCACCGGGTTCCGGTGGTCGGAGGCTGGCGCTCAGGGCCTGTACGGCGTGGTCCCCGACCTCTCCACGTTCGGAAAGGCGCTGGGCAACGGGTTCGCCGTCGCCGCGCTGGCCGGGCGCCGGGAGCTGATGGAGCTCGGCGGACTGCGGCACTCCGGCGACCGGGTCTTCCTGCTGTCCACCACCCACGGGGCGGAGACGCACGCGCTGGCGGCCGCGATGGCCGTGCAGGGCACCTACGTCGAGGAGGGCGTCACCGCGCGGCTGCACGCGCTCGGCGACCGGCTGGCCGCCGGCGTCCGGGAGGCCGCGGCGAGCATGGGTGTCGGCGACCACGTCGTCGTCCGGGGCCGGGCCAGCAACCTGGTCTTCGCCACCCTCGACGAGAACGGGCAGCCGTCGCAGCGGTACCGCACCCTGTTCCTGCGCCAACTCCTGGCGGGCGGGGTGCTGGCGCCGTCCTTCGTGGTGAGCAGCGCGCTCGGCGACGCCGACCTCGACCACACCGTGGACGTGGTGGCCGAGGCGTGTGCGGTGTACCGGAAGGCGCTGGACGCCGCCGATCCCACGCCCTGGATGGCCGGACGGCCGGTGAAGCCGGTGTTCCGCCGCTTGGTGTGAGGCCGGGCGAACCGTGGCGGGGCGAACCGTGGCGGGGCGACGCGGGCCGACGTGCCGTCAGCTGCCCTGCCGCCGACCGGCGTCGGCCCTCCGCTCGGCCCGCCGGTCGCAGGGCGGGCCGGCCGTCCACTCGTCCGGCGGGTGGGCCGGGAGGCCGGCCCACCGGTCGGTCAGCCGGTCGGCCGTCCGGTCGACCAGCCACGCGGTGACCGGGAGCACCGCCAGCGCGGTGCACCAGCCGCCGAGCGTGTCGGTCGCGTAGTGGGAGCCCAGGGCGACCTGCGCCCAGCCCATGGCCGCGCCGGCCACCAGCCCCGCCGCGAACACGAAGGCCGTGCCGGCCGCCCTGCCGAGACCGAGGCGTCCGGCCGCGAGCAGCGACACCATGAGGGCGATCGCGGTGAGGAAGGCGGTGTGCCCGCTCGGGTAGGAGAGGTTGTCGCCGTGGATGGTGCGCCCCACCACGGGTTTGAGCAGCGTCGTCGTCCCCACGGTCAGGCCTGCGCCGGTCACGACGAACACCGCCGCGCGCGGATGCCGGAGCAGCAGGCAGCCGGTCACGACGGCCGCGACCAGCAGCACCGCCCCCGCGGGCTCCCCCAGGAAGTCCGTGACCACGGCGACGTGCCGCCACGGCGGCCCCACCCCGTCCACCGCCGCGAAGATCCGCATGTCCCACTCGCGCGGCTCGCTCTCGTCGGCGTACACGGCCCCGAGGACGAGGACCACCGGCGCGGCGAGGCAGGCCATGAGCACGAACCACACGCGCAGCCACGACGGCAGCACCGCGGGCCCCGGCCGGCCGGTCACCCGCCCACCGCCCCGGGCGGCCTGCGGTACTGTCCCACGTCCTCGTCCACTCCCCCGCTTCGCCCGGCTCGGCGGCGGTCGCGCCGGTCAGCCTCCGGTCGGGGCCACCGTAGTCGCTCCAGTGGGCCGGATAACAGCCGATTCGGGCCATTGCGCAAAGAGTGCCGCGAATCGTTCGGACGCGGTCCGCATGCGCGCGCCCTCAGTGTTCCGCCCGCCCGGACGGTGCGGCCGAGGTGCGTCTGCGGGCTCTGTAGGCCGCGGCCTTGACGCGGTTGCCGCACTCCTCCATCCCGCACCAGGCGCGCCGGGCGCCGCGTGAGCGGTCGAGGTAGACGCGGGTGCAGTCGGTGCGGCCGCACTCCTTGAGGCGGGCGCCGGGGTCGGCGAGCACGGCGATACCGCTCCTGGCCACATGGGTCAGTACGGCGGTCAGGTCCCCGGACATCCGCACCCCCGCGTCGCCGAGCCGGACGGTGGGCAGCGGCCCGGCGGCGGCGGCGTTGACGACCTCGAGGCTCGGGATGTGGAAACGGCGGTCGAGGACGCGGTCGAGCGCGAGACGGTAGACGGCTTCCCGCAGGTTCAGTGCCGCGTCGAAGGCCGAGGGGGTGGCGGTGACGCGGTCGGGCAGCCCCTCGCAGGCGGCCACCCACCGCTCGAGGTCCGCGGGCACTGCCAGCAGGTCGACCGGCTCGTCCCGGCGGGACAGCACGGTGCCGGTCAGATCGAGGGCCGGGCTGCCACTCACGAAGGCGAAGTCCACGTCACCATCTTGACCGGTGACGGCAAGGGTCGGCAAGGTGGGTCCCGTCGTCACCAGTTGAGGTGGTGACGTGGTGGCGAGCGGGCGCGAGAGCGCGGAAGAAGGGGTGAGGGCGGGCATGGCTGGTGGGATCCTCGGCATCGAGGTCGTCGTCTTCGACGTCCTCGGCACACTGGTGGACGAGCCCCGCGGGCTTCGGGCGGGGATCCGGGAGGCGGTACCCGCGGCCGACGACGCGTTTGTCGACGAGTTGCTCGCCCTGTGGCAGGGGCACGTGGAGCGGGAGCAGCGGCGCGTCGTGCGGGGGCGGCGCGCGTACGCCGACAGCGGGATCATCGACGCGGAGGCCGCTCGGCTGGTGGCCGACCGTGCGGGCGTCGGTGATCCGGCGGCCGTCGACCGGCTGGCCGCGGCGGGCCGGCGCCTGCCGCCCTGGAGCGACTCCGCCGCCGGACTGGACCGGCTGACGCGGCGCCTGGTGGTGCTGGGTCTCTCCAACGCCAGTCACACCGCCGTGCCGCGGATCGCCGCGTACGCCGGGCTGCGCTGGCACGGGGCCCTGTCGGGCGAGACCGTCCGCGCCTACAAGCCGGCGCCGGAGGTCTACCGGCTCGCCGTCGACACCGCGGGGCGCCCGCCGGACCGCGTGCTCATGGTGGCCGCCCACGCCTGGGACCTCCGCGGCGCCCGGGCGGGCGGCATGCGGACCGCGTACGTGCGCCGCCCCGGCGGAGATCCGCCGACGGGCTCCGACGACTTCGACGGACGCTTCGAGGCACTGGACGAACTGGCCGACGCGCTCCGCCTCTGAGCACGTGGCCGTGGGAACCGGGCGGCCGGTTCTACGGCTTGCGGGCCATCCCGGCGGCGATGAGACGCTCCCAGACGGTCAACTCCCGTTCACCGCCGTCGTCGTACGTTCCGGCGGTCGCCCCGGGACGCCACAGGGACGCCGGCACTATCCCCGGCTCCAGGATCTCCAGTCCGTCCAGCAGGGCCTCGATCTCCGCGTCCGTCCGCCACCGGCCGCGGCCGAACGTCTCCTGGAGGACCTTCTCCGCCTCCACCGTCTCCGGGTTGTTCCCGGAGCGGAAGTGGCTGACGAAGAAGAGGCTCCCGGACGGCACTTGGCCGCGCCAGTAGCGGACGATCGCGGCGGGGTCCTCGTCGTCGTTGACGTGGTGGAGGATGGCGCTGAACATGACGGCGACGGGACGGTCGAAGTCGATCAGCTGCCGGGTGTCCGGGTGGCTGCGGATCCCCTCGGGGTCGCGCACATCGACGGGCACGAACCGGGTCCGGTCGTTCTCCTCCAGCAGCGCCCGCCCGTGGACGAGGACTTGGGGATCGGTGTCGACGTACACCACCCGGGTCTCGGGCGCCCGCCGTTGCGCGACCTGGTGCACGTTGTCGACGGTGGGCAGGCCGCTGCCGAGGTCGATGAACTGGCGCACCCCGGTCCTCGTCACGATCTCCCCCACCGCCCGCGTCAGCGCCGCGCGATTGGCGAAGGCGATCGCCACCGAACCCGGCAGGTCGCGTTTGAACACGTCGCCGATCTCGCGGTCCGCCGCGTAGTTGTCCTTGCCGCCGAGCAGGTAGTCGTAGACCCGGGCGATGGTCGGCCTGGTGCTGTCGATGGAGGAACTCTCTCCCGTCATGGCATCCATCCTCTCCCGCGCGGAGGCACCCCGACCACCACTTGTTTGACCTTGACACCGTGACAAGGTCTTCACTTGCTGCCCAGGAGGTGGTCCCGATGACCATGACGAGACAGGACACGGATGCCCTGCGAGCGTTCGAGAGCCTGGCCGACCCCAGTGCGTCCGTGCGGCTGCGGGCGGCCCTCGCGGTCGGTACGGCACCGCACCCGCGCTTCGTGGAAGGGCTCGTCGAACGGTCCGCGGTCGAGCCGGAGTTCTTCGTCCGCGACATGCTGACCTGGGCGCTCACCCGTCATCCGGTGGCCGCGACGCTTCCCCCGCTGGTCCGTGAGGTGGGCTCGAAGCTCCCGCAGGCGCGCAGCCAGGCGCTGCACACGCTGTCCAAGATCGGGGACCGGCGGGCGTGGCCGGCGGTCGCCGGGGCGGCGCTGTCCGACGCCGACGACGAGGTGGCGCGCAGCGCCTGGCGGGCCGCGGTCGTCCTCGTCCCCGAGGGCGAGGAGCAGGCCCTGGCCCGGGCGCTGGCCCCGCAGTTGGGGCGCGGCGACCGGGAGACGCAGCTGAGTCTCAGCCGGGCGCTGGTCGCGCTGGGCGAGTCGGCCGGGGCGGTCCTGGAGGCCGCCGCGACGACCGCCCCCGCCCCGCACGTGCGTGCGCACGCCCTGGCCACGCGGCGGCTGCTGCGCGACCCGGACTCCGGGTTCGAGGCGGCGATCGAGGAGGCGAAGCGCGTCGTGGCCCTCGGCGGGTCCGGTCACGAGGGACCATAGAACGTGTTGATCGGTGAGGTGGCGCGACGGTCCGGGGTCAGTGCCCGCATGCTCAGGCACTACGAGTCGCTCGGCCTGGTGCGGCCCTCGGGACGTACGGGCTCGGGATACCGGGAGTACTCCCGTGCGGACATCCGGCGGATCTTCCACATCGAGAGCCTGCGGTCGCTGGGGCTGTCGCTGCGCGAGATCGGCCGCGCGCTCGACGAACCCGGGTTCGCTCCCGCCGCACTCGTGGACGACCTCATCCGCCGCACACGTGAACGGATCGCGGCGGAGACGGAGTTGCTCACCCGGCTGCGCCGGATCGACGCGGCGGGCCCGGCCGGCTGGGAGGACGTCCTCCAGGCCGTCGCGCTCCTCCAGGCACTGGGCTCGAAGAGCGCGGACGCACGCCAGCGCGCGGCCCTCTCCTCGGTCCAGGACGCCTCGGTGCCGGTGGAGGCCCTGGTCGACGCGGTGCTGAGCGAGACGGACACCAATGTCGCCGGAGCCCTTCGCTGGGCGCTGGCACGATCGGGCGACGACGCCGCGGCACTGCTGGCCCGGGGGCTGGACTCACCGGTGGCGGAGGTGCGGGCGCGTGCCGTGCGGGCGCTCGCCGAGCTGTCCGGCGTGGAGGCCACCGCGCGGCTGCGGCACGCCCTCGACGGACCCGACGCCGTGGTCCGCGGGTACGCGGCACTGGCGCTCGGGTCGCGTGGGGCGGGCGAGGCGGTGCCGACGCTCGTCGACATGATCGTGGCGGGACGGAACGACACCGACGCGGCCGACGCGCTGAGCGTGCTGGCGAGCGACCCCGCGACGGCGGACCGGATCGCCGCCGGGCTCGTCGGCCGTCTCTGCGACGGCACCACCGACGCGGCCGCGCGCGGCCGGCTGACGCAGGCGCTTGCGGGCATCCCGGGCACGCGGGCGTCCAGTGCCCTGGCGGAACTGTCCCGGGACGAGGAGCGCGCCGTCGCGCTCACCGCGACGTATCTGCTGCGGCTGCGCGAGGAGCCGTAAATGCTTCGACAGTTCGCCTCCCGCCGGGCAACATGGCCGCCCGTGACGAGCAGCCAGCTGTGGACCCGTGAGACCGCCGACCGCTACGACGCCGAGGAGGCGGAGAGCGGGATGGGCTCCGCCGCCGTTCTGGGACCGACCGTCGACTTCCTCGCCGAGCTCGCCGGGGAGGGCCGGGCACTGGAGTTCGCCATCGGGACCGGGCGCGTGGGCGTCCCGCTGCGGGAACGCGGCGTGCCGGTGGCGGGCATCGAGCTTTCCGAGCACATGGCGGCGGTCCTGCGGCGCAAGGCCGCCGAGGAGACGCTGCCGGTGACCCTCGGGGACATGGCCACGACCGTGGTGCCCGGCGAGTTCACCCTGGTCTATCTCGTGTACAACACCATCACCAACCTGCTCACGCAGGACGAGCAGGTCGAGTGTTTCCGCAACGCGGCCCGCCATCTGGGCCCCGGCGGCCGATTCGTCATCGAGCTGGGTGTGCCACCGCTGCGGTTCCTGCCGCCCGGGCAGGTCGCGGTGCCGTTCGACGTCTCCGAGCGGCACCTCGGCTTCGACACCTTCGACCTGGTCGAGCAGATCCTCGTCTCCAACCACTTCACGCGCGACCCCGGCGACGGCTCCTACCGCCGGGACAACTCCCGGCACCGGTACGCCTGGCCGGCGGAGCTCGACCTGATGGCCCGGATCGCCGGACTCGAGCTGGAGCGACGCGTCGCGGACTGGGACGGGGCTCCGTTCACCGCGGACTCGGCGAAGCACATCTCCGTGTGGCGCAAGCCCGCCTGAGTCGCTCACGACGTGCTCCTGTGGGTGCGGAGAAATGCAAACGGGGGCTCCGCCGTACGGTGGAGCCCCCGGCCGGTCCGGCGCCGCGTCAGCGTTGGCCGGCGAACCAGTCCTTCTGCGGGGCCTTGGCGGCCAGCGCGCCGCAGTTGGAGCCGTAGTTCCAGGCCTGCAGATTGCCGATGACGCCGCCCCACTCGACGCAGGCGCCGCGCGCGGACACGTAGACCGGCCCGGCGTACGACCGGTAGTCGCCCTCGTCGTACTGGTCCGCGCCGCTTTCGATGTTGCGCACGTAGGCCACCATGTACGTCGGTGTGCCCGTCGTGTTGCGGATGGTCACGGTGCAGTTCTTGCCCGTGGCCGAGTTGTAGGTGAGGTACACCGTGCCGGTGGAACCGATCGGCATGGAGTTCACCACCTTGTAGCCGGAGCCGCAGACCCCGTTGTACGACGCGGTCGCGCCCGCGGTCGCCGCGCCGGCGGCGGGGGCGGTCACCAACAGCCCCGCCCCGATGGCCCCGACGGCGGTCAGCGTCGCCCCTACGGCTTGCATGGAACGCTTCATGGCACCTCGATCCGTGAATCGACTGGCCTCCCCTTGGTGTTGCTGAAGCCACCAGTTGAGACCTTTGCACCCCTTCGGGGGTTGTACGTCGTTGGCAGATGTTTACGACTGTTCGCGGAGAAGATCACCGGAGGCCCCTTCGGCGCCCGGCACCGGCAGCGCCAGATGGGCGAGGTCTCCCGGTGGTGGCGTGCTCACCGGCCACAGCGGGGCGGGCGTACCGTCGGCGACCGCGGCCGGGGCGTCGGTGAGCCGCATGCGCTCGCGCAGGCGGCCGTAGAAGTCCATGGGCCCCAGCCGCAC
This sequence comes from Streptomyces violaceoruber, assembly GCF_033406955.1. Classification (NCBI taxonomy): domain Bacteria; kingdom Bacillati; phylum Actinomycetota; class Actinomycetes; order Kitasatosporales; family Streptomycetaceae; genus Streptomyces; species Streptomyces violaceoruber. Next base: position 8,211,609 of record NZ_CP137734.1, on the reverse strand, counting down.
CGCCCGCAGCCGGCGCGGGGCGGCGTAGACGCCGAGCCAGTCACCGGGATCGAGCACGCCCCGCAGCTGTCCGTCGATGCTCACGGCGGCCCGGCCCGACCGTTCGAGGATCCGCAGCCCGACGGGCTCGTCCGGTGCGGTGACCACGGAGCGGTCGAACGTCATGTGCGGGGCCACCGCGGTGAAGACGAGGGCTTCGGCGCGGGGCGACACGACCGGGCCGCCCGCGGCGAAACTGTAGGCGGTGGATCCCGTCGGGGTCGCGACGAGCAGCGCGTCGGCGGAGTACGAGGCGAGCAGCCGGCCCGCGATGTAGACCCCGACGGAGATCTGCCGGTCCCTCGACAGCTTCTCGAGCACGACGTCGTTGAGGGCCGTGACGTTCAGGGCGATGCCCCACTCGTCGCCGCTCTCGCAGTCGGTCCGCACCCGCGGGGGCGGCAGCAGCGGTCCGCGCCCGTACCGCAGGAGCGCTTCCATCTCCGCGGGGATCTCCAGGAGCCGGGAGGCACGCAGAGTGAGCAGCATGCGGCTCTCCGGCTCCAGCCCGCCGTCCCGGACGGCGTCGAGGGCGGAGCGCACCGCCGGGGCGGGCACCTCGGTCAGGAACCCCACTCGTCCCAGGTCCACGCCCAGGATGAGGGCGTCGTTCTCCGCCGCCAGCCGTGCGCCGCGCAGGAAGGTGCCGTCACCGCCCAGGGTCACGACGAGGTCCGGGTCGCCGGCCGCGTCCACCTCCTCCCGGGCGCTGTGCCGCCCGGTATCGCTCCACACGTCGATGTCCGTGCAGGCGACGGCGTTCTCGTCGCACCACTCCCGGACTTCCCGTGCCGCTTCGGCGGCGCCCTCGCGACCGCCGTGGACCACGAGTCCGACCCGCTCGATCGTCACCACTGCCTCCTGCCGCCGGGCCGTGCTCCCGCAACCGCGATCGACGGAATCCTCGCCGACCCCCGCGGCGGGGCGGGCCGCGACATGCCGGGCCTCCCTCTTCCGTCCGGCGAGTCGCGCGTCAGGTACCGAGTAGGTACCATGCCGGTATGCCATCACTGAACGTGACCTTCACCGAGGAAGAGATGGAAGGCGTCCGCGCTGCCGCCGCAGCCGAGGGCAAGAGCCTGAAGCAGTACATGCACGACCTCGGCGTCCGCGAGATGCAGCGCAAGCGGTTCGTCGCCGGGGCCGTCTCGTGGGCGGACCGGCTGCGCGCCGAGTTCGACGAGGCCTTCCCGGACGAGATCCCCCCGTCCCAGCGCGGCGAGGGAGTCACCGCCGCCTGATGAGCGAGCCCCTGTACATCGATGTCCCCTGGCTCCTGGACGTCCAGGACGCCGCTCTGGACAACGAGGACGTGTCGGTCACGGACTACTCCGCCCTGGTCGCGGCGGTGGCCCGCCACAAGACCCGGATGCCCACCCTGGCCGCGTCCAACCCCGACAGCGCCTGGCGCGCGGCCGCGCTCCTGCACACGGTGGTGCGGCTCGAACCGCTCCCCCACCGCAACAGCCTCTTCGCGGCCTTCGTCACCGGTCAGTACATGGACCAGTCCGGGGAGGGAATCGACCCGCCCTACGGGGCGCTGTCCGACCTGATCAGAAAGGTCCGCGAGACCCGGCTGAGCATCTACGACATCGCCGACGTGCTCCGTTCCTGGCGCATTTGACCTCCGGATCTCCAGCCGCCGGAGTCGTCACATCCCGCGCCAGATGTTGTCGAACGCCGCTTCCTCGATGCTGCGGCGCTGGCGGATCGCGGCCAGTTCCACCACGGCGTCGTTCACCGCGGCGAGCACCGTCGCGACCCCGTCGTCCTCGGGATCCGCCACCTGGTCGGCCGACTCGTGCCGGACGCCCACCGCGGCCGCGAGACCCGCCAGCACGGGGTCCGCACCGGACCAGCGGTCGGTGGCGCGCCGGTGGGCCGCCGGATCGGCCGGGGCCGGACGGCCGGTGCCGCCGCGTGCGTTCCGCCGCGGGCGCCGTCGGCCGCCCTCGTCCGCTCCCGCGGCCGCGAGGTACCGCGCCGCCAGGCCGTCGCCCCGGCGCCACAGCCAGTCCGTCACGGACTCGGCCGGGTCCCCGCCGAGCAGCGACGCCGCCTCGTCGAGGAGCCGGTCACCGGACGCGGCCCGCGACACCGGCCGCAGCAGGTCGCCGTCCAGCTCGACCGTCCCCGCCTCCATCAGGTCGATCAGTTCCGCTCCGGCCAGGGCCAGTGACAGGTCGCCGCGCTCGACCGGATAGTCGGAGGGGACCTCGAGAGAGACGATCGTCAGGTCGTGCGCCGTGGTCATGCGGATCTCCACATCTGTCAGATCTGCTGCGACACACCGGTCGCGATCCCGTTCAGCCTACCCACGGCCCCAGCTTCTCGGGGTTGCGGACCACCCAGATGCGGGTGACGCGGCCGTCGGCGACGTCGAAGGCCGCGACGGTCATGACGGCGCCGTCGCGCCGGGCCACCAGGCCCGGCACCCCGTTGACCGAGCGCTCCAGGAGTTCGAGTCCCGGGGCCTTGTCGGCGACGGCGGCCATGTACTGGGCGATGCGGGCACCGCCCTCGATCGGGCGCAGGGCGGTGCCGACCATGCCGCCGCCGTCGGCGGTCATGACCGCGGCCGGGTCGAGGAGGTCGACGAGAGCGGCGATGTCCTTGGTCTGCCACGCCTCCTTGACCTGCCGCACCACGTCGGCCCGCACCGCGGCCGGCGTCTGCGGAGCCCGCGCGCCGCGCACCCGGCGCCGGGCCGAGGCCGCGAGCTGCTTGCAGGCCGCGGGGGTCCGGCGGAGGATGCCCGCGATGTCGGCGAAGGGGTAGCGGAAGACGTCGTGGAGGACGAAAGCGACCCGCTCGGCCGGCGTCATCGACTCCAGGACGACGAGGAAGGCCATGGTCACCGACTCGTCCAGGACCATCTGGTCGGCAGGATCGGCGCCGTGGCCGGGGCCCCGCTCGGCGTGGGCGGGGAGGGGATCCGGCAGCCACGCGCCGACGTAGCGTTCACGCCGGGCCCGCGCCGAGCCGAGCGCGTCCAGGCAGACCCGGCCGGTCACGGTCGTCAGCCAGGCCCCCGGGGACACGATCTCCTCCTGCCGGCTCCGGGGCAGCGCGTACCAGCGTGCGTAGGCCTCCTGCACGGCGTCCTCGGCCTCGGCCAGCGAACCGAGCAACCGGTAGGCGACATTGATCAGTTGACGACGCTCGCCGACCGTCGCGTCGGTACTCGTCCCAGCCGTCCCCATCCCCGACCGCCCCCTCGCCTTACCTTTCACCGGCCCGCGTCGTCGGGCTGGTGAGACCTTACCGATCCACTGCCCTCCGGGGCGGAAATGGGGACCGCGGCATGGCAACCCAGGCGACGGCGCAGCACCGACTCTCCTTACTGCGGATCGCGATCGCCCTGCAGACACTGACCATCTTCCTCCAGGCGGTCTCCGCCGGACTGCTGCTGACCGCGTCCTACGGGGAAACACTGCACAGCGTCGGTGCCCGGGTGATGTACGGGGCGTCGATGCTGTACGTGCTCGCGGCGGTGCTGGCGTGGAAGCCGGGCGGCGGCCCGCTGCGGCCCGTCCGGCACGCCTGCGGCTTCCTCGTCCTCGCCTCGGTCCAGGTCGTGCTCGGCATCGCACATGTTCCGTCGGTCCATCTGCCCCTGGGGGTCCTGATGTTCGGCCTGAGCGTGCTGGCGCTGGCGCGGCGTTGAGCGCCCTCACCCCTCCGGGGCCGTCCCCGGTCGCCGGGCGTGGCGGAGGCAGGAGGCGGCCACCACGAAGGGCCACAGCGACTGGAGGGAGGTCACGACGCGTTCGGCGACGCCGGCGTCGCCGTGCTGCCGCATCTCGATCAGGAACCACACTCCACCGGCGGCCATCAGGGTCGTCACGGCGATCGAGGGCGCGAGACGCAGCGCCCAGGGACCGGCCGGACCTCCGTTGACGGCCAGCACCGGCCAGACCGCCAGGAGCGTGAACCCGACCACCACCACCGCGCCGTGCCGCAGGGAGCCTCCGCTGCTGGGCGCGGGGAGCGCCACCAGGACCAGCGCGGCGAGTCCGCCGCCGCCCAGCGCCACGCGTCCGGCGGTGGCGGCGGGCCGCAGCCCCCAGGCGGTCAGCAGGTGGCAGACGCCCAGGGCCAGGAACGCCGCCGTCATCACCCAGAATCCGGCGGCTCCGTAGGCCCCCAGAACGCTGATGGTCTGGGTGACGGGATCGTAGGAAGCTCCTTCGGCGTACGCGGCGCCGGTCCAGCCTGCGATCAGCAGTACGGGTGCGCATCCCGACGAGAGCAGGACCCATCTGGGAACAAATCGCATCGGGCAACCATAAAGCGGGCGGCCATGGCACGCACCGCACGCACCGCCGTGCTCCTGGACCTCACACGGGCGGGTTGAGCGCGCGGAAGTACGTCCAGCTGGTCTCGTTCGGCTCGCTCCACCTCTCCGGGGCCCGGGCGAACCGCGGGTGGTGGCCGGCGATGTGGGCACGGGTGCGCTCGGGCACCTCCGTGTACGAGCCGAGCTTGCGGCCGCGGCAATGGTAGGTGAGGCCGCCGGGCCGCCCGCCGCGGGCCATCCACGGGACCCACGGGGACATCCGGGTCCACGACATGGTCGCCGGGACACTGGGGTCCGGTCCGGCCAGGTCCTCGCGGCGGGCGAAGAACTGGAAGAGTTCCAGGGCCCGGTACGTGTCACCGGCCGAGTGGCGGGGGTACTGGGCCGTCGGCAGGGGCGAGGGGTAGGCGAGCGGGATCTCCAGGCTGAAGCAGACCTGGTCGCCCAGGTCGGTCGTCGGGACCGGGAAGGGGCGCCACTTCTGGTTCGCCGGGTCGTTCCAGACGTGCACCACCGGCTGGTCCCGCCAGGTCTCCAGGATGTCGCCGGTGACGGGGTCCAGGTAGAACGCGGCCTCACGGGTGAGCAGCCGGTAGGAGTCCGGGCCGTCCTCGGCGTCGTGGACGAGGCGGGCGACGTTGACGCCTTCGAAGCCGAAGAGACGCTCGTAGGGCTCGTCGGGCGCCCATGCGAACACACTTCCGGACCACCAGTACGTGACCTCCTCGCCGTCGAGGGAGGCCCGGGTGCGGGCGAGGGAGCGGAGCGACTGCGCGGGTGTCGTCATGGGACGTACTCTGCGCGACCGCCGCGCCCGCCGGCCGGGAATCGGGGCGACCCGCCCGATGAATCCGGGCGGCGGACCGGGTCTCCCCTGTATGACTCGCATCATCGCGGACATCTCGATCTCCCTCGACGGCTGCGTCACCGGGCCCGATCCCGGCCCGGGCAACGGTCTGGGCACCGGCGGCGAGGCCCTGCACACCTGGGCGTTCTCCGACGATCCCGAGGAGCGCCGGATCGTGCGCGAGACGACCGCCCGGTCGGGCGCCGTCGTCCTCGGCCGCCGGCTCTTCGACCTGGTGGACGGACCGGGCGGCTGGGACGACACCGTCGGCTACGGCGCCGCGGAGGTCGGCAGACCGCCGTTCGTCGTCGTGACGGCCTCGCCACCGGAGTCGGTCCGGCTCACCGGCCTCGACTGGACGTTCGTCACGACCGGTCTGCCCGACGCCGTCGCCGCGGCCCGCGAGCGTGCCGAGGCGGCTTCGGCGGACCTCGGCCGGGACCTCGACGTCGTCCTGATGGGCGGCGGGGCCCTGATCGGCTCCGCGCTCGACGCCGGGCTGGTCGAGGTGCTGTCCCTGCACCTGGCCCCCGTCGTGCTGGGCTTTGGAACGCCGCTGTTCACCGGGGGAACACCGCACACGCTCGTCCGGCGGAGCGCGAACGCCACACCGAACGCCACGCACCTGCTCTACGAACTCCTCTGACATGCGCCGCCACGAACGCGCGACCCGGAGCCGGGCGGCCTGTTGACGGGGGCGGACCCTGCCCCTACGGTGCCCTCACCGCGCGACCCGCGATCGGTGCCGGGGGTCCCCGAGGGGATGGTGGCAGGGCGATGAAGGCAGTGGTCCAGGAGCGGTTCGGTCCCCCGGACAGCCTGCGGCTGCGGGACGTGGACCGGCCTCACGCCGGTGCCGGCCAGGTGCTGGTGCGCGTGCACGCCGCCGCCGTGAACCCCTACGACTGGCACATGCTGCGCGGAGACCCGTACGTGGCCCGGATGCTGGGCGGCATGGGGCTGACCCGGCCGAAGTGCCCGGTGGCCGGCCTCGACGCGGCGGGGGTGGTGGAGCGGGTCGGCGCGGACGTGCGGGGGTTCGGTCCCGGCGACCGGGTCCTGGGGTTCTGCCCGGGAGCCTTCGCCGAGTACGCGTGCACCACCGCACCGATGCTGGTGCCCGTGCCCGAGGGGCTGACCTTCGAGCAGGCCGCGGCACTGCCGATGGCGGCGGTGACCGCCCTGCGCGGCATCCGGACCGTCGGTCGCGTGCGGTCCGGGCAGCGGGTCCTGGTCAACGGGGCGGGCGGCGGGGTGGGCACCTTCGCGGTCCAGATCGCGGCGGTCCTGGACGCGGAGGTCACCGGGGTGTGCAGCGCCGCCAACACCGACCTGGTGCGTTCCCTGGGCGCCGCCCATGTCCTGGACTACGCCCGGGAGGACTTCACCGACGGACGCGGGCGCTACGACGTCGTACTGGACAACGTGGGCAACCACCCGCTGGGCCGGCTGCGCCGGGCGCTCACCCCGGCGGGCGTCCTGGTGGCCAACGGCGGCGGCTCCCCCGGCCGGGTGTTCGGGGCCGTCGGCGCCATGCTGAGACTGGCGGCGGCCAACGCCGTCGCACGGCAGAGGCTGCGTCCGATCCTGCCGGCGACCCCGGACGGGCCGGTCCACGAGGATCTGTCGGCCGTCACCGCGCTCGTCGACGCCGGGCAGGTCACGCCCGTGGTCGGCCGGACCTTCGCCCTGGCCGACACCGCACGGGCGCTGCGGCACGTCGAGGAGGGCCACGCGCGCGGCAAGACCGTCGTCACCGTGGCGTAGGCCCTTGCCGAGTCGCCGTACCCCTGCGTCAGTGGAAGCCGGTGCGCGCGGCCGTGACCTCGACGGTGTCCTTCACCAGGGCCAGTGCCGCCCCCACCGGGCTCGACCGCCCGCCGCTCACCGTCACGTCGCCCGCGTCCGGGCAACCGAACACCGCGGCCTTCTCGGGCCCGGTCAGTGCGTGCAGCGGGTCGCCGGCTTCCGTCTCCTCGAGCCGTACGCGCACGACGCCGGGCTCGGCCACCGCCGCGCCGGCGACCGCCCGCAGCCGACGGGACCGGGCGGCCGCGGCCAGAGCCCGCCTCGCCGTGGTCCCGTCCACCGGCTCGGCCCGCACCCGCACCTCGGCCGGGTCCCAGCCCCAGGCCAGCGCGGCCAGCAGCCGCACCTTGGTGGCGGCGTCGTCGCCCGACAGGTCCGCCGAGGGATCCGCCTCCGCGATGCCCCGCAGCTGCGCGGCGCGGATCGCGTCGCCCAGCGTGTCGCCCCCGGCCAGTCGGTCGAGCACGAAGGTGGCGGTGCCGTTGGGGCAGGCGCGGATCGTCCGGCAGTCCAGGCCGCGCAGGGACGTGCGCGACAGGTCGCCCGCCGGGAGCGCCGCCCCGGTGGCCCCGGAGATCCTGATCATGCTGCCGCCCGCCCGGGCGGCCGCGTCGAGGTCCCGCCAGTGCGTGAGCAGATGGCTCTTGGTGGCCGTCACCACGTGGATGCCCCGGCGCAGTGCCGCCAGGGCCTCCTCGGCGGCGCGCTCCCGCAGTCCGGGCGAGGACGGGACGGCCTGGACGAACACCCGCGCGCCGGTGCGGTCGAAGGTCTCGTCCAGCGGCCTCGCGGGGTCCCACCGCGAGCGCGGCGGCACCGACCCGTCCGCGTCCGGCCGGCACTGGGCCGCGCTCGCGCGTACGGCAGCCACCCTCGGTCGTACGCCGTGCCGGCGGGCGAGCGCTTCTCCGTCCCGGGCCAGCCGGTCGACGAAGGCCTGCCCGACCGGGCCGTACCCGGCGAGGACCACGGCGGTCGTCGTCGCCCCGGTCGTTTCGGTCGCTCCGGTCAGTTCGTTCATGGATCCGGGATCCTCTCACACCACCGGCCGCGAGCAGGCCGTCAGCGGGGCGGCCGCGCGAGGCCGGAGCGGTAGGCGTGGGCGACCAGTTGGGCGCGGTCCCGGGCGCCGAGCTTGGTCTTGGCGCGCTGGACGTGGGTGCGTACCGTCAGCGGGCTGAGGAACAGTTCGGCCGCGATCTCCTTGTCGGACTTGCCGTCCGCGACCAGGGCGGTCACCTCTCGCTCGCGGGCGGTGAGGGCGGCCAGGTCCTCGGGCGGCACGGGGGACGCCCGGGGGTCGGGGGAATCGAGGAACCGGGTGATGAGGCTGCGGGTGGCCGCGGCGGACAGGAGGGCGTCGCCGGCGGCCACCGTGCGGATGCCGTCGAGGAGTTCCTCGGCCGTGACGTCCTTGCCGAGGAAACCGCTCGCCCCGATGCGCAGCGCCCGGGCGACGTGTTCGTCGGTCTCGAAGGTGGTCAGGATGAGGACCCGGGTGCCCCGGAGGGCGGGGTCGGCACAGATCTCGGCGGTGGCGGCGAGGCCGTCGGTGCCGGGCATGCGGATGTCCATGAGGACGATGTCGGGTCGGTGGGTGCGGGTCAGTTCGACGGCGTCCCGGCCGTCGGCGGCTTCGGCGACCACGTCCATGTCCTCGCTGGAGTCGATCAGGATGCGGAAGGTCGCCCGCAGCAGGGCCTGGTCGTCGGCGAGCAGCACGCGGATCGTCATGAGGGCTGTTCCCTTGCTGGTGGCGGGGCGGGGAGTTCGGCGGTGACGGCGAAGCCGCCGTCCGCGAGGGTGCCCGCGCTCAGTCGTCCGCCGGAGGTCTCGGCGCGTTCCCGCATGCCGACGAGGCCGAAGCCGCCGCCGGGGCCCGGCGGGCGCGGGGAGGCGCCGCCGTCGTCGGTGACCGTGAGGGTGAGGCGGTCGTGGGCGTAGGCGAGGTGTACGTCGGCCGTGCCGGCGTCGGTGTGTTTGGTGACGTTGGTAAGGGCCTCCTGCACGATGCGGAAGGCGGTCAGGTCGACTCCGGGCGGCAGGGGGCGCCGCGTGCCCCGGACGGTGACGGTGACGTGGAGCCCGGCGGAGCCGAACGCGGAGACCAGTTCGGGGAGTCGGCCGAGCCCCGGGGGCGGGCGCAGGTCGTCGGGGCCGCCTGTGTCGCCGGTGTCGTCGGGACTGCGCAGGAGGCCCACGGTGGCCTTCAGTTCGCGCAGCGCCGAAGCGGTGGTGCCGGTGAGGTGGGTGAGGATCTCGTGGGCCTGCTCCGGGTGGGTGCGGGCGAGGTGGGCGGCGGTGCTGGCCTGGGCGTTGGCCAGCGCCATGTGGTGGGCGACGACGTCGTGCAGTTCGCGGGCGATGCGGATGCGTTCCTCGGCGACCCGGTGGCGGGCCTCCTCCTCGCGGGTGCGTTCGGCGTGCTCGGCCCGGGTGTGGACGGCGTCGAGGTGGGCGCGACGGTTGCGGACCGCCGTGCCGGCCAGGACCGGCAGCAGGATCCAGAACACGGGGCCGACGCTCTCGTCCATCCACGGCCGGCCGTCGCGTGCGGAGAGCAGGGCGGCGGGGACGACCAGCGCGACGGTGGCTCCGTAGCAGGCGTACGCGGTGCGCTGCGGGGTGCGGACGGCCAGTTCGTAGAGCGCGATCAGGACGGGCAGCAGCAGGAGTGGGGAGATCAGGTAGCCGAGAGCGACGGAGGCGGCGGCGCAGGCGGCCGTGACGAGGACCGCGGCGCGCGGGTGGCCGCGGCGCGGCAGCAGGCCCGCCGTGGCCACGAGCGCCAAGGGCTGGCCCTGCCACCAGCCGGGGCCCTGGTGCACGTACTGCCGGCTGGTGACGGCGAGCACCAGCAGCAGGAAGGCCGTCTCGACGAGATGCGGGTGGCTGTCGGCGTACCGCCGCCAACTGCTGAGCATGGTTTCCTCCTGGGACCAGGATCGCCGATGCGCCCGCCGCGCGGCGGGAGGCCGCCCGTGTCCGGCACGGGCGGCCTCCCTGCGGCGCGGGTCAGGCGCGCACCGTGTCCTGCCGGTCGGTGTCGGGGACGGCCGCGAGCGCGGGCGCGGGGGTCCGCCGGCCGAGCGCCTCGCCCTCCACGTCGACCCGCGGCAGCAGCCGGTCCAGTCGGCGCGGCAGCCACCAGGCGCGCTCGCCGAGCAGGACCAGGACGGCGGGCACGAAGGCCATGCGGACGACGAAGGCGTCGAACAGGACGGCGACCGCCAGGCCGAAGCCGACCATTTTGAGGAGGGTTTCGCCGCCGGTCATGAAGCCGGCGAAGACGGACGTCATGATGACGGCGGCGGCGGTCACGACCCGGCCGCTGTGGCGGAATCCGGTGACGACGGCCTCGGCCGGCCGTTCTCCGTGGACGACGGCCTCCCGCATCCGCGACACCAGGAACACCTGGTAGTCCATGGCGAGGCCGAAGACGATGCCCACCAGCATGAGCGGCATCGTGCTCATGACCGGTCCGGTCTCCTCGACGCCCAGGAGCCCGGCGCCGTGGCCGTTCTGGAAGATGGTGACCAGTGCCCCGAAGGACGCCCCGACCGACAGCAGGAAGCCGAGTGCGGCCTTGAGCGGGACGAGTACGGAGCGGAAGACGACGAGCAGCAGGAGGAAGGCCAGGCCCACCACGACGAGGAGGTAGGGGATCAGGGCGTCCGTCATCTTGCGGGCGACGTCGATGTTGAGCGCGGTGGTGCCGGTCACCTCGAAGGTGGCGCCGGTGGCGGACTCGGTGGCGTGCCGCTCGTCGCGGATGGTGTGGACGAGTTCCTCGGTCCGCTCGCTGGTGGGCGCGGTGGCCGGGACGGCCTGGATCACCGCGGTGTCCTTCGCCGCGTTGAAGCGGGGCGGCGCCACGGAGACCACTCCGGCGGTGGCGGCGAGCCTGTCGGAGACGGCCGCGACCGCCGACCGCGGGTCGTCTGCCTGCCGGGCGTCCACGACGACCGTGAGTGGGCCGTTGAACCCGGGTCCGAAACCGTCCGCGAGGGCGTCGTACGCCCGGCGTTCGGTGGTGGAGGTGGGCTTGGCCTCGTCGCCGGGCATGCCGAGCCGCAGGTCGAGCGCCGGTACGGCGAGGGCGCCAAGAAGGACCGCCGAGCCGAGCAGTACGGGCACCGGGCGGCGCTGTACGAACCGGGCCCAGCGGACGCTCCACGCCCCGGCCTCGCGGGTGCGTCGGGCGGCGCCGCGGCCCGGGCCCCCGCGCAACCGGCGGGCGGGAGGGGTGCTGCGTCCCTTGCGGAACCGGCGGGCAGACGGGGCGCTCCGTCCCTTGCCGACCCGGCGGGCCAGCAGGGCGTCGGGCCAGAAGCCGCACAGCGCCGGGACCAGGGTGAGGGTGATCAGCACCGCGATGACGACCGCGCCCGCGGCGGCCAGGCCCATCTTCGTCAGCGACGGCACTCCGATCACCGACAGGCCGGCCAGCGCGATGACGACGGTGAGTCCGGCGAAGACGACCGCGGATCCGGCCGTGCCCACGGCCAGCCCCGCCGCCTCCCGGGCGTCGTGCCCCTCGGCGCGCTCTTCGCGGTAGCGGGAGACGACGAGCAGGGCGTAGTCGACGCCGACCGCGATCCCGATCATCATGGCCAGGTCACCGCTGGCCGTCGACATGCCGAGGGCACTGCCCAGCGCGACGATCGAGGCGAGGGTGAGGGCCACGCCGACGACGGCGGTGATCAGCGGCAGTCCGGCGGCTGCCAGCGAGCCGAAGGTGATCAGCAGGACCACCGCGGCGACGCCGATGCCCAGGAACTCGCCGATCCCGGCCGGCGGCTCACCGGCCACGGCCCCGCCGCCGGCCTCGACGGTCAGGCCGGAGGTCCGGGCCCGCTCCACCGCCGCCGTGAGATCCGCCCGTCCGGCGTCGGTGACGTTGTCCTCGGTCACCTCGTAGGTGACGGTGGCGTACGCCGTGGATCCGTCCTGGCTGACCGTCGCCGCGTCGAGGGGGTCGGAGACGGCGGCGACCTGCGGTCCGTCGGCCACCTCGGCGACCAGGGTGTCGATCGCCGCTCGGTACTCGCTCGCCGTGACCTGCCGGCCGTCCGGTGCGACGAGGACGATCCGGGCATCGGCGCCTTCCGCCTCGGCGCCCGGGAACCGCTCGTTGATGAGGTCGAAGGCGTGCTGGGACTCGATCCCCGGCATGGAGTCCGAGTCGTCGCCCGCCTCGCCGGCGCTCATGGCGCCGAGCACGACGCCGAGCACGACGGCCGCCCACGCCAGGGTCACCCACCGGCGCCGTCGGAAGGCGCCACGGCCCAACCGGTACAGCAAAGTTGCCATGGAGAGGTCTCCGCATCTGATCTGGGGAACCGCTCCAGCCTCACGGGGCGGCCGCCGTCCCGTCGTCGTCCGCACCGACCGTCGCGTGTACTCACTTTCGAGTACCGCGGCAGAGGTCGGATGCCCGGGTGGACGGCCGGCCTGCCGCACCTGCCGAAGCGCCCGCGGGGCCACGGGGCCGGTCGCGGAGACCCGGACGGCCCTCGGGTGTCCGCCGTCCCGGCCGCGCAGTGCGTCGAGTGGGGACCGGGTCGCCGTCGCGGCGGCCCGCGCACCGTCGTCGCGAGGCGCGCGGGCCCACCGTCCGGCCGGGGCCGCACCAGTTCGGCGGCGGCCCGCTGGAACACCGCCAGCGGCTCGGGATCGCCGTTCTCGGTGGCCGCGCGGAGTTCGAGGAAGCGCCGGGTCGCCAGGTCGCGGCGGCCCGCGCGACCCGCGCCTGCCCGGCCTCGGACAGGTCGGCGGGGACGCGGATCGCGTCGGTGCAGGTGCCGGGGCCGGCGCGGCGGTCCCGGCGCCCAGGTGCCGTGGTCGGTGCGGCGGTCCCGGGGCGTCCGCACCGCGCCGCGGCCGGCCGTGACGGCGTAGCCCTCGCCGCACGTCAGGCGTAGGTGCGGGGTACCGCCGCCGGGCAGTCCCTCGACGGTCGGCCGGTCCTACCCGGTCGGGCGGGACACGCCGAGCGCCCCCGGCAAGCCGTCGTACGTCGGGCTCACCACGCGAGTCCGGCCAGGTGCGCGGCGACCCGCGCGCGGTCCCAGGCGCCGTCGGCGACGACCACGCGGTAGGCCCGGGCGAGGGTCTCGCCGGGCGGCAGGACCAGTTCCTCGTGGAAGGCCCAGGAGGGTGCGACCGCGGCGAAGGGGTCGCTGCGCACGAACCAGTGGGCCGGGTGGGTGCCCTTCTCGCCCGAGTGGTCGTTGGAGGGGGCGTGTTCGAAGACGAGCGTGGCGTGGCCGTCCCGTCCGTCGTGCTCGCCGACGTAGGCCAGCCAGCGGGCGCTGGAGCCCATCGGGCCGGCGTCGGCGGGCTCGCCGGACTCCGCGGAGGCGGCGGACTGCGCCGTGAAGACCCGGCCGCCGCGGAAGGCGCGGGGCCCGCGCCAGAACAGCCCGGTGTAACCGGCGGCGGGCCGTCCGTGGGTGGTGGGGCTGCCGAACCGCAGGGGTTCGGCGCGCCGGTTGGTCACCGCGGACGTCCAGGTGAGCGTCCAGCTGCCGGTGTCCGGGTCGACGTCGCGGACCTCGATGCGGCGCTCCTCCTCGGCCCACAGCTCGCCGCCGTGCGGGTGCCAGGTCAGCCGCTCGGCGATGACGGCGTGGTCCGCCTCTGCGCCGATCTCCTCGAAGGACACGTGGGCCATCGAGCCGACCCGCTCCGGCAGCGCGCGGTACCCCTCGCCGTGCACATAGGTGTTGCCGCCCCACAGGTTCTGCCCGGACAGGTGGGAGGCGGTCAGTTGGAGCCCCTTGTGCCAGCGGTGGTCGTTGGGGCGGTAGTCCGTGACGACTGCGCCGGACAGGGTCCGGACCGGGTGGAGGTACGGCTTGGGCGCCTCCCACGCGGCCTCGGGGCGGTACACGTAGGAGAACAATTCGGTTCCGGCCACCCCGTGGGCCACCGTGACGCGGTCGCCGTGGACGTGGGTGAGTGAGAGCGTCATGGGTCCTCCTCCTCCGGGCGGACGTATGCCGCGGAACCGTCGGGCGACCACGATAGCAAGCGCTTGCCACAAGGCGGCTCGCCGCACGGCCTGGCCTCATGGGCATCGGCGGGGGCAAGGACGAGTGCCCTCGTCGAGAGCACTCTCGCTCGGCGAGACACTGGGACGCGCCGCGTGCCGCCCTAGGCTTTTTGACCATGGAAATCCCGAGACACCTCATCGAACTCCGGCGCGCCGTCGAGGCGGCGGACAACCGCTACCGCAGCAACAGGGGCGAGAACGCCACGGTCGCCCTGGCGGTCTGGTCCGATGCCACCGCCGCGCTCGCCCGGGGCATCGCCGCCTACGCCGACGAGACCGGCGTGCCGCACCGCGAGGTGGAGCTGGCCGTACAACGCGCGACGGGACGACACACCCCTGCGCGGTGAACGCTCCGGACGGGCCGTTGACAGTAGCGGCTAATGGCAGTAGCTTTTAGCTAAAGCCATTAGCCCTACTGGGGAGTGACATGACCGAGCGCCTTGCCGTCGACGGCGGCACGATCGCGTACGAAGTGACCGGGTCCGGCCCGCTGATCGTGCTCGCGCACGGCATGGGAGACAGTCGCGCCGCGTACCGCGCCGTCGTCCCCCAGCTGGTGGCGGCCGGTCACCGGGTCGCCGCGGTGGACCTGCGCGGCTGCGGCGAGTCGAGCGTCGACTGGCCGCAGTGGAGCCGCACCGCCATCGCCGGCGATCTGATCGCCCTGATCCGTCACCTGGGCGGCCCGGCCGTAGTGGTCGGCCACTCGGTCTCGGGTGGCGCCGCCACCATCGCCGCGGCCCGGGAGCCCTCCCTGGTCACGGCGGTCGTCGAGCTGGCGCCGTTCACCCGCAAGCAGTCGGTGCGCCTCGGCGACCTGCGGGTCAAGCGGTTCCGGCGGGGCATGCTCCGCCTGCTCGGCGCGGGCGCGTTCGGCAGCCTGCCACTGTGGCGCTCGTACCTCGACGTCGCGTACCCGGGTGTGAAGCCGGCCCACTGGAGCGAGCGGCTCGGCCGCATCGAGTCCCTGCTGCGCGAGCCGGGCCGGATGAAGGCCATGCAGGCCATGGGCCGCAGCGCGCCGACGGACGCCGGCGCCCAACTCGGCAACGTCCGCTGCCCGGTTCTGGTGGTGATGGGCACCCTCGACCCGGACTGGGCCGACCCGCACGCGGAGGGCTCGGCCGTCGTCGCGGACCTGCCCTCCGGGCTCGGCCGCCTGGAGATGATCGAGGGCGCCGGACACTATCCGCACGACCAGTTCCCCGACGAGGTGGCCGCGCTCGTGCTCGCCTTCCTCCGCTCGGACGCCGCCCGTGCCTAGGGCGGGCCTGGATCCGGCGGCCGTGGTCGCGGCCGGTGCCGCGCTGGCCGACGAAGTGGGCTTCGCCAACCTGACGATGGGCCTGCTGGCCGAGCGGGTGGGCGTACGCACCCCGTCCCTGTACAAGCACGTGGGCGGCCAGGACGACCTCACCCGGCGGATCGCGGTCCGCGCTCTGAACGAGGCCGCGGACGCCGTCGGCGGCGCGGTCCAGGGGTATGCGGGGCGTGACGCCCTGGCGGCCGCCGCGCGCGCGTTCCGCGCCTTCGTCCTGGAGCACCCCGGCCGGTACGCCGCGACGATCGGCCAGGAGCCCTCGGGGCCGGACGATCCGCTGGCCGCCGCCGGGCAGCGGCTGCTCGGCGCGTTCACCGCGGTCCTGCGCGGCTACGACATCGAGGACCGCGACGTGAACCACGCACTGCGCCTGCTGCGCAGCCTCTTCCACGGCTTCGCCACGCTGCAGGCCTCGGACGGCTTCCAGTGGAGCACCGACGTCGACGACAGCTTCGAGTGGCTCATCGCCTTCGCCGACCGGGGGTTGCGCACCCTGTGACACCGGCGCCGCGCAAGCCTGCCGCCGGGCACCCCGGCCGGGGCAGCAGTGGCGGCCCCGGGGCCGGTGTCAGCCGAGCGGCACGTCCGCGGAGCGGCTGCGCACGGCGTCGAGCGCGGCGAGGGACGACGCGTCCAGGGCGATCTCGCCCACGGCGAGGTTCGCGTCCAGATGACCGGCGTCGGCGGTACCGGGGATGAGCAGTACGTTCGGGGCGTGGTGGAGCAGCCAGGCGAGACCCACCTGGGCCGGCGTCACGCCGAGCCTGTTGGCCACGGTGTGCACCGCGGGCTCGTCGGCGACCTTGGGCATGGCGGGGAACGCGCCGCCGAGCGGGAAGTACGGCACCCAGGCGACGCCCTCGGCGGAGCACAGCGCGAGCATGTCCTCGTCGTCCCGGCTCACGACGCTGTAGGCGTTCTGCACGCAGACGATGCCCGCCGGGAGGGCCCGGCGCAGTCCGTCCGGCGTCACGCTGCTCAGACCGATCGCACCGATCTTGCCCTCGTCGCGCAGCGCCGTCATCACGGCGAGCTGGTCGTCGAGGTCGACCCGCTGGTCGCCCTCCGCGCGCAGGCCGGGGCCGGTGTCGAGGCGGCGCAGGTTCACGACCGGGATCCGGTCGGTGCCGAGGCTCCTGAGGTTGTCCTCGACGCTCGCCCGCAGTTCCTCCGGTCGCTGCGCGGGGCGCAGCGGGAGAGGGCCGCCGGGGTCGGGGGCGGCGCCGACCTTGCTCACCACCACGACGTCGTCCGCGGGGCGGAGCGCAGCACGGATCACTTCGTTGACGAATCCGTCGCCGTAGAACTGGGCGGTGTCGAGGTGGTCGACGCCGCGTTCCACCGCTCGGCGCACGAGGGCGACGGCGGCGGCCCGGTCGGCGTGCAGGCGTTCGAGCTGCATCGCGCCGTAGCCGATCCGGGAGACGGTGCGGCCGGCGAGCACTCCGGCCCCGCCGGGGCGGGGGGTGCCGCCGTGCGTGGCACGGGAAGAGGAGGGGGTGCCGGTCGACGTCATGGGAAGTCCGTCCTCGTGCGATGATGACAGTAGCGGAGGACCCTCCGCTTTACGACTGTAACACTACCGGAGGATCCTCCGCTTTGAGTCCGGACCAGGAAACGAGCGCTGATCCCGGCCGGCCCGACCGGCCGGCCGGCGCCGAACGCCCGCTGCGCGCACACGCGCGGCGCAACCGCGAGAAGCTCGTCGCCGCCGCCCGGGCCGCGTTCACGGCCGCGGACGACACCGTCCCGCTGGACGGCATCGCCCGCGCGGCGGGTGTCGGCATCGGCACGCTCTACCGCCACTTCCCCACCCGCGAGGCGCTGGTCGAGGCCGTCTACGCGGCCGAGCTGGACGACGTCACGGCCAGTGCCTCCGCGCTGCTGGACACGCTGCCGCCCGAGCGGGCGCTGCGCGCGTGGTTGGAGCGCTACGCGGCGTTCGTCGCGACGAAGCGCTCCATACTCAACACCCTCCACAGCGGCTGGGCCTCGGGACGCCTCGTCATGCCCGCCACCCGCGAGCGCATCACGGCCGCGATCGGCACCATGCTCGCGCAGGGGGCACGGGCGGGCTCGCTGCGCGGGGACGTGGCACCCGACGACGTCACCGCGATGCTGCTGGGCGTGTTCCTCTCGACGGCCGCCGACGACGAGCCGGAGCGCACGGAGCGGCTGCTCGATCTCGTCGTCGACGCCCTCAGGCCGCCGGGGAGTTCATGACCCGCGCCGGCGGGTCACCGGTCACCGGCGGGCCGACGCCGCCAGCATCGGCAGGGAGACGATGTCGGCGAGGGCCTGCTGGCCGGCGATGTTCGCGTGGACGCCGTCGCCGGTGTCGTACAGCGGGTTGATGCTGTTCGGCCGTACCGGGTCTTCGAGCACCTGGTCGAAGGGGAGGATCCCGTCGCAGGTGCCGCCGCAGCTGTTCCACTTCGAGACGAAGGTGCCGACGGCGTGCCGGTCGCGGTTGTGCTGGTCGGTGTAGCCGGGGCGAGGGGTGATGGGCGTGACGTACACCTTGATGCCCGCGGCGCGCAGCCGTTGGAAGACCTCGCGGTAACTGGCCTCGATCCGGGCGGCGTCGCAGCCGGCCGGGAGGTCGTTGGTCCCGTAGTAGTAGAGGACCCCCGTGACCCCGTGCAGGGACAGTACGTCGCGCTCCAGCCGGGCGGCGGCGTCCAGACCGCGGACGGAGTCACCGATGCCCGGGCAGGTGGCGGCGCTCGTGGTGCCGCCGATGCCCGCGTTGGCGACGGCGAACTGCCGGTTCGGGGGCAGTTCCGAGGTGATCCGCCGGGCGAGGTCGTCGGTCCACCTCAGGTCGGCGCCCGGGCGGCTGCAGTCCGGTCCGCAGTTCGTCGACCCGGTTCCGTCGACGACCGAACTGCCGTAGGCGACCAGGCTCCCCCGCAGGCGCGGGTTGCGTACGTCGACCGCGCTGACCAGGAGCGTGGAGCCGGTCGTCCCGGTGAACGCGGTGCCGTCCGGGTCGGCGGTGTGGTCGCCGGAGCCGGGCGGGGTCAGGTAGTTGGTGCGGAAGGCGCTGTCGTGGCGCCCCGGAGCCACCGTGCCGGATACGGAGAGCGACACCGCGATGTCGTCCTGGGCGGCGGTGCGCAGCCCGGTGCTGTCGCTCCACACCTCACCGCCGGGCGGGACGACGACCCGGGGCCGGCCGTCGAACGTCACGGGGCGCGGGCGCCCCTCCGTCGCGGCGTCCTTGCCGTCGCTGTGGGCCACCGTCGCCGCGTCGACGGTGAGCGGTGAATCGCCGAAGGTGTTCTGGACGCGTATCCGGACCGCGTCACCTCCCTGGCTCAGGTGGGTGATCATGCGCATCGACTGGTCGCGCAGCGGTGTGGGCGCGACGTTCTGCTGTGAGGCGGCCCAGGACGTGAACCAGGCGTTGCCTCCCGGCCGGCCGTCCCGCTCGGTGCCCGCGGGAGCGGCGGCGGTGCTCGTGGACGCGGCCAGGACGGAGGACGCCAGGGTGAGGGCCAGGGCGGTCGCTACGCCTCTGGCCAGGGGCGCGCGGGCGGGGCCGGGTACTCGGGCGAGGAGACGGCGCATCGGTGCCTGCCTTTCCGACGTGACGGGGTGCAGGGCTGGATCCTCCCCGGCCGTTCCCCGGTCCACGCCACTCGCGGCCCGGCAGTGCCCCGCGCATCGCCCGGCACGCCAACCCCACGCCCCCTAAACCGGGTTGCATCCGCCGTACGCCCAGGCGGCGCCCCGGTATCGCCCCGGTGTCGCCCTTGCGACATGTCCCACCTGTGCCACCCGAATCGAATGACACCCCGTCTTCGGCAAGCTCATTCTGGCCAACGCACTCACTCGATCGAACGCATGGGAAGGCAGCGCACTGATGAGACGGATCCGCCTGTTGGCCGCGATATCGGCCGGTCTGGCGCTGGCCGCCGGCGCCGTGGCCCCCGTACCCGCACTCGCGAGCACCCCGCGTCCAGACGCCGCCGCGCCTTCGGCGGACCACGGCACCGCGACGGACCACGGCACCGCGACGGTCAAGCTGATCACCGGGGACAGCGTGACCGTCACCCGGGCCGCGGACGGACGCCAGGCGGCGTCCGTCACGCCGGGGCCGGGGAGACGGGGCGTCCTCTTCCGCACCCTCGAGCAGGACGGCCACGTGACGGTCCTCCCGTCCGACGCCGACGCCCTGGTCGCCGCCGGGCGCCTGGACCGGGACCTGTTCGACGTGACGGCGCTCCTGGCGCAGCGGTACGACACCGCGCACACGGACGCGCTGCCGCTCATCGTGGAGCGGGCCGAGGGCGTGGCGGCCTCCTCCGTGAACGCGTTGACCGACCTGGCGCGGGACGCGTCGGTCCGCGAACTCGACAGCATCGACGCGCGTGCCGTGCGGGTCGACGATGCGGAACTCGGCCGGTTCTGGAAGCGGCTCGTCCCGGCCGGCGGACAGCGCGCGAAGGCCGCGGCCGCCACTCCGCGCGTGTGGCTGGACGGCCGGGTGCGCGCGTCCCTGGACCGCAGTACGGCCCAGATCGGCGCCCCGGACGTGTGGTCGGCCGGTTACCGGGGCGACGGCGTCAAGGTCGCCGTCCTGGACACCGGTGCCGACCAGAGCCATCCCGACCTGGCCGGCCGGGTCGCGGCGGCCAAGGACTTCTCCGGCAGCTCCGGCACCAACGACGTCTTCGGGCACGGCACCCACGTCGCCTCCATCGTCGGCGGCAGCGGCGCCGCCTCCGGCGGGAGCCGTCAAGGAGTCGCGCCCGCCGCGCGGTTGCTGGTCGGCAAGGTGCTCGGCGACGACGGCTTCGGCAGCGAGTCGCAGGTGATCGCGGGCATGGAGTGGGCGGCGGACCAGGGCGCCGACGTCGTCAACATGAGCCTCGGCTCCTCGGGGGCGACCGACGGCACCGATCCCATGAGCCAGGCACTCAACGACCTCAGCCGGCGCACCGGCACGCTGTTCGTGGTCGCGGCCGGCAACGAGGGCGAGCAGGGTCCCCGCACGGTCGGCTCGCCCGGGGCCGCGGACGCCGCACTCACCGTCGGGGCCGTCGACCGGGACGATTCCCTCGCCCCGTTCTCCAGCCGCGGCCCGCGCCTCGGTGACGACGCGGTGAAGCCGGACGTCACGGCCCCCGGTGTGGGCATCGTGGCGGCACGCGCGGCCGGGTCGGCGATGGGCGACCCGGTCGACGAGCACTACACCGCCGCCTCGGGCACCTCGATGGCCACCCCGCACGTGGCGGGCGCGGCCGCGCTCCTGGCCCAGCGTCATCCCGACTGGACCGGCGCGCAGTTGAAGGACGCGCTGATCAGCACGGCGGTCACGGTGGACGGCCAGAAGGTCACCGAACAGGGCGGCGGGCGGATCGACGTGCGCGCCGCGGGACTGGGCGCGGTGACCGCCACCGGCACACTCGTCATGGGGCCGTTCACCTCGCGGGACACCGAGCCCGTGACGTCGAGGGTCAGGTACACCAACTCCTCCGACGAGGACGTCACGCTCTCGCTCGCCGTCGAGCTGGCCACGGAAGGCGGCAAGGCGCCCGCCGAGGGATCGGCGCGGCTCGGCTCCGACTCCGTACGCGTGCCCGCCGGCAGCTCGGCCGAGGTGCCGCTGACCGTCGATCCCGCCCGCGCCGGACAGGGCAAGTTCTACGGCTACGTCACCGCGACGACCGCCGACGGCTCGGTGGCCGCGCACACCACGCTGAGCCTCGTGGTGCACGGGCCGACACACCGGATCACCGTGAGGACGATCGACAAGGACGGCGAGCAGGTCGCCGACCTCCCCACCATCTGGGGCGCGGAGGGCTTCGTCGGCTACAGCGACCCCGCGGCCGCCGTCGCCGAGGTCGAGGAGGGCGTCTACCAGCTCAACACCAGCTGGACCACGTCGGCCGAGGACGGCGAGGAGCTGCGCCACGTGGTGCTGCCCGAGGTCAAGGTCACCAAGGACATGACCGTCACCCTGGACGCCCGGAAGACGGTTCCCGTGGAGATCCGCACGCCCCGGCCCGCGGAGCAGCGCGGGATCCTGAGCTATCAGACCTACCGTGAGATCGGGGGCCGCAGCCTGACGCAGGGCACGATGTACTTCGACATCGCCAAGCGGCTGTACATCAGTCCGACGGCCAAGGTCACCGAGGGCACCTTCGAGTTCGCCTCCCGCTGGCAGCTCGTCGCCCCGCTCGTCGAGGCGAAGGTGTCCCGCACGGGGTTCGACCTGGGCGCCTACTACATGCCCGCGTCGCCGCTGCTGCCCGAGCGCGGCGCGACGCTGACCGCGGTCGACGCCGGTGTCGCGGCGGACGCCGACTTCAGCCGCGCCCGCGGCAGGGTCGCGGTGGTGGACAACCCGACGGGAGCCGGTGAGCGGGCCCTGGTCGAACGGGCGGCCGCGGCCGGGGTCAGCGCGGTGATCCTCGTCCACTTCAACGACACCGGCTGGACGCGCTGGCGGCCTACGGGCGACCGCAACGCCCTGCCCACGCTGCGGATCGGCAAGGGCACGGGCGCCGAGCTGCTCGCGCGCATCGCCCGCGGCTCGACCTCGGTGCGGTTCTCCGGTACCGCGCGCAGCCCGTACCTGTACGACGTGATGCAGGTGTCCGAGCAGCAGGTGCCCCGCAAGGTCGTGCACTCGGTGTCCGCCCGCAACAGCGCGGTGGTCCGCACCACCTACGCCGACAACGGTGTCACGGGGTGGGCGAGCGAGCAGCGCTTCGGCTGGCGGCCGTACCAGAACACCGCCTGGCTGCAGTACACCCGGTTCGTGCCGCTCGGTTTCGAGCGCACCGAGTACGTGAGCGCGGGCGACACCGCCTGGCAGCACCGGGTGCACCACACCACGACGTTCGACGTGGACCAGCCGCTCATCGCCGGGATGCGGGACGATCCGCGCACCTACCGGGCCGGCGTGCGGCCCCGGGAGACCTGGCAGGGCGCGGTCGTCCGTCCGTCCATCCCCGCCGGCACCACGACGCCGACCGTGCGGGACGGCAACGTGCTGCGGCTGAGGGTCGCTGAGTTCACCGACTCGCAGGCCGGGCACTGGTCGCCCCCCTCCGGCGGTGACACCGCGAGCGCCGTGCTGTACCGGGACGGCGAGCGGGTCGACGGGGTCGGCAGCGCCTGGCAGAACGTGACCGTTCCGGCCGAACGGGCACGCTACCGGCTGGACATGGAGACCTCGCGCGACTCCGAGGCCTGGACGCGAGGGGTGGCCACCAGTACGTCCTGGTCCTTCGAGTCGGGCCGCACGGACGCCGCCGCCCCGCTGTCGCTGCTCCAACTGGACTACGACGTACCGGTCGACGTGCGCAATTCCGTGCGCGGCACCCGCTCGCACCATGTCGAGGTGCGGGTGCGTACCCAGGAGGGACTGCCCGTTCCGCGGGGTGTGAGCGTCCGGGTCGAGGCCTCCTACGACGACGGGCGCACCTGGTCGTCGGCGCGCACCCACGCGCACGGCCGCAACGCCTTCCGGGCCTCGCTCACGCCGCCCGCCCACGGGGAGTCGTGGGTCACGCTCCGCGTCACGGCGCGCGACGCGGCGGGCGACTCGGTTCGGCAGACGGTGCAACGCGCCTACGCGGTACGCCGGTAGCGGCCCGTCCGGCACGAACGGTGTGCGGCGGATGACGCCGCACACCCCCGCCGCGCCCTCCCCACCTGTGCAGTACGGTGTTCAACCGTCACGGCCCAGGATCCGGGGAGGGCGTTCGTGGTGCTGGAGATCGCTGGGCTGTCGCCCGACGAGGAGTCGGTGTACGCACTGCTCGTCACCTTCGGCCGGGCCGGCGCCGCCGACCTGGCGGAGCGTGACGGCATGCCGGTCGAGCGGATGGACCGCGTCCTGGAGTCGCTCACCGCCAAGGGCCTCGCCAGCCCCACCGACGGCGTCCCCCGCCTCTACCAGGCGGCGCCGCCCGATGTCGCCCTGCTGCCCCGGCTCAAGCGCAGTGCCGAGGCGCTGGACCTCGCCCAGCACGAGGCGGCCCGGCTGATCGAGTCCTACCGGGACACCATGCGCAGGCGGGACGCGGGGCAGCTCCTTGAGGTCATCACCGGCGCCGAGGCGCTGCGCCAGCACCTGCGGCAGATCCAGACCAGCGTGCGCGAGGAGATGCTCTGGTTCTGCAAGGCGCAGTACGTGGCCATGCCCTCGGGCAGCAACACCGAGGAGTTCGAGGCACTGGCCCGCGGGGTGCGCTACCGGGTGCTGTACGAGAAGGCGTTCTTCGACGACGAGGGCGCGGTCGACAACGTCGTGGCGGGGGTGCGGGCCGGTGAGGTCGCCCGTGCCGTGCCGCAACTCCCGCTGCGCCTGGCGATCGCGGACCGCGCGGTGGCCGTCTTCCCGCTCGTCGCCGGGGGGCCGCACGGCAGTCCGGAGGAACCCACGACGGCGCTGGTCAGGGACAGCAATCTGCTGGCGGCCCTGATCGCGCTGTTCGAGCGGTACTGGGAGGACGCCGTCCCGCTGGACGTCGACGACTCGGGCGAACTCTCCGGGACCGACGGGCCCGCGGCGCCCGACGCGCTGGCCCCCACCGACCGCAGGCTGCTGTCGCTGCTGGTGGCGGGAGTGGCCGACAAGGCGATCGCCTCCCAGATGCAGCTCAGCCGCCGCACGGTCCAGCGCCGTATCCAGGGCATGATGGAACGCGCCAACGCCGCGACCCGCATGCAGCTCGCCTGGCAGGCGGCGCGGCGGGGATGGTTGTGACGGGCGGGGGCGCGGGGCGACGGGACACCGTGGACAGTCACCGACCCGCTGTGATGTGATCCCTGCGGCGGCGTCTTCCCCCCAGCCGCCCGTTCCGCCCGCCGGCCCGCGCCGCGTCGTCACGACGAGCGGACGGGTCCGTCCCCCAGGCCCGAAAGTTCCGTACACATGCAGAAGACCAAGGCCGCACTCTGGGAATTCCTCCAGGGGCTCGGCAAGACGTTCATGCTCCCGGTGGCCCTGCTCGCGTTCTGCGGCATCATGCTGGGCATCGGCTCCTCGCTGTCGAGTGACGCGGTCACTGACAACGTTGCCTTCCTGAAGGGCGAGGGCTTCCACCTCGTCTTCACCTGGATGGCCAACACGGGCCTGGTCGCCTTCACCTTCCTGCCCGTCCTCTTCGCCATGGCGATCCCGCTCGGCCTCGCCCGCGAGGACAAGGGCGTGGCCGCGTTCTCCGGTTTCGTCGGCTTCGTCGCCATGAACCTCGCGGTGAACTTCTACCTCACCGCCAAGGGCGTCGACTTCGAGGACGAGAAGGCGATCGAGCACTACGGCATAGCCGACGTGCTGGGCGTGCAGTCCATCGACACGGGACTGCTCGGCGCCGTGGCCGTTGGCATCGTTGTCAGCCTGCTCCACCGGCGCTTCCGCACCCAGCGGATGCCCGACGCGCTGGCCTTCTTCGGCGGGCTGCGCTTCGTCCCGATCGTCTCGGCCCTGGTCCTGAGCGTGCTCGGTCTGCTCATCCCGCTGGTGTGGCCGACCTTCAACGGCTGGATCAGCGCGGTCGGCCGCGGCATCGGGCACACGGGCGTCTTCGGACCGTTCTTCTTCGGCATGGGCGAAGTACTGCTGCGCCCGATCGGCCTGCACCACATCCTCGTCGCCATGTTCCGCTTCACGGACGTCGGCGGCTCGGGAACCGTCTGCGGCGACCACGTCTCCGGCGCACTGAACCTGTTCTACGCCCAGTTGGACTGCTCGGCGGCACCGGGCTCCGCCGTCACCGACGCCACGCACTTCCTCTCCCAGGGCAAGATGGCGGCCTACCTGGGCGGCCTGCCGGGCGCCGCGCTCGCGATGTACCACTGCGCGAGGCGCCGTATGCGGCCGGAGATCAAGGCCCTGCTCGTGTCCGGTGTGGTGGCCTGCGTGGTCGGCGGCATCACGGAGCCGCTGGAGTTCCTGTTCCTGTTCGTCGCCCCGTGGCTGTACCTCGTCCACGCGGTCCTGGTGGGACTGGGCTTCCTCACGGCGGCCGTGCTCGGCGTGTTCATCGGCAACACGGACGGCAACGTCATCGACTGGCTCGTCTTCGGTGTGCTCCAGGGCTCGACGACCAAGTGGTATCTGGTGCCGGTGATCGCGGCGGTGTGGTTCGCCGCGTACTACTTCCTGTTCCGCTGGGCCATCACCCGCTTCGACCTCAAGACGCCCGGCCGGGAGGACCCGCCGGCGGACGACGAGCACGACGAGCACGACGAGCACGACGGTGCGCATGACGCGGAACACGCGGAGGAGCAGGCCGGAGCGGCTCCTGAGCCGGCGCGCGAGCTGGTCGCCGGGAAGTACGACGCGGCCGCCATGCTCGACGCGATCGGCGGCGCCGGCAACATCCGGTCCCTGGACAACTGCATCACCCGCCTGCGCATGACGGTGGCGGACGCCGAAGCGGTGGACGAGGCCCGGCTGAAGAAGCTGGGGGCCGTGGGCGTCGTCAAGCTCGACGGGCACAACGTCCAGGTCGTCATCGGTCCGCAGGTGCAGTCCGTGAAGGACGCCATCGCGACGATGGTCCCGGCGGGCCGGCCGTGACCGCGCACTCGGCTCCCGCCGCACCGGGGCCCGCGTCCGCGCCGTACGACTTCGACACCCCGGTGGACCGGCGCGGCACCTGGTGCACGCAGTGGGACTACGTGCAGGACCGGTTCGGCGTGCCGGACCTGCTGCCGTTCACGATCTCCGACATGGACTTCGAGACCGCCCCCGAGGTGCTGGCGGCGCTGCGCGGCCGTCTGGAGCACGGGGTGCTCGGCTACTCCCGCTGGCGCCAGGACGACTTCCTGTCCGCGATCGTCCACTGGTACGCGGCACGGCACGGCACGGCCGTGGACCCCGGGTCGGTCGTCTACGCGCCCTCCGTGGTCTACCAGGTCTCGCGGTTGCTGCACCTGTGGTCGCGGCCGGGTGACGGGGTGGTCGCCCACACCCCGATGTACGACGCGTTCCCCAGGACGGTCGCGGCAAGCGGCCGGCGGCTCCTGGAGTGTCCCCTGGACGACTGGCCGGAGCTGGAACGGCTGCTGGCGCTCCCCGACACGGCCGTGCTGCTGCTGTGTTCGCCGCACAACCCGACGGGCAGGGTGTGGTCGGCCGCGGAGCTGGACCGGATGGCCCGGCTGTGCGCACGACACGGCGTGGCGGTCGTCAGCGACGAGATCCACTCCGACCTGGCCCACGCCCCGCACCTCCACCGTCCCTGGGTCCGCCACGCCGGCGACGGCCGCTGGGCCGTGGTCACCTCGGCGTCCAAGTCCTTCAACATTCCCGCGCTGACCGGCAGTTACGGCATCGTCGGCGACCCGGCCTCGCGCGACGCCTACCTGCGGCAGCTCAAGGACGCGGACGGGCTCTCCTCCCCCGCGGTGCTGTCGCTGGTCGGCCACATCGCCGCGTACCGCGAGGGGGCGCCCTGGCTGGACGCGCTGCGGACGTATCTCGCGGGCAACCTCGCGATGGTCGCCGACCGCCTCCGGGCGGCGTTCCCGGGGCTCGACTGGCGGCCCCCGCAGGCGGGTTACCTGGCGTGGATCGACCTGCGCCCGCTGGGCGTCGACGACGAGGAGCTGCAACGCGAACTGGTGGAGGTCGAGAAGGTGGCGGTCATGCCCGGGGCCGCCTACGGCTCCCCGGGACGGGTACGGCTCAACGTCGGGTGCCCCCGGTCGAAGGCGGAGGCGGGCGTCGAGGCGTTGGTGCGGGCGCTGGGGCGCCTCACCGGCACACAGCGGCGATGAGCGCGGGCGCTCCGGGACACGACACATTCAACATGAACATCGTTTTCATGTAGGGTCGGGGTTCCACGTCCGAAAGGAGCCTCACCATGGCCGTTCCCAAGCGCAGGATGTCCCGCAGCAACACCCGCCACCGCCGGGCCCAGTGGAAGGCGAGCACGCCGAATCTGGTGCCCGTGACGGTGGACGGGGTGACCCTGCGGGTTCCGCGGCACTTGGTGCCCGCGTACCGCCGCGGCCTCCTGCGCCCGGAGATCTGACCCTCCTCCCCCGGGTCAGTGACGCGGAGCCGGCGGAGCCACCGGGTCGAGGGCCAGTGCGGCGAAGGTGGCCAGCCAGTGGTCGGTGGTGAAGTCACCGCGTTCCACCGCCGGCAGGCCGGCCGTGAGATGCGCCCCGGCCGCCTCGTCCAGGCGGGCGCGGACCGGGCCGTCGGGCAGGGCGTCGGCCAGGGCACGCAGCGCGGCGGCCCTGCTGAGCGTCAGACCGAGCAGATGACCGATCTGCGGGTCGGCGTGGTCGGAGACGACCGGCACCTCCAGCAGTGCGCAGCGGGCGCCGGTCCCGAGCCCGGGCAGGAAGCGGTCGAGCCATCGCGCGAGCCGGTCCGGCGCGAGGACCCTGCGCATCGCGTCGGCCTCGGTGAGCGCCGGGGAGAGGAAGTCCTGCCCGGACGGTTCCCAGTGCGCGGGCGCGTCGTGGTCGTCGGCGAACCAGCTCAGCAGGCGTTCCCGTACGGCCCGTTCGGTCCCGGCCGGCAGTTCGCCCGAGTCGAGGGCGAGGCCCAGCGCGAAGGCGCTGTTGGGGTGGTTGCCGTGGCGAACGGGATAGGTGGCCTTGGGCAGCCAGTCGGCCAGCAGCGCGTCGACGGCGTCCACGGCCGGTTCCAGGGCTCCGGCCCACCGTTGACCCTCCGGGCCCCCGAGCGCCCGGCACTCGGCGGCGAGCGCGAGCAGCCACGCCCAGCCGTACGGGCGCTCGAAGGAGGGGCGCTCGCGCAGGTAGGCGGCCTCGGTGGCGAGGTTGCCGGGGGTGAGGTGGCGGTCGAGCGCGGCGACGGCCTCCTCGGTGCCGGGCAGTGCCGAGGTGCCGCCGTGACGGCGCAGCAGGCGGACCAGCAGCCAGTGCATGTGCACCGAGGAGTGCCAGTCGTAGGCGCCGTAGAAGGCGGGGTGCAGCGAGCGGGGTTCGGGCCGCTCGTCGGCGGAAGTGATCAGATGGGCGGGGAAGTTGGGGTACTCGCGGGTGATGTTCGCCAGGGCGAGCTGGGCGAAGCGGGCCGCGTGGGTGCTGAGCGGCATCAGTGGGTGGCTCCTTCGGTGACCTTGAGGTCCTGCTCGGCGGGGGTGCGGGCGGCGGCCGCCAGCAGGGCGCGCAGGCCGTGGGCGACGGTGGCGGGCGGGAGGGCGGGCGCGGTGCCGTCGGGCACCTGTTCCGGTGCCCAGGGCACGTGCGCGAAGCCGCCCCGTAGGTGCGGGAACTCGGTGGCGATGAGGTGGCCGAGGCCGTAGGCCACGTGGTTGCAGACGAAGGTGCCGGCCGTGTTGGAGACGGCGGCCGGGACCCCCGCCTCGCGCATCGCGGCGACGCACGCCTTGACGGGGAGGGTGGAGAAGTAGGCGGCGGGGCCGTCCGGGACCACGGGTTCGTCGATGGGCTGCCCGCCGGCGTTGTCGGGGATGCGCGCGTCGTCGACGTTGATGCCGACGCGCTCGACGGTGACCCCCGGGCGTCCGCCCGCCTGCCCCAGGCAGAGCACCAGGTCGGGGTTGTCCGCCCGGATGGCGTCGCGCAGGGCGTCGAGGGACTCGCCGAAGACACAGGGCAGTTCCGCGGCGGTGACCGCGAGCCCGGCGGGCGGTTCGGCGGCCACCAGAGAGGCCGCCTGCCAGGAGGGGTTCACCCGCTCCCCGCCGAAGGGGGCGAAGCCGGTGATGAGGACACGGGTCATGGGCGTTCCTTGCCGTGCGGGTCGGTTGGCGGGCGCGGGGGCGGGGATCAGAAGGCGAAGAGCGCCATGATCACCGTGCAGCAGCCGAGCAGTGCGATGCCCGTCGGGAGCTGTGCCTTGATCGGCCCGTACTGGTCCTTGAGTTCGAGCAGGGTGGCCGGGACGATGTTGAAGTTGGCGGCCATCGGGGTGCACAGGGTGCCGGCGAAGCCGGCCAGCATGCCGATCGCGAGGACGGCCGGCTCGTTGCCGTGCATCTGCTGGATGAGTACGGGCCAGCCGATCGCCGCCGTCATCACCGGGAAGGCGGCGAAGGCGTTGCCCATGATGACGGTGAACAGGAACATGCCGACGCAGTAGGCGAGTACGGCGAAGTACTTCGAGTCGTCGGGGAGCACCTTGTTCATGATGTCGCCGACCTGGTCGCCGACCCCGGCGGCGGCGAAGATCGAGCCGAGCACGGCGAGGAGCTGGGGCAGCAGCAGGGCGGAGCCCATCGCCTCCAGCATGGAGCGGCCGGAGTGGATCGGGACGGAGAGCTTCTTCTCGCCGGTCACCAGCATCCCGACGACGAGCGCGGCGACACAGCCGAGGCCGAGCCCGAGGAGGGTGGCCTTGCCGGTCTCGAAGAGCCCGGACTCGTCGAGCACGGAGGCGCAGACGATGGCGACCAGCGGGATGGTCAGCGCGGGGACGAAGATCTTGTTGCCGAGCCGGGCGGCGGCGGCCTCGCGCTGCTCGCCGGTGGTGGTGACCGGGACGCCCTTGCCGAGGAAGTTGAAGCCGGCCAGCACGATCAGGGCGAGGACGGCGACGCCGAGCGGTTCGGCGGGCAGGGTCCAGCCGCCGTTGCCCGCGGTGGCGTTGGCCACGCCGGTGCCGTAGGGGAAGGTGAGTCCGAGCAGGCCCCAGAAGGCGGCGGACGTCCACCGCTTGGGGTTGCTGCGGTCCATGGCCATCTGCACGGCCATGACGACGAAGACGAGGCCTATCAGCCAGTAGAGCCATTCGACCTTGATCACTTCTCGGCCCCCTCGGGAAGCGGCAGGTCGTGCTCGGCGGCGGCCTGCGCCATCTCGCGTTCGAGCTGCTTGTCCATGAGCAGCAGTCGGGCGCCGTGGATGAGGAAGGCGCAGACGGCCAGCGGGATCGCCCACAGGGCGAGCTGGGTCGGCTCGATGTCCTGGTGGTAGGTGGAGTTCACGAAGCCGGTGATCAGCAGGATGGAGCCGATCGCGATGAAGCAGTCCTCGCCGAAGAAGACGCCCACGGTGTCGGCCGAGGCCGAGTAGGAGCGCACCTTCTCGCGCAGCTTGTCGGGCAGCTTGGCCCCGGTGGAGCGTTCGGCGGCGGCCTCGGCCATCGGTGCCACCAGGGGCCGCACGGTCTGCGCCGGGCCGCCGATGCTGTTGAGGCCGAAGGCCGCGGTGACCTGCCGGACCAGCAGGTAGACGGTGAGGAACCGGCCGGCGCTGAGCTTGCCCAGCCGGCCGATGAGATGGCGGGCCTGCTCGCGCAGGCCGTAGCGCTCGAGCAGCCCGATCACCGGGAGCACGATGGCGTAGACGGTGACCGAGCGGCTGTCGGCGAAGGACCGGCCGAAGGCCGCGAGGACCTCCAGCGGGTTCATCTTGCCGAGCAGTCCGGTGACGATACCGGCGACGCCCACCACGAGGACGGGGTTGCGGCGCGTGACGAATCCGAGGATCACCACGACCACACCGAGGAGAACGATCATTCGGTGGCCTTCTTCAGGCATGAGGGGGCAGGGCACGGATCCGGAGCTTCGGAACGTGACTCATGTGGTCCCGGGGACCATAGCTCCAGATGTGTGGCAGATGCACGGACACTAGCGATCGTTGAACGATCTAACAAGAGGTGAATCCTCTTCGTCGCCCGGAGTGATCGAGGGGTCCGCCGGGCGGACGGTCGCATGGACGGTCGCATGGACGGTCGAGCGGGCGTCCCTTGTCGGATCGTTCAACGATCGTCTACTTTCAAGGTGTGATCGACCTCAACGCAGATCTCGGTGAAGGCTTCGGCCGCTGGACCCTCACCGACGACGACGCCCTGCTCTCCGTCGTCACCAGCGCCAACGTCGCGTGCGGCTTCCACGCGGGCGACCCCTCGGTGATGCGCCGCGTCTGCGACCTCGCCGCGGAGCGCGGGGTGCGGATCGGGGCGCAGGTGTCCTACCGCGACCTGGCGGGCTTCGGCCGGCGCGCCATGGACGTGCCCTCCGACGAACTGGCGGCCGAGGTGGCGTACCAGATCGGCGCCCTCCGGGTGTTCGCCGAGGCCGCCGGCGCCCCGGTCGCCTACGTGAAGCCGCACGGCGCGCTCTACAACCGCACCGTCCACGACGAGGGTCAGGCCCGTGCCGTCGTGGCCGGGGTGCGGCTGGCCGGCGGCGCGCTGCCCGTGCTCGGCCTCCCGGGCTCGCGGCTGCTCACGGCCGCCGCGGAGGCGGGCCTCACCGGCGTCCCGGAGGCCTTCGCGGACCGTGCGTACACCGCGGAGGGCAGCTTGGTCCCCCGTAGCGAGGCGGGCTCGGTGGTGACGGACGAGGACGCGGTGGTGCGCCGCGCGCTGGCGTTCGCCCTGGAGGGCTCCGTCGAGGCCGCGGACGGTACGGCCGTCGCGGTCGCCGCCCGCTCCCTGTGCGTGCACGGCGACACCCCGAACGCCGCCCGGATCGCGGCCCGGGTGCGCGAGGCACTGGAGACGGCCGGGGTGGGGATCGGGGCGTTCGCATGACGGACGGAAGGCCCCTCACGGCGCGCCCGGCGGGCCGCCACGCCCTCCTGGTCGAGTTGCGCGACGCCGAGCACACTGCGGCCTTCCACGCGGAGGTGCTGCGCCGTCGCGCCGCCGGGGCGCTGCCGC
Organism: Streptomyces violaceoruber; assembly: GCF_033406955.1. Lineage (NCBI taxonomy): Bacteria > Bacillati > Actinomycetota > Actinomycetes > Kitasatosporales > Streptomycetaceae > Streptomyces > Streptomyces violaceoruber. Next base: position 8,179,654 of record NZ_CP137734.1, on the reverse strand, counting down.
CGGTCACCGAGGTCGTGCCGGGGGCGCGGACCGTCCTGCTGGACGGCGTGCCGGACCCGGACGCGCTGGCCCGCCAGGTCGCCGACTGGCAGGTGCCGCCGGTCGCGGACGACACGGGCGCCGTGGTGGAGATACCCGTGCGCTACGACGGGCCGGACCTGGCCGACGTGGCGGCGCTGTGGGGCGTCGGTCCGGACGAGGTCGGCGCCCTCCACCGCTCGCACACCTATCGGGTGGCGTTCTGCGGCTTCGCCCCCGGCTTCGGCTATCTCACCGGACTGCCCCCTCGGCTGCACGTCCCCCGCCGGTCCACGCCCAGGACCCGCGTCCCGGCCGGTGCGGTGGCCCTCGCGGGTCCCTACAGCGCGGTCTACCCCCGCGCCACGCCGGGCGGCTGGCAGCTGATCGGCACCATGCCCGACCCACGGCCGCTGTGGGACCCGGCGCGGGAACGGGCGGCGCTCCTCACACCGGGGACGCGGGTGCGATTTGTCACGGCGGACGGCACCTGTGCCGGTCCCGGGACCGGCACAGGGACCGGGACCGAAACCGGCACAGGGACCGGGACCGAAACCGGGTCCGGCGACGATCCGACGGCCGGGACGAGTCCGGAGGCCGGGGCATGACCACCAGACTCACGACGGTGCGCGCCGGCGCGCTCACGACGGTGCAGGACGCGGGCCGGCCCGGCCACGCCCACCTGGGCGTGCCCCGCTCCGGTGCGCTGGACGCGCCCGCGATGCGGCTCGCCAACCGCCTCCTCGGCAACGACCCGGACACCGCCGTCCTGGAGACGACCCTGACCGGCTGCGCCCTGCGTCCCGACCGGGACGTCGCCGCCGTGGTCGGCGGGGCGCCCTGCGCGGTGACGGTCGACGGCAGGCCGGCCGCCTGGGGCGCCCCGGTGCGGGTGCCGGCCGGCTCGGTCCTGGACGTGGGGACCGCGACCGGGGGCGTCCGCTCGTACGTGGCCGTCGCGGGCGGCATCGCCGCCGAGCCCGTCCTGGGCAGCCGTTCGACGGACCTGCTGTCCGGGCTGGGTCCGACGCCCCTGCGGGACGGGGACGTCCTGGCGGTCGGCGCCCCCGCGCGGCCCGCGCCGCCACCGGTCGCCGCTCCCTGGCCGGGACCGCCGGCCGAGCTGGTCCTGCCGGTCCGCCCCGGCCCGCGCGCCGACTGGTTCACGCCGGCCGCGCTGCGCACGCTCACCTCGGCCGCCTACCGCGTCTCCCCGCACAGCAACCGGATCGGCCTGCGCACCGAGGGTCCGCCGCTCCAGCGGCTGTCGACGGGCGAACTGCCCAGCGAGGGCATGGTCCTGGGCGCCGTGCAGGTACCGCCGGACGGCCGCCCAGTGATCTTCCTGCACGACCACCCGACGACGGGGGGCTACCCGGTCGTCGCGGTCGTCCCGGAGCCGGCTCTGGCCGCGGCCGCCCAGGCCGTGGCCGGAACTCCGGTGCGCTTCACGCTCGCCTGACGGCCAGCCAGCCGGTCGCCGCGCCGACCGCGTACCAGAACAGATCCGGTGCGTTGAAGGTGGAGCCCAGCACCAGACGGGCCGCCGTACTCTCCCGGGCGAGGTGCGCCGGCACGTCGCTGAGCTGGAGGAACTCCACGCCCCAACTCACCGCCAGGGCCAGGGCGGCGGCCCTCGCCGGTGCCGTCCTCGGCGCCGCCGCGAACACGAGGGCGAACAGCAGCAGGGTGTACAGCGCGTCTCCGCCGTACTTGGCCACCTCACCCGCCGCCAAGGCCCTGAGCGCCAGTCCGGCGCCCACGATCAACACAGCGGACACCGCCGCCGCCGACCGCGTCCGCCCCGGATCGTCCCGCACGGCGACGCGGGCCCGGGAAGAGGGAACCATGCGCCCATTGTGCGCGGCAGCGGTCCTTGTTCCGCGCACGGCCCCCGGGCCCTGGTGGAGGAGTCGACGCCGCACGTGGCGGCGTCGGGGTCCGCGCTGCCCGACGGTCAGCAGGTGGGCACGCCCGGGAGCCAGGAGTCGGCCACGTCGATGAAGATGTTCGAGACGTAGCCACCGTAGTCGGGCAGGTACGACCAGGCGTCGTTGCTGTAGCCGTCGTAGTCCACGAGCTGGCCGTGGACCTGGCACCGCACCCGTACGGTCGTGGGCCCGGGCAGGCTCGCCACGCGGGTGGAGTCGGTCGTCGCCCGCTGCCGCACGCTCACGTCGGTGCCCCAGGTCGGGAAGGACGTGGTGTCGCCGCCGCCCTCGGTCCACAGGTAGGTGACGGTCACCCAGCCGTTGTCGTTCAGGCCGACGTTGTAGAAGGTGCCGTCGGCCAGGTCGATGCCGGCCGGGTTGGCGACCTGCCGGCCGAACTCGTCGCGTCCGCCGTTGTACCCGTCCTCGTAGGCGGCCTGCGCCTGGGGCAGCCCTTGCGGCAGGTCCTTCCACTGCTCCCGCTGCGCCGAGGGGTTCCAGTGGTCGTCGTGCGTGTTCCACGGGCCGACGTCCCAGACCGGCGCCGTCTCGCAGCGGGCCGGCCCGCACACCTGCACCGAGTACTGGCCGCTGCCGTTCGGCGACAGGGCGCGGCGGGAGGGGAGTGCCACGAAGTGGTCGTTCGCCCCGATGACGTGACCGTTGGCGGTGGTGTGTCCGACGAGGCCCTCGCGGGTGGCGTAGACGCGGGCGGAGAAGGCGGCGGCCCTGGTGGCCGGTGCGGGCTCGGCGGGCGCGGTGCCCGCGTCGTCGGCGGTCAGGGTCAGCGCGCGCACGGCCGCGGTGGGCCCGCCCCTGGCGTTCCACAGGGTGAGCCGGGCCTGGACGTCGACCACCTCGCGGGGCAGTTCGGCGGGGGCGCCGGGCGCCGCCCGCCGCCACTCGGTCCAGGCGCCGTCGGCCGCGCGCCCGCGCACGTCGACCTCGACGCCCGCCGCGTCGGGCACCGTCGCGTCGAGGTCCACGGTGACCCGGTCGACGGGCCGGCCGACGTGGTGCGGGTCCAGTACGGCGGAGGCGTAGCCGCGGTCCCGGCCGAGGGAGGCGGGGCTGAGGGAGCCGTCCCGCACCCGCAGGGCGCCCGCGTCGTACCGGACGTTGACGTCGTCGGTGCCGGTCCTGGACAGGTCCGCGCGCCAGGACACCGGAGCGGGCGGCACGGGGTCCGCAGCCGGGGCGGGCGCGGCGGCGAGCGTCGTACCGGAGAGGGCGAGCAGGCACACCGTGCCGGTCAGGGCGCGTGCGGTGCGGGGTCTGCGCCGCGGGGCGGATCCGCGGCGCCGGGACGAGGGGGTCAGCATGTGGGCGCTCCTGGGGGCCGGGCGTCGTCGACGTCGATGAAGATGCTGGAGACGTAGCCGCCGTGGTCGGGCAGGTGCGACCAGGCGTCGTTGCTGTAGCCGTCGTACTCGACGAGGCCGCCGTGGACCTGGCAGGCCACGCGGACGGACGTCGGTCCGGGCGGACGCGCCACCCGTGCGGAGTCGGTCGTCGGCTGCTGACGGACGCTCACGTCGGTCTCCCTGGTGACGAAGGGGATGCCGGTGACGCCGTCGTCGCCCCGGGCCAGCCCGTGCAGCAGGCCCAGTCCCGGTCCGGGACGGGGAGTCCGACGAAGACGCCCGCGGATGGCGGGAGTTGTCCGCACACCGGTCGTCACATGGTGGACCGCCAGACTTGACGTGGGCAAGTCATTGCACTCTGCGCAAGAGCCTTCACGGCCACCCGTACGGGCCATACATACAGCCAAGGCTGTACAGTTCTGGCTGTGGACATTAGCCTGGAGGCATGAGCGAGAACGAGAGTCCTTCACCGTCGGCGGTCCAGGCCTCGCGGGAGGTCCGCGCGGTCATCAGCCGGCTGCGCCGACGCATCCTCAAGGCCTCCGAGGTCGAGGACCTCACCCTCGGCCAGTCCTCGGTACTGGCCCGGCTGTCCGACCGGGGGAGCGTCACGGCCAGCGAACTCGCCGCGATCGAAGGGGTCAGACACCAGTCGATGACGGCGACGGTCACCGCACTCGCCTCCATGGGGCTGGTCGAGCGGCGCCCCGACCCGGACGACGGACGGCGCCTGCTGATCACGCTGACCCCCGAGGGCGTCCGCCGCGTGGAGGAAGGGCGGCAGGTACGCACGGAATGGCTCGCCGAGCGGTTGCAGGACAGGTGCACCGAGGAGGAACGGCGCACCGTGATCGCGGCCATGGCCGTACTGGAGCGACTGAACCGTGACTGACGCGAAGGCGGGCTGCCCCGAGGCCGGCACGGACAAGCCCGGCTTCGACCGCGGACTGCTGCCGCCGATGCTGCTCGGTTCGGTGCTCAACCCGATCAACTCGACGATCATCGCGGTCGCCCTCGTGCCGATCGGCAGGGCGCTCGGCGCACCGGCCTCGCAGACCGCCTGGCTCGTCTCCGCGCTCTACCTGGCGACGTCGCTCGGTCAGCCGGTCGTCGGCAGGCTCATCGACGTCTTCGGGCCGCGCCGGCTCTTCCTCCTCAGTACCGGCCTCGTCGGCGTCGCCGGTGTCGTGGGCGCGCTGGCTCCCGGCCTGGGGTGCTGATCGGCGCGCGGGTCCTGCTCGGGTTCGGCACCTGCGCCGGCTATCCCGCGGCGATGGCGCTGGTGCGCAGCGAGGCCGAGCGCACCGGACGGGACAGCCCCGGCGGGGTGCTCACCGCGCTGGCCGTGGCCAACCAGACCGTCGCCGTCGTCGGCCCGCTGCTGGGCGGCCTGCTGATCGCGGTGGGCGGCTGGCGCGCCACCTTCGCGCTGAACGTGCCCCTCGCCGTCGCGGCCGTGCTGCTGGGTCTGCTGCGGCTGCCCAGGGCGAAGCCCGAAGCGAAGCCCACCGCGCGGTTCACGGCGAGGCCCACTGCGCAGTCCACGGCGCAGTCCACGGGCGGATCCACACCGCGCGGGAGCCTGGCCGCCCGGCTCGATCTGCCCGGCATGGGACTGTTCGCCGCGATGCTCGTCTCACTGCTGCTCTTCCTGATGAACCCGCACCTGCGCGACTGGTACCTGCTCGCGCTCGCCGCCGCCGCGGGAGCGGCGTTCGCGGTACGGGAACTGCGGGCGGCCACGCCCTTCATAGACCTGCGGGTACTCGGCGGCAACGTCCCGCTCCTGGCCACCTACGGGCGGACGCTCGTCGCCTACGTCGTCTCGTACTCCTTCCTCTACGGCTTCACCCAGTGGACCGAGGAGGGCTTCGGGCTGACCCCCTTCCACGCCGGCCTGGCACAGATCCCCATGTTCCTGCTGGCGACAGGGGTGTCCATCGTCTCGGGGCGCAGCACGAGCGTCCGGGGGAAGCTGCTGCTCGGCGCGGTCGGCCAGATCACCGCGTGCCTGGTGATCCTGCTGCTGGGCGGGGACAGCCCGCTGTGGATGCTGCTGCTGGTCGCCCTGATCTTCGGCGTCCCCCAGGGGCTGAACAACCTGGCCCTGCAGAACTCCGTCTACTTCCAGGCCGATCCGGAGCGCACCGCCTCCTCCGCCGGCCTGCTGCGCACCTTCGCCTACATCGGCTCGATGGTCGCCTCCGCCGCGACCGCGGCCTCCTTCGGGCAGCACGCCGACACCGGCGGCCTGCACCGGCTGGCCTGGGTCATGCTGGGTGCCGGCCTGCTCTACCTGCTGCTCACCCTCTTCGACCGCACGCTCGGCCGAACGGCGGGGACCGGCACGCGGGCCTCGCTCTGAGCAACCCCCGAAGGGGCAGGCCTGAGAGGCCGCAGGCTCAAGAACTGTGTCCCGCAAGTGCATTGACCACAAGGGTGTTTCTGCCTAACGTCCCGGTCAAGCTTCATTGAATCCTTTCAGCGCCCTGGCCGCACGCCCGGGCGGCCCCCACGCGACGTCCCGCGCACCCGCAAGACCGCCATGGCTGGACGCACCTGGTGAACGGTCTTCGGTCGCCGCCTGTCGACTCATCGAAAGAAGCACATGCACAAAACCCCCGCACGCCGTGCCTCCGTACTCGTCGCCGCCGTGTCCTCCCTCAGTCTCCTCACCGCCGGATGCGGCGACGGCGACGGCCCCGTGGACGACGACACGGCGGCGAACGCCAAGAACGCCGAGGCCTCCCCCAACGCGCCCACCAAGACGGGTTTGACCGTCGGCTTCCTTCCCAAGCAGGTCAACACCCCGTACTTCGCGGTCGCCGACCGGGGCGGGGAGCGTGCCGTCGAGTCACTGGGGTCGACCTTCAAGGAGGTGGGCACGGACCAGGGCGCCGACGCCTCCGGGCAGGTGTCGCACATCAACGGCCTCACCGAGCAGAAGGCCGACGCGATCGCCGTCTCGGCGCTGGACCCCGACGCGCTGTGCGACGCCCTCAAGAAGGCCATGGCAAAGGGTGTCAAGGTCGTCACGTACGACTCCGACACGAAGCCCGAGTGCCGCTACGCCTTCGTCTCCCCCGCGAGCGCCGAGGACATCGCCGTACGGCAGCTGGAGCTGCTCGGCGAGCAGACCGGCTACCAGGGCGACATCGCGATCCTGTCCGCCGCGCAGACGGCGACCAACCAGAACGCCTGGATCAGCAGCATCAAGAGGGAGCTTGAGGGTCCGAGGTACAAGGAGATGCGGCTGGTGGACGTCGTCTACGGCGACGACGAGGCCGAGAAGTCGTACCAGAAGGCCGAGGAACTGCTCCGGGAGCACGGGAAGCTGAAGGGGATCATCTCCCCCACCACCAACGGGATCAAGGCGGCCGCGAAGTACCTGTCCCAGTCGGAGTACAAGGGCGAGGTGAAGCTGACCGGGCTCGGCGCCCCCAACGACATGCGTCCCTACATCAAGGACGGCACGGTGGAGGCGTTCCTGCTGTGGGACCCGGCCAAGCTCGGCGAGCTGGCCGGTCACGCCGCGGTGGCCCTGGCCTCCGGGCAGATCACGGGCCGGGAGGGGCAGATGTTCCTGGCCGGGGACATGGGCTGGTTCCAGCTCACCGGGAACGGGGTCATCACCCTCGGCGAGCCGACGGTCTTCGACGCCGGGAACATCGACGACTACGACTTCTGAGGCCCGCGCGCAGCTGCCCGGACGGGTGCCGTCCGGGTGGGTGCCGCCGAGGGAGGCTGCCGGCGGGGCCCGGCACCGCGCTCACCGGCCGTCTCCTCCGGGCGGACCCGGTGCCCCGGAGCCGCCGGCGTTCAGGTGTTGCAGCGCCTCGACCAGCTCGTGGCAGGCGCGCTCCACCGACCGTCTGGTGTTGAGCTGTTCGCTGATCACCGCGGAGAGCAGGAGCGCGGTCAGCCCCAGGGTCCCGTTGAACGCCTGGAGCTTCATCATCGTCTCGATGTCGGTCAGCTTCCCGAAGGAGCCGGCCTCCTGCCGGGCCACGACGGTGGCCGTCACCGACACGAACAGGGCGCACGGGATGCCGCCCGCCAGCTGGAAGCGCAGCGCCGACCAGATCAGGATCGGGTAGGCGAGGAACAGCACGCTGACCGAGCTGTACATGATCAGCGGTACCAGGACGCACACGACCGCGGTGAGCCCGGCGGCCTCGGGCCAGCGCGCGGACGGGGGCGGCAGGCGGGCGCGGTACAGCAGGAGCAGCAGCGGGGTGACCAGGACGACCCCCATGGCATCACCGACCCACCAGGCCAGCCAGACGATCCCGAGGTGGTCGGTGGGGAGTTTGCCCGACAGCAGGAGCATGCCGATGCCCGTGCCCGAACTGATCAGCATCGCGGCCAGCGCCCCCAGGAAGACGAGCGCCAGTCCGTCGCGCAGCCGGCTCAGGCTCAACCGGAACCCCACCGCGCGCAGCAGCAGCCAGGCGCAGACGGGGGCGGCGGTGTTGCCCACCACGATGCCCGCGGCCTCGGGCCCGGGGGCTCCCAGGGAGACGATGACCAGCAGCGCGCCGAGGGCGATGCCCGGCACGCACCACGGTCCGAACAGGAGCAGGCAGGCCACCGCGAGACCGGTGGGCGGCCAGATGGGCGTGACGACCGAACCGTCGGCGGTCAGCTGCTGCGACAGCCCGAGCCGCCCCGCCGCGTAGTAGCAGCCGGCGAGCAGCAGCGTCGCGCAGGTGAGGACGACCGGTCGAGGCCACGCACGGATACCCACCACAGCAGCCATCAGACACCGGTGCCGCCGGGTCGGCGAGGCGAGGGGCGCCCCGTGACGCCCTACGGCGTAACGCCGCGTGCGAGGCCGCGCGTGGCGCCGCGCCCGTCATGGCCGACGACGAGCACGGCCGCGTCGTCCTCGTGACCGATCAGCTCGGCGTTCTTCAGCACGGCGGCCGCCAGCGCGTCCGCCTCCATGCCGACGGCCGCGGCGAGGCTCGCCAGTCGCACCACCCGGTCCAGGCCCTCGTCGACGCTCAGCGAGGGCCCCTCCACCACGCCGTCCGTGACCAGGACGAACACTCCGCCGGTGGCGAGCCGGTACCGGGTCACCGGGTACTCGGTGCCCTCCAGGACGCCCAGCGGGGGTCCGCCCTCGTCCCGGCAGACCTCCGCCCTGCCGTCCGCCGTGGCCCGCACGCAGGGGATGTGGCCGGCCCGGGCGCTCTCCAGCAGGCCGGTCGCCGGGTCGTAGCGCATGAAGGTGCAGGTGGCGAACAGGTCCTTGTTGAGGGACAGGAGCAGTTCGTTCGTGCAGGCCAGCAGGTCGCCGGGCTCGCTGGTCACGGAGGCCAGCGCCCGCAGGCCGACCCGGACCTGGCCCATGAAGGCGGCCGCGTCGATGGCGTGGCCCTGGACGTCGCCGACGGAGAGGCCGATGCGGCCGTCGGGGAGGGCGAAGGCGTCGTACCAGTCGCCGCCCACGTTGAGCCCGGCGTACGCGGGTGAATAGCACGCGGCCAAGTGGATGCCGGGGACGGCGGGCAGGTCCGCGGGGAGCATGTCGCGCTGCAGGGCGATCGCCAGCTCCACCTGCGACCGCCGCAGTTCGGCGAGCTCCTTCGCCCGTGTGGTCAGTGAGGCCAGCCGGGCGAGCAGCTCTTCACCGTCAGGTGCGGGACGCTTGCGGAACATCGACCACTCCCGGCCAGGCCGCCTCTCCCGGCAGGGGCCTCACGGCCCCCTGGACAGTGCAAGTCTGTCACCCGGGACGCAAAAGGTCATGCCGGGGCGGTCCGGGCGCGGTGGCGGGCGGGTGGCGGCGGCGCTCCGCGAGCGGGCGGCGTCGGTGTGCGCTCCGCCACGCCGGGGACGGCGGCGCGTTCCGTACCCTTGCCGCATGCGCATGCGCCCCACTCTGAGCTGGACCCCGGGAGCGGACCTGCCGCCGGGCACCACGGACCTGGCGCCCGTCGCCGACGCGCTGCGGGCCGGCGGGGTGCTGGTGCTCAGCGGGGCGGGCATCTCCACGGAGTCGGGCATCCCCGACTACCGGGGCGAGGGCGGCAGCCTGAGCCGGCACACCCCGATGACCTACCAGGACTTCACCGCCCACCCCGAGGCCCGCCGCCGGTACTGGGCGCGCAGCCACCTCGGCTGGCGCACCTTCGGCCGCGCCCGGCCCAACGCGGGACACCGGTCGGTGGCGGCGTTCGGGCGGTACGGCCTGCTCACCGGCGTGATCACCCAGAACGTCGACGGTCTGCACCAGGCCGCGGGCAGCGAGGGCGTCGTGGAACTGCACGGCAGCCTGGACCGGGTCGTCTGTCTGTCCTGCGGTGTCCTCAGCCCGCGCCGTGAACTCGCCCGGCGCCTGGAGGAGGCCAACGCCGGCTTCTCGCCGGTGGCCGCCGGGATCAACCCGGACGGCGACGCCGACCTCACCGACGAGCAGGTCGGGGACTTCCGGGTGGTGCCCTGCACGGTGTGCGGCGGCGTCCTCAAACCGGACGTGGTGTTCTTCGGCGAGAACGTACCGCCGCGCCGCGTCGAGCACTGCCGCGAGCTGGTGCGCGGAGCGTCCTCGCTGCTGGTCCTCGGCTCCTCGCTGACGGTGATGTCCGGGCTCCGCTTCGTCCGCCAGGCGGCCGAGGCGGGCAAGCCGGTCCTGATCGTCAACCGCGACGCCACCCGCGGCGACCGGCTGGCCGTCACCAGGGTCGCGCTCCCGCTGGGACCGGCACTGACCACCGTGGCGGACCGGCTCGGCCTCCGTGTGGGGGACGCTGCGACGGCCTGACCAGGCAGCCCGCGTCGCGCACGGGACCGGAAATCTCCCCGCGCCACCCCCTTGACCGTGGTCCCGCCACTCCATACAGTCCTCGCACCTCACGAGGTACATCGATTAACCAATCGTTAACCGCTTGGTTGGAGACCACCCCTGTGCGCTCATCGCTGACACGGCGCGAACTGCTCGCCGCCGGTTCCGGTCTGGCCGCGGCCGCTGCCCTGCCCGCTCTGTCCGGCTGCTCGTCGCTGGCGTCGGCGGACTCCGACCCGGACACCCTCGTCGTCCACACCCAGCTCGGCACCACCGCGCCGGGCTCCCCCACGTATCTCGCGGCCGTGGACCGCTTCCGCGAGGAGAACCCGGGGGTGAAGATCAAGAACCTCGTCAACGGCGACGACCTCGCCCAGGTCTACGAGACCTCACGGCTGGCCCGCAAGGAGGCCGACGTCGTGATGGTCAACCTGTACGACAAGACGCTGGCCTGGACGGACGTCGGCGCGACCGTCGACGTCAAGCCCTATCTCGACGACTGGGGGCTGCGCGGGCGCGTCCTGCCCGCCGCGCTGGCCGACTGGACGGACGACGAGGGCCGGGTCCGGGCCTTTCCCTACTTCGCCACCAACTGGCCCGTCGCCTACAACCGCGCCCTGCTCGACCGGGCCGGGGTCGACGCGATCCCCACCACGGGGGACCAGCTGATCGCCGCGGCCCGCAAGCTCCGCGCCAAGGGCATCGCCCCGGTGACCGTGGGCGGCAACGACTGGACCGGCCAGAAGCTGCTGGCGCAGATCATCCAGACGTTCCTCTCCCCGGACGAGGCCCGGCACGTCTACTCCACGGGGGACTTCGGCGTTCGCGGCGCACGCCTGGGCATCGAGTACTTCGCGCACCTGCGCGACGCCGGTGTGTTCGCGGACAAGGCCCAGGGCCTCACGTCCGACTCGATGACCACGCAGTTCAACACCGAGGAGGCGGCCGTCCAGTCGGCGATGTCCTCCGCCCTGGCCAAGGTGCCCGAGAAGGTGGCCGGGCACACGGAGGTCGGCGGCTGGCCGCTGGCCGACGGGGCGGCGCACGACGGTCCCACCGTCATCCGCGCCCACACCCTCATCGGCTTCTGGATCAGCCCCAACGGCGTCCGCAAGATCGAGCAGGTCGAGAAGTTCCTGCGGTTCATGTACCGCCCGGACGTCGTGGCGCGGTTCGTGACGGAGAGCGGGCGGGACATGGCCCTGCGCACGGACGCCGTCTCCACCGGCTTCCCGCTGGTCGGGGCGGCCCAGCGGCTGGGCTCCGAGGTGAGCCAGGTGCTGCTGCCCGACGTGTACGTGCCGCCCGCCGCCGCGCAGCCGCTGATCACCGCGACCAGCACCTCGTTCACCCGGGGCACCAGCCCGGCCCGGGTGCGCGCCGCTCTCGAGTCCGCGTACCGGTCCGTATGACCCGCCCGGACACCGACGGCTCCGCCGCCCGGCTCTCCCTCGTCCCCCTCACCCTCCCTCTCCCCCTCCCCCGTTCCACCCGTTCCCCGGGAGTCACCGCATGACGACGCTCACGACGACGCCGGACGGGAGCGCGGCCCGCAGGTCCGTTCCGCCGCCCTCCCCCGCCCCGGCCGCGGGCCGGCGCCGGCAGGGCGGCACCGTCCTCGCGGTGCCCGCGCTGGTCTGGTACCTGGTCTTCATGGTCGGGCCGCTGCTCGCGATCTTCGTGATCGCGGCCCTGCACTGGCCCGGCATGCTCCAGCCGGTGTCCTTCGCCGGTCTCGACAACGCCCGGGTGGTGCTGGACGACCCGGTGTTCTGGGACGCGGTCCGCAACACCGCCGTACAACTGGCCGTCGCCGTCCCGGTGATGATCGTCTGCGCGTTCATGCTGGGGTACTACGTGGCCCAGCGCCCGCCCGGTCACCGGGTCATCCGGTACCTGCTCTTCATCCCGGGGCTGATCTCGACGCCCGCGAAGGCGATGGTGTTCTACGCGGCGCTGTCGCCGGACGGCCTGCTCAACGGCGGGCTGGAGAGCGTCGGCCTCGGCTCCCTGGCCGACGCCTGGCTGGCCTCGCCGTCGACGGCCCTGGCGTGTCTGATCGCCCTGGACATCTGGGCCGGCATCGGCTTCACCGCCGTCCTGTTCGCCGCCCGGCTGGGCAGTGTGCCGGACGAGCTCGGGGAGGCCGCGCAGCTCGACGGGGCGGGGCACTGGCGGACGATGTGGTCGGTCCACTACCCCGTCATCCGCGACTACGTGGGCGTGGTGACGATGCTGCAGTTCCTGTGGACGCTGTTCGGCTCCGCGCAGCACGTGCTGCTGCTCACGCAGGGCGGCCCCGGCACGTCGTCCACCACGCTGTCCTTCCTCGTCTACCAGAAGGCGTTCATCGCCGCGGACCTCGGCTACAGCCAGACCGTCGGCGTCCTCCTCTTCCTCGCCGGACTCGTCGGGCTGCTGACGATCCGCCGCGTCTTCCGCCAGAACTACTGATCGGAGCAGCACTGATGAAGCTCGGCAAGCGCTGGCTCCCGGCCCACATCCTGGTGTGGACGTACGCGGTGCTGCTCGTCGTCCCGCTGTACTACTTCCTCGCCTCGGCGTTCAAGTCGAACGACGAGATCTTCGCGCACCCCTTCGCGCCGCCGTCCTCCCTGGGGCTCGGAAACTTCCGGACCGCGTTCGAGAGCGCCGACCTCGGGCTCGCGGTCGTCAACTCGGCGCTGGTGACGGTCTTCTCGCTGGCGCTGACCCTGCTGCTGGCGATCCCGGCCTCGTTTGCGCTGGCGCGTTCGACCGGGCGGCTGGCGGGCGCGGTCGAGAAGGTCTTCTCGCTCGGCTTCCTGATCCCGACGTTCGCGGCGCTCTTCCCCACCTTCCTGCTCGCGGCGGCCACGGGGCTGTTCCACACCCGGATCTTCATGGTGCTGTTCCTGCCCGCGACGGCGCTGCCGCTGTCGGTGGTGATCCTGGTGCAGTTCATGCGCACCATCCCGCCGGAGATGGAGGAGGCCGCCCGGCTGGACGGGGCGTCCACCTTCGCGGTGCTGCGGCACGTGTACACGCCGATGTGCCTGCCGGGCATCGCCACGGTGCTGCTGCTGAACTTCCTGACCTTCTGGAACGAGTACCTGTACTCGCTGGTCATCATCGGCCCGGACCCGGCGCAGCGCACGGTCCAGGTGGCCCTGCCCACGCTGAAGTCGATCACCGGCACGGACTACGGCGTACTGACGGCGGGCACGGTGCTGACCCTGGTTCCGGTGTGGCTCGTCTACACCCTGCTCCAGAAGCGCATGCAGCAGGCCCTGGTCAGCGGGGCGGTGAAGATGTGAGCGTCTCCACCGAGCGGGCCGGACGACGGCCCACGATCAAGGCGGTCGCGGCGGCCGCCGGGGTGTCGACCGCCGCCGTGTCCCAGGCCTTCAACAACAAGGGCCGGCTCTCCGAGGCGACCCGCCGCCGGATCCTGGACGCCGCGCTGGAGCTGGGCTGGTCGCCCAGTGCCTCCGCCGCGGCGCTGCGCAACGCCCGCACCCGCAGTCTGGCCCTCGTGGTGCGGCGTCCCACGGACGTGCTGGGCTCCGACCCGCACTTCAGCGAGCTGATCACCGGCATAGAGGGCGAGCTGGCGCCGCGCGGCTACGGACTGCTACTGCATCTGGTCAGCGGTCACCGGGAGGAGAACGCGCTGTACGAGCGGCTCGCGGCCGAAGGCCGGGTGGACGGCGCCGTGCTCACCGACGCCCGCGACGACGACGCCCGTCCCGCGCTGCTCGCCCGCCTGGGACTTCCCGCGGTGCTGCTCGGATCGCCCGACGACACGGCCGTCGTCCCGCGTGTCGGACTGCGTGACCAGGGCGCGGGGATCGCCGAGGCCGTCGCCCACCTGCTGGGCCTCGGCCACCGGCGCGTCGCCTACGTCAGCGGGCCGCCCGAGCTGCAGCACACGCGGGTGCGCAGGGCGGCCTTCGAAGGTGCCCTGCGCGAGGCGGGCCTGCGCCCGTTCGCGGTGCTGCCCACCGACTTCAGCGAGCGGCGCGCCGTCGGTGCCACCGAGGCACTCCTCGACTCCGCCGACCGGCCCACCGCGATCGTGTACGCCAACGACTCGATGGCGGTCTGCGGCATCGGCACCGCGCAGCGCGCCGGACTGGCCGTTCCCCGGGACGTGTCCGTCGTCGGCTACGACAACCTGCCGCTCGGTTCGTGGCTCCATCCCCGGCTGACCACGGTCGACCAGCAGGTGCAGCGGGTGGGCGCGGCGGCCGCGCGCATGCTGCTCGCCCTGTGCGGCGAGGAGGTCGAGGACACCGCCCTCGCCGAACGGCCGCGCCTGGTCGTACGCGAGTCCACGGGGCCCGCCCCCACCTAAAGCACCACCCGGCCGCGGCAGCCCGCGGCCACGCACCATCCGCACCCCCACCACCCGAGAAGGACCATGCGACGCCACAGCGCCCAGCTCATCCACCAGCCCGACGTCCTGCCCTGGCTCGGCGCCAACTTCTGGTCCCGCACCGGCGGCCCGCTGATGTGGCGGAACTACGACCCCGCCGTCGTCCGCGAAGAACTGCGTGTGCTCGCCGGCCACGGCCTCAACACGACCCGTTCCTTCTTCTACTGGCCGGACTTCCACCCGGAGCCCGGCCGCGTCGACGACGAACTGTGCGCGCGGTTCGAGGATTTCCTCGACGCCCATGTGGAGACGGGGATGGGGACCATACCGACGTTCATCGTCGGCCACATGTCCGGGGAGAACTGGGACCCCGTCTGGCGCGGCGACCGCGACCTGTACGAGGACGTGTGGATGGTGGGCCGCCAGGCCTGGTTCGTCTCCCGCATGGCGCGCCGCTTCAAGGACCACCCGGCGGTCACGGGCTGGCTGATCACCAACGAGATGCCCGGCTACGGGCGGATCTACCAGGTCGACCCGCCCTCCACCGACGTGGTGACGGCGTGGGCCCAGGCCATGTGCAACGCGGTCCGGGCGACCGGCGCGACGCAGCCGGTGTCGCTGGGCGACGGGGCCTGGGGCATCGAGGTGACCGGCCGCGACAACGGCTTCTCGCTGCGGGAGACGGCCGAGTACGTCGACTTCGTGGGTCCGCACGTGTACCGCTCGGACACGGACCGGCCGCGCCAGCACTACCGGGCCGCCTTCGAGTGCGAGCTGGCCTCGGTGACCGGACAGCCCGTCGTGCTGGAGGAGTTCGGGCTGTCCACCGACACGGTCTCGGCCGCCAACGCGGGGATCTTCTACCGTCAGACGCTGCACAACTCGCTGCTGGGCGGGGCGACCGGCTGGCTCGCCTGGAACAACACCGACTACGACGACCTGTGGGACCAGTCCCCCTACGACCACCACCCCTTCGAGATGCACTTCGGCATCACCGACTCCACCGGGGCGCCCAAGGAGCCCCTGCGGGAACTGGCCGCCTTCGCGGGGGTGCTGAAGGCGGTGGACTTCCCGCGCTGCTCCCGGACCGACGCGGACGCCGCCCTCGTCGTCCCCGCCTTCCTCGAACGGGGCTACCCCTACAGCCGTCCCGCCGACCGGCCGCTCATCTTCACGTCCCTGCACCAGGGTTACGTCACCGCGCGCGCCGCCGACCTGCCGGTGGCGCTCACCCGCGAGGCCGACGGGATGCCGGGCGAGGCGTCGCTCTACCTGCTGCCCGCCACCCGGCAGCTCACCACCCGCACCCGCAGGGAGCTGGCCCGCCGGGCCGCCGAGGGCGCCACCGTGTACCTGTCGTTCTGCTCCGGCGAACACCCGGTCACCCGCGGTCCCTGGTTCGACGACCTCGACGGGCTCTTCGGCGTGGAGCTGCAGTTGTCCTACGGCGTC
The DNA here is from genome assembly GCF_033406955.1 of Streptomyces violaceoruber. Classification (NCBI taxonomy): domain Bacteria; kingdom Bacillati; phylum Actinomycetota; class Actinomycetes; order Kitasatosporales; family Streptomycetaceae; genus Streptomyces; species Streptomyces violaceoruber. The sequence goes on along the minus strand of NZ_CP137734.1, from coordinate 8,163,742 downwards.
GCCGAGCCGATCGAGGACGACGTACTGGAGCTGACGTTCACCGAGGACTTCGGCGACCTGCGGGCCGGCGAAGTGCTGCGTTTCCCGGTGGCCGGCAACGAGGACAGCCGCGCCTACCTGCCCGTCGTACCGCGTGCGGGGCGGGTCGTCGCGGTGGACGCCCACGGGCGGCCGGCCCTGGTCGTCCACGAGACGGGGGTGGGCCGGACGGTGCTGTCCACCTATCCGCTGGAGCACATGGCGGCCCGCACCGCGCGCGTCAACCCCGATGTCACGCAGCGTCTCTACGGCGCGCTGGCACAGCTGGCGGGGGTGCGGCGGCCCGTCACGGTCGCCGACCCGCACGTGTCGGCGGACGTCCTGGTCCACGCCGACGGCCGCCGTTTCGTGTGGCTGGTCAGCCAGAGTCCCGACCCGCTGGTGGTCCGTCCGGCCGCCGAGGGGAAGCTGCACGGCCTGGCCGACGGCGCCCCGGTGCAGGACGTGGCGCTCGACGCGTACGGCGTGGCCGTGCTGGAGCTGCGATGACCCTCCCGCGCTACCGCGACCCGGCGGCGCCGGTGCCGGACCGGGTCCGGGACCTGCTGGGCCGCATGACGCTCGCGGAGAAGGTCGGCCAGGTCAACCAGCGCATGTACGGCTGGGACGCCTACGAGCGCGCCGGGGACGGACACCGCCTCACCGACGCCTTCCGCGCCGAGGTCGCCGCCTTCGACGGCATGGGCGCGCTGTACGGGTTGCAGCGGGCCGACGCCTGGTCCGGCGTCGGCTTCGCGGACGGCCTGGACGCACGGGACGGGGCGCGGACGGCGGCGGCCGTGCAGCGGTACGTCATGGATCACACCCGGCTGGGCATCCCCGTCCTGCTGGTCGAGGAGATGCCGCACGGCCACCAGGCGCTGGACGGGACGGTGCTGCCGGTGAACCTCGCGGTCGGCGCCACCTGGGATCCGGACCTGTACGCCGACGCGGTGGCGGGGGCGGCCGCCGAACTGCGGGCGCGCGGCGCGCACATCGCGCTGGTCTCCGCGCTCGACCTGGTGCGCGACCCGCGCTGGGGACGCAGCGAGGAGTGCTTCTCGGAGGATCCGTACCTCGCCGCGCGGATGACCGAGGCGCTGGTCGAGGGTGCGCGGCGGGCGGGGGTGGCGGTGGTCCTCAAGCACTTCGCCGGGCAGGGCGCCACGGTCGGCGGCCGCAACAGCGCGGCGACGGAGCTGGGGCCGCGCGAACTGCACGAGGTGCACCTGGCGGCGGCCCGGGCCGGGGTGGCCGCCGGTGCGGCCGGGGTGATGGCCGCCTACAACGAGTTCGACGGCCTGCCCTGCGTCGCCAACCGGTACCTGCTGACCGACCTGCTCCGTACCGAGTGGGGTTTCGAGGGTGTCGTCATGGCGGACGGCACGGCGGTGGACCGGCTGGTGCGGCTGACCGGCGATCCGGTGTCGGCCGGGGCGCTCGCCCTGGACGCCGGGTGCGACCTGAGCCTCTGGGACGCCTCGTTCACGCGGCTGGGCGAGGCGGTGGAACGCGGTCTGGTGTCCGAGTCGGCGCTGGACGCCGCGGTGGCGCGGGTCCTCACGCTGAAGTTCCGCCTGGGCCTGTTCGAACAGCCCCTGCCTCCGGCCCGGTCCGAGACCGTGGAGCTCCCGGACCCCGCCGAGCTGGGCGAGCGGATCGCCCGTGCGTCGGTGACCCTGCTCGCCCACGAGGGCGGCGTGCTCCCCCTGTCCCGCGCGGTGCGGCGGATCGCGGTGCTCGGCCCGAACGCCGACTCCGTGGCGCAGCAGATCGGCGACTACACGGCGCCGCAGCGGCCAGGCGGCGGGATCACCGTCCTGGAGGGCATCCGGGCGGCGGTGGCGGCCGGCACCGAGGTGGTCCACGACCGGGGGTGCGCCCTGGTGGGTGACGACGTGTCGGGCGTTCCCGCCGCCGTCGCCCTGGCGGCCGGCTCCGACGTGGCCGTGCTGGTGCTGGGCGGCTCCAGCGCCCGCTCCCCGGACACGGTCTTCGACGCGAACGGGGCGGCCGTCACCGGTACCGGGACGCCGTCCGGCATGACGTGCGGCGAGGGGGTCGACCTGGCGGACCTGGCACTGCCGCCCGGGCAACGGGCCCTGCTGACGGCGGTGTCGGCGACCGGGACCCCGGTCGTGGTGGTGCTGGTCCAGGGCCGGCCGCACGCCCTGACCGAGCTGGACGCGCCCGCGGCGGCGGTGCTGAGCGCCTGGTATCCCGGGCCGCGGGGCGGGCGTGCCGTGGCCGAGGTGCTGTTCGGCGACGCCGAGCCGCGCGGCCGGCTGCCGGTCTCCGTGCCCCGGTCGGCCGCCCAACTGCCCGTCTACTACAACGGGAAGGACCACCGCTACCGCGGATATGCCGACCAGAGTGCCGGGCCGCTGCATGCCTTCGGACACGGTCTGTCGTACACGAGCGTCGTGTACGGGGCACCGCGCCTGTCGCAGGCCCGGGTCGGCACCCGCGCACCGCGCCTGACCTGTCGGGTCACGGTTCGCAACACGGGGTCCTGGCCCGCCGAGGAGACGGTCCAGCTCTACGTGCGTCGGCTGTCCGGGGGTTCGTCCTGGCCGCGCGTGCGCGAGCTGCGGGGCTTCGTCCGCCTGACCATCGCACCCGGCGAGGAGGCCGAGGCCGTTTTCGAGGTGGACCGTGACACGCTGGCCTCGGTCGGGCGCGACCTGCGGCTCGCCGTGGAGCCGGGGCTGGTCGAGCTGGAGACGGGCCCCGCGTCCGACCGGACGACGGGCGTCCGCCTGGAGATCACGGACTCGGAATCGAACGCAACTTAGGCTAGCCTTGCCTTCATGGCGAAGGTTCGGCGGCTCACGCCCCAGCATCCGGAGATGTTCCGCGCCCGCGTCGTGCGGACCCGGCGGGTCTCCCCGTCCATGCAGCGCGTCACGGTCACCGGGCCGGGGCTCGGCGGCTTCCCGTGGCTGGGGTACGACCACTGGTTCCGCCTGTTCCTCCAGCTCCCCCACCAACGGGACCTGCGCCTGCCGGAGTTCACGGGCTCGCAGTGGTGGCAGCCGTACCTCGCCATCCCCGAGGACGAGCGGCCGCACTGCGCCAACTACTCCGTGGCCGACTACCGCCGCGCCGCGGCCGAGCTGGACATCGACTTCGTCGTCCACCGCGGCCCCACCGGCGAGGTCGAGGGCAGGGCCGCGATCTGGGCCTGCGGCGCCCGGCCCGGGGACGCGCTCGCCCTGCTCGACCAGGGCGTCCTCTTCGACTGCCCGCGCGACGCCTCCGAGGTCACCGTGGTGGCCGACGAGACCGGCCTGCCCGCCACCGCAAGCATCATGCGTTCACTCCCCGAGGGCACCGTGGGACGGCTCATCCAGGAGATCCCCACCGACGCCGACCGCCGCGAGCTGAACGCCCCGGCCGGGGTGACGGTCTCCTGGGTGGTGCGGCGGGACGGCACCTCGGTCCCCGGTGCCGCCGCCCTCCGCGAGCTGCGCCGGCTGACCCGCGCCGACGCGTCGGGGTACGCCTTCGTCGTCGGCGAGTCGACCCTGGCCACCGAGGGACGCAGGCACCTGCACCGGCTGGGACTGCCGAAGGAGCGCATCACCTTCTCGGGCTTCTGGAAGCACGAGGCGATGGCGGCGGCCTGACGCCCGGCCCCGCTACACCTACGCCTGGGGCCCCTTGGCGCGCTGGTAGTGCCGCCGGGCCTTCATCCGGTTCCCGCACTCGGCCATGGAGCACCAGCGGGCGCTGTTGGGCTTGCTCCGGTCCAGCAGGAAGCGCCGGCACTCCGGGTTGCCGCACGGCTTGAGCCGTCCCGGCCTGGCCTCCTCGACGTGCGCCCAGGTCAGCACCAGCTCGACGGCCAGGCGATGCGCATCGGGGACCTGAAGCACCCATCGCAGTCCGCCGTCCTCGATGACCGGCAGCCTGCTGACGCCGTGGAGGAACCCGCCCAGGCAGGCGGGGTCCCGCCGGCCCCGGACGACGTCCTGGAGAGCGTCGCGCACGGCGACCAGATGGGCCACCTCCTCGTCCGACCCGGTGCCCCCGTGGCCACGCGCCCACGCGCGGCCTTCGGCAGGCGTCCCCAGGGCGTCGCTCACCGAGCCCCGTACGACGGGAGTCGTGTTGAGCAGCTCCAGGAGGACGTCCTCCGCGGCCCTGTCGGTCACCGCCGTCACCCCTAACCGTTTCATCGACATTGGCAGGTTACAACAACCTGACCTAACCCCTTAAGCGCGCTTGACAGGTTACCTCCGGAGTGCTGGACTCTACCTAACCATTAAAAGCGACCAAAGGGGTTTGCCATGAGCGTCACCGTGCACCACAGGACCGCCACCGTCGACGGCCTGGACGTCTTCTACCGGGAGGCCGGTGACCCGCGGGCACCGGCCGTCGTGCTGCTGCACGGCTTCCCGACCAGCAGCCACATGTTCCGCGGCCTGATCCCGAAGCTCGCGGACACCTACCACGTGATCGCACCCGACATGATCGGGTTCGGGTACTCGGCCATGCCCACGGTCGACGCGTTCGACTACAGCTTCGACTCCCTCACGGACGTGACCGTCGGCCTGCTGGACCAGCTCGGGGTGGAGCGCTTCGCGGTGTACGTGCAGGACTACGGCGCCCCGGTGGCGTGGCGGATCGCCACCCGGACCCCGCACCGCATCACCGCGATCGTCACGCAGAACGGCAACGGCTACACCGACGGCTTCGTCAAGGACTTCTGGGACGGGCTGTTCGCCTACACCGACGACCCGACCCCCGAGACCGAGGCTCCCGCCCGGGCCGCGCTGAGCCCCGGGATGGTCCGCTGGCAGTACCTGAACGGGGTCCGCGACCGGAGCCTGGTCAGCCCCGACACCTGGTCCCTGGACCTGGCCCTGCTGGACCGGCCGGGCAACGACGCCGTCCAGCTCACGCTGTTCCGCGACTATCCGACCAACGTCGGCCTCTACCCGCGGCTCCAGCAGTACTTCCGTGACACCCGCGTGCCGCTGCTGGCGGTGTGGGGAGCGAACGACGAGATCTTCGGCCCCGACGGCGCCCGCGCCTTCCGGCGCGACCTGCCCGACGCCGAGATCCACCTCCTCGACACCGGGCACTTCGCCCTGGAGACCCACCTGGAGGAGATCACCGGTCACATGCGGGACTTCCTCGCCCGGGCCGGGAAGTAGACCTCCGCGCGGTCACGACCCGGCCGGCCGGCCGAGGACGTACGGAGCGAGGATGTCGGCCACCGTCCGGTTGCGCGGCACGGGCACGTCCAGCCGGTCGGCGAGGTCCACCACTCCCCCGCTGAGCCAGGGCAGTTCGAGGCGGTTGCCCTTCTCCAGGTCGTTGTGCATGGAGGAGGTCATGGCCGCGGGAAGGGTGTCGCAGAAGGCGAGCCGGTCCTCGGCGAAGCCGCTGTCCAGCCGCACTCCGGACGCCTGCGCCACGGCCACCGTCTCGGCCATGACCTCGTACAGGAGGCGCCTGCTCCGCTCGTTGGCGCGGACGACTCCCACGGGCTGTCGGACGGTCGCCGTGGTGGCCGACAGGCCCACCAGGAACACGAACTTCTCCCAGATCGCCCGCTCGATGTCGTCGCTGCCCTCCGCGTCGATCCCGGCGTCGCGGAACGCGGCCAGCACGGCCCGGACGGTCGCCGTCGAGCCGGACCGGTACGGGCCGAGCACGACCTTCTGCAAGGGGCCGTTGTGCCGGACCACTCCGGGTTCCTCGATGAACGCGGAGATGAAGCAGACCCCGCCCAGGACCTGTTCGTCCGTCAGCCGGCCGCGCAGGACGTCGTCCTTGTGGACGCCGTTCTGCAGGGACAGCACCGGCGCCCCGTGCGCCGCCGAGGTCCGCAGCTCCTCGGCCACGGCCTCGGTGTCCCACAGCTTCACGGCGACCAGGACCAGATCCGTGGGGCCCAGCTCCGAGATGCTCGCCACGACCGAGTCGGGCGAGGTACGCAGCTCCCCCAGGGGGCTGTGGACGACCAGCCCGGACCGGCGTATGGCCGCCAGGTGCCCGCCGCGGGCCACGAAGGTGACCTCGTTCCCCGCGGCGGCCAACCGCGCCCCGAAGTAGCCTCCGACGCCGCCCGCCCCGATCACCGCGATACGCATGACTCCGCCCCCGCCTTCTTGGTAACCATCAGAACGGTTACTATAGAACCATGGACGCCATGCAGCACCAGCCGCCCCGCACAAGGGTCACCGCCCAACTGCGGGCGCTCCGCTTCGACGCCGGAACGTTGTGCCTGAACCTGGTGGCCACCGTGGGCCGCAGGCCCGGGGTTCCCGTCGAGCGGATGGGCGACGCCGAACGCCTCGAAGCCTGGTGCCGGGGCGTGGGGTTGACGCTGGCGGACGGGTACGACCCCCGGGACGTCCTGTCGTCGCTGCACGCACTGCGCGCGGCCGCCCACGACATCGCCTCCGGTGCCCTCGACGCGCACCGGCCTCGGCAGGAGTCGGTGGACCTGGTCAATCTCCTCGCGCGGCCCGCACCTCCGGCTCCCCGGCTGGAGGTGACGGCCGATGGTGCGTGGGTGGCGGAGGGGCGCCGGGCACTGAGCAAGGAGGCTCTGCTGTCGCTGGTCGCACGGGACCTGATCGATCTCATGACCGACGAGGCACGCCGGTCCCGGCTGACCGCCTGCGCCTCCGAGGTGTGCCGGATGCTCTGCCTCGACTCCGGTGGCGGCCGACCGCGCAAGTGGTGCTCCATGCGACGCTGCGGCAACCGGGCCAAGGCGGCCGGCCGCCGGCTGCGGGAGTCGGCGCCCTGAGGGATCCGGAGGGCGCCACGCGGCCCGGCGGGGCACTCGCTCACAGGCCCCGGGCCAGCAGCAGGGTGACGTCGTCGGGCGGGGGCGTGGCGGGCAGGGTGCCGATCACCGCCGTGCCCAGGTCCTCCAGGGAGGAGGCGCCGCCGGTCAGGGCGCGCCCCACCCGTCGCAGCCCGACCTCGATGTCCTGGTCGCGCTCCTCGACGAGCCCGTCGGTGAACAGGGCGAGCAGGCTGCCCGCGGGCAGTTCCAGCTCCGCGGTGGGGAAGGGCAGCAGGCCGACCCCGAGCGGCAGGCCGTGCGGAAGGTCGGGGAACGAGCAGTCACCGCCCCGGTGCACGACGGCGGGCGGCGGATGCCCGGCCAGGGCCAGCGCGCAGGTCCGGGTCGCGGGGTCGTAGACCGCGTAGACACAGGTGGCGCTCATGGTCGCGACCTCCCCGCCGCCCTCCTCCTCGTCCTCGGTCAGCCGGATGAAGGTCCGGTCCAGCCTGGTCAGCACCTCGCCCGGCGGCAGGTCGAGGTCGGCGAGCGTGCGGATGGCCATGCCCAGGCGCCCCATGGTGGCCGCGGCGTTCACGCCGTGTCCGACCACGTCGCCCACCACGAGGGCGAGCCGTCCGCCCGGCAGCCCGATGACGTCGAACCAGTCGCCGCCGACGCCTTCCTCCGCGTCCGCCGGCAGATAGCGGGCGGCCACCTCCATGGCCGTTCCACCGTGCACCCGGCGCGGCAGCAGGCTGCGTTGGAGGGCGAGAGCGGTGTTGTGCTCCCGGGTGTAACGGCGGGCGTTATCCAGGCTCAGTGCGGCCCGGGCCACCAACTCCTCGGCCAGCAGCCGGTCGTTGTCGTCGAACGGCGTCGGGTTCGAGGTGCGGACGAAGACCGCGACGCCCAGCAGGACGCCCCGGGCGTGGATCGGCAGGATCAGCAGCGAGTGCATGCCGAACTCGCGGATCTTCGCGGCCCTCGCCGGGTCGTCGGCCAGCCAGGCCTCGTGGGAGGGGTCGAGCACGGGGTGCAGGAGGGGGCGTCCCGAGGACAGCACCTGCATGAACGGCGAGGTCTCGGGGACGTAGACGACCTCGCCGTTCAGCCACAGGGACTCCGGTGAGCCGGCGTGGACCGAGGCCCTGCCCGCGCGCCGGAACTTGGGGACGCGCCCCTGGGAGCGGCCCAGCCGGTCGAGCGGCTCCTCGCCGAGCCGCACCGCCTCCGTCAGGTCGACGGTGACGTAGTCGGCGATCAACGGCACGGTGAAGTCGGCCAGTTCCTGTGCCGTGCGCATCACGTCCAGGGTGGTGCCGACCCGGGTGCCGGCCTCGCTGACCACGGCCAGCCGGTCGCCGGCCCACCGCCGGTCGGTGACGACCAGCATCAGCATGCACACACCGAGGATGTGGCCGCCGTCGTCGTGCAGGCGCACGAAGGAGGCCGAGAAGGCGCGGTCGCGGCGGCTGTCCGGCGCCGTCGGAACCCGGTACTCGCGGCCGGTGACACACCGGCCGGTGGCCAGCACCCGCCGTACGAGCGCCTCCAGTTCGCCGGTGTCCCCGGTCAGCGACTCCCGCGGGCGGCGGCCCAGCCGCCGCTCACGGGCGATTCCGTCGTAGCGTTCGAGGGCGCCGTTGACCCAGACGCACCGCAGGCCGGTGTCCCACACGGCGAGTCCGACGACCGAGTCCGTCAGCAGGGCACGCAGGGCCGCACCGGCCTCGCCCTCCGGAATCCCGCTCACGACCGCACCGGTGCTACGACTTCACGAAGGCCAGGAGGTCGGGGTTGAGGACCTCCGGATGGGTCGAGAGCATGCCGTGCGGAAGCCCTTCGTACGACTTCAGGGTGGCGTTCGCCAGGAGTTCGGCCGACTTCGGCGCCGCGTCCGCGTAGGGCACGACCTGGTCGTCCGTGCCGTGCGCGACCAGGACGGGGACGTCGATCCGCTTGAGGTCGTCGGTGAAGTCGGTCTCCGAGAACGCCGCGATGCATTCGTAGTGGGCGTTGGCCGCGCCCATCATCCCCTGGAGCCACCAGTGGTCGATCAGCCCCTGGGAGACCGTCGCGCCCTCCCGGTTGAAGCCGTAGAAGGGACCGGACGGCACGTCGATGTAGAACTGCGCGCGATTGGCGGCGAGAGCGGCGCGGAACTCGTCGAAGACCTCGAGCGGCAGGCCGTCCGGGTTGGTGTCGGACTTCACCATCACCGGCGGGACGGCGCTGACGAGTACGGCCTTGGCGACCCGGCCCGGCTCGGCGCGCGCCACGTAGCGCGCGACCTCGCCGCCGCCGGTGGAGTGCCCGATGTGGACGGCGCCCCGCAGGTCGAGCGCCTCGGTCAGGGCCGCGACGTCGGCGGCGTAGGTGTCCATGTCGTGGCCGGTCGAGGGCTGGTCCGAGCGGCCGTGGCCACGGCGGTCGTGGGCGATCACGCGATAGCCGTGGGAGAGGAAGAACAGCATCTGGTTGTCCCAGTCGTCGGCACTGAGCGGCCAGCCGTGGTGGAAGACCACCGGCAGGCCGTCGCGCGGGCCCCAGTCCTTGTAGAAGATGTTCGTGCCGTCGGAGGTCGTGACGGTGCCCATGACTGATCCTTCCGCGTAGGTGACTGATCCGCGCCAGCCACCTTACGCCGGAAACCGGCATACCTCATTTTTCACCCATAATGACTAGATCATGACGAAGCGGATGGCGGAGGAAGCAATGACGGCGGGACCGCACAGGGTGGTCGTCCTCGTGTTCGACGGCATGAAGCTGCTCGACCTGTCCGGTCCGGCGGAGGTCTTCAGCGAGGCCAACCGGTTCGGGGCCGACTACCGGCTGAGCATCGTCTCGGCGGACGGGTCGCCGGTGCGCTCGTCCATCGGCATGCTGGTGCCGGCGGACACGGACGCGCGGGCCGCCGCCGCCCACGACACGCTGGTCGTCGTCGGCGGCGACGCGCTGCCCGGCTCCCCCGTGGACCCCGTCCTCGGGGCGGCCGCGAAGGAGCTGGCGGAACGGGCGGGGCGCGTCGCCTCGGTGTGCACCGGCGCCTTCGTGCTCGGCGCCGCGGGCCTGCTGGAGGGCCGGCGGGCGACGACGCACTGGCAGCACACCGCGACGCTGGCCCGCCGGTGTCCGTCGACGCGGGTCGAGGCCGACGCGCTGTTCGTGAAGGACGGCAGCACATACACGTCCGCCGGGGTGACCGCCGGCATCGACCTCGCCCTCGCCCTGCTGGAGGAGGACCACGGCCCCGGCCTGGCCCGTCAGGTCGCCCGCTCACTGGTGGTGTACATGCAGCGGGCCGGCGGCCAGTCGCAGTTCTCCGCCTCGCTCCAGGGCCCGGCTCCCCGCACGCCGGTGCTGCGGCTGGTCCAGGAGGCGGTGCAGGGCGATCCGACGGCGGACCACGGCCTGGAGGCGCTGGCCGCCCGGGTGCGGGTCAGCCCGCGGCACCTGACGCGCATGTTCCGGGCCGAGCTGGACACGACGCCGATGAAGTACGTGGAGCTGATCCGCTTCGACATGGCCAAGGCCCTGCTCGACGCCGGGCACAACGCCACCGAGGCCGCCACCCGATCGGGCTTTTCGAGCTACGAGAGTCTGCGCCGGGCCTTCGCCCGGCACCTGGGACTGTCCCCCATCCGGTACCAGCAGCGCTTCGCCACCACCTCCCGGGAGTCGTGAAGCGCGGAAGTCATGACCGGTTCCGAGGGGTTCGTGGCCATCGGGCAGCGGACGCGGTCCGGCCGCCCGGCGCAGGGTGGTACCGACACGACAGGCAACCGTCCCGGGAGGACCACCATGACGGAGACCATCGCCGGAATCGGCATCCCCGACAGCTCGCTGGCGCGGGAGGCGACCGAACTCGTCCGTGACACCACACCGCCGCTGATCTTCCACCACTCGCGGCGCGTCTACCTGTTCGGCAGCCTCCAGGCCGCCGCCCTGGGCCTGCGGCCGGATCCGGAGCTGCTGTACGTCGCCGCGCTCTTCCACGACACCGGCCTGGTGCCGCCCTACCGCGGCGACGACCAGCGCTTCGAGATGGACGGCGCGGACCAGGCACGGGCGTTCCTGCTGGCCCACGGCGTGCCCGAGGCCGACGCGGACACCGTGTGGACGGCCGTCGCGCTGCACACCACCCCGGAGGTCCCCTACAAGCTGGCGCCGGAGATCGCGGCGACCACCGCGGGCGTCGAGACGGACGTGCTCGGTCTGCACCTGGCCCGCATCACCCGGGCGGAGATCGACGCGGTCACCGCCGCCCACCCCCGCCCGGACTTCAAGAAGCAGATCCTCCAGGCGTTCACCGACGGCTTCGGGCACCGTCCGCAGACCACCTTCGGCACGGTGAACGCGGACGTCCTGGAGCACTTCCTGCCGGGCTTCCGGCGCACGGACTTCGTCGAGGTGATCGAGAACTCCGCCTGGCCGGAGTGACTCCTCGCGGGGCTCCTACGGCCTCGGGTTCCTGCGCGGGGAGAGTGTGGCGTTGGGGAGTGCGGGCGCCGGGAGGCGGTCGCCGGGGTAGCCCTCGACCCGGCCGAAGCGCTCCGCCTCGTTCTCCCAGTCCGCTCTGGCGGCCGCGATCTCGTCGTGGGTGCGTCCGACGAAGTTCCACCACATGACGATCTCCTCCGGGAAGGGCGGACCGCCCAGCACCACCAGCCGGGCGGCGCCGGATGCCGCATTGGTCAGTGCGAGGGTCCTTCGTCCCGGTGCGGCGTAGGCCAGTTCGGCGGGGCGCACGACCGTGCCGTCGAGGCGTACGTCGCCGCTGTCGACGAGGACGCCGTGCTCGAAGCCGGGGTCGACGTCGAGGGTCACGGTGGCGCCCGGGGCCAGGGTCACCTCGGCGCCGAGCAGGGGCGTGAAGGTGCCGACCGGTGAGGTGTCCCCCGCGAGCGAGCCGAGGAAGACGCGCGCCTCGCCGCCGTCCAGGGCCACCGGGGCGGGGACGTGGTGCTGGAAGGCCGGAGCGGTGTCGCGGTGCTCCGAGGGCAGCGCCACCCAGAGCTGGACGCCGTACAGGACCGTGGTGTCCGGGGTGGACACCTCGGAGTGGCTGATGCCGTGACCGCCCGTCATGAGGTTCACCTCGCCCGGTCTGACGAGCGCGTGGCTGCCCACGCTGTCCCGGTGCTCGATCTCCCCGCTGAACAGCCAGCTGACCGTCTGGAGGCCGATGTGTGGGTGGGGGGCCACGTCCATGCCGCCGGACCGCGAGACCTCGTCGGGACCGTAGTGGTCGGCGAAGCACCAGGCTCCGATCAGCGTCCGGGCCCGCTGCGGCAGGGTGCGGCGCACCGTCATCGCGCGCGGTCCGCCGAGCGGGACGTCCCGCGCCGTCAGGATCTCCACGCCGGCGGCGGGCGCCCCATCCTCCCCTGCCCCGCACCTGACTTCGGCGGGGTGCGTCTCCGTGTTGCTCACCGCTCGGCCCTCCCACTCGCCCCTGAAAGTTTCAGTTTCAACTTCTATGGTTCGATGATAGGACGTGAGAAACGGTATCGCGCGACGGAGGACACCCCACATGACACAGACGCCTGTACGCGCCGACGCAGGCGCCCCTGGTAGCACCGGCAGCACCGGCGAACGACGTGTGTTCGTCGACAAGCAGAGCCCGGAGGCCTACGCGGCACTGCGTGCCACGGCGGAGGCGGTCCGGGGCGTCGCCGAGGCGGCCGGGCTCGACCGGATCCTCGTGGAACTGGTCAACATCCGCGTCTCCCAGCTCAACGCCTGTGCCTACTGCCTCAACGCGCACACCAGGGCCGCGCTGCGCGGCGGCGAGACCACCCAGCGGCTCGGCGTGCTGCCGGCCTGGCGCGACACCGAGCTGTTCTCGCCCAGGGAACGCGCCGCGCTGGCCCTCGCGGAGGCCACCACGCATCCCGCCGACGCGGGCGCGCAGAGTACCGCGTACGCCGAGGCGCGGGGTGTCCTGTCGGACGACGAGATCTCCGCCGTGATCTGGGTGGCGATCAGCATCAACGCCTTCAACCGGGTCTCCGTACTGAGCAAGCATCCGGTGCGCGGCACCCCGCGCGCCTGACCCCCGGCGGGTGCGGCCGGAGCCGCTGGAGCGGGGACATTCGTACAAGACCCGTGTCCGGCACCGGGCGCACCCTTGCGGCATGAGTCAGTACGACGCCCGTTTCCCGCACGGCATGCACGTGGTCGACGACGGCCCGCCGCAGGCGCCGCCGGTCCTTCTCATCCACGGTTCCGGCGCCTCCGGCGCGTCGTGGAACCGGGTGGTCCCGGCGCTGGCGGAGCAGCGTCGCGTCCTGCGCGTCGACCTCCCGGGCTGCGGCAAGTCGCCGCCCACCCCGTCGTACGACGTGCCGTTGCAGGCGGGCCGGTTGGCAGCGCTCCTGGACGACCTCGGCCTGCGTTCCGTGACCGTGGCCGGCCACTCCAGCGGCGGCTATGTCGCCACGGCGCTCGCGGAGCGGCGTCCCGACCTGGTGGGCGCCCTCGCCCTGGTGAGCACGGGCCCGAATCCGGACGCGCTCCTTCCGCAGCCGATGATCCTCCGGCTGCTGCTGGCCCCGCCCTTCGGCCCGCTCCTGTGGCCGCGGCGCACGGACGCGATGCTCCGCAAGGCGATCGCCGCGACGGCCGCCGGCCCCGTGGAGGTCCCGGCCGAGATGGTCGACGACGTGCGGGGCATCTCGTACCGCTCCTTCCGGACGGTGGCCCGCGGGAACACGGCCTACCTCGCCGAGCGCGGCGTGCCCGAACGCCTCGCCGCCCTCACCGTCCCGGTGCTGGTGCTCTTCGGTGCCGCCGACCCGCGCTGGGACCCGTCTTCGGCGCACCGGTACGAAGCCGTACCGAACGCGCGGCTCGAGCTGCTGCCGGGCGTCGGGCACCTGCCGCCGCTGGAGGCGCCCGGGCCGACCGGCGAGTTGCTGCTCGGCCTCACCGCCCGGGGCGCGGACCTCCCGGCCGCCGGCCCCGAGACCTAGAGTGGCGGCGTGCTGTCCACCGAGACACCGACCGACCCATCGGCCCCCGCACCTGCCGTCGCACCGACCGGGGCGCCGCCGGACTGGTCGATCGTGGACGTCGCGGTCCCGCGGCCCTCGGTCCGGCTCGCGGGGGTCGCCATGGCCGGGTTCAGTCAGCACGTGTCCGCCTTCGTGGACATGGCCATGGTCGCGCATCCGTCCGTCACCCTGCTCATCGACCTGAGCGACGGCGACGGCATCCTGTACAGCGCCCGGGACCGGCACGGGCACGGCAGCTTCGTCGTCGGGCTCGCCCCGGGCGACCTCAGGGCGGCGGGCCGCGTCGGCACGTGCCTGCAGATCCGGCTGGAACCGGCGGTGGCGGCCGCGGTGCTCGGCCCGTCGGCGGGCCTCGGCGGGCGGGTGGAGTCGTTCGAGGACATCTGGGGCCGTGAGGCGGGGCGGGTCCAGGACGAGCTGCGCGCCGCCGGGTCTTGGGACGAGCGGTTCGCGGTCGCGGCGGACGTCCTCCGCCGCCGCACGGCGGACCGGCCTCCGGTCGATCCGGAGGTCGCCCACACCTGGCGCACGACGCTCGCGGGCCGGGGGCGCGTACGGGTCGAGGGGCTGGCCGAGGAGGTCGGCTGGAGCCGCAAGCGGCTGTCGGCCCGCTTCCACGCCCAGCTCGGCATCACGCCCAAGCGGGCCGCCCGGCTGGTGCGGTTCGACCACGCCGCCCACCTGCTCGCGGCCGGCCTGGCCCCGGCCTCGGTCGCCTTCGAGAGCGGCTACGCCGACCAGTCCCACCTGCACCGGGAGGTCAAGGCGTTCACCGGCCTCACTCCCACGGCCGTGGCCGGCGCGCCGTGGCTCGCGATCGACGACGTCGCCTGGCCGGGCTCGTCGCCCGCGCGGTCCGTGAGCGCCGCGGGGTCCGCCCCGCGCCGAATGGCACGGCCCGGCCGTGCGTGGAATCGTGGTCGGACGGCATGGACGGATGCGCACTGACACGGAACGCGCACCGATCGGACGTCTTCCGAAGGAGGCACGCATGTCCTCGAAGCGACGCCGGAAGAAGAAGGCACGCCGCAATCACCCCGCCAACCACGGACGGCGGCCCCAGTCCTAGGGCGGCTGTTCGGTGCGTCCCCCCGGCCCGCGGTGCCGGGGGGACGCGCCCGTCAGTGGCCCGCGACCGTTCCGGACAGCTCGTTGGTGCCCTGCGGCAGGGTCACCGAGGTTCGCTTCCGGCCGGATTCGAGGTCGATGGCGTGCACGGCCTTCTTGCCCGGTTCGGACACGTAGGCGGTGTGGCCGCGGACGAACAGGGTGGGCCGGGCCTGCTGCCAGTCCAGGGGTTCCTGCCACTGACCCACGGCGGGGATCTTCTTCTCGACCGTGCCCTTGTCCGGATCGACGACGTGGATGGCGCCGTCGGTCCCGAGGACGAGCGCCTCGCCGTGCGGTCCACGGGCGAGGGAGCGGAACGAGTAGCTGGTGCCCAGCTCGACCAGGCGCAGCTTCGCCGTCCCGGTGTCGATCAGGGAGATGCGGGTCGGCCGTTCCAGCTCGGCGTCCGGGTCGGACTTGTAGTCGCCGAGGAGCACGGGGGACGCGTCGCTGCCCGCCTGGTTGCCGGTGCGGCCGTAGTCGTCGGGGGCGTCGACCTTGGTGAACCGGCCGTCCTTGTAGATCAGGACGCCGTCCTCGCAGCCCAGGGCGATCGCCTCGCCGCGGGCGGCCGCCTCGCCGTGGACGCCCGGGCAGTTCTCGCTGCGGGCGATCTCCTTGCCGTCCTTGTACACCACCAGGGCGCCGGTGCGTTTCTCCTCGTCCCCGAGGGTGGTGAGGAGCCGGCCGTCGCTCAGCTCGATGGCGACGCCGTGGTGGGCCTCGGCCGACCTGTAGGTGCGCCCGTCCGGCTTCTCGCCGGTGCCCAGGTCGCCCGGCGCGAAGACGTTGACCTCACCGGTGCCGTCGGTGAAGAGCACGGTCTTCCCGGCGTGGCGGACGACGTGGCCGGGCTTCGCGCCCTTGTACTCGATGTCGGTGAGGGCCTGCCGGGTGGCGTTCAGCAGGCGGAAGCCGCGGTCGGTGGAGACGACCACGTGGTCCTTGTCCCCCGCCGGGTTGACTCGGTTGAAGCCGGGCAGGTCGATGGTCCTGGTGAGTTCGAGGCTCTTGCCGTCGAGGATGTACAGGCCGCCGTCGAAGGTGGCCACCAGGGGATCCTGCACCGAGGCCGCGGGCGTCGCCGACGGGGTGCTCCCGTCGCCCTTGGACGTGGCGTCCGACGAGGAGGTGTCGCCGCCGCCGCACGCGGTGAGGACCGCGGACACCGCCAGGGCGAGTGCCGTCCCCGTGACGGCCCTGTTGCGTATGGACGTGTTCAACTGTGCGTTCCTTTCGGGCTGCCGACGGTCAGTCCGTCGGTCATGGCGGTGGTGTTGGCGCGCATCATCTGCAGGTAGGTGGCGGCGCCCTCGTTCTCGGCGGTGAGGGACTCGGAGTACAGCTCCACGACCCGTACGCCGTCGCCGAGTTCGGTACTCAGGACCTCGGCGAGCCGCTTGGGCCGGGAGGAGTCGGCGAAGACCGTCCGGACCCCCGCCCGCTCCATGGCCCGGGTGAGCGAGCGCAGGTCGGAGGAGCTGGGGGAGGCCAGCGTCGTGCCGCTGGGGATCACCGCGCCGATGACGCGGAAGCCGAAGCGGTCGGCGAGGTAGCCGAAGACGTGGTGGTTGGTCACCAGGTTGCGCCGGTCCTCGGGCACCCGGTCGAAGGACTTCTCCATGAAGGCGGTGAGGTCGGCGAGTTGCTCGTCGTACTCGGCGGCGTTGGCCCGGATCGCGTCGTGGTCCACGCCCGTCACGTGCTCGCTCACGCGGTCGGCGATGAGTCCGGCGGCCGTGCGCACGCGGTCGGGGTCGGTCCAGAAGTGCGGGTCGGGCCGGCCCGACTCCCCCTCGGGACCCCCGTCGTCACCGGAGTGGAAGGTGAGCGGGTCGACCGCCCTGCCGACCTCGAAGGTCGCCACACCCGCCTCACGGGCGGCGTCCACGTGCCGCAGGACGTTCTCCTCCAGGCCGAGTCCGTTGAAGACGACGAGGTCCGCGCGTTCCAGCTGGGCGGCCTGCACGGCCGACAGTCCGAAGGAGTGCGGGTCCGCGTCGGGCTTCATCAGGACCGTGACCTCCGCCTGGTCGCCCACGACCTGGCGGGTGATGTCGCCCAGGATGTTGGTGGTCACGACGATGCGGGGTTGTTCGTCCGTGGCGGAGCAGGCCGTGGCGGTGGCGGCCGTGACCAGGGCGAGCAGTCCCACCAGGAGGCGGCGCAGCCGTGCCACCCGGATGCGTGTGCGTACCGTCCCCCTCATCGGCCGGTCTCCGCCATCAGCCCCGGTGCGATGTCGAGGTCGAAGGAGCGCGCGACGCGCAGGGCGTCGTTGTAGTCGATCTCGTACACGCGTTTACCGGTGCGGTCGTTGACGTAGGCGCGGCTGCGGTCGACCTCGACGACCGGTGCTGCCGCGCCGGCGGGGGTTTTCGCGGTTTTGCTCAGGAGGGGCTCGGTCCGAGCCGTGTGCCTGCCGGTGGCGATGTCGTAGCCGTGCAGTGCGCCGTCGCTCTCCAGGACGAGGAGCGGTGAGCCCTCGCCGGCGGTGTTGGCCGCCAGGACCGGGCCGGTCGTCCTCACCCGGGTCCAGTCGCGGTCGGTGACGTCCAGGACCCACACGGCCCGCTCGCCGGCGGGTGCGGTCAGCGTGTCGCTGCCGGCCCGGTGGCGAAAGGCCGTGGCCCGTTCCTTCTCGGGCACGTCCTGTCCGTACGGAATCCTCTCGGCCGTGAACGTCCCGTCCTCGGCGCTCACGAGCAGGGCCCCGTCGGCGCACCCGAGGACGACGCCGCGGCGGGTGACGGCGTCGCCCGCGGGCCGCTCGCACGTCGCGTCGGGCGAGGCGACCCGGCGGCCCGAGCGGTCGTACACGGCGACCTCGGCGGACTCGTCGTCCCCGGCGAGCGCGACCAGGTGCTCCTCGTACGGGACGACGGCGCCGGCGTGCACACCGTCGAGCGTCCGGGCCGGCCCGACCTCGCCCTTCTCCAGCGCCGTCCGGTCGTACAGCGTCGTCCGGCCCTCCGGGTCGGTCGCCGCGGTCACCGCGGCGTCGCTGCGGATCTCGGCGCCGCGGCCGCCCGGCAGGTCGCCGACGTGGCGTATCGCCGCCCGGTAGTAGTGCACGTGGTCGCCGTGGTCCACCGTCCAGGCACCGCCGTCGACCACGTGCGTGCCGCGGTCGGTGTGGAAGAAGCCGAAGCGGCCGTCCGTGCTCAGCCCGTCGGCGCCGGTCACCGGCGCGCTCTCGTGCACCTTGCCGGTGACGAGGTCGAGCACCCGGCTCGCGCCGGTGCCGGGGTCGCCGAGGATCAGCCGGGACTGCTCCTCGGCCGCTTCCCGCGCTCCTTCGACGTAGCCGTGCGGGGTGCCGGACGACTCGGTCGCCGCGGGTTCCCGCCCGTCGTCCGACTGCTCCGAACAGCCCGTGGCGAGCAGTGCGGCGGTGAGGACGAGTGCGGTCGGGAGCCGGCGGGTCGGGTGTGTGCGGACGGTCGGTTCCATCGCCTCGGATTCCTTCAGTCGACTGTCGGGTGGGGGGTGGCGGGGCGCGTACGGAGGTGCCGCAGGCCGGACGCCGTGTGGGAGAGGAAGAACAGGGCCACCGCGACGGCCGAGACGGTCGCGCCGGCGGCGGTGCTCAGGTGCCAGGACAGGAGCAGTCCGCCGAACGTGGCGGTGACGCCGAGGAGTGCCGCGAGGGCCATGACGCCGCGGACGCCGCGCGCCCAGGGCAGGGCCGCGGCCGGCGGCGCGATGAGCAGGCCGAGGACGAGGAGCGTGCCGACGATGTGGAAGGAGGCCACGATCGCGAGGCCCAGCAGGACGAGGAGCACCGCGTGGGCGAGCCGCGGGCGCAGTCCGAGGGTGTGGGCCTTGCGCGGGTCGAACGCGAGGGCGAGGAAGGCCCGGTGGCCGAGCACGGAGACGAGCAGCGCCACCAGCAGTGCCCCGCCCAGTACGAGCAGGTCCTGCTCGCGGACGGCGAGGACGTCGCCGAACAGGATGCCGGTCAGGTCCACGGCGAAGGACTGCGAACGCGACACGATGATCACACCGATCGAGAGCATGCCGACGAAGAGCAGGCCGATGCCGGTGTCCTGGGAGAGTCTCGGGGTGCGCCCGAGCGCGGTGACGCCCGCGGCCATGACGGCAGCGCTGGCCACCGCTCCCAGCAGCAGGTTGCCGCCGAGCAGGGCGGCCAGCGCCACCCCGGGCAGCAGTCCGTGCGACATGGCGTCGCCCAGGAAGGCCATCCCCCTGAGCACGACCCAGGTGCCGGCCAGGGCGCAGATGGCGGACACCAGGATGCCGCCCCACAAGGCTCTTTGCACAAACGTCACTTCGAACGGGGCCGTCAACCAATCCATGCGGAGGACACTACAATGAAAATCATGTTCAACAAATCCCGCCCCTCGCCCCCCGCCGTGCCCGGACGGGCGTCAGGAGTACGTCTGACCGAGCTGTGCGCCGGCTACCCGGGACGACCGGTCCTGAGGCAACTCACCTGCGAGATACCGGCATTGGCCGTCACGGCTCTGGTCGGGCCGAACGGCAGCGGCAAGTCGACACTCCTCGGCGTGCTGGCCGGTGTGATCCGCCCGACATCGGGAGACCTGCACCGGGGCGGCGAGCGGCCGCCCGCCTTCGTACCGCAGCGCGGCGCCGTCGCGGACGCCCTGCCGCTGACCGTCCGGCAGACCGTGGAGATGGGTCGGTGGGCCGAGCGCGGCCCCTGGCGCCGGCTGAACCGCCGGGACCGGCTGATCGTGGACTCGGCCCTGGACCGGCTCGGCATCGCGGACCTCGCGCCGCGTCAGCTCGGGGAGCTGTCGGGCGGACAGCGGCAGCGCGCCCTCGTCGCCCAGGGACTCGCCCAGCAGTCCGACCTGCTCCTCCTGGACGAACCGACCACCGGCCTCGACCCGGAGGCCAGACAGCGCATCACCGCTCTCCTGACGGACCTGGTGGCCGACGGCGTGACGGTCGTGCACGCCACCCACGACCTGGAGGCCGCGCGCTCGGCCGAGGCCTGTCTCCTGCTCCGCGCGGGCACCCTGACGGGACAGGGCCGGCCCGGCCGGGTGCTCACCACCTCGGCCCTGGCCGAGGTCTGGGCCGTTGCCGGACACGCGGGCCCTTGATAGGCAGGTGATGTCCCGGAGGGTCCGGAGAGTCAGCAGGGTTCCGGCCCGCCCGAGCACCTCGTGATCCGACCGCCCGGAACCCACGCACCGGAGATGACCCCATGAAGATCAACCTCACCAGCGTCTTCGTCGACGATCAGGCGCACGCGCTGCGCTTCTACACCGAGACCCTGGGCTTCCTGAAGAAGCACGACGTGCCGGTGGGGGCGGGTGGGGACCGGTGGCTGACCGTGGTCTCGCCCGAGGCTCCCGACGGGACCGAGCTGCTGCTCGAACCGTCCGGTCACCCCGCGGTGGCGCCGTACCGGACGGCGCTGGCCCAGGACGGCATCCCGGCCGCCTCCTTCGCCGTGGACGACGTACGGGCGGAGCACGACCGGCTGCGCTCGCTCGGGGTGCACTTCACCCAGGAGCCGATGGAGATGGGCGCGGTCACCACGGCGGTCCTCGACGACACCTGCGGAAACCTGATCCAGATCATGCAGATCCGGTAGCCGGTGGGGCGCGCCCTGCCGCGCGGGCCGGCTCGGCTCGGGCCGTCCGGCGTCACGCGCCCGGCGGGCGGAACTGGGGGCCGTAGGTGCCCCGGCCGCCCGGGATGCCGGTTTCCATCAGCTCCACGGCGGGGCCCTCCAGTGCGCGCATCGTCCGGACGGCCGAGCCCAGGGTGCGTGCGTCGCCGTGCGCCCAGGCCGCCTCGAGGGTGCCGAGCACCTTGGCGTAGGCGGTGTCGAAACGGTCGAGGAGGTCCCCGACCCGCTGCGAGGGACCGGGCCAGCCACCGGCCGGGACCCGGGCCATGGGGCGCGCGTCGGGGAAGGGCACGGGTGCGCCGGTGAACCGCCAGCCGTCGTCCTCCCGGCGCAGTTGCCGGCCGTGGTAGATCTCGCCGAAGGCGTAGTAGTGGGCCGGGTAGTCGTCGCCGAAGGCGTCTTCGGGAGAGCTGGCGGTGCCCTCTCCCTGTTCCTTGATGATCTCAACAGCCCGCTCGACGCCGTCGAGGTCGGTCACGGGCTCCAGGACGTCGGAGCCGATGCGCTGGGACAACTGCCCGCCGGCCGACAGTGGCGGTGCCGTGGCCCTGAAGGCGCGCAGCAGGCCGTCGTAGAAGTGGCCGATGCCGGGCGAGTTGTTCGCGCCGCGGGCCAGGGGGACCTCCGGGGCTTCGACGGCCATCATCACGTCGCGCACGAAGGGCCTGTTGAGGCCCGAGAGATAGACGTTCACCTCCTCGCGCACGCCGCCGGGCAGCGGGCCGGGGTAGGCGAGGGCGGCGTCCGTGATCCGCGGCCGGCCGCCCACCGCCACCAGCAGGTTGCAGACGACGCCCATGTGGTACATCTCGTCGCCGATGATGCGCCGGATCAGCCGTGCGACGTGGCTCGTGCGGTCGCCCACGGACCACCATCCGCACAGGTAGGGCGGGATGGTGGCGAGTTCGAGTGCTACGGCGACCTGAAGGGCCTCTCTGAGCCAGTCGACACCGCGCCCGCTCTCCGGGACCGCGAGCAGGCGCGCCACGGACCGGCAGCCCGGCGCGGCGGCCTCCGGCAGCCCGGCCGCAAGGGCGGGTGCGGCGGCCGGGACGGACGCGGCGGCCGCCACGACGGCCGACGCCATGAAGGTCCTCCGCCCGAACGGGGCACCCGTCCCCGACGCTTCCTCTCGCACACCAGTCACCCGTACTCCCTCCGCAGGCGGCGCCCGCATCCGACCGGGACGTCCGCATTCGTCCGACGGCTGGCGAAACTAGCAGCGGTGAGGTCGTTTCCCGGGCGGGCGGCACCGAAGGGGGCATCCTCTACCCGGTCGGCCCTACCGGGGACGGCCCTCACGTATCAGCGACAGCAACAGCGCGTGCGTCCCGGCGTCGGCGGCCGCCACGAGACCGCGGCAGGCGGGTCCGACGGGCGCGCCGTCGACTCCGGTGACGACGCAGCCGACCGCCCGGCACAGCGCGATGCCGGCGGCGAAGTGCACGCTTTCGGTCAGGCCGGTGCCGTCGGTGACGTAGGCGGCGCGCTTACCGGCCGCGACTCAGGCCAGGGCCAGGGTCGTGGACAGGACCCGCGGCCGCAGGCGCCGCACGAAGCCGGGGTGGGCGATCAGGTCGACCGCCCGGAACGCGGGCGCGCCCGGGAAGGGCGGGTCCAGGTTCACGTCGACCAGCCGGGTGGCCGCACTGGGCGCCAGCGGTGTGTCGTGGCCGTCGCGCCGGACCCGGGCGGTCTCGCCGTCGGTGAAGAGGACCTCGCCGCCGAAGGGGTCGGCCACGGCCGCCGGGCCGCCGCGCAGCGCCACGTTGACGGCCACCGCCATGGTGCCCGCGGCGTAGTTGAGCGTGCCGCACAGGGGATCCACCAGCCACTGGCGTGCCGCGTCGGCCGCTCCCCGCCGCCCGCTCTCCTCACCGCATGTCGCGTCGTGGGGCCGCGCGGCACGGATGACGCCGAGGATCGCCTCCTCGGCGGCCACGTCCGCGTCGGTGGCGAAGTCCCCGCCGCCCTTGTCGAACCGGGTCAGCCGCCGTCCGTGGCGGGCTCGCACGGTCTCGGCGCCGGCCCGCGCGGCGGCGATCGCGACTTCGGTGTCGTCGTGACGCGCACCGGTTTCGTCATGGGGCACAGGCAAGTTGATCACGGTGTGCAGGGTAACGGCCGAAGCTTTCCGGGCCTCCGGGCCTCCGGTCCACCGGGCCTCCCGACCTCCCGACCTCCCGACCTCCCGGCCTCCCGGCCTCCGGTCCGACGACGCCGGGGGACCCGGGGAGAGGTGCCGGTCTGCTTCAGGAGGTCCCTCAGGAGATCCCGGCGCGGCAGGGCCGGCCGGTGCGGAGGTTCCCCGTGGCGCCGGTGATGACGGAGTCCGGCCGGCCCCGGGTGCCGACCGGTTCGGCGATGCGGCCCTCGACACGCTCCCGCTCGATGGACAACCGGTCGAGCAGTTCGGGCGTGGCCCGGCCGCCGGCCGCGTACGGCACGAGTCCGACGATGGTCCTGCTCTACAGGCCCGGCGCGGCCTGGACGGTCGATCCGTACGTCCTGAGCCCCGGCCGGAGGAGCCCCCTCACCCTCTTCGCAGCGGAACACTTCCTCGGCGGGATCTCCGGCTACGAGGCCGCGGAGACCACCGACGAGAACCCCGCCGCCCACGTCGCCGTGGTCCGACGGGTGCCCCTGGCCCACCTCCGCCACACCCTCGGCGTCGACAGCACCGACTGGACGGCGGCGCGCAGGACCCTGGCCGGAACGGCCCATCCCCTCGGCCGACTCGAAGCCGAGTGAGCCCACTCCGCGAGACAACCCCCGCAACCCCGCGCGACGGACACCGCCGTTGACACACTCTTGACACGGTCACGTCGACCGCTTGTATGGTCTAGTCCAACAGAACTCGCCGCTCCGTTTACGGAGTTGAGCCCTGCCGGGGGTCCCACGCCCCGGCGGGGACGGTGAGTGCGCGTCACCTTCGCGCCTCCTGGCCCCACCCACGAGAGGCCGTACTCGGCGTGCGCGCGGTCCCCCCACACACGGCCGCGCGTGCCCTGGGACGGCCGGATGTGAAGGAGTTCCCATGCACGCACGTCGGAAGACCGCTGCCCTGATCGGCGCGGTCCTCGCCCCTGTCGTGGCCGTGAGCCTGCCCGCCTCCTCGGCGAGCGCGCACGGCTACATCTCCGACCCGCCCAGCCGCCAGGCCCAGTGCGCCGCGGGCACGGTGTCCTGCGGCGACATCACGTACGAGCCCCAGAGCGTCGAGGGCCCCAAGGGCCTGACCAGTTGCAGTGGCGGCAACAGCCGCTTCGCGGAGCTGGACGACGACAGCAAGGGCTGGCAGGTCACCCCGGTGTCGAAGACCACGACGTTCTCGTGGCGGCTCACCGCGCAGCACGCCACCAGCACTTGGGAGTACTACGTCGGAGGTCAGCGGATCGCACTGTTCGACGACGGCGGCGCGAAGCCGGGCTCGGTCGTGAACCACCAGGTCGACTTCGGCGGACTCACCGGACAGCAGAAGGTCCTGGCCGTGTGGAACGTCGCCGACACGTCCAACGCGTTCTACGCCTGCATCGACGTCAACGTCGGCGGCTGACGGGCCGGTCGGAGCGGTCCGGGGAGCGGTCGCACCCTCTTCGAGGGTGCACGGCCGCTCCCCCTCCGCCCGCCGCCTCCGCCCTCCCCCCGACCCTCCCTACCATCGAGCAGGAGCAGATACCGTGCAGCACCGCAAGCTCGCGCTGCTGGCCGCCACCGGTGCGGCCGCCGCCCTGTGCACGCTGACCATGGCGCCGTCGGCCGTCGCCGAGAAGTCCGACACCCGGACCGCCGCCGCCGAATTCGTGGTCAGCGAAGCCCAGTTCGACCAAATGTTCCCGAGCCGGAACTCCTTCTACACCTACAGCGGCCTCACCGCCGCGCTCAGCGCCTACCCGGGGTTCTCGAACACCGGCAGCGACACCGTGAAGAAGCAGGAGGCCGCCGCCTTCCTCGCCAACGTCGGCCACGAGACCGGCGGGCTGGTGTACGTGGTGGAGCAGAACACCGCCAACTACCCGCACTACTGCGACGCGTCCCAGCCGTACGGCTGCCCGGCCGGCAACGACAAGTACTACGGGCGCGGGCCCGTCCAGCTGAGCTGGAACTTCAACTACAAGGCCGCCGGGGACGCCCTCGGCATCGATCTGCTCAACAACCCCGACCTGGTCCAGAACGACTCGGCCGTGGCCTGGAAGACGGGCCTGTGGTACTGGAACACCCAGACCGGACCCGGCACCATGACCCCGCACGACGCCATGGTCAACGGCGCCGGGTTCGGCGAGACCATCCGGTCCATCAACGGCAGCCTGGAGTGCGACGGGGGCAATCCCGGGCAGGTCCAGAGCCGGATCGACAACTACGAGCGCTTCACCCAGCTCCTCGGTGTCGAGCCCGGCGGCAACCTGAGCTGTTAGGACCCGTCCGGCCCGCCCGCCCCCTCGTGCCCACCGGAGTGCCCGGTCGCGAGGGGGCCGCGCCGGCGGCGGAACCAGCGGGCCCGGCCGCGTCGGGACCGGCTAGAACCGCGGCTGGCCGTCCGGCCCGCCTCCGCACCGGTCCCGTCCGGCGCGGCGGGAGCCCATCGCCAGTCGTCGGGCGACAGCAGCGGGGACCTGCGTTCCGCCTGGGCGCGGATCTCGACGTGGGAGGCGTACGCCGTGGTGCGGAACGCCTCCTCGTAGGAGGCGAGGGCCGCGCCCATCGCCCCGCCCGCCAGGCCCCGGCGGCGCACGCGCGACGCCAGCCAGGTGAAGCTGCCGAGGACCGCGGCGAGGCCACCGGCGAGGAGCACGAACGGCAGGAGCGCATCCATGGGCTCGACCCTACCGGCCGGGCGGGCCCCGCTCCCCGGGCAGGCACAGCGGTCCGGGCCCGCGTCACTCGCCGGGTCCGCCGTCCGCTCCGGGCGCACCGAGCCGCGCGAGGTCTTCGGCGTCCGGCTCCTCCAGCAGGAAGCCGGCACCGCCCTCGAGCATGCCGGCGATCTCGGCCGAGCGCGGAAGCATCGTCTTCTCGTAGGTGCGCACGGCATCGTCGACGGTGGCGGACGCCGCGAGGGCGAGCGCGAGTTCCGCGCCGTCGAGCATGGCGAGGTTGACTCCGACGCCGAGCGGGGGCATGAGGTGCGCGGCGTCGCCCAGCAGGGTCACGCCCGGCGTGGGCCGCCAGGTGTGCGGCACCGGCAGGGCGAAGAGCGGACGGTCGACGTACGGGCCGTCGTTCTCGGTGATCATCCGGAGTATCCGGGGTGACCAGCCGGCGTACTCGGCGAGGAGCCGGGCCCGGATGCCGTCGGTGTCGTCCGGACGCAGCCCGCTCGCCGTCATCCAGTCCAGGGCGACCCTCCGCATGACGTAGACGCGCATGTGCCCACCACTGTTCCGCTGCGCGAACAGGCCCCGCTGTCCGTCGGCCACGTGGGCGCTGCCCCGGCCGACCAGTTCGGACAGCTCCGGGTGCGCGGATTCCATGTCGTCGAACCAGGCCTCGAGGAAGCCGACCCCGGTGTAGCGCGGTACCGCGTCGGACACCGCCGCGCGGACGCGGGAGAAGGCGCCGTCCGCTCCGATCACGAGGTCCGTCTCCACGGTGCTCCCGTCGGTGAAGGTGAGCGTCCGCGGACCTTCGGCAGGCCCGCTCACCGATTCCAGGCCGTGTCCCCACCGCACCGTCCCGGCGTCCAGAGATTCCAGCAGGAGTCCCCGGAGCTGGCCGCGGTCGATCTCCGGGCGGGCCGTCTCGCCCTCGTCCGGCAGCCGGCGCCCGAGGAGCCGCCCCGCGGTGTCGAAGCGGCGCTCCTCCTGGCTCTCGCACCTGGCGAGCGCGAAGAACTCCTCCAGCAGGCCCGCTTCGCGGAGCGCGAGCTGACCGTCCTCCTCGTGCAGGTCGAGCGAGCCTCCCTGGTCGCGGGAGGCGGCGTCCGGATCGCGGTCGTACACCGTCACCGCGATGCCGTGCCGGCGCAGCACACGTGCGCAGGTGAGCCCTCCCGGGCCCGCACCGATGATGCTGATCCGCGCGGCGGCGGGTGTCGGAGAGTTCATGGTGGCTTCCTTCCGTTGGCGGGTCCCCCGTGGAAACCACCAAAGCAGAAACGAGTGAGAAACTGCAACTGTTCCAGTTTTTTAGTCACAGCACTTACGGTTCGGGTTCAGTTCCTGTGTCGTTCCAGTCGTGCGTTAGAGTGGCGCCATGCCCGACTCACCGACCCCAGGCCGCCGCGAGCGCAAGAAGGCGGCGACCAGGCAGGCCATCGCCGACGCCGCCCTGCAGCTGTTCCTGGAGCACGGTTTCGACCGGGTCAGCGTCCGCGACGTCGCCGAGCGGGCCGATGTCTCGACGACGACCCTCTTCGCGCACTTTCCGAGCAAGGAGTCGCTGGTCTTCGACCGCGAGCAGGAAGTCGACGCCGCGCTGGCCGCCGCCGTGCGGGAACGGCCCGACGGCCAGGGCGTGGTCGAGGCACTCCGGGCACACGCCCTGGAGTCCTGGGTGCCGATCGTGACCGATCCGCGCCGGGCGCGCTTCACCGCCCTGGTCAGCGACACGCCGGCGCTCCGCGAGTACTCGGAGCGCATGTGGATGCGACACGCCGACACTCTGAGCACCGTGATCGCGGAGGAACTCGACCGGGAGCCGGACGATTCGGCGTGCGCGGCGCTGGCCCGGTTCGTCCTGGAGATCCCCGCCCTGACCACGGGACGGCACGATCCCCGGGCGACCGTGGAGACGGTGTTCGACCTGCTCCTGCACGGCTGGCGGTCACAGGCGGGTCCGCGTCCCCCTCAGGCGGACGGCCGGTAGTCGGGCAGTTCCAGGGAGGAGTGGGCGGCGCGCCCTTCCCGGGCGCTCGTGGTCACCATGGCCCGCGCCGCCGCCTCCGGATCGCGCAGCAGGGCGTTGCGCGCTTCCAACTCCTGCCGTGTCGCCGGGGTGACCGCCGAGCCGCCGCTGGTGGCCAGCGCCTGGTTGCGCTCGGCGAAGGGACGCATCCTGCGCTCGTAGGCGGCGAAGGCCTCCGTGTGGTCCGCGTGCGCGGCCAGTTCGCCGGCCAGGACGTACGCACCGACGAGCGCGACGCTCGACCCCTGGCCGGAGATGAACGACGTGGCGTGCGCGGCGTCGCCGGCGAGGACGACACGCCCGTGGGACCAGGTGCGCAGGTGGATCTGGCTCACGATGTCGAAGAAGAGGTCGTCGGCCTCGCGCATGCCCTCGACCAGCCGCGGCAGGTGCCAGACCCGCTCGGGGAAGCGCGCCGCCACCAGGTCCCGCTGGGCGCGGGGGTCACGGAAGGCGTCGAAGGGCGGGGCTTCGCGGGTGAAGGTGAGGAAGCCGTGCAGCCGGCCGGCGGGCTCGTGGGCGTAGAGGACGGCGCTGCGCCCCGGTTCGTTCCAGATGACGGCCTCGTGTGCGAGTCCGAACTCGTTCGGCAGCGTGAAGCCCGCGAAGACGTGTCCGAGGTAGCGGTGGAACGGCTCCTCGGGCCCGAAGACCAGCCTGCGCGTGTTCGAGTGCAGTCCGTCCGCGCCGACCACGAGGTCGAAGGTGCGGCGCAGGCCGCTGTCGAAGACGACGTGCACGGCGTCGCCGGTGTCGTCGAGGGTGGCGATCGAGTCCTCGAAGAGGAACTCGACCCGATCCCGCAGCGGGGCGTAGAGCGCGTCGGCCAGGTCGCCGCGCCGGACCTCGAGGTCGACCCCCGCCTCTCCCCCGGTCAGCTGCTCGGGCTGGAGCGAGCCGACCGTCTCCCCCGCCGCGTCCACGAAGGTGATCCGCTGACTGTCGACGTGCGCCTCGGTCAGCGCCGGCAGCAGACCCATGCGGTCGACGGCCTCGCGGGCCGTGCCGCGCACGTCGATCGCGTAGCCGCCCCCGCGGACGGCGGCCGCCTTCTCGACGACGGTCACCTCGAAGCCGTACCGGTCGAGCCAGTGCGCGAGCGCGGGGCCCGCGATACTTGCCCCGGAGATCAGTACGCGGCGAGCGGGACGGGATGTGTGGACCATGGCTTCTCACCCTTCCACCGGGACGAAACCCGGGAAGACGGAGGCACGTGTCGCGCGAGCGACATACATACGTACCTTAGGTATCTTTATGGCGGCCATACGGCGCCCTCCCGGACACCGGCCACCCCCCACGATATAGATACCTAAGTCAGGTATGCAAATGGAGACCTCATGACCCCCGAAGCCGCCGAACCCGCCGGACCGGACGATCCGCACGACGACCTGCTCACCGTGCTGCCCCGACTCACCCAGCTCAGTGCCGCGTTCAACAAGGGGCGGCTCACGGAACGCGCCGCCGAGGCGGCCGGACTCGCCCTGGACCGCCCCGCCATGGGCGTGCTGGTGACCCTGCGCACGGCCGACCAGCCGCTGCGGATCGGCGAGATCGCCGACCGGATGCAGGTAGTGGGCCCGCACGTCACCCGCCAGGTGCAGGCGCTGGAGAAGCGCGGTCTGGTACGCCGGGTCGCCGATCCCCACGACCGCCGCGCGAGCCTCATCGAACCGACCGGGGACGGGCTGGACGCCGCCAACCGGTACATGACGTCCCTGCTCGGCTGGTTCGCCGAGGCGCTCGCCGACTGGCCGCCGCAGGACCGCGAGGACCTCACGCGTCTGCTCACCCGTCTCGCGGACGACGTGACGGCACGGCTGGCCCGGCTCGACGCGGAGGACTGAGCGCTCGGCAACCGTCGTCACATCCCTTGATGCGGTCCACAGCGGGTGCATAGGATCGTGAAGCGAGCGGTTGAAACGTTTCAAGCGCAAAGGCGGACCCACATGAGCGAGGAAACAACCGAGGGATCGACCGAGGGATCGACCGGGGAGTCCACCGGGAACGGAACCGAGGGGTGGAACCGGAGAGTCTTCCTCCGCGGCACCGTGACGACCGCGGGTGTCGCGGGCGTCACGGCGCTGACCGGCCGCGGCGCGGTCGCGGCGGCCGGCTCCGGAACGGGAGACGGCCCGGCGAAGACGGGGACGACCGGGACCGGTCTGCGCGTCGTGCGGACCGGCGTCGAGTACACGGAGAACCTGCTCGGCACGGACGTCGAACGCCCGCGGCTCTCCTGGGAGCTGGCCGCCCCCGGGCACGGTGCCCGGCAGACCGCCTACCACGTCCGGGTCACCCGGGACTCCGGTGGCCGGGGCCCGCGCACCCGCACGGTGTGGGACTCCGGCAAGGTCGCCTCCGACCGCAGCGTCGGCATCCCCTACGGCGGGCCCGCGCTGCTCCCCCGCACCCGCTACCACTGGCAGGTCCGGGTCTGGGACGCCGCCGGACGCCGTTCCCGCTGGAGCGAGACCCGCTGGTGGGAGACCTCGCTGCCGGCCGACGGCTGGCGGGCACGCTGGATCGGCGCCGGGGAACCGCCCGCGCCGCCGTCCCTGGACGGCGCATCCTGGATCTGGTCCCCCGGCGCGACCGCCTCGGACGCCCCGGAGGGCGAACGCCGGTTCCGCGCCACGCTCACCCTGCCCGCGGGCTCCGTGGTGAAGCGTGCGGTGGTGAGTGCCACGGCCGACGACGACTTCACCCTCTACGTCGGCGGGCAACAGGTGCTCCACGCACCGTTGCAGACCGACGGCTGGCGCACCGGCCGCACCGCTGACGTGACCGAGCAGGCACGCTCCGCCGACGGCGCGATCCTCGTCGCCGCCCTCGCCACCAACCGGCCCGGGGCCAGTGTGAACCCCGGCGGTTTCCTCGCCCGCCTCCTGGTCGAGACGGAGGACGGACGCACCCGTGAACTGCGCACCGGCGACGGCTGGCGGACCAGCGGCACGGCGCAAGAGGGCTGGGAAGGGCCTCGGTTCGACGACGGCGACTGGGAACCGGCCGCCGTACTGGCCCCCTACGGCCAGGGGCCCTGGGGCGGCAACGTCACCGTCATCGGCCCCGAGGCGCCGGCCCCGCTGCTGCGCCGCTCCTTCACCGTCCACGGCCGCGTCGCACGCGCACGCCTGCACATCAGCGGGCTCGCCTACTACGAGGCGGAGATCAACGGTCGGCGCGTCGGCGACCAGGTTCTCGACCCCGGATTCACCGACTACGACGAGACGGTGCTGTACGCCGTCCACGACGTGACGGAGTTGCTGCGGAGCGGCGAGAACGCCATCGGGGTCGCCGTCGGGCGCGGCTTCTACGGCATGACGACGCCCAACGTCTGGAACTGGCACCGCGCGCCGTGGCACGGCGAGCCCCGGCTGCTCGCGCAGTTGGAGATCGACCACCCGGACGGGACCCGCACCACCGTCGCCACGGACGGCGACTGGCGCATCACCGAGGGTCCCACCCTGTCCAACTCCCTGTACGCAGGGGAGACCTACGACGCCCGGCGGGCACCCGAGGGCTGGTCCCGGGCCGGGTTCGACGACTCGGGGTGGCGGTCGGCCGGAGTGCGCGAGGCGCCGGGCGGCACGCTCCGCGCGCAGCCGCACGACCCGATCGGGATCGTCGACACCGTCCGCCCGAAGGCCGTCGGGGAACTGCGCGACGGCGTGTACGTCGTGGACATGGGCCGCACCATGGCCGGCTGGACCCGGCTGACCGTGCGCGGGGCCGCCGAGGGCACGGTGGTCCGCCTCGTCCACGGCGAGAAGCTCGAGGACGACGGCAGTGTGCACGCCGAGACCGGGCACGTGCCGGGCCGCTTCCAGACCGACGAGTACGTGTGCGCCGGCCGGGACGAGGAGGTGTGGGAGCCCAGCTTCTCGTACAAGGGCTTCCGGTACGTCGAGGTCCACGGCCTGCCCGCGCGGCCCGCCCCGGAGGACGTACTGGGACGGCTGGTGCACTCCCGCGTGGACGAGGTCAGCTCGTTCTCCTGCTCGGAGCCGTTCTACGAGTGGCTCGACCGGGCCATGCGGCGCACCGTCCTGAACAACCTGCACGGCATCCCCACCGATACGCCGATGTACGAGAAGAACGGCTGGACGGGCGACGCCCAGCTGGGCACGCCGGTCATGACGTACGCCTTCGGGATGCAGCGCTTCCTGTCCAAGTGGCTCGGCGACCTCGCCGACAGCCAGAACGACGACGGACAGCTCCCCGTGATCGTGCCCAGCGGCGGCTGGGGCTACGGCGACCTCGGGCCCTCGCCCGAGTGGACGACCGTGTATCCCTTCGTGGTGCGCGAGTTGTACCGGGTGTACGGGGACGAGCGTGCGGCCCGGGAGCACTGGGAGACCCTCACCCGCTATCTGGACTGGGAACTCGGCCGACTGCGGGACGGCCTGGCCGTCACCGCTCTCGGTGACTACCTGGCACCCGGCTACGGCGGCAACCCGCCCGAGGACACCCGGCTGACCGCGACGGCGTACCTGTACCGGGCGCTGCTGCACACGGCGGAGCTGGGCGAGGCGCTGACCGGGCTGCCCGGCGACAACGATGTCCCCGGCCGCTACCGGGCCGCCGCCGAGGAACTGCGGAAGGCGTTCAACGAGGCGTTCCTCGGACCGGACGGGCACTACCGCACGGCCAAGGACCCGGACTACCGGCAGACGTCCAACGCGATACCGCTGGCGTTCGGGCTGGTGCCGCCAGGAGCGCGGGCCACGGTGCTGGAGAGCCTGGTCGCCGACATCGAGGAGCGCGGCAACCACCTCAACACCGGCGCCCTGGGCACGAGCGTGCTGCTGCGGGTCCTGTGCGCCCACGGCCGCCCGGACGTCGCCCATGCCGTGGCCACCCGACGCACGTACCCCGGTTGGGGCTACTGGCACGACAACGGTGCCGACACCATGTGGGAGATGTGGCCGCTGGACTCCCGCTCGCGCGACCACTACTTCCAGGGCACCGTGGCCCAGTGGCTGTACGAGAACGTGGCCGGGCTCAGGCCGGGCGACGCGGGGTGGCGCACCCTCACCGTGCGCCCCGACGCCCGTACGGGGGTGGAGTGGGCGCGCACCTCGATCCGCACCGTGCGCGGGGAGGCGGCCGTGGCGTGGTCCGCCGTCGACGGGAGGCTGCGGCTGACGGTCCGCGTGCCCGTCGGGTCGCGGGCGGAGGTCCACGTGCCGGTGTCCGAGGGCGGACGCGCGACCGTCCCTCGCGGGGCGGAGTTCGTGCGGTCGGTGCCCGGCTTCGACATCCTCCGGGCCGGCCACGGCAGTTGGGAGTTCACGGGCGACGCGTGATGGGGCTCGGCCTCAGGCGTCCGCGGTCCGGGCGAGGGAACGTGGGCGCAGGTCGGTCCAGTTGGCCTCGACGTAGGCCAGGCAGGCGTCCCGGGTGTTCTCCTCGAACACGGTCGTCCATCCGCCCGGCACCGCCGCGAAGGCCGGCCAGAGCGAGTGCTGGCCCTCGTCGTTCACCAGGACCAGAAAGCGGCCGTCGGCGTCGTCGAAGGGGTTGGTGCTCATACCCGGTACCTCCCAGTGGATTAGGTTAGGCTCGCCTAATGAGCGATGAGCTTAGTCTTCCGGATTTCCGCTCCACAAGGGGACGTTCATGAGGTGGGCGGGGGCGGAGGACGCCTTCGCCCCGTTCGGGCTGACCGCCGTGCCCGGCACCGACGCCTTCTGGGACGGTCTGACGACACCGCGGTCGATACCCGACGGCGACGGGTGGACGACCCTGTTCCTGCGGCGCGGACCCCGGGCGGCGAGCATCGTCTTCGAGAGCTGGTCGGCGCCGGTGCCCCTGCGGCGCTGGCGCGACACGGACTGCTGGTACGCCGAGGTGCGCATGCCGCCGCGGCTGCGGGTGACGTACCGGTTCGTCGTGGGCGAGGAGGCGTACGCCGACCCGTACAACCCCGCGGGCGCGGGCGGCGAGCGCTCCGTCGCCGCGACCCCGGACGCCCCGGCCCAGCCGCACTGGCCCCTGGTCGGCGCCGGCGACGTCCTGCCCCTGCCCCGCGTCCGGCTGCGCTGGACCAGCGAGCGGCTCGGCGGGCGGCGCACCGTGCGGGTCCATCCGGTGGGCGGGGGCGGGCCGGTGGTCCTGCTGCTCGACGGGGACGACTGGCTGTACCTGCACCCGGCGACGTCCGCCTTCGACTCGGCCGTCGCGAGCGGCGAGATGCCTCCGGTCACCCTGGTCTTCCTCCCGGCCGGGGACCGCGGCGCCGAGTTCGGGTGCCGGCCCGCGCTGTGGGAGACGGTGCGGGACGAGTTGCTTCCCCTGGTGGCCGGGAGCGGCGTGCGGGCCGACCCGGGCCGGACGGTGGTCGCGGGGCAGAGCCTCGGGGGTCTGAGCGCGCTGTACGCGGCGCTGGAGTTCCCGGAGCTGGTGTCGCGTGTCGCCTGTCAGTCGGCGTCGCTGTGGTGGACGCCCGGCGCCGCGGATCTGCCGGACCCGCTGGGCGGCCCGGTCGGCGGCGCGATCGCGGCGCGGCTGCGTGCGCGTCCCGACCTGTCCGGGCTGCGGATCGCGTTCGACGTGGGGGAACACGAGCGGCGGATGCTCCCCCACTGCGCCCTCGTCGAGTCCCTGACGGAACAGGCCGGTGCGACCGTGCGGGTCTCCAGGTCGGCCTCGGGCCACGACCGCGCGGGCTGGCGGCACGCGTTGCTGCGGGACGTGGCCTGGGCCCTCGCGTAGGGGGGCCGCGACCGGGCCGGCGGGCCCCGGTCCGCCCGATCCCGGTCCGCCCGATCCCGGTCCGCCCGATCCCGGTCCGCCCGATCCCGGTCCGCCCGATCCCGGTCCCGCCCGGTCCCGGTCGGCCCGGTCACCGCGTCACCGCGTCACCGCCACGCAGTACGCCTCGTCGGTGGCGAGGAGGTTGCGGTGCGTGTCCTCGGCGGTGATGACGCCCTCGTCCAGGACGAGGACGCGGTCGGCGGCGTCCAGCAGGGCGGGGCTGCTGGTGATCACCAGGGTGGTGCGGTCCCGGCGCAGCTTGGCGACGCCCCGCGCGATGAGCTGTTCGGTGACCGCGTCCACGGCCGTCGTCGGGTCGCGCAGCACCAGGACCTCGCTGTCGGCGGCCAGGGCGCGGGCCAGGGACAGCCGTTGGCGCTGCCCGCCGGAGAGGTTGGCGCCGCGGTCGCGGACGGCGTAGTCGAGTCCCTCGCGGTGCAGGGCGACGACGTCGGTCAGCATCGAGGCCTCGACGGCTTCGGGGACGGTCCGGCTGGTGCCCGAGGGGTCGATGTTGGAACGGAGGGTGCCCGCGAAGATCTCGCCGTCGTAGGGGTTGACCAGCAGGTGCTCGCGGACCTCCTCGACCGCCAGTTCCGCGAGGTCACGTCCGCCGACCCGGACCGTCCCCTCGTAGGTGTCGGGCGGGACGTTCAGGGCCAGGACCGCGGCGAGATCGGCCGCCGCGAGCGGCTGGTACGCCGCGACGGCCACGAACTCGCCGGCGCGGACCCGGAACCGCACCTTGCGCAGTGCCCCGTGCCGCACGCCGTCGACCTCCAGGTCCCCGCCCGCGGCCGGTCGCCCCGTCCCCGGTGTCGTCACCGGCGGCGCGGCGAGGACGAGCGCCATCCGTTCGGCCGAGGCACGCGCGATCATCACGTACTTGGGCATCTCCGAGAACAGCTTCAGCGGTTCCATGATGAACTGCGCGAGGCCCACGGCCATGACCAGCTCGCCGATGCCGATCCGGCCCCGGAAGGCCAGCCAGCCCGCCGTGAGGGTGACCGCGGCGGCGAGCACCGCGTTGAGGGCGAGCGCCGTGCCCGCGTAGACGCCGCTCACCCGGGCGACGGTGACGGACTGGCGCTTCGCCTCCGTGCTGATCTCGCGGTAGGAGCGGAACGCCGCGTGGTTGCCGCCGAAGCCGTGCAGCGGGCGCAGGCCGATGATGAGGTCGGCGACCTTGGCGCCGGCCCGGGCCACCCGGGCCTGCTGCTCGCGGGTGCTGGAGCCGATGCGCCTGGACATCACGCTCAGGACGGACAGGATCGCGACGGTGCCCACGATGACCAGCAGTCCGAGCCGGACGTCGGCCAGCCCCAGCGCCACCGCCGCGATCACCACCGCCACCAGCGAGCTGATCAGCAGCGGCACCACCTCGATGATGTCGGCGGTCTGGTCGGCGTCCTCGGTGGCGATGGTCAGCACCTCGCCGGACTTGAGGTCGACGTCCCTGGCCACCGGCTGGAGTCCGCGGCCCGCGACCCGGACCCGCCAGTGGTGCGCCTCCGTGGTGTTGGCCTTCTGCAGGATCCGCATCCCGAACCGCCAGGACAGGGACACCGTCGTGATGATCACGGCCAGGGCGGCGACGGAGACGCCGAGCGCCTGCGGGCTCCGGTCCCGCATGGTGTGCTCGACGATCAGGCCGAGCGCGATGGGGAAGGCGGTCTCACCGGCCTGGTAGAGACCCATGAGGAGGGTGCCCCACGCCATCGCGCCGACGTTGCGCCGCAGGGCGGTGCGGAGGATGTGGGACCCCGCGCGGGGCCGCTGTGTGTCAGGAGTGGTCATCGAGGTGGCGGGCAATCGCTTCCGGGGTTCGCAGGGTGAACAGATCTCGGATGGTGATCACTGGACCGTACTCCCGGCGGAGCAGCCCGGTCAGCCGCACCGCCAGCATGGAGTGGCCGCCGAGGGCCACGAAGTCGCTCACGGCGCTCACCTCGTCGTCGTCCAGGTCCAGGGCCTCGGCGAAGAGTGCGCACACCGTCGTCTCGGTCTCCGTCCGCGGCGCGCGCTCCCCCGCCGTGGTCAGCGCGCCCAGCGGCCTGGCCTCCGGGAGCGCCTTGGTGTCGGCCTTCCCGTTCACGGTCAGCGGGATGCGGTCGACCTGGGCGTAGTGGGTGGGACGCAGGAAGTCCGGCAGCGAGGCGCCCACCTGGGCGGCGACCTCGGCCAGATCGGCACCGTCCAGCACGAGGTAGGCGGCCAGCCGGTGGGCGCCGTCGACCTGCGGGTCGGGCTGGGCGACGGCGGCCACGAACCGCACCGCGGGGTGGGCGGCGAACGCGGCCTCGACCTCGCCGGGTTCGACCCGGTGGCCGCGGATCTTGACCTGCTGGTCGGTGCGGCCGAGGTACATCAGGTTGCCGTCGGGGCGTCGCACCACCAGGTCACCGGTGCGGTACATGCGCTCGCCGGGTGCGCCGAACGGGCAGGCGACGAAGCGGTGCGCGGTCTGGGCGGGCTGCCCGAGATAGCCGCGCGCGATGCCGACCCCCGCGACGTACAGCTCGCCGGGCACGCCGTCGGGCAGCGGCCGCAGCCACGGGTCCAGCACGTACACGTCGGTGTTGTCGATCGCGACGCCCACCACCGGGTCCGGGCACTCGAAGGTGCCGACCCCAAGGGTGTTGATGGTGTATTCGGTGGGGCCGTACAGGTTGTAGCCGACGGTGCCCTCGGTCGCGGCCAGCCGCTTCCACAGTGCGGGGGTGACCGCCTCGCCGCCCAGCAGCACCAGCGCGGGCCGGCGGGCCGGGTCGTCGAGCAGGCCCTCGGCGAGCAGTTGCTGCGCGTAGGTCGGGGTGACGTTGACGACGTCGATCCCGTGCTCCAGGCAGTACGCGACCAGCCGGGGTGCGTCGCGGCGCAACTCCTCGTCGCAGACGTGCACTTCGTGGCCGTCGGCGAGCCACAGCAGCTCCTCCCACG
This sequence comes from Streptomyces violaceoruber, assembly GCF_033406955.1. Lineage (NCBI taxonomy): Bacteria > Bacillati > Actinomycetota > Actinomycetes > Kitasatosporales > Streptomycetaceae > Streptomyces > Streptomyces violaceoruber. The sequence goes on along the minus strand of NZ_CP137734.1, from coordinate 8,126,676 downwards.
ACATGTCGAAGGCGAAGGACACGGTGTGGGCGACGCGGAAGGTGCGGTGACCGTGCCGCGCCAGGACCGGTTCGAAGATCCGGCGCCGGTGGTTGACGAGCATGTTGGTGAGTCCGGCGTACTCGGTCACCACGCCCTTGGGCCGGCCGGTCGAGCCGGAGGTGTAGATCGTGTACGCGGGGTGCCGCAGCCGGTCGGGGTCGTCCGGCGCGAAGGTCACGCACGACTCGGCGTCCGGCAGCGGCCGGTCCAGCTCGATCAGGTCCGGGCCGCCGGTGAGCCGGGGCGTCACGGCGCTCACCGTGAGTACGGCGTCGGGGCGGGCGTCCGCGACGATGGCGGCGATCCGCTCGTCGGGGTGGTCCAGTTCCAGCGGCACATAGGCGGCGCCGGTGCGCAGTACGGCGAAGAGCGCCACGATCGAGTCCAGGGAGCGCGGGAGGGCGAGGCCCACCGTCGCCCCGGGGCCGATGCCGCGCCGGGCCAGCACACCCGCCACGGCCCGGCTGCGGTCCCGCAGGTGCGCGAAGGTCATGGTGGAGCCGTGGGCGACCAGCGCCGTCCGGTCCGGTTCCCGGTCGGCCGCCCGGTCGAAGCGGTCCACGACGGTGTCCGTGCCGATCCCGGTGCGCGGCGCGGGCTCGGGGGCGGGGGCCAGGCCGGGCAGGGCGCCGATCGGCGCGCGGGACTCGGCGGCCCCGCTGCGTCCGGCCAGGTCGTCGAGCACCCGGAGGTAGTCGTCGAGGAGGGCCCGGGCGTGGGCGGTGTCGTGGTCGCGGTACTCCAGTTTGACGGTGAGCCGGTCGCCGGGGGTGACCACCCAGGTGAAGGGATAGTGGGTGGAGTCGTCGGCCCGCACCGAGGTGATGCCGTGCCGGGCGTTCATCTCGGCGAAGGCGTCCAGGTCCAGGAAGTTCTGGAGGACGAACAGGTTGTCGAACAGTGTGTCGTGGCCGCTGGCCCGCTGGATCTCGCCGAGCCCGAGGTGTTCGTGCTCCATGGCGTCGACCCTGGCCTCCTGCACGGCCGTGAGGTAGGCGCGGACGGTGTCGTGCGGCCGGGCCCGGGTCCACATGGGCACGGTGTTGAGCAGTACGCCGACGATGTCGGCCAGCCCTTCGCCCTCGCGGCCGGAGACGGTCACGCCGAAGACGGCGTCCGCACGGCCGGTGCGGGCGCCCAGGAGGAGGCCGAAGGCGCCCGTCAGCACCGAGTTCAGCGTGACGCCGTACGTCCTGGCGGCCGCCCTCAGCGCGTCCGACCGTTCGGCGGTCAGCGTGTGCGCGAGTGCGCGCGGCAGGTCGTCGGGGAGGGCGGGCGCCGGTCCGGCGAGCAGGGTGGGGCCGGACAGGCCGGCCAGGTGCCGTGCCCAGAAGCGTTCCGAGGGGGCCGGGTCCCTGGCGGCCAGGGCCCGGGCGTGGTCCTCGAAGCCCGGCGCGGCGGGCCCGGGGTCGAGGGGCTCGCCCGCCAGGACGGCACGGTAGGCGTCGAACAGGTCGCGCAGCACGATCTCGCGCGACCAACCGTCCCACAGCAGCAGGTGGTAGCTGAGCAGCAGGCCGTCGCGGTCGTCGGGCAGGCGCACCACGGTCAGGCGGATCAGCGGCGGCTCGGCGGGGTCGAATCCGCGTTCCCGGTCCCCGAGGCGCAGGGCGTCGACCTCGGCGTCCGTCGCCGCCTCGACCGTGTGGACGTCGATGCGGCGGCCCGCGGCGAGGACTTGGACGGGGTTGCCGTCCTCGTCCGTGGTGAAGCCCGCGCCGGCGGCCGGGTGCCGGGCGAGCACACAGGCCGCCGCCCGGGACAACGCGTCCGGGTCCAGGCGCCGTTCGAAGGTGAAGTAGCTCTGGGCGACGTAGTGTCCGGCCGGGCCCGTGAGCTGGGCCTGGAAGTACAGGCCCCGTTGGAGGGGAGTGACGGGTGCCGTGCGCTCGGCCGTCGCGGCGGCATCGGCGATCCGTTCCAGTGCGCGGTGCCAGTGCTCGGTGATCTCGTCCGGGACGCCCTCGGCGAGGGTGAAGGCCGCGTGCAGGCCGCCGGTGGCCGCGTCGGTCCAGGCGTTCACCTCGACGGCGTACGGGCTGCCCGCGTCGGCGCCGGTGAGACGCGGTGCGTCCGACTCGGCACCGCGGCCCAGGTAGTTGAACAGCGCTTGCGGCCGGGCGGTGCCGAGCAGCGGCGCGGTCTGCGGGTTGAGGTACCTGAGGCCGCCGTAGGCCACGTGCGCGTGCTCGTCCGGCCGGCGTGCGGTGACCTCGCGCGCCGCGGCGACGGGGTCGGTGTGCGCGGTGAGCCGTACGGGCGCGATGGCGGTGAACCAGCCGACGGTGCGGGTGTAGTCGTGGTGGTCGAGAGCCGGGACCCGGCCGTGCCGTTCCAGGTCGATCGCGAGATCGGTGGGCGTCCGCTGGACGCGGGTCAGCGCGGTGCGCAGCGCGCCGCACAGCAGCTCGGTGAGGCCGAGGCCCAGTGCGGCGGGTGCGGTGCGGGTCACGCGGTCGCTCACGTCGGGGGCGAGGACGACTGTCGTCTCGCGCCGCTTCCCGGCGGCGGGCAGCGGTGCGGGGGCGCCGAGCGTGCTGATCCAGTGGTCCAGGCCGTCGGTCTGCTGTGCGGCCCGGTGCGTGAGCGCCCGTGCGTACTCGGCGTAGGGCGTGGTCGGCGGTGCCGGGACCGCCCCGCGCATCGCGGCGGCCAGGTCGTCCAGCAGGATCAGCCAGGACACGGCGTCGACGGCGAGGTGGTGTACGGCGACCACCAGGGTGCGGCTGGTCTCCAGCCAGGTGAACGCGACGATGTCGCCGTTCTCCGGATCGAGCCGCCCGGCCGCCTCGTCGGCCGTCTGCGCCACGTCGGTTCCGGACCCGCGGGTCACCGCGACCTCGCGGGCGGGTTCCGTGCTCAGCGACCACACCCCGTGCTCGACGCGGAGCCGCAGCCGCAGGGCCGGGTGGGCGGCGACGACGGCGCGCGCGGCGCGTTCCGCGTCGGCGAAACCGGTTCCTTCGGGTGCGGACACTGTCCTGGCCTGGGCGAACCGGGCGAGTGATCCGCCCAGTTCGCGTTGGCGCAGCATGATCGGTGTCGGTGGCAGCGGGCCGTCCTGGTGGCCGGTGGGCGCGGAGGAAGCCTCGGGCGGCGGTGTGCGCGTCGCCAGGTGCTCCGCGAGCGCGCGGGGTGTCCGGAGCAGGAACACGTCGCGGGGTGCGACGGGCAGGCCGGCCGCCCTGGCCCGGTTGATCACGGTGATGGCGACGATGCTGTCGCCTCCGGCAGCGAAGAAGTCGGTGTCGGCGTCCGGTGCGGAGCCGGGCAGCGTCTCGGCGAAGAGGCCGACGAGTGTGGCGAGTACGGAGTCGTTCCCGCCGTGCGGTGCGGGCTCCGCGCTCGGCGTGCGTGTCGCGCGCTCGGCCAGTGCCCTGCGGTCGAGCTTGCCGTTGACCGTCAGCGGCAGGGCGTCCACGGGCAGCACCCGGCCGGGCACCATGTGCGCGGGCAGCTTCGCCGACAGGAGTCCGGTGAGGTCCGCGGGCACCCGGCCCACGACGTGCGCGACCAGATGGTCGTCGGTGTCCGCCACGGTGACGGCGGCGTCCACCACGCCGTCGAGGTCGCGGATCGCGGACTCCACCTCGCCCGGTTCGATGCGGAAGCCCTTGAGCTGCACCTGGTCGTCGGCGCGGCCGGCGAACTCCAGCTGCCCGTCGAGGGTGCGGCGGGCGAGGTCGCCGGTGTGGTACATCCGGGATCCGTCGGCCGTGAACGGGTTCGCCACGAACCGGCCGGCGGTGAGCCCGGGCCTGCCGAGGTAGCCGAGCGACACCTGGTCGCCGGCGACGTAGATGGCGCCCACCCGGCCCGGCGGCACCGGGCGGAGCCGGTCGTCGAGCAGGTGGGTGACGAGGCCGGGTACCGGGCCGCCGATCGGGCTGGCGGCACGGTCGCCGGGGGCGAAGTCGGCGGCGGTCAGCACGCGGTGGGTGACGTGGACGGTGGTCTCGGTGATGCCGTACATGTTGACCAGTTCCGGCGACTCGGTGCCGTGCCGTGCCACCCAGTCGCGCAGCCGTGCGAGGTCCAGTCCCTCGCCGCCGAAGATGATCCTGCGCAGTGCGGGCAGCGGCTCGCCCGCGTGCCGGTCGGCCTCGGCGAACCGGTGGAAGGCCGACGGGGTCTGGTTGAGCACCGTGACCCCGCGCTCGCGGACCAGGCGGTGGAAGTCGACCGGGGAACGGGTCAGACCGTAGTCCGGCACCAGCAGCTCACCGCCGTGCGTGAGAGCGCCCCACAGCTCCCAGACGGCGAAGTCGAAGGAGAAGGAGTGGAAATGGACCCACACGTCGTCCGGGCCGAAGTCCATGACGGGCCGGGTGTTGGCGAGCAGCGTCACCACGCTGGAGTGGGGGACGACGACGCCCTTGGGCCGGCCGGTCGATCCGGAGGTGTAGATCACGTACGCGGGGTCGTGCCAGCGGGCCGCGGGTCCGGGCTCCGCGGCGGTGGGCGGGGGCTCCTCCCCCAATACGAGCAGGCGGGCCGGCACGTTCGCGCGGTCCAGCAGCCGCGCGAACCGGTCGCGCTGCTCCGGGGTCACGAGGACGACCTGCGGGGCGGAGTCGGCGAGGACGTACTCCAGTCGCTCGTCGGGGTACGCCAGGTCCAGTGGTAGGTAGGCGCCGCCCGCGCCGACGACGGCGACCAGGGCGACGACCTGCTCGACGGAGCGCGGCACGGCGACGGCGACCCGCTTGCCGGGACCGACCCCGGCCGCCCGCAGGACGGCGACCAACTCATCCTTGGCCAGGGACAGTTCACCGTAGGTCAGGGAGCGGGTGGCGCCGTCGAGGGCGCACTGGGTGACGGCGGCGGCGGCCGGGTCGCGGCGCGCCGCGGCGTCGAACAGTTCGCCCAGGGTGGCCGGCGAGACCGGCTCGACCCGCCCAGTGCCCTCGGACGCCAGGCCGCCGACCGGTGCCTCCGGCCGGGTGAGCAGATGGGTCAGGGTCCGGGTGAAGGTGCGCAGGATCTCGCGGACCTCGGGTTCCCGCAGCAGCTCGGCGTCATGGATCAGGTTGAAGCGCGGGCGGCCGTCCGGTGTGCGCTCGACCACCAGCGTCAGCGGGTAGTGCGGGGCGCCCTCGTTGACGATGCCGGTGACGGCGAGGGGGTCGCCGGGCCGCCGCAGTCCGGCCACGTCGGTCGCCACGTCGAACACCACGAGGGTGTCGAAGAGCGCTCCGGCCCCGGCCCGGCGGGCGATGCGCGCCAGCGAGACGTGCTGGTGCGGCAGCACCGCGGCCTGGTGCGTCCTGACGGCGGTCAGGAGTTCTCGCGCGGTCGTGGTGTCGGCCCAGCGGGCGCGCAGGGGTATCGTGTTGATGAACAGGCCCACCATGTCCCCGATGCCGGGCACGTCCGCGTCGCGCCCGGACACCGTGGAGCCGAACACCACGTCGTCGCGGTGCAGGATGCCGCCCAGGGTGAGGGCCCAGGCGCCGTGCACGGCGACGCTCAGCGGCACACCGGCCGCCCGGGCGGACGCGTCGACGTCGGTGTCCGCCGTCGTCGCGGTGTCGGCGAAGTGCGCGGAGGGCGGGTGCCCCTCGGCGATCAGCGACGGGCCGGGGAGGTCCGCCAGTTGCTCGTCCCACACCCGGTCGCTCGCGGCGCCGTCGCGTGCGGCGAGCCGGCGCACGTGCTCGGGGAAGCCGCCGAGCGCGTGTCCGGAGCCCGGTGCCCGGTATTCGGCCAGCAGGGTGCGCAGCATGGGCGGCACGGACCAGCCGTCGGCGACGATGTGGTGCACCGTCTGCACCAGGACGTGTCTGCGGGCTCCCGAGCGGATGAGGGTGTAGCGCATCGGCGGGCCGGTGGCCAGGTCGAATCCGGCGCGGCGGTCGTGCTCCGCGTGGGCGCGGATCTCGTCGTCGGTGATGCCGGGGCGGTCCAGGACGGTGAAGGGCGCCTCGCGTCCGCTCTCCAGTACGGAGACCACACGGCCGTCGGCCAGGGGCACGAAGCGGGCGGCCAGGTTCGGGTGGAGGGTCAGCAGGCGGGTGGCCGCCGCGGCCAGTCGGCCGGGGTCCACCTCGCCCTCCAGGGTGAGCAGTTGCTGCTCGACGTAGCTGCCGGTGGCGTCGCCGTCGTAGACCGAGTGGAAGTACAGGCCCTCCTGCAACGGGGTCAGCGGGAGGATGTCCCGCAGCGCCGGGCCGTCCAGGGCGTCGACGTCCGCCTGGGTGAGCGGCAGTGGGTGGAAGTCGCTGGGCGAGTGGCCGCCGTTCTCCAGGGCGGCCAGCCCCGTGAGCGCCTCGACGTAGTACGCGCCGAGGGTGGTGATGTCCGTGTCGGTGAACATGCCGTCCGGCCAGGAGATCGCGGTGACCAGTGTGTACGCGCCGGTGGCGTCGGGTTCGGCGATCGCGTTGAATTCCAGGGCCCGGGGCAGTCGCATGCGCGGGTCCCGCTTCTCGCCCAACTGTCCGTTGACACTGGCGAGTTGCCAATCGTCCGACGAGCCCGCGTCGAAGCGGCCCAGATAGTTGAAGAGCACCTGGGGGGCGGGTGCGTCGAAGGCGACCCGGGCCAGATGGCGCAGCGCGCCGTAGGAGACACCGTGGTCCGGTACGCGTGCGAGGTCCTCCTTGACCGCCTTCAGCGCGGCGGACAGGTACGCGGGTGCGGTCGGGTCCGGGGCGGTGCCGGGGTCGACGGTCACCGGGAAGAGGGTCGTGAACCAGCCCACGGTCCTGGAGAGTTCCGGCTCGAAGCCGGCGGAGGGGGCGACGAACGCGGCCTCGCGGCCGTGGCCCTCGAGTTCAATGTGCGCGAAGGTCTGGGTCTGGCCGAGATCGTGGCGCCGTCGGGCGAGGGCGACGGCGAGCGCGGTCACCAGGACGTCGTTGATCCCCGTGTGGAACTTCGCGGGTGTGTCGCCCAGGAGCGCGGCCGTGGCCGTGGCGCCGATCGACACGGTCCGAATCCGCTCGCGGGCCACGGTGTCGTCCGCGCGCAGGGGGCGACCGCCCAACGGCTCGTCGGGCCCCGGCAGGGCGCGGCGGTAGTAGGCGCTGTCCGCGTCGAACGCCGCGCGTTCCAGCAGTTGGGTCCAGCGCCGGAACGACGTTCCGCCCGACGGGAGTTCCACCGCCGTGCCCGAGGTGAACTGCCGCCACGCCGTGGCCAGGTCGTCCATCAGCACCCGCCAGGACACGCCGTCGATCACCACGTGGTGGACGACGAGGGCCAGTTGCCGGGCCTCGCGGCGCCAGACGGCGCGCAGCATCGCGCCGCCCACCGGGTCCAGTTCCCCGGTGGCGAGGGCGAGGCACGCGTCGAGCGGCTGGTCGCTCTCCCGCCAGAGCGCCACGGCCGGTACGGCCTCCGCCTCCGCCTCCGCCTCCGCCTCCGCCTCCGGGATGTCGAATCCCCAGCGCTCGCCGCGCACCAGCCTGGCCCGCAGCATGGGGTGCCGGCGGACCACGGCGGCGAGGATCAGGTCGAGGGCGTCGGCGGTCAGGTCCGCCGGGGTGTTGAGCACGACCGACTGGACGAACCCGTCGATGGCGTCCGTGGTCTCGCCGAGCCACTGCACGACGGGCGACCCCACGACGCTTCCGGTGGGCACGTCACGGTGGTCCACGACGGTGGTGTCCTCGCGGCTCGCCACCGCCGCCAGTGCTCCCACCGTGCTGTGGGTGAAGATCTGCCGGGCCGTGACGTAGAGTCCCGCGTCGCGCAGCCTGCCGAGCAGCGAGATGGCCAGGATGCTGTCGCCGCCGAGCTGGAAGAAGTCCTGGTCGACGCCGACCCGGTCGAGTTGGAGCAGCGCCGCGACCGCCGCGCACACCGTCCGCTCCTCGTCGGTGGTGGGCGGGGCGGACGAGCCCGCGGGGATCACGGGCTCGGGCAGCGCGTTCCGGTCGAGCTTGCCGTTCGCGGTGAGCGGGAACTCCGTCATCACGACCACGTGGGTGGGCAGCATGTACTCCACCATGTGCTCGCCGGCCCAGGCCTTGACCTCGTCCGCCCGCAGGTCCTCGTGTCCGGCGGCCGGGATGACGTATCCCACCAGGTAGGTGCCGCCCGCCGTGTTCTTCCTCGCGACGACGCAGGTGTGGCGCACGCGGGGGTGTTCGGCGAGGCCGACCTCGACGTCCTCGATCTCCAGGCGCATGCCCCGGATCTTGACCTGGTTGTCCGCGCGGCCGAGGAAGTCGAGCGAGCCGTCGGGGGCGAAGCGTGCGAGGTCGCCGGTCCGGTAGAGCCTGGAGCCGTCGTCGGCGAAGGGGTTCGCCACGAACCTGGACGCGGTCAGGCCGGGCGCGTTCACGTAGCCGCGGCCCAGCAGCAGCCCCCCGGCGTACAGTTCGCCGCCGACGCCGACCGGGACGGGGCGCAGTTCGTCGTCCAGGACGTACAGCCGGGTGTTGGGGTTGGCCCGGCCGATCGACGTCGACAGACGCTCCGCCGCGCCCCGGTAGACGACGTGCGACACGCCGATCGTCGTCTCGGCGGGTCCGTAGCCGTGGTAGAGGGGGATGTCGAGCCGGGTGCGGAAGCGCTCGTAGAGTTCGGGCGTGAGCACCTCGCCGCCGCACCAGACGTGACGGAGGCTGTCGAGGCGCCCCGAGTCGCCGGCCATCTCCAGCAGCACGTCCAGCATGGACGAGACCAGGTAGGTGAAGGTGACGCGCTGTTCGTCGATCACGCTCAGCAGATGGTGCGGGTCGCGTTCGCCGCCGGGCCGCAGGACGACGAGTCTGCCGCCGCTGACGAGGGGCAGGAAGATCTCGTTGATGGAGATGTCGAAGGACAGCGGCGCCTTGAACAGGGACGCGTCGTCGTGGCCGAAGCCCAGGATCTCGTGGATCTGCCAGAGCAGGCGCTCGCTGATCGCCTCGTGCCGGATCATGGCGCCCTTGGGGCGCCCGGTCGAGCCCGAGGTGAAGATGACGTAGGCCAGGGCGTCGCCGGGGACGGTGACTCCGGTGTCCTCGGTGGGACGGTCGCCGAACCGCCAGTCGTCGAGGTCGACGGCCACGGCTTCCGGTTCGCCCGGGGCGGGCTCGCCCGAGGCGTCGAGCTGCACGACGACCCCGGCGTCCTCGATGACGACGGCCCGGCGCTCGGCGGGCCAGTGCGGGTCGAGCGGGACGAACGCGCCGCCCGCCCGGAGGACGGCGAGCAGTCCGATCACCATCTCGGCGGAGCGTTCCAGGGAGATGCCGACGACGTCTTCGGCGGCGAGCCCTCGTGCGAGCAACTGGTGGGCCAACTGGGCCGACAGCTTCTCCATCTGACGGTAGGTCAGGGTGCGGCGCTCGTCGACGACGGCCACGGCGTCCGGCCTGGCGCGCGCCTGTTCGCGGAACATCTCCACCAGGCCGGGACGGGCCCGGTCGGCGTCGGTGTCGTTCCACCCGGCGAGGAGCTCCAGCCGCTCCGCCGGGCCACAGGGGCCGACGGTGCCGAGCGGGCGGTCCGGGAAGTCGGCCAGGTCGTCGAGCGTGAGCTGCGCCTCGTGGGACACGACGCCGCCCGGGACGGTGACGGTCCCCGCGTCGGCGCCCCAACCGGTGGGCGCGGTACCGCCGCTGTCGGCCCAGCCGAGCACGTCGGTGAACAGGGTGCCCGGGGCGAGGTCGAGTCCGGCGGGGCCGCGCCCCTCGGCCCAGTACGCCAGTGCGACGGCGCACGCCTCGGTGATGACCTGGTCGGAGAAGTCGCCGGTGCGGCGGCGCAGGCCGGCCAGCTGCGCGGGAGAAAGCCGTACGAGAGAAGCGGTCGGTTCCATCATCGAAGACTCAACGCCCCTTCCAAGGAATGAAGGCAGGCTAACCTAACTTAGGCATGCCTAACACCCCGCCCGGCCGCCCTCCCGCCAGGCCCGCCACAGCCGTGCGTAGCGGCCGCCCAGAGCCACCAACTCCGCGTGCGTGCCCTCCTCGACGACCCGTCCGGCGTCCAGGACGGCGATCCGGTCCGCCGCCATCGCCTGGGTCAGGCGGTGGGCCACGAACAGCGTGGTGCGTCCCGCGCACGCGGCGAGCACGGCACGTTCCAGCTCTGCGGCGCCCTCGCTGCCCGCCTCGGCGGTCGACTCGTCCAGGACCACCACGGGCGCCCGGCCGAGCACCAGCCGGGCCAGCGCGATCTGGGCGACCTTGGTCACGTCGAGGCGCTCGCCGCCCTCACCGACGGGTGTGTCCAGCCCGTCGGGCAGCGCGTCCACCCACTGACCGGCGCCGACGGTGCGCAGGGCGTCCAGGAGTTCGGCGTCGGTGGCCTCCGGCGCGGCCAGTCGCAGGTCGTCGGCGAGCGGACCGGAGAACACGTGCGTCTCCTGGGTCAGGATGCTCACCAGGGCCCGCGCCCCGGCCTCGTCCAGCTCCGCCAGGTCGGCCGGCCCGACACGCACCGACCCCGCCTGCGGGGTGCCGATGCCCGCGACCAGCGCGGCCAGCGTCGACTTGCCCGCGCCCGTCGCCCCCACGAGGGCGAGCGAGCCCCCTGCCGGGATCGTCAGGTCGACGTCCCTGAGGACCGGTTCGTCGGCGCCCGGATAGGTGAAGGTCAGCCCCCGCACGGTCACCGGGTACGCTCCGGCCGCCGCCGTCCCGACGGACGCGTCGCCGACCAGTCGGTCCGCCGCGTCCTCCCCCAGCACGCCGACCAGCCGGGTCAGGCTCGCGCCCGACTTCTGCGCCTCGTCGAAGGTGAACATGATGGCGCCCAGGGGGGTGAACAGCCGGTGGAAGAGCAGCGGTGCCGCGGACACCTCGCCCAGGGTGGCCGCGTCCGCCTCCAGCAGCGCGTAGCCCACCACGATGATGAGCGTCAGCCCGATGAACTCGGCGCGGTTCTCCCGGCCGACGAACCGGCCGAAGAACCGGAACACCTCGATGCCGAGCTCGCGCACCCGCCACGACTCCCGGGTGACCCGCTCCCGGAAGGCGCCCTCGAGCCGGTAGGCCCGGACGGTGTCGATGCCGTTCAGGCCGCTGATCAGGGCCTGCGCCCGGTCGGCCTGGGCCACCCGCTGCTTCCGGTACAGCGGGGCGGACCTCGGCAGGTACCAGCGCAGGGCCAGCGCGTACGCGGGCAGCGCACCGGCTCCCGCCAGACCGAGCCGCCAGTCGAGCCCGAACATGCCGGCGGTGGCGATGGCGACGAGGACTCCGGCCGAGAACACCGTGGGGACGGCGGTGCGGATTCCCTTGGAGATCACGGCGACGTCGTCGCCGACCCGGGACAGCACGTCGCCGCGGCCCACCTGTTCGACCCGCGCGCTGGGCATCGCCAGGACGGCGCGCACGGCGCCCTCCCGCAGCCGGGCGAGCAGGTCGGCGCCGAGCCGTCCGATCAGACAGGTCGACACCGCGGTCGCCACCGCGCCGAGCAGCGCCGCGGCGACCATCAGAATCCCGATCGTGACCAGGACGTCCTGCGACTCGCCTCCCGCCACCGCGTCGACCACCCGGCCGAGCAGCAGTACGGGGAGCACCTGGAGTGCCGCTCCGGCCACCGTGGTGAGAACCGTGGCGGCCGTCAGCCACGGCACCTCGCGGCAGTGTGCCGCGACCCACCGGCCGGACTCGCCTCCGGTCGCGGTGCGCAGGACGGCCGGGGCCGTGGCGACGCGGGTGTCGGTGGCGCTCACACCTACCCGGCCGACTTGACGAGTTCGTCGACGGCGTACGGCATGGACAGCAGGGTGCCCTGGGAGATGGCCGCGCCGACCGCCGGGCCCTCGCTGTCCAGCAGGTACGACACCTTGCCGTTCTTGACGGCGTCCAGGTTGGTGAACAGCTCGAACTTCTTCAACGCGTCCTGGTCCGCCTTGTCGTTGATGACGAAGACACGGTCCACGTCGACCAGGTCGACGCGTTCGGGCGAGAGCGTGGTGTAGAAGTCGCCGCCGGCGACCTTGTCGATCTCGGTCTCGTACTTGAAGCCGATGCCGGTCACGAGCCGTCCGCGCACGTCGGTGGAGGTGAACGGTGCCACCGAGTCCTTGTACCAGGACAGCACGACCGCGGTCTTGTCCGCGAATTCGGGGTGCGCCTGCTTGGCCGCGTCCAGCTTGCCCTGGATGTCGGCCACCATCTTCTCGCCCTCCTCGGCCTTGCCGAGCGCCTTGGCGATGTGCAGCGCGTTGTCCTGCCAGGGAGCGCTGAACGGCTCCTTCTCGCCCTTGGTGCGGCCCACCGTGGGCGCGATCTTGGAGAGCTTGTCGTAGGCGGCCTGGTCGATCTCGGAGTAGACCGCGACGATCAGGTCGGGGCGCAGCGCGGCGATCTTCTCGAAGTTGGGGCCCGTGTCCCCGTTCTTCATGACGACCTCGGGCTTGGTGTCGCCCCACTTGTCCTTCACCCAGGGCCACTGGGTGTTGATGTCGGGGCTCTGGCCGGCCGGGTTCGGGTACTGGTCGACCATGCCGACGGGCTTGATGCCGAAGGCCAGGACGGTCTGGTCGTCGGTGTAGCCGACGGAGACGACCCGCTCGGGCGCCTTGTCGATCTTCGTCGTTCCGAACGCGTGCTCCACGGTGACCGGGAAGGCGCCGGCCGCGGCCGGGGTGCCGCCGCCCGCCTCGTCCGCCGGGTCGTCCGAGTCGGATCCGCACCCCGCGAGGAGTCCGACGCCGAGCGCGGCGGCGGACAGGGCCGCCGCGAGTCGTCGCCAGGGCTTCGTACGCGTTGTTCTGAGGAGCATCCCGGGCATCCCTTTGCTGTCGCGCCAACCAATGTGAGGTAAGCCTACCCTCACTTCAACAACTCGGGCGCGGATCGGTCGAGTTCGACATGGGTGCGCCCGATCGGCACGATGAGCGGGCGGTCCCCGACCGGGTCGTCGATCACCTTGGCGCGCAGCCCGAACGCCTCGTGCAGCAGGCCGGCGGTGATGACGTCGCGCGGGTGCCCCTGCGCCAGGATCGCGCCCTCCCGCATGACGACGAGGTTGTCGCTGTAGCGCGCGGCCAGGTTGAGGTCGTGCAGCACCATGACCACGGTGCGCCCGGATTCGTGCAGGTCGTCGACGAGGTCGAGCACGTCGACCGCGTGCGCGAGATCCAGATAGGTGGTCGGCTCGTCCAGCAGCAGCAGGTCGGTGCCCTGGGCGAGGGTCATCGAGATCCACACCCGCTGGCGCTGGCCACCGGACAGCGAGTCGACGGGCCGGTCCGCGAGGTCGGACACGCCGGTCATGGCCAGCGCCTGCCGTACGACGTCGGCGTCGTCCGAGGACCACTGCCGCAGCCAGCTCTGGTGCGGGTGGCGGCCGCGGGCGACCAGGTCGGACACCGTCAGCCCCTCCGGGGCCACCGGTGCCTGGGGCAGCAGGCCGAGCTTCTTCGCCACGTCGCGGGTCCGGAGCGCGGCGATGTCCTCGCCGTCCAGCACGACCGTTCCGCCGGTCGGCCTGAGCAGCCGGGACAGGGTGCGCAGCAGGGTCGACTTGCCGCAGCCGTTCGGTCCGATGATGGTGGTGATCACCCCGGGCGGGATCGCCACGTCGAGGCCGTCGATGACGGACCGGGTCCCGTACCCGACGGTGACGCCCCGGGCCGCCAGCCGTGAGGCGCCGACAACTTCCGTCTCGGTCCCGGTGATGGACTGAACGACCACAAGGCCCCCTCGATTAGGCTCGCCTTACTTTGTACCAGCTATCTGCGGTTCGCCCGCACCAGCAGATAGACCAGGAAGGGGCCGCCGATGGCGGCGGTGACCACGCCGACCGGCAGCGAGACGGGCAGGGCGGTGCGCGCGAGAAGGTCGGAGCCGGTCAGCAGCAGCGCCCCCACCAGACCGGAGGCCACCAGCGGCTGGGTCGGGCACCGGGCCAGCCGCATCGCCACCTGCGGAGCCACCAGCGCGACGAACGGCACCGGTCCCGCCGCGCTCACCGCCACACCGGCCAGCAGCACCGCGCACAGCAGCAGGACCGCGCGCACCGTCCCGTACCGGACGCCGAGTCCGGCGGCGACGTCGTCGCCGAAGTGCAGCGGCTTGAACTGGAAGGCGACCGAGGCCACGACGACCAGCAGGACGAGCGTGCACCACAGCGCGACGTGCACCTCGCCCCAGGACCGGTTGTCCAGCGAGCCCACCAGCCACGCCTGGGCCCGGGCCACGTCCCTGATGTCGGCCGTGACCAGCAGCCATGTCGTGATCGCCTGCATCACGGCGTTCACCGAGATGCCGATGAGGATGAGCCGGAAGCCGTCGATCCCGCGGCGCCACGCCATGAAGTACACCAGCAGCCCCGTGCCGAGACCGCCCGCCAGGGCCGCCGCCGACAGGCCCACGGAGTCGGCCACGGCCGTGGCGGCGCCGCCGGACACCGTCACCAGGAACACCGCGACCGCGCCGGCGCCGCTGGTGATGCCGAGGACGTCCGGGCTGGCCAGCGGATTGCGGGCGATCGACTGGGTGAGGGCGCCGGACACCCCGAGCGCGACGCCCACGACGAGCCCGGCGAGCGCGCGGGGCATCCGCAGGTCCATGATCACGAACCGGTCGACCTGCTCGCCCCCGCCGAAGACGGTGGCGACGACCCGGGGCAGGGCGATGGGGAAGTCGCCGACCCCGATGGACAGGCAGAACACCAGGAAGCCGGCCACCGCCAGCAGCAGGGTGACGCCCGCGACCCAGGGCCGCCACACGAACGACAGGCCGCCGAACCGCACGCCGGGCGCCACCGAAGTCCGCACGTCTGCCTTCACGTCCACCGCCGCATCCGCCCCGTCCGCCCTCATGTCCGTACCGTTCACGCGCTCTTGAACTTCCCGCGCCACACCAGGACGGCGAAGAACGGTGCGCCGAGGAGCGAGACGACGACCCCTGCGTCCAGTTCCCCCGGCCGTACGACCAGGCGCCCCACGATGTCGCAGACCAGCAGCACCACGGCCCCGAGCAGACCGGCGTACGGGACCAGCCAGCGGTAGTCCGGGCCGGTCAGGTACCGGGCCACGTGGGCCACCATGAGACCGAGGAAGGCGATGGGGCCGCAGGCCGCCGTCGCCGCCCCGGCCAGCAGGGTGATGGCGACGATGCCGACGGTGCGGGTCAGCGCGATGTTCACCCCGAGTCCCCGCGCCACGTCGTCGCCCAGGTTGAGCAGGTTGACCGAGGGCAGCGTGGTCAGCGCCAGCAGCAGCCCGGCGGCGATGAAGGCCGACACGGGCCCGATGACGTCGAAGCCGACCCCGGTCAGCGAGCCCGCGTTCCAGAACCGCAGAGCGTTCAGCGAGGCCTTGTCCGTCAGCGCGACGGCCGTGGTCATCGCCGCCAGGAACACCGTGACCCCCTGCCCGGCCAGTGCGAGCGTCAGCGGGTTGCCCGCTCCCCGGCCGATGCTCGACAGCCCGAACACCACGACACCGGCGACCGCAGCGCCCGCGAAGCCGAACCAGACGTACTGGAACGGGCTGGTGAAGCCGAAGGCGGCGATCCCCGACACCACGGCGAACGAGGCACCGGAGTTCACCCCGAGGAGACCCGTGTCGGCGATGGGGTTGCGCGTGTACCCCTGGATCAGCGCCCCTGCGACGCCCAGCGCGATGCCCGCCACGACGGCGAGGACCGTGCGGGGCACCCGCACGGTCTGCACGATGAGCCTGATCTCGGTGAGCCGCTGGTCGGACTCGGGCGCCGCGAACAGTCCGTGCCAGACCTCGGCGGGGCTGAGCGCACGCGCGCCGACGGCCAGTGAGGCCGCCGCGGCGACCAGGAGGAGCGCCGCGAGCAGCCCCAGACCGGCAACGCGGCGCCGGCGCGCCTCTGTCGGGCCTCGGGGAGTGGGCGCGGGACGCTCCACCTCGGTCGTGGTCATAGCGCCGTACATTAACGCGCGCCGGTGCCGGTCCCGTCGGCGACCGTGCGGACCTCGTCGGAAGCGGACTCGAGGCCCCGGTCGAGGAGCGACTCGAGGATCTCGCCGACCCGGACGGCGGTGTTGGAGAGCAGCGACGAGGTGATGCCGTGCGTGTGCTCCGTGCCGCCCTGCAGGTAGATTCCGCAGCGCAGGGCGGGGTCGGTGGCGACGCGGTAGTCGCGCTCGACGCGCACCCGGCCCTCGTCGTCGCGCAGGCAGCGGTCCGCGACCTCGCCGAGCAGGCCGAGGGGGTCGGCGGGGCCGTAGCCGGTGGCGAGGACCACGACGTCGGCGTCCAGGTGGCTCTCCTCGCCGGTGACCAGCGACGTCACGGTGGCGCGCACCCGGTCCGGCGTCTCCTTGACGTCGGAGAGCCGGGACACGTTGAGGAAGCGCAGCCGCTCGGTGCCGAGGACCTTCTCCCGGTACATCTGCCGGTACAGGTCGTCGATCAGGTCGATGTCCACCACGGAGTAGTTGGTGTTGCCGTGGTAGTCCATCAGCCGGCGTTTGACGCTGCCGGGCGCCGTGAAGTAGTCGTCGACCGCCGCCGGGTCGAAGATCCGGTTGGCGAACGCGCTGTCGTCGGCGGGGCTGTAGCCGTAGCGGGCGAAGACCGCGCAGATCTCCGCCGAGGGGAAGCGTCGGTGCAGGTAGGCGACGTTCTCGGCGGCGCTCTGGCCGGCACCGACGACGACGAACCGGGAGGGCGAGGTGCCCTCCAACGTGTCGACCCTGGCCAGCAGTTCGGAGTTGTGCCAGACGCGGTCGCCGCGCTCCACGCCCTCCGGCACGAGGGGGCGCAGCCCCGTGCCGACGACGAGGTTGCGCGCCCGGTGGACCTCGAGCCCCTCCCCCGAACGCACCGTCACCTCCAGGTGGTCCACCACGCCGTCCCGCACGACGGGTGCGACGCCGACGACCTCGTGGCCGTAGGAGACCATGTCGTCGACCTTGGCGGCCGCCCACTCGAAGTAGTCGTGGAACTCGACCCGGAGCGGGAAGAGGTTCTTGTGGTTGATGAAGTCGATCAGCCTCCCCCTGCTCTGCAGGTAGCAGAGGAAGCTGTACCGACTGGCCGGATTGCGCAGGGTCACCAGGTCCTTGAGGAAGGACACCTGCATGGTCGCGTCGTCGATCAGCATGCCGCGGTGCCAGCCGAAGCGCGGCTGCTGCTCGAAGAAGCGGGCGTCGAGCTCCTCCTGCCCGCCGGCCTGTGCGTTGTGTTCGCGGATCGCGATCGCCATGGCGACATTGGACGGTCCGAAGCCGATACCAATGAGGTCGTGGACCAGCGTTGAGTCAGCAGGAAGAACCTGTGACATGTCACTCCCATCGTGCGCCGGAAACTTAGGTGAGCCTAAGCTAATGAGATACGGCTGTCGATAGGGCGCACCAGGGGCCGATTCGAGCCAACTCGGGACCTCCGAGGCGGTGTTGCGCACTAAGGTAAGCCTTGCTTAACTGCCCGGGTCAGCCCCTGCTCTGAGGAGGAACCCCATGCGGGTCGTCATGTTCGGCTACCAGACCTGGGGCCACCGCACCCTGCGAGCCCTGCTGGACTCCGAACACGACGTGGTCCTCGTGGTCACGCATCCCAGGAGCGAGCACGCGTACGAGAAGATCTGGAGCGACTCCGTCGCCGACCTCGCCGAGGAGCACGGCGTCCCGGTGCTGATCCGCAACCGCCCGGACGACGACGAGCTGCTCGAGCGCCTCAAGGACGCCGATCCGGACATCATCGTCGCCAACAACTGGCGGACCTGGATCCCCCCGCGCATCTTCGGCCTCCCGCGCCACGGCACGCTCAACGTGCACGACTCGCTGCTGCCGAAGTACGCCGGGTTCTCCCCGCTGATCTGGGCGCTGATCAACGGCGAGACCGAGGTGGGCGTCACCGCGCACATGATGAACGACGAGCTGGACGCCGGTGACATCGTCCGCCAGGAGGCCGTGCCGGTGGGCCCGGCCGACACCGCCACGGACCTGTTCCACAAGACCGTGGACCTCATCGCCCCGGTCACCGTCGGCGCCCTCGGGCTCATCGCCTCCGGGCAGACGGAGTTCACCAAGCAGGACCGGTCCCGGGCGAGCTTCTTCCACAAGCGGTCCGCCGAGGACATCCGCATCGACTGGAACTGGCCGGCCGAGGACCTGGAGCGTCTGGTCCGGGCCCAGTCCGAGCCGTACCCCAGCGCCTTCACCTTCCACCGCGGCAGGCGGCTGGAGATCCTCGCCGCCGTGGTCTCCGAGGCCCGGTACGGCGGCACGCCCGGCCGGATCTTCTACCGCGAGGGCGAGGGCGTGGTGATCGTCGCCGGGGCCGACGCGCGCCGGGGCCGCAACCACGGCCTCGCCATCACGCGCGTACGGACCGAGGACGGCCGGGAGTTGGCCGCGACCGAGTACTTCACCTCGATGGGCGGCTACCTGACCGCCCGCCCCTGAGCGCCGCGACCGGACACCCATGACGGGCAGGGCCCGACCGTGCCGTCACGGTCGGGCCCTGCCGGGTTGCGGGTCCTGCGCGGCCTCAGCCGCTCTTGCGCCGGAACGACCGCTGGCTGGCGGCCGGACCGTGGGTGCCCCGGATCTTCGCCACGTCGGCGTTGGCGGCGAGGGCGGCGGCCTCCGCCTGTTTGCCGCGCTTGCGCTCCAGCGCCTCGCGGAATTTGTCCTTCAGGTTGTACTGACCGTCGGCATCGGGTGTCAGGGCGGTGCCCTCGGCCTCCGCCGGTTCCGAACCTGCTTGCGATGAAGACTCTTCAGTCATGGCGACCTCCTGGGCTCGGACAACAGGAGCACAGCTTGTCACGACCGGCCGCCCGGAACCACCGAGAATGTTCCCGGCCCGGCCGGCAGGCTCACCGTGTACTGACGCAGATACGTGTCCAGGTACGGCGACCGGTCACCTGCGGTGGCGACGTCGTCCGCCGGATTGTCCAGCGCCAGCCCGAGCCTGGCCCCCTCGACCTCGACGGTCTCGCCGGAAGGCGTGTCGCGCCAGGAGCCGGTCTGGATGGAGCCGATCTCCACCGCCAGGACGTGCCCGGCGGCGAGGGTCCAGTCGGTCGCCTTCAGGTCGACGCTCATCCGGCCGGACTTCACCAGGGAGACCTGCTCGTCGAACATGACCGCGGTGCCGTCGGGGGCGACGTCGTACAGCTTGAGCATGACGTTGCCCGCGCCGCGGGCCGTCAGGGACACCCGCGGGGTGCCGGTGACGCGCGTGGTGCTCTTCAGCGGCTTCGACCACACGAAGAAGCTGGAGGCGACCTCACCGGCGCGCTGACGCTTCGCCAGTTCCGCGGCCAGCCCCGCCGGGGCGGGCTGCTCGGTCGCGGGCGCGTTCTCCATGTCCCACCTGCCGGCCGGCTGCGGCGGAGCCTTCGGCGCCGGGCTGCCGGACGCGGTCAGGGCCGCACGGGCGGACGCCCCGCCGTCGTCCACGTAGGAGCCGCCGCCGAGCGGCAGCGTGACCGTCCGTTCGGTGACGGGCCAGGTGCGCTGGGCCCGCCAGGCACCGGTGGAGTCCTCGACGGCGTAGGCCGGGTAACGCACCGTCGGCCTGGTCCCCTTCAGGTACTGGTCGTAGAAGGAGAGGGTCTCGTCGTACCAGCCCGCCCGGCCCATCGCCAGGCGTCCGTCCTCGACCCGGTCGCCGCCGCGCACGTGGTCCCACTGGCCGAGCCAGCCGCGCTCGGGGCCGCGGTGGTTGTCGAGGTACTCCTCCATCTCCTCGGGCTTGGTGTTGTTCTCGACGAAGCCCTGCGTGACGAAGAGCGGGGTGTCGCTGCCCCGGGCCATCCTCGCGAGGTCACGGGAGGTCCAGTGCGGGTCCCGCTGGTCGGATATCCGGTAGCCGGCCGAGTTCTCCGTGAGGCACTCCGGGTGGCTCTCCTCGTAACGGGCGGCGGCCTGGTACCGCGGGTCGTCGTCGGCCATCGGGGGCATCGAGGCGATGGAGTTGTACGCACCGGCGGTGCCCGTCACGTTCGGGCGGGGCACTCCGTTGGAGTAGATGTACTGGTACATGTCCCACACCGGCTCCTGGGCGACCACGGCCCTGAGCGCGCGCTGGTCCAGGTTGTTGCCGATGAGGCCCGTGACGGCGTCGTAGGACTTGCCGTACATGCCGACCGCGCCGGTGGACCACGGCTGCTTCGCCGCCCAGTCGATCGCGGCCTTCACGTCCGCCTGTTCGCCGGGTCCGCCCCAGTCCAGACAGCCGGTGGAGCCCCCGAAGCCACGCAGGTCCACCATGACGAAGGCGTACCCCTCGTCGAACAGGTCGGTGCCCTCGATGAAGTCCTGGAAGCGGGCGGAGGGGCCGGTGCGGGACCAGCCCTCGGGGCCGGTCTGGCCCGCGTGCGCGAAGTACGGGCCGATCGACAGGATGACCGGCACCTTCTCCTTCCGCTTCAGCCCTTCGGGCAGCAGGACGTCGGCGTGCAGCCGGGTGCCGGAGCGGTCGGCGGACGGGAAGTAGTGCTGGGTCCAGACCGAGCCCTCGGGGACGCGGTCGTTCTCCTCGTGGGTGACGGAACCGGTCCCGGTGGTGGCCGGCCCGGCCTCCGCCTCGTGCGCCGCGACGGCGGGGCCCCCGAGGCCGACGGTGAGGGCGAGGGCGGCGACGAGTGCCGAGGCGGTCCGGGCGACCGCGCGACGTGGTCTCACATGCTCCTCCTTGGAAGGCGGGTGCAGGTGGTACGGGTGGTGCAGGTCTAGCAGCGAAGTCCCTGCCCGTCGATGGGGCGCAATCACAACGTCCCCGGCCACATCGGGCGTTGACGGACGCGACCGGCCACCCGCCTCACGCCGGGCCCGCGGGGCGACGGCACCCGGCCCTCGCCTGCCGCGCCTCCGGCTCCGCGTCCGGGGCCGCTCCTGAATCGCCCGCACCCCGATCCCTGCCTAGGCTGAGCACGCCGACGGAACCGGAGTCCTTGCCGACCGCAGGAGAGTGGGGCGCCATGGCACGGGGTGTCGAGTCGATCCGGCGCACCGCCCTGGGTGCCCTCGGTGCCGTCCTGCTGCTGATCGGCGTGGCGCTGCTGGTGCTGCCCGGTCCGGGCCTGCTGCTCGTCTTCGCCGGCGTGGTGCTGCTGGCGCGCGCCGTTCCGGCACTGGACCGGTTCGTCGCCCCGGTCCGCGTCCGGGCGATGCGTGCCGCCGAGGAGAGCGTCTCGTCCCGATGGCGCATCGCCGGCTCCGTGCTCGTGGGCCTGTTCCTCCTCGCCGCCGGTGCGGCCTGGGGTCTCGTGCCCGAGCTGCCGTACTCCGGATGGGCCACCGGGGCGAGTCTGATCATCTCGGGCTTCGTGCTGTTCGCCCTGCTCGGGTGGAGCCACCGCCGGGTGCGGGCGGCGCGGCGCGGGTCGCCGCCGGCCTCGGAAGGCACGCGTTGACCAAACGGGACAGCGTTCCGTATATTTAACCGGGACAGCGTCCCGCTTTTTTCGCGCCGACGCGTCGCCTCCCGCACGGCTTCGCCGTCTCCGCCGTCGACTCATCGAACGGACATCCGCAGCATGAGCGCACAGACCCACCCGACCGACTTCGTTCCCGCGTCCGCTCCCGTCCTCTCCGTCGCCCCGGTCGTGCTCCCGGCCCCGGGACGCCCCGTGGACCTCCGGCTGCGGGTCTCCGCGCCCGTGACCGGGACCGGCCTCCCGGTGATCCTGCTCTCCCACGGCCAGGGCTACTCGAACCACCTCTCCTCCCTGGACGGCTACGCGCCGCTGGCCACCTACTGGGCGGCACACGGCTTCGTCGTGATCCAGCCGACCCATCTCAGCTCGCGGACGCTGGCTCTCGATCCCGGGACCCCCGGAGCGCCCCTGTTCTGGCGGTCGCGCGCCGAGGACATGACGCGTGTCCTCGACGGGCTCGACCTCCTGGAGAAGGCCGTCCCACAGCTCTCCGGCCGGCTGGACCGGAGCAGGGTCGCGGTCGCCGGGCACTCGATGGGCGGACACACCGCGAGCCTGCTGCTCGGCGCCCGGCTCACCGATCCGGACGACGGCACGGAGGTGGACCTGACCGAGCCCCGGATCGGGGCGGGCGTCCTGCTGGCCGCTCCCGGCCGGGGCGGCGACGCCCTCAGCGAGTCCGCCGCCCAGAGCATGCCCTTCTTCCTGAGCACGGACTTCTCCCGCATGACCACGCCCGCACTCGTCGTCGCCGGCGACCGGGACGACTCCGCCCACCTGACGGTGTCCGGCCCCGAGTGGCACACGGACCCGTACTCGCTCTCCCCCGGCCCCAAGTCGCTGCTGACCCTGTTCGGCGCCGAGCACGGGCTCGGCGGGGTGGCCGGATACGACGTCGCGGAGACCACCGACGAGGACCCCGGCCGAGTCGCCGCGGTGCAGCGGCTCACCTGGGCCTACCTGCGTTCCACGCTGTATCCGGGGGACACCGCCTGGCAGGTGGCACGGGACGCACTGGACTCCGGGCCTGATCCGCTGGGCCGGGTCGAGTCCAAGCAGGCCCCGCACCCTCGGCCGTGAGGCGGCGGAACGCCCGCTGGTAAAATGGGCCCACGCTTCGAGGCGCCCGGGTCCGTACCGAGGGGTACGGGCCCGGTCGCGTTCCGGGCGCCTGATCAGAAAGGTCTCCCATGAACGCGAAGCCGACCGCATCCTTCGACGGCCTCGGACTGCCGCCCGTACTGGTGGAGACGATGACCTCCCTCGGGGTGACACGCCCGTTCCCGATCCAGGCGGCGACCCTGCCCGAGGCGCTGGCCGGTCGCGACGTCCTCGGCCGGGCGCGGACCGGCTCCGGCAAGACGCTGGCCTTCGGTCTCGCCCTGCTCGCCGGGACCGCCGGCCGGCGCGCTGAGCCGAAGCGGCCGCTGGCCCTCGTCCTGGTGTCGACCCGGGAACTGGCCCAGCAGGTGAGCGACGCGCTGGCGCCGTACGCGCGGGCGCTGGGCGTGCGCCTGACCACGGTCGTCGGCGGGCTGTCGATCAACCGGCAGACCCAGGCGCTGCGCGACGGCGCCGAAGTGGTCGTCGCCACGCCGGGCCGCCTGACCGACCTGGTCTCCCGCCGGGACTGCCACCTGAACCAGGTGCGGATCACGGTGCTGGACGAGGCGGACCAGATGTGCGACCTGGGCTTCCTGCCGCAGGTCTCCGGCATCCTGGACCAGGTCCCCTCCGACGGGCAGCGGCTCCTGTTCTCGGCCACCCTCGACGGCGACGTCGACCAGCTGGTGCGGGACCACCTCCACGACCCGGTCCCCGTGTCGGTCGACCCGGCGTCGGCCTCGGTGAGCACGATGGAGCACCACGTACTGACCGTCCACCCGGCCGACAAGTACGCGACCGCGACCGAGATCGCCGCCCGCGACGGCCGGGTGCTGATGTTCCTCGACACCAAGGCCGGGGTCGACCGGTTCACCCGGGAGCTGCGGGCCGCCGGGGTGTCCGCGGGCGCCCTGCACAGCGGGAAGTCGCAGCCGCAGCGCACCCACACCCTCGCCCGGTTCGTCGAGGGCGGGGTCACCGTGCTGGTGGCCACCAACGTCGCCGCGCGGGGCATCCACGTCGACGACCTCGACCTCGTCGTCAACGTCGACCCGCCGGCCGACGCCAAGGACTACCTGCACCGCGGCGGGCGTACGGCGCGGGCCGGCCGGGCGGGGAGCGTGGTCACGCTCGTCACCCCGGACCAGCGGCGCGAGGTGAACCGGATGATGTCCGAGGCCGGGATCCGGCCGACGGTGACCCCGGTGCGGTCGGGCGAGCAGAAGCTGACGGACCTCACCGGCGCGAAGCGCCCGCCGGCCGGGCGGGGCAAGGAGAGCGGCAACGCCCCCTTCCGCGGGATGGGCACCCGTCCCGCCGGTGCCGCCAAGGGGTCCCGCAAGGCCGTCGAGGCGCGCAGGGCCGCGGAGGCGCGCGCGGCGGCCCGGGTGCGCAAGGGCCGCTGAGCCGACGGTCGAACGCGCCACCCGGGGCGGGGACTTGACGTCGGGAACTTTGAACACACCGATGACAAAGTATGGACACGTCGAGCGGAAGTCTCCTACCTTGGCGGCGGAACGTCCGTCACACCGCACAAGACCGGAGCGATATCCGGCACGGTCCGGTCCCCACCACCCGGAGGACCAATGCACCCACGGCTGTTCTCGCGTGCCCGAAGACACCTCATCCTCCTGCTGACCTCGGCCGTCGCGCTCGGCGGCGCCTGGGCCGCCCCGGCGTCCTCGGCGGCCCCCGCCGACATCCCGCCGCAGGAACCCGGCGTCACGCTGCGCGTGTTCGACGTCCAGACGCCGCTGAACGAGCTGTGCACCCTCAAGCCGGGCCAGACCCCCAACCACGACAAGCTGATGCCGACGGTCGACTGGTCCACCACCGCCGACTTCGGCGGCATCGCCGACAACTTCGTCTCCCAGGCGTCCGGTTATCTGGTGGCACCGCGTGATGGCACCTACGTGTTCCGGCTCGTCAGCGACGACGGCTCCCGGCTGACCCTCGACGGCGCCACGGTGATCGACCACGACGGGCTGCACGGCGCGGAGCCCAAGGACGGCACGGTCGAACTCACCGCGGGAGCGCACCCGCTGCGCATCGACCACTTCGACCGCGGCGGCGGCCAGCAGGTGCAGTTGTCCTGGATGCCGCCGGGCGAGAGCGGGTTCACCGTCGTCCCCACCGAGGCGTTGAGCACCGACGCCGGGGTCGTCCGGGTGACGGCGCCGGGCCGCAAGGAGTGCGAGGCCGGGCGCGACACCCCCGGCGACGGTCTGCCACTCACCTCCGTGCGCCCCGACCTCGACCTCACCGACCTGCGCCCCGAAGGCTTCGAGCCGCAGGTCACCGGCATGGACTGGCTGCCCGACGGCCGCCTGGCCATCAGCACCTGGGGCGGCACCGACAACGTTGCCGGAGAGGTGTACCTCCTGGACAACGTCACCGGTGAGACCAGCCGCGACAAGGTCACCGTCGAGAAGGTGGCGAGCGGGCTGCGCGAGCCGATGGGCATCAAGTACGTGGACGGCTCGCTCTACGTCTCGCAGAAGCACGAGCTGACCCGCCTGGTCGACAGCGACGGCGACGACGTGACCGACGAGTACCGCACGATCGCCACCTGGCCCTACGGCGGCAACTTCCACGAGTTCGCGTTCGGCCTGCTCTACCGGGACGGCTACTTCTACGTGAACCTCTCCGTCGCCATCGACCTCGGCGGCGCGACCACCAACCCGCAGCCCGCGCCCAACCGCGGCACGACGTACAAGATCAGCAAGAAGACCGGGAAGATCAGTCCGATCGCGGGCGGGCTGCGCACGCCCAACGGCATCGGCTGGGGACCGGGCGGGAGTCTGTTCGCCACCGACAACCAGGGCGGCTGGCTGCCCGCCTCGAAGCTCGTCCAGATCAAGCAGGACCGCTTCTTCAACCACTACACCGAGCCCGCCGGGCCCTTCGAGGACTCCCCCGTCACCGAGCCGGTGCTGTGGCTGCCGCAGAACGAGATCGGCAACTCGCCCTCCACCCCGCTGTACCTCACCAAGGGCAGGTTCGCGGGCCAGCTGCTGATCGGCGACGTCACCTACGGCGGCCTCCAGCGCGCCTACCTGGAGAAGGTCAAGGGCCAGTACCAGGGCGCCGTCTTCCGCTACACGCAGGGCCTGGAGGCGGGCGTCAACCGGGTCTCCATGGGCCCCGACGGCGCGATCTACACCGGCGGCCTGGGCGCCGACGGCAACTGGGGGCAGGAGGGCAAGCTCAAGTTCGGCCTGCAGAAGCTGACGCCGAACGGGGGCAACACCTTCGACGTCCAGAAGATGCGGGCCGTGCCCGGCGGCTTCGACCTGACGTACACCCAGCCGGTGTCCGAGGAGACGGCCGCGGAGCTGGCGTCCCGCTACGAGGCCGAGCAGTGGCGCTACACGCCGACCGGCGACTACGGCGGCCCGAAGATCGCCGAGGAGGAGCTGGCCGTGCGGTCCGCGACGCTCTCGGACGACGGCCGCACCGTGCGGCTGCGGCTGGACGGCCTGAAGCCCGACCGCGTCGTGCACGTGCGCTCCCCGCGCCCCTTCACCTCGGCCTCCGGTGAGACGCTCTGGAGCACCGAGGCCTGGTACACCCTCAACGAGATGCCCGGCAAGCAGCCGCCCGCGGCCACCCTGTACGAGGCCGAGGAGGCGCGTCTGACGGGGAAGGCGGGCATCAACACCGACCACGTCGGCTACTCCGGCAGCGGCTTCGTCGACCGCTACGCCACCGAGGGCGACGTCACCACGACGTTCGACGTGACCGTCCCGAGGACCGGCACCTACGACGTGGGCCTGCGCTACTCCAACGGCCCGGACCCCTTCGAGGGCACCAAGTCGCTGTCCCTGTACGCGGGCGGGAAGAAGGTGCGCCAGACACAGCTCCCGTCCACCGGGGACTGGGACACCTGGTCCACCCGCACCGAGAGCGTGCGGCTGCGGGCCGGCCACAACACGGTCTCCTACCGCTACGACCCCGGCGACACCGGCCACGTCAACCTCGACCTGATCACCGTGCGCCCGCACGGCGCGCGGGTCGCCCTGTTCGACGGCACCGCGGCCTCTCAGGAGCAGTGGCAGCACACGGACGGGAGGAAGGCGGCCTGGCCGCTGGCCGAGGAGCGGTCGATGGAGGTGTGCTGCGGCGACATCCGCACCAAGGACGCCTACCAGGACTTCAAACTGCACGTGGAGTTCCGCGTCCCGCTGCTGCCGGACGACGTGACCGGCCAGGACCGCGGCAACAGCGGCATCTACCTCCAGGACCGCTACGAGCTGCAGATCCTCGACTCCTACGGCGACACCACCCTGGACACCAACGAGGCCGGGGCTATCTATCTGAAGAAGGCACCCGACACCAACGCGGCGACGGCTCCGGAGACCTGGCAGACGTACGACATCGTCTTCCGTGCCGCCCGCTTCGACGAGAACGGCGCCAAGACCGCCGACGCGCGGGTGACGGTGGTGTGGAACGGAGAGACGGTCCACGACGACATCGCCCTAGACGGTCCCACCGCGGCGGGCCGGGCCGAGACCCCGGCCGCCGGGGCGATCCGGCTGCAGGACCACGGGAACAAGGTCCGGTTCCGCGACATCCGGGTCGAACCGCTGAACTGACCCGTAGCCGTGCGGGGCGGTTCCTGACGGCCGCCCCGCACCTCCCGCTCCACGGATCCGGTGGGCGGACCGGTGCTCCGGCCGCCTCTGGGTAGGGTGAATCGAGGAACACCCTGCCCGTCGAACAAGGAGCGGAATTGAGCGAGCCGGCGTCCATCGCCCTGCAGAAGGAGATCGCCCGGGAACTGGAGGTCGCCGAGACCTTCGACGCCGAACGGGAGATCGAGCGCCGGGTGGCCTTCCTCGCCGAGCGGCTGACCTCCACGGGTCTGCGTGCGCTCGTGCTCGGGATCAGCGGCGGGGTCGACTCGACCACCGCGGGCAGGCTGTGCCAGCTGGCCGTGGAGCGGGCCCGCGCCGCGGGACACGAGGCGCTCTTCTACGCGATGCGGCTGCCGCACGGGGTCCAGGCCGACGAGGACGACGCCCAGCAGGCACTCTCCTTCATCCGGCCCGACCGGGTGCTGACGGTGGACATCAAGCCCGCGAGCGACGCGGCGCTCGACGCCCTGCTCGCCGCCGACGTGGCCTTCCGGGACCCCCACCACCAGGACTTCGTGCACGGCAACATCAAGGCCCGGCAGCGCATGATCGCGCAGTACGCGGTGGCCGGGGCGCACGGCGGCCTGGTGGTCGGCACCGACCACGCGGCCGAGGCGGTCTCCGGCTTCTTCACCAAGTTCGGCGACGGCGCCGCCGACGTCGTACCGCTGACGGGCCTCACCAAGCGCCGGGTGCGCGCGGTCGGGGACGCGCTGGGCGCGCCCGCCGCGCTGGTCCGGAAGGTCCCGACGGCCGACCTGGAGACACTCGACCCCGGCAAGGCCGACGAGGACGCCCTCGGCGTCACCTACGAGGAGATCGACGACTTCCTGGAGGGCAAGCCGGTGACGGAGCAGGTCTTCGAGACGATCGTCACCCGCTACCGGCAGACCGACCACAAGCGGCGGCTGCCGATCGCTCCTTGACCTGCTCCGTCGCGCGGTCTCAGCCGGTCGCCGGTCCCGGCGGGAACCCCACGCCGGTGAGCCGCTCCGACAACTCCCACAGGCTGCGGCCGGTGGCGGCGTCGGCCGCCGCCGGTGACAGCCGGACCCGTTTCGGTCCGCCCCGCAGCTCGCCCGGGCCGTCCGGGCCGATGAACCCGCCGCCGCGCACACCGGGGTCGGCCGCCGCGTACAGCCGCGGCAGGGCTCCCCGTTCGGCGGACCGGGCGAGCGGCCGCAGTACGCGGCCGAACAGCATCCGCACCATGCCGGCCGGTGCGCTCGTCTGCGGGCCGGTGGCGCTGTAGCCGGGGTGTGCGAGCACGCTGCGCACCGGGCTGCCGGTCTCGGCCAGCCGTCGGTGGAGTTCCTGTCCGAAGACGGCGTTCGCGAACTTCGACCGGTTGCAGAACGCCATGGGTGAGTAGTGGCGCTCGCCGGTGAGGTCGTCGGGGAAGAGGTCACCACCGACGAGATCGCGTCCGCCGCGGGGGTGTCCAAGAGGACGTTCTTCCGCTACTTCGCCTCGAAGGAGGCCGTGGTCGTCCGGTTCCTGACGGACCTGGGCGCCGGCATCCACCGGGAGCTCGCGGCCCGCCCCGCCGGGGAACGACCCTCCTTGGCCCTGCGGAGCGTCCTCTCCGGCCCCCTCGCGGCCTGCGCGGATCACTCCGACAGAGCACTGCGGGTGGTCCGGCTGATTCTGCGCACTCCCGCCCTGCACGCGCGTCTCCTGGAGCGGCAGGGACGGTGGCGCGAGGGCCTCGCGGCGGAGCTGGCCCGCCGCCCGGACCTCGGCCCCGACCACGAGCTGTACCCCGAGCCGGCCGCCGGGATGGCACTGACCGCGTTCAACACGGTGCTGCACCGCTGGAGCGACAGCGACGGCACGGCGGACCCCGAGGCACTGACCGAACAGGCTTTCGCCCTCATCGCCCCGGCCCTCGACGGCACCCGCCGGCAGACCTGAGCGGCGCATGCCCTTTATGTGCGGTCGGCCGCGAGTCGCCTTAATCTGACCGAGGGGGGTGCTCGGGCAGTCGACGGCCGGTCACGCCGGCGGAATGTGAGCTTCCATGGCGGACTTCATCGGTGCGGTGGACCAGGGAACCACCAGCACCCGGTTCATGATCTTCGACCACGGTGGCAACGAGGTCGCGAAGCACCAGCTGGAGCACGAGCAGATCCTCCCGCGCTCCGGATGGGTCGAGCACGACCCGGTGGAGATCTGGGAGCGCACCAACTCGGTGATGCAGAACGCGCTGCGCAACGGCGGCCTGTCGGGGACGGACCTGGCGGCCATCGGCATCACCAACCAGCGGGAGACCACGGTGGTCTGGGACCCGCGCACCGGCCGCCCCTACTACAACGCCATCGTGTGGCAGGACACCCGCACCGACGCCATCGCGGCGAACCTGGAGCGGTCGGGCCGGGGCGACGTCATCCGCCGCAAGGCCGGCCTGCCGCCCGCGACGTACTTCTCCGGCGGGAAGATCCAGTGGATCCTGGAGAACGTCGACGGCGTCCGCGAGGCCGCGGAGCAGGGACACGCGGTGTTCGGCAACACCGACTCCTGGGTCCTGTGGAACCTCACCGGCGGCCCCGACGGCGGCATCCACGCCACCGACGTGACCAACGCGAGCCGCACCATGCTGATGAACCTGGAGACGCTCGACTGGGACGACGAGCTGCTGGGCTTCTTCGGCATCCCGCGCGGCATGCTGCCCACCATCAACCCCTCCTCGCACCCCGAGGCGTTCGGCACGACCCGGACCTCCCGGCCGCTGCGTGCCGCCGTGCCCATCACGGGAGTGCTGGGCGACCAGCACGCGGCGACCGTCGGCCAGGTCTGCTTCTCGCCCGGCGAGGCCAAGAACACGTACGGCACCGGCAACTTCCTGGTCCTCAACACCGGCACGGAACTGGTCCGCTCCCAGCACGGCCTGCTGACCACCGTGGCCTACCAGTTCGGCGACAACCCGCCGGTCTACGCGCTGGAGGGCTCCATCGCGGTGACCGGGTCCGCGGTGCAGTGGCTGCGCGACCAGATGAAGATCATCAAGACCGCGGCCGAGAGCGAGGAACTCGCCCGCACCGTCGAGGACAACGGCGGGATGTACTTCGTCCCCGCCTTCTCCGGCCTGTTCGCCCCGTACTGGCGCTCCGACGCGCGGGGCGCCATCGTCGGCCTCGCCCGGTACAACGACAACGCGCACCTGGCCCGGGCGACGCTGGAGGCCATCTGCTACCAGAGCCGCGACGTCGTCGTGGCCATGGAGCAGGACTCCTCGGTCCACCTGGACGTGCTCAGGGTCGACGGCGGGGTGACCGCGAACGACCTGTGCATGCAGATCCAGGCGGACATCCTCGGCGTCCCCGTCAGCCGCCCGGTCGTCGCCGAGACCACCGCCCTCGGCGCGGCCTACGCGGCGGGACTGGCGACCGGCTTCTGGCGGGACACCGACGAACTGCGCACCCACTGGAGCGAGTCCAGGCGCTGGGAGCCCCAGTGGTCCGAGGAGCAGCGCGCGCAGGGGTACGCGGGCTGGAAGATGGCGGTGGAGCGCACGCTCGACTGGGTCAAGGTCCCGGAGAGCTGACACCGGGGCGGATCACCGGCCGACGGTTCCGGCGGCGTACTCCCACAGACGGCCCGCGGCGCGCGGGTCGAGCGCGTGCGGAGCTACGCCGCCCGCCTGTTCCCCGTCCCCGCCGGCGACCGCCCGCGCTTCCCGGCCGTCCTCGAAGCAGCGCCCCGTGACGCCCTCCACCAGTGGGGACGCGGCCGGCAGCACGGAGGTCGCGGCGTCCTGGAGGGGCGTCTCGCAGGAGGGCCGCTCGATGACGTTCCCGTCGTCGTCCATCGCCCCAGGACCCGCATCGTCGCGGCGTCGAGGTGCCGCTGGAGGCTGGTGCCGATCCAGCGGGGTTGAGCGCGTGGGCGGCAATGCGGTCGGCGACCCAGTGGCGGGCGCCCACGGCGAACAGGACGTCGGCGGTCGTGGACTGGGCGCAGGCGGCCCAGCGGTCGGAGCCGGCCGCCCGCGGCTTCCTTCACACGGGTCACCGGCACCTCTCCGCGCGCGTACCGCCACCGGCACCGTACGGGCTGACCGAACTCTTTTCTGGACTTGCCAGTCCATTTTATTCGCCGCACAGTGGCATCCGCGCCCCGGCCGCCGGCCGGGGACGACGGAGAAGCACACGGCTGAGACGGCAGGCGAGGAGCAGGACATGTCGATGCGGCTTGCGGACAGGACCGCGCTGGTGACCGGGGCGACCAGCAACATCGGACGGGCCATCGCGGAGGCCTTCGCGGCCGAGGGGGCCCATGTGGTCGTCTCCGGGCGCAGCGCCGAACGGGGCAGGGAGGTCGTCGACGGCATCCGCGCCGCCGGCGGCCGGGCCGACTTCGTCCACGCCGACCTGGACGGCAGCGCGGCCGCCTCACGGACGCTGGCCGGCGAGGCGACCCGCGTGCTGGGCGGACGCGTGGACGTGCTGGTCAACAACGCCGGGATCTATCCGCCCGGCACCACGACCGACACCGACGAGGAGACCTTCGACCGGGTCTACGCCGTGAACGTCAAGGCCCCGTTCTTCCTCACCGCGGCCCTGGCACCCGCCATGGTCCGGGCCGGGGGCGGGACGGTCATCAACCTGGGCTCCTGGATCGCGCGCCTGGGCGTCCCGGTCGGCGCGCTCTACAGCTCCACCAAGGGTGCCGTGGAGACCCTGACGCGGGCGTGGGCGGCGGAGTTCGGGGCGCGAGGCGTACGGGTGAACGCCATCTCGCCGGGGGTGGTGCAGACGCCCCCGCCCGGCGAGGTCCATCCCGCCGAGGTCATGATGAAGGGCACGCCGGCGGGACAGATGGGCACGCCCGAGGCGATCGCGAGCGCGGCCGTCTACCTGGCCGGCGACGAGTCCTCGTTCGTGCACGGCACCGTGCTCGACGTCGACGGCGGGCGCACCGCGGCGGCCGTCATCGCCGCCTGACACGCGGCGGGTGCCGCGTCACCGCGCGGCGGCACCCGCCCGCCGGAGGTCCGCGATCCCCTGGTCGAGAGCGGCCCGCAGATGGGTCGACCGCCCCGTCGAGAGCAGGATGGACACACCGCCCTGAATGGCCGTCAGCAGGGCGGCCGCCCTGGTCTCCACATCGAGATCGGCGGGGAGCGCACCGGCCCCCTGGAGCGACCTGATGCCCGCCGCCAGGCTCTCCTGCCACTGACGCAGCAGCTCGACCACGATCGCACGCGTGCCCGGGGTGGAGCGGCCGATCTGCAGGAACAGCGACCCGAGCGGGCACTGGTCGCCCTGCGTCTCGTAGCGCTCGATCACGACGTCCCGCCATTCCCGCCACGCCTCCCACGAGTCCAGGCGGCCGAGCTGGGGCTGCTGGTCCTCCAGCACCTGGTCCGCCTCGAACCGGGCCACTTCGACGAGCAGTTCGTCCTTGCCCGCGGGGAAGTAGTGGAACAACTGGCTCTTGCTGGTGGCGGTCCGCGCCATGATGTCGTCCAGGGTCGTCGAGGCGACGCCCCGCTCCCGCAGCACCGCCGCGGCGCCCTCGACGATGCGGCGCCGTGTCGCCCTGCCCTTGGCCGTCAACTCACCGCGCACGCCGCACACCTCGAAAATATTGGACCGACGGGTCCATCGTACGGGCGCCCCCTTAGGGTGATCCCATGTCTGCCGGATTGAGCGCGGCGAAAACCCGGGCCGCGCTGCGCACCAGCGCGCGCGTCTCGGGCGAGCTGCTGCTGATACTCGTCATGCTCGCAGTGACCCTGTGGGTCCTCGGCCGTATGTGGTCGGTGGTGTGGCCGCTGCTCGTCGGCCTGCTCCTGACCACGTTGACGTGGCCCCCCGCCCGCTTCCTGCGGCGGCACGGGTGGCGTCCGGCACTGGCCGCCACGGTGGTGACGGTGGCCTTCCTGCTGGTCGTCCTGGGCATCGTGGCACTGATCGCCGTGCCGATGTCCTCCCAGACCGACGAGTTGACCGACGGCGTGGTCGAGGGCATCCAGCGGCTGCGCGAGTGGGCGGCGGGGCCGCCGCTGAACATCGGTGACGACGAGATCACCGGTGCGATGGACTCGGCGGTGGCACGCATCCAGGACAGCGTCGGCAGCATCACGACCGCGGTGGCGACGGGGGTGGGCGCGGTGGTCAACGGCCTGATCACCGCCGTCCTGGGCGTGTTCCTGATGTTCTTCTTCCTCAAGGACGGACCGCGGTTCCTGCCCTGGCTGGCCCGTCAGTTGCCCGGCCGGCTGGCCACCGACGTCCCGGTCGTCGCCCTGCGGGGCTGGGAGACCCTGGGCTCCTTCGTCCGGTCGCAGGCCCTGGTGGGGCTGCTCGACGCCGTGTTCATCGGCCTCGGCCTGTGGATCCTGGGCGTACCGCTGGTGCTGCCGCTGGCGGTCCTGACCTTCGTGTCCGCGTTCGTGCCCATCGTGGGCGCGCTGTTCGCGGGCTTCGTGGCCGTGCTGATCGCCCTGGTGTCGAACGGCCTGACGGACGCGCTCATCGTGCTCGCGATCATCGTGGTGGTGCAGCAGTTGGAGGGCAACGTCTTCCAGCCCATCCTCCAGAGCCGGGGCCTCGGTCTGCACGCGGCGGTGATCCTCCTGGCCGTGACGCTGGGCGGCAGCCTGTCCGGGATCGTGGGCAGCCTGCTCGCCGTACCTTTCGCCGCGCTGATCGCGGTGGTGTGGACCTACGTGCGCGAGCAGTTGAGCGAGCGGCCCGAGGCGACCGCGACCGCCGACGGCTGAGCCGACGGACACGTCTCCCGCGCGAATCGGGTCGCGGCCGGGCGGGCGGTGGTGTTGGCTGTCGGGCGTGGATCTCTTCTCCCGTTCCTGGTCGGCCCTGCTCGCCGCGGTCGCCGGCCTCTGTGACGAGGACTTCGCCCGGCCGTCCGGGTGCGCCGGCTGGCTCGTCCGGGACCTGGTGTGCCATCTGGTCGTCGACGCCCAGGACGTCCTGATCACCCTGGCCACCCCGACGGCCGACGAGCCGACCCGGGACGCGGTGACCTACTGGCAGGTCGTTGAGCCCCCGACCGGGGACGACCCGCTCGACGCGCTGATCGTCCGCCTGGCCGCCGCCTACGAGCAGCCGGGGCTGCTCAAGTTCCACCTGGACGACGTCGGTTCCGCGGCCGGGCGCGCCGCCGCGCTCGCGGACCCCGCGGGCCGGGTCGGCACACAGGGCCAGGTACTCACGGCGGGCGACTACCTCTCCGCGTACGTACTGGAGTGGTCCCTGCACCACCTCGACCTGATCGCACACCTCCCGGAGGCGGCGCCCCCGCCCGCGGCGGGGCTCAGGCGCTCGCGGGAGCTGCTGGAGGGGGTCGTCGGTACGGCGTTCCCCACCGTGTTCACCGACCGGGACGCGCTGCTGATCGGCACCGGACGGCGGGCGCCGACCCCGGCGGAGGAGGCCGCGCTGGGCGAGTTGGCGGCGCGGCTCCCCTTTCCGGTCGGCTGACCCGCACGTCCGGGTCCAGCCGCCGAAGGGGGACCGGGGAGTCGTCCGGCGGGTCGTCCGATCGGACGACAAGGCCGTCGTCCGTCCGGCGGGCGGGGAGGAGCCGGTGCGTCGACTCCTGCCGGCGCCTCGCGGGTCCAGGCTTGAGGAACACGTCCCCGACACCGTGGAGCCGTCCCACCATGACCGCCAAGCCACCCACCCCTGCCGACCTCGCCCTGTCGGACGCCGTTCGCCGCGGCGACGCCGATGCCGCCCGGGCCGCGCTGCGGGCCGGCGCCGACCGGGAACTGCGCGACGAACAGGGCCGCACGCCGCTGCTCCTGGCGGCCCTGGCCGACCGGGTCGCGGTCGCCGAGGTCCTGGTCGCGGCCGGCGCGGACGTCAACGCGCAGGACGCGCGGGACGACAGCGCGTGGCTGGTCACCGGTCACGGGCAGCGTCCCGATGATGCGGGCGCTGCTGCCCGGCGGCCCGGACGTCACGCTGACCAACCGGTTCGGCGGCGTCTCGGTCATCCCGGCGAGCGAACGCGGGCACGTGGCCTACGTACGCGCCGTGCTCGCCGAGACGGACATCGACGTCGACCACGTCAACCGGCTCGGCTGGACGGCGCTCCTCGAAGCCGTCGTCCTCGGCGACGGCGACCGCGCGCACCAGGACGTCGTGGTGGCGCTCCTCGCCGCCGGCGCCGATCCCTCGCTGCCGGACGGCGACGGTGTCACGGCCCGTGCCCACGCCGAGCGCAGGGGGTTCGAGGCCATCGCGGACCTGCTGCGGCGGGCCGAGTCGCGGGGCGGCGACGGCCCTCGCGCGGCGGGTGTCCGGCGGTGAACCGGCGTTCCCTCGCGGGCCGACTCGCCGCGCTGGCCGCCGTCACCGCGACGCTGGGCGGATGCGCGCCGGACGGCGGTGACGACGGGGCCGCCTCCCCGGTGTCCGCTCCGCCCGGCAGCACGGCCCAGCGCACACCCGGCTCCGGCGGCACCTCGGCACGCACACCCCAAGGCACCCTGCTGGTCACGGACTTCGGCGCGGACACCGTCACCTTCGTCGACCCCGCCGGGCGGGGCACGGCGGCCGACCTGGGCTCGGTACGGGTCGGGACGGCGCCGTACGGAATCGCGCTCGGCGAGGACGGCACCGCGTGGGTGGCGACCGCGGAGGGCGTGGCCGCCGTGGACACCCGTACGCGCGTGCGCACCGCCCTCGTCCCCCACCGGACGGACACGGGCCCGGTGACGACCGGCGAGTACCGGGGCGGCGGCATGGGCATCGCCCTGTCCCCCGACGGCAGCCGTGTCTACGTCGGGGTCAACGTCCCCGGCGGCAAGGGCACCTTGGAGGTCGTCGACACGGAACGGCGGGAGGTGACGCGGGTGGTCCCGATCGGTCGCCGTCCCTTCGACGTCGACGTCTCGCGCGACGGCCGGCAGGTCTACGCGACCAACCACGACTCGTTCGACGTGAGCGTCGTCGACACCGGTGACTGGACGGCGCGCCGCATCGAGGTCGCCCCGTACGGCACCGAGGGCGGCCTCGGCTCCTGGCTCAAGCCGCACTACGCCGCCGTACGCCCCTCCGACGGGGCCCTGCTGCTGCCCTTCGAGGGCGAGCGCCTGGCGGTGGTCGACCCCGGCACCGGGCGGGTCCGGATCGAGGACATGACCGCCAACACCCACCAGCACGGCGTCACGGCGGGCGCCGACGGCACGCTCTACGTGGTGGGCACCGGCCCGATCGACCCGTCCGAGGACGACGGCCCGTCCCTGACCGTCCGCACGCCCGAGGGCGACGAACGGGTCGTCCCGCTGGACGGCCCGCACGAGACCGTCGCCCTCTCGGCCGACGGTCGCACCGCCTACGTCTCGGGCGGCTTCACCCGCGACGGCTACTGGAACGGCCTGAGTGCCGTCGACGTCGCGACCGGCCGGGTGACCCGGCTCCCGGTGGGCGAGCGGCCCCTGGCCGTCGCGGTCCTCGGCGGCCAGGGGACCGGCGCGGGCTGAGCGCCGGGGGCGAACCAGGGCCGGCCGGCCCGTGCCGGGGTCGACGGCCCCTGGTGTCCCGGCCGGCCGGCGGGACGCTCGGATCGACAGTCCCCGGCGTGCCCCCGAAGGGAACGGCGAGAGGCGGCCGGACGAGCGGCGGTCCCGGACCGTCGGGCGGACCGTCCCGCCGAGCGGTCCCCCCGCCGTCCGTCCGCGGTGACCGCACGAATGGAGCCGGAGCGGTGACCTCTGGCACCACCCTGTCCGCGGCCCTCCACGGCGACCACCGCGAGCGCCTCGTGCGGGTCGCGCGGGAGGTCCGCGTCGCGGAGGGCACCCGCCTCTTCGAGGAAGGCCGGCGTGCCGAACGGTTCCGGATCGTCCGGACCGGGACGGTCGGCCTCGACCTGCGTGTCCCCGGCCGCCGGTCCCCGGTCGTCGAGACACCGGGGCACGGGGAACTCGTCGGCTGGTGCTGGCACTTCCCGCCGGCGGCGGATACGACTACCGGGGCACGGTGTCGGTCTGGTTCGGCGGCCTGTTCGCGCTCGGGCCCCGGCCGGAGGCGATCGCCGACGCCCCGCTGCTCTTCCGGCCGCACGCGCCGAGCGCCTGCCCGCTCTTCGCCGCCCGGCCGTTCACCCGGCTGGTGCACGTCTGGAGCGCACCGGTCGGATACCTGGTCCGCCCCCCTATTCGGTCCACCGGCGCCGCGCCACCCCCGCACGGGCCTCACGGACCCGCTCGACGACCGGGAGGTGGTCCGGTGACGACGACGGGCTAGTCCTGTGCGGTGGGACGGACCACGATGTCGCCCACGTCGACGCCGTCGGGCTGCTCGACGGCGAAGGCGACCGCGCGGGCCACGGCCTGCGGCGGGATGGCGACCCGGTCCCTGGTGTCGAGGATTTGGGCCCTGGCCCCGGCGTCCGGGATGCCGTCCGCGAAGTCCGTGTGGACGAACCCCGGTGAGACCACGGTGACCCGCAGGCTGTCACCGGCCTCCTGGCGCAGCCCCTCCGACACGGTGCGCACCGCGTTCTTCGTCCCGGCGTAGACCGACATGAGCGGGCTGATGCGCAGTCCGGCGGTGGAGACGATGTTGACGAAGTGGCCGGAACCCTGTTCCCGGAAGACGGGCAGGGCCTCGGCGATGCCGTACAGGACACCCTTCAGGTTGACGTCGATCATCCGCTCCCAGTCCTCGACGCGGAGTTCGTCCAGGGGTGAGATCAGGCCGACGCCGGCGTTGCCGACGAGGACGTCGAGCCGGCCGAAACGTTCGCGGGCCAGGGCGACGAGTGCGGCGACGTCCTCGCGGCGGGTCACGTCCGTACGGATCCAGGCCGCCTCCCCTCCGCTCCTGCCGATGCGCAGGGCCAGGTCCGCCAGACGCTCCGGACGGCGCGCCCCGAGCACGACCTTGGCTCCGCGCTCGGCGAGCAGGAGGGCGCTCGCCTCGCCGATGCCGCCACTGGCACCGGTGATCGCCACGACCTTGCCTTCGATTCCCGACATGTTGGGCAGTCCTTCCGGACGGGGACATGGGCAGAGCTGTGTCGTGCCCTAGAGTGAAAGTGGAGGCGCCGCCACTTCCATCACAGTAAGCGGGGGCGCCTCCACTTAGCAACCGGCGACGAGGAGAGGGCCGCTCATGTCCGACGCCACGAAACGGCCGCTGAGGGCCGACGCACAGCGCAACCGGGACAAGATCCTGGCCGCCGCCGTGCGGGTGTTCAGCGAGGAGGGGCTGGACGCGCACCTCGAGCGCATCGCCAGGGAGGCGGGCGTCGGCAGCGGCACCCTCTACCGGAATTTCCCCACCCGTGAGGCCCTGATCGAGGCGGCGTACCGCAACGAGGTGGCGCGACTGTGCGACTCCGTGCCCGGTCTGCTGGCGCAGCTGCCCCCGGCCGAGGCGCTGCGCGCGTGGACCCGCCGCTTCATCGACTACGCCACCGCGAAGTTGGGGATGGCGGACGCGCTGCGGGCCGTCGTCGCCTCGGGCGGCGATCCCTACGGCGACAGCCGGCAGCTGATCCAGTCCGCCCTGACGGCCCTCATGGACGCCGCCGCGGCGGCCGGTGAGATCCGGTCCGACATCAGGTCGACCGACATGTTCGCCGCCCTCGCGGGCATCGCCCTCACCTCGTCCCGCCCCGATCAGCGCGCGCAGGCCGAACGCCTTCTCGACCTCGTCCTGGACGGCCTGCGCCCCACGGCACCGCGTCCCGCATGACAGCGCCTGCCCTCACGTAGACT
Source organism: Streptomyces violaceoruber (assembly GCF_033406955.1). NCBI lineage: Bacteria > Bacillati > Actinomycetota > Actinomycetes > Kitasatosporales > Streptomycetaceae > Streptomyces > Streptomyces violaceoruber. The sequence goes on along the minus strand of NZ_CP137734.1, from coordinate 8,087,923 downwards.
CCGCGCCATGGGTCGATGGGAGCCGAACGCGCGCGGCCGCCTGGAGCAGGCGGCGCTGGAGCTGTACGTGGAGCGCGGCTACGAGCAGACCCCGGTGGCCGAGATCACCAAGCGTGCGGGGCTGACGGAGCGGACGTTCTTCCGGCACTTCACCGACAAGCGGGAGGTCCTCTTCGCCGGGTCCGGCAGGCTGGAGGAGCTGTGCGTGGCCGCCGTCGCGGCGGCGCCCACGACGGCGAGTCCGATGGAGGCGGTGGCCGCCGCACTCGACGCCGCGGCGGGCGCCTTCGAGGAGCGCGGTGACCTGGTGGGCCTGCGGCAGGGCGTCATCGACGCCAACGCGGAGCTGCGGGAGCGGGAGCTGATCAAGCTCGCGTCCCTGTCCGGCGCGCTCGCCGACGCGCTGCGCGGGCGCGGCGTGGCCGAACCGGCGGCGGAGCTGACCGCCGAGTCGGCGATCGCCGTGCTCAAGGTCGCCTTCCGGCGCTGGATCGACGGGGGCCGGGAGCGACCGCTGCGGCCCCTGCTCGCCGAGTGCTTCGACGTGCTCCGCACCCTGTCCGCACGGGGCGCCGCGAGCGCCGGTTAGCCACCCGGGCCGCCCTCCCGCACGCCGGCGTCCCCGCGCGCCGGGCATGCCGCCGACGAGGCGGAACAGCCGTGTCCGCAGTCGCCGTCCCGCGTTGCCGGGGTGTGCCGCACCCAGGCGGGGAGCGTCCTGGTCCGTCCCCGATGTCCCGTACAGACTCGGCGCAGCAGATGCGGACCATCCATCGGAAGGACATCGTCATGACGCAGACCTCCAAGGTCGTCCTGGTGACCGGCGCGAGCAGCGGGATCGGTGAGGCCACGGCCCTGCGCCTGGCCGCCGACGGCCACCGGGTGTTCCTCGGCGCGCGCCGCACCGAGCGCCTGGAGAAGCTGGCCGCGCGGATCGCCGAGGACGGCGGCACCGCGGGCTACCGGCGGCTCGACGTCACCGACGCCGCCGACGTACGGGCGTTCGTGTCGGCCGCGGTGGAGCGCTGGGGACGGCTGGACGTCATCGTCAACAACGCGGGCGTGATGCCGCTCTCGCCGCTCTCGGAACTGAAGGTGGCCGAGTGGGACCGGATGCTCGACGTCAACGTCCGCGGAGTACTGCACGGCATCGCGGCCGCCCTGCCGGTCATGCGGGCGCAGGGCGGCGGGCACGTCGTGAACATCGCGTCGGTCGGCGCGTACGAGGTGGTGCCGACCGCCGCCGTCTACTGCGCGACCAAGTTCGCCGTGCGCGCCCTGTCCGAGGGGCTGCGCCAGGAGTCGGCCGGGGACATCCGGGTCAGCGTGGTCTCCCCGGGCGTCACCGAGTCGGAGCTGGCCGACTCCATCTCCGACCCGCGGGCGCGCGAGGACATGAAGACCTACCGCTCGGTGGCCGTTCCGGCGTCCGCGATCGCCGACGCCATCGCCTTCGCCGTCTCCCGGCCCGCCGAGGTGGACGTGAACGAGATCGTGGTGCGCCCGGCCGCCAGTGCGCAGTAGGCGACCCGCGCGCCACCCGGCACGTCGCTAGCCGGCGTCCAACGGCCGTTCGAAGAAGGTCTCCAGGACCACCGTCGCCTGGGTCCCGCTCACCCCGTCGATCGCGTAGAGGCGGCGCAGCACGTCCTGGAGCCGCTCGGTGGTGGCCGTGCGCACCTTCACGAGGACGGCCGCGCTGCCCGCGATGACGTGCGCCTCCTGGATCTCCGGCACGGCGGCGAAGTCCTCGGCCCGGTCACCCATCCACGCCGTCGAGTCGACCAGCACGAAGGCGAGGACACCGCGGTCGAGCGCCTCGGGGTCGACGTCGACCGTGGTCGACCGGATGACGCGCTGTTCGCGCAGTTTGCGGACGCGCTCGTGGGCGGCGCCCGCGGACAGACCCACCTCCCCGCCCAGCGCGGCGTACGGCCGGGTCGCGTCCTGCTGGAGCAACGCGATCAGTCTCCGGTCGATCTCATCCACTGATTTCATTCATGGACCATATCTGGTTCGGTAATGTGGGTGCTACGTTGAACGAGGTACTGATCACCGCGCTGAGAGGACACCATGTCCACCGACGGCCCGTACGAGATCCTGGACGACCGCTTCCGCACCGGACGCTGTGCGAACGGAGACAACAGGCTGGAGGTCCTGTATGACGGCTGCCGCTGGGCCGAGGGCCCGCTGTACCTCCCCGCCTGGCGTCAGCTGGTCTGGAGCGACATCCCCAACGACCGCATCCTGCGCTGGGACGAGGCCACCGGCTCGGTCGGCGTCTTCCGCGCTCCCGCGGGCCACAGCAACGGCAACACCCTCGACCGGCAGGGCCGCCTGGTCACCTGCGAGCAGGGCAACCGGCGCGTCACCCGTACCGAACCCGACGGGAGGGTGACCGTCCTGGCCGAGCGCTTCGACGGCAGGCGGCTGAACAGTCCGAACGACTCCGTCGTCCGCTCCGACGGCACCATCTGGTTCTCCGACCCGGACTTCGGCATCACCAGCGACTACGAGGGTCATCGCGCGGAGTCCGAGATCGGCGCGTGCAACGTGTACCGGATCGACCCGGTGTCCGGGCAGGTGCGGCTCGCCGCCGACGGTTTCGACGGGCCCAACGGCGTGATCCTTTCCCCTGACGAGCGGCGGCTGTTCGTCTCCGACTCGCGGGCCGCCCGGATCCACGCGTTCGACATCCGGGAGGACGGCACGCTCTCCGACGGGAAGGTCTTCGCCGAGGGCCGGGGGGACGTGCACTTCGACAACATCCGCTTCGACGACGAGGGCCGCCTGTGGGCCGCCGCCCTGCACGACGGTGTCCACTGCTACGACCCCGACGGCACGCTCATCGGCCGTCTGCGCGTGCCCGAGCCCGTCTCCAACATCGCCTTCGGCGGCCCCAAGAACAACCGCCTGTTCATCACGGCCACCACGTCCCTGTACTCCCTGGTGATGTCGGTGACGGGGGCACCGCGCCTCTGAGGACCGCCACCGTCCCGACGGCACCCCGGTCGCGTCCGGGCCCATCGGTTAACCGGTGTACAGAAAGGGGCCGTTGCGACGTAGGTTGTGGGCAAGCACCCACGCCTCGGCTGAAAGACGGACCGCACCCATGAGCGACCCCTCGACGACTCCCGGCCACACCGCGCAGCAGAAGATCGACACGTCCGTGCCGCACTCGGCGCGGATCTGGAACTACTGGCTGGGCGGGAAGGACAACTACCCGGTCGACGAGCAGGCCGGCGACGCGTACACCGCCGTCTTCCCCGGCATCGTCACCGTCGCCCGCAGCAGCCGCGCCTTCCTGCGCCGCAACATCACCCATCTGGTCGCCGAGGCGGGCATCCGGCAGTTCCTCGACATCGGCACCGGTCTGCCGACCGCCGACAACACCCACGAGGTCGCCCAGCGCATCGCGCCCGAGAGCCGGATCGTCTACGTCGACAACGACCCGATGGTCCTCGCCCACGCCCGCGCGCTGCTGTACTCCACGCCCGAGGGCGCGACCTCTTACATCGACTCCGACGTGCTCGACCCCGACACGGTCCTCGAGGCGGCCGCCCGGACGCTGGACTTCGACCGGCCCATCGCGCTGATCCTCAGCAACATCCTGGGGCACATCCCCGACTACGACCAGGCACGTTCCGTCGCCGCCCGGCTCGTCGACGCGCTGCCGTCCGGGAGCTACCTCTCGATCAACGACGGCTCGCGCGGCATCGACCCGGAGTTCGACCGGGCCCAGGACGGCTACAACGAGAGCGGTGCCGCGCCGTACATCCTGCGCACCGTCGACCAGATCACGGCGTTCTTCGACGGGCTGGAGCTGGTGGAGCCCGGCGTGGTGCCGGTGACCCGGTGGCGCCCGGACGCGGACACCGAGGACCCCGGGCTGATCGGCGAGCACGGCGGACTCGCCCGCAAGCCGTGACGTCCTGACCCGCGCCGGAGCGAGAGGAACCCGCACCATGTCGGCATGGCCGTTGCCCGAGGCGTTCACCGGCGGTTCGGGCACCGTCCGCTGGAACCGGCTGGGCACCCCGGACGGGCGCCCCCTGGTCCTGCTGCACGGAACGCCCTTCTCGTCGTACGTCTGGCGTGCGGTGGCCCGCTCGCTGGGGCGCGACCACCAGGTGTTCGTCTGGGACATGCCCGGCTACGGGGTGTCGGAGAAGAGCGCCGGGCAGGACGTGTCCCTGGCCGCGCAGGGCAGGGTCTTCACGGAGTTGCTGGAGCACTGGGGGCTCGAGGAGCCCCTGGTGGCCGCCCACGACTTCGGGGGTGCCGTCGCCCTGCGGGCGCATCTGCTGCACGGTGCCCGGTACGGGGCGCTCGCCCTGGTCGACCCGGTCGCGCTGGCGCCCTGGGGGTCGCCGTTCTTCCGGCTGGTCCGCGACCACGCCGAGGTCTTCGAGCAGCTGCCCGAAGCGCTGCACCGGGCGCTGGTGCGCGAGTACGTCGGTTCCACCGGCGGTCCGGGGCTGCACCCGGCGGTCCTGGACCGGCTGGTCGAGCCCTGGCTGGGCGAAACGGGGCAGCCGGCCTTCTATCGGCAGATCGCCCAGGCGGACCAGCGGTACACGGACGAGATCCAGGACCGGTACACCGGAATCGACGTCCCCACATTGATCTGCTGGGGCGAGGACGACGCCTGGATCCCCGTGGCCAAGGGACGCGAACTGGCCGGTCTCGTCCCCGGTTCCCGATGGGAGCCGATCGCCCACGCGGGCCACCTGGTCCAGGAGGACGCGCCCGCCGAGCTGACGGCCGCCCTGCTCGACTTCTTCCGCCGCGTCCCCTGAGGGCCTGGCCTTCGTCCCGCGGGACGACATGCCACAGGGCGGGGCCCCGGGAAACTGGCGTTCCCCGCAGCCCCGCCCTGCGCGGCGATCTCCCGATCAGGCGGGGGTGATGTTCTCCGCCTGCGGGCCCTTCTGGCCCTGGGTGATGTCGAAGGTCACGGCCTGGCCTTCCTGCAGCTCGCGGTAGCCCTGAGCGTTGATGTTGGAGTAGTGCGCGAAGACGTCGGGGCCGCCGCCGTCCTGCGCGATGAAGCCGAAGCCCTTTTCAGAGTTGAACCACTTGACAGTTCCGCTGGCCATGCCTTTTGCCTTTCAGCCGTTATCGGATTCGCACCGCGCGAACCCGGAGGTGGTCGTCCTGGTCCTCCGGCATTGCACAGCAAACCGCCCGCACTCCTGGGCGGGCGGTCTGGGCGAACCACGACATCTGCTGCTGACGCTACACGGCATGTCCGAGCCTCACCAGTGAGTAAGGGGTGTGAGCGGGAACCTTGTTGCCGACCCGAGTCCTCGGCCACCGCCGTGCGGGTCCCCGCTGCGCCATCCGGGGGAGACCGCGAGGCGGCCGCACAACCCGGTTCCGGAAGTGGTCTAGCTATGAAGAGTCCACCCACGGAGTCGGAGATCGATATGACCGTCAGGAAAGCGCTGGCCCTGGTGATCGGCGCTGTCATGTGCACCGGCGTGCTGGCCACCGGCTGCGCCCGGGAGCACGCGGGCGCCTCTTCCCAGGACGCGCACGCACCCGGGAGTTCCGCGGCCCCGCGCCCGGCTCCCCCGCGCTCCTTCCCCCGCCCGCTGCCCGGAGTCGGGCCGGTCATGCGGGACCGCCTCCCGGACGGCACCCGGCAGGCCCTGGTGGTCACCGGCGAGACCGAGAGCTCCTCTCAGGCACAGGTGGTGCTCTACGAGCAGTACCCGGCCGAGGGCTGGCGCGCGGTCGCCGGTCCCTGGCCCGCGCACAACGGCCTGCGCGGCTGGACCGACGACCACGAGGCGGGCGACCTGCACACGCCCATCGGCGTCTTCGGCCTCAGTGACGCCGGCGGCAGACTGCCCGACCCGGGCACCCTGCTCCCCTACGACGAGGACCCGGAGTTCTCCGTGTCGGGTACCGGGTACCTGGGCGAGCCCCTGGAGGGGTCGTTCGACTACGTGGTCGCCATCGACTACAACCGGGTGCCCGGCACCACCCCGCTGGACAAGGCCCGCCCCCTGGGCGAGGACAAGGGGGGCGGGGTCTGGATCCACGTGGACCACGACGGGCCGACCAACGCCTGCGTGTCCCTGAGCGAGGAGCACATGCGCGCGCTGCTGACCGCCCTGGACCCGGACAAGGAGCCGGTGGTCGTCATGGGCCCGCGGGAGGTCCTGATGCGGTAGGGGGTGCCGGGGCCCGGACGGCCGTGCTCAGCCGGCCGGCGGCATGTCGGTGGGCGCCGAGTCCAGGCCCGGCCTGCGCTCACGCCAGGCACCCCGGGTGAAGTCGGGTATCTCGACCGGGCGGCCGCCCCGGGCCAGCGACGTGACGCTGAGCGGGACGGGCGAGCACCAGGCGGCCGAGTCGTACACGTCGATGTCCGGTACCAGCCCCGCGCGCATCAGCTGGACGGTGCGCCACTGCAGGACGTAGTCCATGCCGCCGTGGCCGCCGTTGTTCGCGGCGTCGTCGCCCACCTTCTGCCACAGCCAGTGGTCGTACTCCTTGCGGTAGGTCTCGAAGTCGCGCCAGGTGTGGCCGCCGTGGTCGGGTTCGACGTAGATGCGGGCGCCGGTCGGGGCGGGTCCGGCGTAGTCCTCGACGATGCCGCGGCTGCCGGCGAGGGTGTTGATCCGGCTGTAGGGCCGGGGCGAACTCACGTCGTGCTCCGCCCGGACGGTCCTGCCCTTCGCCGTCTCGATCATGCAGGTGACCAGGTCACCGTTGATGTAGGTCTCCTTCCAGGACGGGTGGTCCCGGGGGACGAAGCGGGCCCGGTAGTCGGCCAGCCCCTTCGGGGCCGTCGTGGTGGCGCGCAGGGTGGTCATGCGGTCGCCGCGGTTGACGTCCATGGCCGCCGCGATCGGGGCGAGACCGTGCATCGGGTAGAAGGAGGCGGTGCTGCGGGTGTGCCACAACCGCCGCCAGGAGTCGGTGTAGTAGGTGTCCGAGAAGAGGAGTTCGCGCAGGTCGTGCAGGTAGCCGCCGTGGCCGTTGGTGAGGTCCCCGAACAGGCCGTCGTGCGCCGCCTTCAGCATGGCCAGTTCGTTGCGCCCGTAGTTGCAGTTCTCGGACAGGAGCAGGTGCCTGCGGGTGCGCTCGGAGGTGTCGACGAGGTCCCACAGCTGGCGCAGCTCCGTCGCGACGGGCAGTTCCACGACGGCGTGCCGGCCGCTGAGCAGCGCGGCCCGGCCGTGCTCGTAGTGGAACTCCCAGGGCGTGGCGATGTACACGAGGTCGATGTCGTCGCGGCGGAGCATCCGGGCGTAGGAGTCGGCCGAGCCGCCGTACTCGGCGGGGCGCGGGTTGCCCTTGCTCTCCAGTCGGTCGGCGGCGCGCTCGGCCCGGTCCGCGCGGATGTCGCAGACGGCGGTCACGGTGCAGCCGGGCACGGCCGCCCAGCCGGTGATCATGCCGCCGCCCCGGTTGCCGAGGCCGATGACCGCGACGCGGACGGTTGGGTGGGCGGCGAAGGGCACGCCGATCATCGACTTCTGGCCGGGCCTGCGGCGGGGCGCCTGCTCGGTCGCCGCGACGGGGGCGGCGGACCCGATGCCGGTCGCGAGGGCGCCGGTGGCGGCGGCGGAACCCAGGAGCAGTCGGCGTGAGACAGCGGGCGTTTCGGGCATGACGGCAACACTCCTCGTGGCGGTTCGCATCACGGTCGGGGCGCGGTCGGGCAACGTCGGGCTGTCGAACACTTTCGGGGCATGACTCTGCGACGTCAGCCGTGACATGTCAATGCGTGCTCGATACAAAGCCGTTCCGAGCACTTCCGCGCAGTCTCACGCAGTTCCGCGCACCTGAGGTGCCGCTACATGCCGCCCTGCACGACTCCGCGCGTGGAGAGCGTGACGGGATCCTTGGTGGCGAAGTCCCCGGGCGGGATGCCCGGGTGGTGACCCTCGCCCGGGGGTGGCGCCTGGTCGCGGGGGCCCAGGGTGAGCCGGGAGACGATCCGGTAGCGGTCGCCCCGGTAGAGGGAGTGCACGTACTCCACGGGGCGGCCCCGGGTGTCGGTGGTCAGGCGCTCGAAGAGCAGCGCCGGGGAGAGTTCGGGCACGTCGAGCAGGTCGGCCTCCGCGCGGGTGACCACGGTGGGTTCGATGGACTGCACGGCCTCGCTGACCCGGACGTCGTGCCGCTCGCCCAGGTGCTCGTACAGATCGCCCTGCTCCAGTTCCTCACTGGTCAGGTCCGAGACGAGGTCGGCCGGTACGTGCAGGTACTCGATGGCCATGGGCGAGCCGTCGACCAGTCGAAGACGTGCCACGTAGTGGATCTGCGCCGCCGGCGACATGCGCAGCTTGCGCCCCACCCGGGCGCCCGCGGGCAGGGTGCGGACCTCCAGGAGCCTGCTGGTCCAGGCGCCGGCCGCCTGCGGGAGGCTGAAGGCCCGGCGGTCGGAGACCAGTTCCTGGGTGATCTTCTCGGCGGCCACGAACATGCCCCGGCCGTGCTCGCGCACCAGCAGTCCGGCGACCACGAGTTCGTCGATCGCCGCCCGCAACGTCGGGCGGGACACGCCGAGTTCGGCGCACAGGGTGCGCTCCGAGGGGATCGCGTCCCCGGGGCGCCGGTCCTCGATGAGTTCCAGGACGGCGTCGCGGACGCGCTCCCGCTTGAGCACCGCACCGGAAGCGGCGGCGTCGATCTCCATGCAGTACTCCCGTGACTGGTCTGCTGGTCAACCGAGCTTACCTGTCCACCTGGGGCGCGAACCAGCCACTCTCCGCGAACGACAGGCCTGAATCCCATACATACGTGAGGGGTTGACGCCCTCATTGGTCCATGCCACCTTCGACCAACGCCGACTGGTAAGTCCTGCGCCCCTTACTGGTCAAGTGCGGGTGCGTCGTCCCTTCCAGCTCTCCCAGAGGTGAACCGTGAAGTACCGTTCGCTCGCCCTGCTCTCCACGCTGGTGCTCGGCGCCGGGCTCGCCGCCTGCTCCTCGTCCGGCGGTTCCGCCGACGGCGCCGGGGCCGGCAGGACCGCCCTCGACGTCTGGCTCATGCGTGACAGCGTCTCGGCCCAGTTCCAGAAGGAGTTCGAGACGGGCTTCGAGAAGGCCCACCCCGAGATCGACGTGAAGATCCAGATCCAGGAGTGGGAGGGCATAGGCGAGAAGGTGACCGCCGCCCTGGCCAGCAACGACGCCCCGGACGTCATCGAGGTCGGCAACACCCAGGTCGCCCAGTACGCCCAGAGCGGCGGCCTCACCGACTTCTCGGGCCGCGTCGCCGAACTGGGCGGCGGCGACTGGCTGGAGGGGCTCGCGGAGCCCGGGTCGTACGACGGCAGGCAGTACGGCATTCCCTACTACGCGGCCAACCGGGTGGTCATCCACCGCACCGACCTGTTCGAGAAGGCCGGGATCGATCCCTCGCGGATCAGGACCAGGGGCCAGTGGATCGCCGCCACCCGCAAGCTGAACACGGGCGGGACCCAGGGCATCTACCTGCCGGGGCAGAACTGGTATGTGCTGTCCGGTTTCGTCTGGGACGAGGGCGGCGACCTGGCCGTGCAGTCCGGCGGCGGCTGGAAGGGCGGTCTCGACAGCCCCGGGGCGCTGCGGGCCATGGACTTCTACCGGCGCCTCCAGGCCCTGGGCAAGGGCCCCAAGGACTCGGACGAGGCCCAGCCGCCGCAGGCGGAGGTGATGGCGAAGGGGCAGGTCGCCCAGATCATCGCCGTGCCGGGCGGAGCCAAGGTCATCGAGGAGAAGAACCCGGAACTCAAGGGAAAGCTCGGCTTCTTCCCGGTACCCGGCAAGTCCGCCGACGGGCCGGGCGCCGTCTTCACCGGCGGCTCCGACCTGGTCGTCCCGGCCGTCGCCGCGCACCAGGAGGAGGCGTTCACCCTCATCCGCGAACTGACCGGTGACGCCTGGCAGAAGAAGCTCGCCGTCGCCATGAGCTACGTACCGAACAAGACCACCCTGGCGGGCGCGGTCGCCGACGACCCGGGCACCGCGGCCATGGCGGCCGGCGCCGTGAACGGACACGCCACGCCCAACACGCCCCAGTGGGCGGCGGTCGAGGCCAAGAACCCGATCAAGGAGTACATGACGGCCGTGCTCACCGGCGAGGACGCCGGGTCCGCTGCGGCCGAGGCCTCCCGGACCATCACCGAGACGCTGGGCGGCGACTCCTGACCCCCCGCCGTCCCCGGCCCCACGACCACGAGACCAGGAGGCGACGTGTCGACCGTCCGTGAGCGGAGCGTGCCGCCCGGCGCGGCGGGCCGGGGCACCCTCTGGCCGTACCTGCTGATCGCGCCCGCCGTGCTGGGCATGCTGTACCTGCTGCTCTATCCGCTGGCCCGCGCCGTGCTCATCTCCTTCCAGGACTTCCGGCTGCGTCAGCTCATCCTGGGGGACGCCGACTTCGTCGGCCTGCGCAACTACCGGACCCTGCTCGGCGACCCGGAGTTCTGGGAGGTGGTGCGCCGGACCTTCGTGTTCATGGCGGTCGGCGTCGTCGCGATCATGGTGCTGTCCACCCTGGTCGCGCTGATGACCGAGCGGCTGGGCCGGGCGGCCAGGACCGTGGTGCTCAGCTCCCTGGTCCTGGTCTGGGCGGTGCCGGTGGTCGCGGCCACCACCGTCTTCCAGTGGCTGTTCCACTCCGAGTTCGGCATCGTCAACGAGACCCTCACCGGCCTCGGGTTCGAGTCGTACGAGGGCTATCCCTGGTTCGCGCACGGCGGGGCCGCGTTCGGCATCGTGGTGGTGCTGATCGTCTGGCAGTCCGTGCCGTTCGCCGCGATCACGCTCTACTCGGCGCTGGTCACGGTGCCGGCCGAACTGTACGAGTCGGCCCGCATGGACGGCGCGGGAGCCGCCCGCGTCTTCCGGTCGGTCACCTTCCCGCTGATCCGGCCGATCTTCATGCTGGTGCTGTCCCTCGAGGTGATCTGGACGTTCAAGGCGTTCGTGCAGATCTGGGTGATGACCCGCGGCGGACCGGGCGAGGCCACCACCATCCTGCCGGTGTACGCCGTGCAGACCGCGCTGGCCGGGCAGCGCTACGACCTGGGATCCGCCGCCTCGATGCTCACGGTCCTGCTGATGAGCGGCGTCCTGGTCCTCTACTTCCGCCAACTGTTCCGTCAGGAGGGCGAGCAGCCGTGAGCACCCCGCGTCCCCGTCCCCCGGTGCGCCGCGCGCTGCGCCGCCTCCCGCTGAACGCCGCCGCCGCGCTCACCGTGGTGGTCTGCCTGTTCCCGGTGTACTGGATGGTCACGACCGCGTTCAAGCCGTCGACGGACATCCAGTCCTACGATCCCCGGCTGGTGCCCGGCGCCTGGACGTTGGAGCACTTCCGGAAGGCGGTCGGCGCCGACGGCTTCGCGCTGTTCTGGCGCAACAGCCTCCTGGTCACCCTGAGTGCCGTCCTGCTCGCCCTGCTGGTCGCCCTGGGCGCCGCCTACGCCGTGGCCCGCATGCGCTGGCGCGGGCGCCGGCAGTTCATGCTGGCGGTGTTCGTCGCGCAGATGGCGCCCTGGGAGTCACTGATCATCCCGATCTACATCATCTCCCGCGACACCGGGATGCTCGACCGGCTCCCGACGCTGACCCTGATCTACTTCATGATCACGCTGCCGTTCACGGTGGTCGTGCTGCGCGGCTTCATCGCGGGCATCCCGCCGGAGCTGGAGGAGGCGGCCCAGGTCGACGGCTGCACCCGGGCCGGGGCGTTCCGCAGGGTGGCGTTCCCGCTGCTGGCCCCCGGGCTCATGGCCACCTCGCTGTTCGGCTTCATCACCGCCTGGAACGAGTTCACCTACGCCAACTTCCTCATCATCAAGCAGCAGGACAGCCGCACGCTCCCGGTGTGGCTCTCCTCGTTCCAGTCGACCTTCGGCACCGACTGGGGGGCCACCATGGCGGCCGCCACGCTCTTCGCACTCCCCGCGCTGGTCATCTTCCTCGCCCTGCAACGGCACGTGACGGCCGGGCTGGCCTCGGGAGGCGTCAAGGGCTGACCGGGAACGCCCGCCCCGCCCCTCCTACCCCCGCTCCTTCGCACTCTCTTCCTCCTCCCCCTCGACGTCGCCGTCGCGCACCGCCGACCACCGGAGCCGCCCCGTGGACCTGCCACGCCCCGAACTGGCCCTAGTCCCCCGCCCCCGCCGCCTCTCCGCCCGTTCCGGCCGCTTCCGGCTCGACCGCACGACCCGGCTGCGGGTCACCCCCGGGGCCGGTCCCGCCGCGGTCCTGCTGCGCACCCTCCTCGCCCCGGCCACCGGACTGCCCCTGGACTCCGCCGCCGACGGGGCCTTCGTCCTCGCCCTCGACCCCGCCCTGACCGGCCTCGGCGACGAGGGATACGGCCTGACCGTGAGCCCCCAGGGCGTCCTGCTGCGGGCCGCCCGCCCGGCCGGACTGCTGCGCGGAGTGCAGACGGTGCGGCAACTCCTGCCCTACGAGGCCCTGTCCGGGCGGCCGGTGCGCGGGGTGCCGTGGGAGCTGCCGGCCGTGGAGATCACCGACGTACCCCGCCATGCCTGGCGCGGCTCCATGCTCGACGTGGCCCGGCACTTCCAGCCGGTGTCCTATCTGCGGCGCTACGTCGACCTGCTGGCGCTGCACAAGCTGAACGTCTTCCACCTCCACCTCACCGACGACCAGGGCTGGCGGATGCCGGTGGCGGCCCACCCCCGGCTGACCGAGGTCGGCGGCCGGCGCGCGGAGTCGATGGTGGGCCCCGCGGGCAGCGACCGGTTCGACGGCGTGCCGCACGGCGGTTCCTACACCCGTGCGGAACTGCGCGCCCTGGTCGCGTACGCGGCGGAGCGCGGCGTGAGCGTACTGCCGGAGACCGGTGTACCGGGGCACGTCCGCGCCGCCCTGGCCGCGTACCCCGAGCTGGGCACCGACCCCGCCCGCCGACTGGACGTGTGGACGCACTGGGGCGTGTGCGAGAACGTCCTGGGCACCGGGGAGAACGTCCTGGACTTCTTCCGCACCGTCCTGGACGAGGTGATGGACGTCTTCCCCTCGCCGTACGTGCACATCGGCGGGGACGAGGTCCCCACCACGGAGTGGGAGCTGAGCCCGGCGGCGCGGGCCCGTGCCGCCCGTGAGGGGCTGGCGGGGCCCCGCGCGCTGCATCCCTGGTTCATCGCCCGGCTGGCCGAGCACCTGGTGCGCGCGGGCCGCAGGCCGGTCGTCTGGGCCGAGAGCGGCGTCGCCCTCCCCCTCGACTGCACGGTGATGAGCTGGCGCGATCCGGCGCACGCCCGGGCGGCGGCACTGCGCGGGCACCAGGTCGTGCACGCCGACCACCGCGCGACCTACTTCGACTACCCGCGCGGCGCCGGTCCCGGGGAACCGCCCGCGCAGCCCGGGGTGGTGGTCGACCTGCGCGCCGTCCACGAGGTGGACCTCGCGCCGCCGACTCCGCAGGCGGCGTCCCGGGTACTGGGCGCCCAGGGCCAGTTGTGGACGGAGTTCGTGCGCACCCCGGAGCACATCGAGTACCTCACCTTCCCGCGGCTGTGCGCGCTCGCCGAACGGGTCTGGGACGGCACGTCGGGCTGGCGGGACTTCACGGCCCGGCTGGCCGGACACCGGGCCCGGCTGGACGCCCTGGACGTCCCGCACGCCGCACCGCCGCCCGGTCCCCCCGTGTCGTTCCCCCACACCCCGCACCACCCGTCGAGGCTCCCGCTCGGGCGGGAGTCGTACCGAAAGGATCCCGCATGAGAAACCGACCCACCGCCGACCGCGCCCGCCTGGCGCTCGCCCTGTCCGTTCTGCTGGGCGGCGGTGCCCTGACCGCCCTCCCCGCCCAGGCCGCTCCCGCCGCCGACGGTCTCACCGTCCAGTACCGCACCAGCGCGAGCGGGGCCACCGCGGACCAGACGGAACCCTGGTTCAAGGTCCGCAACACCGGCTCCTCCACCGTGCAGCTGAGCCAGGTGAAGATCCGCTACTACTTCAAGGCCGACTCCCCGAACGCCTCCTACCGCTTCGCGTGCTCCTGGGCGGTGCGCGGCTGCGCCGCGGTCACCGGCACGTTCGGCACCCTGGCCAACCCGACGGCGACGGCCGATCGGTACCTGGAGATCGGCTTCACCTCGGCGGCGGGCACCCTGGCGCCCGGCGCGGACACCGGCGACCTGCAGCTGCGCTTCTACCAGAGCAACTGGCAGCCGCTGCGGCAGAGCGACGACTACTCCTTCGGCGGCGGCCAGACCTCGTACGCGACCTGGGACAAGGTCACCGCCCAACTGGCCGGCGCCACCGTCTGGGGCACGGCTCCCGAGGGCAACGACCCCACGGACCCGACCGACCCGACCGATCCGCCCGGCGGCGGTCAGACCCTGTTCGACGACTTCGACTACAGCTCGCACACGGATCCCGCGATCGCGGCCCACGGCTGGAGCGTGCGCTCCAACTCCGGCGGGCCCGGCGTCCCCGGAGCCACGTGGGACCCGTCGAAGGTCACCTTCGTCTCCGCCGGCGGCAACTCGGTGATGAACCTGGAGACGTCCACGGCCGGCACCGGCGCGTCCACCACGCAGACCGAGGTCCTGACCAAGTCGGTGAAGTTCAAGGACGGCACGTACGCGGCGCGGGTCAAGTTCGCCGACACCCCGAAGTCCGGGCCGGACGGGGACCATCTGGTGCAGACCTTCTTCACCATCAACGACCTCAAGGCGCCGATGGCCGACGACTACGCCGAGTACGACTTCGAGTACCTGCCGAACGGAGGGTGGGGCGAACCGTCGAACATCCTCTACACGACGTCCTGGGAGACCTACAACCCCGATCCCTGGCAGGCCGTCAACCAGCACTCCGAGCAGCGCAGCAGTTACGCCGGCTGGCACGACCTGGTGGTGACGATCGACGCCGGCGCCATCACCTATTACGTGGACGGGCAGCCGTTCGGCACGCATGACGCGCAGTACCTGCCGGAGCGGCCGATGTCGATCAACTTCAACCAGTGGCTGATCGACCTGAACGGCCAGACGTCGACGACGCCGCGCTCCTACGACCAGCAGGTCGACTACGTCCTGCACGTCAAGGACCAGGTGCTCACCCCGGCCGAGGTCGCGGCCAAGGTCGCCGGGTACCGCGCCGCCGGTACCGGGTTCGTGGACGAGGTGCCCGCCGCGTGATCCCCGGCGGGGACGGTCAGAACAGCGGCTCCTGACCGGGCGCGGGCCGTCCCCGCCGGCTGCGCGGCCGGGTGCCGGGTGCCGGTGCCGTCTCGCCGAACAGGGGGGCGGTGCCGTACTCGTCGGGCTCGGCTGGGACGGTGGCGGGGCCGGTGCCCACGTTGAGGACCAGTGGGGCGTCCCGGTCGAAGTCGCCCGGCGTCATCGCCACCCAGTCACGGTCCTGCCGCTCTCCCACGCACCGACACCTCTCTCGCGCCGCCCGCCGCGACCACGCGACGCTACCAGCCCCGCGGCGGCGCCGTGATCACGGCTCCCGCCCGGCCCGCATCCATCGTTCCCGGGTACCGGGGAACCGACGCCTGATGATTGTTTCTGCACTCTTGGAGCCCCTTTCAATCATCTTCATGCATCGCCTCTCTCGTTTCGAACCCTTGACAGGGCCTATATCCGGTCGATTTACTCCCGATCAACGCCGATGCCGTGTGATCGGCGGCAGAGGTACGCCCAGCCGGTAGCTGGCTTCGCGCCAGGAGCCCGGACTGAGTCGCCAGGACGGCCACGCGCGTCCGAGGCGGGGACGTGCCCACCATCCTCCGGAGCTCGAACCATGAGCCGTACACAGGTGCACACCCCCAGGAAGCCGGTACTGGCCGGCATAGGTGCCACCGCCGTCCTCGTCACCGCCGCGGCGCTCGTCCCGGGCAGCACCCCGGCCGAGGCGGCCACCTACACCCCGCCACCCGCCCACGCGGGCTTCGACTACCAGATCGGCGGCGCCTACACCCCGCCGGCCGGTGTCGAGGTGGTCAGCCGCGACCACACGGCCTCCCCCGCGCCGGGCCTGTACAACATCTGCTACGTCAACGCCTTCCAGGCCCAGCCCGGCGCCGAGGGCGACTGGGACGACGACCTGCTGCTGCGCGACGCGAACGGCGACGTCGTCTACGACACCGACTGGGGCGAGGCGTTCCTCGACATCCGCACCGCCGGCAAGCGCGAGCGCATCGCCGAGCAGGTCGGCACCTGGATCGACGGCTGCGCGGACAAGGGCTTCCAGGCCGTCGAGCCGGACAACTACGACAGTTACACCCGCGCGGGCGACCTGCTGGACGCCGCCGACGCGCAGGGCCTGATCAAGCTGCTGGCGGAGCGCGCTCACGCCGACGGGCTGGCCATCGGGCAGAAGAACACCGTCGAGCTGGCCCCGAACCGCAAGGCGAACGGGCTGGACTTCGCGGTCGCCGAGGAGTGCGGCGAGTGGGACGAGTGCGGCGACTACACGGACGCGTTCGGCGACCGGGTGATCGTCATCGAGTACACCGCCAAGGGCCTGTCGAAGGCGTGCGCGGGCTTCGGCGACGAGCTGAGCATCGTCCGGCGCGACCTGGACGTGTCGCCGAAGGGCAGCAGCGGCTACGTCCGTGAGACCTGCTGACATCCCCCGACGGCCAGTGAAGTCCTTGGAGGTACAGATGGATGCGGTCCGACGTGCCGCGCGCCCCTCGCGCCGGGGTGTGCTGCGGGCCGGCGGGGGTGCCGCGCTCGCGGCGGCCGCGGGCACCGCGGTGACCGGCTGCGGGGCCGGTGCGGACGACGGCGTCGCGGCCGACGGCACGGTCACCGTCGAGATGTGGCACGGCCAGGCGGACACCGCGAAGAAGGTCCTGGAAGGGCTCGTCGCCGACTTCGAGCGGGCCCACCCGAAGATCAGGGTGAAGCTGGGCGGCGGTGTGCTGTCCGACGTGATGCTGCAGAAGGTGACGGCCGCCCTCGCCGCCGGTTCCTACCCCGACATCGCCTACATCTTCGGGTCGGACCTGGCCCGGGTGGCCCGCAGCCCGCAGGTGGTGGACCTGACCGACATGGTGGGGTCGGGGCCCGTGCCGTGGAAGAACTACTGGGCGGCCTCCAGGGACGCCGTCACGCTCAACGGCAGGGTCAGGGCCGCCCCCGCGGTGCTCGACTCGCTCGCCGTGGTCTGCAACAGGAAGCTGTTCCGCGAGGCCGGGCTGGACCTGCCGAAGGCCGGCTGGACCTGGCAGGACTTCGTCTCCTCGGCCCGCACGCTCACCGAGTCGGGCCGGGGCCGGTTCGGCACCGGCTGGCCGGGCACGGGCGACGAGGACACCGTGTGGCGGCTGTGGCCGCTGATCTGGGACCTGGGCGGCGACGTCGTCGACGGCGGCGGCAAGGGCATCGGCTTCGCCGACACCGGCGCGCGGGCGCTGGAGGTGG
This sequence comes from Streptomyces violaceoruber, assembly GCF_033406955.1. NCBI lineage: Bacteria > Bacillati > Actinomycetota > Actinomycetes > Kitasatosporales > Streptomycetaceae > Streptomyces > Streptomyces violaceoruber. The sequence goes on along the minus strand of NZ_CP137734.1, from coordinate 8,070,558 downwards.
TGGCCGACCTGGCCCGCGACAAGAGCGTGTACGTCGATCCCAAGCCCGGCAGCGAGCAGATGTACCAGGTCTTCCAGTCCGGCCGGATGGGCATGGTGGTCACCGGGCCGTGGCAGCTGCCCGACATCGAGACCGCCGGCATCGACTACCACGTCGCTCCGCTGCCCTCCTTCAGCGGACGCCCGGTCACCATCTCGGGACCGGACACCTGGACGGTGTTCGACAACGGCGAGGCCCGGTCGAAGGCCGCCCGGACCTTCCTGACCTGGCTGGCCCGGCCCGAGCAGGACGTGCGCTGGGACATCGAGGCCGGCAGCCTCCCGCTCAGCCGCCGCACCGAGGCCCTGCCCGCCTGGCAGGACAAGGTCGCCCGCACCGAGGGCCTGAACGTGTTCACCACGGCGTTGGAGACGGCGCGGGTGCGTCCGGTCCACCCGGCGTACCCGGAGGTCTCGCAGGCGCTGGGGCAGGCGATCGTCGCCGTGCTCCTGGGGCGCAGCAGTCCGAAGAAGGCGCTGCGTGCCTGCGCCGACGAAGCCAACGCCGCCCTGCTCATTCCGCGTTGAGGAGCCACACCGCCATGCCGCGCCTCCCCCGCCCCATCACCGTCGAGGGTCCGCCGCCGGACCCACGGCCACTGCGCCGCAAGCGCCGCCGCGAGACCGGCACCGCCTGGGCGTTCGTCTCACCGGCCGTCCTGATCGTCCTCGGTCTGAGCATCGTCCCGGTCGTCTGGTCGCTGCTGCTGTCCTTCCAGGCCAGCGACCTGGTGACGCCCAGCCGCTGGGTGGGCCTGGACAACTACCGCGCCCTCGCCCAGGACCCGAACTTCAGCCAGGCGGTCCGCAACACCCTGCTCTACACGGTGCTGTACGTGCCGCTGAGCCTGCTGTTCGGCCTGGCCCTCGCCATGGTCCTGAACCGGCGCATCCGCTTCGTCGGCCTCTACCGCACCCTGATCTTCGTGCCGTTCGTGCTGTCGGCGACCGCGCAGGGCGTGCTGTTCTCGTTCATCCTGGATCCGGAGTTCGGCGCCGCCAACTCGGTGCTGCACCGCCTCGGCGTCTCGTCGCAGGGCTTTTTGTCCGACCCCTCCCAGGCCCTGCTCGTGCTGGTCGCGATCACCCTGTGGAGCGGCACCGGATTCTGCGTCGTGGTCTACCTCGCCGCCCTCCAGGACGTGCCGCAGTCCCTGATCGAGGCGGCCCGCCTCGACGGCGCCGGGCGCCGGCACCTGCTGCGCCACGTCACGATGCCCACGCTCACCCCGGTCACCGTCTTCCTGGTGCTGTGGCAGGCCATCCAGTCCCTCCAGGTCTTCGACCTGGTGTACGTCACCACCAAGGGCGGTCCGCTCGGCTCGACCACGGTGATCGTCTACTTCATCTGGGAGCAGGCCTTCAAGAACGCCACGGCGGGATACGGGGCCTCGGCCGCCTATGTCCTGGCCGTCGCGCTCGGTCTGGTCGCCGGGGCCGTCCGCATCGTCCGGCGTCGGGGACGCCACCGTCTCGAAGGGGCCCGATCATGACGGCGACCTCCGCCCGGCCCGACACCGCCGCCGGCGCCCACGACCTCGCGAAGGCGCCCGCCGCCGGTGAACGGCGCCGCCCGCGGCTCCCGTTCAGCCCCTGGCACCTGCTGCTGGCGCCGCTCGCCCTCGTCTTCGCCGTGCCGCTGGTCTGGCTGGTGCTCAGCTCCGTGATGAGCAACGCGGAGATCAACCGGTTCCCGCCGGCGCTGTGGCCGTCCGGCATCGACCTCGGCGGCTACCGGTACGTGCTGGGCAACGCGATGTTCCCCCGCTGGTTCGTCAACTCGCTGATCGTCTCCGCCGTCACCGTCGCCGCGAACCTGGTCTTCGGGTCGCTCGCCGGGTACGCGTTCGCCCGGATGCGGTTCGCGGGTTCCCGGGTGCTGATGGGGCTGATGCTGGCCACCATGGCGGTGCCGTTCCAGCTGACCATGATCCCGACGTTCCTGGTGATGAAGAAGCTCGGCCTCATCGACACCCTGGGCGCGCTGATCGTGCCGTCGCTGGTCACGCCGTTCGCGGTGTTCCTGCTGCGGCAGTTCTTCCTCTCGCTGCCCAGGGAGCTGGAGGAGGCCGCCTGGATCGACGGCTGCTCCCGGCTGCGGGTGCTGTGGCGGATCGTGCTGCCGCTGTCCCGTCCGGCGCTGGCCACGGTGGCCGTGCTGACCTTCCTGACCACGTGGAACGACCTGACCTGGCCGCTGATCGCCATCAACCACGACACGCAGTACACGCTGCAACTGGGCCTGACGACGTTCCAGGGGCAGCACCACACCCAGTGGGCGGCCGTGATGGCGGGCAACGTCATCACCGTGCTGCCGGTCCTGCTCGCCTTCCTCGGCGCGCAGAAGACCTTCATCCAGTCGATCACCTCCAGCGGACTCAAGGGCTGACCACCCGCCCTCCGTCCGCCGCCACCCGCAACGGAAAGAACCCCGCATGAGCACCGCCCACCCGTCCGCACCCAAGATCACCTTCGTCGGAGCCGGCAGCGTCGTCTTCACCCAGGGTCTGCTCGCCGACCTCTTCGCCTTCGACGAGCTGAAGTCCGCGCACATCGCGCTGCACGACATCGACGCGGAGCGCCTGGCCACCGCGCGGGCCGCCGCCGAGTACATCGCCGCCGAACGCGGCGCCCGGCCGCGCGTCACCGCGCACGCCGACCGTCGCGAGGCCCTGGCCGGCGCCGACTTCGTCATCAACATCGTGCAGGTCGGCATGGGCGAGGCGACCCGTACCGACTTCGAGGTCCCGGCCCGCTACGGGCTGCGCCAGACCATCGGCGACACCCTCGGCGTCGGCGGCATCTTCCGCGCCCTGCGCACCTTCCCGCTGCTCAAGGCGCTCGGCGAGGACATCGCCGAGGTCTGCCCGGACGCCTGGCTGCTCAACTACACCAACCCGATGGCGATGAACGTCCAGTACCTCGCCGAGGCGACCGGCCTGACGCGCGTGGTGGGACTGTGCCACTCCGTGTACTGGACGGTCCAGGGTCTGTGCGAGCTGCTGAAGGTCCCCTACGAGGAGGTCACCTACCAGGCCGCGGGCGTCAACCACCAGGCGTGGGTGCTGCGTCTGGAGCACGGCGGCGAGGATCTCCACCCGCGCCTGGACGCGCTGATCGCCGAGGACCCGCAGCTGCGGCGCCGGGTCCGCATGGACATGTACCGGCGGCTCGGCCACTACCCGACGGAGACCAGCGAGCACTCCTCCGAGTACGTGCCCTGGTACCTGCACCACGACAGCGAGGTCGAGCGGCTGCGGCTGCCCGTCGGTGCCTATCTGGGCATCGTGGACGAGAACGTGGCCGAGTACGAGCGGACCCGCGACGCGCTGGCGTGCGGCGCGCCGCTCACCGTCGAGGGCACCATGGAGTACGCGCCGCAGATCATCCACAGCATGGTGACCGGCACGCCCCGCACGGTCTACGGCAACGTGCCGAACCACGGTCTGATCGAGAACCTGCCCGCCCGGGGCACCGTCGAGGTGCCGTGCCTGGTCGACTCCGCGGGCCTCCAGCCCACCCGCGTCGGTGCGCTGCCCCCGCAGCTCGCCGCCCTCAACCGGGCCTACCTCAGCACCACCGACCTGGTGGTGCGGGCGGCGACGGAGGACGACCCGCGGCACATCCGGCACGCGGCGATGGCCGACCCGGCGACGGCGGCGACCTTGCGGGTCGAGGAGATCTGGCAGCTGTGCGACGACATGGTCCGGGCTCACGGGGACCGGCTGCAGCCGGGGCTGCGGGGCGTACTCGCCCCCTGAGCCGCCGCCCGGCCGTGCTGGTGCGGCCCCGCGTACGGGGGAGAACGCGGGGCCGCACCAGCAAGCTATCGGAGTAATCGGCCGCCTGCCAGACCCGGCGCGTCCCCCGGCCGGTACGAGCCCCCCGTACCCGGCCGTCACCGGCGGGCTCCGCCCCGGGCTCGCACCGGGTGCCGTCACCCGGCCGGCGGACAGGAGCGTCGCCGTGAGCGGGAAGCGCGGCGACGGCGCGCGCTGCGGGGCGGGCCGTGCGGCAACACACTGGGGTCATGGTTTGCCCCGATCCGCCGGCGGCGGTGTCACGGCGTTTCCCCGACGGGCCGGCAAGCGCGGCGGCGGCCCGCCGGTTCGTGCGCACCGCGCTGGACGGTGCCGCCCGTGACCTGGTGGACACGGCCCAGCTCCTGGTCAGCGAGCTGGTCACCAACGCGGTGCTGCACGCGCGCACCGAGGTCGAGGTGAGCGTTGCGCGTCTGGAGGGCCGGGTGCGCGTAGGGGTCGGGGACCGGCGGCCGGGCCGCGGCCTCGTACCGCAGCGCTGCTCGCCGTACGCCGGTACGGGGCAGGGTCTCGTACTGGTGGAGCAGCTGGCCTCGCGGTTCGGGGCGGACGGCGGCGACGGGGGCAAGACGGTGTGGTTCGAGCTGTGGCACGACGGTCCGGCGCCGCCGTCCGCCGGGTGGGAGACCGCCGTGCCGCCGCGGCCCGCCGAACGGACCGTGACGCTGGTCGACATGCCGACCGCCCTGGAGTCCGCGTGCCGGCAGCACCGGCACGCGGTGCTGCGCGAGCTGACCCTCGCCGCGTCCGCGGGAGACCTCCTCGGGGTGCCGCCCGAGGACCTCGTCGCGGCCAACGACGTCAACAACGTGATCAGCGCCGGTGTGTCGGCCGCGCCGGCGGGACCTGCCTCCGAGTCCGGTCTGCGCACCCTGCCCCTCCCGCTGTCGGCCGACGCCCTGCCGGCGGTGCGGGCGCTGCGCCGCGTACTGGACCTGGCCGAGGCCCGGGCCGGGGAGGAACGGCTGCTCACGCTTCCGGCCCTGCCCCGCGGCCGGGCCTTCCAGAACTGGCTCTTCGACGAGATCGCCGGGCAGCTGGCCGGGGACCGGCCCACCGCGTGGACCGTGGTCCCCCGCGCGCCCGAGGTCAGCTCCGCCGAGCTCGTCCCGTGGGACGTCGGCCAGGTGCGGGCCAGCAGGATGCCGACCGTCGCCGCCGACGAGGGCAACCGGATCGTGGCGACCAACGGGGCCGCGGCGGACCTGCTGGGCTGGGACCCGGACCAGCTCGTCGGACGCCGTCTCACCACCCTCGTCCCCGAGCACCTGCGCGAGCGGCACACGGCGGCGTTCACCTCGATGCTGCTCACCGGCCGCACCCGCATCGTGGGGCGCTCGGTGCCGCTTCCGGCGCTGCACCGTGACGGCCGGCTCATTCCGGTGCGGCTGTACATCCAGACGCAGGAGACGGCCGACGGCCGCACCGTCTTCGTCGCACAGCTCGTCCCGAGGGCGACGACGTTCCTCGACGGGCCGAGGACTCCCGGCAGGATCCGGAAGGCGGCGGTCGGGGAGCCCGACGGGGGCCGGTCGCCCACCGTGCCGCCGGCGGGGGCCGGGACGCCCGGTGCCCGGGGCGGTATGTCGGCGCTGGACCGGCTCACCCTCCTGGCCGAACTGGGGGCGCAGCTCAACAACACCCTGGAGCTGGACGAGGGCCTCCAGCGCGCCGGCCGCCTGCTGACGCGGGCTGGCCGACTGGTGCGTGGTGGACCTGTTCACCGCCGACGCCCGGGTGGACCGGGCGTGTGTCGTCCACCGCGATCCCCGGGCCCTGCGCCCGGGGGCGTACGAGGGCCTGCTCCCCGGGGTCTCCGAGGAGTCGCGCGGCCCGCTGGCCCGGGTGCTGCGCGGCGCCGGGCCCCTCCTGCTCACCGGCGCCCCGCAGCCGGGGCAGACCGGGAGCGCGCTGGACCGGGCCTATGCCGGCCTGTTCCGGGAGTTGGGGGCGGGCAGCGCCGTCGTCGCCCCGCTGCGGGCCCGCCGCAAGATCTTCGGTGCCCTGACCCTCGCCCGCGCGCCCCGCGGACGGCCGTTCACGGAGGAGGATCTGACGCTGGTCGACGACCTGGTGCACAGCCTCGCGCTCGGGGTGGACAACGCCCGTCTGTACCAGGACACCCGCTCCATCGCCGAACGGCTCCAGCGCTCGCTGCTGCCGGTGCTGCCGAAGGTCGAGGGCCTGCGTCTGGCCGCCCGGTACGCCGCCTCCTCGACCACCGCGCAGGTCGGCGGGGACTGGTACGACAGCTTCGTCCTGCCCGGCGGGAACACCGCGCTGGTCATCGGCGACGTCACGGGGCACGACCTCGACGCGGCCATCGCGATGAGCCAGTTGCGCAGCATGCTGCGCGGCATCGCGGTGGACCGCGAGGAGCCGCCCGCGGAGGTGCTGCGCCGGCTGGACCTGGCGAACCACAGTCTCCATCGAGAGGCGACCGGCACCTGCGTCTACGGCCTGATCAAGGGTCCCCCGGAGGGCCCCTGGGAGCTGACGCACTCCTCCGCGGGCCATCTGCCGCCGCTGCTCACCACCCGGGACGGCCGGACCCGCTACCTCGACGGCGGTGCCGGCCTGCTGCTCGGCATGGACCCCGACGCCTCCCGCGGCACGGCCCGTGACGCGCTGCCGGCCCACTCGACACTGCTGCTGTACACGGACGGCCTCGTCGAGCGCCGCGACGAAGCCCTCGACGAGGCCCTCGACCGGCTGCGCCGGCACGCCGCCGACCTGGCCCGCGAGCCCCTCGACACGTTCTGCGACGAGCTGCTGATCGGCCTGGGGGCGGACAGCGCGGACGACATCGCGGTCCTCGCCGTCCGGCCCTCGCCGCCCTGACACGGGTGCCCGTTCGGGCATCTCCTTCTGCCTCGGCGGCTCGTGACGCCGGCACAGGGGTGGCGATAGCGTCGCCTGGTGAGCAACACGTCCCGGCGAGCGGCCAGATGAACGACGAGCGGCTGACCGTGGCGCCGACGGCCGACGACACGGACGACCCACGGCAGGAACCGGAGCGGGCGGAAGGCTCCGAGCGCGGCCCCGGGCGAAAGCGCCGCGGACCGGGCCCCGTCACCCTGTTGCTGCTGCCGGCTCTCGTGACCGTCACCGGTGTGGCCGCCTTCCTCGCGCTGGGCGGGCTGCCGGACCCGTGGCCCGACGACCCGGACGCCAAGGCGTCGACCGCGGCCGACATCGACCCCTCCTACGTCCCGTGGCTGCGCAAGGCCGCCTCGGCCTGCACCGTCCTGGAGCCGTCGGTGCTCGCCGCGCAGATCGACCAGCTCTCGGGCTGGAGCGACGACTCGGACGACCTCTCGGGCCAGAAGGGCATCGCCGCGTTCACCGACAGCGAGTGGCGGGCCTGGGGCAAGGACGACGACGGCAACGGGCACGCCTCGCCCCGCGATCCGGCGGACGCCATCATGGCGCTGGGCCGGCGGGACTGTTCGCTGGCCGAGAAGGTGACCGGGCTGCGCACCGAGGGGCGGGTCAACGGCGACCTCGTGGAGCTGACCCTCGCGGCGTACGCCGTGGGGCCGGACGCCGTGACCGGGGCGGGGCGGGTACCCGCGGCGGCCAAGACGTACCTCGCCGAGGTCCAGGCCCTGGTGCCGCGGTACGAGGCGCTGGACCGGGAGGACTCCGCCGACGGCTCGGGCGGGCCGGCCGGTGCCCTGCTGACCGCGCCGGTGAGCCCGCTCACCATCACCTCGCCCTTCGGGTCGCGGCAGCACCCGCTGACCGGGGTGACCAAGCTGCACACCGGCGTGGACTTCGCCGCGCCGCAGGGCGCGCAGGTCGTGGCGGCACGGCGGGGCCGCGTCGTGTTCGCCGCGCTCACCAGCGCGTACGGCAACCGCATCGTGATCGACCACGGGACCATCCAGGGCAAGCGGGTGGAGACGACCTACAGCCACCTCTCCGCCCTGGAGACGTCGGTGGGGCAGACCGTGGAGGCCGGGGCTCCGATCGGACGGGTCGGCTCCACCGGCCTGTCGACCGGCCCGCACCTGCATTTCGAGGTCATCCTCGACGGGTACTACACCGATCCGCGCCCCTGGGTCGTGGCGAACGGGGTTTGATCCGGCGGATCGTGTCGAGAACCTCAACATGACCCAGTCGAAGCGCGAGACGGAACGGAAGTACGAGCCGCCCGCCGGTGGCCTCGCCGGGCTGCCTGACCTCACCGGCGTCGGACCCGTCGCGTCGGTCACCGCGGCCGGGCCCGAGGAGCTCGACGCCGTGTACCACGACACGGTGGATCTGCGGCTCGCCGGGTCCTCGGCCACCCTGCGCCGCCGTACGGGCGGCCCCGACGCGGGCTGGCACCTGAAGCTGCCGCTCACCGGGGACACCCGCGAGGAGGTGTGGGCCCCGCTGTCGGACGACGTGCCCGCGGCGCTGCGCGAGCTGGTGCTGTCCCGCACGCGGGGCGCCCCGCTGCGTCCGGTGGTGCGGATCCGGTCCACCCGGGCCGTGCGGCGGCTGCACGACGCCGAGGGCGGGGTGCTGGCCGAGCTGAGCCTCGACGAGGTGCGGGCGGACGCGACGGCGGCGGGCGGCGGGCGCGGCGAGTGGGGCGAGCTGGAGGTCGAACTCGCCGAGGGCGTCCATGCCGGACTGCTCGACGCCGTGGAGAAGAAGCTCCGCAAGAAGGGGATCGTCCGGTCCGACAGTCCGTCGAAGCTCGCCCGGGCGCTGCGGGACACCGGCGTGGGTGGCGCGGGCGTGCCCCGGACGCCCGACGGAGTGGTCGCCGGCTCCTCCGGTTCGTACGTGCTCTCCTACCTGCGCGAGCAGGTCGGCGTCCTGGTGGGCCTGGACCCGGCGGTGCGCCGCGAGCTGCCCGACGCGGTGCACCGGATGCGCGTCACGTGCCGCCGGCTGCGCAGTTGCCTGCGTTCGTACCGGTCGGTGCTGGACCGGCGGGTCACCGATCCCGTGGCCGCGGAACTCCGGTGGCTGGCGGGCGAGCTGGGCGCCGCGCGGGACCAGGAGGTGCTGCGCGAACGCATCGGCGCCGCGCTGGACGGGCTCCCCGACGAGCTGGTGCTCGGCCCCGTCGCCGCCCGGCTGCGGGTGTGGGACGTGTCCCGGGACGAGGACGTGCGGTCCCGGACGCGGATGGCCCTGGGCAGCCCGCGCCATCTGCGCCTCCTGGACGCGCTGGACGAGCTGGTCCGGCACCCGCCGCTGCGCTCCGGGGCCGGGCGGAAGCCGGCCCGGACGATGGCCCGGGCGGTGCTCAAGGAGTACGCCCGTCTCGCCGGGCGCATGGACCTCGCGCTCGCGCGGCCGTCCGGCCGGTCCCGGGAGACGGAGCTGCACGAGGCGCGCAAGGCGGCCAAGCGGCTGCGCTACGCGGCCGAGGTCGCGCGTCCCGCGCTCGGCAAACCCGTCGCCCGGCTCGGCAAGCAGGCCAAGGCGGTGCAGCAGTTGCTCGGCGAGCACCAGGACGCCGTGGTCGCCCAGGACACCCTGCGCCGGCTGGCGGTGGCCGCCCACGGGGCGGGCGAGTCGGCGTTCACGTGGGGGGTGCTGCACGGCCGGGAACGGGCGGGCGCGGAAGCCCGGCAGCGGGAGCTGCCCGGGCTGTGGCGGGCGGCGTCGGATCCCGCGCTGCGGGCCCCGCTCGAACACTGAACGGCGACAACTCCTGTGCGGAGTCTTGCCGGATCGAAGCCTCACCACTTAAATCACACCTTGAACTAAGCCGCTGCGCTCAGCGGTTGGTCGGTCCTGTCCGCACCCGCAGAAAGCTCACGCATGAGACTGAGATCCATGGGTGTCGCGCTCGTCGCCACGGCGGCGCTCGTCACCCTCCCCGCTCCGATCACGGCCACCGCGGCCGACACTCCCCTCTCCCAGGGCCGGACGGCCACGTCGTCCTCGGCCGAGAACGCCGGCACGCCGTCGCAGAACGCCGTCGACGGCGACACGGCCACCCGGTGGTCGTCGGCCGCGAGCGACGACCAGTGGCTCCAGGTCGACCTCGGTGCCACCGCCTCCGTCACCCGGGTCGTGCTCGACTGGGAGGCGGCCTACGGCAAGGACTACAAGATCCAGCTCTCCCAGGACGGGAGCACCTGGACCGACGCGAAGACGGTCACCGGCGGCGACGGCGGCACCGACACCCTCGACGTGTCGGGCCAGGGCCGCTACGTCCGTATGCAGGGCGTCCACCGGGCCACCCCCTGGGGCTACTCGCTGTGGGAGTTCCAGGTCTTCGGCACCACCGGCGGCACCGCCCCGGGCGGCTCCTGCGACACCGCCAACGCCGCGCAGGGCAGGCCCGCCACCGCCTCCTCCGTCGAGAACGCCGGAACACCGGCCACCGCGGCCTTCGACGGCGACACCGGCACCCGCTGGTCCAGCCAGGCCTCCGACCCGCAGTGGGTGCGGGTCGACCTGGGCGCCGTGCAGGACCTGTGCAAGGTGGACCTGAACTGGGAGGCCGCCTACGCCAAGGACTTCCGCATCGAGGCCTCCGCGGACGGGCAGAGCTGGCAGACGCTGAAGAGCGTCACGGGCGCCACCGGGGGCAAGGCCTCCTACGACGTCAGCGGTTCGGGCCGCTACGTCCGCGTCCACGGCACGGCCCGCGCCACCGGCTACGGCTACTCCCTGTGGGAGGTCGCCGTGCACACCGGCACCACCGGCACTCCGCCCGTCGAGGGCGGCGGCGACCTGGGGCCGAACGTCATCGTCGTGGACCCGTCCACGCCGAACCTCCAGCAGAAGTTCGACCAGGTCTTCGCCCAGCAGGAGTCCAATCAGTTCGGCGGCGGCCGCTACCAGTTCCTGCTGAAGCCGGGCACCTACAACGGCATCAACGCCCAACTGGGCTTCTACACCTCCGTCTCCGGTCTCGGCCTCAACCCGGACGACACGCAGATCAACGGTGACATCACCGTGGACGCGGGCTGGTTCAACGGCAACGCCACGCAGAACTTCTGGCGTTCGGCCGAGAACCTCGCCATCACCCCGTCCAACGGCACCGACCGCTGGGCCGTCGCCCAGGCCGCCCCGTTCCGGCGCATCCACGTCAAGGGCGGGCTCAACCTGGCCCCCAACGGCTACGGCTGGGCCTCCGGCGGCTACATCGCCGACTCGAAGATCGACGGCACCGTCGGCCCCTACTCCCAGCAGCAGTGGTACACCCGGGACAGCTCGGTCGGCGGCTGGACCAACGGCGTCTGGAACATGACGTTCACGGGCGTCGAGGGCGCTCCCGGCAGCAACTTCGAGACCGGCCCGTACACCACGCTCGACACCACCCCCATCTCGCGCGAGAAGCCGTTCCTGTACCTGGACGGCAACGAGTACAAGGTGCGGGTCCCCGCCAAGCGCACCAACGCGCGCGGCGTCTCCTGGCCCGCCAACGCCGGTGGCACCTCGCTGCCGCTCAGCCAGTTCTACGTCGTCAAGCCCGGCGCGACGGCGGCGACCATCAACGCCGCGCTCGACCAGGGGCTCAACCTGCTGTTCACGCCCGGCGTTTACCACATCGACCAGACCATCGAGGTCGACCGCGCCAACACCGTCGTACTCGGCCTCGGTCTGGCCACCATCATTCCGGACGGGGGCGTCGACGCCATGCACGTGGCCGACGTCGACGGCGTGCGGCTCGCGGGCTTCCTCATCGACGCAGGGCCGGTGAACTCCGACACGCTGCTGCGGATCGGGACGCCGGGCGGCAACGCCGACCATGCCGCCAACCCCACCACCATGCAGGACGTGTTCATCCGCGTCGGCGGCGCGGGGCCCGGCAAGGCCACCGACTCCGTCGTGGTCGAGAGCGACGACGTGATCATCGACCACACCTGGATCTGGCGGGCCGACCACGGCGAGGGCGTCGGCTGGGAGACCAACCGCGCCGACTACGGCCTGCGGGTCAACGGCGACGACGTCCTCGCGACCGGACTGTTCGTCGAGCACTTCAACAAGTACGACGTCTACTGGAGCGGAGAGCGCGGCCGGACGATCTTCTTCCAGAACGAGAAGGCCTACGACGCCCCGAACGAGGCCGCCATCACCCACGACGGCATCGTCGGCTACGCGGCCTACAAGGTCGCCGACTCGGTGAACGTGCACGACGCGGTGGCGCTGGGCAGCTACTGCAACTTCACCGCCGACCCGGGCATCGTCCAGCACCACGGGTTCCAGGTACCGGTCAAGCCGGGGGTCAGGATGCGCAACCTCCAGGTGATCTCGCTGGGCGGCATGGGCCAGTACCGCCATGTCGTCAACGACACCGGCGCGGGCACGTCGGGGACGGACACCGTGCCGTCCAAGGTCGTCCAGTTCCCGTGAGCGACGACGCGCCCCGCAGCGGTGCGGGGCGCGTCACCCGTCCGGGCCGGAAGTCCGCGCCCCTCAGGCGAGTTGGACGAGAAGATCGCCGCCCTCGACCTGCTGGATGCGGTTGATGGCGAGCCTGGTCACCGTGCCGGACTTCGGGGCCGTGATCGACGCCTCCATCTTCATCGCCTCGATGGTGGCCACGGTGGCCCCGGCCTCCACCTCGTCGCCCTCGGCGACGGCGAGGGTCACCACACCGGCGAACGGCGCCGCGACGTGGCCGGGGTTCGCCCGGTCGGCCTTCTCCGTCACCGGGACGTCGGTGGCGGCCGACCGGTCGCGGACCTGGATGGGGCGGAGCTGTCCGTTCAGGGAGGACATCACGGTGCGCATGCCGCGCTCGTCGGCGTCGCCGACCGCCTGGAGTTCGATGAGCAGCCGGACGCCGGGGTCGAGGTCGACCGTGTACTCCTTGCCCGGGCGCAGCCCGTAGAAGAAGTCCTTGCTGTCGAGGATGCTGGTGTCGCCGTACGAGGCGCGGTGGGTGTCGAACTCGCGGGCCGGTCCCGGGAACAGCAGCCGGTTGAGCGTCGCCCGGCGGTCCTTGCCGAGGCCGTCGCGGTCGTCCTCGGACAGCTCGGCGAGCGGCCTGGCCTCGGCGCGGCCGCGCAGCGCCTTGCTGCGGAACGGCTCGGGCCAGCCGCCGGGCGGGGTGCCCAGCTCGCCGCGCAGGAAGCCGACCACGGAGTCCGGGATGTCGAACCGGTCGGGGTCCTGCTCGAAGTCCGCCGGGGAGACACCGGCGCCCACCAGATGCAGGGCCAGGTCGCCGACCACCTTGGAGGACGGGGTGACCTTCACCAGGCGGCCCAGCATCCGGTCGGCGGCGGCGTACATGGCCTCGATGTCCTCGAAGCGGTCGCCGAGGCCGAGCGCGACGGCCTGGGTGCGCAGGTTGGAGAGCTGGCCGCCGGGAATCTCGTGGTGGTAGACCCGGCCGGTCGGGGAGGCCAGGCCGGCCTCGAACGGGGCGTAGACCTTGCGGACGCTCTCCCAGTACGGCTCCAGGTCGCCGACGGCCTGGAGGTCGAGGCCGGTGGGCCGCTCGGTGTGGTCGGTGGCGGCCACGATCGCCGACAGCGACGGCTGCGAGGTGGTGCCCGCCATGGACGCCACCGCACCGTCGACGGCGTCCGCGCCCGCCTGGATCGCGGCCAGGTAGGTGGCGAGCTGGCCGCCGGTGGTGTCGTGGGTGTGCAGGTGCACCGGCAGGTCGAACTCCCGGCGCAGCGCGGACACCAGGGTCGCGGCGGCCGGTGCGCGCAGCAGCCCGGCCATGTCCTTGACGGCCAGCACGTGCGCTCCGGCGTTCACGATCTGCTCGGCGAGGCGCAGGTAGTAGTCGAGGGTGTAGAGCCGCTCGGAGGGGTCGGACAGGTCGGCGGTGTAGCAGAGCGCGACCTCGGCGACGGCGCTGCCGGTCTGCCGTACGGCCTCGATGGCGGGCCGCATCTGCTCGACGTCGTTGAGGGCGTCGAAGATGCGGAAGATGTCGATGCCGGTGGCGGCGGCCTCCTGCACGAAGGCGTCGGTCACCTCGGTCGGGTACGGGGTGTAGCCCACGGTGTTGCGGCCGCGCAGCAGCATCTGGAGGCAGAGGTTGGGCACCGCCTCGCGCAGCGCGGCCAGCCGCTCCCAGGGGTCCTCGGCGAGGAAGCGCAGGGCGACGTCGTAGGTGGCGCCGCCCCAGCACTCCAGGGACAGCAGCTGGGGCAGGGTGCGGGCGACGACGGGCGCCACGGCGAGCATGTCCTTGGTGCGCACCCGGGTGGCGAGCAGCGACTGGTGGGCGTCGCGGAAGGTGGTGTCGGTGACGCCGATGGTGGACGACTCGCGCAGTCGGCGGGCGAACCCCTCCGGCCCCAGCTCGGCCAGCAACTGGCGGGACCCGGCGGGGGGTTCACCGGCGGACACCGTCGGCAGCTTGGCCAGCGGGTCGACCAGCTCGGGGCGCTCGCCGTGCGGCTTGTTCACCGTGACGTCGGCGAGGTAGGTCAGCAGCTTGGTGCCGCGGTCGGCGGAGTGCCGGGCGGTCAGCAGGTGCGGGCGCTGTTCGATGAACGAGGTGGTGACCCGGCCGGCCTGGAAGTCGGGGTCGTCCAGGACCGCCTGGAGGAAGGGGATGTTGGTGGCGACGCCGCGGATGCGGAACTCGGCGACCGCGCGCCGGGCGCGGTTCACCGCGGTGGTGAAGTCCCGTCCCCGGCAGGAGAGCTTGACCAGCATCGAGTCGAAGTGCGCGCTGATCTCCGTACCGGCGTGGGTGGTACCGCCGTCGAGCCGGATGCCGGAGCCGCCCGGCGAACGGTAGGCGCTGATCTGCCCGGTGTCCGGGCGGAAGCCGTTGGCCGGGTCCTCGGTGGTGATGCGGCACTGGAGTGCGGCACCGCGCAGGGTGATGTTCTCCTGGGCGAGTCCGAGGTCGGCCAGCGTCTGGCCGGCGGCGATGCGCAGCTGGGACTGGACCAGGTCGACGTCGGTGACCTCCTCGGTGACCGTGTGCTCGACCTGGATGCGCGGGTTCATCTCGATGAAGACGTGGTTGCCGTCCCGGTCCACGAGGAACTCGACGGTGCCCGCGTTGCGGTAGCCGATCTGCCGGGCGAAGTTCACGGCGTCGGCGCAGATCCGCTCCCGCAGGGCCGGGTCGAGGTTGGGCGCGGGCGCCAGCTCGATCACCTTCTGGTGGCGGCGCTGCACCGAGCAGTCCCGCTCGAAGAGGTGGATGACGTCGCCCTCGCCGTCGGCGAGGATCTGCACCTCGATGTGGCGGGGTTCGACGACCGCCTTCTCCAGGAAGACGGTGGAGTCGCCGAAGGCGGACGCGGCCTCGCGGGAGGCGGCCTCGATGGCCTCGCGCAGCTGGGCGGGTTCCTCGACGCGGCGCATGCCGCGCCCGCCGCCGCCCGCGACCGCCTTGACGAACACGGGGAAGCCGACGTCGTCGGCGGCGCGTACGAGTTCGTCCACGTCGGTGGAGGGCGCCGAGGAGCCGAGCACGGGTACTCCGGCCTCGCGGGCGGCGGCCACGGCCCGTGCCTTGTTGCCGGTCAGTTCCAGGATCCGGGCGCTGGGACCGACGAAGGTGATCCCGGCCTCCTCGCAGGCGCGGGCGAGTTCGGGGTTCTCGGACAGGAAGCCGTAGCCCGGGTAGACGGCGTCGGCCCCCGCACGGCGGGCGGCGCGCACGATCTCCTCCACGGAGAGGTACGCGCGGACGGGATGCCCCTGCTCCCCGATCTCGTAGGCCTCGTCGGCCTTGAGCCGGTGCAGCGAATTGCGGTCCTCGTGCGGGAAGACGGCGACGGTGCGCGCGCCGAGCTCGTAGCCCGCCCGAAACGCACGGATCGCGATCTCACCGCGGTTGGCGACCAGCACCTTGCGGAACATTCTTGATCCCTTCAGCCTGCCGGGTGACGAGACCATGGTGTCGGCGCCGCCCTCCGTACGCCATGTGAGCCGGGCCACTCCCGGCCGCGTCACCGCAGGGCGGCGGTCAGGCGCAGGCGGATGCGGTCGAGGCCGGCCGGTGTGCGGGAGGGGGCGGCGGTGGTGCAGCCGGGCAGGCCGGCCCGGGCCAGGGTGCTCAGCAGCGCCCGGGGGCCGCTGTCGAGGTAGGTGGTGAATCCGGCCAGGCGCAGCGCGCACAGCGTCCGGTGGAAGGCGAGCGGCTCGGAGAGGTGGGCGGCCGCCACCGTGCGCAGCTGGGCCGGGGTGCGGGCGGGCCCCGGCGCGGCGGCCGTGTACACGGGGAGCGTGGGCGGGGCGACGGGCTGGGCGCGCAGGAGGCGCCGGAAGGCCCGCTGCACCTCGGCGAGCAGGGGGTGGTGGTAGGCGGTGCGGCTGGTCAGCGGGGTGGCGCGGCGGCCGAGCGCCCGGGCCGCGCTCCGGACGGCGGCCAACTGGTCGTCGGGTCCCGCAAGGACGGTCTGGCTGGGGGCGTTGCGGGCGGCGATCCGCACCTGCGGCAGGCCCTCGGCGCGCAGCAGGTCGGCCGCCGGCTCGGCACTCAGGTCGGTGGCCAGCAGGCCCGCCGCCGGCAGTGCGGCGTCGCGCAGCAGCCGGTCGCGGACGTGCAGCAGCCGCACGCCCTGTTCGATCGTGATGACCCCGGCCACGGTGAGCGCCGCGAGGTCGCCCACGCTGTGGCCGAGCACCGCGTGGACGGGCGGCGTCGCGAGATCGAGCAGGACGGCGGCGGAGGCGACCACGGCGGCGTAGGTGGCCAGGTCGAAGGCGAGGGGGTCGGTGCGCAGGAGCAGGTCGGGGTCGGGCGCGGCGCTGTCGGTGAGGAGCCGGCCGACGGGGGTGCGGGTGGAGCCGAGTGCGGTGCCGTGGGCGTCGACCGTCCCCAGCACCCGCGAGACCGACGGGACCCCGCTCAGGTGACGCAGGGCGCCCGGGAGGTAGGCCCCCTGGCCGGGGCACATCAGCACGGTGCGCGGTGTGCCGCCGGTGGGGGCCGGACGGTCGTCCGTCATGAGGCGTCGGCGAAGGCGAGCGCGACGTTGTGCCCGCCGAAGCCCATGCTCGTGCTGACGGCCGCGAGGGGCCCGCAGGGCAGTGCCGCCGGGTCGCGGCCGACGACGTTCAGGCCGATCTCGGGGTCGACCCGTTCGAGGCTGCAGGCCGGCGGTGCCGTTCTGTCCCGCAGGGCGAGGACGGTGAGGACGGCCTCGATGGCTCCGGCGGCACCGAGGGTGTGTCCGAAGGCCCCCTTGGTGGCGCTGACCGTGACGTCGTCCACGCCCTTGGCGAAGACGCTGTGCAGCGCCTGCGCCTCGCCGAGGTCGCCGAGCGGTGTGGCGGTGGCGTGGGCGTTGACGTGCTGGATCTGCTCCGGCACGAGCCCCGCGTCGCGCAGTGCGGCGTCGACGGCCGCCGCGCAGCCCGGACCGCCGGGCGCCGGCTGGGCCACGTGGTGGCTGTCGTTGGTGATGCCCGCCCCGGTGAGCCGGCCGTGGACGCGGGCGCCGCGGGCGGCGGCGTGCGCGGCGCTCTCGACCACGAGCATGCCGGCGCCCTCCCCCATCACGAAGCCGTCCCGGTCGGCGTCGAAGGGCCTGGAGGCCCCCTTGGGATCGTCGTGGCGCCGGGAGAGGGCCCGCAGCCGCGCGAACCCGGCCAGGACCAGCGGATGCAGCGCGGCCTCGGTGCCGCCCGCGACCACGATGTCCGCGCGGCCGTCCCGGATCATGCCGAGGGCCTGGGCGAGGGCCTCGGCACCGGCGGCGCAGGCACTGACGGGCGCGTGCACCCCGGCCTTCGCGCCCACCATGAGCCCCACTTCGGCGGCCGCGTGGTTGGGCAGCATGACCGGGATGGTGCGCGGGCTCACCCGCCCCGCGCCCTGCGTCCGCAGGCGGTGGTCCTGCTCCAGGACGCTGGTGAGGCCGCCCAGCCCCACCCCGACGACCACGGCCACCCGCGACCCGTCCCCGGCGAGCGCGGACGGGTCGGGGAACCCCGCGTCGCGGACGGCCTCGCGGGCGGCCACGAGGGCGAACTGCGCCGAGCGGTCGCAGTGCGCCGCCTTGGCGGACGACAGGACCGTCCCGGGGTCGACCGCGGCCGGGGCCGCGAGGTACACCTGTGCGGGCCCGGCCGGCTCGCCGAAGTCGACGCGTTCGACGCCGCACCCGCCGTCCAGCAGGGCCCGCCAGGTGGAGGGGACGTCGCCGCCCAGCGAGGTGGTCAGCCCCAGCCCCGTGACGACGGCGGCCCGCTCCCCGGGGGCCGGGCCGGCCGCGTGTCGTGGACTCACGCGGTGCCGCCGGCGGGGGCGGCGACGGCCTCGGCGAGGTGGGCGGCGATCTGCCGCACCGTCGTGAGCCGGTCCGCCTGCTCCTGGGGGACCTCGATCTGCCAGCGGTCCTCGATCGCGGCGACCAGTTCCAGCCGGGCCAGCGAGTCGACGCCCAGGTCGTCCTGGAGCGAGGAGTCGGGGCCGATCTCCTCCACGGTCAGGTCCTCGACCGTGGCGGCGAGCAGGTCACGCAGCTCGTCGAGCAGCTGTCGTTCGTCGGCGGTGGACGGCATGTCCGGTACCTCCTCGGTCGGTGCACGGCGCGCCCGGAGGCGGTGGGCGGGAGGACCCGTTCCCCGGGCGCGCCGGTGGTGTCCGGCGACCTGCCGGTGCACGCGGACAGGCTGTCCGGCCGGGCGGCACGGTAAGCGCCGGGGGCGGAGGGACGGCGGAGCATCGGGAGCACGGGACGGGCTCCTGCGAGCACCCGTGTCCCCCCTTCACCTTGAAGCGCCCCGGGGCCGACCGAGGGTGGCGGGCGGCGGGCGCGTAAGGGACCGGACGGGGCGAAACGGGGTGCCGGGCATCCTCAACGGACTTTGGCGGCTCTTTTAAGGCTTTCTGAAGATGACCTTCGAACGGGCGTTTCCACGCCGGTCGCGTCCTAGGCTCTCGAACACCCCCCACAGTCCCGGTGGGCGCGGTCGCGTCCACCGGGTACGGGGGCTCCGCCAGCCGACCGACAAGCCGAGGTGTCCTGCGTATGGGTTCCCGCCGAGCCTCTCGCCCGTCCCGCTCCCACGCCCGCCCGCGCGGCGGGCTCAGGAGCCGCGGTGCCGCGCTGGCACTCGGTGCCGTCACCTTGACCGCGGGCGTCGGAATCACCCTGGCCGTCGGCGACGGCGACGACGGCGGGGCCTCCGACCGGGTCACCGCGAACGCCGCCGACCAGGCGTCGAACGCCGAGGAAGCGGCAGGCGGTGCGGCACCGCTCGCCTCCGCGTCGGCGAGTCCGAGCGCCACGGCCGGCCGCTCGCCGAGCCCGAGTGCCGAGCCGAAGAGGACGCCGACGAAGACGGCGAGCCCCGCGACCAGTGCCCCCAAGGCTTCCGCGCCGGCTTCCAAGGCTCCCGTCCGGGCCACCGCGAAGAGCGGCGGCGACCGGTCCGGTGGCGGCGGGTCCGGCAGCGGTTCGGGGTCGTCCGGCGGCTCGGGTTCCGGCTCGGGTCCGGGTTCCGGCTCGACGGGCGGTGCGGAGGCACAGGTCCTCGCCCTGGTCAACGAGGAGCGGGCCGCGGCGGGCTGCTCCCCGGTCACCGCGAACAGCAGGCTGACCCGGGCCGCCGACGACTACAGCGACGTCATGGCGAGCAGTGGTGTGATGTCCCACACGGGTCCCGACGGCTCCACGATGGCGAGCCGGGTCGAGGCCGCCGGTTACCAGTGGTCGGCGCTGGGCGAGAACATAGCCCAGGGCCAAGCGGACGCCGCCTCGGTGATGGAAGCCTGGATGAACAGCCCCGGCCACCGCGAGAACATACTCAACTGCTCCTTCAAGGAGCTGGGCGTCGGCGTCCACTTCGGCGACGGCGGCCCCTGGTGGACGCAGGACTTCGGTACCGGTCGCTGACGCCGGTCGCCGCGACCCGCCTGACACCGGTCACCGCGGCCCGCGACACCGGTCACCGGTCACCGGTCACCGCCGCCAGGACGTCACCGGTCACCGTCCCCGGCCGCCCGCGCGTCCGCCAGCGCGAACGACACCGTCACCCGCGCGCCGCCCAGCGGCGCGCGGGCGATCGTCAGTTCGCCGTCCGCCGTACGGGCCGCCCGGGCCACGATGTCCAGGCCGAGCCCCGTGGAACCGCCCACGCTGACGCCCCGGGTGAGGGCCGCCTCGGGGTCCGCGACGCCCGGCCCGGCGTCGTCGACCGTGAGGCGCACGTGCCGGTCCCGGCGTTCCACGCGCACGACGAAGCGGGTGCCCTGCGGGGTGTGCCGGAAGACGTTGCCGATCAGGGCGTCGACGACGGCGGCGAGGTCGTCCTCGGGGAAGGCCACGGGGGCCGGACGCGGAGTGAGGGAGCGCTCGAACGGCCGGTCCTGCTGGGCGGCGAGGACCGACCAGAAGTCCAGGCGCATGGCGACCACCTCGGCGACGTCGCACGGTTTCGCCGTGCCCGCCCCGGTCCCGGCCAGCTGTGCCGCCGCCAGGGGGGTACGCGCCGCCGCGATGATCGAGTCCAGCTCGCGTTCGAGCTGTCCGGCAGCTTCCGTGACCCTCAGGGCGCTCGGTGTCGCGCCCATCCGGTCCGCCTCCAGGTACAGGGCGGTCAGCGGGGTGCGCAGCCGGTGCGAGAGGTCGGCGACCAGTTCCCGCTCGACGGCGAGCAGGTCGACGACCCGGTCGGCCATGGTGTTGAACGCCGCTCCGGCCTCCTGGAGCTCGGGCGGGCCGTCCGGTTCCACCCGGACCCCGAGATCGCCGGAGCCGAGGGCGAGCGAGGCGCGCTTGAGGCCCCGGGAGGAGCGCACCACCCGGGCGCCCAGCCGGTCGGCGACCAGCACCGAGCCGCCCACCAGGCCCACGGCGAGCAGTGCCATCACACCCCAGGAGGCCGTCACCCCCCGCGTGAGGTCGGCTGCGGGCACGTAGGCCTCGACGACCGCGACCCGGTCGCCCCGCAGGACGACGGGCTGCAGGTAGGCCCAGCCGTCCGCGGTGTCCACCGCGAGCGTCTCCCGCCCCCGTACGGCCCGGTCGAGGGCCTCCTCGGGCGCGTGCGGGGTGCCGACGAAGCCGCCGTCGGGCAGCCGGACGACCAGCTGGTCGGCGGAGCCGAGTTCCGCGACGGCCTGCTGGACGTCGGCGCGGCGGGTGGTGAGGGCGAGGACCGGCGAGAGGGCCGCGGCGCGCTGCTCGGCGGCGGTGGTGACCCGGTCACGGGCCTGTTCGCGCACGAGGAGGGCGAGCGGGACGAGGAACGACAGCGCCACCATGGAGGTGACGGCCAGGGCGATCCCGGCGAGGGCTCGTCTCATGGCGCGCTGACCAGCTTGATGCCGATCCCTCGCACGGTGTGGAGATAGCGCGGCTTTCGCGCCTTCTCACCCATTTTGCGGCGAAGTGCGGAGAGATGGACGTCCACCGTCTGGTCCTCGACGTACGGCTGTTGCCACACCTCGGCGAGTATCCGCTGCCGCGACATGACCTGGTCGGCGTGGGCGGCGAGGTAGGCGAGCAGGTCGAACTCCCTGCGGGTGAGGGGGAGTTCCCGGCCGGCGAGATGGGCGGTGCGCGCGGTGGGGTCGATGCGGAGGTCGGCGACCCGAAGGACGGGCGGACGGCCCGCCCGGAGGCCGGCGGGCGCGGAGCGGCGCAGCACGGCGGCGAGCCGGGCCGCGAGCTGACCGCCGGAGAAGGGCTTGACCATGTAGTCGTCGGCGCCCGCGTTGAGCAGCCGGATGATCTCGGTCTCGTCGTCGCGGGCGGTGGCGACCAGCACCGGGACGCGGGATATGCCCCGGATCATCCGCAGCACGTCGAGTCCGTCGAGGTCGGGCAGCCCGAGGTCGAGCACGACGATGTCCGGCGGGCTCTGGGTGATGTCGCGCAGCGCCTCGAAACCCTGGTGTGCGGTCTTGACCGCGTAGCCGTGTCCGGTGAGGACCTCGATCAGCGCGGCCCGGATCACGGGGTCGTCCTCGACGACAAGTACGGAGGCCATGGGCAGGCACGTTAGCCGGTCCGTCACTATGGTGTCGTGTCCCGCCTCCTGCGCTACCTGATCATCTGGCTGTCCTGCACGGCGGCCAGTGTCACGGCTGTCATCATCACGATCCACTTCGTGGTGGGGTCGACCCGGCCGACCGCGCCGGTCGCGCAGACGGCGCCGAAGGAGCTCCCGGCCCCGCCCCGGCCGACCGTGTCCAGGACCGTGACGGCCACGCCCAGCCCCTCGCCCACCAGCCGCACGCCCAGCCCGTCCCCGTCCCGCACCAGCGCGGAGCCGACGGAGCCGGAGGCGACCGTGACCCCCACGCCGACGCCGAGCCCCCGCACCACGGCGCCGCGGCCGCCCGCGGGCGCGGGTGCCCCGGGGTGCGAGGAGGGCGGGGCGGGGGTGTACACGGTGCCCTCCGAGGGCGGCAAGGCGACCGTGCGGTTCGGCGGTGACGGGGTGTGCCTGATCTCGGCGGTGCCGAACCAGGGCTTCACGGTGCGTACGGAGCAGAGTGCGCCGCAGACCCTCGCGGTGACCTTCGAGGCGAGCCGTCACCGTTCTGAGATCACCGCCACGACGCAGCCGCAGAGCCGGGCCGACGTCCGCGAGGTGTCGTGGTGACGTTCCTCGCCCGCACCCTCCCCTCGGTCACGGCGTGGCGCAGGCGGCCCCGTTCAGGCGGAACGCGGCCGGGGCGGTGTTGGTGTCGCCCTTGCGGGCGGTGAAGCCGAGGGTGACCGTGCCGCCGGCCGGAATGGTGGCGGTGTAGGAGGCCGGGGCGACGTTCACCGCGCCGGCGTCCTGGGTGGCGGTGCCGCCCCACATGTTCGTGACGGTCTGGCCGTCCGCGAAGGCGAAGGCGAGTGTCCAGGGGCCGATGGCGGCGCTTCCGGTGTTGCGGACGGCGATCTCGCCCTGGAAGCCGCCGGGCCACTCGCCCACGACGCGGTAGCCGACGGAGCAGGCGCCGCCGGGTGTGCCGCCGCCGTCGGTGGTGACCTCCACCGTCGCCGAGCGTGCGGACCGGTTGCCCGCCGCGTCACGGGCGTGGACGGCGAAGGTGTAGGTGGTGTCGGCGGTGAGTCCGGTCACGGTGGCGGTGGTGGTGGTCGAGGAGGCGACCGTGCTGCTGGTGCCGTCGCCGACCAGGACGACGTCGTATCCGCTGACCGCGGTGTCGTCGGTGGCGGCGGCCCAGCCGAGCGTGACGGAGGTGTCGGTGACCGCGGTGGCGCTCGGGGTGCCGGGTGCCGTCGGGGCCTCGGTGTCGTCCGGGGCGCCGTCGCCGTAGACGGTGGCCTCCTCGGAGGTCTGGGCGATGCCGTTGACGCCGTGGAAGATGCGTTCGCCCCAGCCGCTGAGCCTGCTCGGGTCGAAGTCGAGCGCCAGGTCGAGGACCGGGTCGGTGTTTCCGCTCCACGACCAGGCCAGGTAGCCGAGGCGGAGCTGCTCGGCGGTGGCCATCATGGTGTCCTCGTCCGGATCGCCGTACTGGTCGGCGGGTCCGCCGAACTCGCCGATGAGGATGGGCAGTTCGGCGTCGACGAACGCGTTCAGGTAGTCGGTGATCTCCTGGGCGGTGTCGAAGACGCTGTACATGTGGATGGAGAAGATCAGGTTGCCGGTGGGGTCGGCGTCGTAGACGGACCGTGCGTTGGCACGCATGACGCCCTGCCAGTCCTGGCCCCAGTTGGGGGCGTCCACCATGATCGTGTGCTGGAGCCCGGCGGCGCGCAGCTTCTTGACGGCCGCGACGGTCGGCTCGGTCCAGCCGGCGGGGTCGGTGTTGCCCCAGGGCTCGTTGCCGATGTTGACGATGACGTAGTCCTCCTGGCCGGCCAGGACGTCCTTGAGGCCGATCCAGTAGTCGGCCGCGTGGTCGAGCGTGCCGGCCGCGGCGTCCTCGGCGTAGCCGGTGGTGTCGTGCACCTCCAGTACGCAGATGAGCCGGTTGGCCTTGCACTGCTCGATGACGGCGGCGACGTCCGCCGGGCCGTTCTCGCTCCAGCGGTGCCCGTCGGAGAGGACGACCCGGACGCTGTTCGCGCCCAGCGCCTTGACGTCCGCCAGCGACTGCGTCTCGCCGGGATACCAGGTGTGGGCGTGGTTGACCCCGCGCATGACGAAGTCGTTGCCGTTGCCCTCCAGCAGCCGGCCGTCACCGATGTGCAGGCCGGCCGCCTGCGCGCCGGCCGACGGGACTCCGGCGGACCGCGCCGCGGGCGACTGGGCCAGGGCCGCGCCCGGACAGAGGGCGCCGACGACGACCAGCCCGATCAGCGCGGCCAGTCCGGTCAGCAGGCGGGCCGGGAGGGTTCTCGGTGTATCGCGTCTCGCTGGGCGCACGGCGACTCCAGGGCTGAGTAGTGCGGATGGGGGGAACCGGGAACGGCGCATGCGTGGGAGCGCTCCCACGTCTACCCCATGAAACTCACTACGGCGCGTACACGTCAATACAGTGGACAGAAAACGCTTGCCGCCCGGTGGGGCGTCAGTCCACGGTCACCACCACCGAGTGCCGTCCACTGGCGCCGTCGGGCACGGTGCGGGTGCGCTTGTCCGTCTGCACCTCGCCGGTCCGGTCGGTGGCCCGCACGGTGAGGGTGTGGCCGCCCTTGGTGGCACGCCAGGCGTACGACCACTGTCGCCAGGTGTCGCGCGAGTCCTCGGCGGCCAGGACGGCCTCCTCCCAGGGACCGTCGTCGACGCGGACCTCCACCTTGTCGATGCCGCGGTGCTGGGCCCAGGCGACTCCGGCGACCATCACGGTGCCCGCCTTCGGCCGGGCGAAGGGCCTCGGGGTGTCGATCCGGGACTGGGTCTTGACCGGTGCCTCACGGGCCCAGTCGCGCTTGACCCAGTAGGCGTCGTAGGAGTCGAACGTGGTCAGTTCGATGTCCTCGATCCACTTGCAGGCCGAGACGTAGCCGTAGAGGCCGGGCACGACCATGCGGACGGGGAATCCGTGGTCGAAGGGCAGGGGTTCCCCGTTCATGCCGACGGCGAGCATCGCGTCGCGGCCGTCCATGACGTCCTCGACGGGGCTGCCGATGGTCATGCCGTCCACGGAGCGGGCCACGAGCTGATCCGCCGGACCGCCCGCCGATGGCGGCCGGACGCCGCACTCCGCCAGCAGGTCGGCGAGCCGGACACCGATCCAGCGGGCATTGCCGACGTACGGGCCGCCGACCTCGTTGGACACACAGGTGAGGGTGATGTCCCGCTCGATCAGCTTCCGCCTCAGCAGATCGTCGAAGGTCAGCGTCCTCTCCCGGGCGACTCCCTCGCCGTGGATGCGCAGCCGCCAGGCCGTGGCGTCCACCTTGGGGACCACCAGGGCGGTGTCGACCCGGTAGAAGTCGCTGGTGGGAGTCGTGAAAGAACTGACCCCCTCCACCCTGGCCTGCGCGTGCCGGGGCACCGCCGGGGCGCGCGAGTCGGGCGGCGGGAGGGTGATGTTCTCGCGGGAGGCGACCGCTTCCCGGCCGCCCGCGCCGCTCAGGGCCCGGCCCAGGACGCCGGTCCCGGCCGAGGCCGCCGCGGCGGCGGTCGCCGCGATCACGAAACGGCGCCGGTCCCAGCCCTCGCCCCGCTCCCCCGGCGCCTCGCGGCGTGGTGCCGGCAGGAGGCCCGCGAGGAGGTACAGGAGCACCGCCCCCGCGATCGCCCCGAGGACGGAGGGGAAGGCGTCCGTGAAGCCGGTGGAGTCGGGCCTGCCCAGGGCCGCCGCGGCGCCGACGATGCCGAAGACGAGGACTCCCGCCGCGCCGGCGCGCCGGTGGCGGACGGCGAACGCGCCGAGGGCCAGGGCGAACAGGGTCAGCACGGCGAGGATGCCGAGCTGGAGCACCAGCTTGTCGTTGGTGCCGAAGGTGCGGATCGCCCAGTCCTTCACGGCGGTCGGCGTACGGTCGATGGCGGCCCCGCCGACCGCGACGACCGGGCCGGACCGGGGACGTACCGCCGCCGCCGCCAACTCGGCGACGGCGAGCGCGGCGCCGCCGGCCAGAAGACCGCTCAGTGCTCCCGGCCCGAGGCGTGTCCAGGTTCTGGCCGACGGATTCCGTGGTGTCTTGTCGTGGTCGCTCACGCGGGTAATCCGACACCGGGCGGAGGTCGGATTGGTAGGGCGCCGTCCACCGTCATCGTGCGTGTTCGCCGAAGGCGTGGTCCAGCACCGTGCGCAGTGCGTGCCGCACCGCCGTACGCGACTCGTCGGTCAAGTCGATGGTCTCGAAACCGTGGTGGCCGTGCGGCACGTCGACCACCTCCACGTCGGCCCCGCAGTCCTTGGCCGCGGCCAGGAACTCCTCCACGGTGGCGGCGATCTCGGGCATCTCCCGTCCCACCCGGGTGAGGACGACGGGCAGGGCACCGGCGTTCGCCACGGCGCGCACCGGACGGAAGCGGGATTCGGACAGTCCCCAGTTCGGCAGCGGCGCCAGGACGGGGTAGGTGGCCGCCAGGCAGCGCAGCCAGGCCGGCGGGGCGTCCAGCCAGTCGGCGGCGATCAGGCCGCCGCCGGAGAAGAACCACAGGGCGACCCGGTCACCGTCCACCCGTGGATCGGCTCGCACCGCCTCGACGGCGGCGGCCACGTCCGCGGCGGCACGCTCGAAGTCGCCGAGGTCGTGCAGACGGTGATCGAGGAGCGCGCCCACGGCTCCGTCCCCCGCCACGCACCGCGCGTACCCCGTCAGCCCGGGCCAGTCCCGGGGGGTGGGCCGGGCGTCGGCGGGGACCGGCCCACCGTGCACGAGCACCACGGCGGGCCGCGGCTCCTCGGCGTCGGGCAGGTAGAGGTCGAGGTTCCCGTGCCGCACCCTGGGGACGTCGGGCACGTCCATCAGGAACGGCCGCAGGTGGCCGGGCCCCTCGGTGTCGTCGACCGGCTCCAGCCGGTGCCCCTCGCCCGCCGCGGCCCGCAGCAGTACGTCCGTCAGCTCGGCGGGCAGGGACAGCATCGGCCAGTGCCCGGTGGGGAGTTCGAAGAAGCTCACCCGGGGGTCGGTCAGGGGGCGCAGCGCGGGATCTCCGAGGCGCACCAGCATCTGGACCAGCTCGATGCTGGTGCCGTTGCCGGTGCACAGCACGCCGGTGGTGGGCACCGGGTCGACGGCGCCGGTCAGCCGCAGCGGCTGGAGCAGGGTGCCCAGCGGCTGCGGCGCGGCGAGGGCGGTGAGCCGGTCCAGGGCCGCGTCCGGTACGCCCGCGGTGCTGCCCCAGCGCGGCCACTCCTCGTGCGCCGGGGGCGGCAGCACCCCGTCGGCCCCGGCGGCCCCGGCGAGGCGCTCGCGCAGGGACTGGTCGGGGACGGCGGCCAGGGCGGGGACGCCGTCCCGCGGCAGTCCCGAGTCCAGGTGGACGATCCGGTCGACGCGCTCCGCACGCCGGTCGGCGGCGCCGACCGCGGGGTGGATGCCGTAGTCGTGGCCGACCAGCACGATCCGCCGGTCCCCGGCCGCGCCCACCGAGTCGATCACCGCGAGCACGTCCGCGATGTGGGTCTCCAGGTCCACGCCGGGCGCGGCGGCCGCACGCGGTGCGTCGAGGCCGGTGAGGGCGACCGTGTGTACCTCGGCGCCCCGGGCGGTCAGGCGCGCGGCGGTGTCCTGCCAGATGTGCGTGCCGGTGAACATGCCCGACACCAGGATGAACGCGGTCATGGTCTTCTCTCCTCCGTCCACGGCGCGGCCCGGCCCGATCACCGGCCCGCTGTCGCCGGTACGGTAGGAACTCCCCCTGAGGGAGGTTCAAGTGTTCACCTCGAACGACGGTCTGTGCGGCATCGGCGAGCTGGCCGAGGGCGCGGGTGTCACCGTCAAGACCGTCCGTTTCTACTCGGACCGGGGGTTGCTGCCGGAGGCGTCCCGCAGCGCCGGCGGGCACCGGCGGTACGGTCCGGAGGCGCTCGACCGGCTGCGGCTGATCCGTTCGCTGCGTGCCCTCGGCCTGGCCGTTCCCGAGGTGCGGCGGATCCTCGACGAGCGGCACGCGCACGGCACGGCGGGCGGCGAGGGCGGGGTGCTGGAGGCCGCGGTGGCGGGCCGGCTGCGCGAGGTCGGCTCGGAGTTGAGGGCGTTGCGCTGGCGCGAGGCCGCGCTGCGGCTGGTGCAGGAGGCCCCGCCCGGCGAGCAGGCCGACCGGCTGCGGTTGATCGGTGCCGTGTCCGTCCCGCCGAGCACGGCCCCGCTGGTGCGGTTCTGGCGGGGCTGGCTTCCGGCGAGGATGCCGGCCCGCTCGGCCGGCGCGTTCCTGGACGTGGCGGTCCCGCAGCCCCCGGACGAACCCGCCCCGGCCCAGGTCCTGGCCTTCGCCCGCCTCAACGCCCTCACCCTCGCCCCGTGCCGCCCGGGCACCGTCCAGCCCCAGCCCGAGGCGCACCGGGCCGCCGGGGCGCGGGGGGCCGCCCTGCTGTACACGGGGCTCGCGGAGGCGTACGAGCTGGCCGGGGTGCACATGCGCCGCGGCCGGGAACCGCACCCGGGTGAGGCCCTGGACGCGTTCGTCGCCTCGTACACGAGCGCGTACGGGGTGCGGGACACCCCCGGCTTCCGCCGCCGGCTGGCCGGGCAGCTCGCCGCCGACCCCCGGCTGGACGGCTACTGGGAGCTGGTGGCCGAAGTGACCACCGCTCCGGGCGCGCGACCGGAACCGACGCCCGGGTCCGCGCACGACTGGCTGCTGGCGGCGCTGACCGCCGGGACGGGGGCGGTACCGGATCAGGGCACGTCGCCCCGCCAGTCGAAGCGGCGGGTGTCGCCCGGCCTCGGCGTGTAGGCGGAGCGGCCGCCCGGGCCGTAGCGGCCTATCTCCGTCGCCAGGGTCACTCCGCGGGCGCGCTCCTGCTCCGTGAGGTCCGTGACGTCCAGCAGCAGTCCGTCCAGGGGCCCGCCCACCAGATGCGCGTAGACGCGTCCGGCGCGCGGCCCGGGGTTGTCGTGGTCGGCGCCGTAGACCCTGCCGCGCATGAACTCCACCTCATCCATGACTCGAAGCCTCGCATCCGCCACTGACAACGGCACCCGAGCGGCGGGGACGGCCCTGCGGACGAGCCCTCCCTACAACGGTGGTTCGTCCAGCAGCTCGAGGAGGCAGCGGGCGCCCGCCGCGGCCGTCGCGGCACCGGACGCGCCGGACGCGCCGGGGAAGAGCCGGCCGTAGGCGGCGGCGCGGTTGAGCGCGCTGAGCCGCCAGGCGAGGCTCACCGCGCGCCGCAGCTGCGCGGCCGTACGGCCCTCGCCGGTCCAGGGTTCGAGGTAGGCGTCGCGCAGCCGCGGCAGTACCTGCGGCCCGTAGCGTTCGGCGGCGCGGCGGGCGGGGACGGCCAGGCTGGAGAAGGGCTGGGTGACGACGGCGTCGCCCCAGTCGAAGAAGGTGAACCTGCCGGGCGCGGGGCGGAACAACTGGCCGTCGTGCAGATCCGCGTGGTCGAGGGAGTCGGGAACGCCCAGGGCGGTGAGTTCCGCGCACCAGTCCAGCAGGCGGGGGCGCAGTTGCCGCAGCGCGGCCCGGTCCCGGGCGGACAGCGGCGCGGTGTCGAGCCGGTCCAGGACGCCGGCCTGCGCACCGGCGGGCACGGCGGGTACGCCGAGGCGTTCGATCTCGCTCGCGCGCGAGGTGAGGGCGTGCTGCATGGCCGCGTACTGGCGCAGGAGTTCCTCCCAGTCGCCGGGATCGACCGGTTCGCGGGCGAGCACGTCCCGGAAGAGCGGCCCTCCGTCGGGCAGCAGCGACCAGCCCCGGGCGGCGTCCACCGCCAGCGGCTCCAGTACGTGCCCGGGGACCCAGCGGGCCAGCGAGGCGGTCAGCGCCGCCTCGAAGGCGCCGGCCGGCGGGCTGGCCTTGAACCAGACGGCGCCGTCCCCCGCGACGCACAGCCGCAGCAGGACGGACCACGGCCGCAGCCGCACCCGCCACCGTCCCGTCGGACGCAGGCCGTGGGCGGCCAGCCGGGCCTCGATCCAGCCGATGGCCTCGGTACGCCAGGCCGGTTCCTCCCAGGGGGTGACGGTGTCCCGGTACCGCCCGCGGTCCACGGTCACCGGGGTGTCATTGAGCATCGGACCATCCCAGCACCGTGCACCGCGCGCGGCCACCGGATTCCGCCCCGCCCGGGGCGTCCCGGGCGGGGCGGGGTGGATCAGGCCAGGTCGAAACGGTCGAGGTTCATGACCTTCACCCAGGCGGCGACGAAGTCGTGCACGAACTTCTCGCCCGCGTCGTCGCTCGCGTAGACCTCGGCGAGCGCCCGCAGCTCGGCGTTGGAGCCGAAGACCAGGTCGGCGCGGCTGCCGGCCCACTTGACCTCGCCGGTGGCGGCGTCGCGGCCCTCGAAGGTGGTCCGGTCCTCGGACGTCGACTTCCAGGTGGTGCCCAGGTCGAGCAGGTCGACGAAGAAGTCGTTGGTCAGCGAGCCGGGCGTGCGGGTGAAGACGCCGAGCTGGGACTGCTGGTGTCCCGCGCCCAGCACGCGCAGGCCGCCGACGAGGACGGTCATCTCGGGCGCGCTCAGGGTGAGCAGGTTCGCCCGGTCGAGGAGCAGGAACTCGGCGGGCAGCCGGTTTCCCTTGCCCAGGTAGTTGCGGAACCCGTCGGCGGTCGGTTCGAGGGCCTCGAACGACTCGGCGTCGGTGTGCTCCTCCGTCGCGTCCACGCGGCCCGCGGCGAAGGGGACCTCCACCGGGAAGCCGGCTTCCTTGGCGGCCTTCTCGACCGCGGCCGAGCCGCCGAGGACGATCAGGTCGGCCAGGGAGACCTTCTTGGCGCCGGACCCGGAGTTGAACTCCCGCTGGACGCCCTCCAGGACGCGCAGCACCTGCGCCAGCTCGTCGGGCTCGTTGACCTCCCAGCCGCGCTGCGGTTCGAGGCGGATGCGGGCGCCGTTGGCACCGCCGCGCTTGTCGCTCCCGCGGAAGGTGGACGCCGATGCCCACGCGGTGGTCACCAGCTGCGACACCGACAGGCCGGACTCGAGGAGCTTGGTCTTGAGGGTGGCGACGTCCTCGGCGTCGATGACCTCGCCCTCGGGCTCGGGCAGCGGGTCCTGCCAGATCAGGGTCTCCTCGGGGACCTCCGGGCCGAGGTACAGGGACTTCGGGCCCATGTCGCGGTGGGTCAGCTTGAACCAGGCGCGGGCGAAGGCGTCCGCGAATTCCTCCGGGTTCTCGTAGAACCGGCGGGAGATCGGCCCGTAGATCGGGTCGAGGCGCAGCGACAGGTCGGTGGTGAGCATCCTGGGGCGGTGCTTCTTGGCCGGGTCGTGCGCGTCGGGGATGATCTCCGGTGCGTCCTTGGCGACCCACTGGTTGGCGCCGGCCGGGCTCTGCTCCAGCTCGTACTCGAACTCGAAGAGGTTCTTGAAGAAGCCGTTGCCCCACTGGGTGGGCGTGCTGGTCCAGGTGACCTCCAGGCCGGAGGTGATGGCGTCGCCGCCCTTGCCCGTGCCGTGGGTGCTCTTCCAGCCGAGGCCCTGCTGCTCCATGGCGGCGGCCTCGGGGTCGTCGCCGACGGCGTCGGCCGGGCCGGCGCCGTGGGTCTTGCCGAAGGTGTGTCCGCCGGCGATGAGCGCGACGGTCTCCTCGTCGTTCATCGCCATGCGGCGGAAGGTCTCGCGGATGTCGCGGGCGGCGGCGATCGGGTCCGGGTTGCCGTTGGGGCCCTCCGGGTTGACGTAGATCAGACCCATCTGGACGGCGCCGAGCGGGTTCTCCAGCTCGCGGTCGCCGGTGTAGCGCCGGTCGTCGAGCCAGGTGGTCTCGGGGCCCCAGTAGACGTCCTCCTCGGCCTCCCACACGTCGGCGCGGCCGCCGGCGAAGCCGAAGGTCTCGAAGCCCATCGTCTCCAGCGCGACGTTGCCGGTGAGGACCAGCAGGTCGGCCCAGGAGAGGTTCTGGCCGTACTTCTTCTTGACCGGCCACAGCAGGCGGCGGGCCTTGTCCAGGTTGCCGTTGTCGGGCCAGCTGTTGAGCGGGGCGAAGCGCTGCTGGCCGGCGCCCGCGCCGCCGCGGCCGTCGCTGATGCGGTAGGTGCCCGCGCTGTGCCAGGCCATCCGGATCATCAGCGGGCCGTAGTTGCCGAAGTCGGCGGGCCACCAGTCCTGCGAGGTGGTCAGCACCTCGGCGATGTCCCGTTTCACGGCCGCGAGGTCGAGGGCCTCGAAGGCCTCGGCGTAGTCGAACTCCTCACCCAGCGGGTTGGCGACGGCGGGGTTCTTGGCGAGGATCTTCAGGTTGAGGCGCTCCGGCCACCACTGACGGTTTCCGCCGCCCTGCGTGGGGTGCGGGGCGCGTCCGTGGGCGACCGGGCAGCCGTCCGTCTCCTCGGTCTTCGCGTCGGTCACGATGGCGTCGTGGTTCTCGGACATGGGAGGGGAATCCTTCCGAACGGGGCGGATCAGGGTGCGGGGGAACTGCCGGGGGTGGAGCAGTCGGGGCACAGGCCCCGGTAGATGACCTCGGCCTCGTCTATCACGAAGCCGCGGTCGTCCGAGGCGGTCAGACAGGGCGCGCCGCCGACGGCGCAGTCGACGTCGGCGAGGGCGCCGCAGGACCGGCACAGGACGTGGTGGTGGTTGTCACCGACCCGTCCCTCGAACCGCGCCGGGCTGCCGGGCGGTTCGATACGGCGCACGAGCCGTGCCGCGGTGAGGGCGTGCAGGGCGTCGTACACGGCCTGGAGGGAGACGTGTCCCACGCGTCGGCGCACCCCGGAGGTGAGAGCCTCGGCGTCGAGGTGGTCCCCCGCCCGGACGGTCTCGAGCAGCGCGACACGGGCGGCGGTCACCCGCAGTCCCGCCCGGCGCAGCTCGTCGGCGGTGGCCGGTTTCCGGGAGTTCCGGGATGCCGTCATGGCGGCGAACCTACTCCCTGGGACACGAACGGCTCAAGGAAACGAACGACTCCAGCGTGGTAAACAACGTGCGTGGCGGGCACTGGCAGGTGATGCCGCCCCGTACGGCACGACGACAGGAATGAGTGGCCGGTGCTTTTGAAGACGTTCCGCTGGGCTTTCGCCGTCACGGCCCTCGGCCTGGCCGCGGGCGTGCTCTACGACGGCTGGACCGCCCTCGGCATCGTGGCGATCCTGTCCGTCCTGGAGATCTCGCTGTCCTTCGACAACGCGGTGATCAACGCCGGGATCCTGAAGAAGATGAACGCCTTCTGGCAGCGGATCTTCCTCACGGTGGGCATCGTGATCGCGGTGTTCGGGATGCGGCTGGTCTTCCCGGTGGTGATCGTGGCGGTCAGTGCCCGGCTGAGCCCCTGGAGCGCGGTGCACCTGGCGCTCACCGACAAGGACCGCTACCAGGAGCTGGTGACGGACGCCCATCCGTCGATCGCGGCCTTCGGCGGCATGTTCCTGATGATGATCTTCCTCGACTTCGTCTTCGAGGAACGGGACATCAAGTGGCTGGGGTGGCTGGAGCGTCCGCTGGCCAAGCTCGGCAGGGTCGACATGCTGTCGGTCTGCATCGCCCTGGTCGTGCTACTCGTCTCCGCGACCACCTTCGGCGCCCACGCCCACCAGCACGGCGGCACGCACGCCGACAAGGCGGAGACGGTCCTGCTCGCGGGCGTCGCCGGGCTGATCACCTACATGGTCGTGGGCGGTCTCTCCGGCTTCTTCGAGCAACGCCTCGAGGACGAGGAGGAGCGCGAACAGGAGGCGGAGAAGAGGGCGGAGAAGGACGCGGAACGGGCGGGGCGGCCCGGTTCCCCCGTCAAGCTGGCGGGCAAGGCGGCGTTCTTCATGTTCCTCTACCTGGAGGTCCTGGACGCCTCCTTCTCCTTCGACGGTGTCATCGGCGCCTTCGCCATCACCAACGACATCGTCCTGATGGCCCTCGGCCTGGGCATCGGCGCCATGTACGTCCGGTCGCTCACGGTCTACCTGGTCCGCCAGGGCACCCTCGACGACTACGTCTACCTGGAGCACGGCGCCCACTACGCCATCGGCGCCCTGTCGCTGATCCTCCTCGTCACCATCCAGTACGAGATCAACGAGATCGTCACCGGCCTCGTCGGCGTCGTGCTCATCGGCGCCTCCTTCTGGTCCTCCGTGCGCCGCAACCGCGCGCTGCGCAGCGCCTCATGACGGGCGGCCCCGATCGCCCGACGCGGCCCCGCGCCGTCACCGCAGTCGCCTGATGTCACCGCGCACCCGGTAGAAGCCGCCCGACGCGGCGTGCAGCGCATCGACCACGTAGCGCGCGCCCGGCTCCCGGATCGCCCTCGGGAACTGGACGTTCCACGATCGGTCGTACCCTTCCGTCACCACATGGATCCGGGTACGGCCGTTCTCCTGGACGCACTCGACCACGACGGAGCCCGCGGGCGCCACGGTCACGGTCGTCACGGCGGTGGCGGCGGTGGCGGGCGCGTACGTCGGCAGGGTGGCCGCGAGCTTCACGTCCCGGACGACGGGCACCGAGCCCTGCTGCGCCGCCGTGACCGCCGCCTCGCTCGCGTCCACGCACACCAGGGAGCCGTCGGTGGTGACGAGGAACAGCCGCTCGTCGCGGTACTGCATGGACAGGGCGGAGCCGCCGCCCGTGCCCAGCTTCCACAGCCGGGTGCCATCCCGGTCGAAGCAGTACACCGAGGACGCGGAGTCGCCGGCGAAGACGAACCGGCCGCCGGGAGAAGTGGCGCACGAGTACACCGGGCTGTCGCAGTGGTACGTCGCCTCGATGCCACCGGTGGCCTTGGACAGCCGCTGGACCGTGTGCCGCGCCGTTCCCGCGTAGACCGCGTCGTCCTCCTGCCAGCCGAAGAGCACGGCTCCCTGGGTGGGCGTGTGCCACAACTCGACGCCGCCGTCCGGGGAGTGGGCGGTCACGCCGCGGGTGTGCCCGTGGTAGACGGCCCGGTCGTCGGCGCGCACCATCCACGCGTGCTCACCGCGTCCGCCGCGGGACCACTGGTGTTCGTCCTCGTGGTCGATCACGGTGAGCCGTCCGGCGCGGTCCGCGACGTTCAGCACGCCCTCGTGGATGTCGAGCCAGAAGATGTCCACGTCGGCCGCGATGTCGTAGGCGGCAAACGGCAGTTTGGACGACAGGTCGTAGACCCGGCCGTCGTCGCAGCCGGCGTAGATCCAGAAGTCGTCGGCGACCAGGCACTTGACGCCGTCCGGCAGCTGGTAGCGGGCGAGGACCTCGCCGCCGTGGGCGAGGGTGTAGACGTCGCCCGCCTGGTTGCCCACCCAGCACCGGTCCTCGTCGATGTGGATGCCGAAGGCCGCGGAGCCGGTGCGGAACCGCCACAGGACCGGTGCGACCGCGCGGGCGGTGGACGGTGCGGAGGCCACCTGCCGGCGGCTGACCGCGCGGGGCGCGCGCTGTCCCTGCACGGCGGCCTCGTAGCCCTTGCGCACCTTCTCGCCTATCTTCTTGGCGGCCGCCGCCTCGGCCTTCTGCGCGGTGGGGAAGGTCGACGTCTGGGTCTGTCCTGCCGCGCCGATCCGGCCGTAGCGCACCGTCACGACCTGTCCCTGGACGGTGACTTCGTAGAACTTGTGCGCGCTCCCGTCGTCCTGCGACAGCTCCAGGTACGTCCTCGACATGGCAGACCTCTCCCCGGTCGGTCCCGCGGCGTGTTCCGCGGGTTCCACTGATCACACCGTACGAGGTCCCACTGACAGCCGACGGTGCCGACGGACCGGCGGGTGCGGCGGCTCAGGAGACGGTCGGGGGCGGCGGGGTCCAGCGGCGGGTGCGGGCGGCGGCGCCGGAGACGCCGTACTCCTTCCTCAGCTGCTCGGGGATGGCGTAGTGCATGACGCGTCCGCGGGTGAGGGAGGACAGTTCGAGTGCCGTGGTGAGGTGGCCGAGCCGGTCCAGGGCCCACGCGCCCAGCGGAGAGCGGTCCTCAATCGTCTCCAGGACGCCGAGCAGGTGCGGGGCGGCCTTGACCAGGGTGTCCCAGGTGGTGCGGGGCACGTCCAGCCAGTCGGCGCACGTGTCGCCGACGAGGTAGCGGATCAACGCGGAGACGACCGGGTCGAAGAGGGTGCCGGGGACGACTTCCTCGTAGAGGTCGATCAGTTGCCTCGTCAGGTGGGCGCCCTCCTCGGAGGGGCCCATGTGACGCAGCATGTACAGGTCGAGGAACCGGCGTGCCTCGTCGAGCGTGGCGGGGACGGCCGCCTGGTCGACGCCGAGCATGGCGCCGACGACGCGCCAGGCGTAGTAGTAGGCGTCCGCGCCCTCGGCGGACATGTGGATGCCGAGTCGGTGCAGGCTGTCCAGGACCAGCAGGGAGAAGAACATCTGCCCGCCGATCATGTCCTCCTGGCAGATGGGGACGCCGAGGGTGTCCGTGTCCCAGCGGTCCTCCCGCTTCAGGTGGTGGCGGATGGCGGCGTGCAGCAGACGTACCTTCTGGGCGGCCGGGACGAAGCGTCCGCCGGACTCGAAGGCGTCGGGCCGCATGAGGTAGACGGTGAACTGGCCGGTCTCGGCCATGCGTTTGGAGGGATAGTTCAGGCCGTGGGTGGCCGACAGCAACCGGGCCACGTGCGGGACCAGGTAGCAGGCGGGCATCGACGCGAACGACAGCGCGGTGGAGATGTGCACGTTGTTGTCGATGAAGAACAGGCGGGCCCTCTCCATCTCGGCCCAGTCCACCCAGTCGGGCGGGGTGCCGGTCACCCGCAGGTACTCCCGGGCGACGCCGGGGAGGCCGTCCGGGAGGTCCTGGCCGGTGGTGGAGACGTAGCGCATCAGTGCGTTGAACGTGCCGACCTCGCCGCGCTCGAAGAGGGTGGCGACGACCGCGTCGGCCAGTTCGTCACCGCTGCGGCGCAGGGCGTCCATCGACTTCTCGGTGTGGGGCATCGCGGTCTCCTCGTCAGTGCGTGCGGTCGGTGGCCTGCTGGGCGAGTTCGCGCAGGGCCCGGCGCGCGTGCGGTGGTGTCCCGGCGCCGTCCAGGGCCCGGGTGGCCCGCTCCACACGGTCGGCGATCATCTGCTCGACCCGTTGCGGCGCGTTCAGCTCCCGCATGAGCCGGCGCACGTCGTGCAGGTGGGTCGCGTCCAGGTCGTCGCGGCCCAGCAGGCGGCGCAGCCACTGCCGTTGGGACGCGTCGGCGGCCTTCCAGGTCTCGGCCAGCAGTGCGGTGGGCCGGTGGGCGCGCAGGTCGTCCAGACTCGCCTTCCCGGTCCGTTCCGGGTCCCCGAACAGGCCGAGCAGGTCGTCGCGCAGCTGGAAGGCCTCCCCGAGCGGCAGTGCGTAGGCCCGGTAGGTGTCCCGCAGCGCGGGGGCGGCGCCGGCCAGCAGGCCGCCGATGAGCAGGGGGTGCTCGACGGTGTACTTGGCGGTCTTGTAGCGGACGACCTTCAGGGAGGTCCCGGTGTCCGGGGGTCCACCGGTGTGCAGGATCTCCAGGCACTCGCCGGCGACGAGTTCACGGGCGAGCACGACCCACAGGTCGCGGGCGCGGGCGAGATAGGCGGCCGGCAGACCGCTGGTGGTGAACAGGAGGCCGGCGAGGACCATCAGCTGATCGCCCACCAGCATGGCCAGGGACCGCGCCGCCGTGCGGGCGTCGGGGCGGCCGTCCCGGGCGAGTACGGCTTCCAGGGCGACGTGGGCGGTGGGCAGGCCGTGGCGCAGGCGGCTGTCGTCGATGAGGTCGTCGTGGACGACCGCGGCGGCGTGCACCAGTTCCATGGAGGCCGCCGCCCGTACGAGCGCGTCGCTCTCGGGCTGTCCGGCCGCCCGCCAGCCCCAGTAGCAGAAGGCCGCCCGCAGCCGTTTGCCGTGTCCGGCCGCCTTCCGCAGCTGGTCGGCCACGGGCGCGAGGGCCGCGTCGACCGCCGCCAGGTGGGCGGCCTCCTCGTCCAGGAAGCTCCGCAGGACCCCGTCGACGCGGGTTTTGAGGCCCGTCTGGTCCCAGCGGTCAGACATCGCCGTCTTCGGCTGCCCGGCGGGCCTCCACCTGCTGGGCGAGAACCTCCAGGTGGGCGGGCGGCACATGAGCGCACCGGTCCAGGGCCAGCCTGCCCCGGGCCTGGAGGTCCTGCTCCGCCTCCCGTACCAGGTCGGTGGTGTCCGAGCGGCCCAGGAGCCCGCGCAGCCCGCCCACCGCCGAGCCGATCGTGCTCACCGCCAGGTCGGCGAACCCGGCGACCAGCAGCAGCGCCCGGTCGTCCCCGCCCGGTCCCTGTCGTCTCGAATGCGTCATTCTTCCGCCCCAGTCGCTCACGTGGTCACGGACGCGCCCGGTCCACTGCGCGCCCGGTCAGAGCATGACCGGACGAACGGGGCGGAAGATCCCGAATACCCCTTTGAGCGATGTGGGGAACAGGTGTCAGGCGGAGCGTTCGACGCTCCACCGCGGCAGCAGCTCGAAGAAGGCGACGGCGTCCTCGCGCCACCGCGGACGCCAGCCCTGAGCCACCAGCCGGGCCCGCTCGGCGTACTGCCGCATGTCGGCACGCATCCGGTCGGCGACGCCGGCGCGCTCGCCGATCGCACGGATCTCGGCAATGGTCTCCGGCGTGCAGGCCGGATCGCCCAGGGCCCTGTCGACGAAGTCCCGCTCGGAGCCGCTCACGGCGGACAGCAGGCGGACGACGGTGTACGTGTGCCTGCCCTCGCGGATGTCGCCGCCCGTCGGCTTGCCCGTGGTCCCCTCGTCGCCGAACAGGTCCAGCCAGTCGTCGCGCATCTGCCCGCAGATGCCGACCAGCCGCGCGTACCGGCGCAGCTCGTCCTCGTGGGCGCCCGGTTCGGCGCCCGCCGCCAGGAGGCCCAGGCGCATCGGTGCGAGGACCGAGTAGCGGGCGGTCTTGTGGTCGGCGACGTCGTGCAGCATCTCCGCGTCCGGGACCGCGGCGGTGAAGTCCCGTTCCAGGTCGGTGATCTGGCCCACGAAGGTGTCGGTCGCCGCCCGGGTCTGGACCTCGACCATGGCATGACGCACCGCGACGGGCAGCGCGGCGTCCAGCAGTACGCGCAGGGAGAGGGCGAGGGCGAGGTCGCCCGCGAGCACGGTGAGGCCGAGGGCCGCCCGCGGACGCCCGGGGAACCGCTCCCGGTAGGCGTAGTAGGTGGTGGGGCCGCCCCGGCGGGTGGCGCTGTCGTCGATGAGGTCGTCGTGCACCAGGCCGTGGGTCTGCAGCAGTTCGATGCTCAGCGCGGCGGCGTCCAGCCCGTCCACCGGCTCGGCGGTCACCAGGCGCGCCGCCTCGTGCAGCAGCACGACCCGCATCCGCTTGCCGCCGCGCAGCGACAGGTCGCGCAGCAGCCCGACGCAGTCGGGGGTGAACCGGCTGAAGGCCGGGGCGTCCAGCGCCGTGCCCAGCGTGTCGAAGTACTCGGCGAAGCGCGCGTTGAACCGGTGCTCGATCCGGGCGGCACGGTCGAGCGGCTGCTCGGTCATGACGAAGTCCTCCTGGGGCCTGGGCGGGTGGCGCGCCCAGCAGTGTGTCAGGAGGCCCGGAGCGTCCGGCGACCTGTCCGGGGACACGGGTCACGTAAGCCGCAGAACATGATCAATGGTCGTTCGAGTTGAAGGAGATGTGGATATACCTCCCTCCTTCCTCCATGTCTCTCGGGTCTGCCGCCTCCGATCTGTCCGACCTGCGCGACTACGCCTTCGCGTGGGCGCTGGTCGATGTGGAGACCTCGGGTCTCGTACCGCGCCGTGACCGGGTGCTGTCCGTGGCCGTGGTGACCCTGGACGCCGACGGCGAGCAGACCGGCGCGGCACAGCTGGCGGCTGCGGGCCGTCGGCCAGGGCTACGACCACGGCCTGGGCGCCCTCGCCCGGGGCTGCGGCGTCGACGTGGACGGCTGATCCCGGCCGCGTGCACGGGCGTGCACGCCACGGCCCGGCCCCGTGGATCGCGGGCCGGGCCGTCGAGCGCGCGGGTGCTCAGCCCTGGCGGGCCTTGAAGCGCGGGTCCTTCTTGTTGATCACGTACGTCACGCCCCGGCGGCGCACCACCTGGGCG
Source organism: Streptomyces violaceoruber (assembly GCF_033406955.1). Lineage (NCBI taxonomy): Bacteria > Bacillati > Actinomycetota > Actinomycetes > Kitasatosporales > Streptomycetaceae > Streptomyces > Streptomyces violaceoruber. Next base: position 8,030,902 of record NZ_CP137734.1, on the reverse strand, counting down.
CCGGGCCTGGCCTTGAGGGCGCGCAGGGAGTTGCGGACCTTCACGACTGCCTCCTCACTTCTCGGCTCTCCTCGGCACGTCTCGACGTGCCGTTCAGCGTTCCTCGCGGAACGGCACGTGCTCTCCCGCCACCGGGTCGTACTTGCGCAGGACGAGCCGGTCGGGGTCGTTGAGGCGGTTCTTGCGGGTGACGTAGGTGACGCCGGTGCCGGCGGTCGACTTCAGCTTGACGACCGGGCGTGCGGTGCTGCGTGCCATGGTGCTCCTTCCGACCGCGGCGCGGGCTGCCGTTCTGTCCCGCGCATGTCAGTCACGCATCACAACCCCGACGGCCGCCGGGGCATTCCCCGCCGGCCTGACCCGTCAGCAGTCCTGCCACAGCCGGGTCATCACCCGTACGCCGAAGCGCAGACCCTCCAGCGGCACCCGCTCGTCGACGCCGTGGAAGAGCCGCCCGTAGTCGAGGTCGTGGGGCAGCTTGAGCCCCTTGAAGCCGAAGCAGCGGATGTCGAGCCTGGTGAAGGCCTTGGCGTCGGTGCCGCCCGGATTGCAGTACGGCACCGGGTGGCCGTCGGGGTCCTCGGCGCGGACGGCGGCGCACATGGCGTCGACGAGGGGCCCGTCGAAGGAGGTCTCCATCGCGATGTCGTGGTTGACCCACTCGCGGGACACCGAGGGCAGGAGCAGGGCGTCGATCGTGTCGATCAGCTCCTGCTCGTGGCCGGGCAGGAAGCGGCCGTCGACGCGGGCCGTGGCCCGGCCCGGGATGACGTTGGTCTGGTAGCCCGCGGTGAACATGGTCGGGTTGGCCGAGTTGCGCAGCACGACCTGCATGAAGTCGGCCACGTGTCCGAGCTTGGCCAGTTCCGCCTCCAGGTCCTCGGCGTCGAGGTCGAGGTCGACCGCCTGGAGGCGGGCCGCCTCGGCGAGCAGCGCGCGCACCGGTTCGATCAGCCGGACGGGGAAGGTGTGGCGCCCGATGCGGGTGAGGGACTCGGCCAGGTCGGTGACGGCGTTCTCGTCGTTCGGGGAGGACCCGTGCCCGGCGCGCCCGGCGGCCGTCAGCTCCATCCAGGCCATGCCGCGCTGGGCGTTCTCGATCGGGTAGAGGCGCCGGGTGTCGTCCAGCGCGTAGCTGAAGCCGCCGCCCTCGCCGATCGCCTCGGTGACCCCGGCGAACAGCTCCGGCCGGTGCTCCACCAGCCAGTGGGCACCGAACTTGCCGCCCGCCTCCTCGTCGGCGAGGAAGGCGAGGACGATCTCGCGGGCGGGCCGGGTGCCGGTGCGGGCGAAGTGCCGGGCGGTGGCCAGCATCACGGCCACCGTGTCCTTCATGTCGATCGCGCCGCGGCCCCACAGGTAGCCGTCCTGGATCTCGCCGGAGAACGGCGGCACCCGCCACTCGGCGGCGTCGGCCGGCACGACGTCCAGGTGGCCGTGGACCAGCAGGGCGCCGCGGGAGGTGTCGGCGCCGGGAATGCGGGCGACGACGTTGGCGCGGCCCGGGGCGCTCTCCACCAGCTCGGAGGCGATGCCCGCCTCGGCGAGGCGGGCCACGACCCAGTCGGCGCAGGCCCGCTCGTCGCTGGTGGGGTTGGAGGTGTCGAAGCGGATCAGCTCCGCGCACAGGTCGACGACCTCCCGCTGTGCCTCCTCGGAGGCCGGGACGACTGCGGGTGCGGTGGTGCTCACGGTGCTCCTACGGTGGCCGTGCCGGTGGCGGCCGGGGTGGGTTCGTCGGTGTCGTCCAGGGCGGTGGTGCCGTATGTCCTGATCCAGCCGGCGAGGCCGAGGACGCAGTAGAGGACGAAGGCGGTCAGCAGGGAGTTCAGGGCGGGGATGCCGCCGTCGTAGAACTTGCCGACGCAGAAGGCGGTCGCCCAGATGACCAGGGACATGGGCACCCAGGTCGGCGAGGTGGCCGGCAGGGTCTCCGCGTCGCGGGTGGCGTCCAGGGGTGCCCGCATGCGGCGCACCACCCAGTACTCGGCGACGATGATGCCGCCCACCGGCGGGATGGCGACGCCCAGCACGGACAGGAAGTCGGTGAAGTGGGTCATGATGCCGACGGCGGAGAGCAGGGTGCCCGCGATGCCGAGGACGATGGTGACCGCGCCCCGGTGCACGCGCTTGCCGAAGACGACCTGGAAGAAGTTGACGACGCCGAGCGAGGAGCCGTACAGGTTCCAGTCGTTGATCTTCGCGGTGGACATCAGGACGACGAGCACGCCGAAGACGCCGGAGGTGGAGAGCACGATCTGGGAGACCTGGCCGCTGCCGACCAGGTGGCCGAGCAGGACACCGGTCAGGCCGACGATGTACTCGGAGAGGATCATCGACGAGGCGCTCTGCAGGAAGACGTGGCTGCCCTTGCGGTTGTACCGGGTCATCTCCGGGGAGACGATCGCGCCGGTCATGAAGCCGCCCGCGATGGCGGTCGCGGCGACGGCGAGCGGGATGGTCTCGCCGGGCGCCGGGGAGTGGATCAGTTCGGAGAACGAGTGGTCGCTCAGCGCGTCGGTGACCGACCAGGCGACCATGGCGAAGAACAGCGGCGTGACGATCTTCGCGAAGACGGCCATGTACTTGAAGCCGAAGATGACCAGCACCGTGATGGCGACACCGGCGGCCGTGCACCACAGCCAGGAGGGACCGCCGACGAGCGCGGACACGCTGTCGCCGAAGATCGTGTTCTGCACCCCGAACCAGCCGACGAGGCTGACCGAGATGACCAGGCTGACCAGCGCGGAGCCGTTGCGGCCGAAGCCCGCCCAGCGGGTGAGCAGCGGGGTGGCGAGCCCCTCGCGCATGCCCGCGAGGCCGATCGCGAAGATCACGACTTCGAGGATCACCGCGCCGAGGGTGAACGCGAGGAAGGCGTCGCCGAAGGTCATGCCGACGCCGATGGTGGCGCCGAGGGTGAACTGCGAGATGGAGCCGGACTGCGCGAGCCACTGCAGCAGCATGGTCCAGAAGCCGAGCCGCTTGTCGCGCGGGACGCGGGAGAGGGCGTAGTCGTCGCTGCCCACGGCTCCCGTGGCCGCTTCCGCGGCGGCGGCCCCGCCGGCGGGGTTCTTGTGCATGGCCATGATCACGACCCCCCGGGTTCGCGGCCGAGGGTCTGCAGCCGGGTCAGCGGGCCGTAGCGGGACACGAGGGCGTCGAACTCCTGGTCGTCGTGGAAGTCGAGCTGTCCGCCGCCGTAGGCCTTGGCGGTCTCGACGGCGAACCGGGCGGCGGCCGCGATGTCGGTCTCGTGGCTGGCACCCGTCTGGCAGCCGGGCACCGCCGCCGCGGAGGTGATCGCGAGTCCGACCACCGGTGCGGCCGTCGCCGTGGCGGGCTGCAGGATCGAATTGATGTGGTGTACACCGTTACCGTACGGGGTGATGTCCTGGGTGGTCACGGGGTACGTGACCAAGGGCTCACCGGTCACCACGGCCAGCAGCTCGCCGAGCCGCTCGCTCACCCTGAGCACCCAGCCCTCCTTGACGGTGGGCGACAGGGCGAGCCCCTTGTGGTTGATGATGCGGTTGCCCTTGGTGGTGTCGACGGAGAGCACGGCCTCCATCTCGCCGGTGACCTCGTGCCGGTTCATGGTCGCGATGTCGACGGGCGAGTCCATGAACGGCACCGGGTCGTGCGGTGCGGTCGGGGCGTTCGGGCAGATGTGCGTGGCCACGATCACGTCGCCGTCGAGCACGTCGCCCCGGCGCCGCATGTCGAGCAGCTTGGCGGCGGTGGCGAGCGCCGCGACCGCGCCGTCCGCGTCGGAGACCAGGCCGACGGCCTCCGGGCGCGCCCCGACGCCGCCGAGCCGCCCCACCACGCCGAGCGTGCGCGCGGAACCGCCCCGGGTACGGCCGGCCCGGCCCGGTATCCGTACGAGCACGAAGTCCGTCGAGCCGCGCTCGCCGGTGACGGTGGTGACCTCGGCGCCGGAGCCCTCGGGGCCCGCCACCGCGTCGAGGTGGGCGGCGACGCGCTTGCCGTCGGCGTCGGGATCGTCGAGCAGATCCACGAGGTCCAGGACGTACTTCAACATGGGCAGTTCTCCTGATCCGCACCAGGGGCGGTGCTCCCAAGCAGGTTCGGGATGGACTAGCGTTGTCCGCAACTGTTTCCCGTTATCTGCAATACGGGTCTGCATGGTGAGATGCGATGGTGAGAAGTGGCTGAGAGGAGCCGTCATGGCCGGTCGCCCGGTTGAACCCGTGGACCGCAGGACGCCGGCCGGGGCGCTGCAGACCGTCGACCGCGCCCTGCTGGTGCTGCTGGCGTTCGAGCGCACCCGCCCGGACTGGGGTGTCACCGAGATCGCCGCCGAGTTCGGCTGGGACACCTCGGTCGCCCAGCGGCTGCTGTCCACCCTCGCGGGGCGCGGCTTCCTGGTATCGGACCCCGCGACCCGCCGCTACCGGATCGGCCCGGCCGCCCTGCGCCTGGGCCGCCTCTGGGAGCGCTCGGGCTCCCTGGAGCTGCTCGCGGAACCGGTGCTCCAGGAGCTGCGGGCGGCGACCGGCGACACGGTGCTCTTCTGCCTGCCCGACAGCTTCCACATGCGCTGTGTCGCGGCCGTCGAGGGCGAGGAGGGGCCGCTGCGCTACTACCCGCTGGTCGGCGAGCTGTACCCGGCGCACGCGGGCGCCACCAGCAAGTCGTTCTACGCCTTCCTGCCCGACGAGCAGCGCCACCGGCTCTTCCGCGGGCGTCCGATGGCACGCTTCACCGAGCGCACGGTCACCGACCCGGACCAGCTGGAGCGCGAGTTCCGCACGGTCCGCGCGCAGGGCTACGCGTGGACGGTCGGCGAGTACGACGCCGGCATCGGCACGGTCGCCATGCCGGTGTTCCTCGGCTCGGAGCCCTACGGCAGCCTCAGCCTCGGCGCCGCCAAGGAGCGCTTCCCCGAGGGGCCCGAGGACCGGCTGGAGGTGCTGCGCCGCGCCGCCCGGCTGCTGGAGCAGCGCCTGACCCACCCGCCCCAGCACCACCGGCGCCCGCGCGCCCCCCGTACGTCCTGACGCACCACCGATCCACCCCGTCGACGAGGAAGAACCCGTGAATCTCCTGCTCCTGTCCAACTCCACCCAGCACGGCCGCGGTTACCTGGAACACGCCCTCGACACCGTGACCGGCTTCCTGCCCGCCGGTGCCCGGCTCGCCTTCGTCCCGTACGCGCTGGCCGACCACGACACCTACACCGCGCGGGTCAGGGGCGCGCTCGCCGACGCCGGGATCGACGTGCGGGGCGTGCACGAGGGCGGCGACCCGCTCGCCCGGCTCGACGAGGCGGACGCCGTGTTCGTGGGCGGCGGCAACTCCTTCCGGCTGCTCTCCGCGCTGTACCGGACGGGGCTGCGGGAGGCGCTGGTCAAGGCCGTGCGCGGCGGGCTGCCGTACATGGGGGCCAGCGCCGGGACCAACATGGCGGCGCCCTCGCTGCGCACCACCAACGACATGCCGATCGTCGAGCCGCCGTCCTTCGAGACGCTGGGCCTGGTCCCGTTCCAGATCAACCCGCACTACCTCGACCCCGACCCCGGCTCGACGCACAAGGGCGAGACCCGCGAGGAGCGACTGCGGGAGTTCCTGGAGGAGAACGACGTGCCCGTGCTGGGGCTGCGGGAAGGTTCCTGGCTGCGGGTGGAGGGCGACCGGGCCGTGCTCGGCGGTGAGCGCGACGCCCGGCTGTTCCGACGGGGTACGGCCCCGCGCGAGCTGGCGGTGGGCTCGGACCTGTCCGAACTGCTGGACGTACGGGGCGAGTTCGACACCGGCACCCGCTCCTGAGCGCACGCGGCGACGCCGGAGGCCCGTGCGGGTCTCCGGCGTCGCCCGTAAGGTGGGTCAGCGCTTGATCTCCTTGATCCTCAGCATGCGCGTGATGACCTTGTCCAGCTCCTCGTCGTCGAAGACCTTCTTCCAGTCCTCGCGCACGATGGACTCGCGGCCGTAGTCCATGGCGATCAGGCAGGCGTCCGAGAAGGGGTTGGAGCCCTTCAGGGTGTTGGCGAGGGCGACCTGGGTGTGGCCGAGCAGCATCGCGCGGGCCGCCTTCTCGGGGACGCCGACGGTGTGGACGGTCTCGTGCAGGGCCTCGGTCAGCAGGGCGCCGACCATGCAGGCGATGGTCTCGACGAGGGTCGGCTCCAGCACGGCGAGCTGCTTGACGGTGACCCAGTGGACGTCGACGACCGGGGCGTACATGACGCGGATGACGGAGTCGGCGAGTTCCTGCTTGGCCGCGTCCCCGCCCTCGTAGGCGGCGACGACCTCCTGCGGGGCGGCGATGCCGCCGAAGGTGTCCTGCCACTCCTCCTTGGTGGTGCGCTCCAGGAACACCGAGGGGTGGCAGGGGTGGGCGCAGGCGTAGTGGATGTCCTCGCGGGCAAAGAGCAGTCCGGCGTAGGCGGCGGCCGGGTCGAGGGTGAGGACGACGGTGCCCGGCTTCATGAGCGGCACGAGTTCCTCGGACACCTTGCCGAGGACCACGTCGGGCACGGCGAGGATGACGACGTCGGCCTCGGCCGCGGCGGCGGCGGACTCGGTCAGTTCGCGGCCCAGGTCGCGGATCAGCTCCTGGCCCGTGGGCGACGCCTCGCTGAAGAGCACCCGGAAGTCGCTGTCGACCAGGTTGTTGGAGACACGCTGGCCCATCTTGCCGGCGGCCCCGATGACGGCGACGGTCTGCACGTCGGCGCGGGTCTGGATCTCGGTGGCCATTACTTGCTCCTCAGGAGGGTGTTGATGCTGTGCTGCGTCCACTGGTGTTCGAGCCGGGCGGTGGCGTCGTAGCCCTCGTCCTGCCACGGGAGCCAGTGCTCCACGATCTGGTTGATGCCGCGCTCCTCGGGACTCACCGCGGCGATCATGCCGTCGTGGTCGAGGAGTCCCTCGCCGAGCGGGCAGCCGGCGTAGGTGAAGCCGACCCAGCCGTCGCGGCGGGTGAAGGCGAAGTCCTTGACGTGGATGTTGACCACGTACGGCGCGGTGGCGGCCACGACGTCGGCGGGGCGTTCCAGCCGGGCGACGCTGTTGCCGGGGTCGAGGACGATGCCGAGGTGCGGGTCGTCGACGGCGCGTACGACGCTCACCAGGTCGTCGGTGGCGACCTGTTCGTAGGTCTCCAGGCCGAGGGTGACGCCCGCGGCGGCGTAGCGGGGCACGGCCTCCTTCAGGAGGGCCACCGCCTCGGTGGTGTCCGGGCGGTGGTCGGCCGTGTTGAGCATGGAGCGGACCAGGGTCACGCCCAGCTCGCCCGCCGTGTCGAGGTACGTGAGCAGGTGGTCGGGACGGATGCCTCGGGTGCCGAGTTCGAGGGTCAGGCCGAGGTCGGCGGCGGTGTCGCGGAGGTCGGCGAGGCGCGCGCGGTCGTAGGACTCGATCGGCGTGTAGTCGCAGATCTGGAAGACCTGGCCGCCCAGCTCCGCCGTGTCGCGGAGCATGTCCGGCAGACCCGTCGGCTCGGGGGCGCGGGACGAGAGACGCCAGAAGTAGGCGTAGGTGCTGATGCCGTACGCCATCACGCCACCGCCGCCGGGGCCGGGGAGCGGATCTCGTCGAGGATCGCCCCGACGTTCGCCGGGTCGTGGGCGAAGCGGCCGAGGAACAGGCCCTCGGCGGTGCCGGCCAGGCGGGTCAGCAGTCCGGGGCCCGCGCTGCCGCCGTAGATGACGGTGGAACCGGCGTGCCGGGGCTGGGAGTCGAGCCAGCCGCGCAGGGCGGTGCAGACGGTGGCGATGTGATCGGCGGAGGCGGGTTCGGGGGCGCCGATCGCCCACTGCGGCTCGTAGGCGAGGACGACCGCACCCGAAAGGCCGCCGAGCAGCCGCTCGGCCTCGGCGACCGTGCGGGAGGCGGCGTCGGCCGGGTCCGCCGCGTCGCGTTCGCCGACGCACAGGACGGGGGTGAGGCCGTTGCGCAGGGCGGCGGCGGTCTTGGCGGCGACGACGGTGTCGCCCTCGCCGTACAGACGGCGCCGCTCGGCGTGGCCGACCTCGGCGTAGCGGCAGCCGATCTCCTTGAGGACGGGACCGCCGACCTCGCCGGTGTAGGGGCCGCTGTCCTCGGTGGCGATGTCCTGGGCGCCGAGCGCCACGCCGTAGGGGGCGAGGATGCCGGTGGCGGGGACCAGGGCCGGGAAGGTGGGCAGGACGAAGAGGCGGGCGGCGCCGGAGGTGACGGCGGGGTGCCGCTCGGCGAGGGCCGCGATCCTGCGGGACCAGTTGAGCGTCTGGTGGTGGCCGAAGTACATCTTGAGGCTCACCCCCAGCAGCACGGGGGACGGTGCGGGCGCGGGCATCAGGCGGCCGCCCCGCCGTCGGCCGCGCTCCCGCTCGCCGCACCGGCGTCGTCGGCGGTCTCGTAGTCGCTCATCAGCTGGACCTTGGCGGCCGACGCCGAGCTCTCGTCGAAGCGGTAGGTGAGCCACTCGGCGGCGAGGCGGCGGGCGAGTTCGAGGCCGACGACGCGCTGGCCGAAGGTGAGGACCTGGGCGTTGTTGGAGAGGATCGCCCGCTCGACGGAGAAGGAGTCGTGGGCGGTGACGGCCCGGATGCCCCTGACCTTGTTGGCGGCGATGGCGACGCCGAGGCCGGTGCCGCACACCAGCAGGGCGCGGTCGGCCTCGCCCCGGGCGACCATCTCGGCGGCGGCGATGGCCACCTTCGGGTAGGCGGTGTGGCCGTCGGCGTCGACGCCGACGTCGGTGACCTCGGCGACCAGGGCGCTGCCGCGCAGGTCCTGCTTGAGGGCTTCCTTGTACTGGTGGCCGGCGTCGTCGGAGCCGACGACGATGCGGAGCTTGTCGGTCATGGCGGCTTTCCTCAGTGGTGGTCGAGCAGTGCGCCGTGGACGGCGCGGGTGATCAGGGCGAGGGAGTGGGCGCCCGCGTCGGGGGTGCCGAGGGACTTCTCGGCGTGCGGGCGGGCCCGGCCCCGGCGGGGCAGCAGGTCGGCGGTCCCGGCGGCGGCCGCGGTGGCGGTGGTGGCGGCGCGGTCCCAGGCCTCGGCGAGGGGCAGGCCCTCGGCCGTGGCGGCGGCCAGCGCGTCGGCGAAGGGGACCAGGACGTCGACCATGGTCTTGTCGCCGACCTCGGCCCCGCCCAGTCTGCGTACGGCGGCGGAGGCCTCCGTGACCCCTTCGGCGACGCGGGCGGCGTCGGGGGCGTCCCGGTCGCCGAGGGCCGTGCCGAGTGAGCGCAGGATCGTGCCCCACAGGGCGCCGGAGGTGCCGCCCGCCTTGTCGGCCCAGTCGTCGGCGGCGCGGGTGAGGACGGTTCCGGCGCCCGCGCCGACCCGGTGGGCGTCGTGGGCGGCCCGGTGCGCCGCGCTGGAGCCGCGCCGCATGCCGATGCCGTGGTCGCCGTCGCCCGCCACGGCGTCGATCCGGCCGAGTTCGCCGGCGTGGGCGTCGACGACTCGGGCCACCGCGTCCAGCGCGGCCAGGACGGTGCCGGCGGCCCGGCGGGAGGCGTCCGAGGCGACGGGTACGGCCGTGGTGCCGGAGGCGGCCGCGTCGGACACGGCGGTGTCCTGGGCCGCGGCCGTGTCCTGGCCCGCGGCGGTCGCGGCCGCCCGGTCCCGGTCGGGCTCCGGGTCGCCGAGGGCGCCCTTGCGGTAGGCGGGCGTGTCGGCCGGGGCCCGCCACAGCTCCTCCAGCCGGTCGTCCAGCCAGGTCAGCGTCAGCGAGATGCCGGCCATGTCGAAGCTGGTGACCAGTTCGCCGACCTCCGGGTCGACGATCTCCACACCGGCGTCGCCGAGCAGGGCGGCGACCTTGCGGTAGACGACGAACAGCTCCTCGTACTTGACCGAGCCGAGGCCGTTGAGAATCACGGCGGCGCGCCGGCCCGCCGGGTCGGCGACGTCGTCGGGGAGTTCCTTGAGCAGTGTCTCGACGAGCAGCAGGGCCGCCTCGTCGGCGGTGGGCAGGGCCTCCTCGCCGATGCCGGGCTCGCCGTGGATGCCGAGGCCCACGGCCATCCGGGCCTCGGGCACGGTGAACAGGGGATGGTCGGCGCCGGGCAGGGTGCAGCCGGAGAAGGCGATGCCGAAGGAGCGGGTGCGGACGCCCGCCCGTTCGGCGACGCGCAGCACCTCCTCCAGGGGCAGGCCCTGCTCGGCCGCGGCGGCCGCCGCCTTGAAGACGGGCAGGTCACCGGCTATGCCGCGGCGCTTGGCGGATTCGTCGGGGCCCGCGCTGGAGATGTCGTCGGCGACGGCGAACGTCCGGGTCTCGATGCCGTCGGCGGCGAGTCGCTCGGCGGCCTGTCCGAAGTGCAGGACGTCACCGGCGTAGTTGCCGTACATCAGCAGGACTCCCCCGCCCCCGTGCGCGGCGGTGGCCACGGAGTGGATCTGCCGGGCGGAGGGCGAGGCGAAGACGTTCCCGACGGCCGCGCCGTGTGCCAGACCGCGGCCGACCAGGCCGGAGAACGCGGGGTAGTGGCCGGAACCGCCGCCGATCACCACGGCGACCTGGCCGGCCGGGGTGGCGGTGGCCCGGACGACGCCGCCGGTGACCGGCCGGACCCAGCGCCGGTGCGCGGCGGTGAAGCCCTCCAGCGCCTCGTCGGCGAAGGCGGCCGGGTCGTTGAACAGGCGGGTCATCGCAGGGCCTCCTCGGCCTGGGGTTCGGGGGCGGTGGCGGGCTCGCCGGTGCCGTTGCGGGCGGCGAGCAGGATCATCAGCGCGGCGGACAGCAGCATGAAGAAGCCGACGAGGTAGAGCGGTACGTAGTAGGCGCCGCTCCAGTCCTTGAGCCAGCCGGTGATGTAGCTGGAGGCGAATCCGGCGACGTTGCCCGCGGTGTTGATCAGGGCGATGCCGGCCGCGGCGGCGGCTCCGGTCAGGAAGCGGGAGGGCACCGACCAGAAGACGGGCAGGGCGGCGAAGATGGCACAGGCGGTCACGGTGATCACCGCGACGGTGGCGGTCGGGGACCCCATGTAGAGCGCGAGGGGGATGGACACGCCGCCGACGACGGCCGGGCCTGCCACGTGCCAGGTGCGGGTGCCGTGACGGGTGGCGTGCCGGGTCCAGAAGAAGAGGACGATCGCGGCGGGCAGGTACGGGATGGCGGTGATCCAGGCCTTGTCCATGACGCTGAACGTGGTGTCGTACTGGTCCTGGAAGCCGTTGATGATCGTCGGCAGGAAGAAGGCGAGGGCGTACAGGCCGTAGACGAAGCCGAAGTAGACGGCGGCGAGGGTCCAGACCCGTCCGCTGCCGAAGGCCTTCCTGAGGTCGCCCTTGGCGTGCTTGCCCTCGTGGCCGGTCTTCTGGGCGTTCTCGGCGGCGAGTTCCGTGGTCAGCCAGTCGCGCTCGGCGGGGGTGAGCCACTTGGCGTCGGCGGGCTTGTCGATCAGGTAGAACCAGGCGACGACGCCCAGGACGATCGCGGGCAGCGAGACGAACAGGAACATCACCCGCCAGCCCTCCAGGCCGAAGAGCCCGTGCCGGCCGATCAGCCAGCCCGCCAGCGGGGCGCCGAAGACGGTGGTCAGCGGCTGGGCGAGGTAGAACAGGCCGAGGATCTTGGTGCGGTGGCGGGAGGGCACCCACTGGCTGAGGAAGAGGATCGCGCCGGGGAAGAACCCGGCCTCGGCGACGCCGAGCAGGAAGCGCAGCGTGTAGAGCTGGCCGCTGCTGCTGACCCAGGTGAACAGCAGGGAGACGATGCCCCAGGTCACCATGATCCTGGCCAGCCAGCGGCGGGCCCCGAAGCGGTGCAGGGCCATGTTGCTGGGGACCTCGAGCACGATGTAGCCGAGGAAGAAGATCCCGGACGCGAAGCCGAACTGGGCGGCGGTCAGGGCGAGGTCCTGTCCCATGCCGTTCGGTTCGGCGAACGAGACGGCCGTGCGGTCCAGGTAGTTCACGAAGAACATCAGCGCCACGAAGGGGACGAGGCGGACTGAGACCTTCTTGATGGCAGTTCTCTCGACTGCCGCGGATGGCGCTTGGGCACCCATGGGCGACTCCTCGGCTCGCCCGGACAGCTCCGTCCGGGTTGGGTCACTCCGGGTGGTCCGCCACGGGGGCGGCCGACCGGTTCGCCTTCACGCTAAGCCTCCGATCCAAATTGGTCACCAATTTACCAGTGTGGTGAGCGTCATAGATCCACCGTCGGCCCAACTCTTGACAAAACGCGACCGAGAGGGAGATGAACTGCCTGGTCAGCGGGGTGCGTACGGCATCTGGTTGACTGGTGACCGTGACCAGTCAGCCTGATCAGCACAGCTCCGCCGACGCGCCCGACCTCGCACGGCTGCTGCGCCCCGTGGTGCGCGAGTCGTCCGTCAGCGAGGTCGCCAAGCGGCTCCTCGACCACCTCTCGGCCGGTGACATCCGGCCCGGCACCCGGCTGCCCGCCGAGCGGCAGCTGGCCGAGGCCCTGGGCGTGGCGCGGTCCAGCGTGCGCGGTGCCCTGTCGGCCCTGGACGTCCTCGGGATCATCGAGATCCGCCCCGGCTCGGGGTCCTACGTGCGCGAGGGCACCTCGGAGTTCCTGCCCCGGGCGATCAACTGGGGCCTGATGCTGGGCCAGCGGCGCACGCGGGACCTGGTCGAGGTCCGCACCCACATGGAGGGCGTGTCGGCCCGGCTCGCGGCGGAGCGGGCCACCGACGCGGACGTGGCCAGGCTGGAGGAACACCTCCAGCACATGCGCGACGCGGGCGGGGACGTCACGGCGTTCATCGACGCCGACATCGCCTTCCACCTGGAGACGGCCCGCATCGCCCGCAACACCGTGCTCAGCGACATCCTGCACAGCATCCGGGCGCTGCTCCAGGTCTGGATGGAGCGCGTCAGCGACATCGAGGGCACCGTCAGCGGCACGTTGTGCGAGCACGACGCGGTGCTCCAGGCCATCCGGGCCCGTGATCCGGAGGCCGCGGACCGGGCGATGGCCGAGCACATGCGGATGGCCGGCGCACGGCTGCGCGCCTCGGTGGACGGCGAGGCCTGACCCGGCGGCAACGGTCCGGACGCGCGGTCTGTCGGAGCCGACGCCTCGTCAATAGCCTGGTGCGGCCATGGCGTTGTCGACCGAGGAGTCCCATGTCCACCGCGCAGCAGGTCCCCGACATCCTCTCCCCCGAGTTCGCGGCGAACCCGTACCCGGCCTACCGGACGATGCGGGACAGCGCTCCCCTCATCCGGCACGAGGCCACCCAGAGCTGGATCGTCTCGCGCTACGAGGACGTGGAACGCGTCTTCAAGGACCGCGCCGGTCAGTTCACGACGGAGAACTACGACTGGCAGATCGAGCCCGTGCACGGCCGGACGATCCTCCAGCTGAGCGGCCGGGAGCACGCGGTCCGGCGCGCCCTGGTCGCCCCGGCCTTCCGCGGGGCCGACCTCCAGGAGCGGTTCCTGCCGGTCATCGAGCGCAACTCCCGTGAGCTGATCGACGCGTTCCGGCACACCGGCCGCGCCGATCTGGTCGCCGACTACGCGACCCGGTTCCCCGTCAACGTCATCGCGGACATGCTGGGCCTGGACAAGGCCGACCACGACCGCTTCCACGGCTGGTACACGTCGGTCATCGCCTTCCTCGGCAACCTCTCCGGCGACCAGGAGGTCGCGGCGGCCGGTGCGCGCACCCGGACGGAGTTCGCCGAGTACATGATCCCGGTCATCCGGGAGCGTCGTGAGAACCCGGGCGACGACCTGCTGTCCACGCTGTGCGCCGCCGAGGTGGACGGCGTCCGGATGAGCGACGAGGACATCAAGGCGTTCTGCAGTCTGCTGCTCGCGGCGGGCGGCGAGACCACCGACAAGGCGATCGCCGGCATCTTCGCCAACCTGCTGGCCCATCCGGAGCAGTTGGCGGCCGTGCGCGAGGACCGGAGCCTGATCCCCCGCGCCTTCGCCGAGACGCTGCGCTACACCCCGCCGGTCCACATGATCATGCGTCAGACGGCGACCGACGTCACGCTCAGCGGCGGCACGATACCGGCCGGTGCCACCGTCACCTGCCTGATAGGAGCGGCCAACCGGGACGAGACGCGCTACCGCGACCCGGACCGCTTCGACATCATGCGCGACGACCTGACCACGACGACCGCCTTCTCGGCCGCCGCCGACCACCTCGCCTTCGCGCTCGGCCGGCACTTCTGCGTCGGCGCCCTGCTGGCGAAGGCGGAGGTCGAGATCGGGGTCGGGCAGCTCCTGGACGCGCTGCCCGGCCTGCGGACGGAGGACGGCTTCGAGGTGGTGGAGCGGGGCGTGTTCACCCGGGGCCCGCAGTCGCTGCCGGTCCGCTTCACACCCGCGGCCTGAGGTACCGCACGCCGGTTCTCAGGCCACGACGGGTGTGAAGAGCGCGGGCAGGGCGGTCAGGCCGCGCATCCAGATGGACGGACGCCAGGTCAACTCCCCGGGCTCGAGGGCGAGTACGAGGTCGGGGAGGCGCTCCAGCAGGGTCTCGACCGCGGTGCGGGCGACGACGTCGGCGAGCAGGGGTGCCGGGTAGGGGCACCGGTGTTCGCCGTTGCTGAAGGACAGGTGCGCGGAGTTCTCGGCGCCGACGTGGGCCTCGGGCCACAGCTGCGGATCGGTGTTGGCCGCGGCGAAGCCGAGCACCAGGCAGTCGCCGGCCCGGATGTGCCGGCCGCCCAGCTGGGTGTCGTTGACGGCCCAGCGTCCGATGAAGTTCTGCGTGGGTGTGTCCAGCCACAGCACCTCGTTGAGGGCCTCCCCCACGCTGAGGCGGCCGCCGGAGACGTTCAGGGCGAAGCGTTCGTCGGTGAGCAGCAGGCGGAGCGTGTTGCCGATCCAGTTGGCGGTGGGCTGCTGGGCGGCGGCGATGACGGAGATGAGGTCCTGGACGATCTCCTCGTCGGTCAGTCCCGCCGGGTGTGTGAGCATGCGGGAGGTGACGTCGGGGCCCGGGCGCTCGCGCTTGTGGCGGACCAGTTGGTGGATGCGCTCTCCCACGCGCGTGTAGGCGGCGACCGGGTCGTCTCCCTCGGCCGCGTCCAGGGAGATGCGCAGGTCCTCGACGAGTTGCCGGGTCTCGACGCCGGTGTGCGGCATCCCGCACATGCGGACGGCGGCGCGCATCGGCAGGGGGTGCGCGTAGCCGCTCATCAGCTCGGCCCGGCCGCTTCCGGCGAAGGCGGCGATGAGCCGGTCGGCGAGGTGCCTGCAGTCCCGGGCCAGTTCGAACTGGTCGATGCCCGCCAGTGCCTGGGTGATGACGCCGGCCCGCCGCCGGTGCTCCTCGCCCTCGGTGAACAGGACCGACGGCTGGTGGCCGACGTAGGGCAGCAGGGGCCAGTCGGGCGGGATGCTGCCCCACTGGTTCCAGCGGCGCGAGTCCCGGGCGAACAGCTCGTCGTGACTGGTCACATAGCTGACCTCGGGGTAGCCGAGGACCAGCCAGGCGGGGATGCCGCCGTCCAGGAGCACGGGCGCGACGGCGCCGTGTTCGGCCCGCAGACCTCGGTACAGCTCCGACGGCGTCTGCTGGTACTCCAGTCCGGCCAACGGCACGGCGTCCAGGTGGACGGGGCAGCCCGGTGCGGCGACGGGGTGGGGTGACGGGTCGATGTCGGTCACGATGCGCTCTCCTGGGCCAGGGCCAGTTGGTAGAGGTGGTCCACGAGGGTGACCAGCACGTGCTTGCCCGAGGTCCGCACCCGCGCGTCGCAGTCGATCAGCGGCACGTGGTCGGGCAGCGCGAGGGCCAGCCGGATCTCGTCCAGGGAGTGCCGGGCGGTGTCGTCGTCGAAGCGGTTGACGGCCACCACGAACGGGGTGCGGTGGTGTTCCAGCCGGTCTATCGCGTACCAGGAGTCGTCCATCCGGCGGGTGTCGACCAGGACGACCGCGCCGAGGGTGCCGGAGAACAGCCGGTCCCACACGAACCAGAAGCGTTCCTGGCCCGGGGCGCCGAACAGGTACAGCACCATGCGGTCGTTGAGGCTGATCCGGCCGAAGTCGAAGGCCACGGTGGTGGTGGTCTTCGACGTGACCCCGCCGGTCTCGTCGACGCCGACCCCGGCCTGGGTCATGACCTCTTCGGTGTTGAGCGGCCGGATCTCGCTGACGGAGCGGACGAGGGTGGTCTTGCCGACTCCGAAGCCGCCCACGACGACGATCTTCAGTCCGGTCTCCGCGGCGTCGGTCAGGGGCGTGCGGCCGGAGGTCGTGGTGGAGCCGGAGGCGGTCGGGTCAGAGGTTGCGGAGCCCATGGAGCACCTCCTGGAGCAGGGCGGTATCGGGGTGGGACGCGGCGGTCTGCCCCAGGCGCGGGTGGCGCGCGGTGATGCTTCCGGTGGCGAGCAGGTCGCCGAGCAGGATGCGCACCACCGTGATCGGCAGGGCCAGTTCGGCGGCGAGTTCCACCACGGCCGTGGGGTGCCGGCACAGGTCGAGGATGCGGACGTGCTCCGACTGCATGCCGGCCGACGGCCCGCACTCGGCGACGACCAGGGTGACGAGGTCGAAGGAGTCGTCGGCACGGCTGCGCCCGCCCGTGACCGTGTAGAGCCGGTCGGGTGCGCCGGTGTCCACGGGCCTGCGCGTCACGAGGAGCTGCCCCCGGGGACGGCGTGCCGCGGCTCGGCCCTCAGGTGTTCACCGATCTGCTCGACCAGCTCGGTCATCTGGTGGCCGACGACGCCGGGGTCGGCGTCCTCCACCGCGACGACGGCCAGGTGCGCGCCCTCGCCCGCCTCCACGATGAACAGCAGCCCGCCGTGGAACTCGGTCATGGAGTGCCGCACGCCGCCGGTGCCGTTGCCGAACTCGACGGAGGCGCCCTGGGCGAGGGCCTGGATGCCCGAGCAGATCGCGGCGAGCTGGTCGGCCCGGTCCAGGGTGAGGTGTTCGGTCCAGCAGAGCCTGAGGCCGTCGCGGGAGAGGACGAGGGCGTGGCGGGTACCGGGGGTGCGGTCCAGGAGGTTCTGCAGGAGCCAGGTGAGGCTGTTGTCGGTGGTCTGCATGATGGGTGCGGGGACGGTGGTTCCTGGTGTTGCGGTCACCGGCCCGTTCCTCCAATCTCACGAGCGACACGAGCGGTGGGGCGAGGAGCACCGGTGCGCGCCGGGGGGGGCGTGCTGCGGGTGCGATGCGGGTGCTGTGCGAGGGGGCGCGGTCCTGCCCGGCGCCTAGCCCGGGGCGGGCGGTTCGGACTCCGACGGGCCGCCGGACGCCCCGGACCGGCGCCCCCGGTGGAAGGCGCCGAAGCTGGCCCCGGCGTCGCGGGAGGCGGACGCCGCCGGGTCGACGGGCGGCCGGTGGTTCTCGCGGCGTTCCCGCTCGGCCTCCGCCTCGGCCATCGTGCGGCCCGGGGAGCGCATGGGCAGGCCGCCCGGCGTGGCGGTCGCGGGACCGGGGCGCACCGCCTGTTCGGGCAGGACGGTCCGCTCCACCGGCCGGACGTCCGGGACCCGCCGCGGGTACGCCGGGGCCTCCGCGGCCGGGGCGGGGCCCGGGACGGTGGGGGCACCGCCGCCGAAGGTGCGGCCGGTGAGGACGGGCCCGGGGTCCCGCTGCTGGGCCAGCAGCTGGGGCGGCACCAGGACGACGACGCCGGTGCCGCCGCGCGAGGAGGGCCGGTAGCTCACGCCGACGCCGTACTTGGCGGCCAGCCGTCCCACCACGGCGAGGCCGAGGCGGGTGCCCTGCAGCGAGGCCAGGTCGTTCGTCCGCCCCGACACCGCCTGTTCGGCGTGGCGCATGGCGGCGTCGGCCATCTTCAGGCCGCTGTCCTCGATGGTGACGACGATTCCGGCGGTACGTTCCTCCACGTAGACGTGGACCTCGTCGATGGGCGGCGAGAAGTTGGCGGCGTTGTCCATGAGTTCGGCCAGCAGGTGCATGACGCCCTCGGCCGCGTAGCCGGAGATGGCGGCGTCGGTGGAGCAGTGCATCCGCACCCGCTGATAGGCGGCGATCCGGCCGACGGCGCCGCGCAGGATGCTCTCCATCACGATGGGTCTGTTCCAGGCCCGGCTGGAGCGTCCGCCCATCAGGAGGGCCAGCCGGTCGGTGATGAGGCCGAGCTGCGAGGTGCTGTGGTCCAGGCGCAGCAGATCGCCGAGGACCTCCTCGCCGTGACGATCCTGCATGTCCCTCAGGTCGGCGAGCATGCCGACGGCCTTGGCCTGGACGCGGCTGAGGGACTTGGCGGAGGCGGCCTGCGCGGCGGCGGTACGCCGTTCGCTGTGGGCCAGTTCCCGGACGAACAGCTCGGCGCAGGCACGGGCCTGTGCTCCGCGTGGCCAGTCCAGTTCGGCGAGGACGATCTCCGCCGAGGTGCCGTCCCGCAGCTTCCCCACGGCGGCGGGCAGCGTGCTGTTGGTCAGGTGTTCCAGCTCGGCGACGCCCCGGCGCGTCTCCCCCAGTGCCTGCTGCCGCCGGGACTCGGCGTCCGCGGCCTGCCGCACCGCGTCCTCCACCAGGACGGCGAAGCTCTGGACGACCTGGCGCAGGTGCGGCCCGGAGGAGGGAGCGGTGTTGGCGACGGCCTCGTCCGCGCCGGTGCCGTCGCGCACCTGCTGCGCGATACCCGGTAACGCGACGTTGACCAGGTGCACCAGCCCGGCGTTCTCCTGTGCGAGCTGGGCCTTGAGGGCGCTGATCTCCGTCCGCCGGGCCGCCGCGGTCCGGCGCGCCCGTCCGACCAGGTGGGAGCCGAGGACGACGGAGACGGCGACGCACAGCCAGGACGTCACGGCGAGGGTCGCGGTCCAGCTCCGGGCGGTCTCGGGAGCGGCCGCCCAGGCGGCACCGGCGGCCGCGGCGGCGGCCGGCAGCACGAGCAGGGGGACGGCTGGGGTGGAGCGGTGAGGTTTCTGCGTCCGGGTCGGGGTGGGGGGTGCAGACACTGACATTCCGCGGTCCCTCGGGTCCTTGAGAGCGGGGAAAGGGCCGGTCGACCTGGGTCGACCGCGGGCCGGAGCCGGGCCACCGGCCAATGGTGATCACTCCGGCGGGCTTGCGGCTCATGCTAGTCAGCGGGTTGACCGCGCATGCCGGACCGGCCGCAGACCCCACCGAGGAGCGAACTTTCCCGACATCTCGCCGATCGAACTCAGCGATGTGGTACTGGCGTTCTGCCTGGGGCAGGTGTCGCTTTCCGCCCGGGGCAGGTGCTCCGGGCCGACGCCTCGGGTCGGCCCCGGGCGAGCGGCGGTCAGTCGCCCAGATGACGGACGAGCACCCGGGCGACCTCCCGCGCGGCGGGTGCCGTCCAGCGCCTGCGGTGCCGGGCCAGCCGTACCGGTGCGGCGGGGAAGCCGGGTCCCTCCACCCGTACCAGGCGCCCGCGGCGGAGTTCCTCCGTCACCGTGGTGAGCGGCAGCAGCGTGATCCCCAGCCCGGCCGCGACGCAGTTGCGCGCCGCGTCGACGCTGCCGAACCTGGTCAGCCGGGGCCTGGTGCCCGGCACCGCGAGCAGCCGACGGGCCAGCGCGTCGCTGTAGGAGCAGCCCTCCTCCAGCAGGAAGAAGCTCTCCTCGGCGAGTTCCGGCCAGCTCGCCGCGCGCTCCCGGGCGGCCAGCGGGTGTCCGGGAGCGGCGACCAGGGCGAGCGGCTCGCGGCCGACCGGCTCCGACGTCACGTCGGGGAACTCCGTCTCCTCCTCCAGCAGCAGGGCCAGGTCGAGGCGTCCCGACCGCAGCCCCTCGACGCACTCCCGGGTCCCGGCCGCGTACAGGTGGACGTCCACCTCGGGGTGGCTCGTGCGCAGCGCGGCGACCAGTCCCGGCAGACGGCTCGCGCACAGGGACTCCGGGCTGCCGATCACCACCCGGCCCGACACGGCGCCGGCCTCCGCACTCCCGGCCCGCAGCCGCGCCACGGCGTCGAGCACCTCCTCGGCCCGTTCCAGGAGGCGGCGGCCGGCGTCGGTGAGCAGCGCTCCGGTGGGCAGGCGGTCGAAGAGCCGCACGCCGAGGTCCCGTTCCAGGGTGCGGATGTGCACGGTGACGGTGGACTGGGCCAGGTGCAGTTCGGCCGCGGCGGCGGTGAAGCCGCCGGTGCGGGCGAGCACGGTGAAGGTCGTCAGCAGTCGGGTGTCCACGGAGCCAGGGTATGTGGTGTGCCGATGGAGGAGATCACGAACGATCGTTGGACACGATCGGCGGGCGGCTGGCAGCGTGTCCGCCATGACGACAGAGATCCTGCGCTACTCGGCCTTCACCGACGACCCGGCGGGCGGCAACCCGGCCGGAGTGGTCCTCGACGCGTCCGGGCTGGACGACCCGGCGATGCTCGCGATCGCCGCCGAGGTGGGCTACTCCGAGACCGCGTTCGTGACCGGCGGCGACGCGGAGCGACGGCGGTTCCGGGTCCGCTACTTCAGTCCGCTGGCCGAGGTGGCGTTCTGCGGGCACGCGACGGTGGCGCTGGCCGTCGCCCTCGCCGAGCGGCTGGGTCCCGGCGAGGTCGTCCTGGACACGCCCGCCGGTGAGATCCCGGTGTCCACGGCGGTCGACGGGACCGGAGCGGTGCGGGCCACCCTCACCAGCGTGCCGACGCGTTCGCGCCCGGCGCTGCCCGCCGAACGCGACGCCGCGCTGGGAGCGCTCGGCTGGACGGCGGCCGACCTGGATCCCGCCCTGCCCGCCCACGTGGCGTTCGGGGGGAACGACCACCTGGTGCTCGCCGCGGCCTCCCGGGCGCGGCTGGCCGACCTCGACTACGACTTCGACGCGCTCGCCGAGGTCATGCGGCGCTACGGCTGGACGACGGTGGACCTGGTGTGGCGCGAGTCGGCCGGGCTCTATCACGCCCGCAACCCGTTCCCCGTCGGCGGCGTCGTGGAGGACCCGGCGACGGGTGCGGCGGCCGCGGCGTTCGGCGGGTACCTGCGCGAACTGGGCCTGGTCACCGGCCCGGCCACGATCGCCGTCCGCCAGGGCGAGGACATGGGCCGGACCAGCGAACTGCTGATCGAGGTGGGTCCGCGCGATCCGCGCACACGGGTCACCGGACAGGCCGTGCCCGTCTCCGGGGCCTCGGTCTGAGACCGCCCCCAACACCGTCTGGGCGACTGTGGGATGCGGTGCGGCCCGACTGCGGTTCGGATGGGTGCCATGCGCAGACCCATAGCCGTGGCTCAACGCCACTCACGCCTGCTCACCTCAGGCGTCATCCTCGCCGCCCAGTCACTCCTGCTGACCCTGGCCGCCGTTCCGGCCACGGCCTCCGCCGACGACACCAGGACGCCCGCTCGTGGCACCGCCCACATGGGCACCGGTGTCCTCGCCCACGAAGGTGTCCGGGGCCGCCCGGTCGGCACCCGCGTCGCCCAGACCGAGGGGGTGGACGTCTCCAGCCACCAGGGCAACGTCGCCTGGTCGACCCTCTGGAAGAGCGGCGTGAAGTGGGCCTATGTGAAGGCCACCGAGGGGACCTCCTACCGGAACCCGTACTTCGCCCAGCAGTACGGCGGTTCGTACGACGCCGGCATGATCCGCGGCGCGTACCACTTCGCGACCCCGGACACCTCGGGCGGCGCCGCCCAGGCCGACTACTTCGTCGATCACGGCGGCGCCTGGTCCAAGGACGGCAAGACGCTGCCGGGTGTCCTCGACATCGAGTACAACCCGTACGGGGCCACCTGCTACGGACGGACGCACAGTCAGATGGTCAGCTGGATCCGGGCCTTCCTGGACCGGTACAAGCAGCGCACCGGCCGGCACGCCGCCGTCTACACCTCCACCAACTGGTGGACCCAGTGCACCGGGAACTACAGCGGCTTCGGTGCGAACAACCCGCTGTGGATCGCCCGGTACGCCTCGACCGCGGGGACGCTCCCGGCCGGCTGGGACTTCCACACGATGTGGCAGTACACCTCGTCCGGGCCGACCGTCGGGGACCACGACAAGTTCAACGGCGCGCTGGACCGGGTCAAGGCCCTGGCCAACGGCTGACGCGGACGGACGGAGCCGGCCGCCGGTTCAGCGGTCGGCGAGGGGGCCCAGGATGCCGGCGACCTGCTCGCGCACCACGTCCCGGGCCCCGGCGGGCAGCGCGCCGATGTCCGTCCGCCCCAGGGCGTCGAAGGTCTCCTCGGCGTCCGTGCCGCACCCGGTGGTCCCGCTCAGCACGTCGTAGCCGTCGCGCACGGCGACGCGCAGCCGGAGCCCGCCCTCGCCGTCGGCGTGCACGGCGGTGGCCACCACCAGGGGCGGCGGACCGCCGGCTTCGGCGGGCTCCTTGCGGTAGCCGCTGGCCAGCGGCGTGCGCCAGCGCAGGCCGAGCAGCAGGTGACGCTTCGCCATCACCTCGGCCAGATCGGTCTCGTAGGGGCGGTCCGGGCCCAGCGCCGTGGCGCGGGCGTCCAGCACGAGGGCCGCGGGCAGCAGGCAGCGCAGGCTGCTGCCGACGAGGTTGCCGCCGACCGTCGCCGTCCGGCGTACGGCTCCGGTGCCGACCGAGCCCGCCGCCCGGCGCAGCACCTCGGGCACCCGGTCGTCTATGCGGTGCAGCACCACGGCCGCGCCCAGCGACTCGGGTTCGACGGCGGTCGCCTCCGGCAGTCCGCGCAGCGACATGGCCAGTTCCGGGAACCCGTCGCGTTGCCAGGTGGCCCACACGAGCGTGGCCCCGCCGACGGGCACCGCGCCCTGCGCCATGCACTCCTGCGCTTCGGTCACGGTGGTGGGCTGACGCAAGAGCATGACGATCGACCTGCTTCCCGGGAGTCGGCGGCCGGACGACACCGCGTCTTCCGCCGGGTGATCACGGTCACTGGGATTGTCCGTACCGCGAAGGGGGCGCGTACAGGGCTCACTCGATTCTCATGTGCGCCCTCCGCGCGCTACCGCGCGTGCGAACGCCCGGCGCCGGTTCAGGGACCGAGCAGCGCGTCGGCCAGTTCGGCGCTCAGTCGCTCGCCGTCCTTGCGGACCAGTGCGGGGACCTGTGCGTTCCACGCCACCGCGGCCCGCTCCAGCGCCTCGGCACCGGCCCGCCGGGCGCGGCGCCCCAGCACCGCCGCGGCGAGGGGCAGCAGCGGGCGGGCGAAGGAGCGGCCCCTGATCCGTGCCTTCACGGTCACCCGCCAGCGTCCGTCCGGGGCGGGGCGTGGAACGACGGTCACCGAGACGCGGACGAGCGCGTGCGTCAGGGTTCCGCCCAGGGGGGCGCGGGCAGAGTGCCGGCCGTGGCTCGTCGCCTGCCACCACCGGCCGAGGTCGAGGCGCAGGCGCCCGGTGCCGCCCAGGTACTTCGCGCGCTTGCCTCCGGCCGAGTGCAGCGTCGCCGTCAGCCACGCCTCCCGTGGCCGTTCGACGCTGGTGAGCCCGAGGGCGCAGACCAGTCGCGCGGGGTGGTCCGGGTCGTCGTCGTGGGTGACGACCTCCAGCGCCGTCTCCCCGCGGCGGTCCCGGGCGAGGACGGTGAGGCACTGGTCCGCGTCCGGTTCCCCGTCCTCCTCGTTCACGGGCCGGTACCGCGCGCCCGGCTCCGGATGCCGCCCCTCCGCCAGCACCAGGCCGGGCAGCGGACGTCCGTCGGGCAGCGTCAGCCGCCCTCCTTCGGCGTCCGTGCCCTCCGCCAGGTCGTGCAGCGCGGCGACGCACGACTCGAACCAGCGGCGGGGTACGGGGGCGAGGGTCACGGTGTGCTGGAAACGGGCCATGCGGCGAGCATGGCCGCCCGGAGGGTGCCGGGTCACGGGGGCGGCCGGGCAGTGAGCGGGCGGCGTTGGCTGCCGGTTTCGGGAGGTCTTCCGGTGCGGACGGCGTCAGGCCCCCGCCGCCTGCGGACGCCGCGCGACGAAGACGAACTCCCGCCCCGCGCGGTCGAGGGCCCCGCGCACCTCCTGCACCACGTACCCCTGTTCGGCCAGGTCGGCCGCGACCTCGTCCCGCTCCCGGAAGCGCAGCGTCGAGTCGGAGGTCAGCACCGCGCCGTCCGCGCCGAAGACGTAGGTCCACCGGAAGGTGACCAGCGGGCCGCTCACGTCCAGCAGCCGGCACCAGCTCTCGACGGTGCCCGTACCGGGGACCTCCACGACCTGGTGGGTGTGCTCGCGGGTCCACTCCTCCCAGGCGCGCCGGGCCGGGTCCCGGGTCTCGAACACCAGGTGCCCGCCGGGTCGCAGGGCCTCGTACGCGCCGCGCAGCGTCCCCTGCCAGGCGGACCGGCCGGTGATCGCCTGGGCGACGTTCGCCGTCATGGTCGCGAGGTCGACGCGCAGCGCGGGAAGCGAGGTGGCGTCGCCCTCGATCCAGCGCACCCGGTCGGCGCCCTCGCGGCCTCGCGCCACGTCGAGACTGGCCCCGGCCGGGTCGACGCCGACGACCTCGAGGCCGCGGTCGGCCAGCAGCAGGGCGAACACCCCGGTTCCGCAGCCGATGTCCAGCACGCTCCGCGCCCCGAACTCGCCGGCCATGAGCAGATACGGGACGAGGTCGCCGCGGTCGGTGTCGAGCACGTCGTAGAGCGCGGCGAGCCGCGGATGCCGGAAGGACTCGTCAGCCATACGGCCGACGGTAGCGTCAGGCCCGCCGGGGAACCCGGGTGGGCATGCGCGCACTCGTGATCAACTGCACTCTCAAACCCTCCCCCCAGCCGTCGAACACCGAGGCGCTGGCCGCCACGGTCATCGCGGCGCTCAAGGGCCACGGGGCGGAGGTGGACGTCGTACGGGCCGTCGACCTGAACCTGAAACCGGGGGTCGAGACCGACATGGGCGACGGGGACGACTGGCCGGGCGTGCACGAGAAGCTGCTGGCCTCGCAGATCCTGGTCATCGCGTCGCCGACCTGGCTCGGCCGCCCCTCCTCCGTGGCCCAGCGGGTCCTGGAACGCATGGACGCCATGCTCGGTGAGACCGACGACGAGGGCCGTCCGGTCGCGTACAACCGCGTCGCCGGTGTCCTGGTCACCGGGAACGAGGACGGTGCCCACCACGTCATCAGCGAGATCGGCGGCGGCCTCGCGGACATCGGCTACACCATTCCCGGCCAGGCCTGGACCTACTGGCACCTCGGCCCGGGACCCGGTCCGGACTTCCTCGACGACGAGCGCGGCCACGACTGGTCGGTCTCCACCGGCCGCGCCATGGCGTCCAATCTGGTGCACGCGGCGCGCGCCCTCGACGCGATGCCGCTCCCGGCCCCGCCGTCCTGATCCCGGACCTGCCCGCGCATGTCTGCCTGAGCCGATACGGGGCATTCGTGCACGAGCAATGACGTACGAAACGCATGAGGAGCTGAGGTCCGCCATGACGCACGACCTGACCCCGAAGTACACGGTCCCCGGCATCGAGCGCGAGGCCGCCGGACGGCTGATCGGTGTGCTGCGGCTGCGCCTGCACGCCCTCAACGACCTGCACCTGACCCTCAAGCACGTGCACTGGAACGTCGTGGGTCCGCACTTCATCGCGGTCCACGAGATGATCGATCCCCAGGTCGACCAGGTGCGCGACATGGCCGACGACGTCGCGGAGCGCATCGCCGCGCTCGGCGGGGTGGCCCAGGGCACGCCCGGGGCGCTGGTGGCCGAGCGGAAGTGGGACGACTACTCCATCGGACGGGCGGACGCCATCGCCCATCTCGGCGCGCTCGACGTCGTGTACACCGGCGTGGTCGAGGGCATGCGCGCGGCGGTCGAGGAGGCCGGCAAGATCGACCCGGCCACCGAGGACCTTCTGATCGGTCAGCTCAGGGACCTGGAGCAGTTCCAGTGGTTCGTGCGGGCGCATCTCGAGAGCGCCGGCGGCGCCCTCGCGACGGGCAGCGCGACATCCGAGACGGAGGCGGCGGCACGCGGCGCGGAAGTCGCGTAGCCGGACCGCCCGGGCCCGCGGTGGCGGTGCCCGCGCCGCGCGGCGGTGGTGCCCGGTCCGCGCGGACCGGGCACCGCCCACGGGGTTCAGCGGCGGCCGAGACGGCGTTCGCCGCGGCTGCCCGGCTCGTGGGGCAGGTGGTAGTGGGCGAAGACCGCACCCTCGTCCTCGGCGGCCAGCTCACCGTCCGGGTCGATGCCGGGTGCGTCCTTGACCAGGGACTTGTCGTAGGTGACCTTGAGGTAGGACGGTCCGACCGTGGCCTTGTCCACCGGCACGAAGACGAGCCGCCGACGGGTCGGCAGACCGATCGTGACCGTGGCGAACGCGGGCCGGTCGGTGAGGGTGTCGAAGTAGATGGACTCCAGGGTCCCGATCTTGCGGCCGTCGTAGTCGACGACGTCGAGGCCACGCCAGTCACGAATGTTCTCGGCTTCAAACATGCCCAGTCTTCCCTTCCGACCTTCCGAGGACGCACTCACTCTGCCTTGTTCCCCGATCCGCCCGACTGTCGCCAGTTTGTCCCCTCACCGGCGTACGACGCCCCGATCGGGATAGGCTGCCTGGTCGGAAGACGTGCCCGGGCAGCCGGCGTATGCCCGGCGAAGTTCCGAAGGGGATCGAGTGTGGATGGCACAGGCGCCGCGGGCGGCCCGGCCCGCACGGGCGGCGGTGTCCTGCTGGACGTGGGTCCGCTGTCCGGCCGTCCGGGCATCCGGGCCAGTGGTGAGATCGGCGTGAGCACCAGACTCTCCTGGGAGAACGCCCTGACCGAGCTGTCCCGGCGGCACACGGACGTGTCCTACGTGGAACTGTCGGCGGTGCGGTTCGTCGACGTGGCCGGGGTGGCGGCACTGGCCGTCACGGCCATGAACCTGCCCGTCGGCCGCGTCGTGGTGGAGCGGCCGCCGCCGCAGCTGCCGCGGGTACTGGACCTGTTCTGGCCGTCCCTGCACCGGATCGAGGTGGCGCCACGATGAGCACGGCGACCGCCGACGAGGCATTCATCCATCCGGCGCTGTTCTACCGTTCGGAGACCGAGTACACCGACCGGACGGCGGCGTTCGTGCGGGAGGGGCTGGCCGCGGGCGAGCCGGTGGCGGTGGCCGTGCCCGGCCCCAACCTGGAGCTGGTCCGGGCGGGACTGGGCAGCGACGCGCGGGACGTCACCTTCCTGGACATGACCGAGGCCGGACGCAATCCGGGGCGGATCATCCCGGGCGTGCTGAGGGCGTTCGCCGACGCGCACCCGCGGGTACGGGTCCGGATCGTCGGCGAGCCGGTCTGGGCCGGGCGCAGCGCCGCCGAGTATCCGGCGTGCGCCCAGCACGAGGCGTTGATCAACGCGGCCTTCGCGGGCCGCCGGGCGACGATCCTGTGCCCGTACGACGAGACCCGGCTGGCCGCGGACGTCCTGGCCGACGCCCTGGTCACCCACCCGACGGTCATCACGGAGGGGAGTGAGCGGATCAGTGAGGGGTACGACTGGCCGGCGGTCGTGGCCCGTTACAACGAACCGCTCGGGCGCGCTCCCGACGCCGCCGTCCTGGCCTTCGGGTCCGGGGAGCTGCCCGAGGCCCGCCGCTTCGCGGTCGGTCTGGCCGCCTCGCTCGGACTGTCCGGGCAGCGGCTGCAGGACGCGGAACTGGCGGTGGCCGAGCTGACCACCAACAGCGTGGTCCACGGCGGCGGCAGCGGAACGGTGGCGGTCTGGGCCGAGGCGGGTCAGGTGGTGTGCGAGGTCCGCGACGCGGGGCGGCTCACGGATCCGCTCGTCGGCCGACGGCCCCCGGAGCACGGGCAGATCGGTGGCCGCGGCCTCCTGCTCGTCCACTACGTCGCCGATCTGGTGCGGGTTCACACGACCGACGAGGGCACCGCGGTCCGCTTCTACCTGGGCGTCTGAGGCCGGGTCCGGAACCCGCGCGGAGAGTTGCGGCGCTCCGGCAGGTGTGCGGTGCTTGACCCGGGGTAGGCGATCGGTCGTCGGCCGACAAGGTGACAACGACGACCGATCCACCGGGAGGGCACATCATGACGACGACGACCGCGCGAGCCACCGACCATGCCACGACGGACATGCCGGAGATCGCGGACCCGTCCAAGGTGGCGCCCAGGGACGCGCGGGAGTTGTCGAAGCTGTTCTTCGAGCAGCTCACCGTGCTGGAGGAGGGCACGCCCGAGCACCAGTACGCACGCAACACGCTGATCGAGATGAACATGTCCCTGGTCCGCTTCGCGGCCGGCCGCTTCCGCAGCCGTGGCCCGGAGGAGATGGAGGACATCGTCCAGGTCGGCATGATCGGCCTCATCAAGGCCATCGACCGGTTCGAACTGACCCGAGAGGTCGAGTTCACCTCCTTCGCCGTGCCGTACATCGTCGGGGAGATCAAGCGGTTCTTCCGGGACACCTCCTGGGCCGTGCACGTGCCCCGGCGCCTCCAGGAGGCACGCGTCCAGCTCGCCCGCGCCACCGAGGAACTGCGCAGCCGGCTCGGCCGCACCCCCACCACCGCGGAGCTGTCGGAGCTGATGAGCCTGCCGGAGGACGAGGTCGTCGAGGCCCGTCTCGCGGCCAACGGCTACAACTCCGCCTCCCTGGACGCGGCCATCAACGGCAGCGAGGACGGCGAGTCGGCGCTCGCCGACTTCATCGGCGCCGACGACGCCGCCCTGGCCCTGGTCGACGACTTCCACGCCCTGGCCCCGATGATCGCCGAGCTGGACGAACGCGACCGGCAGATCATCCACTGGCGGTTCGTCGAGGAACTCACCCAGAAGGACATCGGCGAACGCCTCGGCGTCTCCCAGATGCATGTGTCCCGGCTGATCTCCCGGCTGCTGGCCCGGCTGCGGGAAGGCATGCTCAGCACCACCTGAGCGGGGCTCGGGTCTCAGGCCGCGGTCGTCGTCTTCTTCCGGCGGCCGCGGCTGCCGCTGCCGGTCCCCCTGCCGCGGCCGTGGTCGCGGTCGGTGAGCGCGTCGACGAGTTCCTGGCGGCTCATCTTCGAACGGCCGGCGATGCCCTGTTCGGTGGCCCGCCGGTACAGCTCGGCCTTGCTCAGCTCCCGCAGCCCGCCCCGCTCGGCCGGGGTCCGGCGGGAGGGCTCGGTGGCCTTCTTCCGCGACGCAGCGGACCGCTTGCCGCCCGTGCCCGCGCCCTTCGCCTGCTCCAGGCTGCCGCGCAGGACCTCCATCAGGTCGACGACGTTGGTGGCCCCGGGCGCCTCCTCGGCGACGGCGACCTCCTCGCCCTCGGCCTTGGCCCGGACCAGCTCGCGGACCTTGTCCTGGTAGGTGTCGCGATAGCGGGCGGGTTCCCAGTCGCCGCTGAGGGCGTCGACGAGACGCAGCGCCATGTCCAGCTCCTTGCCGCGGCCCACCCGGTCGGACGGCAGTTCCGGAAGCTCCTCGACGGGGTCGCGGACCTCGTCGGCCCAGTGCAGCGTCTGGAGCAGCAGGACCCTGTCCTCGGCGCGCAGCGCGGTCAGGTACTGCCGGTTGCGCATGACGAAGGTGGCGACCCCGGCCTTGCCGGTGTCGGCGAGCGCGGTGCGCAGCAGCTCGTAGACCTTGAGGTACTCCTTGCCGCGCGGGGCGAGGTAGTAGGTGCGGCCGAAGTAGACCGGCTCGATCCGGTCCAGGTCCACGAAGTCGGTGATCTCGAGGGTGCGGGAGCGTCCCGGCGCGATCTCGTCGAGTTCCTCGGGCTGCACGACGACGTATTCGCCCTCGCTCACCTCGTAGCCCTTGACGATGTCGTCGGCGTCGACCTCCTTGCCGGTGCGCTCGTTGACCCGCCGGTTGCGGATCCGGTCCGAGGTGCCCCGCTGCAACTGGTGGAAGTGCACCGTGTGGTCCTCGGTCGCCGTGAACAGACCGACGGGTACCGAGACCAGCCCGAAGGTGATCACACCCGTCCAGATCGCCCGCGCCATGGCCTCCGCTCCGTCCGTCCCGTCCGTGCCCGTCGCACCGCCCGGTCCCGCCACGCTGCCATCCGGTGGGCGGCCCCGCGCGCCGGACGGAGCACCCGGGTGGCCGGGCGGACGACAGCGCGCGGATCGGCGTCCGTCGTTGTTCCCTGTGAGGTGTGCGGGCCGGCGAGCGCGCCCGCGTCCCGGCCGCCTCACCCCTGAGCAGCCGCACCGTCGCACCGTCGAACGAAGCGAACAGAGGGACACCCCATGAGCTGTCGTCTGAAGCCGATCACCCGCGAGGAGCATCTGCGCTTCGTCGCGGCCCGGCCTTCCGTGAGCCACCTCCAAGTCCCCTCCTGGGGCGACGTGAAGCCGGACTGGCGGGCGGAGAGCCTGGGATGGTTCGACGAGGGCGGCGAGCTGGTCGGCGCCGGCCTTGTGCTGCTGCGGCCACTGCCGCGCCTGAAGCGGTACCTGGCGTATCTGCCCGAGGGGCCGGTCATCGACTGGACGGCGGACGGTCTGGAGCGGTGGCTGGAGCCGATGCTCGCGCATCTGCGAGGGCGCGGCGCGTTCACGGTGCGGATGGGGCCGCCGGTGGTGGCGCGCCGCTGGAGCGCCGAGGCGGTCAAGGCGGCGATCGCCGACCCGGAGGCCCGGCGGCTGGGCGACGTGGAGGCGACCGAGCACGAACCGGGGGCCGACGCCCTCGCCGAGCGGCTGCGGCGGATGGGCTGGCGGCGCACCGAGCCGGGCGGCGCGGACGGCTTCGCCGCGGGCCAGCCGCGCCACGTCTGCCAGGTGCCGCTCGCCGGACGGTCCCTGGAGCAACTGCAGAACGGCTTCAACCAGCAGTGGCGGCGGAACATCAAGAAGGCCGACAAGGCCGGTGTCAAGGTCGTCCGGGGCGACCAGGAGGACCTGCCCGTCTTCTACGAGCTGTACGTGGAGACCGCGCGACGGGACCGGTTCGCGCCGCGTCCCCTCGCCTACTTCCAGCGTATGTGGCAGGCGCTGACGGCCGAGGACCCGGACCGCATGCGTCTGTACCTCGCCCATCACGACGGGGAGGTGCTCGCCGCGGCCACGATGCTGACGGTCGGCGAGCACGTCTGGTACTCCTACGGCGCGTCCACCGGCCGGCGGCGCGAGGTGCAGCCCAACAACGCCCTCCAGTGGCGGATGATGTGCGACGCCCGTGAACTGGGCGCGGCTGTGTACGACTTCCGCGGCATCACCGACACCCTGGACGAGGACAACCACCTGCTGGGACTGCTCCGGTTCAAGGTCGGCGCGGGCGGACAGGCCGTCGAGTACCTCGGCGAGTGGGAGTATCCACTGAACAGGGTGCTGCACAAGGCCGTGGCCCTGTACCTGGCGCGCCGCTGAGCCGGCGCGACGCCGGGTCCGGACGAGGTGAGGCGGGGTGGGGAGATGGCGCGGCTCTTGGTGGTGCAGAACCATCGGGGCGGTGGGGCGGGCCGGTTCGGTGACTGGCTGACCGCGGACGGGGTGTCCCTGGACGTGGTGCACGCGTACGCCGGAGGGGCCCTCCCCCGGCGTCCGGAGCACGACGGCGTCATGGTGCTCGGCGGTGGCTACCTGCCCGACGACGACGTGCGTGCCCCCTGGCTCGCGCCCACCCGGGCCCTGGTCGCCGAGGCGGTGGACCGGGGTGACCCGGTCTTCGGGATCTGCCTCGGCGGGCAGCTCCTCGCCCGGGTCGCCGGGGGCACGGTGCGCGGTGAGCACGGCCGGCCGGAGTTCGGCAGCACCCCGTTGACGGTGCGCGCCGAGGCCGGTGCCGATCCGCTCTTCGGCGGGCTGCCGGAGCGGGTGACGGCGATCGAGCACCACGTGGACGCCGTCACCGCACTGCCGCCCGGCGCGGCGTGGCTCGTGTCGAGCGAGGGGTGCCCGTACCAGGCGTTCAGGGTCGGCGAGCGGGCGTGGGGCGTGCAGTTCCACCCCGAGGCGACGGCGGACCGGGTCAGGTCGTGGGACGCGGCCAGGCTCGGGGCCCGGGGGCTGGACCCGGTGGAGCTCTCCCGCCGGGCGGAACTCGACGAGCCTGCCGCCGAGGCGGTCTGGCGCGAGGTGGCCCGGCGTTTCGCCGCGGTCGTCGCCGGGTCCTGAGCCCCGGCGCACGAGGACCGGGCCGCGCAGGCCGGGCCGGGCCGTGCGGCTCAGTCGCCGAAGGCGCCCCTGTCGGCGAAGGCGCCCCGGTCGGCGAAGGCCAGCTTGGCGAAGCGCTCGCCGATGAGGCGGTGGGTGGCGGCGTCCGGGTGGATGTCGTCCGGCAGGGGCAGGTCTGCCGCGTCGGCCTGTCCGTAGAGTTCGCGGCCGTCTAGGTAGTACAGGTTCTCGTCGTCGGCGGCCCGCTCCGACACGATCCGGGACAGCTCGTCGCGGATGACGTTCAGGGTCAGTTTCCCGCTCGCGCGCTCCGCCGGGTCACCCGTGGCGACGAACCGGAGGCTGCCCTCGGCGAGGCCCGAGAAGTCGGGGGCGAGGGGGCCGGGGGTGTCCTCCTGTACGGGGCACAGGAGGGGCGAGACGACCAGCAGCGGGGCGGTGGGGTGGCCCTCCCGGACGGTGTCCAGGAAGCCGTGCACGGCGGGGCCGAAGGCGCGCAGACGCATGACGTCGGCGTTGACCACGTTGATGCCGATCTTCACGCTGATCAGGTCGGCCGGGGTGTCGCGCATCGCCCGTGCGGTGAACGGGTCGAGCAGGGCGCTGCCGCCCAGGCCGAGATTGATCAGTTCGACGCCGCCGAGGGAGGCGGCCAGGGCGGGCCAGGTGGTGGTGGGGCTCGCGGCGTCCGAGCCGTGGCTGATCGAGCTGCCGTGGTGCAGCCAGAACCGGCGGCCGGGGTCGGGGGCGGGCTCGACGGGAGCGTCGGTGCGCAGGGCGACGAGTTCGGTGGTCTCGTTGTGCGGCAGCCAGATCTCGATGTCCTTGGTGCCCCCGGGCAGGTCCGCGAAGCGGAGGGTGCCGACCTCACCGGGTTCGACGGCCGCGGCGCCGGTGGTCATGTCGATGGTCAGGGTGTTGCCGCCCACGACAGTGCCCCGGCCCGCCGGACGGCCGTCGACGAGCAGGTCGTACACGCCGTCCGGACGTGGCGGGACGCCGACGTAGACCCGCTTGGTGGGCAGGGTGTCCAGTTCGAGGACGGTGGCGCGGGTGCGCAGGGCCAGGCGTACGCCGGAGGGCTGGGACTCGGCCATGGCCAGTTGGCCGTCGTTGTTCTGCGCGCGGGCCCTGGCGGGCAGCCGGTGGGGCAGCAGGCCGCGCTCGGTGCGCTCCACGTCGAGGGCGCCCCGCAGCAGGTCCCGGGTGAGGGGCGTGGTGATCCAGTCGTCCGTGGTGTGCATGTCGCCTCCGGCGGTGGTGCGTCTCGCTGCGTAGCGTCTTCCTTCTTTGATTGTGCATTAACCTAATGCGCTTAGGCAAATTGCTTATTGTGGTGGACAGTGGTTCGGTCGACGGCCTGTGGCAGGAGTGACAGCTTTCGACGGGAAAACGCCACGCCCGCCGATCACCGGCCCGCGAGGAGGTACTTTCCGGCCATGCACACCGTCGCCGTTCTCGCGCTGGACCGGGTGATCCCGTTCGACCTGTCCACCCCGATCGAGGTCTTCACCCGTACCCGGCTGCCCGACGGCCGTCCCGGCTACCGGATCCGGGTGTGCGCCGAGCACCCCGAGATCGACGCCGGCGCGTTCACACTGCGGGCCCCCTGGGGGCTGGACGGACTGCGGGACGCGGACACCGTCATCGTGCCCGGTACGGCCGCCGCCGAGCCGCTCTCCCCGGCCGTCCGGGAGGCGCTGCGCACGGCGGCCGGGAACGGCACCCGGATCGCCTCCATCTGCTCGGGCACCTTCCCGCTGGCCGCCACCGGGCTGCTCGACGGGCTGCGGGCCACCACCCACTGGACCGCCGCAAAGGCCCTGGCCCGCGCCCATCCGGAGGTCGACGTCGACCCGGACGTCCTCTACGTCGACAACGGCCGCATCCTCACCTCGGCCGGTGCCGCCGCGGGCCTCGACCTGTGCCTGCACATGATCCGGCGGGACTACGGCTCGGCGGTCGCCGCACACGCGGCCAGGCTGTCGGTGATGCCGCTCGAACGCGAGGGCGGTCAGGCCCAGTTCATCCTCCACGACTACCCGCCCGTGCCGCGCGGCTCCACCTTCGAACCCCTGCTCGCCTGGTTGCGGGAGAACCTCGCCCGCGACCTGTCCCTCGCCGACATCGCCGCACACGCGGGGATGAGCACGCGGACACTGATCCGCCGTTTCCGGGAGCAGACCGGCAGCACCCCGCTGCAGTGGCTGCACCGCGCCCGGGTCCGCCAGGCGCAGCACCTGCTGGAGACCACGGAGCACTCCGTGGAACGCATCGCCGCCCAGGTCGGCTTCGGCTCGCCGACCGCCTTCCGCGACCGCTTCAAGCGCACCACCGGAGTCAGCCCGCACGCCTACCGGCGCACGTTCGGCTGACGGTGCCACCGGCCCGGCACCGTACCCGGGTGGGCCCCGCCCGGGTCGCGGGGCGGACCGCGTGACCGTAGACAGAGGGCATGGTGGTGTGCGGCTACGGAGGGTCGGGGTCATGCAGCGCAAGGGCGGGCGTCGCCGGGAGACCGGCGGACCGGACGCGGGAGGGGTCGAGCAGGTCCTGGACGAGCTCTACGGCACGCCGCCGTCCGCCTTCGTCCCCCACCGTGAGGAACGCGCCGCGGCCGCCAGAACGGCCGGCCGCAAGGAGGACGCCCGTCGTATCCACGCCGCTCGCCGGCCCACTCTCGCGGCCTGGGCGGCCAATCTCCTGACCCGCTCCCGGCCGGAGGAGACCCGGCGCTTCCTGGAACTGGGGCAGGCACTGCGCGAGGCACACCGCACCCTGGACGCCGCCGGACTCAAGGAACTCTCGGCGCAGCGCCGGCGCATCGTCGCCGCCCTCTCCCGGCAGGCCGCGCAGCTCGCCGGTGAGGCCGGGCACCCGCTGTCCCAGGCGGCGCAGCGGGAGGTGGAGTCGACCCTGCGCGCGGTCCTCGCCGACCCGGACGCGGCGAACCAGTGGGCCGGGGGGCGCCTGGTGGTCTCCCTGACCCCGCCCTCGGACTTCCCCTCGGGCACGGCTCCGGCGGAACCGGCCCGGACCGCGGGACCCGAGCCGGCACCTCGCCCGAAGCCGCCCCGCACCGCCGCCCGGACCCGGGCGAAGGACGAACTCGCCGAGCGGCGCCGTAGACGGCGGGAGGAACTGGAGCGGGCCGAGCGGGAGGCGGAGCGGGCCGCGGGTCACCTGCGGGACGCACGCGCCGAGCAGACCGGCGCGCAGGAGTCGCTCCACCGGGCCGACGACGAGCTGGACCGGATCCGCGAGACGGTGGCCGCCGCCGAAGGCAAGCTGCGCGAGACCCGCGAGGACCTCGACCGGGCCGAACGGGAACGGCGGGTGGCGCGGGAGCGGCACCGAACGGCCGCGGACGCCGTCGCGGGGGCCGAGCGGGAGGCACGGGCGAGCGCACGCCGACTGGACCGACTGGCCGGCCGTGACGGGTCGTACGGCTCGTCCGATTGAGTACCCGTACTCATGAGGTGCTTCCCCCCGACGGGGGACGCTTGCCGCACCAGTCACCCACAGGGAGTCAACCGTGCGTACCAGCAACCCGGTTCACCGGCCGTCGGCCGCGCCCCCCGTCCGCATGCGGCGGTCCGTTCCCGGTCTCGTCCTGGCCTGCGTCGCCGCCGCGGCCGTCCTGACCGGCTGTTCCATGGAGGACGCCACCTGCGGCGGCGGTGAGTACCCGGTGCTGTCCGTCGGGGGCACCGGCAGTGCGTGTGTGCCCAACGGCGAGGACCCGCCCGAGGGTTACACCCGCTACCCCGAGGGCAAGGTCCCGGAACACGTCGGTGACAAGTGGGACACCTACTGGCAGACACACACCGTCGACGAGCAGGGCAAGGTCGTGGAGGTGCCCGAGGGCGGGTGAACGACGCGCTCCGCGGTCCGAACACACACACGGGGTTGCGGCGGCACATACCACGAGGGCGGCCATACGTGGTATACCGACTCGGCAGCGAACAGGGCAACAACCGGGGGCTGCGCGTCAGCCTTCACGGCCGCGAACCAAGGAGAGTCAACACCATGTCCGAGAGCACGATGCAGTCCGCCACGGAACTGGCCTCGCAGTACAGCGTCCAGGTGACCGACGACCTGGAGCGCAACGTCAAGGAGCAGGAACGTGTCAGCACGGAGATCACGGCTCTCCAGCAGCAACTGGCCGCGCTGCAGCACGACCACGCCCTGCTCGTGAACATGCAGCAGGCCCTCGGCATCGCCCCGCAGCCGGCCCGGTCCGCGCCCGAGTCGGCCTCCTCGACCGGAGCGGCCACCGTGCCGGCGCCGCGCGGCAGTGCCGCCGCGCAGTCGGAGACGGACAGGCGGACGCGGGGCAGGAAGACCACCACCGCGCCCAAGCGCGCCGCGGCCGCGAAGCCCGGTGCCAAGCCCGCCTCGAAGCCGAAGGCGAAGAAGGCCACGAAGTCCACCGCCACGGCCACCACGAAGGCCACCACGAAGGCCACCGCGAAGACGGACACGCCGGCGGACCCGAAGGCGGACCCGAAGCCGAGCACGAAGACCGGCACGAAGACGGCTCCCGACGCGGTCACCACGGCACCGGCCACGTCGGCCGCCAAGCCCGCCGGCAAGCCCGCGGCGAAGAAGGCGGCGGCGCGGGCCACCGCCCAGCCCACCCTGGTGGAGCTGGTGCGCGAGCACCTCGTCGGGCAGCGGGAACCGCGGTCCGCCGCCGAGGTCACCACGGCGCTGAGCGAGGCCCACTCCGGACGCACCGTCAAGACCACGGTCGTGCGCACCACGCTCGAGGGTCTTGTCGCCAAGAACCAGGCGCAGCGCACCAAGCAGGGCACCTCGGTCTACTACACCGCCACCGAGACCCCCGCGTCCGAGCCGAAGCAGGAGCCCGCGGCCGGGACTCAGTCCGCGCGGAACGGCAGCTGAGCGAGAGTGAGCGGTAGCTGAGCGACAGTTGCGCCGCCCCCTCCGTCCCCGGCGTGCCGCGAGCGCGCGGCCGGGGGGATTCGGGGTGAGTATCGGTGGATGGGTGTTGTCCTGCCGGTGCTCTTCGCACTCCTCGCCGCGTTCAGCAACGCGCTGGCCACCGTGCTCCAACGGCGCGCCGCACTGAGCGTGCCGCAGTCCCGGGGATTCCGCCCCGGGCTCGTTCTCGACCTGTTGCGTCGGCCCGTGTGGCTGGGTGGAATGCTGGCCGTCGTGGTGGCCGGCGTGGGGCAGGCGGTGGCCCTGGCGACGGGGCCGCTGTCACTCGTCCAGCCCCTGTTCGTGCTGGAACTTCCGCTGGCCCTGCTGCTGGCCTCGCTGCTGACCGGCAACCGGCTGCCGGAGGTGTTGTGGCTCGCCGTGGGCGGGGTGGTCGTGGGGCTGGGTGTCGCGCTCGCCTCGGCCGCGCCCGGGGGCGGCGAGGCCGAAGTGCCCCTGGACCGCTGGGTCCCGGCCCTCGTGGCCTGTGCCGGGGCGGCCGTGCTGCTGGCCGCAGCGGGCCTCAGACGCCCCGTCGGCAAGGCCCGTGCCGGTTGCCTCGGCGCGGCCACGGCGGTGTGCTACGCGCTGACGGCCGGTCTGATGAAGGACTCCATGCGCGCCCTGGACTCCGACGGTGTGGCCGGCTTCTTCACCGCCTGGCAGACCTACGGATTCGCCGTGGCCGGGGTGTGTGCCGTGCTGCTGCTGGAGCACGCCATGCAGGGCGGCCCGCTCGTCGCCTCCCAGCCCGCCCTCACCCTGGGCGACGCGACGGTGAGCCTGCTGCTCGGCGTGGTCCTCTACCGCGAGGAGGTGCGCGGCGACTGGTGGGTCGTGCCGCAACTGCTCGGGGTGGCACTGGTCGTCGTGGGTGTCCTCAGCCTGGCCAGGCGCGGTGCGGATCTGCGCACCGCGCAGTGAGCGCGCCGTGGGCCGGGTGGCGTAGTGCGCCACGCTCCCCGCGAACCCGCAGGTCAGTCGTTTCCCCAGGTCAATGAGGGTGGCGTAACTTCGGCGAAACATGACCCGGGTTACCGTGAGCGCCATGGACCACCACGGGGGACGGCCGCGCGCCGAGCGGGCCCGGGCACTGGCCGACGCGCTGCGGCAGCAGATCACGGACGATGCCTTCGCCGACGGGGTGCTGCCCGACGAGCGGGACCTGGGCCGCCGGTTCGGGGCCTCGCGCAACGCGGTGCGGGACGCCCTGGCCCTGCTGCGCGAGGAGGGCCTGATCACCCGGCGGCGCGGGGTCGGGACGACGGTGCTGCTGCCGAAGTACGCGCACGGTCTCGACCGGCTGACCGGGCTGGCCGAGGAGCTGACCGGCCGCGGCACCGTGACCAACGAGGTGAGGGTCGCGGTGGAGGTGCCCGCGCTGCCCGCCGCGATCGCCTCCCGGCTGGAGGTTCCGGCCGGGGCGGGCGGTGTGTACGTGGAGCGGCTGCGCCGGCTGGACGGGCTGCCGTTGTCGTTGGACACCAGCTATCTGACCGTCGACGTCGGCCGTGCCGTGCTCGCCGGCGACCTGCGGGACCGGGACGTGTTCGGTCTGATCGAGGAGGCCGCGGGCGCCCGGCTCGGGCGCGCCGAGGTGGCCGTGCACGCGGTCAACGCGGACCCCGGCACGGCACGGCTGCTGGGGATCGGGCCCGGGGCGGCGGTGTTCGCCCTGGAACGGCTGACCCGGCTGGCGGACGGCCGGCCGGTGGACGCGGAGTCGATCCGGATCCGCGCGGACCGGATGGCCCTGCGCGCCACGCTGCGGCGTGGCGGGCCGCGGACCTCGTGAGAGGAGGCCGGTGATGGCTGGTGCGAGTGTGCCCGTGCTGGTGGCCCTGGGGCTGCTGGGGCTGGTCGGCGGGGTGGGCATCACCGCCGTCGGGCCGGGCGGTGTGCTGCCCACGATCGGTCTGTTCGCCCTCACCGGCCTGACACCGGCACAGGTGGCCGGGACGGCCCTCGTCACCCATGTCGCCACCGGGATCCTCGCGACCGCCGCCTACACCCGCTCCGGGCAGTTGCGCGAGCCCGGGACCCGGCGCACGGCACTGGTCCTCGCGGTGAGCGCGGCCGCCGGGACCCCGCTCGGCGTGCTGGTCAACTCGTATGTGTCCAAGCGGATGTTCGGGCTGGTGCTCGGCGTGTTCGTGGCGGGCGTGGCGGGGCTGGTGTGGTCCCGCGAGCACCGCCGTCCGGCCGGCTCACGGGTCCACCCGCCGACGGCGGTGGTGGCGGGGATGGGCTGCGCGGTGGCCGTCGCGGCCGGGGTGGTCGGCATCGGCGGACCGATGCTCACCGTCCCCCTGCTGGTGGCGCTGGGCGTCCCCGTGCTGGAGTCCCTCGCCTCGGCGCAGGCGCAGTCCGTCGTCATCGCCGGTGTGGGCACCGTGGGTTACCTGGCCCAGGGGGCCGTCGACTGGCCGCTGGCGGTGCTGGTCGGGGTTCCCGAGCTGGCGGGGGTGCTGCTGGGCTGGCGGATCGCGCACGCGCTGCCCACCCGCCATCTGAAGTACGCCCTGATCACGACGCTGCTCGCGCTCGCCCCGTACCTCGCGCTGCACGGCTGACCGCGAACAAGATGCCCCGAGCCACCACATGCTGCACAGTGGTCACAATCGATCGGCCATCCGGAGGGACGGCATGTCGCAGGCCGCTGCGTCCGACGTCGGCGGTGCGGCCCCGGTCGGTCTCCTCGCCGTGCCGGCCCGCCGGGCGGATCAGCCGGCGGACGCCCTTTCCCGTTCCCCTCCCCGCTCGTACGCATCCCTCCAGGAGGCCGTGTGACCAGCAACGAGAGCGCCGTGAGTCAGGCGCTCGGCGTCCATTCCGAGGTCGGCAGGCTGCGCAAGGTCCTGGTGTGCTCCCCCGGTCTTGCACACCGGCGGCTGACTCCGACCAACTCCGACGAGCTGCTCTTCGACGACGTCATGTGGGTGGAGAACGCCCAGCGCGACCATGCCGCCTTCGTCGGTGAACTGCGCCGGCGCGGCGTGGAAGTGGTGGAGCTGCACGACCTGCTGGCGCAGATCATGGCGCTCCCGGAGGCCAGGGCGTGGCTCCTGGACCGGAAGATCACCGCCAACCAGGTCGGCATCGGCCTCATCGACGCGGCCCGCGCGTATCTGGAGACCCTCTCGCCGAGGGAACTCGCCGAGTACCTCGTCGGCGGGCTCGCCACGAGTGACCTGCCCGAGGACTTCCGCTCCCCGCACCTCGCGCTGGCCCGCGAGTCCACCGGCGCCCGCGAGTACCTGATGCCGCCGCTGCCGAACACCCTGTACACGCGCGACACCACCTGCTGGCTGTACGGCGGTCTCACCCTCAACCCGCTGTACTGGTCGGCACGGCACGACGAGACGCTGCTGATGAAGGCGATCTACACCTTCCACCCCGACTTCAAGGGCTCGAAGGTCTGGTGGGGCGACCCCGAGCGGGACTGGGGCCAGGCCACCTTCGAGGGCGGCGACATCATGCCGGTGGGCAACGGGGTCGTCCTCATGGGCATGAGCGAGCGCACCTCCCGGCAGGCCATCACCCAGGTCGCCGCCGCGCTGTTCCGCAGCGGCGCCGCCGAGCACGTCGTCGTCGCCGGGATGCCGAAGCTGCGGTCCGCCATGCACCTGGACACGGTCTTCACCTTCGCCGACCGCGACGTGGTGACCCTCTACCCCCGCATCATGGACGCGGTGCACACCTTCTCGCTGCGGCCCGGCGACCGGGCCCCCGGTTTCGACGTGGTCGACGAGGGGTCGACGCCCTTCGTCGATGTCGTCGCCAAGGCTCTCGGACTGCCGAAGCTGCGGGTGGTGGAGACGGGCGGCGACGCCTACGCCTCCGAGCGCCAGCAGTGGGACAGCGGCAACAACGCCGTCGCGGTGGAACCGGGTGTGGTGTTCACCTACGACCGCAACACCCTCACCAACGCGCTGCTGCGCGAGGCCCGGGTGGAGGTCGTCACCATCGTGGGCGCGGAACTGGGCCGGGGGCGCGGCGGGGGGCACTGCATGACGTGCCCGCTGGTGCGTGACCCCGTCGACTTCTGACCCCGCCGGCAGGGCGTCAGCGGCAGAACCCGTAAGCCTGCTCCAGCCATCGGTGCAGTGCCGTGTGCACGCTTCCGGGGAGCACACTGAGCTGCTCGATGGCGGCCCGGTCCCCGGCGGAGGGAGCGATGCCGGCGGCGGTCAGCAGGGCGAGCAGGTCGAGGCGGCGCAGGTCGACGGGGTCGACGCGGCAGGGGACGCGCCGGGCGGGGTCGGGCGGCTGGAGCAGGAAGTCGCCCCCCGTGTCGCGGGAGCGCGAGTGCGTCGGGGCGGCGGCGGTCGGAACAGTCGTCGGGTGCATACCGCGGTCCTCCACGTGAGGGGCGCCCGGTCGGGTCGCCGTTCTTGACGGCATGAGACACCGGGGCGCGGACGGCGGTTGCGGACCGCCGGGAGGACCACACGGGGGATGCAATCGGCGTCTTGTCGCACGAACCGGACGGCCCGGCCGACGCGCAGGTCCGCGCCCTCGGGGCCCGGCCGCTGCTCCGTACGAGTGGTGCGTTCACGAACACGGTCGTACGGTCGGAACGGAGAAAAGGGGCAAGCGGAGACAAGCGACCCCGAGACGGCGGGAGCAGACATGGGCAGGAACCCGATGAGGGCAGCGGTCACACT
Organism: Streptomyces violaceoruber; assembly: GCF_033406955.1. NCBI lineage: Bacteria > Bacillati > Actinomycetota > Actinomycetes > Kitasatosporales > Streptomycetaceae > Streptomyces > Streptomyces violaceoruber. Next base: position 7,989,468 of record NZ_CP137734.1, on the reverse strand, counting down.
CTGTGCCGCCGCCGCGCTCGCAGTACCGCTGGGCACGGCCTCCGCCGCGCCGTCGGCGCAGCCCGCGGCACGCACCCAGCAGACGCAGGACCCGGTGCTGCTCGACTGCTCCGGGCAGCCGCAGATCGGGCCCGAGGCGTACGTGCTCGCCTGCGGGGACGGCAACAGCCGCCTGGTCTCCGTGCGCTGGTTCCGCTGGGACGCGCAGGCGGCGGTGGGCCGGGGCACGAACGCCGTGAACGACTGCGACCCGTACTGCGCCGCGGGCGCCTTCCACTCCTACCCGGTGACGGTGCGGCTCGACATGCCGACGGGCGGGGAGCAGGGCACGGGGCAGTCGCACTTCACCCGGATCACCCTGACCTACACCGACGGCAGGCCGGACGGGTCCCCGCGCACGGTGACCTACCCCTTGCCCGGCTGACCGGCCGGCGGGCGGGCCCGGTCGGTCCGGAAAGGCCCGGTCAGTCCGGCAGCACCAGCCGGCAGGTGTCCCCCGGCTGGAGACGCACCTCGCGGTCCGGCAGCCGGACGTCGATCGGCAGCGGTCCGGCCGCGGGCACGGCGATCTCCAGCCGGCTGTGCTCCAGCCGGAACCGCACGCCCCAGTGGCCCTGGTAGCGCACGGAGAAGCCGTACGACGACAGCTCCGGCAGCGGCACCGGGTCCAGCCACAGGGCGCCCGCGCGGGTCTCCAGGCCGGTCAGGCCGCGCTGGACGAGGTCGAGGGTGCCGGCCATGGCGCCGAGGTGGATGCCCTCGCCCGTGGTGCCGCCCTGGAGGTCGGCGACGTCGCCCTTGAGCGCCTCCTGGAAGTAGTCCCAGGCCTCGGCGCGGCGGGCGCGGGCCAGGATCCAGCCGTGGACGAGTCCGCTGAGGGTGGATCCGTGGCTGGTGCGGGCCAGGTAGTGGTCGACGGTGCGCTGCCAGGTCCGCTCGTCGAGGGCGTAGCCCAGGCGCCGGAACAGCGACCGGAGTTCGGCCGGGGAGAACAGGTAGCCGAGCATGAGGACGTCGGCCTGTTTGGAGGCCTGGTAGTTGTTGACGCTGTCGTTCTCGGCCTCCAGGAGACGGTCGAGGCGCCGGATGTCGCCGTACCGGTCGCGGTAACCCTCCCAGTCCAGTTCGGCGAGGTCGCCGTACCCCTCGAACTGGCTGACGACGCCCTCGTGGAAGGGGACGTGCAGGGTGCGGGAGACGCTGTCCCACTGTTCCAGCTCCGCGTCGTCCAGCGCGGTGCGCTCGCCGAGTTCGCGGCGGCGGGGTTCGGGCAGGTCGTCCAGGACACGGAGGGTGCGGGAGAGGACCCAGGCGGCGGTGACGTTGGTGTAGGCGTTGTCGTCGAGCCCCGGCCGGTCGGCGCCGGGGTAGGCCTCGTGGTACTCGTCGGGGCCGACCACGCCCCGGATGCGGTGCCGCCCGAGGTGTTCGTCCCAGGTGGCGGAGTCGGCCCAGAAGCGCGCGATCTGCAGCAGCATCTCGGCGCCCTTGGTGTGCAGGAACTCGGCGTCGCCGCTGGCCTCGCAGTACTGCCACACGTTGTACGCGATGGCGGAGCCCACATGGTGCTGGAGGTGCGAGTGGTCGGGGAGCCAGCGGCCCGAGCGCGGGTTGAGGTGCAGTTGCTGGGTCTCCTCGCGGCCGTCGCTGCCGCTCTGCCAGGGGTAGAGCGCGCCGCGCCTGCCGATCGCGCGGGCCGCGGAGCGGGCCTTTTCGAGGCGGCGGTGCCGGTAGTGCAGCAGGGCCCGGGACACCTCGGGGAAGTGCAGGTTCAGGTAGGGCAGGACGAACAGCTCGTCCCAGAAGACGTGGCCGCGGTAGGCCTCGCCGTGCAGTCCGCGCGCCGGTACGCCCACGTCCAGGTCGGCGGTGTGCGGCGAGAGGGTCTGGAGCACGTGGAAGAGGTGCAGGCGCAGGATGCTGCCCGCCTCGCCGGGCACCTCCAGTTCGGCGCGGCGCCACAGCTGGCCCCAGGCGGTGCGGTGCGTCACCAGCAGGTCGTCGAAGCCGGGAGCCTCGGCCACCCGGTCGACGGCGGCCTGGAGCGGGTCACTGATCGCCGGGTCGCGCGAGGTGTGCAGGGCGACGACCTTGTCGACGGTGGCGGTGCGGCCCGGCCGGGCCCGCAGGGTGACGCGCTGGGTGACGCACAGGTGCTCGCGGGCCGCGGTGACCGGCGCGTCCGCGGTGGTGCGGGCGGCCATGCCGGTCCGGATGTCGGAGGTGCGGGTCCGGCAGCGCAGCCACACCGTGTCGTCCCCGGCGGTGCCGGTGTGCACGTGCGTGAGGTGGTGGCCGTCGAGGTCCCGGTAGCGCGGCACCCCGGAGTTGGTGACGCCGCCGTCGAGGGCCGCCTCCACCTCCAGGTCGACCGGGCCGCCCTCGGCGGTGAACTCGGTGCGCAGGGCGGCGAGGTGGGGGTCGGCCATGTGTACCAGCCGCAGTTGGCGTACGGACAGCACGCGTTCCCCGTCGAGGCCGAAGCGGGTGAGCCGTTCCAGGACGCCCGAGTCCAGGTGCACGGTCTGGCGGTGGTCGAGCACCTCTGCGGTGTCGGGTGTGAGCCAGTCACCGCCGGCGGGCCTGAAGCGCAGCGGCAGCCAGTTGGGGAGGTTGACCATGTCCTCGTTCTCGACCTCGCGCCCCGCGACGGTGGAGATGAGCCGGTTGTAGCAGCCGGCCACGTAGGTGCCCGGGTAGTGCACGTCGTCCGCGGCGCACTCGGGCAGCGCGCCGCGGGTGGCGAAGTAGCCGTTGCCCAGGGTGCACAGGGACTCCCGCAGCCGCTCCTCGGCGGCGTCGTAGTGGTCGTAGTCCCAGGTCGACGGGGTCGCGGTCACCGCGGCGCCTCCCAGGTCCAGTCGGCGACCTCGGGCAGGTCCACACCGTGTTCGCGGATCCAGTCGTGGTGCCGCTGCCGGGCGTCCTCCATCCGCTGCCGTACGGCCGCCGCGCGCACGGCGAGCCCGGGCACGCGGTCGATGACGTCCATGACGAGGCGGTAGCGGTCCAGGTCGTTGCCGACCACCATGTCGAACGGCGTGGTGGTGGTCCCGATCTCCTTGTAGCCGCGCACGTGCAGATGGGCGTGGCCGGTGCGCCGGTAGGCGAGCCGGTGGATCAGCCAGGGGTAGCCGTGGTAGGCGAAGATCACCGGCTTGTCGGCGGTGAACAGGCCGTCGTACTCGAAGTCGCTCATGCCGTGCGGGTGTTCCCCGCTGGGCAGCAGGCGGGCGATGTCGACGACGTTGACCACGCGCACGGCGAGTTCCGGCAGGTGGTGGCGGATCAGCTGGGCGGCGGCCAGGATCTCCAGGGTCGGTACGTCGCCCGCGCAGGCGAGGACCACGTCGGGTTCGCGGCTGCCGTCCTCGGTGCCGGCCCAGTCCCAGATGCCGGCGCCGCGCGCGCAGTGCGCCTTGGCCTGGTCCATGGTCAGCCAGTCGAAGCAGGGCTGCTTGCCGGCCACGATCACGTTGACGTAGTCGCGGCTGCGCAGCGCGTGGTCGGCCACGGAGAGCAGGGTGTTGGCGTCCGGCGGCAGGTAGACCCGTACGGCTTCGGGGCTCTTGTTGAGGATGTGGTCGACGAAGCCGGGGTCCTGGTGGGAGAAGCCGTTGTGGTCCTGGCGCCACACGTGGGAGGTGAGCAGGTAGTTGAGGGAGGCGATGGGCGCCCGCCAGGGCAGGCGGCGGGTGACGCGCAGCCATTTGACGTGCTGGTTGACCATCGAGTCGACGATGTGGACGAACGCCTCGTAGCAGGAGAACAGTCCGTGCCTGCCGGTGAGGAGGTAGCCCTCCAGCCAGCCCTGGCAGGTGTGTTCGGACAGGATCTCCATCACGCGGCCGTGCCGGTCCAGATCCTCGTCGACGGGCAGTGTCCGCTCCTGCCATGCCTTGCCGGTGGCGGCGTAGACGGCCTGGAGGCGGTTGGAGGCGGTCTCGTCGGGGCCGACGAGACGGAAGTCGCGCCGGTCCGTGGTGGCCGCCATGACGTCCCGGAGCAGGTCGCCGAGGACCCGGGTGGGTTCGTGCGTGCTCGCGCCGGGTTCTCCGACGGGGACGGCGTACTTCTCCAGCGGGGGCACGGGCAGTTCGCGCAGCAGGAGGCCGCCGTTGGCGTACGGGGTGGCGCCCAGGCGGCGGGGCCCCTCGGGGATTGCTGCGAGGACGGCGGGCCGCGGCGCACCGGCGTCGTCGAACAGCTCCTCGGGACGGTAGGAGCGCAGCCACCGCTCCAGCTGCGCGAGGTGCTCGGGGTTGGTGCGTACGGCGGACAGGGGCACCTGGTGGGCGCGCCAGGTGTTCTCCACGGGCAGTCCGTCGACCTCGGCCGGGCCGGTCCAGCCCTTGGGGGTGCGCAGGACGATCATCGGCCAGCGGGGGCGCCCGGTGGCCCCCTCCTCGCGGGCGGCCCGCTGGATCGCGGCGATGCGGTCGAGGGCGGTGTCCATGGCGCGGGCCGTCGCGCGGTGGACGGCGGCCGGGTCGTCGCCGGTGACGTGGACCGGGTCGTGTCCGTAGCCCCGCAGGAGTTCGTCCAGCTCGGTCTCGGGGAGGCGGGCGAGCACCGTCGGGTTGGCGATCTTGTAGCCGTTGAGGTGCAGGATCGGCAGGACGGCGCCGTCGTGCACCGGGTCGAGGAACTTGTTGGAGTGCCAGGACGTCGCCAGCGGGCCGGTCTCCGCCTCGCCGTCGCCGATCACGCAGGCGACCACCAGGTCCGGGTGGTCGAAGGCGGCGCCGTAGGCGTGCGAGAGCGCGTAGCCCAGCTCGCCGCCCTCGTGGATGGAGCCCGGCGTCTCGGGCGCGACGTGGCTCGGTACGCCGCCGGGGAAGGAGAACTGCTTGAACAGCCGGGCCATGCCGGCCGCGTCCCGGGTGATGTCCGGGTAGGTCTCGGTGTAGGAGCCCTCCAGCCACGCGTTGGCCAGCACGGCGGGCCCGCCGTGGCCGGGGCCCCAGACGCACAGGGCGTCGAGGTCGCGGGCCTTGATCACCCGGTTGAGATGGGTGTGGACCAGGTTGAGGCCGGGTGAGGTGCCCCAGTGGCCGAGCAGACGGGGCTTGACGTGCTCGGGACGCAGGGGGTCGGTCAGCAGGGGGTTGGCCATCAGGTAGATCTGGCCGACGGCGAGGTAGTTCGCGGCGCGCCAGTGGGCGTCCAGCCCGGCGAGCTCCTCGTCCGTGGGCTCGGGGGGCGCCTGCTGCGTGTCGACGGACATCGGTGGTCCTTCCGTGTCGGGACAGCCGGTCGGGGCGCGCGGGCACGGGGTGCCCGTGCACATCCCAACCCTGCGCCGACCGGGCGGGTACCCGAGAGGGCCGTTCGGGTCACGTGGTGTTCCGAACGGGTCACGGAGCGCCGGTGCCGTGGGGCGACGGGCGGCGGTGCGTGACGAGAACGGCACGGCCGTCACCGGCGCCGACCCCGGTGTCGACCGTGCCGACGCACCGGGTACCCCAACTTCGGCGTCGTACACCGGAGTTGCCCGGGTCTCGCGGCACAGGCGCGCAGCGGCGGCGCACTCGGCCCGCGACGGCGCGGGGGCGGCGCGAGCAGAAGACGAGCACACCCTCTCGATACCCCCCTGGGTATATCTGTTACGGTGGCCGGAAGAGATACCCCAGGGGGTAATTCCGGAAGGAGAGCGTGCCGTGTTCTTTGTCGACGTCCTGGAGACCGAGTCACTGGGCAACCGCAGCTATCTGGCGGGCGGTCCCGACGCGGCCGTCGTCGTGGACCCGCCGCGGGACATCGACCGTGTCATCGCCGCGGCCGCCCGGCGCGGGGTGCGGATCGCCGTCGTCGCCGAGACCCACGTCCACAACGACTACGTCACCGGCGGTCTGGAGCTGGCCCGGCTCACCGGCGCGCGCTACCTGGTGCCGGCCGGGGCCGAGGTGGCGTACGCGCGCGTCGCGGTGGCCGACGGCGCCGTGGAGCCGGTCGACGCGGGGCTGGAGCTGCGCGCGGTGGCCACCCCTGGCCACACCCCGCACCACACTTCGTACGTCCTCGAGGAGGCGGGGCGGGCCGTGGCCGCCTTCACCGGCGGTTCGCTGCTGATCGGCACCGTGGGCCGGCCCGACCTCGTGGAGCCCCGGCTGACCGAGGAGCTGGCCCGCGCGCAGCACGCCTCCGCGCACCGTCTCGCGGACCGGCTCGAGGACGCGGTGAGCGTGCTGCCCACGCACGGCTTCGGCAGCTTCTGCTCCTCCACCGCCGCCGGCGGCGAGCACAGCACGATCGGTGCCGAGAGGGCCGCGAATCCGGCGCTCGTCCAGGACGCGGAGACCTTCGTCCGCGAGCTGCTGGCCGGGCTGGACGACGTGCCCGCCTACTACGCCCACATGGCGCCGGTGAACAGCGAGGGACCCGCTCCCCTGGATCTGACCGAGCCCCGCCGCGCGGACGCGGACGAGATAGCCCGGCGCCTGGCCGCGGGCGAGTGGGTCGTGGACCTGCGCTCCCGGGTGGCCTTCGCCGCCGGTCACGTCGCCGGGTCGCTCAACTTCGAGGCCGACGGACAGCTCGCGACCTACCTGGCCTGGCTGATCCCCTGGGGCAGGCCGGTGACGCTGCTGGCGCACAGTGCCGACGACCTGGCCCGCGCCCAGCGCGAGCTGGCCCGGGTGGGCATCGACCGCCCGGCCGCGGCGGCCGTGGGCTCCCCGGCCGACTGGGTCGCGGAGGGGGAGCGGCCGGCCTCGTTCCGGCGCGCCACCTTCGCCGAGCTGGCCGCGGCGCGACGGGACGGCGCGGACGACATGGTGGTCGTGGACGTACGGCGGGCCGCGGAACGCGCCCACGGGTGGGTCCGGGGCAGCGTGCACCTGCCCGTCCACGAGATCCACCGGCGCCTGGACGAGGTGCCGCCGGGCACGGTGTGGGTGCACTGCGCGGGCGGGATGCGCGCGGCGGTCGCCGCGTCCGTGCTGGACGCCGCCGGGCGCGAGGTGGTCGCGATCGACGACGGCTTCGCCGCGGCGGCCGGGGCGGGCCTCCCGCTCGTGACGCCCTCGGACGCCACCGCCGCATGACGCCGCTGATCCTCGCGCTGCTCGCCGGCGCCGCGGCCGGCGTGTCCCTGGGCGCGCTGGGGGCGGGCGGCAGCATCCTCACCGTGCCCGCGCTCGTCTACCTGCTCGGCTTCACCCCGGCGGCGGCGACCACCGCGAGCCTCGTCGTCGTGATCGTCACGTCCGTCACCGCGCTGGTGGCCCACGCCAGGGCGGGGGCCGTGCGGTGGCGGGCCGGGCTGCTGTTCGCGGCCGCGGGTGTGCTGCCCGCCGCCGGGGCCGGCGCCCTGTCCTCGCGGGTCCCTGCGACGGTGCTGACGCTGCTGTTCGCCGCCCTGGCCGCGCTGGCGGGCCTGCACATGCTGGGCCGCCGCGCGCCGCGCGAGAACGGCGCCGTGTCGGGGGCGCGCGCGGCCGGGGCCGGGGCCGGTCTCGGTGCGGTGACCGGGTTCCTCGGGGTCGGCGGCGGCTTCCTGGCGGTACCGGCGCTGGTGGCCGTCCTCGCGGTGCCGATGAGCGCGGCGGTGGGCACGAGTCTGCTGGTGGTCGGGGCGAACGCGCTGGTGGCCCTGGCCGCCCGGGCGTACTCCTCCGTACACCTGGACCTCACCCTGCTGCTGCCGTTCCTGGCGGCCGCGGTCCTCGGCGCGTGGGACGGCAGGCGGCTGGCCGCGAAGGTCTCCGCCGGGACGCTGCGGCGCGTCTTCGGTGCCGTGCTGCTCGCCGTGGCCGTGGCGATGGGCGTGTCGGCGGTACTGTGACCCGCCGACCCGCCGACCCGCCGACGCCGGCCGCCCGGCGAGCCCGCCGGCGTCAGGCCAGGGAGAGGAAGAGCTTCTCCAGCCTGGCCCGCATCTGTGCCGAGTCGCGCACCTCGGGGTCGTCACTGGTCATGCACTGCTGCAGTCCCGTGGCGATGATCGAGAACCCGGCCCGGTCCAGGGCGCGGGAGACGGCGGCGAGCTGGGTGACCACGTCCTCGCAGTCCCGGCCCTCCTCGATCATCCGGATGACTCCCGCGAGCTGCCCCTGGGCGCGCCGCAGCCGGTTCAGCGCCGACTTCAGTTCGTCGGCCGACATGTCGAGCTCCACGCTTCTCCCTCTCCTCCACCCGATACCTCACCGAACCCCACATACCCCCGCGGGTATCCTACCGCGCGGGGGGACGAACAACGAGAAAGGTCTCGCTCCGTGAACACCCCCGCAGCAACCGCCACCGCACTGACCACCGGGCAGGCGGCGGCCCGCCTGGCCGAGTTCACCGTCGTCGACGTCCGCTCCCCCGGCGAGTTCGCCGGCGGCCACCTGCCCGGCGCCCACAACGTTCCGCTGGAGCGCCTCGACGAGGCCGCCGGCACCCTGGCCGCGGCCGCCGCACGCGGACCGCTGCTGCTCGTGTGCGCCTCCGGGAACCGGTCCGCCAAGGGCTGCGCGCGGCTCGCGGCGCGGGACGTCGCGGCGGCCACGCTCGAGGGGGGCACCAGCGCGTGGGCGGCGGCCGGTCATCCCGTCGAGCGTCCGGCCGGGGCGCGTACCCCGTGGCCCATGGACCGGCAGGTGCGCCTCGCGGCGGGGTCGCTCGTCGCCGCCGGCTTCGTGGCGGGACGCTTCTGGCGGCCCGCGCACTGGCTGTCCGGCGCGATAGGCGCGGGACTGGTCTTCTCCGGAGTGACCAACACCTGCGGCATGGCCGCGGCACTGGCCCGGCTGCCGCACAACCGGCCCACCGGGGACGTCGCCTCCTTCGAGGAGACGCTGGCCCGACTGGCCGCCTGAGCCGCACCGACGACGGCGGGCGCCGATCCCTTCCGGGGTCGGCGCCCGCCAATTTTGCATGTCGTGCATCTTTGCATACCATGCAACTTATGTCGGAGAAGGGTGCCGCGGGGGGCGGTCTGCGGGAGCGGAAGAAGCGGGCCACACGTGCCGCTCTGGCCGAGGCCGCGGTGCGCCTCGCCGCCGAACACGGGGCGGAGAAGGTCACCGTCGAGGCGATCAGCGCCGCGGCCGGAGTGTCCGTGCGCACCTTCTTCAACTACTTCGACAGCCGCGACGAGGCCTTCGTGGTCATCGACGCGGACGCGGGCGCACGCATGCGGCGCGCCGTCCTGGAAGCACCGGCCGATCTCTCCCCGCTGGCAGCCCTGCGCGAGGCCATGGCGGCGGAGCTGGCCGAGGCGGAACAGCAGCACGAGCTGTGGCGGCTGCACGCCGAGGTCCTGCACGCCTCACCGCACCTCCTGGCGCGCGGCGTCGGGGCCCACATGGCGGCCGAGGCGGACCTGGCCGACGCCATCGCCCTGCGCGTGCGCGGGGACGGCGACCCGGGCGGGGACGGGCCGGGGCTCTACCCGCGACTGCTGGCCGCGGTGGCGGGCGCCGCGGTGCGCACCAGCATGGACCACTGGTCCGCCCACCAGGAGGAAGCCGCCTTCCTCGACGTCTTCCACGAGGTCTTCACCCTCCTCGCCGCCGGTCTCCCGGCACCCTCCGCGTAGCCTCCGCGCCGGGCTCGCGACCCCTCAGGACCCATCACACGAAAGAGATGCCGTGACCGCTACCCAGGCGCCCGCCGACGCGCCTCCCACCTCGATGAACCACCGGCAGATACTCCAGGCCATGTCGGGCCTGATGGCCGGCATGTTCGTCGCGATCCTGGCCGGCACCGTCGTGGCCAACGCGCTGCCCACGATCATCGCCGACCTGGGCGCCAGCCAGTCGTCGTACACATGGGTCGTCACCTCCGAGCTGCTCGCGATGACCGCGACGGTGCCGCTGTGGGGCAAGCTGTCCGACCTCTTCAACAAGAAGCTGCTGCTCCAGCTGTCGCTGAGCATGTTCGTGGTCGGCTCGCTGCTGGCCGGCTTCTCGCACGGGGTCGGGCTGCTGATCTTCAGCCGGGTCGTGCAGGGCATCGGCGCGGGCGGTCTGACCGCGCTCGCGCAGGTCGTGATGGCCTCCGTCATCCCGCCCCGCCAGCTGGGCAAGTACGCCGGCATCTTCGGCGCCGTCTTCGCGGTGGGCACCGTGGCCGGGCCGCTGGTCGGCGGTGTCCTGGTGGACACCTCGTGGCTGGGCTGGCGCTGGTGCTTCTTCATCGGCGTGCCGTTCGCGCTGCTCGCCATCGCCCTGCTCCAGCGCACCCTGCGCCTGCCCACGGTCAAGCGCGAGGTGCGCATCGACTGGCTCGGCGCCTTCCTGATCGTCGCCGGTGTCTGCGCCCTGCTCATCTGGGTGTCGCTGGCCGGCAACGAGTTCGACTGGGCGTCCTGGCAGACCGGTGTCCTCACGGGCGGCGGCGTGCTGCTGCTGGTCGCGGCGGTGTTCGTCGAGGCCCGCACGCCCGAGCCGGTCATCCCGCTCGGCATCTTCAGGAACCGCACGGTCACCCTGACCACCGTCGCCAGCCTCCTGGTCGGTGTCGCCATGTTCGGCGGGACGGTCTTCCTCTCGCAGTACTTCCAGATCTCCCTGGGCAAGTCGCCGACCGTCGCCGGTCTGATGAGCCTGCCGATGATCCTCGGCCTGCTGGTGTCCTCCACCGTCGCCGGACAGGTGATCAGCCGGACCGGCAAGTGGAAGCGGTACCTGGTGGCGGGCGCGTTCATCATGGCCGTCGGCCTGGCGCTGCTGGCCACGATCGACGCGAAGACCAACTTCGGCCTGCTCAGCCTCTACATGGCGATCCTGGGTGTCGGCGTCGGCATGCTGATGCAGAACCTGGTGCTGGCCGCCCAGAACGACGTGCCCGCCGCCGACCTGGGCGCCGCGACCTCGGTGCTGTCGTTCTTCCGCAGCATGGGCGGCACCATCGGCGTCAGCGTCCTCGGCGCGATCCTCGCCAACCGGGTCGCCGACGAGACGGCCAAGGGACTTCGCAACGCCGGTGTCACCGCCCCCGGTGGCGGCGGCTCCGGCGAGGGCAGCGTCCCGGACATGTCCACGCTGCCCGGCCCGCTGCGCACGATCATCGAGCACGCCTACGCCGTCGCCACGGCCGACCTGTTCCTCGTCGCCACGCCGTTCGCGGTGCTCGCGCTGATCGCCGTCGTGTTCATCAAGGAGAAGCCGCTGAAGACCACCAGCGGCATGGAGCGCCTGGCCGAGGAGTCCGGCGAGGGCCCCGCCGCGCCGACCGGCACCGACAAGGACCCGGCGCCCGTCGCCTGAGGCACCCGTCGAGAAGACAGCGGGGCCGCCCGTCCGATCCGGACGCGCGGCCCCGCTGCCGTGGGTGCGGCGGCCCCGGGGTCAGCCGCGGGCCATCGCGATCGAACCGGCCAGCCGCTCCCCCGCCTCGTAGATCATGTACGGGACGCCGCGGTCGGTGCCGAAGGACGGGGAGGCCGCACGGCCGTTCTCCGGTGCCGACGCCCGGGAGTCGTAGAGGACGCCGAGGTGCCTGCGGAGCGAGAAGTCGTTGCCGACCTCGGTGATCATCAGGTCGCCGCCGCTCTCCTTGTCCTTGTTGTAGACGACGTACGTGCTGTTGTTCCGGTGCAGCAGGTGCGGGCCGCCGACGTTGACCGCGCCGACGTCGCCGTGGCGGACCAGGGGCTCCTGGGCGAACGTCCAGGTGCGGCCGTCGGCGGACCAGCCCCAGCCGATGTCACGGTGGTTGGTGGTGTTGTTGACCATGAAGACCATGACGTAGTGCGCGCCGCGCGAGGGCAGTTCGTGCGGGAAGACCCGCGCGTAGGAGGTCTCGGTGGTGCCGGACGGCAGCATCGAGGTGTTCAGCACGACCTTGTCGTAGGTGAAGTGGATGCCGTCGGTGGAGCGGGCGAGCCTGGTCGTGGTGTTCTCGCCGTGGAAGTACAGCCACATCTCCTTCCGCCCGGCGTGCCACATCACGTGCGGCGAGGAGACGTGGCTGACGGAGTAGTGCGGCGACCACTTGTTGGAGACGATCGGGTTGTGCGGGTACTCCGTGAAGGGGCCCTCCAGCGAGTCGCCGTAGGCCAGGCAGATGCCGCCGGGAGCGTCGTGCGGGGCGTAGTAGAGGTAGTAGCGGCCGAGCCGGCCGCTCGCGGGCAGCCGGTCGTAGACGCCCCGGACGGTCGGGAAGATGATCTCGCCGGTGGGGTTGTAGGCCAGCTGGGACGGCGTCAGCAGGGTGCGGACGTAGGTGTAGTCGGGGAACCCGCCGGGTGCGGCGGAGGCGGTGGGCGCGGCGGTGGCGCCCAGGGCGAGGGCGGCGCCGGTGACGGCCGTGCCCTTCAGGAACAGACGGCGGTCGAGGTGCGGCTCGTGCATGTCGACTCCTGGGTGAGGGGGGATGTCACACGTACGGATGTGTCACAGGTACAGGGCGGCGGTGACGCACATGCCGCCGAGGGCGACCAGCCACACGTAGGGCAGGGTGCGGACCATGACCTGCTGCGGACTGACGCCCGCGTACTGCGCGGCCCACACGGTCTGCGTGCTGGTCGGGTCGGCGACGCCGAAGACCTGGTTGTACGAGGTGGCCATGCCGAGGACGGCGACGGCCGGGTAGATGCCGGTGGCGATGAGGACGCCCGCGATGCCCGCGCCGAGCCCGAACACGTTGAGCGGGCCGCGGTACAGGCACAGCGGCACCAGCACGGTGAAGACGATGACGAACAGCACCGGGTTCTGCGGGCTGACCGCCTTCATCAGCGGCTCCAGCGCGTCCACCGCGCCGGGGAGTTTGACGGCCGCGAGCAGGATGCCGATCGCCACGAACAGCGCGAGCGGCGGCGCGGCCACCTCGAAGCCGCCGTACAGGGTGCGCAGCAGGCGCTTGTTCATCTCGCCGGGCCGGGTGGTGGTGACCAGCGCGTAGAGCACACCGGCCAGCATCGAGGGGATGATGGCCACGTCCAGGCCGAGGGCCAGGACCAGCGGGATCACCGGGGCGAGCAGCGCGTACCAGGGTGCGTCGCCGAGGCGTTCGCGGCGCGGGGCCGGGCGGGCGGAGACCGACTTGAGCGACCAGGCGTGCTCGGTGCCGCGGCGCCGGTTCTCGATCACGACGTAGGCGACGGCGGCGACCAGGGCGAACGGGAACAGCTTCACCATGAAGCCGCGGACGGTGTCGACGGGCAGGTCGAGGGCGGTGGAGAAGAACTGCCAGACGGGCAGTTCGAAGGGGACCCCGACCGCGATGCCCATCAGCACCGTGCCCGCGGCGGTCACCTTGGGCACACCGACGGCGACCATCGCGGGGATGCCGATGATGCCGGCCAGCATCGCGGCGGGCGCGGAGCCGGTGACGGTGCCGACGAGCGCCGAGACGGCGAGGACGCCGAGGGCGACGACGGTGGGCCGGTCGCCGCCGAACTCGACGATCTTGCGGACGAGGGTGCCGGCGATGCCGGTCTCGTCGAGCAGCTTGCCGAGCCAGGAGCCGAGGATGATGGCGACCATCGTCGCCGCGAGCGCCGGGGCGCCCTCCTGGAGCACCGTGTCCAGGACGCTGTTCTTGCCCGTCAGGGGCGCGCCGGAGAGGAAGGCGATGACCACGGCCAGCAGCACCAGCGCGAAGGCGGTGGGGAGCTTGCGGGTGAGCATCGCGGCGACGCCGGCCGCCATGACGAGGAGGATGACGACACCCATGGGTCAGTTCTCTCTTCTTGCGTCACGTGCGGGTGGTGGGGTGCTCCCGGTCACGGAGCCGTTCTCGGTCTCGGTCACGGTCTCGGTCTCGGCGGCCAGGGCGGCGGTCAGCAGCAGCGGACTGCGGCCCAGTCCGCAGACGGTGCGGGCGTAGGCGTGCGCGGCCACCTCCTCGGCCCCGGCGACATGGCCGGGGACGCGGAGCCGGCCCAGGCGCAGGGCGCTGTGACCGAGGGCCTGCTTCAGCGCGGCCTTCCCGGGCCCGTGGTGAAGGTGGACGTGCACCGCCTCGTGGGCGAGGGCGGCCGCCCGCACGGAGCCGGGCGGGTACCAGGCGCGCCAGCCGCGGGCGTCGACGACCCGTTCGGCGAGATCGATGGTGTCGGTGTACAGCTCGACGGTGGGCGGTCTGGAGGTGTAGCGGGCGAGCAGCCCGAGTTCCAGTCCGCCGTCGCGCTCGACGATCCGGGCCCGGCACTCCACGGGTGCCAGGGCGGCGCCGAACGCGTCGGCCGCCCGCGCCCACCGGTGCAGCAGCTCCGGGTCCCGGTGCTCGTGGGTGGGGGTGGCGGCCAGCAGCCGCACCGCCCACCCGATGTCGTCGGTGGCGGCGAGGTCCGCCCGCGCGGGGGCTTCCTTGACGGTCATTCGCGCACCTCCAGTACGGCGACCACCGGTTCGTCGGCGGCGCGGGAGCGCAGTTCGCTGCGGGCGAGGGCGAGCAGCGGCTCGGGGTCGAGGACGCCGGAGAGGTCGGCGATGCGGGAGCCGAGCAGCAGCCGCACGGCGGGGGCGCGGACGCCTCCGTCGCCGTAGGAGGTGTGCTCGGTGACCAGCTTGGCGAGCACCTCGGGAGCGGCGGCGACGGTGGTCGCCTCGACCCGGGCGTCCGGCGCGTGGTGGCGGACGACCCCGTCGGCGTCGACCACCCGCACCGGGTGGCGGACGGGCCGGAAGCGCCGGTGGACCTCGGTGCCGTACACGGTGTGGGCCGGGGTGCCCGCGAGGACGTGCACCTTCGACGGGTCGGTCTTGAGGCTGGTGGCGGCCAGTCGCAGGCGTTCGGCGTCGTCGGCGCGGTGGGCCCGGTCCTGGGTGCGCAGTTCGGTGGCGCCGGTGGCGATGGCGCGTACGACGTTGGTCTGCGGGTCGACGGTGACCTCGACCTCGACTCCGTCGGCGGCGGCGCCCTGTTCGACCACGGCGCGCTCGGCCTCGGCGCGGACGGCGAGGATCTGCTCCTGGGTGGCGCCCGGCACGATCCGCTCGACCTGTTCGCGGACCAGCGCGAGGGCGACGCCGATGGGGCTGATGACCTCGTTGTGCCGGGCGATGCGGCCGGTCATGCCGGTGCGGGCGGCCAGGTGCGGGGTGACCGAGGCGGCGCCGCCGCCCCCGCCGACCAGGACGGCGGTGTCGGTGTCCAGCCGGTACTCGCGTACGAGGTCGTCCACGACGGACTTCACCTGGTCGGTCCCCGCGTCCAGGAGCCGAGCGGCGGCGGTGTCCACGTCGGTGCCGAGGGCGGCGGCGAGCGGGGCCAGCGCGGCGCGGGCGGTGTCCGGGTCGGCGTGGGCGAAGTCGCCCTCGGGGACCCGGCCGAGCGCGTTGGCGGCGCAGGTCATGGTGAGGGCGAACCGGCCGCCGGCCGCGTCCAGGACGGCGTAGTCGGCCGGGTCGCCGGGCAGCGGGCTGATGGTGGTCAGCTTCGCGTCCCGCAGGTCGGCCGGGTCGGCGTAGCAGGCGTACGGCAGCCCGGCGATGTGCGCGCTGCGCGGTCCGGTGCCGGTGACCCGGCCGCCGGAGACCCGCACCATGGAGCCGCCGCCGACGCCGACGGTGCGGACGTCGAGGGCGTTCAGGTAGGAGGTCCGGCCGAGCAGCACGGCGTGCCGTACCGCGACCTTGCCGCGCCTGACGACGCTGATGTCGGTCGAGGTGCCGCCGGTCTCCAGGAACACGCCCTCGCTGACGCGTTCCTGCATGAGCGCGCCGGCGACCCCGGCGGCCGGCCCGGACAGCACGGTCAGCAGGGGTCTGCGCCGCATCTCGTCCAGGGACATGACACCCCCGTCGCAGCGCATCACCATCAGCGGCGCGGTGACGCCCGCCTTGGTGATGGAGGCGTCGACGAGGTCGGCGGTGGCCAGCATGCGCGGCAGGATCGCCGCGTTGACGACGGCGGTGCGGGTGCGCTTGCGCAGCCCGTACAGGGAGGTGATCTCGTGCGCGGCGGTGGTCGGCAGGCCGGTGGCGCGGGCGGCCTCCGCGACCGCCTCCTCGCCCTCGGGCCGGTCGACGCCGAAGGGCTCGCTGGCGACCAGCGCCTGGGCGCCCGCGGCCATGAGCTGTTCGACGGCGGCCCGAACGGCGGGGGCGTCCTCGGGGTCGGGCACATGCGCGTAGTGCAGCGGGAGCCGTTTGCCGGGGGTGAGTTCGAGTTTGGCGAGGGTGGCGAGCCTGCGGGTGAAGTACGTCCCGCCGCCGGTGCCGATGCCGAGCAGGCCGACGGTGGCGACGTCGCCCTCCAGCAGGGCGTTGGTAGCCTGGGTCGTGCCGTGTGCCAGGAAGGCCACATCGGCGGGTGCGTGTCCGGTCTGCGTCAGCAGCCGGTCGAGCGCCTCGACGATGCCGTGTGCGACACCGTCCTCGTGATGGTGGCTCGTGGGGACCTTCACCTGGCCCACGAGCCGGAGCGTCGTGGCGTCGACCGCCACGGCGTCGGTGAAGGTTCCGCCCACGTCGATGCCGACGCGGATGCGGTGGGTGGTCATGTCCGGGCACCTCCTTGTGCTGGGTCGGTCCACGCGCGGGCGGTCACCGGGCGGGGCAGGTGGTGCTGCCCCGCCCGAACTCGCGCCGCGCGCGGGGTCGTTCAGTAGCCCCTGACGTCGGGCCAGTGACGCTGTACGCCGTTGTGGTCGAGCACCCTGGCGAACTCCTCGAACCGCTTGTCCTCGGCCTGCACCTGGTGCGGCTCGACGTCCTCGGCGAGGCAGTGGGCGGCGAGGGCTCCGGCGACCTCGCCGACGTTCCACTCCACCGGGTGCAGGCGGTAACAGCCGTTGGTGATGTGGGTGGTGCCCAGGTTCTTGCCGGCCGGCAGCAGGTTGCGCACCCGGCGCGGGACGAGCGCGCCGAGCGGGATCTCGAAGGGGACGGAGCCGATGTCGACGTAGCCGTCGCCGCCGGTGGAGGGGTGCAGGTCGATGCGGTAGTTGCCGACGCCCACGGAGTCCCGGTGGCGGGTGCGGCCGTAGGGGCCGAGCAGGTCGATGGAGACGTCGTGCTCGGTGACGGTGGTGACGGCCTTGATCCGGCGGGACTCGCGGACGTAGGCCGCCTTGGCGAGGCCGTCGGCGGTGCCGGTCACGTCGGGTCGCGGGCGCAGCCCGGGGAAGCCGGTGCCGCCGTCGGTGCGGGGCGCCTCGGTCTGGAGCCAGTACAGCACCGAGAGGGACAACTGCCGTGCCTCGCGCAGGGCTTCGGCCTCCTGGCCGATGTAGGGCTTGAGCCAGTAGTCGTTGAGCGGCCAGTTGACGAGGGTGATGTCGGAGTCGAAGGCGCCGTCGGTGTGCAGCTTGCGGGCGAGGATGCGGCGGAAGCCCCACAGCTCCTTGTCGCCCGCGTCGGCGCTCTGGTCGGCGCTGACGGCCAGCGGGTCGAGGTCGGGGTTGGGTTCGAAGGTGCGCGGCACCGGTTCCAGGGTGCGGGGGTCGGGGGCCTCGAAGCCGAGCAGCGGGCCCGGCCAGAAGTCGGGCTTGTAGTCGCGCCAGAAGTCGTAGTCGGCGGGCCGGTCGATGGTGTGGTCCTCGCCCTCGTGGTGGGAGAGGGCGAAGCAGACGGTGATGCCCTGCTGGTTGCCCGGCTGGGCCCGGTCGGGTGCGTGCGGTTCGTCGAACTCGGCCCGGGACTCGGCGCCGTTGACGTGCTCGACCCCGGCGAGGTGCAGCAGTTCGCCGGTCTCGGTGGCGTCCAGGACGTAACGGGCGGGGACGGTGCGGCGGGTGCCGTCGCGGAGGTCCTCCAGGGTGACGGCGCGTACGACATCGTTGTCGGTCTCGGCGGCCACCGGGCGGTGCTCGGTGAGGACGGTGAGGCGTCCGGCCGCCCGGTGCGGGGCGAGCATGCCCTCCAGGACGGCGAGGGCGACGCGCGGCTCGTGGCAGAGCTTGCTGACCCGGCCCGCGCCGGGGTTGAGGTCGGTGAGGGCGGCGGCCTCGGCGCGCAGGGGGTACCACTGGCGGTAGTACTGCCGGATGCCCTCGCGCAGTCGCCGGTAGGTGGCGGTGGTGCCGAACTGTTCGACCCACGGGTGCTCGTCGGGCGGCACGGCCTGGCTGGTGAGCTGGCCGCCGATCCAGTCCGTCTCCTCGGTCAGGACGACACTGCGGCCGGCCCGGCAGGCTGCGAGGGCCGCGGCGACGCCGCCGAGGCCGCCGCCGACGACGAGGATGTCGGGTTCCGGTATCACGCTGCTGCTCCTTGAGTGGTGCGGTCGGTTCAGTGGGTGGGGTGGGTTCAGGGGACGGCCGGGGGGCCGGCGGTCGCGCCCGCTCTGAAGGCGCAGGCGACGAGGGTGCCCTCGGCGGGACCGCCCGCGATGCGGGTGGCGAGCAGCCGTACGGCCTCCGCGCCGAGCGCCGGGCGCGGGATGTCGAAGCCCATCGGCGCCGGTCCGTCGGCGAGGTCGGCGGGCGGGCTGCCGAGCAGCGCGAGCGACACCTGGCCGGGGCAGTCGAGGCCCGCCGCGTCGACGGCGGCGCGCAGCGCCCGCCATGCGGCGCCGGTGTCGGTCTCCTCGGCGACGAAGGCGGTGACGCCGTCGGCCACCCAGGCGCGGACCCGGTCGGCGGTGAGGTCGCCGCGCGGGTCGCCGGAGCGGAAGACGGCGTCGGGTCCGGCGGGCAGACCACTCGCCGCGAGCCCGTCCAGGAAGCCGCGTTCGCGGTCGGTGGAGGCGGGGGCGTCGTCGTCCTCGCGGACGAGGAGGACGCGCCGGTGACCGAGCCCGGCGAGCGCGGTGACGACCTCGCGGCTGGCGCTGACGTAGTCGGCTCCCACCCAGGCGAGGCCCTCGGGCTCGTCGCGCCGGCCGACGTGGACGACGGGGAAGTCGTCGGCGACCAGTCGGCGCAGCGCGTCCGCGGGGGCGTGGCGGCCCAGGAAGAGGCAGCCGTCCGCCAGCCGTACGCGGTTGAGCGCGCCCGCGCCGCCGGCGCCCGCTCCCCCGGTGCTCGACCCGGTGAACAGCACCAGGTCGTAGCCCTGCGCGGCGGCTTCCTGCTCCACGCCGACGAGGAACGGGTAGTACGAGTGCCGGACGTCGGTCGGGAACGTCGCGGTGAAGCTGAAGACGCCGAGCAGGTTGTTGCGGGCGGCGGCGAGCCGGCTGGCCGCCGGGTCGGGGACGTAGCCGAGGCTGTGGGCGGCGTCCAGGACCTTGGCTCGGGTCTCCGCCGAGATCGGCCGACCGGTGGCGAGGTCGCGCCCGGACAGCACGAGGGACACCGTCGCCTGCGAGACTCCGGCGAGCCTGGCCACCTCCGCCTGCCTCGGCCGGGCCCGCCGGCCGGCCGGCGCGGGGGCCCGCCCCGGCCTCGCCCGCCCTGCGGCTTCCTTCGCCACCACCGCTCCTCTCCGTCGCGCAAAGCTTGTTAATGCGCATTACCTAATGCGCATTAACAAGCAATGTGAAGGACCGCGGGCGTCGGGTCAAGGGGCTGCGCCGAGAAAAGGCCGCGTGGCGGCGGGAGAAGCTCCCACCGCCACGCGGAGTGTCGGTTCAGATACCGAACGGCGCGGCGTACCGGACGGTCCCGGCGGGCAGCGGGTGGGCGGCGTCCAGGGTGAGGGCCATCAGGGCCTCGTCCGGGACGTCGATGCTCAGCCGGATGCCGTGGGCGGAGGCCCTGCCGAAGCCGAAGCGGGGGTAGTACTCCGGGTGTCCGAGGACGACGACGTGGTGCTCGCCGAGGCGCCCGGCAGCCGCGAGCGCGGCCCGGACCGCGGCCGCGCCGGCGCCGCTGTTCTGGTGCTCGGGCCGGACCGCGACGGGCGCCAGGCACAGTGCCGGGCTGTCCCCGATGTGGCAGCGGGTCAGCAGGGCGTGCCCCACGGGCCGGTCGGAGTCGTCCACCGCGACGAGGGACAGACCCGCGATCCACGCCCCGGCGTCGGCGCGCAGCGCGTCGACGAGGGCGGCTTCCTCCGGTGTGGGGAAGGCGGCCCGGACGATGTCACGGATGACGGGGACGTCGGCGCCGGTCTCGGCGCGGGTGTTCCAGGAAGAACGGGAAGAGGACATGGCGGAATGAGAATCCGTTTCTGGGGTTGCGTTCGTGGGAGGCGGGGTCAGGCCGCCGCTCGGGACGCGAGGGAGACCGCGAGGGACATCCGGGCATCGCGAAGGACGGCGTCGAGCACGGTCATCAACCTCACCTCCCTGTCCTCCCGCTCCTGTGGAGCACGATCGAACGCGAACGCGGTCACTATACCCATGCCGCCCGTGGGAGGGTGTGCGGTTGCCGAGAGCACCGCGGCTTCGCGCGGCCCTCGACCAATCCGCGGGCCGCGCGGCCCCGGATTACGCGGGGACATCCCCCGCCCGTCGCGCATTCTTTGGAGCAACCGTCGTGAAGGAAGCCGTGCACATCGGCAGAAATCCATCGTCCCAGCCCGATCTGCAGCAGTTGATCCGGGAGGTCGCCCTGGGCGATCAGGACTCCTTCGCCGCCGTGTACGACGCGGTGGCGGGGTCCGTGCTCGGGGTCGTCCGGGCGGTGCTGCGCGACCAGGCGCAGTCGGAGGAGGTCGCGCAGGAGGTGCTGGTGGAGGTGTGGCGCACGGCGCCCCGCTACCGTCCGGAGCGCGGCACGGTGATCAACTGGGTGCTGACCCTGGCCCACCGGCGGGCGGTGGACCGGGTGCGGTCGGTGGAGGCCGCCGCGGCCCGCGACCACAGGGCGGCGCTGCTCGACCGGACACCCGAGTACGACGAGGTGACCGAACAGGTGGAGACCCGTCTGGAGCGGGAGCAGGTGCGGCGCTGTCTGCGCACCCTGACCGACATCCAGCGCCAGTCCGTGTCCCTCGCCTACTACCGCGGCCTGACCTACCGGCAGGTGGCCGAAGCGCTCGCGCTGCCGCTCGGCACGGTCAAGACGCGGCTGCGCGACGGTCTCATCCGGCTCCGTGACTGCCTGGGGGTGAGCGCGTGATGCGCACCGAGGACCTGCACAGCCTGACGGGCGCCTACGCCCTGCACGCGCTGCCCGACGACGAGCGGGAGGCTTTTGAACGCCATCTGGCGGGCTGCGCCACCTGCGAGCAGGAGGCCCGGGAGTTCGCTGCCGCGACGGCCCGGCTGGGGCTGGCCGCGACGGTCGTCCCCGCTCCCGCGCTCCGGGACCGGGTGCTGCACCGCGTCACCGCGGTGCGCCAGGTCCCGCCGGGCGGTGGCACGGCGGAGAAGGCACGGCGCGTCGTGCCCCGGGGACGCGGCCTGGCCCGGTGGGCGCTGGCGGCCTGCGTGGCAGCCGCGGCGGGGCTCGGCGGCACGGCGGTGTGGCAGTACGAGCGGGCCCAGGACGCCGGGCAGCGGGCCGCGCGGGCCGAGCGGCGGGCCGAGACGCTCGCCGGGGTGCTGGCCGCGCCGGACGCCGAGTCCCGCACGGCGCGGCTGGCGGCCGGGGCGAGCGGGACGCTGGTCGTCTCCGAACGCCAGGACCGGGCGGTCTTCCTCGCCTCCGGCATGGCCGAGCCGCCGCGGGGCAAGGTGTACCAGCTCTGGTTCGACGACCACGGCACGATGCGCTCGGCGGGCCTGATGGATCCGGGCAGCACCAGTCAGGCGGTGCTGATGGACGGCGCCGTCGACGGCGCGGCAGGTGTGGGCATCACGGTCGAGCCGGCCGGCGGTTCGAAGCAGCCGACCTCCGACCCGATCGCGCTGCTGAGCATGCCGGCCTGACAGGGTGGGGGCCGCGGCCCCCACCCCCACCGGCCGAGTCCCACGCGGACCGGGGCCGGCGCGGCGGACGGGGAAGAAGCCGCTGGTGCGCGCCGCGTACTCGGCCCGACCCGGCCGGTCCGCCATGTGCCGCTCGAGCAGCCGCTTCCCGCTGCCGCCGATCAGCGGGTAGCTCATCACCAGCGGGGAGACGACGGACACCGCGGCGGCCGCGGGGCCCGCGTCGCAGGCGATCGGGTGCCGTCGGCGGCGGTGGCGTCCACGCCGTCCGCGTGCCGGGGCACCGTGCGGACCGGGGTGGCGGTGCGCACGTCGGGCAGCCGCTCGGCGATTCCGGTCGACGCGGGCGCGGGAGCCGCCGGTGACCGTGCGCCAGACCGGGGAGCCGCCGACGGCGAGCATGCCGTGGTGGTGCAGGAAGCGGAACAGGTGGGCGGCCGGGTGGCGCAGGGCGGTGGCGGCGTCGCAGGACCGGACGGCGGAGACGACGGGCGTCATGAAGTGGGCGCGGAAGTACGGTGAGAAGCCCTCGCGGTCCAGGAACCCGCCGAGCGTGAGGGCCTGGTCGGCGTCCTCGTGAGCAGCCCGCGGGCGGCGCGGTGGAACCGGGGCACCTGGGCGAGCTTGCGCAGGCAGGGGCCGTTCAGGGCGTTGCGTGGGCGGGCGAGGAGCCCGGCGGGGTCGCGGGCACCGGCGTACTCCAGGCCGCAGCCCTCGCACTGTACCGACATGCTCATCTCCGACTCCTGGGTGGCGACGCCGAGTTCGTCGATGAGCCGCAGCAGGTGCGGGTAGGTGCGGCGGTTGTGCGGCGGTTGTGCACGGTGAATCCCGAGTCGACCCGGTGGCCGCGGCCGTCGGACGACGTCAGGTCGCGGGTGTGGGCGTGCCCGCCGAGGCGGCCGTCGGCCTCGTACAGGGTGACGCGGTGTGCCCGGCCCAGTATGTGTGCGGCGGTCAGCCCCGCCACTCCGCCGCCGACGACGGCGGTGCGGCGTGCGCTCTCCCCTGAACTTCGCGGCATTTCCGCTGTACCTCCACCCCACTGTGATCAACACTTGCGTGGGTGGTCCGGAGCCGTGGGGCGGGCGGACTGGAGGGCGCCGCGGACCGTTTCGGCGACCACCGGTCCGGGGGCGGCGCGGCAACGGATCATCCGTTGCGGGGAGAAGAAGGAAGCGGCAGGGAAGGGGCCGGCATGGGCACTCAGGACGATCCGTCGAGGGACCGGGCACTGCGGGTACGGCACCGGCCGCCCCGGACGCGCGCGGCCGTGCTGGTGCTGCACGGCGGCCGGGCGGAGAGCCGCAGCGCGGCGCGCCCCTGGCAGCTCGCGGCCCTGCGGATGCACCCGTTCCTGCGGGCGCTGGGGGCGGCCACCGGCCACGACGACGTCCTCCTCGGCCAGGTCCGCTACCGCAACCGCGGCTGGAACGGCGCCGCCGAGGATCCCCTGCGGGACGCCCGGCGGGCCCTCGCCGAGCTGCACGGCCTCGTCGGCGACGTACCGGTGGTGCTGCTCGGTCACTCCATGGGCGGCCGGGCGGCCCTGCGCGCGGCGGACGCCGACCCGGTACGCGGCGTGGTGGCGCTGGCGCCCTGGTGCCCGCCGGGTGAGCCGGTCGCCCAGCTCCGGGACCGGGCCCTCCTCGTGCTGCACGGCAGCCGGGACCGCGTCACCGATCCCGGCGAGTCGGCCGCCTACGTCTCCCGGGCCCGGGCTGCCGGGGCCCGGGCGGGCCTGCTGCTGCTGGAGAACGGCGACCACGCCATGCTGCGTCACCACGCCCGCTGGCACCGCACCGCGACCGCGGCGGTGGCCCACCTGCTCGCACCGGAAGCGGCGCCCTGTGAGCTGTTCGCCCGGGCCCTCTCGGCGGCCGCGCCACCGGTTCTGCGGTCGGCGCCGCCCGCCGCGTCCGACGCGGCACGCGGGCCGGTGCGGGAGCCCGGCTGCTAGGCTGGTGGCGACGTTGATCGTGCAGCGAGGGAGTCGCGGACATGGTGGGTGACGACGACATCTCCGGGTGAGACCCGGTTCCGGTAGGCCGCAGCGGGCGTGTTCGAGCGCCGTCGCAGTGGCCCCCTCGTCGTTCCCTTTTCCCGTTTCGCCTTCCGGGCAGAGCTCTGTTCTCTGCCCCTCACTGCCACGAGGTCGTCTTCATGTCCGACGCCGCTGTCCGCTGCTCCGACCTGTCCTTCTCCTGGCCCGACGACACCCCCGTCTTCCGGAATCTGTCGTTCACCGTGGGCGTGGGCCGCACCGGCCTGGTGGCCCCCAACGGTGCCGGGAAGTCCACCCTGCTCAAGCTGATCGCCGGTGAGCTGCGCCCCACCGGCGGCTCCGTCACGGTCTCCGGCGTCCTCGGCCACCTGCCGCAGGCCCTGCCCCTGACGGGTGGCCCCACCGTGGCCGAGGTCCTCGGCGTCGACGCCGTGATCCGGGCCATCGACGCCGTGGAGTCCGGTGACGTGGCCGAGGAGCACTTCGCCACCATCGGCGACGACTGGGACATCGAGGAGCGCACCCGCGCCCAGCTCGACCGTCTCGGTCTCGGCGCTCTCGCCCCGGACCGCCGGCTGAGCACGCTGAGCGGTGGCCAGATCGTCTCCCTCGGACTCGCCGCCCAACTGCTGAAGCGGCCCGACGTGCTCCTCCTCGACGAGCCCACCAACAACCTCGACGTGGCGGCCCGCGACAGGCTCCAGGACGTCCTGATGGACTACACCGGCTGCCTGCTGCTGGTCAGCCACGACCGGGAACTGCTCGACCGCATGGAGCGCATCGCCGAGCTCGACCGCGGTGAGCTGCGCTTCCACGGCGGCAACTTCACCGCGTACGAGGAGGCCGTCCGTGCCGAGCAGGACGTCGCCGAGAAGAACGTCCGCAGCGCCGAGCAGGAGCTGAAGCGGGAGAAGCGGGAGTTGCAGCAGGCCCGCGAGCGCGCCGACCGCCGGGCGAGCAACGCCGCCCGCAACCTCAAGAACGCCGGGCTGCCCCGGATCTTCGCGGGCAACATGAAGCGCGGGGCGCAGGAGTCCGCGGGGCGGGCGGGTCAGACCCACGCCAACCGGGTCGGTGAGGCGAAGGCGCGGCTGGACGAGGCGGAGCGGTCGCTGCGCGAGGAGCAGCGCATCACGCTGGACCTGCCCGAGACCCGGGTGCCCGCCGGACGCACCCTCTTCCTCGGCGAGCGGCTGCGGATCCGGCTCGGCGACAGGGACATCTTCGGGGACCGGGGCGTCGACCTGACGGTCCGCGGCCCCGAGCGGATCGCGCTGACCGGGGCCAACGGAACGGGCAAGAGCACGCTGCTGCGCCTGGTCGACGGCGACCTGGACCCGGAGGGCGGCGACATCACGCGCGCCGACGGCCGGGTCGCCTACCTCTCCCAGCGGCTGGACCTGCTGGACGACGAGCGCACCGTCGCCGAGAACTTCGCCGCCCACGCCCCGCGCCGGCCGGAGGCCGAGCGGATGAACCTCCTCGCCCGCTTCCTCTTCCGGGGCGCCCGTGCCCACCTGCCCGTCGGCCTGCTCTCCGGCGGCGAGCGGCTGCGGGCCACGCTGGCCTGCGTGCTGTGCGCGGAACCGGCGCCGCACCTGCTGCTCCTGGACGAGCCGACGAACAACCTCGACCTGGTCGGCGTGGCCCAGTTGGAGAGCGCCCTGAACTCCTACCGGGGTGCGTTCGTGGTGGTCAGTCACGACCGGCGGTTCCTGCGCGAGGTCGGCGTCGACCGCTGGCTGCGGCTGGCCGAGGGAGAGCTGACGGAGACGGGGGCGCCGGAGGAGTAGGCCGTCGGCGGCGGACCTCCCGGGTGCCATGGTGTCCGTTTGCGGTCGGGGGGTGCCGGGCGGCAGGCTGCCGGTGTGGCCACTTTGCTGATCGTGCATCACACGCCGTCGCCGAACTGCCAGGCGATGCTGGAGTCCGTCGTGTCCGGGGCGACCGCGCCCGAGATCGAAGGGGTGCGGGTGGTCCGGCGGGCGGCGCTGGCGGCCACGGCCGTGGACGTGCTGGAGGCCGACGGGTACCTGCTGGGCACCCCGGCCAACCTCGGGTACATGTCCGGTGCGCTCAAGCACTTCTTCGACCAGGTCTACTACCCGTGCCTGGACGGGACGCGCGGCCGTCCCTTCGGTTACTACGTGCACGGGGGCAGCGACACCACGGGCGCGGTGCGCGGCATCGAGTCGGTCACGACCGGGCTCGGCTGGCAGCGTGCGGCGCCCGCGGTGAACGCGACCGGGGAGCCCGGCAAGGCCGACCTGGAGGCCTGCTGGGAGCTGGGGGCCACGCTCGCCGCCGGGCTGATGGACGACTGAGCGCGCGCTGGGCGGCCGCTCGGGCGGGCCGCTTGCCCAGGGGCCCGTGTCCCGCCCGTCCCCCTCGCCCCGCCGGGGGGGCGGGCCATGGCCCGACCCGCTCCCCCGGCTCCCGGGCCGCCACGCCCGCTCGCGCCTCAGCTCTTCGGCATGAGGACGGTGTCGATGATGTAGACGTTGGCGTTGGCGGTCCTCACGTTGCCGCAGACGACCTTGGCGGAGTCGTTGACCTGGTAGGACTCGTCCGAGCCCGAGGTGGTGAGCTTGGACTTCTGCAGGGTCTCGAAGGAGCCGTTCGCCAGGTCCTCGGGCGCGAGCTTCTGCCCCACGACGTGGTAGGTCAGGATGTTGGTGAGCATGTCCTTGTCGTTGAGGACCTTGTCCAGGTCGGCCTTCGGGATCTTGGCGAAGGCGTCGTTGGTGGGCGCGAACACGGTGATGTTCTCGGCGTTGTTGAGCGTGTCGACGAGACCGGCCTTCTTCACCGCCGACACCAGCGTGGACAGGGCCGGATTGTTCGAGGCGGCCGTGGCGACCGGGTCCTTGGCCATGCCGTCGAAGGAACCGGCGCCCTCCTTCGGCACCGTGGAACAGGCCGGGCCGAACGGCTCGTCGGAGCCCGCCATGCCGCCGGAGGCGTCGGCCGACTGGTCGTCGGTCGCCGCGGGGGCGGACGACGCCGCCTGCGCGGAGTCCGAGGAACCGCTGTCGCCGTCGTCGGAACAGGCGGCCAGGGACAGGGGCAGGACGGCGGCCGCGACGACGGCGACGGCGGAGCGGCGGATACGGGCGTTCATGGAAAATCTCCCTGAAAACGGGCAGCGCAAAGGCTGCGTTGGCGCGAAGTCGTGACGCGGAGCTGAAGTGGTGTGCGGCGGGCCGCCGAGCACGCGGTGCCGTTACGTGGTGGCCGGCCGCCCCGGTTCGGGGGTCAGCCGCCGGTTCGCTGTCGGCACGGTCTCGGTTCTTCCCTCACACGGGGAATCCGGAGCGGGTCCCGACCCGGATTGGTCACTCACCCGATCGAGTGAAGAAGAAGCGGCGACACTTCTGTGACCTGCGAAACTTCCTGCCCGCCATCGCCCGTCAAGGAGTGAGGACCGGTCAGAACGGCGTCGCGGCCCGCAGGATGAGGAACATCGTGACGGCGGCGTTCGCGGACGACATCGCCGAGACGGCGGTTCCGGCGGCCGCCGCCCACGCCGCCAGACCCACCGACGTGAAGACCGGGGGCCAGGTGCGGACCGCGGGGGCGGGGCCGAGCAGGGCCGCCACCCGGCGCGGCACCGGGCCGGGCGCCGCGAGACCGGCGAGGGTGGCGACGGGCGTGCCGCGGGAGACCAGGGCCGCCTTGCCGATCGCGGTCGCGACCGTCCGCCGGTCGCCGACCGTCCGTGCGGCCGCCTCGTCCGCCCACCGCTCCGCCGTGTAGGACACGGCGGTCCGCAGCGGGCGCAGGAACGGGTTGGCCAGTGCGGCCAACCGTACGGCGAGCAGGAAGCGGTGGTGCCGGCCGGCGAGATGGGCACGCTCGTGGGCGAACAGCGCGCGCCGCTCCCCCGGTTCGAGGCAGTCGAGCAGGGCGGTGCTCACCACCACACGGTCGCGGTGTCCGCCGGGCAGCGCGTACGCGTAGGGCACGTCGTCCGGCAGCACGGCCACCCCGGTGCCCGGCAGTCCGGCCAGCGCGCGGTGGGCGGCACGGCGCACCCGGCGGTGCCGCCACAGGGTCCGCGCCGACGCCGCGACCACGGCGCACAGCGCGGGGATCGCCGCCTTGCCGACGACCTCGTCGTAGGGCACCGCCGCCCGCACCTCCGGGTCCGACCAGCCGTCGGGGAGCGGGTTGCCCGGCAGTTGCGCGGTGCCGACCACCATCACCAGGGCCAGGCACAGCGTGCTGCACAGGGCCATCACGACGGCCACGGCGGTGAGCAGCCTGGTCGCGGTGCGCGGGTGCAGGTGCTGCTCGGCCAGCCTGGCGATCGGCCACGCCGTCAGCGGCAGGACCAGGGGCAGGAAGACGAAGACTCCCATGCGGCGTCAGCCGTCCTCCGCGGCACGCGCGTGCCCCAGCACTTCGCGCAGCAGCCGTTCGTCGTCGGGGTCGAGGCCGGTGACGAAGCTGGCCAGCACGGCTTCCCGGTCGCTCTCGGCGTCCAGGACCTTGCGCATCTTCCGGGCGGCCAGTCCCGCCTGGTCGGCGGCGGGCGTCCAGGCGAAGGACCGGCCGGCCCGCTCCCGGCTCACGGCACCCTTCTCCAGGAGCCGGGTCAGGATCGTGATCACCGTCGTGTAGGCGAGGTCGCCGCCGAGGCGCTCCTGCACCCAGCCGGCCGTCGCGGGCCCGTCCGCCTCGCGCAGCGCGGACAGCACCAGCGCCTCCAGCTCACCCTGCCCCCGTCGCCGCGGACGCCGGTCATCCGTCACGGCCCGCCTCCTTCCGCCGCCGATCGTCTTCCGGAGCGACATCGTATAGAAAGCTTTCTTCTACAGTGTTGTAGATTGGCGGCAGGCACGCACACACGGAACACGACGGACACGACGGACACGACGGACACGACGAAGGAGAACGCAGTGGGAGTTTCCCTGGCCAAGGGCGGCAACGTCTCGCTCAGCAAGGAGGCGCCCGGCCTGACCGCCGTGCTGGTGGGTCTGGGCTGGGACGTGCGCACCACGACCGGCACCGACTACGACCTGGACGCCTCGGCGCTGCTCCTCGACACGTCGGGCAAGGTGCTCTCGGACGGGCACTTCGTCTTCTACAACAACCTCACCAGCCCGGACGGGTCGGTCGAGCACACCGGCGACAACCTCACCGGTGAGGGCGAGGGCGACGACGAGGCGGTCAAGGTGAACCTCGTCGCGGTCCCGGCCGAGGTGGACCGGATCGTCTTCCCCGTCTCGATCCACGACGCGGAGAACCGCGGCCAGAGCTTCGGCCAGGTCCGCAACGCCTTCATCCGGGTCGTCAACCAGGCGAACAACCAGGAACTCGCCCGCTACGACCTGTCCGAGGACGCCTCGACCGAGACCGCGATGGTCTTCGGCGAGCTGTACCGGCACGGCGCCGAGTGGAAGTTCCGCGCGGTCGGGCAGGGCTACGCCTCGGGTCTCGCCGGGATCGCCGCGGACTTCGGCGTCAACGTCTGATCCGTCGCCGTCCCGGTCTCCGCCGCCCCCGCCCCGCCCCTGGGCCGGGGCCGGGGCGGACGGCGTCACTGGCCGGTGGCACAGCAGCCCGCGTCGCCACCGGCGGCCGGGGCGGGCTCGAGGCGGCAGAAGCAGGACGCCTCGACCGGCACGTCCGCCAGGGCGGCGGCGAACCGCAGCTGCTGTGCCACGATCCGCGCCTCCCCCGCCCTGCCGAGCCGTACCAGGCACTCGTGGAGTCCGTGCAGGGCCCAGACGTTGTTCGGGTGCTGGAGCGGGCGGGGCAGGGTGTCGTCCAGGCCCAGGTCGGCCCGGTAGACCGCCTCGGCCTCGGCGGTCCGGCCCTGTTCCAGGAGCAGGGCACCGTAGGCGTGCCGGGTGGGCTGCATCCAGCCCCAGGGTTCGTCGTAGGGCAGGTTGTCGTCCAGTTCGACGGAGCGCTCCAGCGCGGCGAAGGCGGCGGTGTGGTCGCCCCTGCGGTACTCCAGCTCGCCGTCGAGCATGGCGGAGGCGATGGCGAGGATGTCGGCGCAGGTGTTGTTGAACAGCGTGCGGGAGCCGGGCACGCGGTCCACCGCCGCCCGGAACAGATCGCGTTCGGTCTCCGCCTCCACGACCCGGCCGGTGGCCGAGAGGGCGACGCCGCGGGCGTAGTGCAGCATCGCGGTCGTCACGCAGTACAGGCGCGGGTCGTCCGGCAGCGGCAGGGCGAGGATGTCCGTCCAGCGGCCGAACCGGATCAGGACGTGCACCCGCATGGCCAGGAAGGCCTCGAGCCAGTCGGCCATGGGAGGGCTCTCCACCCGCAGCAGCGCCTCGGGAACGGACGCCTCCAGGCGGGCCGCGGCGTCCAGGGCGACCTCGTACCGGCCCAGGAACATCGCGCCGTAGATCTTGAAGTGGTGGTTGTGCGCGCGGTAGAGGGTGTAGAAGTTCATCGCCCCCGACCGTGCGAGGCACTTCTCGTCGGCGGCGATCGCGGCCTCGTTGTCCGACACCACGCGGCGGTAGTCGCCGCACAGTACTTCGAGGTGTGAGGGCATGTGCAGCAGGTGCCCCGCGTCCGGGACCAGGCCGCGCAGCCGGTCGGCGACCGCGAGGGCCGCCTCGGGGGTGGGCGACATCTCCATCAGGTGGATGTAGAGGTGCACGACGCCGGGGTGGTCGCGGCCCCCCTCCGCGGCCAGGGCACGGTCCAGCACCTCCTTCGCCGCCAGGGTGCGCGCGCCCTCCGCCGGCAGCCCGGTGCGCAGGTCCCACAGCTGCCAGGGGGTCAGGTTCATCAGCGCGTCCGCGTAGAGGGCCGCCACGTCCAGGTCGTCGGGGGCCAGTTCGTACACGGCGCGCATGCCGTCGGCGTACGGCGCGTTCCACACCGAGCAGTCCTCGACGGCGCTCGCCTGCGGGTAGCGGGCGCGCAGGGCGTCGATCAGGGCCCGCTCGGCCGGCGTGGCCCGGCCGGCCAGGGCGTGGGCGCGTTCGACGGCGGCATGGGTGCGGTCGACGGTCCGGGTCAGCTCCTCGGTGTCGAAGGCATCCCACGGCTTGTTGTAGTTGGGGCCGAGCGCGTGGGCGATGCCCCAGTGGGCCATGGCGCAGTCCGGGTCCGCCGCGACGGCGGCCTCGAAACAGGCGACGGCCTCCTCGTGGTGGAAGGCGTACGTCCACACCAGCCCACGGTCGAACCACCGCTGGGCCTCGGGCGACGAGGTCGTCACCGGGCGCCCGTGGCGGCCCAGGTCGTAGTAGTCCATGGAGGGACGTATACCGCATCGGGGACGGTCCCGGAGCGCCTCGGCGGACGGTCGCACGACCGGTGTCCCCGCCGGACGCGGGCGCGACCGGCGGGGGTGGGGGGACGGGAGTGGCGCGGGTCAGCCGAAGTCGACGTCGCTGCACAGGAAGTAGGTCTGGTCCATGTGCGAGGCCTGCCAGATCGTGTAGACGACGTGCCGGCCGGTCAGTCCCGAGGTACTCACCGGGATCTCGTAGTTCTGGCTGGGCCCGTAGCTGCCCGTGCGCGCGACCTGCTGGAGGTCTCCCCAGGTCAGGGCCTGGGTGGCGGGGTCGAAGCCCTGCTTGGTGACATAGACCAGGAAGTAGTCGGCGCCGTGGCTGGCCTGGTCGTGGAGCTTGACGGTGAAGTCGTCGGTGACGTCCGTGGTCTGCCACGGGCCCACGGCGTCGAGGGAGTTGTAGCGTCCGCTCTCGGTACGGCCGCCGCTGCACAGCTGACCGTCGGGGACGACCGCCTCGAAGTCGCCGGCCGAGCCGTTGCGGTAGAGGCCGTTCCAGTTCCACATGGCGTTGGGGTCGTCCTGCCACGCCTGCCAGCACATGGGGTCCTCGTCGGCCATGGCCGGGTTCTGGAAGTCGTCGCCCCAGCGTTCCCAGCAGCCGTAGTTGCGGGAGGCGGGGTCGACGACCGAGCCGTGGGCCACGGCGGTGCCGCTCCAGGGGATCAGGGTGAGCAGGACCGCGGCCAGAGTACTGAGGACGAGGGTCGTCGCCCGTCGGGCCCTTCCGGCGAGTTGAACTTTGGCGCGATCATGACACGTCATGAGGCATCCTTCTTCCGCGTGGGGGACAGCGAGGAACAGGAACTCGCGAACAGGCATGGGAGCGCTCCCAAGGCCTGTTCGAAGACCAGGCTGCGCCAGGGTGCGGGAATTGGCAACATCCCGAATGAGCCAAACGGCGGGTGAGCGGGGAACGGCCCCGCCCACCCGCGCTCAGGCGGCTCCGGCAGCCGTTACGGCGTGCGCCGCCTGGAACGGAGCAGCAGCACGCAGCCCCCGGCGAAGAGCACGCCGCCGACCGCCGCGGGCCAGAGCCCGAGTCCGGAACCCGTCTCGGCGAGCCCGCCCTGCGCCTGCGGTGCGGGTGCGGCCCCGCTGCCGCTCACGTCGTTCGGGGCGTTCGGGGCGTCGGCGGGTGTCGTCGCGGCCCTGGGCTCGGCGCTCGCGGATGCGCCGGCGTCCTGCCCCTCGGCCGGGGGCACGGGCTCGTCCCCGCCGGTCCGCCCGTCGTTCTGCTGCCCGTTCCGCCCCTCATGTGGCCGCTCGTCCTGGCTCGCGTTCTGGCCCGGGGCCTTCCCGGAGTCCTTCCCGCCCGTCTGCCCGTCCTGGCCGTCCTGGCCGTCCTCTCCGGTGTCCGCGGGGGCCGAGGCCGTGGCGGTCTGCTCGGCCGGGGGCTCGGCGGTCTGCCCGTCGTCGTCGCCGGGCTGCTCCCCGTCGTTCCCGCCGGGCTGTTCCCCGCCCTGGCCAGGCCCGGGCCCCGGAGGTGTGTCCGGACCGCACTCACGACCGGAGTTGATGCACTCGACCATCTCGCGCATCAGGTCCTCGTCGAAGACGTTGATGAAGTCGCTGTGGTCAGTGACCGGCTTGTGCAGCTGCTCGGGGAAGGAGTCCACGGCGAACAGCGGAACGGTCCGGCCGCCGTCCTCCAGGCTGGGCGCGGCCACGTCGTAGACGACCCGCTGCACCAGTCGCGGAACGGCCCGGAACCCCTCCGGGCAACTGCCGTCGGCGGCGGCGAAGGCCATGTGGGTGCGGTGGTTGGCGCTGTCGATGTTGCGGCCGTCCCAGCAGCTCTGGAAGGTGAAGGTGCGCACCACGTCGCTGCCCGAGGGGCACAGCGGGTACTTGTCCTTCAGCTGCCGGTCCTCGAAGCCGGTGCAGCTCCAGGAGGCGTTCGCGTTGGTGTTTCCGTTGACGAACGCCTTGGCGTCGCCGGTGATGATGCGCAGCAGCCGCGGCATCTCCGTGACCTCGCCGCGCTCGTTGCCCTGGAACGTCAGCGTGACCTCGTCCGGCGTGACGATCTCGCCCGCGTTGCCCTCGATGCCGCCGCCCGGCGACTGGGCGTCCTGTTCGTCGGAGCCGTTCTGGAGCCGCAGCACGGGCCAGTAGTACGAGGACTTGTCGCCCTGGTCGGCGCAGCTCGTGTCGCCCGCGGCCAGGTTCTCGTCACTGGCCAGGGCGTTGTTGGCCTGGTTGCCGACGTAGTCGTGGAAGTGATGGGCGCCGTTGCTCACGCCGGGGGCGGCGATCAGGTTGTCCGAGTTGAACAGGCCCTCGGCGTTGACTCCGCAACTGGTGGCGAAGGAGCCGGTCGAGGCCTTCTGCTGCCGGGGCGCTCGCGCGGCGTTGGGCCGGACGGATTCGATGCCGACGTAGTCCGCCGCCACGGGGCCGTTGCCGGCCTGTCCGCCGTTGCCGGGCTGCTGCTGCCCGTCACCGGGCGCCTCGCCCCCGTCGTCCTGGCGCCCCTGCTCCTGGCCCTCTTCCCGCTCCTGGCCTTGGCCTTGTCCCTGCTCCTGCCCCTGCTGGGCCGGGCTGCCGCTCCCCGCGTCCGCCGACGCGACCTCGGTGCGGCGCAGGGTGCACTCGGCCAGGGCGTCCAGGCCCTCGGGGCGCCGGCCCGCCCGGTCGATGGCGGCGGCGATGCGCTCGATCGTCGCCGCGCGTTCCTTCTTGAGCGGGTCGAGGATCGCGCCCTCGTCGAGCGTGCCGTCGTCCGCGGCGCGGGCGGCTTCCTGAAGCCCGCGGTAGGCGGCGGCGATCTGCTCGTCGAGCTGGGCGAGTTCGGTGTCCACCGTCGGTCTGGCCTGCTCCGGAACGGCCGTGAGCCGCTCGGTCGGATCGGGGCAGTCGACGGTGGCCGCGATTCCGGAACTGCCCAGCGGAACGGCGGGGTTGCCGGACTCGGTCGCGGAGGCGAAGACGTTCACGGCCACCAGTCCGCTGCCCCCCAGTATCAGCGCGACCGCTCCGAAGGTCGCGCGCCGCGCCCCGGTCGGGCGTCTGCGCCTGTTGTGTCCCAAGGCGTGCTCCTGTGTCGTGACGGACTCGGGCATGAAATGCCCCCGGCTCCATACGGAACCGGGGGCCGGAGCGTTCACACGCCGCTGGGATTCTCAGCTTTCCCTCACCTCACGGGCGCAGCACCAGCCGGATCGGGTCGCCCTCCTTCTTCTCCAGCCGGGCGACCGCTTCGGCGGCCTCGGCGAGCGGCAGCACCCCGCTGACGGAACCGGAGAAGTCCAGCCGTCCGCCCTGGATCAGCCGCAGGAGCTGCGGCAGGGCCACCGGCATGTCGGAGCCGTAGTGGCCGAGGATGCGCTGTTGGAGGTAGCTGAACCGGGTCCCGTCCGTGACGGTGAGCGGCTTGTCGGTCAGACCGGCCAGGACCAGCCGCCCCTTGGGCGCGAGGACGGACACGGCCTGCTCCCGCACCGGCGGCACGCCCGCGAAGTCGAAGGCGGCGGCGAGCCCCGCGCCGCCCGTCGCCGCACCGACCTTCTGCCGGAACTCCGGGTCGGCGGAGTCCAGGGCCAGGTCGGCGCCCGCGGCCAGGGCCCGTTCGCGGGCGACGGGGCTGGGGTCGACGGCCACGACCGGGCAGGCGCCGATCGCCCGGAGCAGTTGCACGGCGTGGACGCCGAGGCCGCCGACGCCCCACACGCCGACCGCCTCGGCGGGCCGGACCTCCCCGGTCTCGGTGATCGCGCCCCACGGGGTGGACACGGCGTCCGGGATGATCGCGCCCTGTTCGAAGGGGATGGCGTCCGGCAGCGGCGTCATGGCGTCGGCGGCGCAGAGGGCGTACTCGGCCCAGCCGCCGTCGTAGTCGACGCCGCGGGTGTAGGTGACGCCGTCCCGCCGCTCACCGGCGTGCAGCACCACCCGCTGCCCCGGCGACCAGGCGGTGACGCCCGCCCCGGTCCCGGCGACGGTGCCGGAGACCTCGTGGCCGAGGGTGACCGTGTCGCCCCGGAGGAGGAGCGGGGTGAGGGTGCCGTCGATGAGGTGTACGTCGGACAGGCAGACGCCGGCCGCCTCGACCTTGACCAGCACCTCCCCCGGGCCGGGCTGCGGGCGGGGCACCTCTTCGAGCCGCAGTGTGCGGCTCGGGACGTGCAGGCGGGCGGCGAGCATCTGCGCCATGACAGGACCTCCTCGGTGCGGCGACCTCTGGACGGTCCCCAGCGGCCCATCGCAGGTCGACTTGCGTTAACCGTACACCCAATGCAAGCCCACTTGCATTACGCTGTTCCGATGAGCTCACCGGAACCCCCCGCCCCGCCCCTGCGCCGCCGTGGGGAGCGCATGCGGCAGGCCGTACTGGCGGCCACGGTGGAGCTGCTGTCGAGCCAGGGCCTGGCGGGCGCGACGGTCGGCGCCGTGGCGCGCGCGGCCGGGGTGCACGAGACCTCCGTGTACCGGCGGTGGGGCACGCGGGAGAACCTGATCCTGGACGCGCTGACGACCGAGCTGGACGCCGCGCTGCCGGTCCCGGACACCGGGCGGGTCCGGGACGACCTGCTGGCGTTCTTCTCCGCCCTGGCCCGCCTGCTGGGCACCCCGCAGGGCCGGGCGCTGCTGCGGCTGAGCGTCGAGCACGACGACACCCTGGAGGACCGGCGCGGCCCCTACTGGAGCGAGCGTCTCGACCGCGCCGTGGTGATGGTGCGGCGGGGCGTCGGGCGCGGCGAGCTGGCCGCGGACACGGACGCCGGGCTGCTGGTCGAGGCGGTCAGCGGTCCGCTGTTCGTGCGGGTGCTGCTCAGCGGGGCGCCGTTGGACGACGCGCTCGTACGGGGGCTGGTGGACCTGGCCCTTGCCGGGGCCCGTCCGCGGTGAGCGGTCCGCCCCGTGGTGGACCGTGCGGGTGCGACGGCCCGGATCGGGGCACCCGGCGGTCCTCAGGGGGCGGCGCGGGTGCGCCGAGGACGGAGGAACCATGGACGGCAGCAGGCCGCTCGCCCTGGTCACCGGGGCGTCCAGCGGAATCGGGTACGAGCTGGCCGCCCTGTTCGCCGAGCACGGCTACGACCTCGTGGTCAACGCCGAGGACGAACGGCTGGAGCACGCCGCCCGGCGACTGCGGGAGACGGGCGTCCGGGTGCGGGCCGTGCGCGCGGACCTCAGGCACCCCGACGGCGTGGACCACCTGATCGCCGCCCTCACCGGACTCGCGGTGGACGTGGCGGCCCTCAACGCCGGGGTCGGGCAGGGCGGCGCCTTCGTCGACACCGACCTCGCGGACGACCAGTCCGTCATCGACCTCGACGTGACCGCCACCGTGCGGCTCGCCAAGCCCCTCCTGCGGGACATGGTGGCGCGCGGGGTGGGGCGGCTCATGTTCACGTCCTCGGTCGCGGCGACGATGCCGGGCTCGTTCCAGTCGGTCTACAACGCGTCGAAGTCGTTCGTGCAGTCCTTCGCTCAGGCCCTCCAGGAGGAGGTCGCGGGCACCGGTGTCACGGTCACCTCCTTCATGCCGGGGCCGACCGAGACCGACTTCTTCCGGCGGGCCGGCATGGTGGACACCAAGGTCGGCACCATGCCCAAGGACGACCCGGCGCAGGTCGCCCGGCAGGCGTTCGACGCCGTCATGAAGGGCCGCGGGAAGCTGGTCACCGGCTCGGCGAAGACCAAGGCCCAGGGGGTGGCGGCCAAGGTGCTGCCCGACCGCGTCAAGGCCGCCGTACACCGCCGGACAGCCGAGCCGGGAACAGCACGGGGCGGGGGCGGCTAGATGTGTTGTTCGGAGAGGTTGGTGCCGCGGCTGGCGGGTGTGTGGCCGCCGATGCCGGTGTGGGGTCGGTGGTAGTTGTACCAGTGCAGCCAGTGGGTGAACGCTTCCCTGCGTTCGTGGTCTGAGGTGTAGGGCTTCTGGTAGGCCCATTCGTCGAGCAGGGTGCGGTGGAAGCGTTCGACCTTGCCGTTGGTCTGGGGCCGCCAGGGCCTAGTCCAGCGGGGGCTGATGTCCAGGTCGCGGCAGGTGTTCCGCCAGGTGTTCTTGCTGTAGGCCCAGGCGTTGTCGGTCAGGACCCGTTCGATGCGGATGCCCAGGGATGCGAAGTAGGCCGTGGCCCGGACGAGGAAGGCAGCGCAGGTCGGGGCGGTCTCGTCGGGCAGGTCCTCGGTGTAGGCGATGCGGCTGTGGTCGTCGAGGGCGGTGTGCAGGTAGGCCCAGCCGGCGCCGTTGGTCCGGCTGCGGTGGCCTTCGGCCCGACCGAGAGTCTTGTGGCCGCCGCCGTCGGGGATCCGGCCCAGCTTCTTGACGTCGATGTGGACCAGTTCGCCGGGTCGGGCGCGTTCGTAGCGGCGGACGGGCTCGCCGGTGGCCCGGTCCAGGGCGGCCAGTGGCGGCAGGCCGTGCCGGACCAGGATGCGGTGGGCGGTCGAGGCGGCGATGCCGCATCGGACGGCCAGTCGTAGCGGCCCGATCCGGTGCTCGCGTCGCAGCCGGAGAACGTGCTCCTCGACGGCGGCCGCGGTCCTGCGAGGCTGGTGGTGCGGGCGGCTGGAGCGGTCGCTCATTCCGGTGACGCCGAGCTGCCGGTAGCGGCGGGCCCAGCGGCTGGCGGTGGTGTGGCTGACCTGGAAACGCTCGGCCGCCCGCCGCACGGGCCATCCGTCCTCGACGACGCAGCGGGCCAGGCGGAGTCTCCCGGTCTCGGTCAGCGGGGCATTACGGTGGACCACGAGGGCCTCCTGAACTCGGTGGAGATGTCGCAATCCACACCGAACCTGGAGGCCCTCACCCATTTCAAGAACCCAGCACGCGTGTCACCAACGTCCCGGGACAACACAGCTAGAGGGTGTCCCGCGGGGCGCGCGTCGCCCGAAGGGCCCCTTGTCGGCGGCTCGCTCCCGGTGGAACGATGCCGGGGCACCGGCTCACCGCACCGAAGGGACCGACCGTCGTGACCGACGACCAGGAACACCCCCGGGCGGCCGCCGCGTTCGACGCGCTGGGCGTCGAGTACGAGAAGGCGTTCGCCGCGTCGAAGACGCACCGCCGGTCACTGGAGTGGCTGCTGGCACGGCTCGCGCCGGGCAGCCGGGTGCTGGACGTGGGCAGCGGCACGGGGCGGCCCACCGCCGAGACCCTCGCGGGCGCCGGGCACGAGGTGCTGGGCGTCGACGTCTCCCCCGTCATGGTGGAGCTGGCCGCACGGCAGGTGCCCGCCGCCACGTTCCGGTGCGCCGACATCCGTGACGTACCGCTGGCGGACGAGTCGTTCGACGCCGTCTGCGTGTACTTCTCGCTGCTCCAGCTCGACCGGGCGGAACAGAAGGATCTCGTCCGACGACTGGTGCGGCTGCTGAGGCCCGGGGGTCATCTGGTCCTGGCCACCGTGCCGCTGGACGTGGAGGGCGTCGACGCCACCTTCATGGGGCAGCCGGTGCGCGTGACCAGCTTCCCCGCGCAGGAGCTGATCGCCCTGGCCGAGGAAGCCGGGCTGGAGGTGCTGGCGCAGGAGGCGTCGATGTTCACCCCGGCGCACCCCGACGCGCGGCCGGAGCCGCACCTCTTCCTGCACTGCCGGCGCCCCCAGCCGCCCCGGATGGGGTAACCGGGCACGCCAGGAGCGGGGTCCCACGGTCACAGTGGGCACATGACAGAACCTGGCGAGCGACGGCGCCGCACCACTTCCACCGCCACGCGCGAGCGTGGCGTGCGCGATGCCCGGGACGCCGCCCGGCGCGCCGCCGACGCGCTGTCCGAGCTGATCCGGCACCACCTCGAAGGAGTCTCCGCGGTGTGCCGGGGCGAGGACGGCGGCTGGATCGTCAACGTGGACGTGCTGGAGGTGGCGCGCATCCCCGACACCACCAGTCTGCTCGCCACCTACGAGGTCGAGCTGGACCCGGCGGGCGACCTGCTCCAGTACCGCAGGATCGCGCGCTACCGGCGCGGGGCCCAGGACCAGTGAGCGGACCGTGAGGCCCGCACCCGGAAGGACCACCGCATGATCACCTACGACGACGAGGTCGTCTGCGCGCCCCGCGCCGGAACCCTCTACGACGTCCTCGAACTCATCCTCGACCGCGGCATGGTGATCGACGTCTTCGTGCGCGTCTCCCTCGTCGGCATCGAGATCCTCAAGGTGGACGCACGCATCGTGGTCGCGAGCGTCGACACCTACCTCCGGTTCGCCGAGGCCTGCAACCGGCTGGACCTGGAGCACGACGTGCGCTCCAAGACCGTTCCCGAGATGTTCGGCAGCCCGATGGCCAAGACCGTGGGCCGGGCCGGTGCCAGGCGGACGGCACGCTCCCTGACGGACAAGGTGCGCGACGTCCTCACGCCCGAGCACGAACACGAGGACGAGCCGGAGGAGGCGGAAGACCGTCCCCGCGCGGGCGCCGAGCGCGGCAGGAGCACGCAGCGGCCCCGCAGCCGGCCCGCCGCGCGCCCGCGCGACGAGGACGACCGCCCCCGTTCCCGCCCCCGCCGGCGCACCGAGGAGGAGGACCGATGACCGCGCCCGCCACCACCCGGGCCCCCGGATCCGCTCCCGAGGCGGCCCCCGCACCGCAGGCCCTGTACGTCTACGGCATCACCCCGGCCGGAGTCCGCACCCCGCGTTCCGCGGGCGTCGACGGCGCCCCGGTACGGCTGCTGACGGAGTCCGGGCTGTGCGCCGCGGTGTCGGCCGCGCCCCCGCGGCTGCGGCCCCGGCGCCGTGACCTGCTGGCCCACCAGTCCGTCCTGGACGAACTGGCGGCACAGGGACCGGTGCTGCCCATGCGGTTCGCGGTCCTCAGCCCGCGCACCGACGTCC
The DNA here is from genome assembly GCF_033406955.1 of Streptomyces violaceoruber. Taxonomy (NCBI): domain Bacteria; kingdom Bacillati; phylum Actinomycetota; class Actinomycetes; order Kitasatosporales; family Streptomycetaceae; genus Streptomyces; species Streptomyces violaceoruber. The sequence continues at coordinate 7,949,825 of NZ_CP137734.1, read as the reverse complement.
TGCACTCCCAACTGCGCTCGGACGCGGCGCACCTGACGGCGCAGCTCGACGGCGTACGGGGGTGCGTGGAACTCAACGTCAAGGGGACGGTGGTCCCCGGCCACTTCGCCGATCTGGTGCGCCGGGACGACAAGCTGCGGACCCTGGCCCTGCGGACCCGGCGCCGGCCGGACTACGAGGCCAACGTCCGGCTGGGCGAGGCGATCGCCCTCGGTGTGCGCCGCGAGGCGCGACGCGCGGCCCGGGAGGTCGTCGACCGGCTGGCCCCGCTCGCCGTCCGTACCGTCCAGGGCGCGACCGACGACGAGCAGGTGCTCAGCGCGTCGTTCCTGCTCCGCTCGGCCGACGAACCGCGGTTCAGGGAGGCGGTGGCGGAACAGGCCCGGGACCGCGGCGACCGGCTGGCCCTCAGTGTGACCGGTCCCCTGCCCTGTTACAGCTTCGTCGACCCGCGCCCCGCGGCACCGGCCGGCCGGTGACGGCGTGGGCATCGTGAGCGGTCTCCTCCTGCTGCCCCTCGCACCGGTGCGCGGCACCGCGTGGATCGCCGACCACCTGCTCCAGGAGGCCAGGCGCCAGGCCCACGACCCACGCGCCGTACAGGCGCGGCTGGCCGCACTCAACCGGGCCCTGGACGACGGCGCCATCGACGAGGCCGCCTTCGAACGGGAGGAGGAGCGCCTTCTCACCCTCCTCGAACGCCCGGCCGGGTCCACCGGTCCTACGACCCCTACGAATCAAGCGCGGAGACGACACCTATGAACGACAGCAGGACGGCCATGGCGGCTGCCGTGGCGGGCGGCTATCTCCTGGGGCGCACGAAGAAGGCCAAACTCGCTTTCGCCGTCGGCTCCTACCTCGTGGGCCGACGTGTCGGCCTCTCCCCCGGCCAGGTGCTCGGCCAGGGGCTGGGCAGTCTGCAACGGGCGCCGCAGTTCCAGGAGTTGACCGACCAGGTCCGGGGCGAGCTGCTGACCGCCGGACGCGCGGCCTTCACCGCCGCGGCGAACCGACGGCTCACCACCTTCGCGGACACGCTCCGCGACCGTACCGACGCGCTCACCGGCGAGGACCGCCGGGACGACGACAGCGACGAGAACGGGGACGAGGACGCCTACTTCGACGAGGAGGACCGGGCGGAAGACCGGCGGCCCGCGCCGGCACCGCCCCGGAAGACGGCCAAGAAGGCCGCTCCGCGCAAGGCGGCGCCGCCCGCGAAGAAGGCCGCGAAGAAGACGGCCGCCAAGAAGACGGCGCCGGGGAAGCGGGCGGCCGGTCCGGGCGTCCGGCGCGGGGGTGGGCGGGCATGACCCCCGACCGGAAGGGCGACGGCGGACCGTCCCCCCTCGGCGACCTCAAGGACGCCCTGGGCGGCTACCTGTCCGCCGCGGGGCACGGACTCGTCGGCAGGGCGGGGGACCGGCTCGGCTCGCTGACCGACCGCCTGACCGAGTCGGCCGACGGCGGTGGTGCCAACGGCGGGACCGGTGGTTCCGAGCCCGGTAACGGTGGTTCCCGGAGCGGATCCGACGGTTCCAAGAGCGGATCGGGTGGGTCCAAGAGCGGATCGGGTGGGTCCAAGAGCGGCGGCAGCGTCAAGGCGACGCACATCATGGAGACCGTCGACATCGGCGTCCCCCTGCGCACCGTCTACGACCAGTGGACGCAGCTCCAGGACTTCAGCGACTTCACCAAGGGCGTGCAGAGCGTCAGCCCCCACGACGAGACGACCTCGGACTGGACCGCCAAGATCGCTTTCTCGACCCGCAGCTGGAAGGCGACCGTCCAGGAGCAGATCCCCGACCAGCGGATCGTCTGGACCTCCGAGGGCGCCAAGGGCAGTACCAACGGAGTCGTCACCTTCCACGAGTTGGCGCCCCGGCTGACCCGCGTCGTCGTGGTCGTCGAGTACTACCCGGCGGGCTTCTTCGAGAAGACCGGCAACCTCTGGCGCGCCCAGGGCCGGCGGCTGCGGCTGGATCTGAAGCACTTCGCGCGGCACGTGACCATGACGGACGCCGAGGAGATCGAGGGCTGGCGCGGCGAGATCCGCGACGGAGAGGTCGTCAAGAGCCACGAGGAGGCGCTGGAGGAGGACGAGGACGCGGCGGACGAGTACGAGGACGACGAGGAAGGTGAGTACGACGAGGAGGAGTCGGACGGGGAGGTGCCGGACGGGGAGGAGGAACCGTATGCGGACGAGGACGACGGCGAGTACGAGAACGACGACGCGTACGAGGCCGACGACGAGGACGACGAACGTGCCCGCCCGCGTCGCTGACGACGCCGCCGCGGGGAGTACGCGGTGACCGACCTCGACCACCGGTATCCGGGCGAGGAGACCGAGCCCTACGGGCCGCCCTCCGGGAGCCTCGCCGACCTCCTCGAACGCGTCCTCGACAAAGGCATCGTCATCGCCGGCGACATCAAGATCGATCTGCTCGACATCGAGCTGCTGACGATCAGGCTGCGGTTGTTCATCGCCTCCGTGGACACCGCGAAGAAGGCGGGCATCGACTGGTGGGAGACCGACCCCGCGCTGTCGTCCCGGGCCGCGCGGGACGCGCTCGCCGAGGAGAACGCGCGGCTGCGGGAGCGGCTGGACGCCCTGGAGGGGGCGGCCGGGGAGACGACGGGAGCGGTGCGATGAGCGCGTCCGCCGCCGGACCGGCGGCCCCCGCACTGGTGTGCGCGTTCGCCGTCACCCGGACCCCGCCGGACCCCGCCGGGCTGGCGGCGGCGAGGGGGCACGAGGAGGGCGGCGCGCTGCGCGTGCTGCGCGCGGGCGACCTGTGCCTGGTCGTGCAGGACGTCCCCGCCGCCCTGTTCGGCGAGGAGGCGCTGACCGAGCGTCTCAACCGGCCCGAGGACCTGGAGCGCTGCGCCCGCGCCCATCACCGGGGCGTCGAGGCCGCGGCCGGGCGGGGCCCCGTCGTGCCGCTGCCGATGGCGACCCTGTACCGCGGCGACCGGACCGCGGAGCGGGCGGTGGCCGCCCGGCGGCCGGTGCTGGACACCCTGCTCGACCGTCTCCGGGACCGTACGGAATGGGCGGTGAAGGTACATGCCGCCGAGGCCGGGCCCGGGGCCCCCGCGGACACCGGTGGCCCCGCCGGGCCGGGCAGCGGTGGCCGTGCCTACCTCAGCCGGGCCAGCGCACGGCGGCGGGAGCGGCAGGGTGCGCACGGCAGGGCGCTGGCCGAGGCGGAGGCCGTCGACGCGGCACTGCGGTCCCACGCGGTCGCCGCGACGCGGCACCGCCCGCAGAGCGAGCGGCTGACGGGCCGCCGCGCCCCGCAACTGCTCAACGTCGCCTACCTGGTGGAGGACGCGCGGCGCGCCGACTTCACCGCCGCCCTGGCGCGTTTCACCGCCGGCCGGCCGCATCCGGGCGTGCGGGTGGAGGCCTCGGGCCCGTGGATCCCGTACTCCTTCGCCCGCTGGGACGAGGACCCGCGGCCGGGCCAGGACCAGGAGGCCCCTTCATGACCGTTCCGGACGCCCGTACCCCGGGTCCCGCTCCCGTGCCCTGGGGCGGCCCCGAGCCGTACGCACCGGTCGGCGTGCCCCTGGTCGACCTGCTGGACCGGGTGCTGGCGACCGGGGTCGTGGTCAGCGGCGATCTGGTCCTGGCCGTCGCGGACGTGCCCCTGGTGCGGATCTCCCTGCACGCGCTGCTGTCGTCGGTGAACGAGCGGGTGCCCGCCCCCTGGCCGGACAGCGGGCCGCTGTGACCGCGCCCCGGGACCGTGCCGCCCATGCCCTCGACCTGGATCCCGAGCGGGTGGCGAACGACCTGGCCGCGCTGGTCCTCACCGTGGTGGAACTGCTGCGCCAGCTCATGGAACGCCAGGCCGTGCGCCGCTTCGACGAGGGGACGCTGAGCGCGGAGCAGGAGGACCGGCTCGGCACGGCGCTCATGCTGCTCGACGAGCGCATGGACGACCTGTGCGCCCAGCACGGCCTGAGCCGCTCCGACCTGAACCTCGACCTGGGCCCGCTCGGCCCCCTCCTCGCCGACCCGGAACCGTAGGGACTCCGGCACCCGGTGCGAGCGATCGTTATGATGGCGCGGAATCGCTCAAACGAACATTCTCGGGTGGGGAGACCTGATGCGGGAGCCGGTCGATCTCAGGCGCCAGCGGATACTGGCGGCGGTCCAGGCGCGCGGTACCGCGCGGGTGCGTGACCTCGCCGACGAGTTGCAGGTCTCGGTGGTCACCGTGCGCCGGGACGTCGAGGAGCTGACGCGCGAGGGCAGGCTGAGCCGCGGGCACGGTGTCGTGCGGTCGACGCTGCCGGCCCGGGAGAGCGCCCCCGAGGCGGTCCCGGCGGCCGGGGACCGGGTGGCCGTGGTGGTGCCCGTACGGCACTCGTACCTGACCGAGACCCTGCACGGGGCCCGGACGGTCCTGGAGCGGGCGGGGGTGCGCATGGCCCTGCACCTCGCGCCGCAGGCGTCCGGCGCCGAACGCCCCCTGGTGGAGCGGGCGCTGGCGGACGGGGCGGACGGGCTGCTGATCGCACCGCGCTGGCGCGGCCGGGCCGACGAGGAGGCCGACCACGAGTGGCTGGCCGGGACCGGGGTGCCGACGGTGCTGATGGAGCGCCGCCCGTGGCGCGGCAGCGCGCTGCACGCCCTGGACTCGGTCTGCTCCGACCACTGGTACGGCGCGCACCTGGCGGTGGAGCACCTGGTGGGTCTCGGGCACCGGCGGATCGTGGTCGCCACCCGGCACGACAGCCCCACCGCCCGTTCGCTGCGTGCCGCCTTCACGGAGATCGCCGGGGCGCATCCCCTGGTGGAGCGGTGGGCGTGGACGCTGGTCGCGCCGGAGGCCGGGGCCGACGGACCGTACTCGGCGGACGAGACGGCCGAACCGCCGGCGCTGATGCGCAAGGTGGGTGCGACCGCGATGGTGCTGCACGGTGACGTGGACGCGCTGATGGTCGTCCAGCGGCTCGCGGAGGAGGGGGTGCGGGTGCCGGAGGACTGCTCGGTGGTCGCGTACGACGACGTCGTGGCCGGTCTCGCCGCGCCCCCGCTGACGGCCGTGTCGCCGCCGAAGGCCGAGGTCGGTCACACGGCTGCGGAACTGCTGCTCCAGCGGCTGACCGAGGCACCCGGCGGCCGGCGGCCGGGCCGTCGGGTCGAGCTGCTGCCGCGGCTGATGGTGCGGGGTTCGACGGACCGGTCGGTCGAACCGCTCGACGAATGAGCGTTTGAGCGTTTCATTTTCTTCTGATCGATCTATTGACCGTTTGAAGCGGGGCGTTCAGGATGCCGGTGTCTCGAAGAGTCGTGTCCGCACCCGCGCGGACCCGCAGGAGCCGCGGAGGCGCCATGCCCGGACGACCCAGCCGTCGCTCCGTGCTCGCCGCGATGACCGCCCTACCCCTTGCAGGAGCCGCGAGCGCCTGCAGCGGGGGGAACGGCGCATCGTCGGCCCGCACGGGCACCACCACCCGCATCACCTTCTGGTCCGCCCTGCGCGGCAGCCAGGAAGTGGTCGACGCGTTCAACCGCACCCACCGCACCATCCAGGTGGAGTTCCAGCAGATCCCCTCCGGCGGGCAGGGCGGCTACGCCAAGCTCAGCAACGCCGCCCGGGCGGGCAACGCGCCCGACGTCGCCACCCTCGAGTATCCGCAGGTCCCGGGGTTCGCCATCGACGGTGTCGCCCGCGACATCACCGACCTGGTCAGTGACGGTCTGCGCCGCAAGCTGCTGCCGCAGGCGCTCGGCCTGACCACGTTCGAGCGCCGGGTGTTCGCCGTGCCGCTGGACGTCGAACCCATGGTGATGCACTACCGCGCCGACCTGTTCGACCACTACGGGCTCCAAGTCGCCGGTACCTGGGACGAGTTCGCCGAGCAGGCCGCGACGGTGCGCCGCAAGGCCGCCGACCGCAGGCTGGTGCTCTTCCCGACCGACGGGATGACGCAGTTCGCCTGCTACGCCTGGCAGGCGGGCGCCCAGTGGTTCGACACCTCCAAGGGTGCCTGGAACGTCTCCCTCGCCGACGCGCCCTCCCGGCGGGTCGCGGAGTACTGGCAGGGGCTGATCGACCGGGACGACGTCTTCGTGAACGCCGTCGAGAGCAGACAGTCCGACGCGCAGATCGGCAACGGACTGGTCCTCACCCGGCTCACCGGCGCCTGGGACGCCGGTGCCCAGATGAACGCGCGTCCCGGGCAGAAGGGCCAGTGGCGGATCGCCCCCATGCCCCAGTGGGACACCGCCGCCCCCTCGACCGGTACGCACGGCGGCTCGACCTTCGCGGTCACCGAGGACAGCGAGCACCCGGAGGCCGCGATGGAGTTCATCGAGTGGCAGGTCTCCCACCCCGACGCCCTGCGCGCCCGGCTCTCCAGCGGCACCAGCAGCCAGTACCCGGCCGCGCCCGGCCTGGTCGCGGTGGGCCGCGACGCCTTCGACCGCACGTACTACGGCGGCCAGGACATCTACGGCCTGTTCGAGCGGGAGGCCGAGAAGATCGGCGACCAGTGGCTCTGGGGCCCGCGGATGAGCGCCACCCAGAAGGTCATGCAGGACTCCTTCGCCCGGGTCGGCGGCGGCCAGGGCAGCCTCGTCGAGTCGCTGCGCACCGCGCAGGAGGGCACCATGCCCGACCTCAAGGCCCTCGGCCTGTCCACCACCCAGCACAGCACCTGAGCCGACGAAAGGCAGGTGACACACCCATGACCACGACCACCCACCCACGGGTGCCGGCCGGCACGGCCCGCGCCGCCTCCCCAGCGCCCTCGGACTCGGGCCTGCGGGCCCGCAGAGCGGCCAAACGCCGTCAGCTGACCGCCGCCGGCGTCCTCATGACGCCGTTCTTCGCCCTGCTGGTCACCGTCTTCCTGATCCCCGTCGGCACCGCCGTCTACCTCAGCTTCTTCAGCGACGACCAGCCCGGCCTCGGCTTCGGCCCGGAGCGCCAGGTCTTCGTCGGGCTGCGCTCCTACGCGGCCGTCCTCACCGACCCCACCTTCCTCGGCGGGCTCGGCACGGTCGCCCTGTACTGCCTGATCTACATCCCCCTGATGGTCGTCGGCGCGCTCGCCCTCGCCCTGCTCCTCGACTCGGGCGTGGTGCGGCTGCGCGGCCTCGCCCAACTCGGCCTGTTCCTGCCGCACGCGGTGCCCGGCATCATCGCGGCACTGATCTGGCTGTACCTGTACACGCCCGGCATCAGCCCGGTGATCGAGCTGTTCGCCAAGGGTGACATCACGATCGACTTCCTCGGCGTGCACACCGTGATCCCGTCCATCGTGAACATCGCCCTGTGGAGCAACCTCGGCTACAACATGGTGGTCTTCTACGCCGCCCTCCAGGCCGTGCCCCGCGAGGTCATCGAGGCGTCCGTCGTCGACGGCGCCGGCCCGGTGCGCACGGCCCTCCAGGTCAAGACGCCGCTGGTACGTGCCTCGATCGTCATGGTCGCCATCTTCACCCTGATCTGGGCGCTCCAGCTGTTCACCGAGCCGATGCTGCTCAGCCAGTCCTCCCCGATGATCAACTCGCGCTTCTCGCCCAGCATGTACATCTACGACGCGGCCTTCACCCGCAACAACTACAGCCTCGCGGCGGCCGCCTCAGTGGTCCTGCTGGTGTGCACCATCGCACTGTCCTACGGCGTCACCCGCTTCACCAGCCGCGCCGACTCCGAGGAGGCCCGATGAGCGCCACCGACAGCTCACTGCTCCGCCCGAAGCTGCTGGGCCGTGCCACCGTCAACGTGGTCGTCGCCGTCTCCGTCCTCTACACCCTGCTGCCGGTGCTGTGGCTGGTGCTCGCCTCGACCAAGAACCGCGACGCCCTGTTCAGCAGCGACCTGCTCTCCCTGAGCGACTTCTCGCTCCTGCAGAACCTGAAGGACCTGTTCGCCATGGACGGCGGGCTGTACGGCCGCTGGTACGTCAACAGCCTGCTGTACGCGGTGATCGGCGCCGCCGTCGGCGCGCTGGTGAGCGTGGCCTGCGGCTACGCCTTCGACAAGTACCGCTTCCGGCACAAGGAGAAGCTGTTCGGCCTGGTCCTCGCGGCGGTGATGGTGCCGCAGACGGTGCTCGCGCTGCCGCTGTACCTGATGGCCTCCGAGGCCGGCCTGGTCAACACCTTCTGGGCGGTGTTCATCCCGGTGCTGTTCAACCCCTTCGGCGTCTACCTCGGCCGGATCTTCGCGCGCGGCTACGTGCCCGACGAGGTGCTGGAGGCGGCGCGCGTGGACGGGGCCGGGGAGCTGACCACGTACGCCCGGGTGGCGTTCAGGATGCTCGGGCCCGGTCTGATCACCGTCTTCCTCTTCCAGCTCACCGCCATCTGGAACAACTTCTTCCTGCCCATGGTGATGCTGTCCGACCAGGACCTGTATCCCGTCAGTCTCGGCCTGTACCAGTGGAACAGCTCGGCGTCCGTGTCGCCCGAGTACTACCCCGTGGTGATCATGGGCTCGCTGCTCGCCGTGCTGCCGCTCATCCTCGCCTTCGTGCTGCTCCAGCGATTCTGGCGCAGCGGCCTGACCGCCGGAGCCGTCAAGTGACCGTGCACGCCCCCGGACCCGGCCACCGGCCCCGTGCCGCCGTGGCCATGTCCCCGGACGCCGCCTCGGCCGTCCTGGACCCCCAGTCCCTCGCCGCCTTCCGCCGGGTCTGCGACCTCGCGCCGTTCCCGGTGCTCGACGACCTGTCCACGGCGCGGGCGAGATCCGTACTGGCGGACGTGGAGCTGCTGGTCACCGGGTGGGGCTGTCCGCCACTGGACGCTCAGGTGCTGCGGTCGGCGCCCCGGCTGCGGGCCGTGGTGCACACGGCGGGCAGTGTCCGCGGACATGTCACCGACGCGTGCTGGGAGCGGGGCGTCGAGGTCTCCTCGGCCGCCGCCGCCAACGCGCTGCCGGTGGCCGAGTACACCCTCGGCATGATCCTGCTGAGCGGCAAGCGGGTGCTGGAGCGGGCCCGCGACTACCGGGCCTCCCGGGTGCGCGGGAACTGGCTGCGCACCCCGCGCGGCGTCGGCAACTACCGCCGGACGGTGGGGATCCTGTCGGCGTCGCTGATCGGCCGCCGGGTCGTCGAACTGCTGCGGCCGCACGACATCGAGGTCCTCCTGCACGACCCGTACGTGACCGACGCCGAGGCCGCCGAGCTGGGCGTCGAGAACGTGGGGCTGCCGGAGCTGTTCGCGCGCTGCGACACCGTCAGCGTGCACACCCCGCTGCTGCCCACCACCCGCGGTCTGGTGAGCCGTCCGCTGATCGAGGCGATGCCGGCCGACGCGGTGCTGATCAACACCTCGCGGGGCGCGGTGATCGACCAGGACGCGCTCACCGACGCCGCGCTGGCGGGCCGCATCCGCGCCGTCCTGGACGTCACCGACCCCGAGGCGCTGCCGCCGGAGCACCCGCTGTGGGACTGCGAGCACGCCCTGATCACCCCGCACCTCGCCGGTTCCGAGGGCAACGAGTGGCGCCGGCTGGCCGACCTCGCCCTCGCCGAGACGACCCGCTGGGCGTCCGGTTCCGGCTTCCTCCACCCCGTACGACGCGAAAGGCTGGCGTTCCTGGCATGAGCATCCCGTTCGAACTGCCCACCGAGGACCGTGCGTCCAGCCCGTACACCGGTTATACCCGGGCCCACTGGGAGGCCGTCGCGGACGGGCTGCTGTGGGCCGCGTGGCGCTGGAGCACCCCGGGCCGCGCCCTGCTCGACCTGCCGGGGCGGCCCTCGCGCTCGGGGGTGCGCTCCGACGGCCTGGAGGGCTTCGCGCGGACCTTCCTCGCGGCGGGCTTCCGCGTCGCGGGCGCGGACGGCGCGGACCCGCACGGCTGGCTGGACCGCTACGCCGAGGGCCTCGCCTCCGGCACCCGCACCCCCGGCCGGGACGACACCGAGTCGTGGCCGCTGATCCTCGACCACGACGTGCAGGGCCAGCCCATGGTCGAGTCCGCCTCGGTGGCACTGGGGCTGCGGCTGACCGCGCCGTGGCTGTGGAAGCACCTCGACTCCGGCGTCCAGGACCGGGTGGAGGAGTGGCTGCGCGGGGCGCTGCGGCACGTCCCGGCGCCCAACAACTGGTACCTGTTCCCGTACACGGTCGCGGGGTTCCTGGAGTCGGTCGGCCGCGGCGACGCCGAGACGGCCGCGGCGCGGCACCGGGCGCTGGAGCTGATGGAGGGCTGGTACCGGGGCGAGGGCTGGTACGCCGACGGGGACGGACGCGCCTTCGACCACTACAACGGCTGGGCGCTGCACCTCTACCCGGTGCTCGACGCACACCTCGGCGGCGACACCGACGCCCTCGCCCGGTACGGGGACCGGCTGCGCGCCCACCTGGACGGCTTCGCGCTGATGTTCGGCTCCGACGGGGCGCCGGTGCACTTCGGGCGCTCGCTCACCTACCGTTTCGCCGCGTCGGCGGCCGTCGGCCTGGGCGCGCTGACCGGGCACACCCCGCTGACGCCGGGTGCCTCGCGGCGACTGGTCAGCGGCAGCCTGCGGTACTTCGTGGACCGGGGGGCGCTGACCGACGAGGGGGTGCTGAGCCTCGGCTGGTACGGCCCGCACGAGGCGACCCTGCAACCGTACTCGGGTCCGGCCTCCCCGTACTGGGCGTCGAAGGCGTTCGTGTCGCTGCTCGCTCCCGCGGACCACCCGCTGTGGGCGGCGCCGGAGGAGCCGGCGCCGGTGGAGGAGGCCGACCGCGTGCTGGCCCTGTCCGCGCCGGGACTGCTGGTGCAGGCGACCCGCGCCGACGGGATCGTACGGCTGCACAACCACGGCAGCGACCATGTCCGCCCGCACGAGGGCGAGTCGGCGGCCGAGGACGATCCGTACTACGGCCGGCAGGCCTACTCGACCCGGACCGGTCCCACGGCGCGGGAGAACGTCGCGGACAATCATCTGTCGGTCGAGGTGAACGGCCGGTCGAGTGTGCGGCGCCGTGTCCATCCGCTGGGGGCGGGCGGCGGTGACGGCTGGGGCTGGGCGGCGTCCTGGCACCGGCCCGTCTTCGTGTCCGGGCCGCCGATGGTGCCGGGGCTGCGGGTGGAGAGCGTCACGGTGGCCCGGGGGCCGTACGAACTGCGGGTGCACCGGGTGGTCGGGGCGCCGGCCGGGGCCCGGGTCACCCACACCGGGTGGGCCACCGGTCCCGAGGAGCCACTGACCTCCACGCTGGACGGGCTGCACGGCTGGGAGCCCGAGGCGCAGACCGTGCGCGCCCCGCAGGGCACGGCGTACGTGCCGTGGGCGGAGCTGCCCCGGCTGTCCGGCACGGCGGGCGGCACCTCGGTGCACGTCGCCCTGGCCGCGCTCACCGGTGCGCCGGCGAGCGTCCCGGCCGATGGGGCCGTCGCCGAGGTGCTGCCCGGTGAGGACGGCGTGGAGGTCGTCTGGACGGCCGACGGCGCCCGCACCAGGGTGTCGTTCGAACCGGTGGCGGTGACGCACACGGAAGGTTAGGGCCTGTCCGGTGCTTCGAGGGCTCCGGCCGCGGCGGCGGCCGGGGCCCTTCGCCGTGTGCGCTCCCCCGTGCGCGCTCCCCCGGTGGCGTGCCGCGGCCGGGCCGGTGACGCTGGGACGGCACCGGTGAGAAGGAGCCGTCCCCATGCGCAAGTCGTCGTGCACCGTCGTCGCGGCCCTGGCCCTGTCGGTCCTGGGCGCCACCGGCGCAGAGGCCTCGGCGCCGCGCGCCCCGAGCGTGGCGAGCGACGTGACGGCGAGCGAGTGCCTCCGGGGCGGCGGAGTGACCATCATCTCGGCGGACGGGGACGGCACCGGCACTTTCACGAAGCTCTGCCGGGGCGGCATCCACGACGGTCAGACCATCACCTGAGCCCGCCACCTCCGTTCCCCCGCGCCCATGCCTCGACTCCCGAAGGCTGGGTACGCGGTCACGGCCCACCACGGCAGTCGGTACGCGAACACGACCGGGCGCGGGCAGCGGCCCGCCCAGAAACGGAGAAAGGCCGATGAGCGAGGCCAACCCCCTCAAGCGAGTAGCCCGCAAGGTGACCGAGGGCCTGCACGGCGAGGCCGGCGGGCCGCCGGACGGGATCCCCGGCAGGCCAGGCCCCGAGTCGCCCTCCGCCGCCGAACCCACCGAGCCCCGCGAGCCGCTGCCTCCGAAGCCGGACCAGACCGGTCCGGACACCGTGTCCCCGACCGGTCAGCCCACGGGCGCCGACCAGGCCCGGGTGGCGCAGTCCGGCAGCTACCTGACGAACGCCCAGGGGACCCGGCTGTACGACACCGACCACTCGCTGAAGGCCGGGCCGCGCGGTCCCGTGCTGCTCCAGGACCACCACCTGCGCGAGAAGGTCATGCACTTCGACCACGAGCGCATCCCGGAGCGCGTGGTCCACGCGCGGGGCGCGGGCGCCCACGGGGTCTTCCAGAGCTACGGCACGGCGGCCTCGGTGACCAAGGCCGGGTTCCTGGCCGCGGACGTGGAGACGCCGGTGTTCACCCGGTTCTCCACGGTGGTCGGCTCGCGCGGTTCGTCGGACACCGTGCGGGACACCCGGGGGTTCGCGACGAAGTTCTACACCAGTGAGGGCGTCTTCGACCTGGTCGGCAACAACATCCCGGTCTTCTTCATCCAGGACGCCATCAAGTTCCCGGACGTGGTGCACGCGGCGAAGCCGCACCCGGACCGGGAGATCCCGCAGGCGCAGAGCGCGCACGACACCTTCTGGGACTTCGTCTCGCTGCACACCGAGGCGACGAACCACACCATCTTCTTCATGGGCGACCGGGGTATCCCGCGCTCGTTCCGGATGATGGAGGGCTTCGGCGTCCACACCTTCCGGCTGGTGAACGCGGAGGGCGCCACGACGCTGGTGAAGTTCCACTGGAAGCCGAAGCTGGGTGTGCACTCCCTGGTGTGGGACGAGGCGCAGCTGATCAACGGCGTCGACCCGGACTTCCACCGCCGGGACCTCGCGGACGCGATCGAGGCGGGCGCGTACCCGCAGTGGGAGCTGGGCATCCAGACCTTCCCGGACAACCCGGAGCAGACCTTCGAGGGCATCGACCTGCTGGACCCGACCAACTTCGTGCCGGAGGAGCTGGCGCCGGTGCAGCCGGTCGGGCTGCTGACCCTGAACCGCAACCCGTCCAACTTCTTCGCCGAGACCGAGCAGGTCGCCTTCCACGTCGGTCACCTGGTGCCCGGTATCGACGTCACCGACGACCCGCTGCTCGCGGGGCGGCTGTTCTCGTACCTGGACACGCAGATCACGCGGCTGGGCGGTCCCAACTTCCCGCAGCTGCCGATCAACCGGCCGCAGGCGCCGGTCAACGACATGCTGCGTGACGGCATGCACCAGAGCGCCGTGCACCGGGGCGTGGCGCCGTACCGGCCCAACTCCCTGGACGGCGGCTGCCCGTTCACCGCGGGCGCGGACACCAGCGCGTTCGTCGAGGCCCCGGTGCGGGTGCCGGAGGGGCGCAAGGTCCGCGAGGCCTCCGAGTCGTTCGCGGACCACTTCAGCCAGCCGCGCCGCTTCTGGCTGAGCATGAGCCCGGTGGAGCGCGAGCACATCATCGGCGCCTACACCTTCGAGCTGGGCAAGTGCTACGAGCAGGCGATCCGGGAGCGCACGCTCCAGGTCCTGGCCAACATCGACCCCGAGCTGTGCGCGGGGGTCGCCGAGGGCCTCGGCCTGCCCGCCCCGGAACCGACGGTCCCGCTGGCCGAGGTCGAGCCCAGCCCGGCGCTGTCCCAGGTGGGCGGCGTCTGGCCGCTGGACGGCAGGGTCGTCGGCATCGTGACCGGCGGGGCGGACCTGGAGGGCGTGGGCGCGGTACGGGAGGCCGTGCTGAACGCCGGGATGGTGCCGCTGGTCGTGGCGCCGACCGGCGGCACCCTGGGCTCCGGCGACGCCGCGCTGACCGTGCAGCGCAGCTATGTCACCGCGCGGTCGGTCGAGTTCGACGCGGTGCTGATCGCGGGGACGCCCGACATGGGCGGCGACGCGTACACGCCGCGCGACTACAAGGCCGGGCCGGCGCCCGCGGGGCCGGGGACGGTCGACCCGCGGGTGAGCCTGCTGCTGTCGGAGGCGTTCCGGCACGGCAAGGCGATCGGCGTCTGGGCCGGTGGCACGCCGGCGCTGGAGGCGTCGGGGGTGCCCGCCGACGCCCCGGGTGTGATCGTCGCCGACTCCGGCACCGCCGCCCTGGAACGGGTGACGGAGCTGATGGGCTCGCACCGGGTGTGGGAACGCTTCACCACGCCGCGGGGCTGATCCACCGGGCCGTGGGGCCGGGCGCCGACCTGGGCGCCCGGCCCCGCGGTGTGTTCAGCACAGGACGCGCAGCGCTCCGGGCAGCACCTTCGCGGTGACGGGTACGACGGCCTCGACCTCGCCGTCGGCGCCGTAGGGTATCGCCCGGTCCGCCTCGATGCGGACCTCCCGGCCGCGCAGGACGCGTACCTGGGGCCGGTGGACGTGGGCGCCCGTGGAGAGTTCGTTCATCAGGGCGAAGAACAGCCGTCGCGGGGCGTCGGCGATCATCACCACGTCCAGCAGACCGTCGTCCACCCGGGCGGAGGGGGCGACGAGGCGGTTGAAACCGTAGTAGCCGGAGTTGGCCGCCACCACCGTGTAGCCGCTGAAGGCGTGCTCCTCGCCGTCGACCGTGACCCGGTAGCCCGCCGCACGCCAGCCCGCCACGGCCCGCACGGCCCCCGCGTAGTAGGAGGCGGCTCCGCGCAGCAGCCGCGCGTGGTTGGCGTGCCGGTTGGCGAGCGCGTCGACACCGGCGTACACGCTGCCGAGGACGACGGTGCGGTCGTGGACGGCGGAGGTGACCTCGACGGTGTCGACCGGGCGGGGTTCGCCGTGCAGCAGCACCTCGGCCAGTCCGGGCCCTCCCGTGGGCAGCTCCAGGGCACGGGCGAAGTCGTTGCCGCGCCCGGCCGGGACCAGCCCGAGCACGGTGCCGGTGCCGCTGAGGGCGCCGCCGATCCCGCCCGCCATGCCGTCGCCGCCGACGGCGAGCACCACCCGGCCCCGCTCCCCCGCCCGCCGGGCGAGTTCGCGGGCGTGGGCGAGGCTGTGGCTGTACTCGGTCTCCAGCCCGGCCCCCGCCTCGCGCAGCAGGCGGGCCACCCCGAGGAGCGCGGCGGCCGAGGTGGCGCCGCCCGCGGTGGGGTTGACGACGGCGGTGAACTGTCGCATCGGTGTGCCTCCGGGCTGACGGGTGGTGCCGACTGTTGTCTCACGGGGTGGGAGCGTGCCGTTCGGCGGGGTCAGTCCGCCGGCAGCAGGACGCCCGGGCTGAGCAGTCCGGCGGGGTCCAGGCTCCGCTTGACGGCGCGCAGGGCCTCGACGCCGAGGGGGCCCGCCTCCCGGACGTACCAGTCGCGGTGGTCGGTGCCCACGGCGTGGTGGTGGGTGATGGTGCCGCCCGCGGCGAGGATGGCGTCGTTGGCGGCGTGCTTGGCCCGGGTCCAGTGCGCCACGGCGTCCTCCCCCTGGGCGGAGACGACCGTGAAGTACAGCGAGGCGCCGTTCTCGTAGACGTGCGAGATGTGGCACATGACCAGGGGCGGGGTGCCCGCAGCGGTGAGGGTGGCGGTGAGCGCCTCGCGGACGGCGGCGTACAGGGCGGGGAGGCGGGACCAGAGGGCCGCCGTCTCCAGGGTCTCGGCGAGCGCCCCGGCGTCGAGCAGCGCGTCGCGCAGGTACGGCGCCGAGTAGCGGCCGTGGGCCCAGCGCTCCCCCGGCTCCTCCCCCGCGAAGGTGCCGCCGCTCTCGCGCAGGATCTCGGCGGCGCCCTCGCGGCGGTGCGCGGTGTCCTCCCCGGTGCCCTCGAAGCCGACGACCGCCAGGCATCCGGCGTCCTGGCGCTCCAGGGAGGCGCCGACGGCGTCGGGCTGGGCGAGGCCGATCAGGGTCTCGGTCTCGTCGGACAGCCGCAGCACCGTGGGGCGCGGACCGTCCTGGGCGAGGCGGCGCAGGGCGGCGGTGCCCTCGTCGAAGGAGGCGAAGCGCCAGCCCTCGTAGCGGCGGACCTCCGGAGCGGGCCGTACGCGCACGGTGACGGAGGTGATGACGCCGAAGGCGCCCTCCGAGCCCAGGACGAGCTGGCGCAGGTCGGGTCCGGCGGCCGAGCGCGGTGCGCGGCCGGTGTCGAGCGTGCCCCGGGGGGTGGCGAGGGTGAGGCCGAGGACCATCTCGTCGAAGCGGCCGTAGCCGGCGGAGGCCTGTCCGCTGGAGCGGGTCGCGGCGAAGCCGCCGACGGTGGCCCACTCGTAGGACTGGGGGAAGTGGCCGAGCGTGTACCCGTGCTCGGCCAGCAGCGCCTCGGCCTCGGGGGCGCGCAGGCCGGGCTGGAGGGTCGCCGTGCGGGAGACCTCGTCGAGGTCGAGCAGGCGGTTCATGCGGCGCAGGTCGAGGGCGACGAACGCGCCCTCGCGGCCGGGGGCGAGGCCGCCGACGACGGAGGTGCCGCCGCCGAAGGGGACGAGGGCCAGGCCGTGTTCCGCGCAGGCGGCCAGCACGGCGAGCACCTCGTCGTGGCCGTCCGGGAGGACGACGGCGGCCGGGGTGTCGGTGACGTCGCCGGCGCGCATCCGCAGCAGGTCGGGGGTGGACTTGCCGCGGGTGTGCCGGATGCGGCTCTCCGCGTCCGTGCGCACGTCCCGCGCGCGCTGTCCGACGGCGGCCTCCAGCGCGCGGCGGGCGTCCGCGTCCAGCGGCGGGGCGGGTACCCCGATCTCCTCCAGCGGGAGGGGGGCGGCGGCGCGGGGGGTGACGCCGAGCAGTTCGCGCAGCAGCCCGGTCACCGTGTCGGGCAGCGGCGTCGCCCGGGCCGGGTCGCCCCAGCCGTTCCACAGCATGTCCATTGCCTGTCGTCCTCACGGTCGCTTCGAGGGATGCCGTCCGCACCGCCCCGCTGGGCGTTACACTGTTACACATGACGCCCAACCGTCACAACCATCCGACCAGGCAGACCCCCTCCGACAGCGACACGGTGCTGGACGCCGTGCGCGACTGCGTGCTGGCCGTCGGGGTGCGGCGCACGACGATGACCGACGTCGCCCGCCGCGCCGGCGTCTCCCGGATGACGCTGTACCGGCGCTGGCCGGACGTGCGGTCCCTGGTCGGCGACCTGATGACCCGCGAGTGGATCGCGGTGGCCACCGGCGCCGTTACGGAACCCGGGCAGGACACCGACGCCCGCTCGCGGATGGTCGAGGGCCTGGTGGCGGGGGTGGCGGCGTTCCGCGCCCACCCTCTCTTCCGCAAGATCGTCGACGTCGATCCGGAGCTGCTCCTGCCCTACGTCCTCGACCGGCGCGGGGCGAGCCAGGAGGCCCTGCTGGAACTGCTTGCCGACTCGCTGGAGGAGGGCCACGCCGACGGTTCGGTCCGCCGGACGCACACCGGGCGGCAGGCGCGGTCGGTGCTGCTGGTGGTGCAGTCCTTCGCCCTGTCGCTGCGGACCATGGCCGACGAGGACGACGCCGAGCTGACCCCCGCCGCCCTCCTCGCGGAGCTGCGCACCATCCTGGAGAGGACCCTCGCACCATGAGCCCCACCAGCCGCCCCGCCACCGGGGCCTCCCTGTCCGCCGCGCGGCGCTCGCGCGAGGTGGCCGACACCGTCGGCGGCCCCGTGGTGGACGTCCTGGTCGTCGGTCTCGGCGCGACCGGTGCCGGTGCCGCGCTGGACGCCGCCGCCCGGGGACTGGGCGTCGTCGCCGTGGACGCCCACGACCTGGCCTTCGGCACCTCCCGCTGGAGCTCCAAGCTCATCCACGGCGGACTGCGCTACCTCGCCTCCGGCCAGCTCGACGTCGCGCACGAGAGCGCGGTGGAACGCGGGGTGCTGATGGAGCGCACGGCACCCCACCTGGTGCGCGCCCAGCCGTTCGTGCTGCCGCTCACCCCGCTGGTCTCCCGCGGCCAGGGCGCGCTGGCGTGGGCCGGGTTCCGGGCCGGGGACACCCTGCGTCTCGCGGCGCGCACCGCACGGGCCACCCTGCCCGCGCCGCGCCGGCTGTCCGCGGTGGAGACCCGTCACCTCGCACCGGCGCTGCGCTCCGACCGGCTGCGCGGCGGGCTGCTCTCCTGGGACGGCAGGCTCGCCGACGACGCCCGGCTGGTGACCGCGCTCGCCCGGACCGCGGCGGCCCGCGGCGCGCGGATCCTTACCCGGGTCAGGGCACTGGAGCTGACCGGGTCGGGCGCCCGGGTCCGCGACGAGACGACCGGCGAGGAGGGCGTGATCCGGGCCCGCGCGGTGGTCAACGCCTCCGGGGTGTGGGCCGGAGACCTCGTGGACGGCATCCGGATCCGTCCCTCCCGCGGCACGCATCTCGTCCTGCGCTCCGACCGCCTCGGCCCCCTCCCGGCCGGCCTGCACGTGCCGATCCCCGGCGAGACCAACCGCTTCGTCCTCGTCCTGCCCCAGGACGACGGCCGCGTCTACGTCGGCCTCACCGACGAGCCGGTGGACGGGGACGTCCCGGACGTGCCGGAGGTCCCGGAGACCGACGTCGGCTTCCTGCTCGACGTGCTCGGTTCGGTGCTCGACGTGCCGGTGCACCGCGAGGACGTGGTGGGCGCCTTCGCGGGCCTGCGCCCCCTGCTCGACACCGCCCCGTCGGACCGGCCCGGCGCCGCGCCCCGTACGGCGGACGTCTCGCGCCGGCACGCCGTGCTGACCTCGTCCGAGGGTGTGATCACCGTGGTCGGCGGCAAGCTCACCACGTACCGGCGGATGGCCGAGGACGCCGTGGACGCCGCCGTCGCCGCCCGGGGCCTCGCCGCGGGACCGTCCCCCACCGCCGCGCTGCCCCTGGTCGGCGCCGCCGCCCCGCACACCCTGGCCGGGGTCCGGGCACCGCGCCGCCTGGTGCGGCGCTACGGCACCGAGGCCCCTGCGGTCCAGGCCCTCGCCTCCCGGGAGCCCTGCCTCGCCGAACGCGTACTGCCCGGCCACCCCGTCACCGGCGCGGAACTGGTGTGGGCCCTGCGCCACGAGGGCGCCCTCGACGAGGCCGACCTGCTCGACCGGCGCACCCGCGTCGGCCTGGTCCCCGAGGACCGCGCGGCGGCCCTGGGCGCCGTACGTGACCTCGTCGGCGAGGTCACGGCGGACCCGCGCTGACGACGGCGAGGCCCGGGACACGGCCCGGGACCAGAGCGAAATAGTCCGAGCCCGCCCCGGTGACCCGGCGCGGACGGTGCGCGCCCGGGCCCGGGGCCGGGCCCGGCCGGTCAGATGTTGCGGTCGTCGTCCTGGACGGCCTTGCGGAGCTTCGCCTCGATCTTGTGCCGGGACTGGCCTCCCTCCTTGACGTACTCCGCCATCGCGGTCCGCGCGTCCCGGTCCAGGTCGCGCCAGGCCCGTACGGCGGTCTCGTACGTCTCCGACTGCCTCGGGGTCCACCGATGCTGTGTGGGCGGCCCGTACGAGTCGCGCAACTCCTCGACCCGGTGCTGTGCCAGGTCTGCCGCGCGGCGTTTGTGCACGAGCTCCTCGAATGTGTGTGCCACCACACCTCCGACCGTAGTCAGAGGAACGCCGTCGCGCGCGCCGAGCCCGGCGGGGCCGGGTCCGGCCGCTGCGTTCCGGTCCGCACGAGTGGGCCCACGCGGGCCGCGAAGGGCCTTAACATCGAGCCACCCGACGACGGCCGGGCACATGCGGCGCACGCGAGAAGTGAGGGCAGTGTGGCGGAGATCGAGGGAGCGGCGGTACCGGAGCGGCTGCTGATCACCCGTACCACCACGGGTGACGGCGTCTGCCTCGTGATCCTCGCCGGAGAGGTCGATCTCGACGGCAGCGGCCATCTGCGCGACGTCCTGCTGTCGTCGGTGGAGTCCGCGCCGGGCACGGTGGTGGACTTCGGCGAGGTGGGTTTCCTGGACTCCAGCGGCATCAACGTCCTCATCTCCGCGCACCGGGCCGCCGAGTCCCGCGGCGTCTTCTTCCGGCTGGCCGCACCGCGCGACGCCGTCGAACGCGTACTGCGGCTGGTGGGCGTCGACGCGCTCATCCCCTGCTACCCGAGTGTGGAACAGGCCCTGACCGCCTGAGGCGGGGGTCAGACCAGCGGCAGGCGCGCGTACACCGTCTTCCCGGTCGCGTGCGGCTTGGTGATGACCTCGCCGCACAGCCGCGTCACTATCTCCAGCCCGTGCCGGCCGACCCGCACGGGGTCACGGGGCAGGAAGGTGGGGAAGGCCTCCGCCGTGTCCGACACCGCGATCTCCACCCGGTCGTCCACCAGGGTCAGCTCCAGCCGGCAGGGGCCGGGGGCGTGCCGCAGCGCGTTCGTCACCAGCTCGCTCGCGACCAGACGGGCGGCGTCCAGGAAGGCGTCCGTCAGGTCCAGGCCCCGCTCGGACAGGCGCGTGACGAAACCGTGCACGACGTCCCTGGAGGCGGGGATCATCGCCGATCCGCCCCGGAACTCCACCACCGCGGACACGACGGAGGTGTCCGCGGTGTCGGGTCCGTGCGCCGGAGTCATACCGAGCCTCACCGTCCGGTCCGGGGCCGAGTGGCGGGAGCGGGGGCCCCGGCTCTCACGATACGCACCGGGACGCTGCCCACGCTCCGTTTGCCCCAACTTCCGCCGGACGCGCCGTTTTTTGCGCGGATCCGGCCGACCGCGCCCATGCCCGGCGGAAGGTGGGGCGCGAGGTCGGGCGGGCGCCCGGGTCAGGAAGCCGTGCAGGTGCCGACCGTGGGCGCGGCGTCGCTGCCGTTCTTCGCCGCGGTGAACCCGAAGCTGGTCGACGCGCCGGCCGCCAGGGGGCCGTTCCAGCTCGGCCGCACCGTCATCACGTTGCCGCTCCAGGTGGGCGTGCCGTTCCAGAGCGAGGAGACGGACTGCTGGGCCGGCAGCGTGACCGTCGCGGTCCAGGAGCTGATCGGCTCGGCGCCCGCGGTGATGGTGACCTGGCCGTTGTAGCCGCTGCTCCAGTCCGCGGTCCTGGTGTACGTGGCCGTGCAGCTCGCGCCGTCACCCGGGTCGCCGGGGTCTCCCGGATCGCCCGGACCGCCCGAGCCGCCGAGGGCGGACAGGACGGCGCCGTAGGCCGGCTTCTCGTTGTAGTCGCCGTCGAACAGCAGCGGGGTGCCGCCGCTGCGCCACGAGTACTTGTCGGTGACGCCCCACACGGTCATGCCGGTGCAGCGGCTCACCGCGAGGCAGGCCTCGACCACCTTGGTGTAGTCGGCGGCCTGGGCGGAGCCGGAGCCCTCGATGTCCAGCTCGGTGATCTGCACGTCCACGCCGAGGTCGGCGAAGCGCTGGAGGTTGTGCCGGTAGTCGGACGGGACGGGCGAGTTGCTGTTGAAGTGGGACTGGAAGCCGACGCAGTCGATGGGCACGCCTCGGGACTTGAAGTCCTTGACCATGTCGTAGACGGCGTTGCTCTTCGCGTTGACACCGTCGGTGTTGTAGTCGTTGTAGCAGAGCTTGGCGGCCGGGTCGGCGGCGCGGGCGGTGCGGAACGCCTCCTCGATGAAGCCGTCGCCCAGCTTGTCCTGGAAGGGCGAGCTGCGCCGGGCGCCGCTGCCGCCGTCCTGGAACGCCTCGTTGACGACGTCCCAGCTGTGGATCTCCCCCTTGTAGTGGCCCATCAGGCCGTTGATGTGGGCGTTCATCGCGGTGCGCAGGTCCTGGGCGCCCAGCGGGCTCACCCAGGAAGGCAGTTGGGAGTGCCAGACCAGGGTGTGGCCGCGCACGTCCATGCCCTGGCTCTGCGCGTGGTCGACGATCCGGTCGGCGGAGGTGAAGGTGAAGCTGCCGCGGCTGGGCTCGGTGGCGTCCCACTTCATCTCGTTCTCGGGCGTCACCGAGCTGAACTCCCGGTCCAGCGTGGCGGCGTAGTCGCTCTCGCCGAGGTGGCTCGCCGCGACGGCGGTGCCGAAGTAGCGGCCCTGTCCGGCGGCCGCGGACCCGAGCGTGTCGGCGGCTTCGGCGGAGTGGGCCGCGGCCGTCAGCGCGGCGGCGGCCACGAGACCGGCGGTGGCCGCTCTCGACAGGCGTCTGACAATCATGCTCATGTCATCCCGTTCCTTGAATCGGTGTGCGCAGGCCGTTCGGAAGGGCGGAAGCCGCCGGACTTCACCCTGGGAGGTCGAAAGTTTCGGATCGATTTCCGAATGTCGAGAGGAGATTATGGGCTCCGGTCCGCGGGGTCAACGCCCCGTCACCGCCGGGTCACGCTCACCCGTGCGGTCCGACCGCGTGCGCGACGCCGGGCCGGGGCGCATTCTTGCTGTGTCGCCCGCGCGGCGGCGCACGGACGAGGTGGGGCCGATGAGTACGGGCGCCGAGAACACCGAGAACACCGCCCGGACGCCGGGACGGCTGACGGCGCTGCTGGTCGACGCGTCCACCCGGGCGGTCGGCGCGGCCGGCGGCCGGGTGGGGGGTGTGTATCTGCGCTCTGCCACGCCCGGCCTGCTGCGGCTGGCCGTCCTCTCCGGACTGCCCGGGCCGCTCTTCCGTCCCTGGTGGCGCCTGCACGCCGACAGTCCGTTCCCGGTCGCCGACGCCTACCGGCTGGGCGTGCGCGTGGTGCTGCCCAACGCCGCGGAGACGATGCGCCGCTACCCGCAGTTCGCCGCCGGTCTCCCCTTCCCCTTCGGGTCCCTGTACGTGCCCGTCGCCGGGGCGAGCCGTACCTACGGCGTGCTGACCGTGCTGCGCCTGCCCGCCCCGGACGCCGCCGACATGCTGGAGGGCGCGGACCT
The DNA here is from genome assembly GCF_033406955.1 of Streptomyces violaceoruber. NCBI lineage: Bacteria > Bacillati > Actinomycetota > Actinomycetes > Kitasatosporales > Streptomycetaceae > Streptomyces > Streptomyces violaceoruber. Next base: position 7,927,086 of record NZ_CP137734.1, on the reverse strand, counting down.
CGTGGCCGAACTGGCCCAGGACCTGGGCGCGGCGCTGGAGCGGCTGGACGCCGACGGTGACGCCCCGCCGGTCGCCTGGGAGGGCGAGCCGCTGTGCGTCCGGCCGCCCGCCTCGGGACGGCACCCGCAGCACGCCGGAAGTTTCGGCTGGGACCCGGACACCGGCGCCGTCACCCTCGACGAGCCCCTGTGCGTCCTGCTCGGCCTGCCGTCGAGTGCGGCCGGGACCCCGGCGGCCCTCGGGAGGCTCACCGGGGTACTGGCCCCGGACGACGGCCACCGGATCGCCGCGGCGCTGCGGGACACGGCCGCGGGCCGGCCGCCCCGGCTGCCCCTGTGCGTGCGCACGACGGAGGGTTCGCCGCGCCTGGTGGAGCTGTGGCGGCCGCGGCCCGCACCGCCCGGCGGCGGGCCGGTGCGCGGCGCCGTGCGCGACCCCTTCGCCGGCACCGTGGCCGACGCCGCGGCCGACCTGCTGCCGGAGGGGGTCTTCTGCGTGGACCGTCTGGGCACCGTCGTCTACGCCAACCCCCGTGCCGTCCGGCTGCTGGGCAGCCCGCGGGCGAGGCTCCTCGGCCGTTCCCTGTGGGAGGCCGTGCCCTGGCTGGACCAGGCCGCCTACGAGGACCATCTGCGCGGTGCCCTGCTCTCCCCGGACCCGGTCCGCTTCCACGTCCGGCGGCCGCCCGACGCGAGCCGCCGCGCGGCACCCCGGCCCTACGAGGGCGACTGGCTCGCCGTCAGCGTGTATCCGGGGCCGGACTTCCTCACCCTCACGCTCCGCCCGGCCAACCGGGTGGCCGACGCGTCCGCCGGTCTCACGCCCGAGCACGGCGCGCCCGAGGACGCCCCAGGACCCGAGGCCGGCGATCCGGCCCCGCCGGTCACCACGACGGCACCGGAGTACCGCCCCATCGTCCTGGCCGTGGCCCTGACCGAGGCGGTCACCGCCCGCCAGGTGTCCGAGGTGGTCGTACGGGAGCTGCTGTCGGCGTTCGGCGGCCGCCGGCTCGCCATCTACCTGCTCCAGGACCGCCATCTGCACCTGGCGTGGGAGACGGGGTTCCCGCCCGGTTTCCTCGCGCCCTTCGAAGGGGTGCCGCTGGACGCCCGGCTGCCCGGGGTGGAGACGCTGACCAGCGGCCGACCGCTGTTCTTCGACTCGATGCGGGCGCTGGCCTCCGCGTATCCGGGCATCCCGCTGGACGCCGCGGAGGGCGCCCGCGCCTTCCTGCCGCTGATCGCCTCCGGTCGCCCGGTCGGCTCCTGCATCCTCGGCTTCGAACGTTCCCGGGGCTTCAGCACCGAGGAGCGCACGGTGCTCACCGCCCTCGCCGGGCTCATCGCGCACGCCATGGAGAAGGCCCGGCGCTACGAGTCCGAGACCGCGCTCGCCCGCGGACTGCAGGAGGTGCTGCTGCCCCGGCGGCTGCCCGCACACCCGCTGCTGGAGACCGCGGGCCGCTATCTGCCCGGCACCCAGGGCCTGGACGTGGGCGGGGACTGGTACGACGTGGTCGCCTCGGGCGACGGCATGGCGCTGGTCATCGGGGACGTGCAGGGCCACGGTGTGCAGGCCGCGGCGACCATGGGGCAACTGCGCAGCGCCGTACGCGCCTTCGCCCTCGGCGACCGGCCGCCCGACGAGGTGATGAGCGGCGTCAACCACCTGCTGGCCGACCTGGACCCGGGCCTGTTCGCCAGCTGCTGCTACATCCGGCTCGACCCGGCCACCGGACGGGCCTGCGCGGCCCGCGCGGGGCACCCGCCGCCGTTGCTGCGCCACCCGGACGGACGCACCGAGACACTCGACCTGCCGGGCGGGGTGGTGCTCGGGGTGGACCCCGGCGCGCCCTATCCGCTGACCGAGTTCGCCATCGAGCCCGGCGCCGTCCTCGCCCTGTACACGGACGGCCTCGTGGAGCGGCCCGGCACCGACATCGACGAGGGGATCACCGCGCTGCGCCTGGCGCTGGCCAGGGCCGGGGCGCCCGCGGCGCGGCCCGGGAGCCGTTCGCTCGCGGGCGTCGCGGACCGGATCGTCGTGTCCGCCCGCCACACCGCGGACCGTCCCGACGACATCGCCCTGCTGCTCGCCACCCGCCGCGCCCGCTCCGGGAACCCCCGGTGAGGGCGGCCGCACGCGACCCGGTGCCGGCCGGCCCGAACGCCCGTGGTTCCGGTCCGGCGGACTCCCGCGTCACGGGGGGTGCCCCTCGCCTCTGCGGGCCCGGCAGTGTAGACATGGGCACATGGTCCGACTGATGGGTCGATCGGGAGAACGGTCACCCCGTCGTCCCGGCGGCCCGCACGCCCGACACCGGCAGGACGCGGACCGGTCACGGCGGGGAGGGGACGCGAGGCGGCCTGCCTCGGCACTGCGCTCGGCGCTGTCCGGACGCAGTGTGGCCGGCCAGGTCTTCGTGATGAACGTGGTCATCGTGCTGCTGCTGGTGGTGGCCGCGGCCGTCGCGCTGGTGCTCCAGGTACGGCACGACAGCACCGTGGAGGCCCGCAACCGCTCCGTCTCGGTGGCCGAGACCTTCGCCAACTCCCCCGGCATCCTCCAGGCGCTGCGCAGTCCCGACCCCACGGCGGTGCTCCAGCCCCGCGCCGAGGCGGTGCGCAGGGCGACGGACGTGGACTTCGTGGTGGTCACCAACGACGAGGGGGTCCGCTACACCCATCCCAAGCCGGACCGCATCGGCAAGAAGTTCGTCGGGAACATCGCCCCCGCGCTGGCGGGGAAGACGGTGACCGAGGAGATCGAGGGGACGATCGGCCCGCTGGTCCAGGCCATCGTGCCCGTCGAGGACCCCGACGGCAGGGTGGTGGGGCTGGTCTCGGCGGGCATCACGACGGACAACGTGGGCGGGGCCGCCAACCGCCAGCTGCCCCTCGTACTGATCACGGCGGCCGTCGGGCTGGCCCTGGCGACGGGGGGCACTGCTCTGGTGAGCCGCCGGCTGCTGCGGCAGACGCACGGCCTGGGGCCGCACGAGATGACCCGGATGTACGAACACCACGACGCCGTCCTGCACAGCGTCCGCGAGGGCGTGCTCATCGTCGGCGGCGAGGGCAGGCTGCTGCTCGCCAACGACGAGGCGCGGCGGCTGCTCGCCCTGCCCCCCGACGCCGAGGGCCGGCACGTCGGCGCGCTCGGGCTGCCGTCCGACCTGGCGGAGCTGCTGGCCTCGGGCCAGGCCGCCACCGACGAGGTGCACCTGGTCAAGAACCGGCTGCTGGCCATCAACCAGCGCCCCACGGACGTCCGGGGCGGTCCGGCCGGCAGTGTCGCGACGCTGCGCGACTCCACCGAGCTGCGGGCCCTGTCCGGCCGGGCCGAGACCGCCAGGGAACGCCTGGACATCCTCTACGCGGCCGGGGTGGGCATCGGGACCAGTCTGGACGTCACCCGCACCGCCGAGGAGCTGGGCGAGCTGGCCGTGCCGCGGTTCGCGGACTACGTCAGCGTCGACCTGTTCGACACCGTGCTGGCGGGCGGCCAGCCGGGCGGCGTGACGCCGCTGCGCCGCACCGCGCTCAGCGGGATCACCGAGGAGGTCCCGCTCTATCCGGTGGGCCGGCAGATCCGCTACGTGGACTCGTCCCCGCAGGGCCGCACCCTGAGGACCGGACGGGCCGTCCTGGAGCCCCGGCTCGACGAGGCGCCGGGCTGGCAGGCACAGGACTTCGAGCGCTCCGCGCAGGTGGTGGAGTACGGGGTCCACTCGCTGATCACCGTCCCGCTGCGGGCGGGGACCCTGGTGCTCGGGGTGGTGAGTTTCTGGCGTTCGGTCAAGCCCGAGCCGTTCGACGAGGACGAGCTGGCACTCGGCGAGGAACTGGTCGCGCGGGCCGCGGTCTCCATCGACAACGCCCGCCGATACACCCGTGAGCACAGCATGGCGGTGACCCTCCAGCGCAGTCTGCTGCCGCGCAGGCTGCCCGAGCAGAACGCCCTGGACGTCGCCTACCGCTACCTGCCCGCGCAGGCGGGGGTGGGCGGGGACTGGTTCGACGTGCTGCCGCTGCCCGGGGCCCGGGTCGCGCTCGTGGTCGGCGACGTCGTCGGGCACGGGCTGCACGCCGCGGCCACCATGGGCCGGCTGCGGACGGCGGTGCACAACTTCACCGCCCTCGACCTGCCGCCCGACGAGCTGCTCGGGCTGCTGGACGAGCTGGTCGGACGGATCGACCAGGACGAGGCGGCCGACGACAGCAGCGCCCCGGTGACCGGCGCGACCTGCCTCTACGCGATCTACGACCCGGTCGCCGGTTCCTGCGTGATCGCCCGGGCGGGTCATCCGCCGCCGGCTCTGATCCGGCCGGACGGCACCGTGGAGTTCCCGGAGGTGCCCGCGGGGCCCCCGCTGGGCCTGGGCGGCCTCCCGTTCGAGACGACGGAGCTGCGGCTGGCCGAGGGCAGCCGGCTGGTGCTGTACACCGACGGGCTGGTCGAGGACCGCGTGCACGACATCGACGTCGGTCTGGAGGAGCTGCGCCGGGCGCTGGAGGCGGCGGGCGAGACTCCCGAGGAGACCTGCCGGACCGTCCTGGACGCCCGGCTCCCGGACCGGCCGGGCGACGACATCGCCCTGCTGGTGGCCCGGACCCGGGTGCTGGGCCCGGACCAGGTGGCCGAGTGGGACGTCCCGAACGATCCGGCGGCGGTCGCCGAGATCCGTTCCCAGGTCACCCGGCGGCTGGCCGAGTGGGGGCTGGACGAGCTGGCGTTCACCACCGAGCTCATCCTGAGCGAGCTGGTCACCAACGCGATCCGGTACGGCGGCGAGACCGTCCACGTCCGGGTGGTGCGCGACCGCAGCCTGATCTGCGAGGTGTTCGACAGCAGCAGCACCTCCCCGCACCTGCGCTACGCGGCGATGACGGACGAGGGCGGGCGCGGACTGTTCCTGGTCGCGCAGCTCGCCGAGCGCTGGGGCACCCGCTACACACCGGCCGGCAAGGTCATCTGGGCGGAGCAGCCGGTGCCCTGACGGACGCGGCCCCGGTCCCCCGCTCCGTACCAGTTCGTGCACGACGGGTGCCCGGCACGCCCTTCTTCTGGTAGGAAACTTTCCTATCAGTGCCCGGCACTCCCCTCCCCCACTCCCCCACACCTGGAGATTCCGTGAGGCACCCCTTCCGCGACCCGGCGCGCCCCGCAGGCCCCTCGCGCCGTACCGTGCTCGCCATGGCATGCGCGTCCCTGGCGACAGTCCCCCTGTTCACCCCCTCGCGCGCCGCGGCGGCGTCCGCGCGCGCGACGGGACTCGACGACCCGGCGAAGAAGGAGATCGCCATGCAACTGGTGTCGAGCGCCGAGAACTCCTCGCTCGACTGGAAGGCCCAGTACCGGTACATCGAGGACATCGGTGACGGTCGCGGCTACACCGCGGGCATCATCGGCTTCTGCTCCGGCACCGGCGACATGCTCGACCTGGTGGAGCTGTACGGCCAGCGCAGCCCCGGGAACGTCCTCGCGTCCTATCTGCCGGCGCTGCGCCGGGTGGACGGCTCCGACTCGCACGAGGGCCTCGACCCCGGCTTCCCGGACGACTGGCGCCGGGCCGCCGACCAGGACCCGCAGTTCCGCCGGGCCCAGGACGACGAGCGGGACCGCGTGTACTTCGACCCGGCCGTACGGCGCGGCAAGGAGGACGGGCTGCGGACGCTGGGGCAGTTCGCGTACTACGACGCGATGGTGATGCACGGCGACGGCGGCGGCCTCGGCTTCGGCAGTATCCGCGAGCGCGCCCTCGGCCGGGCCCGCCCGCCGGCCCAGGGCGGTGACGAGGTCGCCTACCTGCACGCCTTCCTCGACGAACGGGTGTGGGCCATGAAGCAGGAGGAGGCGCACAGCGACACCAGCCGGGTCGACACGGCACAGCGCGTCTTCCTGAACGAGGGCAACCTGGACCTCGAGCCGCCGCTGGACTGGCACGTGTACGGGGACGCCTACCACATCGGCTGACCCGCGCCCCGGCCTTCGCCCCCGCCGGGGTGCCCGGGCAGGACGCGGGCCGCGGAACCGGCCGTACGCCGGGTTCCGCGGCCCGTGTGCCGCCGGTTCCGCGTTCCGTGTCAGTGCCGGAACACGTCCTTGCCCTTCTCCTTGGCCTGCCGGGCGTCGCCCTTGGACTGCGCGGCGCGGCCCTCGGCCGTCATCCGCTCGTTCCCGACGGCCCGGCCGGCCGCTTCCTTGGCCTTCCCCTTGGCCTGCTCCATCTTGGCCCTGGACTTCTCGTTGCCGGCCACAGTGGCTCACCTCTCGGCGTTCGCTTGCGATGTCCTGCCCAGCGGGTCGCCCGCTGCGGCGCGCCCAAACGTGCGAACGCCCGGCAGGGGTGTCCGGCGGGGCCGTGGGTACGAGCACGGCAGGGCAGAACGCCACGTCGTCGACTCGGAGGAACGTCATGGCCGGAGTACTGGACCGGATCAAGCAGTTCGCGCGCAGTCCGCAGGGCCGGCGGGCGGCCGAGCAGGTGCGCCGGGCCGCCTCGGACCCGCGCCGCCGCGCGCAGGCCCAGGAGATGCTGCGCAGGTTCGGCAAGCGCCGCTGAGCGGCCCCGTCCCCGGAAGCCGGCGGGGCGGTCAGTTCTGACCGGCGTGGGTGTGGCTGTGGGAGGTCTCCGGCGGACAGCGCCGGTCGTCGCCGGGGCGGTCCCGGTGCCAGTCGCGGACCGCGACCGTCAGCGCGCACAGCATGGCGGCGACACCGGTGCCCACCGACAGGGCCACGGCCTCGTGGTAGTCGTCGTGGGTGGCGTTGAGCGTCAGGTAGAAGAGCCCCGGCAGCGCGGCGGTGCCCACGGCGCCGCCCAGCCGCTGGCCCGTCTGGAGGGCACCCCCGGCCGCACCCGCCATCCGCACCGGTACGTCGCGGAGCGTCATGGTGATGTTCGGCGAGATCACGCAGCCGCTGCCGAGTCCGCCGAGCAGCAGGGCCGGGGCGGCGAGCCAGACCGCCGGGCCGGCGGGTGCGAGCCAGAGCAGCAGCGCGGTCGTGCCCAGCCCCGCCATGACGGCGACCAGCCCCCAGACGGTCAGCAGCCGGCCCAGCCGTTCCACCAGCCGGCCCGCCACGGCGGCGGCGACGGCCGACCCGACGGCGAACGGGGTCACCGCGAGGCCCGACATGAGCGGTGAGTAGCCCAGCCCGTTCTGGAAGAAGAGCGCGAAGACGAGCCACACTCCGCTGAACCCGACGAAGTACAGGGCGGCCAGCCCCGCGCCGGTGGCGTAGCCGCGGGTCTCGGTGAGCAGCCCGGGTTCCAGGAGCGGCTGACCGCCCCGCCGGGCGATCCGCCGTTCCCACCGTGCGAAGGCGAGCAGGACCAGCGCCCCCGCCGGGAACAGCCACCACACCTTGGTCAGGCCGCCGCCCTCGGCGAGGATCAGCGGCAGCATCAGCGCCAGGATGCCCGCGCCGAGGAGCGCCACGCCCACGGGGTCGAGGTGTCCCCGGCCGCCGGGCGCCACCCGGGGCAGCAGGCGGAAGCCGAGGAACAGGGCGAGCAGGCCGACCGGCACGTTCACGTAGAAGATCCACCGCCAGCCCTCGGGCCCCGCCAGCGCCAGGATCAGACCGCCGACGACGGGTCCCACGGCGCTCGACACCCCGACGGTGGCACCGAACAGCCCGAACGCCCGCCCGCGTTCCGCGCCCCGGAACAGCTGCTGGATCAGTGCCGAGTTCTGCGGCGCGATGCTGCCCGCGGCGACACCCTGGGCGAGCCGGGCGGCGACCAGCAGTTCGATGCCGGGCGCGGCCCCCGCCGCGGCGCTGCACAGCACGAAGGCGGCCAGGGCGGCGAGGAAGACGCGGCGTCTGCCGAACGCGTCGCCGATCCGGCCGGCGGTCACCAGGGTCAGGGCGAACGCGAGCGCGTATCCGGAGACGACCCACTGCACGGACGCCGGCGAGGTGTGCAGCCCCTGTTGCATGGAGGGCAGGGCGACGGCGACGATCGTCACGTCCAGCAGGGTCATGAAACCGGCGACCAGGGTCACCCACAGGGCCCGCCACCGGTTGGGGTCCAGGCTGTCGTCCGGACGCTGCACGCGGACTCCCCTCGCGAGACGGCACGGGACGCCACTGCGTCCCCACGCCTGCGTCACCCGTGACCGGACCTTCAAACCCACGCCCCAAAGTCAAGCCAGGAGATCCCATAAGATGTCCTTATGACCTCATAGACCGGACCCGCGTACCGACTTAGGCTTGCCTTAGCTTAGGCTTCCCGGAGAGTCGATCTGTCACCGCTCGAAGGGAACCTGAACATGCCCCGCCCTCTGCGGGTAGCCATCGTCGGATCCGGCCCGGCCGGGATCTACGCCGCCGACGCCCTGCTCAAGTCCGAAGTGGCCGCCGACCCCGGTGTTTCCATCGACATCTTCGAGCGCATGCCCGCCCCGTTCGGCCTCATCCGGTACGGCGTCGCGCCCGACCATCCGCGGATCAAGGGCATCATCACGGCCCTCCACCAGGTGCTCGACAAGCCGCAGATCCGCCTCTTCGGCAACGTGAACTACCCCACCGACGTCAGCCTGGACGATCTGCGCGCCTTCTACGACGGTGTGATCTTCGCCACCGGCGCCACGGCGGACCGGGACCTGTCCCTCCCGGGCATCGACCTCGACGGCTCGTACGGCGCGGCCGACTTCGTCGCCTGGTACGACGGCCACCCCGACTTCCCGCGCACCTGGCCGCTGGAGGCGGAGAAGGTCGCCGTCCTCGGTGTCGGCAACGTCGCCCTGGACATCGCGCGCGTCCTCGCCAAGACGGCCGACGAGCTGCTGCCGACCGAGATCCCGCCGAACGTCTACGAGGGCCTCAAGGCCAACAAGGCGCTGGAGGTGCACGTCTTCGGCCGCCGCGGCCCGGCGCAGGCGAAGTTCAGCCCGATGGAGCTGCGGGAGCTGGACCACTCCCCCAACATCGAGGTGATCGTCGACCCCGAGGACATCGACTACGACGAGGGCTCGATCGCGACCCGGCGCGGCAACAAGCAGGCCGACATGGTCGCCAAGACCCTGGAGAACTGGGCGATCCGCGACGTCGGCGACCGGCCTCACAAGCTCTTCCTGCACTTCTTCGAGTCGCCCGCGGAGATCCTCGGCGAGGACGGCAGGGTGACCGGCCTGCGCACCGAGCGCACGGAGCTGGACGGCACGGGCAACGTCAAGGGCACCGGCGAGTTCAAGGACTGGGACGTCCAGGCGGTCTACCGGGCCGTCGGCTACCTCTCCGACCAGCTGCCCAAGCTGCCCTGGGACCTCGAGACGGGCACGGTCCCGGACGCGGGCGGCCGGGTCGTCCAGGAGTCCGGCGAGCACCTCCAGTCGACGTACGTCACCGGCTGGATCCGGCGCGGTCCGATCGGCCTGATCGGCCACACCAAGGGCGACGCCAACGAGACGGTGTCCAACCTGCTGGACGACTACGCGAACGGCCGTCTCCAGACGCCCTCCTCCCCCGCTCCCGAGGCCGTGGACGCGTTCCTCGCCGAGCGGAACGTCCGCTTCACCACCTGGGACGGCTGGTACCGGCTCGACGCCGCGGAGAAGGCGCAGGGCGAACCGCACGGGCGTGAGCGCGTGAAGTACGTCGAGCGCGAGGACATGCTCCGCGAGAGCGGCGCCTGAGCCACCACGTCCGGCGCCGGTGACCTCCTCGCGGAGGTGCCGGCGCCGGTCGTGTGTCCGCCGGTCCCGCGGCGGGTGAACGGGCGGCCGGGATCAGACCTCCAGTTCGCTCTCGATCCGGCGCAGTTGGTGGCGGGCCATGGCCAGGTTGGCGCGGCTCGCGTCCAGCACCAGGTAGAGGAACAGGCCGTTGCCGCCGCGGCCCTTGAGCAGGCGGATCATGTGGTACTGGCTGCTCAGGGTGATCAGGATGTCCTCGATCTCCTCCTTCAGACCGAGGTGCTCCATCGTGCGCAGTTTGGACCGCACGACATCGGTGTTGCCCGCGGCGGCGACCTCGAGGTTGAACTCCTTGCCGCCGCCCAGGGTGCCGAGGGCCATCCCGCTGGTGTAGTCGACCAGCGCGGCAGCGGTCGCTCCGTCGATGGAGCTGAGGCATTCCTTGAGCGAGGTCTCCAGGTTGGCCATGGTGATTTCCTTTCCGGACGTGATCCGTACGCGATCGGTGGGTCAGGTCGGCCGGTGGGTGCCGCCGGCCTGGGGGGTGGGCTGGTGGGCGGGCCGTTGCGGGGTGCGCACCGGCAGGGTGCCGATGGGACGGGGCGGCTGGGCGGGGAGCGTCGCACCGTGCCCGGCGGCGGGGGCGCGACCGCGTTCCGCCCCGATCCCGGCGGCGACCAGCTCCCCGATCCGCGCACCGCTGCGCCGGCCCTCCAGGTGGAGGCGGCCCACGTTGACCCGGCCGTCGGCGAGCAGGGTGAGCACGGCGGCCGGACCGGCGGCGTAGGTGGCGACGTAGCCGTCGGCCCCGCGCAGCAGCAGCTCGCGGAAGCCGCCGCGTGCGGTGGCCTCGGCCATGCGGTGCGCGACGCCGAGGGCGGCCGCGGTGAGCGCGGCGAGGCCCTCGGGTTCGGTGCCCGGCGCGTCGTGGGCCAGGACGAGCCCGTCCACGGTGGCCGCGAGCGACCCGGTCAGCTGGGGCACGCGGTTGCGCAGTCGGTGCAGTTCGTCCAGGACGTCGCTCTCGACGGCCATGAGCAGTCTCCTTTCGTCGCGACGGCGACGCGCGCGGATCACAGGGCCTCCAAGGCGTCTCGAAGCCGTCGCAGCAGGGCCGTGTCGGGGTCGTCCCACACGACCGCGCTTGGTGCCGGGCCGGGGACGACGGGCGGCGCGGCGGGCGGCGCGGCACGGACGAGTCCGTCGGCGGCGAGGCGGCGCAGTTCGACCAGGGTGTGGTAGGTGCGGCAGGCGAGCGCCGACGCGATCTGAGCGGCGGTGCGGACGCCGTCCACCTGCGTCAGGGTCCGGCCGCGCCGCACGGGCAGCTCGGCGGTGTCCGCGCCCGGCACCCGGGTCAGGGGGAGGGTGTCGATGGCGGGGTCGGGCCAGATCCGGTCCAGCAGGGCGCGCCGGCGCCCGGACTCGCGGACGACGACGTCCACCGGGACGGAGCGGACCGCGCCGAGCCAGTGCACCGCGCCGGGCCGGAAGCGCTGTGCGCGCGCGTCGTGGGCCAGCACGAAGTACGCGGCGTCGAACAGTGCGCCCAGGTGGCAGACCTCCAGCGCGCCCGCGGTGAGCCGGCCGCTGTCCACGAGCCGGTGGCCGACCCGGTGCTGGGCGCCGCCCCGGTCGACCGCGTCCCACCAGCCGTCCGGCGGGACCGCGCCGCTGCGGGTGAGCAGCGCGCCGAGGTCGGGGGTGAAGGCCGATTCCACGTGCACGACGCGGCCCGCCGAGAGGTAGACGATGCCCCGCTCGCCCGACAGCGCCCCGGTCGCCCCTTCGGCCGCGAGGACGCCGAGCGCCTCGGACGTCGTCTCGTGCGTGGTCCAGGTGGTCGTCACCCGGGTCATCCGAGCACCAGCCGGTCCGCCATCTCGGCCAGCCGGATGCGGGCCAGGGCGAGGTTCCCGTCGTTGCGGTCCAGCCACAGGTGGAGGAAGACGGTGCTGTCGAACGGGGTGCTGACGAACCTGAGCAGATGGTAGGCGTCGCCGGTGGTGGCGATCAGGTCCTCCACCGGGGGTTCCTTGCCGGGCTCCACGGTGCCGCCCGCCGTACCGGCCGCCGCCAGGGAGCCGCTCTCCGCGACGTGCCGGCCCAGCTCGGCCGTCTCCGCGGCCGTCGCCTCCCAGTCGCCGCCCGGCGCCTCACCGACGGCGCCGAGAGCGAGCCCGCTGATCCAGTCGACCAGGGACGCTCCGCGCGCGCCGGGCAGTCGCATGGCTTCCAGCAGACTCTCGTCGATTCCGGGCACGCCGGATCCCCTCCCCTGCACGGCTGTACCGCGAACGTGACGACGACACTACGGAAAGTGCACGCATCCGGTGAGCGCTTTGGCATTTTCCAGAGGAACGTGCGCGCGGACGGGCATACTGCGCTGTTCGGCCCGATCCAGGGGACGGCGGACGAGCGTGCGGACGCCGAGACTGGCAACCCGGGGGGCATGGCCCGACTCCACTTCCCCCGCGGCGGGAAGCACACGAAGGACGCGACGGCGGACGCACCGACCGGCGAGAGGAGCGGCGAGGACTACGGTCCGGACGCCGCCACCGAGCGCGCCGCCCCCGACTCCCCCACCGAACTGCCCGGCCGTTCCTGGTCGGCGCTGTTGCGGCGCGTGTTCGCCGAGTTCAAGGACGACGAGCTGACCGACCGGGCCGCCGCGCTGACCTACTACGGGATCCTGGCGCTGTTCCCGGCCCTGCTGGTGCTGGTCTCGCTGCTCGGCATCGCCGGGGACTCCGCCACCCAGGAGGTCCTGGACAACGTGAAGAAGCTCGCGCCCGGCTCCGCGCGGGACGTGCTCACGAACGCCGTGGAGCAGTTGCAGGCCAAGGCCGGCCTGGGCTCCGTGCTGGCGGTCGTCGGTCTGGTGGGTGCCGTCTGGTCGGCGTCCGGATACGTGGCGGCGTTCATCCGCTCCGCCAACGCGGTCTACGACGTGCCCGAGGGGCGCCCGGTGTGGAAGGTGCTGCCGCTGCGCGTCGCCCTGACCGTGGTACTGCTCGTGCTCGCGGTGGTCAGCGCGCTCATCGTGGTGTTCACCGGAAGCCTGGCCCGGCAGGCGGGCACCGCGCTCGGTGTCGGCGACACCGCGCTGACCGTGTGGTCGATCGCCAAGTGGCCGGTGCTCGTCCTGCTCGTCACCTTCATGATCGCGATCCTGTACTGGGCCGCGCCGAACGCCCGGGTCAAGGGGTTCAAGTGGATCTCTCCGGGCAGCCTGGTCGCGCTGCTGATCTGGCTGCTGGCCTCCGCGGGATTCGCCTTCTACGTGGCCAACTTCGGCTCCTACAACAAGACGTACGGCACCCTGGCCGGCGTCATCATCTTCCTGGTGTGGCTGTGGGTGACGAACCTGGCCATTCTGCTCGGCCTGGAGTTCGACGCCGAACTGGCCAGGCAGCGGGTCATCGACGGCGGCCACCCGCCCGAGGAGGAGCCGTACGTCGAACCGCGCGACACCCGGGCCTGGAACGAGGCGGACCGGCGGCGCGCGGCCTCGGACGAATGACGCCAGGGAAGCCAGGGAAACCAGGGGCGCAGGGAAGCCAGGGACCCAGACGCCAGGGACGCTACGGCAGGATCGAGTCGACGTATCCGCCGTCGACCCGGACGGCCGCGCCGGTGGTGGCGGAGGCGAGCGGGGAGCTGAGGTACACCACCAGGTTGGCGATCTCCTCCGGCTCGATCAGCCGCTGGAGCAGGGACTGCGGGCGGTGTTCGCGCATGAAGACGCGCTGGGCCTCGTCCCAGGGCAGGTCGCGGTCGACCAGCTGGTACACGAAGTCCTCGACGCCCTCGGTGTGGGTGGGCCCCGCGATGACGCAGTTCACCGTGACGCCGCTGCCCGCGGCCTCCTTGGCGAAGCCGCGGCCGACGCCGAGCAGGGCCGTCTTGGAGACTCCGTAGTGGATCATCTCGGACGGGATCACGACGGCCGAGTCACTCGCGATGTACAGCACCCGGCCCCAGCCCCGGTCCCTCATCCGGGGGAGATGGGCGCGCGTCAGCCTGACGCCCGCGAGGACGTTGATCTCGAAGTAGCGGCGCCACTCGGCGTCGCTGATCTCCAGCGCGGGTGCGGCGCCGAAGACGCCGAGGTTGTTCACCAGGATGTCCACGTCGGGCAGCGCCTCCAGGGCCCGCTCGGCGCCCTCCTCGGTGCCGAGGTCGGCCGCGACCGGCACGAACGTGCCGTCCGGCACCTCGGCCCGCAGCTTCTCGACGCTCTCCGCCAGACGACCGGCGTCGCGCCCGTTGACGCCCACGGTGGCACCGGCCCGCGCCAGTCCGGCGGCGATCGCCGCCCCGATGCCCTGCGAGGAGCCCGTCACCAGTGCGGTGCGTCCGCCGAGGTCGAGGTTCATCAGGTTGCTCCTTGTCCTGCCGTACGGTCGGTCGGGTTGCTCCTGCCCACCCTCGCCCCCGACGCACCCGCGGCCCGGCCGGCCGCACCGTGCGCCCGCCCCGGCACGCCCGGTCGGCGGACCCCCGGTGCTCTCGGTTGACCTGCGGCGACGATACTTGCTACGTCCGTGCCCCTGCTGCCCGATGGACCCATGCCGACCTCTTCCACCGCCCGCCCCACGCATCCGCCCACGCTGTGGGCCGCTCGCGGCCGCCATGTCGGCTCCGCGGCCGAGGACACCGTCCGGCACCGGCTGCGGCGGCTCAAGGACGACCACGTCGTCGACGACTTCCTGGAACCGCCCGACGACCCGGCGGCGGAGCCCCCGTCCGCCGGGACCCCCGGCCCCCGCATTCTCGAGGCGCGCTGGAAGGCCGCCGGGACCGTCACCGTGCGGGCCAGACTGATCCTGGAGCCCGCGTCGGCGGGCGGGCAGGAGTGGACGCTGCTCGCGGAGGCCGAGGAGGCCTGGGACCTCGCCTGGCCCTCCCCCGCCACCGTGTTCTGGCCGGACGACCCGGACGTCACCTGGGACCGGGACGCCGCCACGGGGCTGCGGCTGCGCGGCATCAACACCCTGCCCGACGACGACAAGGCCGTGCGCCGGCTGCTCAAGGAGGCGGGGCGCAGCCCGTGGAACATCCACGTGGTGGTGCACGAGGCGATGACCCCGGACCACCGCGGCCGGGTGCCGCTGGCGCAGCGCCTGCCCCCCGGTCTGCGGCACCGGGTGGTCGAGCACCGCGCCGCGCCGCAGCAGTTGCGGGTGGTCAACTGGGCCCTGGAGGACTTCGGGGTCCAGGTGCCGCGCGGCGGCGCCGTGGTGCTGCCCGGCACCCCGGCCCCGGCCGACTACGCCGCCGGTGACTTCTCCGTGCGCACCGTGTTCCTGGACGGCTCCGAGCCCACCGCGCTGATCGCGGCGGTGACGTCCTTCGCCGCGCTGCCCAGGCCGCTGCCCGACGACGCGGTGGCGGCCCTCGCCTCGCTGCGGGAGGACTGGCGGCTGCTGACCCTGGAGGAGGAGCTGGAGCGCGAGCGCAAGCTGGTGAAGATGTACGCCGAGGCGCTGGAGGCCATGACCCAGTCCCGTGACCTGTACCGGGAGGCGGCGGAACGCGCGGCCGAGGCCCTCGCCGTGTACCGGGAGTCCGCGGCGGCGGCACCGGCCGGACCACCGCCGTCCCAGGCTCCGCCGGCCTCTCCCCTGCGGGGTCTGACCCGCACGCTGGAGCGGTTCAGGGGTTCCGCCCGGACGCCCCGCCCGGACGCCGCCGATCGCGGTACCACGGAGCCTCCGGGGAGCCCGGCGGGCGAGGACTGACGACCGGCCGCGCACGGCTGGGCGCGCACGACGGGCCGCCGCCGGGGTGAGGGCACCCTCACGTGTCATCCGGCGGGAGGTGGATACGCGGACGGCACAGGAGCACCGGCCCGTCCCGGAAGGTCACCGACGCCATGGACAGCCAGCACGACAGCGCCCCCGCTTCCCGCCCACCGGAGTCCTCCCGTTCCCAGACCACGCTCCGGGTCAACGGCAAACCGCACACCCTCACCGTCGACCACCGCCGCGTCCTGCTGGACCTCCTGCGGGAGGACCTCGAACTGGCGGGTGCCAAGAAGGGCTGCGACCACGGCCAGTGCGGTGCCTGCACCGTCCTGGTCGACGGGCGGCGCGTCAACAGCTGCCTGCTGTTCGCGGTCGCCCTGGACGGCTGCGAGATCACCACCGTCGAGGGTCTCGCCGGGGACGGCGAGGAGCTGCACCCGCTCCAGCGCGCCTTCCTGGACCGCGACGCCTTCCAGTGCGGCTACTGCACCCCGGGCCAGATCTGCTCCGCGGTCGGCGCGCTCGCCGAGGCCGCGGCCGGGCACCCCTCGCACGTCACGGACCCGGCGGTGCCCTCCGGAGAGCCCGTCGCGCTGGACCGGGAGGAGATCCGGGAGCGGCTGAGCGGCAACCTGTGCCGCTGCGGCGCCTATCCGCGCATTGCCGACGCCGTCGAGGACGTGATCCCGTGAAGCCCTTCGCCTACGTTCGCGCGGGCAGCGTCGAGGAGGCCACCGAGGCCTTCGCCGCCCATCCCGGCGCCCGCTACCTCGGTGGCGGCACCAACCTCGTCGACCTGATGAAACTCGGGGTGGAGACGCCCGCCGCGCTCGTCGACGTCACCCGGCTGCCGCTGGACACCGTGGAGGAGCTGCCCGACGGCTCGCTGCGGGCCGGGGCGATGGTCCGCAACAGCGACCTCGCCGCCCACCCCGCCGTCCGCGACCGCTATCCCGCGCTGTCCCAGGCGCTGCTGGCGGGCGCCTCCGGGCAGTTGCGCAACGCCGCCACCACCGGCGGCAACCTGTTGCAGCGCACCCGCTGCCCCTACTTCCAGGACGTGTCGAAACCCTGCAACAAGCGGGAGCCCGGCACCGGCTGCGGCGCGCTGGAGGGCGTGCACCGGGACCACGCGGTCCTCGGCCACTCCGACCAGTGCATCGCCACCCACCCCTCGGACATGGCGGTGGCGCTGGCCGCCCTCGACGCGCGCGTGGAGCTGCACGGCCCCGAGGGGACCCGCAGCGTGCCCGCCGCCGACTTCCACCGGCTCCCCGGACTGCATCCGGAGCGCGACACGGAGATCCACCCCGGCGAGCTGATCACCGGCGTGGTCCTGCCCGCGGGCACCGCCGGGCTGCCCTCGGCGTACCGCAAGGCACGCGACCGGGCGTCGTACGCCTTCGCGCTGGCCTCCGTCGCCGTCGTGCTGCACCTCGCGGACGGGGTGGTGGAGCGGGCCGGGATCGCCTTCGGGGCGCTGGCGCACCGGCCCTGGCGGGCCCGGCGGGCCGAGGACGCGCTGCTGGGCGCGGCCCCCACGACGGCGGCGTTCGAGCACGCGCTCGACCTGGAGCTGACCGCGGCGGAACCGCTGCGGGACAACGCCTACAAGGTGCCGCTGGCCCGGCGGCTGGCCCTGGACGTACTGGGCCGGCTGGCCCCGCCCGCCACGACCTGACGACCGAGGCGTCCACGAGGAGGACTCCATGACCGCCACCGATGCCGTCCTGGGCGCTCCGGTCGAGCGCCGGGAGGGGCGGGAGAAGGTCACCGGCACCGCCCGGTACGCCGCCGAGTACCCGCAGCCGGGCCGCGCCCAGGCCTGGCCGATACCCGCGACGGTCGTACGGGGCCGGGTGACCGGCGTCGACACCGCGGCCGCGCTCGCGCTGCCCGGCGTGCTCGCGGTGCTCACGCACGAGAACGCGCCCCGGCTCGGCGCCCCGGACGACCCGACGCTGGCCGTGCTCCAGGGTCCCCACGTACCGCACCGGGGCTGGTTCGTGGGCCTCGTGGTGGCCGAGTCGCTGGAGGCGGCCCGGGCCGGTGCCGCCGCCGTCCGGATCACCTACGAGACCGAGCCCCACGACGTGGCACTCACCGCCTCGCACTCCGGGGCCTACGTCCCGGACTCCGCCAACGGCGGCTTCCCGGCCGTCACCGAGCACGGCGACCCGGACGGTGCCTTCGCCGCCTCGGCGACCCGGGTGGACGTGGCGTACACGGTGCCGCCGCTGCACAACCATCCCATGGAGCCGCACACCAGTACGGCGCACTGGGACGGCGAGCGGCTGACCGTGCACTCCTCCAGCCAGGGCACCTCGGCGGTGCGGGCGGAGCTGGCGCGCCTGTTCGCCCTGCCCGAGGACCGGATCACGGTGCGCGCGGAGCACGTGGGCGGCGGTTTCGGCTCGAAGGGCACGCCGCGGCCCGAGGTGGTGCTGGCGGCGATGGCGGCGCGGGAGACCGGGCGGCCGGTCACCGTCGCGCTGCCGCGCCGCTATCTGCCCGCCGTCGTCGGACACCGCGCGCCGACCCTGCACCGGCTGCGCCTGGGCGCGGACGCCGGCGGCCGGCTCACGTCGCTGGTGCACGAGGTGACGACGTACACCTCGCGGGTGAAGGAGTTCGTGGAGCAGGCCGCGGTCCCGGCCCGCGTCATGTACGGCACGCCCGCCCTGCGCACGGCCCACCGCGTGGCGGCGCTGGACGTTCCCACGCCGTCCTGGATGCGCGCCCCCGGCGAGTGCCCCGGCATGTACGCCCTCGAGTCCGCCATGGACGAGCTGGCCGCCGAGCTGGGCGTCGACCCGGTGGAGTTGAGGATCCGCAACGAACCGGAGAGCGAGCCGGACAGCGGAAAGCCGTTCAGCAGCAGGCATCTGGTGGAGTGTCTGCGCGAGGGCGCCCGGCGCTTCGGCTGGGAGGACCGCGACCCCCGGCCCCGGTCCTGCGAGGAGGGGTCCCTGCTGATCGGCAGCGGCGTGGCCTCGGCCACCTATCCGGTGCTGGTCTCCCCGTGCGTCGCCTCGGCACGTGCCCTGCCCGACGGCGGCTTCCTGGTGCGCGTCAACGCCACCGACATCGGTACGGGTGCCCGGACGGTGCTCGCGCAGATCGCGGCCGACGCCCTCGGCACCCCGCTGGACCGGGTGCGGCTCGACGTCGCCGACAGCGGCATCGGGTTCGCCCCGATGGCCGGCGGTTCCTCGGGCACCGCGTCCTGGGGGTCGGCCGTCCACGCGGCGTGCGTGCGGCTGAACGGCCGGCTGGCGGAGCACTCGGGGCGGCTGCCGGACGAGGGGATCGCGGCCGAGGCCGACACCTCCGGCACGGCGGGCGCCGAAAGCCCCTTCGCCCGGCACGCGTTCGGCGCCCATTTCGCCGAGGTCGGCGTGGACACCGTCTCGGGCGAGGTCCGGGTAACGCGGCTGCTGGGTGTCTTCGCCGCGGGCCGCATCCTCAACGCGCGCACGGCCCGTTCCCAGTTCATCGGGGGCATGACGATGGGGCTCGGCATGGCGCTGACCGAGGACAGCACGATGGATCCGGTGTTCGGCGACTTCGTGCAGCGTGACCTGGCGGCGTACCACGTGCCCGCGCACGCGGACGTCACCGACCTGGAGGCGCACTGGGTCGAGGAGGAGGACGACCACCTCAACCCCATGGGCAGCAAGGGGATCGGCGAGATCGGGATCGTGGGCTCGGCGGCGGCCGTCGGCAACGCCGTCCACCACGCCACCGGCATCCGCTTCCGGGAGCTGCCGCTCACTCCGGACCGGGTGCTCACCGCGCTGCTCGCCCACGAGCACCCCGCCGGCATGCTGGGCGTCTGACGACGGACACGTGGTGGTCCGCGCCGGTTCACCGTCCGGCGCGGACCACGCGGTGCGGGGGTCGGGCGGCGGCGGTCAGTCCGCGGCGGTGCGGCTGGACACGGCCACCGGGCGGGTCGGCCGGCGTCGGGCGGAGTCCTGCGAGGCCACCCGCACGCACAGTGCCATGAGCGCGACGAGCGAGGCCGCCACGGCCACGGCGACCGCGACCCAGACCGGTGCCAGCGTGAGGTCCGTGACCGGGGTCACCCGCGCCGAGGGGGTGGCGCTGCCGTAGAGCTTGGCCGCGGCCAGTGCCGCCGGTCCCACCACCGCGGCGGCGAGCATCGGCACGGCCGGGCGCACGGTCAGCAGCAGGGCGAGCACCAGGCACAGCGCCGACAGGCCGAGCGCCACCCCGTAGGCCGGTGCGGAGGCGTCACCGCGGTGCAGCGGGAAGTAGGCGACGCCGCACCCGGCCAGGACCGCGACGGTGAGCCAGGCCGGCCAGGCCGGACCGCGGGCGGCCCGCCGTGCCGCGCGGTCGCGCACCGCCCGGGCCTTGTCCCGGTCGCGCACCGCCCGGGCCCGGTCGCGGTCGCGCGCGGTACGGGCCCGGTCGCGGTCGCGTGCGGCGCGGGTCTCGTCACGGTCACGTCCCCGGCGGAACGGGCGTGGCGGCCTGCGGCGTTCACGGCCGCGGCGGTCCGCTCCGGCGGAGGTGCCGCCGCGCCCCGCCGACCGGGGCGCGCGCCCGTCTCCGTCGTCCTCGTCGGCCGCGTCCCGGTCCGCCCGCAGCCGCCGGGCGTCGGGACGCTCCGGGCGCATGTGGCCGCTCTCGGCGAGCCGGCCGATCAGTTCGACCAGTTCCTCCACGGGCCGGCCGGTGGCGGCGGCGCGCACGGCCGCCTGACCGCAGTGCGGTTCCAGGGGCGTGCGGTGCAGCAGCGCCATCAGCCGGGTCACGTCCTCCACGGAGCGGCACTCCGCGGCGGCCCGGATCGCCTCGTCCGCGCTGTCGGACTGGCGCGGCGGCCGGGTCAGCAGACCGACCAGCCGGGTCACGTCCTCCACGGACCGGTTCACGCCGACCGCGCGGAGCGCGTCGACCGTGGCCTGTGCGTACTGGGGTGACCGCTCCAGCGTCGTGATCAGGTCGACGACCTCGTCCAGCGGCCGGTCGGCCACGGCGGCGCGCACGAGGTCGCCGACGGGATCGCCGTACCCGTGGGCCGCGTCGGCGTCCGCGCCGGCGGCAGGGGCCGGGCCGGCGTCGGCATCGAGCGCGCGGGGGCCGGGGCCGTCGGGAGCGGGGAGGCCGGAGGCGGGGAGGTCGGGGTCGGGCTCCGGTTCGGGCAGGTCGGCATCGTCGAAGTCGACGTCCCAGATGTCGCTCTCCTGCTCGGGCGAGGGCCGGGCGGAAGAGGCCCGTGCCTCGGCTTCCGTGCCCGGCGGTCGCGCCGTGCCGGTGGTCGTGGTCGTCTCCCCGGTGGGCAGGTCCAGGGCGGATATGGCGTACTCGGGCGAGCGGGATGATGAAGAGCCGGTGGTCATGATCTCTCCGTGTGGTGGGGGTGCGGCCGCCCTGCGTCCCCGACATGCGACTCGCGCTGTGTGCTGCCATTACTAGGCACGTCCACGACGCCGTGCCACTCCGGGTGGGCCACAGGGATGAGAGAACCCGTCCCGCGGTCTTGCCGACGCCGCCGGCGGGCATCCGGGTAGGGAGGCGTGCACCGCGCGCCGGAGGAGGGGGCCGTGGATACGACCACAGTGATCGTCGTGGCGGTGCTGCTCGCGGCGCTCGTCCTCGCGGCGGCGGTCGCCGTCCTGGTGCGCCTGGTGCGCACCCGACGGGACCTCAGGCGGGCCGGGCTTCCGACGGGCCCCCGCTGGGTGTTCTGGGGGGCGGTCCTCTACCTGGTCCTCCCGGCCGACCTGTTGCCCGATCCGGTCTACCTGGACGACATCGGCGTACTGCTCCTCGCCCTGCGGTCCGCGCGCGGCGCGACCGGGGGCCGGCACGGCCCCGCGGAACGGCGGCGGACCACCGGCCCGCCCGGTGATTACGCAGCGTAAGGAAACCAATCACCCGTTCGATTCGTATAAGTCTCTGGAAGCCGAAGGAAGTCGGCGGACCAGACGACGGCGCAAAGGGACCGTCTTCTGATCGGCGCAGCACCGACTAGGGAGAGACGATGCAACCGTTCGCGCTCAACTACGCACGGCCGGCAGTGGAGTTGGAAGCCACCACTCCGTACGTCTACGACTCCGGGCTGCAGTTGAACGTGCTCCTCGACGGGCGGGTGGCCGCCTGCGACCACGCGCTGCTGAGAGAACTGGGGACCACGACCTCCACCGCGGGGTCGAAGACTCACTTCGACGACTAACACGGGTCGTCGAGAATGACCGTGTTGATCCTGACCAGTGAAGAGGACGTCACCGCCGACATGGTGGTGGTGCACCTGAACGCGTCGGGGGTGCCGGTGGTCCGGCTGGACCCCGCCGACCTCACCGACTCCGTCGCCCTCTCCGGCGAGTTCGTGCACGGCTCCTTCCGGGGCCATCTGTCCTCGGGGGGCCGCCTGGTGAGCATCGGGGGGCTGCGGTCCGTCTGGGTGCGCAGGCCGGGGGGCGCGGCCACGCGGGCCGCCGAGCCGTCCGCGTGGCTGACCGAGGAGGCCGGTCAGGCGCTGTACGGCATGCTCCGCGGCTCGGGAGCACGCTGGATGAACCAGCCCGACGCCGCGCACCGGGCCAGGTACAAGCCCTGGCAGCTGCGTCTCGCCCAGCGGTGCGGGCTGCCCGTGCCGGCGACGCTGATCACGACGTTTCCGCGGGCGGCGCGCGAGTTCGCCGAGCGCTACCCGGATCTGGTGGTCAAGCCCGTCTCGGGCGCCCACCCGCAGGATCCGCCGCTGGCGGTGCCGACCAGCCGGGTTCCGCCCGAGGCCGACTTCTCCGCCGTCGCGCACGGCCCGACACTGCTGCAACGCCGGGTCGCCAAGCGGGCCGACATCCGGCTGACCGCCGTCGGCGAGGAGCTGCTGGCCGCCCGCAAGACGGCACTCGCGAGCCTGGACCCCGACGAGGTGGACGTCCGCTTCGCCGGGTCGGGCGAGCCGTGGCGGCCGACCGAGGTGCCCCCGCGTGTCGCCGAGGGGGTCCGCGCCTACCTCCGGGCGGCCGGACTGGCCTACGGCGCCCTCGACTTCGCCGAGGACGGCGACGGCACCTGGTGGTTCCTCGAATGCAACCAGTCCGGGCAGTTCGGCTTCGTCGAGGTGGACACCGGCCAGCCGATCGCCCGCACCATCGCCGAGTGGCTGGCCCGGCCCGGCGCGGCGGACGCGGTGGAGCCGGGCGGTCCCGACGCGGCGGCGGTCGGGTGATGCCGGGTGCGGCCGTCAGTGCGGGCGCGGACCGGGCAGCAGGGCGGTGCGCTGCCAGCCGGCGCCGGGGGACGGCTGGCGCTCGGCGCCGGGCAGGTGCCCGGGGGCGCGCAGCGGACGCATGACCACCTCCAGTTCCCTGCTCACACGCTCGGCGTCCCGCCGCACCTGCTCGGGGACGTCACCGCGTTCGGCGACGAGTCGGTCGTAGATGGGGGAATCCTGGAACACCCGTCAACGTGCCTTTCGTGTCGTCCGCCCCCGCACGGAGGCGCGACTGAGCAGTCTAGGCGCCCGTTCACGTAGTGGTGCGCATTCCGCCAGGATGTGAACGGCAGCTCAGGCACCGGTCGTGGAGCCGGGCCGCACGATCATGAGGACGGTCACGGTCGCCCACAGCAGGTTGAACACGCCGGTGAACATGGCGAGCCGAGCCGTGCGGGCCCGTTCGACCGGCCGCCCGTCGGCCAGTTCCTCCAGCAGTTCCTCCTGGCGCGGCAGCACGAAGGCGGCCAGGAGTCCCGCGGCGACGGCCGTGAGGGTGATGGACGCGACGAGCCAGGCGTCCGACAGCACGCCCATCGCGGCGGCGGTGGCGAAGCCCAGGACCGGCACCGCGATGCCCAGACCGGCGTAGACCCGGCAGATGCGGTGCAGCAGCCGGACGGTACCGACGCCTCCGGCGTCCCCGGCTGCCGCCCCGTCCGCTCCCCCGACGGTCGCGGCCACCGGCACCCGCCGGGCGGCGGCCGGGAACATGCTGGCCGCGACGGTGACCGGTCCGACGGCGACGATGGCCGCCAGGACGTGGAGGGACAGCAGGATCTTGGTCATGGGGCGAGCTCCGGGGGGGGATCGGGCGATGCGGTGATCGAGAACAACGGTAGGAAGACGGCGAGCGGTCGCCCAGCGGCCGAAACGACAGCTTCCGACGGGATCTCGCCAGTGCCTCCACCGGGGGACGGCGAGCAGACCCGGGTTCCACCTCGCCTTCTGCGGCCGGCGGGAACCCGCCTAAGCTGCTCCGCACGCACTCGGTCGCGATCCTGGTCCTCGACGACGTGGTGCCGTTCGAATGGCGGCGCCCATGCAGGCCTTCGACTGGACACGGCTGCCCGACGGCCGCAGCCCCTACCGGGTGACCCTGTGCGCGGAGTCGGCCGAGGTGCGCACCGAGGGACTCGCCTTCCGGATCGAACGGGGTCTGGAAGCGCTGGAGACCGCGGACACGATCATCGTGCCGGGGCGTTCCGAGGAGTCCGGCCCGCCGTCCGACCGCGTCCTCGAAGCGCTGCGCCGGGCGGCCGGCGCGGGGACGCGGATCGCGTCGGTGTGCGTGGGCGCCTCCCTGCTCGCCCGGGCCGGGTTGCTGGACGGGCTGCGGGCCACCACCCACTGGATGGCGGCCGCGGAACTGGCCCGCCGTCACCCGCGGGTGGACGTACGTCCGGACGTCCTCTACGTCGACAACGGGCAGATCCTCACCTCGGCGGGCGCGGCCGCCGGGCTGGACATGTGCCTGCACATGATCCGCCGGGACCTGGGGCCGGCCGTGGCCGCGCAGGCCGCCCGCATGTGTGTCGTACCACTGGAACGGGAGGGCGGGCAGGCCCAGTTCATCGTGCACGAGCATCCGCCGGTGCCGAGGGGCGTTGGAGCCTGTTCTCCGGTGGATCGAGGACGATCTGGCCGGGGAGGTCGCCCTCGGGGCGATGGCGGCGCGTTCGGGCATGAGCGAGCGCACCTTCAGCCGCCGGTTCCGCGAGCAGACCGGCACCACTCCCCTGCAGTGGCTGCTGCAGGCCCGGGTGCGCGCCCAGTACCTGCTGGAGAGCGGGGACCAGTCGGTCGAACGGATGCCAGGCAGGCGGGTTTCGGCTCCTCCACGGCCTTCCGCGAGCGGTTCCGCCGGGTGGTGGGCACCACGCCCTACGCCTGTCGCGCCGCCTTCCGGGCGAAGACCTCCGCGTCGCCGGACGGCTCCGAGGCCCCGCTCGCGGTGTCACACGGCCAGTGACAGGCCGCTCTTCCCGTCGGCGTCCGCCGGGCACGCCTCCGGTGTCGCGCGTCCCTTGGCGAGCAGCAGCGCGTCCGCCCTCGCCACCGCTTCGTGGACACTGGTCGTCGCCAGCATCACGCACAGTGTGTAACTGACGTCCGTCAGTTCCCGCGTCACCGCGGGCCGCGGCCGCTCGGCCTGAGCGATCCGCAGCGTTGCGTACCGCGTCAGCAACTCCCTGACGACCTTCGGGTCCGGTTCGAGCACGAAGCGCCCCTCTCTCGACTTTCGCTGCGTATGCCCGGCCCCCGCCGTCACAATCGCACCGTGCCCGCCCTCGCCCGCAATTGACCGGATCCGGGCGTTCAACGCCCCGTCGACTCCCTTTCCACCACCTCCCGAACGGCGCGCGGCGGGCGGCCGGTGACGCGTTAGACGGTGTCGGTGGTGCGGTCCTCCGTCCCTTGGACGATCGCCGGGTCCAGGCCGACGAGGAGCGCGGCGAAGTCCGGCGGCGCTCCGCTCGCGAGGAGGGCGCGCAACTCCTCGGTAGTCAGGAGGCGGTGGACGACCGGCCTGCCGCCGGCCCGGGTGCGGACGGCGGCGATCCCGTCGTGGTCGAGGGCCTCGGGGGCCGTGAGGACGAGATCGGTGTTCGGTGCGCGGTCGTCGGTGAGGGCGTGCACGGCGACGTCGGCGATGTCGTCGGCGTCGACGAGAGCCACCGGCCGCTCCGGGCGGCGGTCCGGATGGTGCCGTACCGGCGGATGCCGTCCGCGTGGGTGTGCGGGAGGGACTCGGACGCGTTCAGGCGACCTGACCGCTGTGGAGTGCGGCGTACGCCCCTCCCCCGGCCAGCAGTTCCTCGTGCGTGCCGATCTCCTGGATGCGGCCCTCACCCATCACCACGATCCGGTCCGCACCTCGCACGGTGGACAGCCGGTGCGCCACGACGAAGGTGGTGCGCCCGCGCAGCAGCCGGGCCAGCGCCTGCTGGACGAGCGCCTCCGAGCGGGTGTCCAGCGCCGAGGTGGCCTCGTCGAGGACGAGCACCCGGGGGTCCCTGATCAGGGCGCGGGCGATGGCCAGCCGCTGGCGCTGCCCGCCGGACAGCCGGGCCCCGTGCTCCCCGACCAGGGTGTCCAGTCCCCGCGGCAACCGGTCGACGAACTCCAGGGCGTTGGCGTCGCGCAGGGCGCCGCGCACCGTCTCCTCGTCGGCCTCGTCCATGCCGTAGGCGACGTTCTCCCGGATGGTGCCGTCGAACAGGATGGACTCCTGCGGCACCACCGAGACGAAGCGCCGGTACGTGCGCAGGTCGAGGGTGTTCATGTCGTGGCCGTCGAGCAGCAGCCGCCCCGAGGTCGGCCGCAGGAAGCCGATCACCAGGTTCAGGACGGTGGACTTGCCGGCGCCGGACGCGCCGACCAGCGCGATGGTCTCGCCGGGCTCCACGGAGAGGGTGAAGTCGCTGACGGCGGGCCGTCCGTCGCTGTCGTAGAGGTGCCCGACGCCCTCGAAGGCGACGGCTCCGCGCAGTGCGGTCAGCTCCTTCTTGCCCTCGTTGTCCTCCAGTTCGGGGGCCTGCAGCACCTCGCCTACCGAGCGGACGGACTCCAGGCCCTTGGTGATGACGGGGGCGAGGCCCGCCAGCGTCGTCGTGGAGTTGGTGAGGGTGGTCAGGAAGGCGCTGAGCATGACGACGTCACCCGCGGTGACGCCCCAGACGTCGTAGTACGAGATCAGCGCGGCGCCCGCGAGCACCACGACGCCGACCACGTTGAGCACGACCCAGGACAGCGAACCGAAGCGGCCGTTGACCAGGTCCAGGCGCATCCCGGAGGTCAGCAGCCGGTCCAGGGTGCCGTCCATGCGGCGCAGCGCCTTGCCCTCCAGACCGTGGGCCCGGGTGACCGGGATGAGCCGGGTCATCTCCGTGACCCTGGAGGACAGGGTCTCCACCTCGTGGCGGAAGCGTTCGTTGTGGGTGCGCAGCCGGGCGCGGAGGCGGGCCACGAGGAGGGAGGCCGCGGGAACCACGACGAGGAAGACGGGCAGGAACTCCGGCGTGCGCACACCGATGATGACGAGGCCGCCGGTCAGCACGGTGAACGCGCCCAGCCCGGTCTCGGCGGTCTGCTGCACCATCTGCTCCACCGTCTCCACGTCGCGGACCACCTTGGCCTGCAGCACGCCCGCGCTGACCCGCGAGTGGTAGCCGATGGAGAGCTGCTGCATGCGCGTGCACAGCGCGGACCGCAGGGCGGTGCCCATGCGGCGCACGCTGCCGTACAGGAGGCGGACGTAGAGCAGGTGCAGCGGGTAGTTGACCACCAGGATGAACATGATGAGCCCGGTGCTGGTCCACAGGTCGGTGATCGGACCGTGCTGGACCACGGTGTCGACGATGGCGGCGGTGACGAGGGGCAGCAGCCAGATCGGGCTGTGCTTGACGGTGAAGACGGCGACCGCGCCGGCCAGTCGGCGGCGGTCGGCGCGGAACAGGTAGACGAGCGTGCGTATCGGGTGTTCGCCCCGGTAGCGGTGATCGAGCGGCTTTTCCATCGACGACGCCATCGGCGTGGTCCTCCTGGTGACCGAGTGGGGCAAGCGCTTGCTTCCCGCGCTTTCCTACCCTGTCGGCCGGGAGCACGCCACACCGTTCCGCGCCTTGGGAGGGACCCGCGCCTTCTCCCCCGTGGAGGGCGCGGGTCCCGGTCCAGGCGGTGCCGGTCTCAGTCCCCGAGGGTGCGGGCGAGTTCGCTGGTGGCGCGCATGATCTCGGTGTCGTCGTCCGCCAGCAGCCGCTCCAGTCCGTCCCGTCGGGCGCGGACGGCCTGCCGCGCCGCGCGCTCCCAGGCCACCGGGTTCTCCCGGTGGTTGAGCAGCTTGGGGTAGGCGGTGGCGGTGGTCTCCCACTGCCGGGCGTCGGCGATGTTCTTGAGCAGCTGGATGATCTGCGCCCGGCAGCTCACCTGGGGCCGCTGCGCCAGCTCCCACAGGAAGGGCACGGTCGCGGCGGTCGCCTGCTCGACGACGAAGCCGTACTGGCAGATGCGCCTGCGCAGGTCGCCGAGAGCGGCGCGGGCGGTTTCGGCGTCGCCCCGGGCGACCTTGCGCAGCAGCCGCGGAATGGCCGCCGCCGAGCCCGTGGAGTCCTGGATGTCGCTCCAGGGCACGCCGTCCAGGCCCGCGAGCAGGGTGGTGGTACGGGGGGAGCCGGGCGGCGTCTGACGGTCGGTGCGCCGGATGCTCGGCTCGGGTGTCGGAGCGCTGCGCATGGTGTGGGGCCCTTCCGCGGCAGTCGGGTCAGGTGAGGGGGCGGGTCGACAACGTGGCCCAGACCGTCTTGCCCGCCGGCGGGCGCGGGGTCCAGCCCCACTCCTCGGCGAGGGCGTCGACGATGCACAGGCCGCGTCCGTGCTCCCGGAGTGCGGAGCCGTCGGACGGGGTGAGCCGGGGCGCGTCGTCCCCGGGATCGGAGACGGTCAGCTTCAGCCGGCCGGAGCCCAGGGCGAGTCCGAGCCCGATCTCCGGCCCGCCGGCCACCGACGGCGGCACCGCGTGCGTCAGCGCGTTGGAGACGAGTTCGGTGATCACGAGGACCGCGTCGTCGCCGAGGTGGTCGAGCGACCACCCGCGCAGGGTGTCCCGCGTGAAGACCCGGGCCCGGGCGAACCCCTCCCCGCTGCACGCGACGCGCAGTACGGCGGCGGTCGGGCGGCCGCTGAGAGCGGGGCTGCCCGGGTACGGGGCGGACGACGGCGGGACGGCCCGGCCGGCGGTGGCCCGCACCGGGTACGGGAGTCCTCCGGAGCGGGTCGCCTCGCCTGCCTCCGACCCGGGTTCGCCGGGCGACCGGAGCGTTGGATGCGCAGGTGACGGCACAGCATCTCCCTGATGCGACGTCAGAACGGGGCGTCGACCGGGGGGTTGACGCCACGGCTATTATCCACGCTTAGAGCGCTCGCGTGCAATTGCACGAGAAATTGCGCGAAAAAAGTCGGATGGGGGCGCTCGGGGACCGGTACGACTCGGTCCGCTCCCCCGAACAGCAAGGAGACCGCGGTGCCACCAGTGCGCAACGGAGTGCAGGCCAGCTTGTTGGACGCCTGCTGGAAGAAGAGTCGGCACAGCAACGCCGAGGGCAACTGCGTCGAGGTCGCCCTCGTCGACGGAGGCATCGCGATGCGCAACTCCCGGGACCCCGACGGCCCCGCGCTCGTCTACACCCCGGCCGAGGTGGCGGCGTTCCTGGCGGGTGCGAAGGACGGCGAGTTCGACCACCTGGTGTAGGGCGCGGGCGGCGCGGCGGCCCCCGGAAGCGGAGCCCAACTACCCGATTTCCGCGGGCGGATGCGGCGGGCACCGAGGGGATGAGATAGTCTTTCCTTCAAGTCTGCC
Organism: Streptomyces violaceoruber; assembly: GCF_033406955.1. Lineage (NCBI taxonomy): Bacteria > Bacillati > Actinomycetota > Actinomycetes > Kitasatosporales > Streptomycetaceae > Streptomyces > Streptomyces violaceoruber. Next base: position 7,898,075 of record NZ_CP137734.1, on the reverse strand, counting down.
GGTCTGCTGGGAGTCAGGATGTCCGCCGCGTCGCATCGCATCTCCCGTCTCGAACCCTATCTGGATCGGGCCGAGCCGGCTCCGACCCTGCTGAAGATGCTCGTCGGCGTGCAGCTGGCGGGCTTCCGCGAGGATGCCGGCCTCTCCCAGGACCAGGCCGCACGCGCGCTCGGCTTCAGCGCCGCGAAGCTCTCGCGCATCGAGTCGGGCAAGGGCCTCAGGCCTCCCTCGGAGACCGACGTCCGGGCGCTGCTGGAGCACTACGACACCGATCCGTACGAGGCCTCGGTCCTGCTCAAGCTGTTGCAACGAGCGGGCGAACCGGGCTGGTGGCAGCGGTACGACAAGCGCCTGATGCCCGAGTGGTTCGACCGCCTGGTCGGCCTTCAGGAGGCCGCGGCGACCATCCGTACCTTCGAGATCCAGTACGTCCCCGGTCTGCTGCAGACCGAGGCCTACACCGATGCCGTGGTCAGGCGCGGCCTGCCGAACGCACCCGCGAGCGAGGTCGGACGCCGGGTCGAACTGCGCAAGCGCCGGGCCCAGTTGCTGGACCGCAAGGACGCGCCGCAGCTGTGGGCGATCATCGACGAGTCCGTGCTGCTGCGCGTGCTGGGCAGCCGCGAGGTCATGCGCGAGCAGCTTGCCCACCTGGCCGCGATGGCGAAGCTGCCCCATGTGACGCTGCAGATCGTGCCGCTGGACGTGACGAACGCGTCGGCGCCCGCGATCCCCGTCACCTATCTGCGTTTCGGTGGCACCAGCCTGCCGGACGTGGTCTACCTGGAGCACATCAGGAGCGCCAACTTCCTGGAGGACCAGGACGAGACCGAGGAGTACCGGGTCGCGCTGGACCGGCTGGCCGACGAGGCGCTCACTCCGCGGGAGTCACTGGAGCGGCTGCGCGAGACGATGGCGACGCGCTACTCCGACAAGTAGCGGCACGGACGACGGAGGAGGGGCCACGCGCGGCGCGCGTGGCCCCTCCTCCGTCGTGTCGTCGTGCTCTCGTGCGGGCGACCGGCCCGGCCGGCGTCAGCGCAGACGCCCCAGTCCGCCGAACTCGATCCACTCGTCGGTGAGCTGACGCGGCGCCACCTCGGTGTCGGGGCGCCAGGTGGAGACCTCCACGAGCCCCGGCTCCAGGATGTCCATGCCGTCGAAGAGTGCCTCGACGTCCTTGGGCTCCCGCACCCGGCCCCAGTGGCCCTGCGTCGCCTGGTCCATGAAGTCCGTGACGAACTTCCGCACCTCGGCGTCCTCGCTGACCAGCTGGCACATCACCGCGAAGCTGCCGGGCGCGAGCCGCTCGGTCACCCGGCGGACGACCGCCCGGGGACCGTCCGTGTCGCTGTCCGGGATGCAGTGGAACACCGAGTTGAACAGCACGGCGACCGGCTGCGAGAAGTCGATCAGGCGCTGGGTGTCCGGGTGGGAGAAGATCTCCTCCGTCGCCCGCATGTCGGCGTGGATGACGGCCGTCTGGTCGTTCTGGTCGAGCAGCGCCCTGCCGTGGACCAGCACCATCGGGTCGTTGTCGACGTAGACGACGCGGGAGTCGGGGGCGACGCGCTGGGCGACCTGGTGCACGTTGTCCTGCGTGGGCAGGCCGGATCCGTGGTCGAGGAACTGGCGGATGCCGTAGTCCTCGGCGAGGACGCGGACGACCCGCTGGAGGAAGCGCCGGTTGTTCAGCGCCAGCCGCCGCGTGCTGGGGACGACCTTGTCGAGTTCGCCGACGGCGGCCCGGTCGGCCGCGTAGTTGTCCTTGCCGCCCAGGTAGAAGTCGTACATACGTGCCGCTGTTGGCACGTTGGCGTCGATCTCCGTGGACAGCTGCTTGTCGGCTTGCATCGTTCCCCCAGCTCCGTACCGGCGCCAACTGGACTGGCATGACAGACAGTACATCCTAAAGACTTAGTGGTCAGCCAAACCAGGGGCCGGATCAAGTGGCCGTCAAACCCGTTTGCGCCCGGCCCAGTTGACGGCCACTCGATCCGATCAGCCGCGACCGGCCAGGTACGCGTCCACTCCGGGCGCCTTGTGGGCCTCCTCCACGCCGACCAGACCGCCGAGCGCCTTGGCGTCGGGCTTCAGCACGTACGTCGACCGGCTGGCCGGCGCGGTGACGTAGGTGAAGTTCTGCGGGGTGCCGAGGCCGGTGTCGGCGTTCTTCTGCGAGCGGTGCGCCTTGACCACGTCCTGCCGGGCGAGACTGCCGCCCTCGCAGGCCTTCTTCAGGTCGGCTCCGGTCAGTTGGGCGGCGTTGTATCCGGAGAGCACTCCGGAGTCGACCGGCTCGCCCGGGTACGCCTTCTGGTAGGAGGCGACCATCTTCTTGACGCCCGGCAGGTCGGAGCTGACCGCCGGCGCGGCGCTCACCACGTGCACCATGGCTTCCAGCGCCGCCGCCGCGGGCGTCTTCAGCAGCTGCGGCGCGTAGCCGGGCGCGCTGCTGACGATCGGCACCTTCAGACCGCGGGCGGCGGCCACGCCGGCCAGGGAGGCGGTCTGGGCGGGGCCCGCGCTGATCAGGATCGCCTTCACCCCGGCCTTGCCCAGGGCGGACACCTGCGCGGTCAGGTCGGTGTCCGTGGCTTTGATCTTCTGCCCGGCGACCTTCATCCCCGCCTGTTCGGCGGCCCACTCGGTGCCCTCCAGCGCGTTGGCGCCGTAGTCGCCCTCGAAGTAGACGTGGCCGATCGTGTCGCCCTTGGCGAGCTTCTTGGTACGGGTGAGGAAGTCGACGGCGGCGATCATGTCGAGGTCGTAGGTGGTGCCGAGGACCTGGACGGAGTCCCGGCCGAGCAGGGAGGCCGCCCAGGCCTGCGGGAAGGTCAGCATGTGGTCGCGCTCGATGTCGTCGAGCAGGGCGGCGACCACCGGGGAGCCGATGACCTGGGGCAGCGCGACGACGTCGGGGGCGATGTCGGCGTAGGCGGTCACCGCCTTCTGCACGTCGTAGCCGTGGTCCTTGACGACGATCTCGACCTTGCGTCCGCAGATGCCGCCCGCGGCGTTGGTCTCGTCGGCCCACATCTGCTGGGCCTGCACGATGCTCTTGCCGAGGGTGGCGTAGGGGCCGGTGAGGTCGGTCAGGGCGCCGAGTCTGATGCTCTTCTCGCTGACTCCGGGGCCGGACTTGACGCCGTCGGCGGCGGCGTCGTCGGTGCTCCCGCCGTCGGCCTTGGAGCTGCAGGCGGTGCCCGCGAGCAGCACGGCGGCCAGGGCCGCGGCCAGGGCGGCGGTCCGGGTGGTGCGGGGCCTGGGGTGCTTGACGTTCACGGGGTGTGCTCCTTGGCTCGTGCGGAGGTGTCGTCGGTGCCGGTGGTACCGGTGGTACCGGTGGTGCCGGAAGGGGTGTCGGGGTCGGTCCGGTCGGGTCCGGACGAGGGTCCGGTGCCGGGTGGGCCGGTGACGGTCGGGCGGCGGCGCAGGCGGGCGCGGAGGCGGCGGGCCAGTCCGTGCAGGCCGTCGGGGGCGTAGAGGAGGATCACGACGATGGCCGCGCCGTAGAGGTAGCGGGACGCCTCGGTCGGGCCGATCGAGCCGCCGCCGGACCCGGGCGTCGCGACCAGGGGCAGCTGGTCGGCGTAGCGGGTCATCAGCAGGGGCAGCGCGGTGACGAAGACGGCTCCCGCGGTGGCTCCGGCCACCGAGCCGAGGCCGCCGATGACGATCATGGCGAGGTAGTCGACGGAGAGGGCGAGGGAGAAGTAGTCGGGCACCACGCGGCGGAAGGAGAGCGCGAGCAGTACGCCGGCCAGACCCGCGTACATCGAAGAGACGACGAAGGCGGCCGAGCGGTACCGGGCCACGTGCACGCCCATCACGGCCGCGGCGGTCTCGCTGTCGCGCACCGCCGCCAGGGCGCGGCCGGGCCGTCCGCGCAGCAGTCCGCGCGCGGTGAACCAGGTGACGGCGAACAGGGCCAGGCCCAGGTACCAGAGCCGCTCCTCGGCGCCGAACGGCACGCCCAGGACGGTGAGTCCGGGGTCCGACTCGGCGAAGGTGAAGCCGCCCAGTTCCAGCGGCGGCACGGAGCGGCCGTTGAAGCCGCCGGTGACGGAGTCCGCGGTGAGCAGGACGTGGTGGCCGAGGAAGACCAGGGCGAGGGTCGCGACGCCGAGGTAGATGCCCTTCACGCGTCCGGCGACGGGGCTGAACAGCCCGCCCGCGGCCCCGGCGAGCAGGACGGCGAGGACTGCGGCGACGGCGGGCGGCAGACCGGGCCCGGGCTCGCCCGCCAGCCAGACGTAGCCGTAGGCGCCGACGGCCAGGAAGAAGGCGTGTCCGAGGGAGAGTTGCCCGGCGGTGCCGCTGAGCAGGCCGAGCCCGACGGCGCCGATGGCCGCGGCCATGGAGAACAGGCCGATGCGCAGCCAGAAGGCGTCGAGGTAGAAGGGCAGGGCACACAGGAGCAGTGCGGTCAGCAGCAGCGGGCCGCGCCTGAGGAGGAGGGGTCGCGGGTCAGACACGGGCCGCTCCCTTCGCCGCGAAGAGTCCGGCCGGACGCACCAGCAGCACCAGCACCATCACGGCGTACGGAGCGACGTCGCCGAAGCCCTCGCCGAGGACGTGCAGGTCGGACTGGTAACCGGCGACGAACGCCTCGGTGAGGCCGATCAGCATGCTGCCGACCAGGGCGCCGACCGGGGAGGTCATGCCGCCGAGGATGGCGGCGGGGAAGGCCTTCAGCGCGATCTGGCCGGTGGTGCGTTCGAGGCCGGGCGCCGGGAAGGCGACCAGGAAGACGGCGGCGAGGGCGGCGAGGGCGCCGGCCAGGCACCAGGCGGCGGTGCGTACGCGGGTGAGGCGTACGCCCATGAGGGCGGCGGCCTCCCGGTCCTCGGCCGCCGCGCGCAGCGACAGGCCCCAGGGGGTGTACCGGAAGAGGGCGAAGGCGCCGCCGATGGCGACGGCGGACACCAGGATCGCGGCGATGCGGCTGTCGGCCACGGTCACCGGGCCGAGGTCGGTCACGGCGGAGCCCCAGGGGTCGCCGAGCGGCAGCAGGTCGCCGCCGATGCGCCGGGCGAGGTCGGTGACCAGGACGATGTCGACGCCGATGGTGACGATGGTCTGGACGTGGGCGGCGTGCGGGTCGCTCCCGCCGACGCGTTGCAGCACCAGCCGGTCCAGGGCCCCGGCCACGGCCGCCGTCACGAGCACCGCGACGGCGAGTGCCCCGGCGAAGCCGAGGTCGTCGTGGAGGACGGCGACGAGGTACCCGCCGAGCAGCAGCAGCGAGCCGTGGGCGAAGCTCAGGACTCCGGAGGCCTTGAAGATGGTGACGAAGCCGAGGGCGATCAGGGCGTACACGGAGCCCAGCGCGAGGCCGCCCAGCAGACTGTCCAGGAAGCCGGTCATGCCGCGTCCTCCCCCGTGGTGGCGGTGCCGAGGTAGGCGCGGAGCACCTCGGGGTCGCGGCGGACCTCGTCGGGGGTGCCGTGGGCGACGGCCCGGCCGAAGTCGAGGACGGTCACCTCGTCGGCGAGCCGCATGACCAGGCCCATGTCGTGCTCGACCAGCACGACGGACAGGCCGAGTTCGGCACGGATCTCCCGGACGACCGCGGTCATGCGGGTGCGTTCGGCGGCGTTCATGCCGGCCACGGGTTCGTCGAGCAGCAGGACACGGGGCTCCAGACACAGGGCGCGGGCGAGTTCTACGCGTTTGCGGTCGCCGTACGACAGCAGCGCGACGGGCGAGTCGAAGTGGGCGCCGAGGCCGGTGAGTTCGGCGATCTCGCGGGCCTTGGCGAGGTGGGCGCGCTGTTCGCGCCGGGCGCGCGGCAGACGCAGGGCGCTGGCGGTGAAACCGGCGTGGGACAGGGCGTGCCGGCCGAGCATCAGGTTGTCGGCGACGGTGCCCTGGGTGGTGACGATGTTCTGGAAGGTGCGGGCGACGCCCAGGGCGGCGATCCGGTGCGGGGCGAGCCGGGTCAGTTCGGCGGCGCCGAGCCGTACGGTGCCCGCGGTGGGCCGGTACAGGCCCGACAGGACGTTGAAGCAGGTGGACTTGCCGGCGCCGTTGGGGCCGATGACGGCGTGCACGGTGCCGGGGGCGACGGTGAAGGAGACGTCGTCGAGGGCGAGCAGACCGGCGAAGCGCACGGTCACGCCCCGCACTTCGAGCGCGGGCGGCGCGGCGGCGGGGGCGGTCACGCGGCCCCCTTGCCGTCGGCACCCTCGGTGGTCTCGCCGAGGTAGAGGCGGCGTACGGCGTCCGTCCGCGCGAGGTCGGCGGCGGCGCCGGACAGCCGGACCTCGCCGACCTCCAGGACGTGGGCGTGCTCGGCGAGCGACAGGGCCATGCCGGCGTTCTGTTCGACGAGCAGGACGGCGGTGCCCTGGGCGTTGATCTCGCGGACGACCTCGGCGATGCGGTCGACCATCATCGGGGCGAGCCCGAGCGAGGGCTCGTCGAGCAGGAGCAGGCGGGGCGCGGCCATCAGGGCCCGGCCGATGGCGAGCATCTGCTGTTCCCCGCCGGACAGCAGACCCGCGGCCTGGCGGGTGCGCTCGGCGAGCCTCGGGAACAGGGTGAAGACGCGCTCCCTGGCCTCGCGGACCTGGGCGGGGGCGCGACGGTTCAGGCCGAGCCCGCCGGCCCGCAGGTTCTCGTCGACGGTGAGTCCGGCGAAGACCCGCCTGCCCTCGGGCACCTGGACGACTCCGGCGCGTACGGCGGCGACCGGGTCCCGGCCGTCCAGGACCGTGTCGCCGTAGCGGACCCGGCCGGCCGTGATCGCGCCGCGGTGCAGGCGCAGGGTGCCCGAGACGGCCCGCAGCAGCGTCGTCTTGCCGGCGCCGTTGGCTCCGAGCAGCGCGACGACGGCGCCGTGCGGGACGGTCAGGGACACGGAGCGGAGGGCGGACAGTGCGCGCCCGTACGTGACGTCGAGGCTCTCGACGTGCAGCGCGGGCGCGCCGTCCGGTGGTGCTGCGGGCATCGCGGCTCCTTGGGACCGGGCCGGAACGGCACGGTGACGGGTGAAGGGGGGAGCTCACGACAGCACGGACCCCGGGGGCCGTACAGGGTGGTCCGGCAGGGTCGCTGCGGGGTCCCAGTCCGCGGGCGCCGAGTCTGTGCGGATGCCCAGAAGCAGGGCCCGCGGGCCCGCCGAGGCGCCCCCAACGACCGGAGCCGAACGGAACACCTCGGTCGCCCTCCGTGCGACCCACCGGCCGGGACGGCCGACGGGGCAGTGCGAGGGCCCGCCTCCGGCCCCGCACGGACGGGTGACGAACAGGACGCCGCGGTGGTCCCGTGCGGCGCCCCACCCGAACGCCCGGAGGCCACCCACAGCAACGGGCCGGGGAGGTCGAGACGGCGCACCGGCCGGGACGGCCGACGGGGAGGCCGGGCCGGGCGACGGGGAGGCCGGGCCCGGGAGGCAGGGGCCGCTGCCCGGCTGCGGCACGCCGCCCGTCCCGGCTGCGACCCTGGAGCCGGCCGGCGGAGCCACGGGGCCCGCCCCCGGCGCCCCGCACCGACCGGTGCTGAGCGGGACGCCGCGGTGGCCCCGTGCGGCACCCCACCCGAACGCCCGGAGAGCCCCTGTCGCAGCAACGGGCCGGGGAAGTCGAGACGGCGCACCGGCCGGGACGGCCGACGGCAGAGGCCGGGCCGGGCCGGGCCGGGCGACGGGGAGGCCGGGCCCGGGAGGCAGGGGCCGCTGACCGGCTGCGGCACGCCGCCCGTCCCGGCTGCGACCCTGGAGCCGGCCGGCGGAGCCGCGCGCCCGCCCCCGGCGCCCCGCACCGACCGGTGCTGAGCGGGACGCCGCGGTGGCCCCGTGCGGCACCCCACCCGAACGCCCGGAGAGCCCCTGTCGCAGCAACGGCGAACAGGCCGGGGAAGCCGAGCACCGCGTACCGGTCGGGGCAGGGTGGGCCCGGACGGCCGGGGGGCGCACCGCCCGGCTGCGGTACTGGAGTTGAGGGGGGCGGGTGGCTGCGGCCGGTCGGGGGTCGGGCGCCGCGCGCCTCAGTCGTGCAGGACGCGTCGCGCCGTCAGGGCGAGGCTGAACTCGACGAGGTCGGCCGGGCGGGCCAGGGAGCGGCCGGTGAGCTGTTCGCAGCGCCGGAGGCGGTTGAGGACCGTGTTGCGGTGGCAGTAGAGGCGTTCGCCGGCGCGCTGGGCCGAACCGTCGCAGTCGAGCCAGGTGGTGAGGGTGTCGAGGAGCACGTCGCGGTCGGCGGACTCCAGGCGGAGCAGGGGGCCGAGCACCTTCTCGGCGAGGGCCCGGCCCAGCTCGGGGCTGGAGACGACCAGGGCGGCGGGGAGCTGGTCGGCCAGTCGCACGGTGCCCCCGGCCGGGGGGCAGATGGTCAGGGCCGTGTCCGCGAGCCGACGGGCGTCCCCGACGGCGGCGAGTCCGTCGACCGGGCTGCCGACACCGACCCGGAGGCCGGGGACGGGGGCGTCCTGCGCGGCCTCCGGCCGGTGCGGTTCCGGGAGCCCGTCGTGGTCGCCGAGCGAGACGATGCCGTAGTCGGTCTCCGCCCCGGCGTGCCAGTGGACCCGGCTCCCGGGCGGTACGGCGGCGCGGGCGGCGTCGGGCCGGGCCGGTGGCCCGCCGGCGACGGCGACGACGACGTAGCGGCCGTGCTCCGGGAGGCCGAGGACCCGGGCGGCCTCGGGCAGGTCGGCGATGCGACCGGTGCCGTCGAGCAGGCCGGCGGCCAGCTGCCGGACCCGGTTCTCGCGGCGCCGGCCGAGCTGCCACTCGGTCTGCCGGTAGGCGTCCGCGACGAGGGTGCAGTGCTCGTCGACGAAGTTCCACACGTCCGCGGCCACGTGCACGAGGAGCCGCACGTCCTCCGGTGCGGCCCTGGAGGTCTCCTCGACCAGCCGCTGCCACACCAGCGAGCCGCCCAGGCGGAAGGCGTGCAGCAGGGCGTCAAGCGGGAGTCCCTGCTCCGCGCGGGCGGCGCCGATCCGCCAGGAGCAGCGGCGGGCCGCGTCCCGGGCGCCGCGCGGGTCGAGCAGCGAGGCCACGCTGTGCCGCAGGGAGCGGTGGGCCTCCTGCCAGGTGGCGGTGGGGTCCTTGGTGAGGGCGGCCCGGTAGGCGGGCTCCTGCTCCCGCAGCAGCGCCATCAGCCGGTCGGTCAGGTCGGGCAGGTCGTCGAGCAGGGCGCGGGCGGCCCGGTGCAGGACACGCAGGGCGTCGGCGTCGATCAACGACGTGACTCCGGGTGTCCGCGGGCGTGGAACGGGCGTCAGCCCGGTGCGGATCGCTGCTCGTGACCGTACGGCGTGCTGCATCGCGGTCCTCCCCGGGGCAGGGCTTGCGGAGGCGCCTTCCCGCGACGGGCCGTCCCGCCGCGCCGGGCCTGCCCCCTGACTCGTCCTGCCCCGAAGGATGGCATACCGTCCGGTCGGTCCCTAGGGTTGTGCACCGGTCTTTTCCTGGTGTCCGGCTCGACGCGCGTCCTGGGCCGCCTGCGCCTCCTGGGCCCGCTCGGCCTGCCCGACCATGCGGGCCAGCTCCAGGCGGGACCGTACGCCGAGGGCGGCGAAGACCTTGCGGAGGTGGTAGTCGACGGTACGGGTGCTCACCCCGAGGGTCAGCGCGACCTCGCGATTGGTGGCGCCCTCGGCGACCTGTCGCGCGATGCGCAGTTGCTGCGGGGTCAGGCGGCCGAGGCGGGCCGGTGTTCCGGCTCCGGCGCCGGGGCTCCGCGGGGCCGCCCCGAGGGCGCGGAGTTCGTCGCGTGCCTGCGCGGCCCAGACGCCGGCGCCGCAGCGCTCGAAGCCGGCCAGCGCGGTGCCGAGGCGGCCGCGGGCCTCGCGGGGTCTGCGCCGCCGGCGCAGCCACTTGCCGTACAGCAGCGCGGTGCGGGCCCGCTCGAAGTCGCCGCCCGCCTCGTCGTGCCGGTCGAGGGCATGGCGGTAGAGGGCGTCGGCGTGCTCCGCGGGGGCGAGGAGGGCGTGGCAGCGGGCGAGTTGGGCGGCGGCCTGCGGATCGGCGCCGAACGCCGCCCAGTCGGCGAAGTCCGTGAGGACCCGGCGGGCGTCCTCGTCGCGTCCGGCGAGCACGGCGGCCTCCACGAAGCAGGGCACGGCCAGCCGCCACACCGCGAAGTGGCCCCGCCCCGGCCCGGGCAGGACCAGGAGTCCGAGCCGGTCGGCCGCGTCGAAGGGGCGCCCCCGCCCGAGGTCGGCGCGGGCCGCCGCCCACTGGGCGAGGGCGGCCGCCTGGGCGAGCCCGTGCCGGCGGGCCGTGTCCAGGGCGGCCGCGACGTGCCTGGCGACGGCGTCCGGCTCCTCCTCGATCGACGCGGCGAGCGCCAGTACCGCCCGGTGGTGGGCCGCCGTGTTGCGCTGCCCGGCCCGCAGGGCGGTGCGCAGCCCCTCCTCCGCGTGGGTACGGGCCTGCGGGTGCCGCCCGGCGCGCAGTTCGGCGTAGGCGAGGTACTCCAGGGCCTGCGGGACCAGCGCGTCCGACCCGAGCTGCCGGGCCGCGGCCAGCGCCCGGGCCCCGCCGCTGCGGGCTGCGTCCACGTCCCCGAGCAGCAGCGCCGCCGCCGCCGACCGCAGCAGTGTCTCCGGCCGGTCCCCGGTCCTGCTCCGCCGGACCACCTGCCCGAGCGGTGCCCCGGCCCGGTCGAGCCGTCCTTCGAGCAGCGCCCGCATCCCGACGCGGTGGTCGTGCACGACGGCGGCCGTGCGGGCCGCGGCGGGCCCGTCGGACCCGGGGGACGGGTGCTCGGCGCGGAGCGGGGGCTCGGGGGCGAGCGTGGCCAGGCACGCCGGCAGGTCGCCCGCCGCCCAGGCCGCGTCGGCGGCGGCCAGTGCGGCGGCCGCGGCCTCGGCCGGATCGTCCGCGGCGAGCAGGGACGCGGCCAGCAGCAGGGACTGGTGGGCGTCACCGACCGGACCGTCCCTCAGTTCCGTCATACCGCGCAGCAGCTCGGCCCGCCCGCGTACGGCGTCGGGGGCGGCGCGGTCCCGGGCCGCGGCGAGCAGGGGGCGCGCCCGTTCGGGCCGCCCGGCGAGCAGGGCCTGTTCGGCCGCGGCGGTGTAGCGCTCCGCCCGCCGCGCCCCGTCGGCCGTCAGCTCGGCGGCGCGGGCGTACGCGGTCGCGCGCAGCCGGTGCGAGGCGGGCACCGCGCCGTCGGCCGCCGTCGCCGCCAGCCGGTCCGCCGACGCCGGTGCGGGTGCCGGACCGTCCAGGGACCACGAGCGGTGCAACAGCGCCGTGAGGCGGTGGCCGCCGCCGTCCAGCGCGTCGGCCAGCGCGCGGTGCACCGCGCGACGCCGGTCCGCGGCGGCGGTGGCGTGCACCGTTCGACGGACGAGCGGGCTGCGGAAGCGGAGCCGGTCACCGGCCAGGACGAGCTGCCCGGGCAGCGGTTCCGCACCCGGATCGGGTCCGAGACCCGGATCGGGACCGAGACCGGGACCGTGACCCGGTGCCGGCCGCAGGCGCCGTAGCGCGTCGCGGACCATGCCGGCGTCGGCGTCGGCGTCCGACCCGTCCGAGGCCTCTCCGGCCGCCGCCACCGTCAGCAGCAGGTCCCGCGCATGGGCGGACGGTCCGGTCGGCACACCGCCCGCGGCCTCGGCGAGGACACCCGCGTCGGCCAGCGGGCTGGGCAGCGGCCGGTGTCCGCGCAGCTCGGCGGGTGACAGGCGGCGCAGGAGGGCGACGAGCAGGGCCGGGTTCCCCTCCGCCTCGGCCAGGAGCTGCTCGCGGACCGCCGGTGCGGCGACGCCGTCGGTCAGGTCGTCGAGCAGGGCGGCGGCCCTCGCCGGTGCCAGCGGGTCCAGGTGCACGACGGGCAGCCGGGCGAACTCCGGGCCGACGGCACGGTCCGAGGCGACGGAGAGCAGCAGGCCGACCCGGTCGGCGGTGGACAGGAGCCGCGCCGCACGGGCGAGCTCGGTGCGGGCCGGCGCATCCCACCGGTGGGCGTCGTCCACACACACCAGTACCGGCGCCGCGACGGCGGCCGCCCGCAGGGTGTCGAGCAGTTGCCCGGCGGTGAGGTGCGCGTTCGCGTCGGGGCCGGGCCCGAGGTGGAGTACGGGACCGGCCCGGAAGGAACGGGCGGCCCACTGGAGCAGAGTGGTCCGGCCGAGTCCCGGTTCGCCGGCCAGGAGGAGCCGGCCGCCGTGGGCGGGCAGCGCCTCCAGCATCGCGCGCAGCGCCCTGCGTTGCGCGCTCCGGCCGTGGACCCGCACGGCCGTACGTACGGTCGTCTGTCCGGTCATTCCCGGGAGGTTACGCGCGCGTAACCCGGTGCGGAAGGCGTCGATCCGCCCGCGCCCGCCCGGGCATCGTCGCTGTCACCTGCGGTTGTGCGCCCGGGTGGGTGGTACGGGCACTGTGCCGGCGCCCAACGGGCACCGGTCCCGGTCGTGCGCCGGCACAGCGGAGGGTGTCAGGAACCGTGCGGGCAGTTGCCCCGGTACTCCTCGATCGTCAGGCTCGGCCGCGGCAGCGGGCACAGGAACTGCTCGTAGCGGGTGTCGTCGTCGATGAAGCGCTTGAGCCAGGAGATGCTGTACTTCGCGATCGTCGTGTTGGACGTGTTGGGCGAGAAGTGGGTCGCGTTGTTCAGCTCCAGGTAGGCCCGGTCGGTCGACGAGGGCAGGCCGGAGTAGAACGGTTCGGCGTGCGAGGCCACGGGGGCGATAGTGTCGCCGTCGGCCCCGACGACCAGCGTCGGCGTGCTGACCTCCGGCCAGCTCTTGTCCAGGTTCCAGGGGGTGAGGGGGATCGCCGCCTGGAGCGACGGCCGGGACTTGGCGGCCTCCAGGGTGCCGCCGCCGCCCATGGAGTGACCCATGACGCCGAGTCGGCCGCTGTCGATCCGGCCGCGGACGGAGCTGCGCCCGGTCAGGTAGTCCAGGGCGGCCAGCAGTTGCCGCCCGCGGGAGTCGGGCTGGTCCAGCGTGGTGTTGGTGTCGATGGTGAAGACCACGAAGCCCTGGGAGGCCAGGCGCGGGCCGAGCCAGGCGATGGACGACTGGTACGCGGTGAACCCGGGCGCGATGACGACGGCGCCGAACGTGCCGTCGCTGGTGCTGGTCGGGTAGTAGATGGTGCCGCCGCCGAATCCGGTGACCGCGAGCGAGGAGACGCTGGTGTCGGCCACGGAGTAGGGACCGCGCAGGGCTTCGATGCTGGACTCGGTGGGCGCCGGGCCGCGCTCGTACGGGTTGTCGGCGGCCTGGGCTCCCGGGCCGGTGAGGGTGCCGAGCACGAGGACCGCGGCCACGGCCGCCGTCACTGCGGCCAGCCGCCGCCGGACGCCCCGGAGGACGGGGCGCGCGGCGCCTGGGGCGGCGTGGGTGTGGGGGTTCTGCTGCACGAGGGGGGTGTCCTCTCGGTCGTGGCGACCGGCCCGGCCCGGCGACGCACACGGCCCGGAACGCGTGGGGTCGCGTTCGGGCCGTCCGCCGGGCGGACCTCGCCGATGGGTTGGCGCTGCCACTGTCGAGGGGCGGAACGGGCCGGGGGATCGGCAATTTCACCGGTCTCGTACGACTCCGGCGGTACGGCCCTGGGGCGCGGACGCCGGGCCCGGGACGGCGGGGGCGCGTGGCCCGGCACGGTTGCGCCGGGCCCGCGGTGCCCTCCGCACTGTCCGCACGTCCCGTAGGTGTGACACGCTCGGCGTCGGCCGGGCTGTCGCACGCCGGTCGTCAAGGAGGATCGTCGGCCGCCCGTCATCGGGTCGGCACCGTGGAGAGGCGACGGGATGCGCATCGGACTGCTCGGCACCGGCCCCTGGGCGGACATGGCGCACGCCCCCGCCCTGGCCGGGCACGACGACCTGGACTTCGCGGGGGTGTGGGGCCGCCGCCCGGACGCCGCCGAGGAGCTGGCGCAGCGGCACGGCACACGGGCCTACGCCGACCTCGACGCCCTGCTGGCCGACGTGGAGGCCGTGGCCGTCGCGCTGCCCCCGGCCGTACAGGCCGGCCTGGCGGTGCGGGCGGCGCGGGCCGGGTGCCATCTGCTGCTCGACAAGCCGCTCGCGTCGACGGTGGCGCAGGGGCGGGCGGTGGTGGAGGCGGTGCGGACGGCGGACGTCGCCTCGGTGGTCTTCTTCACCACCCGGTTCCAGCCCGAGACCGAGGCGTGGATCACCGAACAGTCGTCCCGGGAAGACTGGTTCACGGCCCGGGCGCAGTGGCTGGGCGCCGTGTTCGGCGGCGAGGACAGTCCGTTCGCCGACTCGCCGTGGCGGCGGGAGAAGGGCGCCCTGTGGGACGTGGGGCCGCACGCCCTGTCCGTGCTGCTGCCGGTGCTCGGTGACGCCCGGCGCGTGGCGGCGGCCGCACCGGGTCCCGGCGACACCGTCCATCTGGTCCTCGACCACACGGGCGGGGCGTCCAGCACGCTCACGCTCAGCCTCACGGCGCCGCCGGCCGCGGCGGGCGCCGCGGTGGAGCTGCGCGGCCGGGCCGGGGTGACGCTGCTTCCGGAGACCACGCAGGGTCCGGTGCCGGCCCTGCGGCGGGCCGCGGACGCGCTGCTCGCCGCCGCCGGTGGCGGGCGCCCGCATCCGTGCGACGCCGCGTTCGGGCTGCGGGTCACCGAGATCCTCGCCGAGGCCGAGGGCCTGCTGACCGGCCGGGAGTGAGCGCCGTCAGCCCTCGGGCCGGGCCGGCCCAAAGGGTTCGTCGCTCCACCGGAACCAGGCCCGGTCGCCCTTGATGTGCAGCAGGAACTCGGCGACCGGTCCGTCGGGCGACACCAGCCGCACCCGACGTTCGATCTCGTCGTGGACCGCCTCCCACCGCGTCCAGTGCTCCGCGTCGTCCGCTTGTGCGAGGGCGAGTTCGCGGGCGAACAGATCGCGGACGGCGCCGTAGGCCGGACCCGCGCGGAACCGGCCCGACAGCCAGGGGAAGTCGGCCTCGTCGATCCGGATCTCCCCGATGTCGGCGGACTCCGCGTCGGCCGCCCCGCCCGCGTCCGGTGCCCGGCGCACGTGCCAGACCTCGCCCTCGAATCCCATGCCGCCTCCGCCGTACCCGCGTCGCCCGTGGCCGTGGCCGTGGGGGCCAGCATGTCATCCGGCACCGGCGACCGGCCGCCACCGCCTCGCGCCGCCGGTCGGCTGATTAAGCGCGCCTTAAACACCGGTTAAGCGTTCCCCGCCCGCCGTCACGCACCCCAAGTCCCAGCTGGGACAACGGGTTTGGAGCCGGAGGCGGACGGTTGGCCGGGCCGGGCACGCTGCGTACCATCGCCGCACCGCGTGAGAGCGCTCTCAGGCTCTGTCAGGCCCCGATCACTGGAGACCCCCCACATGACTCCTCGTCACCAGCGTCCGCTCGCCCGCCGCAAGCTGCTCGTCGCCCTCGGCGGGGCGGTCGTGGCCGCACCGGTCGCCGCCGCCGTCGCCCCGCACGCCCTCGCGGGCATCGGCCCGGACGGCCCGGCCCCCGCGGCCGCCGGCGCCCTGCCGCTGACGATCGTCAACGACACCGGCTCCTTCGGCAACGCCGACGTGCACGTCTACATCGTCGGCAACGTGGACGGCCGCCAGGTACGGGTCACCCCCGACGGCACGGTCGCCCCCGTGGCCCTCTCCGACAACGGCGCCGACGGCTACACCGACTACGCGATCGGCCTGTCGGGCAGCGGCGAGACCAAGCTCAGCCTGCCCCACCTCTCCGGCCGGATCTACGTGTCCCTGGGCGAGAAGCTGAAGTTCAAGGTCGTCGCGGACGGCGCGGGGAACGCCGCGCTGCAGTACCCGGCGGGCTGGGTCGAGTCCGACCCCAACTACGCGGTGCTGCACGACTGCGCGGAGTTCACGTACAACGCCGCCGGAATGTTCTGCAACACCACCATGGTCGACATGTTCAGCGTGCCGCTCGCCATCCGGCTGACCGGTGCCGACGACCGGACCACCGGCACCGTGCGTCCGGGTGGCCGGGCGGCCGTGTTCGAGGCGGTGCGGAAGGTGGAGGAGTTCGCGCCGCTGGTCGTGGACGACACCCGGGTGATCGCCCCCGGCCACGGGCTGGACGCCGGTCTGTTCCCCAAGGACTACCTCGCCCCGTACATCGACGAGGTGTGGAGCACCTACACCGGCAAGGACCTGAGGATCACCACCAACGCCGGGACCTTCACCGGCCGGGTGCGCGGGGACCGGCTGACCTTCGACGGGCCCGCCCAGGTGTCCTTCGCCAAGCCGTCCACCCGGGACGTGCTCTTCTGCGACGGCAACCTCGCCGCCCCCAACGACGGTACGACCGGTCCCGTGGCCGCGGTCCTCGGCGCCGGTTTCAACCGCTCCACGCTGGTCTCCTCCGCCGAACAGCCCACGACCGATCCCGCGACGTTCTACGGGACCGCGCTGACCAACCACTACGCGAAGGCGGTGCACGCGGCCACCGAGGACGGCCGGGCGTACGGCTTCGCCTTCGACGACGTGGCCGACTTCGCCTCCTACATCCAGGACACCGCCCCCACCGGCATCCGGCTGACGCTCGGCGCCTTCTAGGACCCGTGCGGGGACCGTCCGCCCCCGCCGCTCCGCGTGCGGACGGCGCGGCGGCGTAGGAGCGTGGGGGTGTGCGAAAGGTGTCCGCCCCGCCGCGCCGGGGCGAGGACCGGCGGAGCTGGCTGAGCGGGGCGCCGCCGCCCCGCTGGGTACGGGTGCTGCCGCCGGCCCTCGTCGCGGCGATCTGCGCGGCGACGCTGCTCAGCGACGAGCCGCTGGAGATCGGGTTCCTGCTGGGCGCCATCCCGCCGCTCGCCGTACTGTCCTACGGCCCGCTGGCCACCGCCGTCCTGGGCGGTGTGGTGATCGTGCTGCTGCACATCCCGGCCCTCCAGCTCGACCGGCCGGGCGACGCCGACCTGCTGACCATCGTCTTCGTCGCCGTGCTCAGCGTCTTCGTGTCCTTCGTGCGCAGTCGCCGCGACGCCCAGCTGGGCCTGGAGCGCACGGTCGCCGAGGCCGCTCAGCACGCCGTCGTGCCGCCGCTGCCCGAGCGGGTGGGGGCGGTGCGCTGTGCGGGGCTGTACCGGGCGGCACAGCGCGGCACGCTGGTCGGGGGCGACTTCTTCGACGTGCGGGACGGCCCCTTCGGGGTACGGGCGGTGATGGGCGACGTGCAGGGCCACGGCCTGTCGGCGGTGTCGACAGTCGCCTCGCTGCTGGGGGCGTTCCGGGAGGCGGTGCTCGACCAGGCGGACCTGGCGGCGGTGGCCGGGCGGCTGGACCGCAGGCTGCTGGTGGACTCGGCGGACGCACGGCACGCCGAGCTGTTCGCGACGGCCGCGCTGCTGGAGTTCTCCGCCGACGCGCTCGAGGTGCGGGTCGTCGTGTGCGGCAACCCGCCGCCCCTGCTGCTGCGGGGTGCGGACGCCGCGGAGCTGGAGGTCTCGCCGTGGACGCCGCTCGGGCTGGGGCTCGCGGACGCCGGGGCGATCGAGGCGTGCACGGTGTCGCTGCGCCCCGGCGACCGGCTCTTCCTCGCCTCCGACGGGGTGGTCGAGGCGAGGGACGGCAGCGGCGCCTACTACCCGCTGGCACGGCGGCTGAGCGGCCTCGCGGGAGAGGATTCCGCCGCCCTCCCCGACCTGGTCTGGGCGGACCTGGCACGCTTCTGCCCGGACGTGCAGGACGACGTGACGATGCTGGTGCTCACCCCTTCGCCCCCGGCGCTCCGGATGCGCGGTCCGGTTCCGCATTGAATGGTGATATCGGGATATTCGGGACCGACAACAGCACGGCACCGAAGCAGCGATCCGGACTCGAGGAGCACTGATCATGTCGACGTCACAGCCCGACGCCTCCCGGCCCTCCGAAGCCCGCGCGGGCGACGACCGCGCCACTCCGGACGACCTGCTCCACACCCGCACCGGCACCGACGTGTCCCCGGAGGACCTGGTCCTGGCGGCCGGCCGGGACGTCACCCCGCAGAACCTGGAGTGGGCCAGGCGCAAGCTGGCCGACGAGGGCCCCGCGGCCCTCGACAAACTGCTGCCGTGACCGCGCGGAGCCCCCGGCCGGACGGGGAATCGTCCGGCCGGGGGCTCCCACTCGCGTCCCGCCCTTTCTGTCCAGGCCTATCCTGACCAGGCCTTTCCTGTCCGGCCCTTTCCTAGGAGTCCGGCAGCTCCGTCTCGTCCTCCACCACGTGCACGGCGGCCTCCTCGGCGCCCGCGGCTCCGCCGTCGATGCCGACGTCCTCGGCCACGGTCTCCTTGGTGGTGTCGGCGCGTACGCCCTCGTCGGGGGCGACGAGCCGGCCCGAGCGGTCGGTGCCCGCCTCCGGATCGACCGGTTCGCCCTCCCCGTCGGGCTCGTCGCCCACGCCGTCGCCGTCGGGCGCGGACACGTCGGGCACCTCTTCGGCCAGCCGTTCGTCGAGGGTCTCGCCCTCGTGCTGCTCGGCGGCCGTGGTGCCGTGCTTGGTCACGCCCAGGGGCTTCTCCGGCGGGGAGTAGCCCTCGTCGAGCGTGTCGTCGTAGGTCCGCTCGTCGAGGGCGTCCTGGAGGTCGAGGGGCGCGGCGTCCTCCTGCTCCTCGTTGCCACCGGTGGGCTGGTAGGCGTCGTCGGCCATGGGGTCCGTGCCCATCGCTGCCTTCCTCTCGCGCTCGCGTCGGCTCGTGCTCTCACTGTCCGGTTCGCGTTTCCCGATACGCGATCCCTAACCCGGGGGTGCGACGCGGATCTCCAGGTCGGTGATGCGGTGCGGGGTCCAGTCGCGGGCGTATCCGGGCGGGGTGCCGCCGGGTCCGGTGATCGCGGCGACCGGGATCCGCCGGGCGGTGTCGACGATCTCGGCGGCGGTGGTGTTCTCGTTGTTGCCGCTGACGGAGCCGGAGGAGCAGCCCGTGTAGTAGCCGACCGGGATGGACTCGTGCCCGGTGAGCAGGCAGGGTGGCCGGACCCCGAGCCGGTGCAGTTCACCGGCGACGCGGGCCCAGTCCTCGCGGCTCTCGACGTTGCGGTCCACGGTGCCCACGAGCACCGAGAACTGGACCGCCAGGTGACCGGCCACCGCGAGCGCGACCAGCGTCGCGGCCACCGGGCGCCACCGGTCGCGCCCGGCCCCGGCCAGGTGCCACAGCGCGTCGGCGACCGGTACGGCGAGCAGGGCGTAGGCGGGTTGCAGGAAGCGGGGCGCCGCGTAACCGATCAGGAACAGGTACGGCACCGCGGCCGTCACGGCGCAGGCGAAGGGGACCAGCGTCGCGGTGGCGCGGCGGGCCCGGACCGCGACGGCCACGCCGAGGACGGCGACGACCGGGAGCAGCAGCCACCACGCGGTGACGACCGGGTGCGGCATCGCTCCGGTGCACGGCCGGCACAGGCCCCGGCCGCCCAGGCTGCGCATCTGGTCGTCCACGGCGATGTTCCAGCCGAGGCCGCCCTGGATCTCGGAGGCCCGGGCCAGCCGCTCCCCGAGGCCGCCGTACCAGGCGTGGGCCTCGATCACCCACTCCACTCCCCCGGCCGCCAGGCCGCCCGCCAGGGCTAGCAGCAGCGGCCAGTGGCGGCGCACGAGGACGAGGGCGAGCAGGGGCAGGGTCACCCAGACCGCGTCGGTGGGCCGCATCAGCGCCATCAGCAACGCCCCGGCCGCCACCCCGCACAGCGCGGCCCGGCCGGAGCGTCCCCGCCCGGCTCGCAGGGCGCGCAGGGCGCAGCCCACCGTGATCAGGGCGCCGATCGCGACCCAGTAATTGGGCATGGCCTGCGGACCGTAGAAGAGGGTCACCCACAGAGTGGCGAAAAATGCGCCGGCCGTGGCGAGGACCCGGGAGGGAAAGAGGCCCTTCCAGGCGCGCAGGCCGAGGTACAGGCCCAGTCCCGAGAGGAGGGCGAGGTAGACGCGCAGCAGTTCGGTGGACGCCGACCAGGAGGCGAGGGGAGCCACCAGCAGGGAGACGCCGCGGGCGCGGGGGGCGCTGAAGAAGGCCGCGGGGTGGTGGGTGGTGACCTGGCTGACGTAGACGATCTCGTCCCAGCCCAGGCCCATGGCCGGGTGGACGAAGACCAGTTGGGCGAGGGTGAAGACGGCGGCCACCGCCGCGGCCGGGGCGGCGCCGCGCAGCCGTCGGGGGGCGTCGGAAGCCCCCGCCTCCTCGCCCCCGCGTACGCGTCTGCCGGCGAGGGTTGCGTTCGCGCCGTCGGCCATGGTGCACCCCTCACCCCCGCTCGTCGCGGGGTCGCTCGTCGCTCACCTCCTGCCGTCAGTGGCTGGAGCCCGGAGACCGCGGGAGCACGGAAACCCGGAAAACATGGTCAAACTAACCCGCGGGCCACCGGTACGCAGGGCGGAACTCGGCCAGTCGCCCGGGCTCATCCGTCGCTCGGGACCGGCCGCTCGGTGACGCCCGGACGGCGGTGCGGGGGCTGTTCGGGCGTGGGCCGCCACTTGGGCGCGGAGATGCCGAGGGTGACGGGCTCGGCCCCGTCCACGCGGACCTCGGACCCGTGGTGGTGGATCGTCAGGGGCGGTCCGCCCAGCAGCGAGTACGAGGCCCGGTCGGGCCCGATCTCCACCTGGAGGCACCGGCCGCGGAACTGGAGCCGGAAGGCGAGGCGGCTGAACTTCTCGGGCAGCCGGGGTGTGAAGCGCAGGCTGTCGCCGTCCCGGCGGGTGCCGCCGAATCCGGCGACCAGCGCCATCCAGGTACCGGCCAGCGAGGCGATGTGCAGTCCGTCGCGGGTGTTGTGCTCCAGGTCCGCGAGGTCCATCAGGGCGGCCTCGGTGGCGTAGTCGTAGGCGAGGCGCAGGTGGCCGGTCTGCGCGGCGACGACCGCCTGGCAGCAGGCCGACAGGGAGGAGTCCCGCACGGTCAGCGGCTCGTAGTAGGCGAAGTTCGCGGCCATCTGGTCGTCGTCGCAGTGGGCGTCGAACCAGCTGCCGCAGGTGTACATGGCGAGCACCAGGTCGGACTGCTTGACGACCTGCTTGCGGTAGACGTCGAAGTACGGGAAGTGCAGCATCAGCGGGTACTGGTCGGCGCCGGTGTTCGCGAAGTCCCAGCGCTGGTGGCGGGTGAAGCCGGCGTGCTGCTCGTGCACGCCGATCTCCTCGTTGTAGGGGATGTGCACGGCCTCGGCCGCGTCCCGCCAGGCGGCGCTCTCCTCCTCGTCGACGCCGAGCCCGGTCGCCTCCTCCGGGTGGCGTTCGCACACGTCGGCGGCGGCGAGCAGGTTGGCGCGCGCCATGAGGTTGGTGTACGTGTTGTCGTCGACGACGGCGCTGTACTCGTCCGGCCCGGTGATGCCGTCGATGTGGAAGACGCCGTGGTGGTCGTGGTGGCCCAGCGAGCGCCACAGCCGGGCCGTCTCCACCAGGAGTTCCAGGGCGGTCTCGCGCTCGAAGTCGAGGTCGCCGGTCGCCGCCGTGTAGCGCACCGCGGCGTGCGCGATGTCGGCGGCCACGTGGAAGGCCGCGGTGCCGGCCGGCCAGTACGCGGAGCCCTCCGAGCCGTCGATGGTCCGCCACGGGAAGGCGGCGCCGCGCAGCCCGAGCTGGGTGGCGCGGTCGCGGGCGGCGGGGAGGGTGGCCTGCCGCCAGCGCAGCGCCTCGGCGACCGCCTTGGGCGCGGTGTAGGTGAGGAGCGGCAGCACGAACATCTCGGTGTCCCAGAAGGCATGGCCGTCGTAGCCGGAACCGGTCAGTCCCTTGGCCGGAATCGCCCGCTGCTCGGCGCGGGCGCCGGCCTGCAGCACGTGGAACAGGGCGAAGCGGACGGCCTGCTGGATCTCCTCGTCGCCGTGCACCTCGACGTCCGCGCGGGCCCAGAAGTCGTCGAGGTAGTCCCGCTGTTCGGCCACCAGGCCGTCCCAGCCGCCGTGTGCGGCGGCGGCCAGCGCCGCCTCGACCTGGTCGCTCATCGCGGGCCGGGAGCGGGCGCCCGACCAGCCATGGGCGACGGTCTTCTGCACCCGCAGCCGCTGCCCCGGGTCCAGCACGGAGGTGATGGTCAGGCGGGACACGTCCGTGTTGCTCTCGCTGCTGGTGGTGATCTCCCCGGGGGCGTCGACGACGTGGTCGGCGGCCACGGCGACCCTGAGGCCGCTGCGCCGGGTGCGGTGGACCAGCCGGAGCCGGGAGCCCATGGCGAGGTCCTCCTCCGGTTCCAGCGGGGACTGCAGCGCCTGGGCCGCCCTCGGGTCGCCGTCGGAGGAGGGCAGGCTCTCGTTGGCGACCAGTTCGGACTGGATGACGACCCGGGTGCGGGTGTCGACGGGCTCGACCTCGTACTCCACCGCGGCGATGGCGCGCTGGGTGAGGGAGACCAGGCGGGTGGAGCGCACCCGGACGGTCGTGCCGGCCGGGGAGGTCCACTCGCAGGTGCGCTCCAGCACGCCGCGCCTGAGGTCCAGGGTGCGTTCGTGCCTGCCGAGCCGTCCGTAGCGCAGGTCGAAGGGCTCGTCGTCGACCAGCAGCCGCAGCAGCTTGCCGTTGGTGACGTTGATGACGGTCTGGCCCGACTCGGGGTAGCCGTAGCCCGCTTCGGCGTAGGGCAGCGGGTGGAGTTCGTAGACGCCGTTGAGGTAGCTGCCGGGCAGGCCGTGCGGTTCGCCCTCGTCGAGGTTGCCGCGCCAGCCGACGTGCCCGTTGGACAGGGCGAAGACGGACTCGCTCTGCGCGAGGAGGTCGAGGTTGAGGGCGGTCTCGCGCACCCGCCAGGGCTCCACGGTGTACGTCCGGTTGGTGATCACGCGTGGTCTCCCAGCTCGGCGAGGTCCTTGACGACGCGGTCGGCGCCGTGGGCGTAGAGGGCGTCGGTCTGGCCGACGCGGTCGACGCCGACGACGTAGCCGAAGTGTCCGGAGCGTCCCGCGTCCATGCCGGCCAGCGCGTCCTCGAAGACGGCGGCGCGGGAGGCCTCGACGCCGAGGTCGCGGGCGGCTGCGAGGAAGGTGTCGGGGTGTGGTTTGCCGGGCAGTTTCCGTTCCCTGGCCACCACGCCGTCGATCCGTACGTCGAACAGCCGCTCGGCGTCGATGGAGCGCAGTACGTCCCGGGTGTTGGCGCTGGAGGAGACGATCGCGGTGGCGAGGCCCGCGGCGCGGACCGCGTCGATGTAGCGCAGCGTGCCCTCGTAGGGTTCCACGCCGTCGGTGCGGATCTTCTCCAGGAGGAGTTCGTTCTTGCGGTTGCCGACGCCGTTGACGGTCCGCGCGTCCGGCGGATCGTCGGGGGTGCCCTCGGGCAGTTCGACGCCGCGGGAGGCGAGGAAGGAGCGGACGCCGTCGGCGCGGGGGCGGCCGTCGACGTACTGGTCGTAGTCGGAGTCGGTGAACGGCCGGAAGTCCGCGCCGTCCCGCTCGCGCAGGAAGGTGTCGAAGGTCGCCTTCCAGGCGGCGGCGTGCACCACCGCCGTCCTGGTGACCACCCCGTCGAGGTCGAAGAGGCAGGCCTGGATGTCGTCGGGAAGTCCGAGCTGCGTCGTCATACCCCCACAGTTCCCCGCCGGGACGGGTCCGATCAGGTGACACACTGTGCGGTGTGCCGCTGACTTTCGACGACCTGCTCGCCCGTGCCCGCCGGCTGCCGCGGGACGGGCGGCGCGCCGTCCTGGGTGTCGCGGGCAGCCCCGGCGCCGGGAAGTCGACGCTCGCCGGGCATCTGGTGCGGGAGCTGAACGGCGGCGGCGAGCCGTGGGTGGCGCAGGTGCCGATGGACGGGTTCCACCTCGCCGACGCCGAACTGGACCGGCTGGGCCGCCGGGACCGCAAGGGGGCGCCGGACACCTTCGACGCGGCCGGGTACGCGGCGCTGCTGGACCGGCTGCGCGCGGAGCCGGACGGCGAGACGGTGTACGCGCCGGGCTTCGAGCGGGAGCTGGAGCAGCCGATCGCCGGGGCCGTACCGGTGCCGCCCTCCGTCCGGCTGGTCGTGACGGAGGGCAACTACCTGCTGCTGGAGACCGGAGCCTGGGCGCGGGTGCGGGCCCGGCTCGACGAGGTGTGGTTCTGCGGGCCGGCGGAACCGGAGCGGGTCAGACGGCTCGTGGCGCGGCACGAGCGCTTCGGCAAGTCCCCCGCACAGGCTGCCGCGTGGGCGCTCGGCCCCGATCAGCGCAACGCCGACCTGGTCGCGGCCACCCGGCACCGGGCCGACCTGGTGGTACCGGAGGGCGTGGTACCGGGCCCGCCGCCCGGCGACCCTGGGCCCGCGCCCTCAGCCCCTGCGTAAGAAGGTCACTCCTCCGCAGCCCGGTCACTCCTCGTCGAAGTCGTCGGGACGGACGTGCGCCTCCTCGAGGGCCTCGCGCAGGGTACGGCCGGTACCGCCCGGCGGGCGGGGTCCGTCCTCCTCGCGCTCGCGCCGGCGCCGGCCGAGAACGTCGTCGGTGGTGTCGGTCTTCGGCCGGTTCTCTTCCGGGACGGTCATGACGTCGGCTCCTCGTCCGTGTCTGCGGGTTCTTCCGTGACGGCGGGTTCCCGTGCTACGCGGTGCTATCCCCGACGGCGTGGTCCCGTCACCGGGCCGGGCGGTCCGGTCGCCGGGCGGCGGGGGTGGGCTATGTTGACCTCCGTGGGAGACATGGGAGACGAAGGAGGCGCACCCGTGCCATCGCCGCAGCAGGCACGTGCTCAGGCGTCGGCGATCACCTCGGGCCGCGCGGCCCCCGAGTCGGAGATCTCCCCCACCTCCCGGCTCAGGACGCTCTTCGACCGGCCCCGGCTCTCCCCGGGACAGCGGCGCATCGCGCAGTACCTCATCGAGCACCTCACCGAGGCGGCGTTCCTCTCGATCACCGACCTGGCCGACCGGGTGGGAGTGAGCCAGCCGTCCGTGACGCGGTTCGCCTCGGCGGTCGGTTTCAGCGGTTACCCGGCGTTGCGGGAGCAACTCCAGGCGATCGCGCTGGGCGGCCGGGGTGGGTCCGCGGCCGAGGAGTACCGGGGCAACGAACTCCAGGCGGCGGTGGACGCCGAGATCGAGAACCTGGAGAACCTGCGGCGGGACTTCGCGGACGCGGACCGGGTGATCGACGTCGGCCGCAAGCTGGCCGCCTCGGCGCCGCTGACCGTGCTCGGGCTGCGCATCTCCGTCTCGCTCGCCGAGTACTTCGCCTACGCGGCCCGCCGGGTCCATCCCGACGTGCGCCTGGTGACCCGGGGCGGCACGGTCGCCTACGACGCCCTGCTCCAGTCCCGGGAGGCGGGCGGCACCTGGGTGCTGGCCTTCTCCATGCCCCGGCACGCCCACGAGACGCTGGGCGCCGTCCGTGTGGCACGCGGTGCCGGGCTGAAGGTGGCGCTGATCACCGACCTGGCGCTCGGCCCCGTCGTGGACGAGGCCGACGTCACCTTCGCCACCGGCACCGGGTCCCGCCTGGTCTTCGACTCCTACGCCGCGCCGGGCGTGATGTGTGCGGCGCTGCTCCAGGCCATGACCGACGCCGATCCGGAGCGGACGCAGGCGCGGCTGGAGGAGTACGAGCAGGTCGCGGACCAGCACCAGTTCTTCCTGCGGGACTGATCCGGAACGGTCTCGCCCGCGATTGGTCGGCGCAGACGGGGCCATCCCCGTCAAAGCAGGCATGAATGTTTTCATACGTCTTGCAAAGCGGTTGGCATATATAAATACTGCTCACGGATCGCGACCCGGCCGCCCCGGAGCGCGTCCGCACCTGCCGCGAACACCTCGGGCCGCCGAATCCTACCCGCTCCGGCGCACCGGGTGTTCCGGTCGGGCATCGCCTGCGCGAGCGCCCGCGGCGGTCCCGGTCGTCCCCTGGACCGGGACCGCCCCCACCCGTCGCCCACCCCGTCGACGCCGCACACCCGGAAGCGATGATCATGCCCCTGACGACCACGCGCATCAGCCCGGACTGGCCCTGCCAGGTCAAGACCCCCGGCAGCTACGACTGGGAACGCTCGGCCACCAGGTGGCTGCGCGAGCTGGTCCCGGCGCGCTACGCCGGCTATCCGGCCCTGATCCGGCACCCGGTGCTGCTCGCCCGGCACGCGCAGATCCAGGTCCAGCACGAGATCCGGGTGGCCCGCACCGCACTGCAGACCGCCCGGGCGGACCTGCCCCGGCTCGGCCTGCACGAGGCGGCCATCGAGCACACCATCAAGCTGTACGCGGCGGAGGTCCTCCAGTTGCAGCACATCGCGCGCAGCGTGCGGGCCGTCACCGAGGCGCTGGCCGAACGGGGCGCCGCCGGACGCTGAACGGACACGGATCGGACGCCGGACGGGCACCGACCGGTGCTGACGGCGAGGGCGCCTCAGTCCACCGGATGCCCGGGCCGGACGGTGCGCGCGTCGGCGAGCCGCAGCAGCGGTGCGGCGGCCCGCTCGCGTCCGCCCCACTCGACCGGCTCGAGGACGAAACCGACGTGGTCGCCCCCCGGCATCCGCTCCAGGACCCGACCGACGAACCACGCCTCGGCGTCCTCCAGCACGGCGGCCCCTCCGTACGCCTCGCGCCAGCGGACCCGGCCGAACTTGTCGACGTCGTCGCCGGTCAGCCCGCCGAACAGTTCGGCCGTCGCGCGTTGGTCGCGGGCCAGCAGGTGGACCGCCAGGACGTCGGCGAACCGTGCGACGCGGAAGGTCCGGTTGACGTCGGAGATCCACACGACGTACCGCACGGGCCGGATGGAGCACTGCGAGGAGAAGCCGACCAGGCAGCCGGCCCGTTCTCCGTCCGCGGCGGCCGTGACGACGCACATATCCGGGTCGAGCCGGTCCAGGAACACGTCCATGGCGGCCATGCTAGGTGCCGCCGCCCGGGCAGCGGGGCGGCTCAGCCCGCGAGCAGGCGTCGCAGGGCCGTGCGCAGGGCCGTGACGAACGCGTCGCGGGCCGCCTCGTCGAGGGCGTCCAGGGACAGGTAGGGGTTGAGGTCCTCCAGCTCGACCAGCAGCAGCTCCCCGCCGGGCGCGCGGCAGGCGTCGACGCGCTGGATGCCGTGGTCGACGCCGTTCCACTCGATGAACCGCCGCGCGAAGTCGAGGTCGGCCACGGTGGCGTCGTACGGTTCCAGCTGCCAGCGGCGGTCGGGGTGCGGCGCGTACAGGGCGTACTGGTAGTCGTGGTCGACGAAGTAGAAGGAGACCTCGTAGGCGAAGTCGACGCGCGGCTGGACCAGGAGGTCCCCGGCGCCGTCCAGCGCTTCGGCCACCCGGCCGGCCGGGACGATCCCGAGGCCCGCCGAGTCCGCGCCGAGCCTCGGCTTGACGACGTACTCGTCCGCGGCGGGCAGCCGGTGCAGGTCCTCGGCACGGTCCACGGTGGGGATGACGGGGTACCCCGCGGCGGTGAGGTCGAGCAGGTACTGCTTGCCGATCATGTCCGCCCGGCCGGTGAGCTGGTTGTAGACGCGCGTCCCGCGTTCGGTGGCGCGCTCGCGGAACGCCGCGTGGGCGGCCTCGTACCCCTGTACGGGACCGCTGTTGCGGACGACGACGGCGTCGAAGGCGTCCAGCAGCGCGGCGGCGTCCCGGGGATGGCACAGGGCCAGGTCGAACTCCTCGCGCAGCCGCGAGGCCAGGTAGATGTCCTCGTCGCAGTAGCGCCGCCCGCGCGCCTCGTAGGCCAGGTCGGTGACGTACAGGATGCGGGGGCGGGTGAACGGCATGCGGGACTCCTCCGGGGCTGATCGGAAGTGATCGTATGCGACCGGGACGCTGGGGCGGCAGGTGCACTCAGTTCCCTCTGCATCCTGCACTGAGTGCCAGGCACTCGGCGGGCTGCTACGTTCCCCCTCATGAGCACCAGCAGTGCGGCGCCCCGCCGCGGCGACGGGACGGACGCGGCGGAGGTCCGGCCGCCGATGCGGGAGGCGCTGGTCGCGGCGGCGTTCCGGCTGTTCCTGGAGCGGGGGTACGAACAGACCACCGTGGACGACATCGTTGCCCTCGCCGGCGTCGGACGGCGTTCCTTCTTCCGGTACTTCCCGTCCAAGGAGGACGTGGTCTTCCCCGACCACGAACGGTGCCTGGCCGACATGCAGGCGTTCCTGGCCCGTTCGCCCGAGGACGCCGACCCGGTGCGGCGGGTCTGCGACGCGGCCCGGCTGGTCCTGGGCATGTACGCCGAGAACCCGGCGTTCTCCGTGCAGCGCTACCGCCTCACCAAGAAGGTCCCCGGCCTGCGCGCCTACGAGTTGTCGGTGGTGTGGCGCTACGAGCGGGCCCTCGCCGAGTACCTGCGCGGGCGGCTGGGCGGACGTCCGGACGGCAGCCTGCGCGCCGACGTGATCGCGGCCGCGGTGGTCGCGGCCCACAACAACGCGCTGCGGTCCTGGCTGCGTTCGGACGGGCGCGACGACGCGGGCGCCGCGGTGGACCACGCACTGGCGTACGCGCAGTCCGCGTTCGGCGACGTTCCGGTGCCGCCCCGCGGCACCTCGCCCGAGGACGTGGTGGTCGTGGCCGCGCGTCGCGGCACACCGCTGTGGCAGGTGCTGCGGGAGATCGAGACGGCGTTCGCGCACGACTGACGGCCGGACACGACGGCCTCACGCGTGCGTTCACCCGCAATCAAGGGTACCGAGTGCCTTTACGCGTGACACTCAGTGCCATACGCTGTGGTGCGTGCACGGCGGCACGGTGAGCCGCGCACCCGCGTGCCCGGTGACCGCGCACGCGGGATTCCGGCCCTAGCGCAGGGAGTTGACCAGCGTGTACCACTCAGGAAACGTCGCTCAGCAGGCGGCCGGCCCCGCGACGGGCCTGCTCGACCCGAGGACCGAGGACCGGGGCCCGGACACCGAGGCCGTCTTCTACCAGCGCTGCACCTGGTGCGGCACCGCCGTGTACCACCGGGTGCTGTGCCCGGTCTGTCGCGGCAGCGAGCTGCGGACGGAGCGGAGCGAGGGCACGGGGACGGTGCGTCACGCCACGGTGGTGCACCGCAACACCCCGGCCGCACGCAATGTCTCCCTCATCGAGATGGCCGAGGGGTTCGTGCTGCGCGGCCGGGTCATGGGACCGCTGATCGGCATACACAGCGGGGACCGGGTGCGGCTGTCCACGGCCAAGGACCCGGTGCGCGGCGAGCCGGTCTTCCAGCTGGTCGACGAGCCGTACCGGGCCTGGACCTGATGGCGGGTCAGTTCTCGGCCGGTGGCGCCGACGTGAGCGTGACGCGGATTCCCAGGGTGCCGTCGAGCCCACGGCGCAGCCTGCTGCCGAGCAGGGTGAGCCGGCCGAGGACGCCGTACTTGCGGGCGAGCAGCCGCCGGTAGCGGGCCGTGGTGGCCGCGTCGCAGATCTCCGCAGTCCCCGGCACCTGCTCGCCGGTCGGCCTGCCGCGCACGTCGCAGGGGCCGACCAGGACGTCGGCGCGGTTGCGCACGCGTTTGACCTTCCAGGAGTCGGACACGGTCCAGACGCCGAGCGCGTCCCCGTCCCGCACCACCCACACCGGGGTGGCGACCGGCGTGCCGTTCTTCCGGTACGTGGTGACCAGCAGGTACTTGCCGGCGCCGAGCCGGGCGAGTGACGCGTCGTCGTCCATGCTCCGGAAGTCTAGGCCCGCCGCCCCGGGTCCCCGGTGTCGCCCCCGCCTCATTCCAGGGCGGCCGCCATCCTCCGCACCGCCTCCGTGAGCACCTCCGGCGAGGTGGCCAGGTTGAGCCGCACGTGTCCCGGCCCGCCGCTGCCGAAGGGAACGCCGGAGCTGAGTGCCACCCGGCCCCGGTCGAGGAAGACCTCGGCCGGTTCGTCACCGAGGCCGAGGGCGCGGCAGTCGAGCCAGGCGAGGTAGGTCGCCTCACCGGCGCGGTGCACGACGCCGGGCAGCCGCTCGGCGAGCAGGCCGGTGAGCAGCCGCCGGTTCTCGTCGAGCCCGGTGAGCACGGCGTCCAGCCAGGCGGTTCCGTCACGCAGGGCGGCGGTGTGGGCGAGGACGCCGATGTGGCTCGGCCCGTGACCGACCTCCTCGGGCATCCGCGCCAGGTCGGCGGCGGCTCCGGGGCCCGCGACGGCCAGGGCCGCCTTGAGCCCGGCGAGGTTCCAGCCCTTGGACGCCGACATCAGGGAGAGGCCGCGCTCGGCGCCGGGCACGCCCAGGTAGGGCACGAACCGCGCGTCGGGGGCGGTGACGACCGGAGCGTGGATCTCGTCGGCGACGACCCGGACGCCGTACCGCTCGGCCAGGGCGGCGACGGCCGCCAGTTCCTCGGCGGTGTGGACGGTGCCGGTCGGGTTGTGCGGGCTGCACAGCAGGAAGGCCGCCCGGCCACCGCCCGCGACGGCCCGCCGGAAGACCGCCTCCAGCACGCCCAGGTCAATCCGCAGGTCAAAACCAAGGGGCGCCTCGACGACGCGCCGGTCCATGTGGGTGACGAACTGGTAGAACGGCGGGTACACCGGCGGGTTGACGATCACCGGGTCGCCGGGCCCGGTGACCAGCTTGAGCATCTCCACGACGCCCAGCATCACGTCGGGCACGATCGCCGTCCGTTCCACGGCCAGGCCGTCCCAGCCCCACCGCTTGGCGGCGAAGGCGGCGAGGGCCTCGGCGTAGGCGGTGCCGACGGGGTAACCGGTGTCGCCGAGTTCCATGGCCTCGGTGACGGCACGCACGACGGGCCGGGCGAGCGGCACGTCCATCTCGGCCACCCACAGCGGCAGTACGTCCGCCGGGTGGGTGCGCCACTTCATGCTGGTACGTCGGCGCAGCTGGTCCGGCGTGAGCGCGCGCAGCGGGTTCGGTTCAGCGGCCTGGTCCCACGGGTTGCTGGTCATGGGGCCAAGATAGGACGCGGTGACGCGGCCGGGGAACAAGGCGCCGGCCCGGTGAACACCGAGGTTCCCGCCGCCGTATGGGAGGAGGGTGCTCGACGTCCGGAGGCCCCCGCGGCGGCGACGCCGCGCGGTCGGCTTCGGGAGCGCAGGCATGAGGCACGCACGACGACGCATCGTCCGGCGAGTGGCGCGGCTGGCGGCCGTCGGCGGACTGCTGCTCGGGGGAACGATGGTCACCCGGGCCGTGGCGAGCGAGCCGCCCGACGCGTCCGCCGCGCCGCGCACCTTCGCGCAGACCCCGTCCGGCGCCGGCGGCGACCTCGTGTCCCGGCTCGGCACCGGTCGTACGGCGGGTCACTGGGTCGACTCCGAGGGGCGGCCGGTCGTGGCGGTGACGGACGAACGCGCGGCCGAGGCGGTGCGCCGGGCGGGTGCGACGGCGAAGCGGGTGCGGCACAGCTTGTCCGAGCTGAGGTCGGCGGCCTCGACGCTGCGCTCGGCGCCCCGGGTGGCCGGTACGGCGTGGGCGCTGGACTACCGCTCCAACGAGGTGGTGGTCCGGGGCGACCGCACGGTCTCCGGGTCGGACTGGTCGCGGCTGACGGCGGTCGCGGAGGGTATCGGCGGGTTCGTCCGCATGGAGCGTACGGAGGGCACGTTCACCACCCGCCTGAACGGGGCGGAACCGATCCTGTCCACGGCGGGCCGCTGCTCGGCGGGATTCAACGTGACCGACGGCACGAGCGACTTCATCCTGACCGCCGGGCACTGCGGCCCGACGGGCTCCGTCTGGTTCGGCGACCGCCCGGGTGACGGGCAGGTCGGCAGGACGGTCGCCGGGAGCTTCCCCGGAGACGACTTCTCCCTGGTGGAGTACGCGAACGGCAAGGCGGGCGACGGTGCCGACGTGGTGGCGGTCGGCGACGGCAAGGGGGTGCGGATCACGGGGGCGGGCGAACCGGCGGTCGGGCAGCGGGTGTTCCGCAGCGGAAGCACCAGCGGGCTGCGCGACGGCCGGGTGACGGCGCTGGACGCGACGGTCAACTACCCGGAGGGCACGGTCACCGGTCTGATCGAGACCGACGTGTGCGCCGAACCCGGGGACAGCGGTGGGCCGATGTTCTCCGAGGGCGTCGCGCTCGGGGTGACGTCGGGTGGCAGTGGCGACTGCGCCAAGGGCGGCACCACGTTCTTCCAGCCACTGCCGGAGGCCATGGCGTCGCTCGGGGTCCGGCTGATCGTCCCGGGCCGGGAGGGTGCCGCCGCGGGCACCTCGGCACCGGCCGGCCAGGCACCGGGCACCCGGGCACCGGGCGCCTCCGGGGCGGGGGCGCCGGCCCCCGTGGCGGGCGTCGACGGCTCGACCCTGCTCGCCCGGCTCACCGACCGCCGGAACATAGGACCGGGCCTGCTGGTGGTCGCGGGCAGCCTGGTGGCGCTGGTGGCCACGCGGTGGATTCGCGAGGAGCAGGACCGCAAGGCCTATCGGCGGCGGTACTCGGCGACGTGGGGCTGACCGGGCCGGTACGAGGCTCGGCCCTCGGGGCTGCCGGGGGGCCGGGACGGCGAGGCGTCCTGGGCGGCGCCGGTCAGGCGGCCTTCACGGACTCCGGGGCCGCGTTGGCCCACTCCATGACGAGCCGCTGGTACTCCGCGCGCTGCTCGACGCTCAGTGTCCCGCCCGACCGGAGCCACAGGGCTCGGATCTCCTCGTTGACCTCGGCAGCCGATCGCTCGGAGGAGGGTTCAACAGTGGTGGACATGCTGTGAAGCATACGGCGCCCCGCGTGAAGACGATGTGAGTAATCGCGAGCCAAGCGGACATATCGGACCGTGTTACTGATCACGTCCATGCTCTCATCTGTCAAGACCTACCGGCGAGTTCGTTCCCACCAGATGTGTTCTGCCGCACACGGCCCACCCGTTCACACCGGAGCCGCTCACACCGGCGCGGCACCCAGCACCAGCACCTGGATCGCCGGCACGGCCGCGCCCCGGGCCCAGTCGTGGAAGTCGGACACCCGGGTCTCCAGGCCGACCGGCGCGGCCCGCGGATGCCGGTGGTCCCGGACGGTCTCCGCCACCACGTCGCCCGCCACCTCCATCAGCCCGACCCCCTCCCCCGCGAGCAGGATCTTCTGCGGCATCACGAAGTTGGCGATCTGCGCCACCAGGGTGCCCAGCGCCCGCCCGGCCTCCGCCACGACTCGCGCGGCCATGGGCTCCCCGGCGGCGGCGGACGCGAGGATCTCCTCGTAGGTCCGGTCGTGGCCGGTCGCGGCCCGCACCTGGTAGCGCATGTTGGGGATGGTCAGCAGGGAGACGGCGCTGCCGCGCCGCCCGTCGGGGGTGAGCGGCCCGTGGGGGTCGAGGATCCAGTGTCGCCCGAAGCCGCGGTCCTCGTCCCCGGCGTACGGCACCCGCCTGCCGCCCAGTACCAGCCCGTACCCGATGCCGGCGCCGATGGTGAGGACGACGAACCGGTCCAGTCCGCGCCCCGCCCCGAACCAGGTCTCCGCCTCCACGAAGGCGGCGGTGTCGTTCTCGACGACGACGGGCAGCCCGGTGCGCTCCTGCACCAGCGCGGCCAGCGGCACCCCGCGCCAGCCCAGGAAGGGTGACTCGCCGACGACGGCCCGGTCCTCGACGAGCCCGCCGACGCCGATGCCGATCCCGGCGACCCCGGGGCGGCCGCGGGACAGTTCGGCGGTCATGCCGGCCAGCAGGCCGGCGACCTCGGCGGGGTCGTGGGTGGCGAGCGCGCGGTCGTGGCGGGCGACGATCTCGCTCCTGAGGGTGGTGACGACGCCGTACACCATGTCCTGAGTGATCTTGAAGCCGAGGAAGTACCGGGAGTCCGCGACCACGTCGAGCGGCCGGGACGGGCGCCCCTGCCGCCCTCCGGCCGGGCCGCCGCCCGCCTCCGGGACCTCGACCAGCAGCCGCTGCTCGATGAGCGGTTTGGTCAGCCGGGTCAGGCTGCCGGGCGAGAGGCCGAGCCGCCGGGCGATCTCGCTGCGGGAGAGCGGGCCGTGCACGAGGACCTCGATCGCCACGGAGCGTTCCCCGGGAGTCAGGGGCGGCCAGTCTTCGGGACGTGTGGGCATGGGCTCACGCTCCGGTTTCTTCCGCTTCGGAAACAACAGGGCGACTCTACGCCCGGACGGTCCACCCGAGGCGTCGGTAATGGATGTCCGCGCAGCCCTTGACGGCATGATTGTTCTGCGTCAAAAGTAAAGGGGGTCCGAGCCGCCGCATGCGACAGTGAAGGGCACGCCATCATGACGTTCTCCATCGGCATCGTCGGTGCCGGCCAGTTCTCCGGGCAGTTCGCCAGGCTGTTCCGGGCGCACCCGGGCGTACGTGACGTGTACGTCACCGACCTGCTGCCGGAGCGGGCCGAGCGGCTCGCCGCCGCCGAAGGCCTGGCCGGCACCTTCCCGGGCTACGAGGCGATGCTGGAGTCCCGGGCGGTCGACGCCGTCGCGATCTTCACCCAGCGCTGGACGCACGGCCCGCTCGTGCTCCAGGGGCTGGCGGCGGGCAAGCACGTGTACTCGGCGGTCCCCATGGCGATCAGCGCGCGGGAGATCGCGGACATCATCGACGCGGTCAGGGCGACCGGCCTGACGTACATGATGGGTGAGACCAGCCAGTACCACCCGGCGACCGTGCACGCCCGCAACAAGATCGCCGAAGGCGCCTTCGGCAGGCTCTTCTACGCCGAGGGCGACTACGTGCACGACATGGACCTCGGGTTCTACGACGCGTACCGGTACAGCGGCGGCACGGACTGGAAGGCCACCGCCAGCTATCCCCCGCTGCTGTACCCCACGCACTCGGTGGGCGGGGTGCTGGGCGCCTGGCGGACGCACGCGGTCGGCGTCTCGGCGATCGGCGTGGTCGACGAGCGCGGGGACGGGGTCTTCGACCGGTCGGTCAGCCGGTTCGACAACGACGTGTCCAACGCCACCGCACTGTTCGAGGTGGCCGGCGGCGGGTCGTTCCGCACGAACGAGTTCCGCCGGGTCGGCTATCCCTCGCACATCAGGGAGTCGCGCTTCCGGTTCTTCGGCACGGAGGCGAGCATGGAGCAGCTGGCCACAGTGGCGTTGTGGCAGGACAAGACCGGAGTGGCGGACATCAGCGAACTGCTGGAGCCCAAGCCCACCACGTCCCCCGACGACCCGTCGCTCCAGCACATAGCGCCGGAACTGCGGGCCGCCTTCACCTCCGGTTCGGCGCCGGTGCACGACCGGGCGCGGCTGCCGCGGGCCTACGACCGGATGCACAACGGGCACGAGGGCAGCCACCACTTCCTGGCGGACGACTTCGTGACCGCGGTCAACTCCCGGACGCTGCCGTCCGTGAACGCGTGGGTGGCCGCCCGCTACACCCTGCCGGGCATCGTCGCGCACGACTCCGCACGGCAGGGCGGGGCCCGGCTGGAGATCCCGGACTTCGGGGACGCCCCCGGGGTGTGAGACGCCGCGGCGCGAGCCGGGCGCCGGTGTCCGTCAGGTGCCCGGCTTGCGGCCGTACACGTACACGTCGTCGCCCTTCTTCAGCAGCGACCAGTACTTCTTGGCGGCGGTCCTGGTCATGTTGACGCAGCCGTGCGACCCCGGCGGGTTCCACATGCTGACGCCGACGGAGTGGAAGGCCTGGCCGCCGTCGAAGAACTGGCTGTAGGGCATCGGCACGTGGTAGATGGTCGAGACGTGGTCGATGTTGCGCCAGTAGACCTTCTTCAGGCCGGTGCGGGTCTCGTAGCCGTTGCGCCCGGTGCGGACCGGCACCGGCCCGTACACCAGCTTCTTGCCGTCCTGGATCCAGCTCAGCTGGAGGCTGAGGTTCACGCAGGCGATGCGGCCCTTGTTGGTGGGGCACTTGCCGGCTTTGTTCGGGTTCTTTCCGACGGCCTTCTGCTTCGTCATCAGGTCCATCACTCCCCAGGTGACGGGTCCCGCGTAGCCGGCGTTCGGCTGGATGCCGTGCTTGGTCTGGAAGGCGCGGATCGCCTTGCAGTCGGCGGTGGACTGCTTGCCGTCGGCCTTGCGGCCGAGGAACTTCTCCACCTTCTTCTGGTACGGACCCGCCTTCGCGGTGCAGCTCGCGGCCTGGGCCGGTGCCGCCGTGAGCGCGAGTGTGAGCGGTGCCACCAGTGCGGTGACCCCGAGTGCGACGGCTCCCCGTCTGCGTATGTCCCCCATGGCCGGTCATGCCTTTCGCGTCGAGGCGGTGCGCTGGGCGGAAGGTCGCCTTCGTGCGATCCCGGCATGCTAGACCGCCGTCCGGCGGCTTTGGTTGCGTGCCGGCTGCCGCCGCGACGCAACCGTGACAAACACCACCGGACCGCATGTGACCGCATCGGACCGCACCGGACCGCCCTGACGCGTCAGTCCGAGCCCTCCGCCCGCGCGATCGCCTGCCGGAAGCCGGTGTTGACCGCGGTCAGACCGCCGTCGACGACCAGGGTGGTCCCGGTGATCCAGGCGGCGTCGCGCGAGGCGAGGAAGGCGACGGCCGCCGCGACGTCCTCGGGCTCGCCGACCCGCCCCAGCGGGTACAGCCCCCGCACCGCGGCCAGTTCCTCGTCCCGGCCCTCCCAGGCCGTGGTGCGCACCGTGCCCGGCGTGACGAGGTTGACGCGGACGCCGCGCGGGCCCGCGTGTCCGGCGAGGGTGCGGGTCAGCGAGGCGAGACCCGCCTTTGCCGCGCTGTAGGCGTGGTTGCCGAAGTCCTGGACCCCATTGACCGAACCGATGCTCACGATCGCGCCGCGGCCGGAGGCCGCGAGGTGGGGCAGCGCGGCCCGGCAGCAGCGTTGGGCGCCGGTGAGGGTGACATCGAGGTCGCGGGCCCAGACGTCGTCCGGTTCGTCCTCGAAGAGCGGGGCGTCCGGCGTACAGGCGAAGGCGTTGTTGACCAGTACGTCCAGACCGCCGAAGGTTTCCACGGCATGGGCGACGGCCGTCTCCACGGACTCCCGGTCGCTCACGTCGCAGGCGAACGCGGTCGCGTCGAGCCCGTCGTCCGCCAGTTCCGCCGCGGTCCGCCGCGCCCCCACGAGGTCCACGTCGGTCAGCAGTACCCGGGCTCCCTCCGTGGCGAGCCGGCGTGCGGTGGCCGCGCCGATGCCCCGGGCCGCGCCCGTCACGAGTGCCGCGTAATCGGTGAATCGCCTGGTGTCCGTCATGGGCCAGACGGTAGTACCGCGACGATCACGGGGGCAGATAGCGTGCGGCCATGTCCGCGTTTCTGCAGCAACTCCCCGCGCTCATGGGCGTCGTCATCGGCGCGCTCGGTTCCTATCTCGCCGTGGTCCGCAGTGACCGGGCCCGGTTGCGCCGGGAGAGCGAGGCCCGCTGGGAGGAGCGCAGGCTCGCGGTGTACTCCGACTACGCGCGGACCGTGAAGACCTCCGTCACGCTGACGTACCGGGTCGCCGCCCACCTCGGCAACGACCCCCACCCGCATCCGCTGACCCCCCGCGAGGCTGCGCCGGCCCAGGCGGAGGCCACCGTCGCCCGGGACCCGGCCGGTGAGGCACTGCTCCTGCTGGGCAGCAAGGACGTGGTGGACAAGGCGCGGGTATGGGTGGTGGCAGTGATGGAGATGGAGCGCTTCCTGCGCGAGGAGACCCGCGATCCGGATGCCTGGCGGGCCATGCTGGAGGGGCAGCGCACCGCGCGCGAGGGCTACTACGCCGCCGTGCGGGAGGACCTGGCGCTGCCACCGGGGCACGGCGCCCGGTGGCCGCTGCCGCCCGTCAGCGATACCCCGTGACGTCGGCGGGTTTGTCCGCGTCCTGGACCTCCACGAGATAGCGCCAGGCGTCCGGGCGGCTGCCGTCGAGGTCGGTGAAGCCGTACTCGCGGGCGAGCGAGCCGCTGGAGAAGGACCGTCCGTTGAAGCGCGCCACACCGGGGTCGGCGGCGAGGGCGGTGACGGCGCGGCCGACGTAGCGGGGCGTCTCGGAGATGGCGAAGTGCGGGACGCGGTCGAGGGCGTCGCGCCAGTTCTCCTCGCGCACGCCGAAGTGGTCGAGCATGATCTCCGAACGCAGCCAGCCGGGGGTCAGCGCGACGGCGGTGGCACCCCGCGGTCCCACCTCGTGCCCCAGGGAGAAGGCCATCCGCAGGACGGACGTCTTGGCGAGGTCGTAGAAGAACGAGTTGCGGTAGTGGTCGCGGTTGTAGGCGTCGGTGCCGTCGGTGACCTCGACGACCAGTCCGCCGGGGCGGCGCAGCAGCAGCGGCAGCGCGTGGTGGCTGGTGATGGCGTGGGTCTCGACGGCGAGCCGCAGCAGTCTGAGGCCCTTGTCGAGGTCGTGCTCCCAGACGGGGCTGTCCCACTCGAAGAGGGTCTCGCCGCCCCAGATGTCGTTGACCAGGATGTCGAGGCGGGCCTGTTCGCTGGCGATCCGGTCGACGACGGCGGCGACCTGGTCCGGGTCCAGGTGGTCGGCGGGTACGGCGA
The DNA here is from genome assembly GCF_033406955.1 of Streptomyces violaceoruber. Lineage (NCBI taxonomy): Bacteria > Bacillati > Actinomycetota > Actinomycetes > Kitasatosporales > Streptomycetaceae > Streptomyces > Streptomyces violaceoruber. Next base: position 7,859,920 of record NZ_CP137734.1, on the reverse strand, counting down.
CACCGTGGCCGCCCGCCTCGGTGACCAGGTCGGCGGTGTCCTCGATGGTCTCGGGGCGGTCGTACTCCGAGCGCCGGACGCGGGTACTGCGGCCGGTGACGTAGACGGTGGCGCCGGCCGCGCCCAGTTCGACGGCGATGCCCCGGCCGGCACCGCGGGTCGCCCCGGCGACCAGTGCGACCCTGCCCGCCAGCGGACCTTTCGATGACCCTGTCATGTCCGGCTTCCGTTCCTCTCCCACCCGTCCCGCACGAGCGATGTCGTTTCGAGAGTGCCCGGGAAGCCGGACATCTTCTGTCACCTTTACCGCGTGTCCCCGCGTTTACGCGTTTGGGCACGTGCCGGGGCGGTCCCGGTGGCGACCGTCCCGGTCAGTGGCCGCGCTTGATCCACTCCTCCAGGTGCGGGGCCTCGGCGCCGATGGTCGTGGAGTCCCCGTGCCCGGTGCGGACCTCGGTCTCCGGCGGGAGGACCAGCAGCTTGTCCCGGATCGAGTCGATGATGGTCGGGAAGTGGGAGTAGGAGCGGCCGGTGGCGCCCGGTCCGCCCTGGAAGAGGGTGTCGCCGGTGAACACGGTGCCGAGACCGGGGTCGTAGAGGCAGACCGCGCCGGGCGCGTGGCCCGGGGTGTGCAGGACGGTCAGGTCGGCGCCGGCGGCCTCGATGACGAGGCCGTCGGTCAGCCACGCGTCCGGGGCGCGGTCGGGGTGGGTCTGCTGCCACAGGGGGAGGTCGTCGCGGTGCAGCCAGATGGTGGCGCCGGTGCGCTCGGCGAGCGCGGGCGCGGCATCCACGTGGTCGTTGTGGGCGTGGGTGCACACGATGGCGGTGAGCCGCCGGTCCCCGACGGCCGCGGCGATGGCGTCGGCGTCGTGGGCGGCGTCGATGACGACGACCTCGTGGTCGTCGCCGACGAGCCAGACGTTGTTGTCGACGTCCCAGGTGCCGCCGTCGAGGCTGAACTGCCCGGAGGTGACGAGGCGTTCGATGCGGGGGGCCATCAGAGCACCACCACCGAGCGCAGCACGTCACCGGCGTGCATCCGGTCGAAGGCCTGCTCCACCTCGTCGAGGCGGATGGTCTCGGTGACGAACTTGCCGAGGTCCAGGCGGCCCTGGAGGTGGAGGTCGACCAGCATCGGGAAGTCGCGGGAGGGCAGGCAGTCGCCGTACCAGGAGGACTTGAGCGAGCCGCCGCGGCCGAACACGTCGAGCAGCGGCAGCTCCAGCTTCATCTCGGGAGTGGGCACGCCGACCAGGACGACGGTGCCGGCCAGGTCGCGGGCGTAGAAGGCCTGGCGGTAGGTCTCCGGGCGGCCGACGGCCTCGATGACGACGTCGGCGCCGAAGCCGCCGGTCAGTTCGCGGATCGCCTCGACGGGGTCGGTCCCGCGGGAGTTGACGGTGTGGGTGGCGCCCATGGTGCGGGCGGTCTCCAGCTTGCGGTCGTCGATGTCCACGGCGATGACCTTCGAGGCGCCCGCCAGGTACGACCCGGCGATCGCCGCGTCGCCGACGCCGCCGCAGCCGATGACGGCGACGGTGTCACCGCGGCCGACGTTGCCGGTGTTGATGGCGGCGCCGATGCCGGCCATCACCCCGCAGCCGAGGAGCCCGGCCACCTCGGCCGGGACCGCCGGGTCCACCTTGGTGCACTGTCCGGCGGCGACCAGGGTCTTCTCGGCGAAGGCGCCGATGCCGAGGGCCGGGGAGAGCTCCTGTCCGGTCGAGGCGAGGGTCATCCTCTGCTCGGCGTTGTGGGTGTCGAAGCAGTACCAGGGGCGCCCGCGCCGGCATGCCCGGCACTTCCCGCACACGGCGCGCCAGTTGAGGATCACGAAGTCCCCGGGCGCGACGTCGGTGACCCCGGCGCCGACCGACTCGACCACGCCCGCGGCCTCGTGGCCGAGCAGGAACGGGAACTCGTCGTTGATGCCGCCCTGCTTGTAGTGCAGGTCGGTGTGGCACACCCCGCAGGCCTGGATCTTGACGACGGCCTCGCCCGGGCCGGGGTCCGGCACGACGATCGTCTCGATCCGCACCGGCTCGTCCTTGCCCGGCGCGATCACGCCGCGTACTTCCTGCGCCATGGTCCTGACCCTTCCTCGGCCGTTCAGCGTTCCCCCAGACCCTACGCGCAAGTGATCGGAAAGGGGCAGGTGACAGGGCGGTTCGCGGAGTGCGGGGTGGTCCGGCGCGGACCGGCGCGTCGTGGCGTGCGGCGCCGACGTAGCCTGAGTGCCCCGTCCGTGTGCCGAAGGAGCGACGTGACCACCGCACAGCCTCAGACCGGTACGCCCGCCTGGCGGCTGCTCCTGTCGTACGTACGACCGCACCGCACGGCCCTGTTCGCGGGCGCGCTGCTCTCCCTGGTCACCGGCGCCACGGGGCTGCTGCTGCCGCTGGTGGCGCGGGAGCTGATCGACGACCTGGCGCAGGACCGGGCCATCACCGGCGCGCTGCTGGCCATGTCGGGGCTGGTGGTCGCCAACACGGCGCTGGGCGCGCTGGGTTCGTACGTGCTGCGGCGCACCGCGGAGTCGGTGGTGCTCGGGGCGCGGCGCACCCTGTCGTCGTATCTGCTGCGGCTGCGGATCGCGGCGGTGGACCGTACCGAGCCCGGCGACCTGATGGCCCGGATCACCTCCGACACGACGCTGCTGCGCGAGGTGACCACCGACTCCCTCATCGGCCTCGGCACCGGTGGGCTGACGCTGGTGGCGACGCTGGTGATGATGGGCGTCGTCGATCCCGTGCTCCTCGGGGTGACGCTGACCGTGGTGCTGGGCGCGGGCACGGTGCTGGGGCTGATCGTGCCGCGCATCAACCGGGCGAGCCGGCAGGCGCAGGACGCGGTGGGCGTGATGGGCGCCGCGCTGGAGCGGATTCTCGGCGCGCTGCGCACGGTGAAGGCGTCGGGCGCCGAGCCACGGGAGGAGCGGGTGCTGCACGAGGCCGCCGAGGAGTCCTGGCGGCAGAGTGTGCGGGCCGCCAAGTGGTCGGCCGCCGCGGGCAACACGGCGGGACTCGCGATGCAGATCGCCTTCATCACGGTGCTCGCGGTGGGCGGGGCGCGGGTGGCGACGGGAGCGATCGACGTGGGAACTCTGGTCGCGTTCCTGCTGTTCGTCTTCTATCTGATGTCCCCGATCCAGCAGGTCGTCGGCGCGATCACGCAGTACCAGACGGGCCGGGCGGCGCTGGGCCGGATCCAGGACGCGCTGGGCCTGCCCGCGGAGCCGCAGGCCCGGCCGGTCCCGCTGCCGTCGGCGGGCGCGCCACCGGCGTCCGTCTCCTTCCGCGAGGTCCGCTTCCGCTATGCCGACGATCTTCCGTACATCCACCACGGGGTGAGCTTCGAGGTGCCGGCTCGGGGGATGACGGCGTTCGTCGGTCCGTCCGGTGCGGGCAAGACCACCGTGTTCTCCCTCGTCGAGCGGTTCTACGACCCGGACTCCGGGGAGATCACGCTGGACGGCCGGAGCCTCGGGGACTGGGAACTGTCCTCGCTGCGGGCCTCGATCGGCTATGTGGAGCAGGACGCCCCGGTGCTGTCCGGTTCGCTGCGGGACAACCTGCTGCTGGGCAATCCGGAGGGGGACGAGGCGACCCTCGCCGCCGTGCTGAAGACGACCCGCCTGGACGGCCTGGTCGAACGGCTGCCGAACGGGCTGGAGACGCTCGTCGGGCATCGGGGCACGAAACTGTCCGGGGGTGAGCGCCAGCGGGTGGCCATCGCCCGGGCGCTGTTGCGCCGGCCGCGTCTGCTGCTGCTCGACGAGGCCACCTCGCAGCTGGACGCGGTCAACGAGGCGGCGCTGCGCGACACCGTGGCGGACGTGGCCCGGACGACCACGGTGCTGGTGGTCGCGCACCGGCTGTCCACGGTGACGATGGCGGACCGGATCGTGGTGATGGACGCGGGGCGCGTGCGTGCGGTCGGCACGCACCGGGAGCTGGTGACCGCCGATCCGCTGTACGCGGAGCTGGCGGCCACCCAGTTCCTGGCGACCGGTGGCTGACGCGGGCGTCAGCCCAGGGCGGGGACCACGCCGAAGACGGGCGAGACCAGGCCGGTGACCTGCTGGAGTTGCTGGAGGTCCTGCAGCCGGTTCAGCTGCTGGGAAGGGAGCGGCATCCGGGCCCGGTCCTCGGCGGGCATGTCACCGACCGCGAGCGAGTCGAGGGTGTTCGTCACGCTGAGCTTCTCCGTGCCCAGCGGACCCCCGCCGGCCGCGCTCGCCATCGGGGCGGCGAGGCCGGTGACACCGGCGGCGAGCCCGACGACGGCGACGATACGTCGTGTTGAGATCATGTGCTGAGCAACGCGGGCGGGCACGGCGTGGACACGGGCGGGTGGCGCCGCTCACCCGTGAGGACCAGTGTCACGGTCACCGTTGCCGTGGCCGCCCGGACGGAGGAAGCTCGGAGGGAGAGGGCCGAGGCGGCCCGTTCGGGCTCCGGGTCGCGGCCCTCGACGTCCGAAGGAGGTCGTCATGGGTACCACGGCAGGCCCCGGCTTCGACACCGAAGCGCTGCGCCGGGGCATCGAAGGAGAGACGGCGGCACCCCTGTTGTCGCTGTACGCGCGGGACGCGGAGGTCCGCATCGTCGACCGGTACGACCAGCCCAGCCGCCCCAAGGTCCTGCACGGCCGGGACGAGATCGCCGAGATGCTCGACGACGTCTACAGCCGCGACCTGACCCACCGGATGGCACGCTGTGTGGTCCAGGGCGACCAGGTCGCGTTCTCCGAGGAGTGCACCTATCCGGACGGTGTGCGGGTGCTCTCGGAGTCCATGCTGTCGCTGCGGGACGGTGAGATCGTCGAGCAGACCATGATCCAGGCCTGGGACGAGTAGCCGTCGGTCGGCCGACGGGCGGGCCTCTCAGCCCTCCGGGGACGGGCCGGGCGGGCGCAGGACGGCCAGGAGCAGGTGGACCAGTTCGTCGACGACCTCGTCCAGGGTCGCGTCCACCCAGCCCGCGCTGTAGTCGTGCAGCAGGCCGTTGACGCCGCCGATGAACGCGGTGGCGGCGAGCCGGTGGTCACGGGTCGCCGCCTCCCCGCGTACGGCGGCCGACCGGGCCTCGGCACAGATGAGGTCGACCCAGCGGGCCCGGCGGGCCAGGCGCTGTTCCTCCAGGCGCGGGCTGACGCCGACGATCTCCACGAAGGTGATGCGGACGCGGCGCGGATCGGCGGTGACGTTGGCGGCGTAGGCGCGGAAGATCACGGCGGCGCGGTCGGCGAGGGGCAGGCCGCGGGCGCCCGCGGCCGCGGTGCGGACGGCCTCCTCGGCCCAGGCGTTGACCTGGAGGTGGAGCGCGGCGAGCACGTCCTCCAGGGTGCGGAACTCCTCGTAGAACTGGCGGGTGGACAGACCTGCGGCCTCACTGAGGGCCGCGACGGTCGTGGCGCGGTAGCCGGGACTGTCACCGAACAGCTGGAGCGCGGCGTCGAGGAAGCGCCGGCGGCGCTCGGCCTGGCGCTGTGCGGCCGACTTGCCGCCGTAGCGGCCCGTCGGCGCCCTGAGCCTGCCCGCCACCCGCTGCCTCCTCCCGCTCGCCAACTCCCGTCCCTCCGAACGAGTTTGTCGGGTCCGGGGCCTTGTGGAGAAGGGCGACCCTTCCTTACTTTGCAGTAAGTTCACTCTGAAAGCAGCTGTGTTCAGATTGCGCGCTCCGGCGCGCCAGCAGCCCATGCTCCAGCGCCCCCCACCACGCCCCCTGCCGGAGGAGAGCACCATGCCCGCCTTCTCGACCAGGCACCTCGGCGCCGTAGCCGCCGCCCTCGCCCTCACCGTCGCCACCCCCGCCGCCACGGCCTCGGCCGCTCCGGACGCCCCCGCCGGCCTGCGCGAGGTGATGTTCGTCGGCAACAACTGGGACGGCACCGCGGACGTCATCCGGTCCACCGGTGACTTCGCGCGGATCGGCCGGATCGACGTCGTCCCGGACAAGGCGGAGCGGATGGCGGAGATCAACGCCGATCCGATCAAGTGGATCTACTTCCAGGCCATCCGCAACGGCGTCGGCGAGGGACACGACCAGCTCGTCGACGACATGTACTCGACGCCGGACGGCACCTCGGTGGTCGTCTCCCGGCCGAGCTTCGCCGACGTGGTCTCCGTCGACCTCGCCACCGGCGACATCAACTGGCGCTTCCCCGTCTCGGGTTACCGCTCCGACCACATGGCGGTCTCCCCCGACGGCACCCGGGTCGCGGTCTCGGCGTCGACCTCGAACACCGTGCACGTCCTCGACATCCGGACCGGTGAGCAGGTCGGCTCGTTCGGCACGGGCGACAAGCCGCACGAGAACATCTTCACCCGCGACGGCCGGTACATCTGGAACATGTCCATCGGTGACGTGAACACCGCGCTCGACGCCCCCTGGCTCGACTGGACGAAGGGCGACCGGCGCATCACGGTCGTGGACGCGAAGACGTACCGGCAGGTCAAGGTCATCGACATGCGGCAGCGGCTCGACGCGATCGGTCTCGGGGATCACTCGGACGCGGTGCGGCCGGCCGTCTTCTCGCCCGACGAGTCCAAGCTGTACTTCCAGGTCTCGTTCTTCAACGGCTTCTTCGAGTACGACGTCGCCGGGGACCGGATCACCCGGACGAAGACCCTGCCGAAGAACCCCGCCACCAGCGAGGACCGCACCACCTGGGTCAACGACTCGCGTCACCACGGTCTCTCGATGAGCCCGGACGGCGCCAGGATCTGCGTCGCGGGCACGATGGACGACTACGCGACGGTCGTCAACCGCGACACCCTCGAGGAGGGTCCGCTCGTGCCCGCGGCCAAGCCCTACTGGGCCACCATCAGCGGCGACGGGACGCACTGCGTGGTCTCCGAGAGCGGCGCCGACCAGGTGACGGCCATCGACTTCGCCACCGGCGAGAAGTCGGTCTCCGTCCCCGTCGGCGATCACCCGCAGCGGGTCCGCATCGGCCGGGTGGCGGCGGACTGGACGGGGCCGTCGGCCGGCTGAGACACCACGCGGTCCGGGCCCGGCGGGTCGTCCCCGCACGCATGTGTGAGCCGGCCCGTCCCGGGTAGTCGCCCGGCAACGGACGAGGCATGCATGCCCTCGACACCACTGCCCCGGAAGGAGGTCCGTGACAGCGCACTCCAGAAGAAGCGCCCGGGCCGCTTCCCGCGACACGGAGCGGCCCGGTCCGCACCGGGCGGCGCCCTCACGGGTGCCGCCCGTCCCGATGCGGGCCGCCGCTCACCGCGGCGGCAGCCGGTGCAGCTCGACGTCGCGCAGCCGGCCGTCGGCGACCGTGGCGGTCAGGTAGGTGCGGTACGGCTGACGGCGCCGGTCCGTCGGCGACCCCGGGTTGAGCAGCCGCAGGCCGGTGGCGGCGGTGGTGTCCCAGGGGATGTGGCTGTGTCCGAAGACCAGGACGTCCAGGCCGGGGAAGCGGGCGGCGCAGCGGGCCTCCCGCCCCTGTGCGGCGCCCGTCTCGTGGACGACGCCGAAGCGCAGGCCGCCGAGGTCCGCGTACGCCACCTCGGGCAGCCGGGCACGCAGCGCGGGTCCGTCGTTGTTTCCGTGGACGCCGACGAGTCTGCGGCTGCGGCTCTCCACTAGGTCGAGGGTGGCCGTGTCGACCCAGTCCCCCGCGTGCAGGACGACGTCCGCGCGCGGGATCTCCGCCAGCAGCGGTGCCGGCAGTTCTTTCGCACGCTTGGGCAGGTGGGTGTCGGACGTGATCAGCAGACGCACGTGTTCCAGCTTAATCGACAGGTAAAACTGTGCAGGCTTAGCTGGACAGTTTTAGCTGTCGAACTTACGGTGGGGTCGATCGCGGCCGAACCGCGTGAGAACCACCCGAAAGGCACCGCCCCATGACCGTCACCGTTCTGGACCCCCGTACCGCCCTCGTCGTGATCGACCTCCAGGCCGGTATCGTCGCCGCGCCCACCGAGCCGTACTCCGGCGCCGAGGTCGTGGCCCGGAGCGCCGAACTGGCCGAAGCCTTCCGGGCCCGCGACCTGCCCGTGGTGCTGGTCCGGGTCTCCTTCGCCGCCGACGGGGCGGACGCCGTGCCCGGTCGCACGGAGGCCGGCGCCGGCGGGCCGCGGCCCGAGGGCTGGGACGTCGTCGTCGGCGAACTGGCCGGGCACCCCGGCGACCTCACCGTCACCAAGCGCAACTGGGGCGCCTTCCACGGCACCGGCCTCGATGTCCAGCTGCGCCGCCGCGGTGTCACCCAGATCGTGCTGACCGGCATCGCCACCAGCATCGGTGTCGAGTCCACCGCCCGGGCCGCCCACGAGCACGGCTATCACGTCACGCTCGCGACCGACGCGATGAGCGACATGAGTGCCGAGGCGCACCGGGGCAGCGTCGAGCGGATCTTCCCGCGCCTGGGCGAGACGGGCACGACGCGGGACATCCTGGAGCTGCTGGCCAAGACGCACGGCTGACCCGTACGGAAGCGGCCCGTCAGCCCGCGTCGGCGCGCCGCTCGAGCGGCTCCCACCAGGCCCGGTTGTCCCGGTACCAGGCGACGGTCTCGGCCAGCCCGGTCGCGAGGTCGCGGTGGGGGCGGTAGCCCAGCTCCTCGCGGGCCTTGCTCCAGTCGACCGAGTAGCGCAGGTCGTGGCCCTTGCGGTCCTCGACGTGCACGATGCGGTCCGGCCCCGCGCCGCAGGCGTCCAGGAGCAGGCCGGTGAGGTCGCGGTTGCTCAACTCGGTGCCGCCGCCGATGTTGTAGACCTCGCCGGCCCTGCCACGGGTGCGGACCAGGTCGACGCCCCGGCAGTGGTCGTCGACGTGCAGCCAGTCGCGGACGTTGCGGCCGTCCCCGTACAGCGGGACCCGGTGGCCGTCCAGGAGACGGGTGACGAACAGCGGCACGAGTTTCTCGGGGAACTGGTGCGGGCCGTAGTTGTTGGAGCACCGGGTCACCCGTACGTCGAGGCCGTGGGTGCGGTGGTAGGAGAGGGCCAGCAGGTCGCCCGACGCCTTCGAGGCGGAGTAGGGGGAGCTCGGCCGCAGGGGGTGCTCCTCGGTCGCCGAACCGGCGTCGACCGAGCCGTAGACCTCGTCGGTGGAGACGTGCACGAAGGGCCCGACGCCATGGCGCAGGGCGGCGTCCAGCAGGTTCTGGGTGCCGACGACGTTGGTGAGGACGAAGTCGGAGGCGGCGTGGATGGAGCGGTCCACATGGGACTCGGCGGCGAAGTGCACCACCTGGTCGGCCCCGGCCGTCAGCCTGTCCACGAGCGCCGCGTCGCGGATGTCGCCGTGCACGAACTCCAGCCGGGGGTGGCCGAGTTCGAGATTGGCGGTGGATCCGGCGTAGGTGAGGGCGTCCAGCACGGTGACCCGCGGGGCGCCGGGCGCGTCGGAGGCGAGCAGCCCGCGGACGTACCGGGAGCCGATGAATCCGGCGGCGCCGGTGACCAGGATGTTCATGAGCGGATCCGTGCCTAGTCGCGGGCTCCGTGCCCTCTTGCGGGTGGTGCGGGACCCCTGTGACGCTACCGGCGTGCCCCTCGCGGTCCGCGGCCGCCCCGCAACGCGCACCGCGCCGGCACCAAGGCCGGCGCGCTGGGCGGTGTCACCACCCTCGGGGTCCGGTCAGTCCTCGCCCCGGACGATGTTCGACTCCTGACCCGATTGCGGTGCGCGGACGGTGCTGCCGTCCTCCACGGCGGGTACGCAGGTGCGCATCACGCCTCTGCTCCGCAGGCGGCGGGCCTTCGACCAGCCTGTCTCCAGCCGCCGGACGGCGGGTTTGCCGTCGGTGTCCGTGGTCACGGGGCATCATCTTCCTTCTGGTTCCGCTTCTGGTGCGCTCGCCCCTGCGGGTCCCCGGACGGGGACCGGTGAAACCCAGGGGCCGTGCGGGCCGCGCGGCTCAGCCGCCGCCCACCGGGATCTCGCTCCACACCTGCTTGCCCCCGCTGACCGGCAGCGTCCCCCAGGTCGCCGACATCGCCTCGACCAGGAGGATGCCGCGTCCGCCGGTGGCCTCCCAGCCGATGCTGGTCGGCTTGACCGGCGTGCGCGGCGAGGCGTCGGCGACGGCCACGCGCAGCCGTCCGCCGATCAGGGTGAGGTCGAGCCGTACCTTGCCGTCGGTGTGCACCAGGGCGTTGGTGACCAGCTCGGAGACGATCAGGAGCACTCCGTCGATGTCGTCGTCCGGTACGCCCCAGGTGCGCAGGGTGCGCCGGGTGAAGCGGCGGGCGTGCCGCACGGCCTCGGGCAGCCGCCACACCGACCAGCTCTCGCGCAGCGGGCGCAGGGCCATTCCGTCGTAGCGCACCAGCAGCAGGGCCACGTCGTCGTTGCGGCGGGCGTTGCCGAGCAGGGCGTCGGCGACGAGTCCGAGGTGGTCGGGGGCGGAGACGGCCAGCGCGTGCGCGAACCGGTCCATGCCCTCGTCGATGTCGGACTCCGGCGTCTCCACCAGGCCGTCCGTGGTGAGGGCGATCAGCGTGCCGGGCCGCAGCCGCAGCGGGCTCATCGGGAAGTCGGCCTGGGTCACCACGCCGAGCGGCGGGCCGCCCTCCACCTCCGCGATCTCGGTGCTGCCGTCGGGATGGCGCAGCACCGGTGGCAGGTGCCCCGCGCGCACGCACCAGGCGGAGCCCTCCTCCATGTCGAGGTCGACGTAGACGCAGGTGGCGAAGAGGTCGGTCTCCATGCCCGTCAGCAGCCGGTTGGCGTGGGAGACCACGACGTCCGGCGGGTGGCCCTCGACCGCGTAGGCGCGCAGGGCGGTGCGCATCTGGCCCATGAGGGTGGCCGCGCCGGCGCTGTGGCCCTGGACGTCGCCGATGACGAGGGCGACGTGGTGGTCGGGCAGCGGGATCACGTCGTACCAGTCGCCGCCCAGCTCCAGGCCCGCCGTGCTGGGCAGGTAGCGGGCGACGGCGACCGCGCCGGGCAGCTTGGGCAGGCGGCGCGGCAGCAGCTGGCGCTGGAGCATGCCGACCAGCTCGTGCTCGGCGTCGAAGGCGTGGGCGCGCATCAGGGCCTGCCCGGCCAGGCCCGCGGAGGCGGTGAGCAGGGCCCGTTCGTCGGGGCCGAAGTCGTGCGGGGTGTCCCAGCCGATCAGGCAGGCACCGGCCATGCGTCCGCCGGCGGGCAGCGGCAGCACGGCGAGGCCGCCGGGGCCGACGTCGGCGAGGGCGGGCTCCAGGTCCCCGGTGCCGGCGGGCCAGATCCGGGCGCGGCCCTCGCGCAGCGCGGCGGCCAGGGTCGGCATGGCCCGTACCGGCGCGTCCGGCCACTCGGTGCGCCACTCCAGGCGCCACAGTTCGGGCCAGGACTCGGGGTCGGGCGGGTCGAGGACGGTGACGACGAGCCGGTCGTTCTCCAGCTCGGCCAGCGCGATCCGGTCGGCCCGCAGCGGCCTGCGCAGGGCGGCGACGACGGCCTGGCTGACGTCGCGGACCGTCCCGGCGGTGGCCAGCGCGGCGGCCAGCCGCTGGACGCGGGCGACGTCGGTCACGTCCGGACGCAGGGTGGAGGCGTCGGCGACGGTGCCGACCAGAAGGGCCGGCCGGCCCTCGCCGCCGGGCAGCAGGCGCCCGCTGAGCCGCAGCCACTTCGGCGGGCCGGTGGGCTGGAGCACCCGGAACTCCAGCTCGCGCTCGCCGATGGTCATGTGGTCGGACTCGGTCACCGACATCAGGGACGGCAGGTCCTCCGGCACGGTGAGGCCGAGCAGCGTCTCGACCTTGCCGTCGAACTCGCCGGGGGCCAGTCCGAACAGCCGCAGGATGTCGTCGCCGACCTCCACCCGGCCGGAGTCCATGGTCAGGGTGAAGGCGTCCGGCTGGAGGTCACCGGTCTCGGCACGGGCGGCGGTCTCGGCCGGGGCGGGGCAGGTCATCGCCTCCGCGATCGCCTCCAGGCACGTACGGTCGTCGGTGTCGAACCCGTCCGGGCGCTCGGTCAGGGCGAGAAAGCAGCCGCCGCCGTCCCCGCGCACGGGCAGGACGGCGAGCGAGAAGCCGCTCGACGGCACATGCCGTGACTCCGCCGATCCGGCGAACTCCTCCGGCCCGATCCACACCGCCTCGCCGGCGCGGTGGGCGTCGGCGACCGGGGAACCGCCGGACGCGGGGTAGCTGTCGCGTACGCCGTACAGCGAGCGGGGCACTCCGGCCGACTCGACCAGGCAGAGCAGCTCGCGATCGTCGCCCGGCGCGTAGAGCGCGGCGAAGGAGGCGCCCGCGAAGACCAGCGCCTGCTCGAGGATTACGCGCAGCCGCTCCTGCGGCACCGGTCCGGCCACGATCGCGTTCAGGGCGCCCTCGGCACGCAGCGTCCTCGGTCCGCGTTCCGCAGCGTCCTCTCCGGCCACCTCGCCATTACAGCGCTTGTGAGGCATCCGCGCAGCCCCTGGGGACCGGGGAGCGGCGATCAGGGGCACTCCGGGGCTCGCGGACGGGCGCTTCGCGCCGCCGGACGGGTGCGGGCCGGGCCGGGACCTGCCGGCGGCCAGGAGGTGGTGGCGGACACGCACCGCTGCCCGCGGGCCGTGAACCAGTGCGGCGGGCGGTGCGGCCGGGGCGCAGACCGGCCGCACCGAGCCGACGTGGCGTCAGCCCGTCAGCCCGTCAGCCCGTCAGCCCGTCAGCCCCGAGCCGTCCCCACCGCCGACGGGTGCACCGTCACCCGCGTCACCCGCGTCACCTGTGTCACCTTTGTCACCTTTGTCACCCGCACCAGCGCCGCCGTCGCCCGCGTCGCCCGCACCTCCCGCATCACCCTCCTCGCCGGCACCTGCGCCGGCACCGCCCGCGTCTCCGGCACCCGCGCCGCCGTCCTCGCCCCCGAGGGTGGCGCCGACCGCCGCCAGGGCCGTGGTGACCGGCTGGAAGAAGGTCTCGCCGCCGACCGTGCAGTCCCCGCTGCCGCCGGAGGTCAGGCCGATCGCGAGGCCGTCCCGCGTGAAGAGGGAGCCGCCGCTGTCGCCGGGCTCGGCGCAGACGTCGGTCTGTATGAGGCCGGTGACCGTGCCCTCGGGATAGTTGACGGTGGCGTCCAGGCCGAGCACCTGCCCGTCGGCCAGTCCGGTCGTACTGCCCATGCGGAAGACCTCCTGGCCGACCGCCGCCTCGGCGGCCCCGCTGATCGGCAGGGTCTGGTCGCCGAGGTCGACCTCGCTCGGCGCCTCGGTCGCCGGGTCGTCGTACCTGACGAGCGCGAAGTCGCCCTCGCCGGGGAAGACCGCCTGGTCGACGGTGGCGATCGGCTGTCCGCCCTGTGCGTCGGACCACTGGTCGGCCGCCACCCCGCAGTGACCGGCCGTCAGGAAGGCGGGCGAGCCGTCGCCCGCGGTGACGTTGAAGCCGAGTGAGCAGCGCGCTCCGCCGCCGAAGATCGCGTCGCCGCCCGACGCGAAGGTCTTGAAGGTGCCGGCGGACTTCCTGACCGTCGCCATGCCGGACCCGAGGCCGTCGACGGTGGACTCCAGCCGGTCCCACCGGTCGCCGGTGACGGTGCTGTCGGCGGTCACCAGGATCTTGTTGGTCCGCGGGTCGATCGCCCACGCGGTCCCGGGGATGCCGGCCTCGGCCTTCAGGGTCTGCGCGCCGCCGCGCAGCTCGCCCATGCTGTTGTCGACCTCGCGGACCTTCGCACCCGCCTTCTCGGCCTGCACGACCACCTGGTTGTTGTCGCCGGGGACGACGTTGACGACCAGTTGCCGGGCGCCGGAGTCGTAGTAGGAGCCGGCGAAGCTGTCGCCGAGCAGGCCGGCGAGCCGGGCGGCGAGATCCGACGCGTCCGCCGCCTTGAGCGTCCTGGGTGCCGCGGCGGCATCGTCCGAGGAGCCGCCGTCCTGCGAGGCGTTCGCGTTCGGCAGCAGGATCGCGGCCGCGCCGAGCGCCACCACACCGCCCGCCGCCATCGCGGCCCTGCGCTTGGGGATTCGCTTGTGACTCAACCTGCTCGACCTCCTGGGACCGGGGTTGATGCCCGCCGGTCCGGCAGCTGTTGGGGGCGCCTGGACGGCTGTTGGTACGCACGGACCGGGCGGGGTGTTCAGCCGGGCCCTCGCGCCGCCCCCGATCGGCACCCTCCGCATCCGGAGCGCGACGCACCGTCGCGATCACGGAGCGGAATGACTGCTTCAGCGAATCTGCACATCGAATGCCCAACCCGGTCACTCCCGTTGGCGCATCTGCACAAGCCCGCGGCGGCCCGTACGCCTTTGGGGCCGTAGTGCCCCAATCGCCTCGGCCGGGGCAAGGGGCCGCACGAGCCGATCTCGCGCACCGTGTGAAGAAGTGGCCGCGAAGGAGTGCGCGCCCCTGCACGCTTGGGCCCGCAGGCCTCGCAAGTGTGCTGGTGAGAGGGGTGTTTGATTGGAAGCCCGGACCGGCCGCGTGCTTTGATCCATCGCACCGCGGGGGCCGCGGAGGGCTCCGGAAAAGGGCGCCCGGCGCCCGCGGTCGCGGCCGTCATCTGTCCCCAGAGGGGGCCGCTCCCCCCTTGTGAAATGGCTATACGAAGGGAAGTTCCATCATGAACTCCACCCCCCAGGTTGAGACCGTCGAGATCTCCGACGCCGACCTCGACAACGTCTCCGGCGGCCTGAACGTGAACGCCGTCGGCACCGTCACCGGCCTGGTGGACGGCATCGCCCCGGTCTCCGGCCTGCTCAACACCGCCGTCGGCACCGTCGAGGGTGTCACCGGCCTGAACACGGCCCCGGTCACGGGCCTGGTCGCCGGTCTCTGATCGCGCCCTTGCGTCGCTGAGTCCCGGAGCCGTCCAGGCTCCGGGACTTTTCGGCCGTTCTCCCTCCGGCCGTGATCGTCCCCCGGCCGTTCTCACCAAGCCCTGGATACGTCAGCCGTGCAGTTCCGCCAACAGGCCCTCGCAAAACTCCAGTCGCCGGAGGAGCTCGATCTCCCGGTGCGTTTCGCCCGTCCCCAGGGCTGGCTGGTGCTGTCCGTGACGCTGATCGCCATGGCCGCCGCGTCCGTGTGGGCGGTGGGCGGCTCGGTGACCTCCACGGTGTCCGCACCCGCCGTCCTCACCCACGGCCAGGGCAGTTACCTCCTGCAAAGCCCCGTCTCCGGGCAGGTCACCGCGGTCCTCGCCGGTCCGGGGCAGCGGCTGGCCGCCGACGCCCCGGTACTGAAGGTCCGCACCGCGAAGGGCGAGACGGTGGTCCGCACGGTGGACGCCGGCCGGGTCAGCGCACTCGCCGCCACCGTCGGGCAGATCATCGCCACCGGCGCGAACGTCGCGTCCGTCGAGAAGGTCGCCCACGCCGGCGACCCGCTCTACGCCACCGTCTACGTCCCCGCGGAGAACGCCGCCGCCATCCCCGCCCACGCCTCGGTCGACCTGACCGTCCAGTCGGTGCCGACGCAGCAGTACGGCGTCCTGCACGGGGAGGTGAAGTCCGTGGACCGCTCGGCCCAGTCGGCGCAGACGATCGGCGCGTTCCTCGGGGACAGCGCGCTCGGCGAGCAGTTCACCGAGGACGGCAGGCCGGTGGCCGTGACGGTGCGGCTGGCGACCTCGAAGTCCACGAAGAGCGGCTACGCGTGGTCCTCGGCCGACGGGCCGCCGTTCGAACTGACCTCCATGACCCTGGCCTCGGGCTCGATCCGGCTGGCCGACCAGCGTCCCGTCGATTGGCTGCTGCCGTGAGCACCGCACAGGAGACCCGGGGCAGGCGCCGTGCCGCCCCGCCGAGGCGCAGCGTGCCGAAGAGCCGCGCGAGGACCGTCCGCACGCCCACGGTGCTCCAGATGGAGGCCGTGGAGTGCGGTGCCGCCTCCCTCGCCATGGTGCTGGGACACTACGGCCGCCATGTCCCCCTGGAGGAGCTGCGGATCGCCTGCGGTGTCTCCCGCGACGGGTCCCGGGCGAGCAACCTGCTGAAGGCCGCGCGGAGTTACGGGTTCACCGCCAAGGGCATGCAGATGGACCTGGCCGCCCTCGCCGAGGTGACGGCACCGGCCATCCTCTTCTGGGAGTTCAACCACTACGTCGTCTACGACGGCATGGGCCGTCGGTTCGGGCGGCGCGGGGTGTTCATCAACGACCCGGGCAAGGGACGCAGGTTCGTGTCCCTGGAGGACTTCGACGGGTCCTTCACCGGTGTCGTGCTGACCATGGAGCCCGGTGACGGCTTCACCCGCGGCGGCCGCAAGCCCGGTGTGCTCGGTGCGATGCCCGCCCGGCTGCGCGGAACCGCGGGCACGCTGCCCGCCGCGGTGCTGGCGAGCCTGCTCCTGGTGGCGGTCGGCGCGGCGGTGCCCGCGCTCAGCCGCACCTACATCGACATGTTCCTCATCGGTGGGCAGACCTCGCTGCTCGGCGTGCTGTTCGCGTCGATGGGCGCCTGTGTGCTGCTCACGGTGGTGCTGACCTGGCTCCAGCAGGCCAACCTGCTGCACGGGCGCATCATCTCCTCCACCCTCTCCAGCGCCCGCTTCCTGCGGCACCTGCTGCGGCTGCCGGTGACCTTCTTCTCCCAGCGCAGCCCCGCCGACCTGGTGCAGCGGCTCCAGTCCAACGACGCCGTCGCCGAGACGCTGGCCCGCGACCTCGCCGCGGCGGGCGTGGACGCGATCGTGGTCGTCCTGTACGCCGTGCTGCTGTACACGTACGACCCGCAGCTCACCTTCGTCGGCATCGGTGTGGCGCTGCTCAACATCCTGGCGATGCGGGTCGTCATCCGGCTGCGCGCGACCCGTACGGCCAAGCTGCGGGCGGACACGGCGCGGCTGACCAACACCGCCTACACCGGCCTCCAGCTGATCGAGACGATGAAGGCGACCGGCGGCGAGGACGGCTACTTCCGCAAGTGGGCCGGCCAGCACGCCACCACGCTGGAGGAGCAGCAGCGGCTCGGGGTGCCCAGTGCCTGGCTGGGCGTGGTCGCGCCGACGCTGGCGACGCTGAACAGCGGGCTGATCCTGTGGATCGGCGGCATGCGCGCGGTCGAGGGCCACATCTCGGTCGGGCTGCTGGTCGCCTTCCAGGCGCTGGTGGTCCGCTTCACCGCGCCGCTGACCCGGCTGAACGGTGTCGCGGGCCGCATCCAGGACTTCGCGGCCGACGTGGCCCGCCTCAAGGACGTGGAGAACTTCCGGGCGGATCCGCTCTACGACCGCCCCGGTGACGGCGACTCCACCCGCCGGCTGCGCGGGCACGTGGAGCTGCAGAACGTCTCCTTCGGCTACAACCCGCTCGACAAGCCGCTGCTGTCCGGTTTCGACCTGACCGTGGGGCCGGGGCAGCAGGTGGCCCTGGTCGGCGGTTCGGGCAGCGGCAAGTCGACGGTGTCGCGGCTGATCTCGGGCCTGTACGCGCCCTGGGACGGCGTGATCCGCATCGACGGGCAGCGACTCGACGACATCCCGCGCGGGGCGCTGGCGTCCTCCGTCTCCTTCGTCGACCAGGACGTGTTCCTGTTCGAGGGCTCGGTGCGCGACAACGTGGCCCTGTGGGACCCGTCGATCCCCGACGACGCCGTGGTGGAGGCGCTGAAGGACGCCGCGCTGTACGACGTGGTGACGCGCAGGCCGGGCGGGCTCCACAGCCCGGTGGAGCAGGACGGCCGCAACTTCTCCGGCGGGCAGCGCCAGCGCCTGGAGATCGCGCGGGCCCTGGTGCGCCGCCCCAGCATCCTCGTCCTGGACGAGGTGACCAGCGCGCTGGACGCGGAGACCGAGCTGGTGGTGATGGACAACCTGCGCCGGCGCGGCTGCGCCTGCGTGGTGATCGCGCACCGGCTCAGCACGGTGCGGGACAGCGACGAGATCGTCGTCCTCGACCACGGCACGGTCGTGGAGCGCGGGCGGCACGAGGAGCTGCTGGCGCGCGGTGGCGCGTACGCGGCGCTGGTCAGGGAGCGGTGAGATGACAACCGTGCACGAGGGGCAGGGCGACCTGGTCCTGGGGGCGCTCGGCTCGCTGGGCACGCGCGTCGACTGCGCCGGGTTCAACCGCCTCGACCTGGAGGGGCCGCAGGTGCTGTGGCTCGTGGTGTCCGGCGCGGTGGACCTGTTCGCGGTCGACGCCGGGGAGCAGGGCCACTGGCACCACCTGGGACGCCTGGAGGCGGGCTCGGTACTGCTGGGACCGGTCGCCGGGCCGCAGCACACGCTGGTGGCACGCCCGCTGCGGGACTGCGTGGTGCACCGGATCGGGCTGCGCGAGCTGTACCAGCCGGCGCCCACCCAGACGTGGTCGTACGACGCGTACGGCAACCCCCAGTACGTGCCGCCGACGACGAGTCCGCTGGAGTACGCCCTGGCCCTCGGCGTGGGACGCGGCCTGACCGTCCTCTTCCAGGCGCCGATGGCCACGGAGCGGGCCGGCGCACCCACGGACGACGACGTGTTCTGGATGCAGGTGCCGCCGGGCAGCGTGCAGTACGGGGCGGTGTACGGCGAGGAGGCGGCCGCCGACCTGTTGATGGACCCGGCGCTGTGGCAGAGCATGGTCGACCAGCAGTACCGGCTGCTGACCACCCTTGACCGGTGGATCGAGCAGCTGGAGCGCACCCACGAGACCCGCACGGCGGCCGGTATCAAGGCCGGTGAGGCGGTGCGCGCGCGGGCCGACCGGACGCTGCTGGCCTCCATCGGCAAGCGCTCGGCGCAGCGCACCACGGCCGCCGACGCCGACGCCACGTACGCGGCGTGCGGGCTGGTCGCCCGCGCCGCCGGTATTCCGCTCGCCGAGCCGTCCCCGGGCGGCACCGAGAGCGACCGGCTGGACCCGGTGGAGCGGATCGCGCTCGCCTCGCGGGTGCGGACCAGGTCGGTGCGGCTGGCGGACCGCTGGTGGCGGGAGGACGTGGGGCCGCTGGTCGGGCACCGCACCCTGTCGGGGGCGCCGGTGGCTCTGCTGTGGCGGCGCGGCGGCTATGTGGCCGTGCATCCGGCGACCGGTCGGGAGACGCCCGTGGAGCGGGCGAACGCCGGGGAGTTCGAACCGCGCGCGGTGATGTTCTACCGCCCGCTGCCGGAGCGGCGGCCGAGTCCGCTCGGGCTGCTCCGGTTCTGTCTGGCGGGCACCCGCCGGGATCTGACGTCGCTGCTGCTCGCCGGGCTGGTGACGGTGGTGCTCGGCGCGCTGGTGCCGATCGCGACGGGCCGGGTGCTCGGCGAGTTCGTGCCGAAGGCGCAGACCGGGCTGATCGTGCAGGTGTGTCTCGCGGTGATGCTGAGCAGCGTCGTCGCGGCGGCCTTCATGCTGCTGCAGAACCTCACCATCCTGCGTCTGGAGGGCCGGATCGAGGCCACCCTCCAGCCCGCCGTGTGGGACCGCCTGCTGCGGCTGCCGACGAAGTTCTTCACCGAGCGCTCCACCGGCGAACTGGCGAGCGCGGCCATGGGCATCAGCGCGATCCGCAGACTGCTCGCGGGGGTCGGCCCGACCGTGGCCCAGTCGGTGACCGTCGGGGCGATGAACCTCGGTCTGCTGCTCTGGTACAGCGTGCCGATGGCGTTCGCCGCGATCGGCATGCTGGTGGTCGTCGCCGGGGTGTTCCTCGGGCTCGGGCTGTGGCAGGTGCGCTGGCAGCGGCGGCTGGTCAAACTCACCAACAAGCTGAACAACCAGGCGTTCCAGACGCTGCGCGGGCTGCCGAAGCTGCGGGTGGCGGCAGCCGAGAACTACGCCTACGCGGCGTGGGCGGAGCGGTTCGCGCACAGCCGGGAGCTGCAGCAGCGGGCGGGCCGGATCAAGAACCTGAACGCGGTGCTCGGCGCGGTGTACCTACCGCTCTGCACCCTGTTGATGTTCATGCTGCTGGCCGGCCCGGCGCGGGGCTCGATGTCGGCGGCGGAGTTCCTCACCTTCAACGCCTCGGTGACGATGCTGCTGACCTCGGTCACCCAGCTGACCGGCGCGTTCGTGTCGGGGGTGGCGGCGCTGCCGCTGTTCGAGGAGATCCGGCCGGTCCTGGACGCCACGCCCGAGGTGCGGACGGCGAGCACCCGGCCGGGGCCGCTGTCGGGGGCGATCGAGGCGCGCCGGCTGTCGTTCCGGTACACCGACGACGGGCCGCTGGTCCTGGACGACGTGTCCTTCGAGGTGCGGCCGGGCGAGTTCGTGGCGGTCGTCGGCCCCAGCGGCTGCGGCAAGTCGACGCTGCTGCGGCTGCTGATCGGCTTCGACCGTCCGCTGTCGGGCAGCGTCCTGTACGACGGCCAGGACCTGGCCGCGCTGGACCAGTCGGCGGTGCGCAGACAGTGCGGGGTGGTGCTCCAGCACGCCCAGCCCTTCACCGGCTCGATCCTGGACGTCATCTGCGGCACCGAGGCGTACACGCCCGAGGAGGCGATGGCGGCGGCCCGGATGGCGGGGCTCGCGGAGGACATCGAGCGGATGCCGATGGGGCTGCACACCATCGTGTCGGGCAGCGGGGCGGTCTCCGGGGGCCAGCGGCAGCGGCTGATGATCGCGCAGGCCCTGATCCGCCGGCCGCGCATCCTCTTCTTCGACGAGGCGACCAGCGCCCTGGACAACGAGACGCAGCGCAGGGTGATCGAGTCCACCAAGGCGCTCAACGCCACCCGGATCGTGATCGCGCACCGCCTGTCCACGGTCCTGGACGCCGACCGCGTGATCGTGATGGAGGACGGCAGGGTCGCCCAGCAGGGCCCGCCCGCCCGGCTGCTGGCGGACACCGGCGGACGGCTGCACGAGCTGGTGCGGCGGCAGCTGGCCTGATCGGCGCTCAAATGGGTACCTGTTGCCCTCATGCGTACCAGCGTGGTGGATGTGGGGTCGAACACGGTCCGGCTCATGGTGGCGGACGCCGAGGGCGGCGTTCCGCTGCCGGTGCACACCGCGAAGTGGCGGCTGCGGCTGTCGGAGCAGGTCAGGCCGGGCGACCCGGTCCCGGAGGAGGCCGTGGAGCGGCTCGTCGGGGCGGTCGCCGACGCGAGCAGGACCGCGGACCGGTGGGGGGCGTCGGGGCCGCTGGCCTTCGCGACCGCGGTGGTGCGCGCCGCGCCGAACCGGCGTGAGGTGCTGCGCACCGTCCAGGCCCGCACCGGCGTGCCGCTGTGCACCCTGCCGGGCGAGGTGGAGGCGGAGCTGACGTTCCTCGCGGCCCGGCGCTGGATGGGCTGGCGGTCCGGTCCGCTCGCCCTGCTCGACATAGGCGGCGGCTCGCTGGAGGTCGCGTTCGGGCGCGGCCGGCTGCCCGGCTTCGTGGCCTCGCTGCCGCTGGGGGCGGCCCGGCTGACCCACGAGTTCCTGGCCGGCGGCCGGGACCCGGCCTCGCCGGAGCAGGTCAAGGCGCTGCGGCGCAGGGTCCGCCACCAGCTGCGGGACGCGGCGGCGCGGATCCGCTGGGAGGGACCGCGGACCGCCGTGGCCACCTCGCGGACCTTCCAGCAGCTCGGGCGGCTGTGCGGCGCCCCGCCCGGCCGGTGCGGACCCTTCACGGAGCGGCGGATGCGCTGCTCGGACCTGGGCGACGCGGTGGGCCGGCTGGCCGCCCTGTCCGCGGCCGAGCGGGCCCGGCTGCCCGGCATCTCGGCGCCGCGCGCGGCCCAGAGCCTGGCGGGCGCCGTGGTGGGTCACACCGCGATGAAGCTGACCGGTCTCGATGCGGTGGCGCTCTGCCCCTGGGCGATCCGCGAGGGCGTCCTGCTGCGCCACATCGAGGACGGGCCGGCCTGGTGGGCCGAGGTGGTGCGCCGCAGCGACGAGGCCGCTCCCCCGGCGCCGGTGCCCCTGCGCCTGGCGTCCGCGTCGAACTGAACGACCGCAAGCAGGAGCCGTACGACGAGAAGCGAGAAGGAGGACCCCGTGTCCCAGGACGGCGAGCACGACCACAAGCAGCCCGAGACCGCGGTCGAGGAGGTTCTGCGCGAGATCGAGAAGGCCAGGCCCCGCGACGCGGAGTCCGACGAGGGCGAGCACCGGGGCGAGGCCGGGGACGCCACCTCCCCGAACACCGGCGCCCAGGAGGACGTCGAGGGCGAGTGACGCGCCGCTCCGCGCGGCCGGGGGTGCCACGGCGCCGGCCGGGTACTCGCGGCGCATGGAGTACGACCGCGAAGGACCACAGCTGCCGACGGCCCGGGGACCGGTCTCCGAGGCCGTCGGCGCACATCTGCTCGGCACCGGCCCGCTGCCCTCCCCCAAGGCCGTCGCCGCCGCGCCGGTGTACGGCGACGACCTGCAGCTCGCCCTGTACCAGTGCTACGAGCTGCACTACCGGGGTTTCGCGGGTGTCCGCCCCGACCTCGAGTGGGACCCCGGCCTGCTGGGCGTCCGGGCCGGTCTGGAACGGCGTTTCCTGGCCGCCCTGCGGGCCGACACCCCGGTCCACGACGGCGTCGCGGACGCGGTCGGGGCGCTGCTCGTCGAACCCGTCCACGGCGAGGGGGTCAGCCACTTCCTGCGGGACGAGGGCGAGTTGTGGCAGTTGCGCGAGTACGCGGCCCAGCGCTCGCTGTACCACCTCAAGGAGGCCGACCCGCACGCCTGGGTGCTGCCCCGGCTGTGGGGCCGCGCGAAGGCGGCGATGGCGGCGGTGGAGTTCGACGAGTACGGCGGCGGGCGCGCCGACCGGGTGCACGCCCGCCTGTTCGCCGACCTGATGACGGACCTGGACCTGGACACCACGTACGGGGCCCACCTGGACGCGGCCTCGGCCGAGTGCCTGGCCACGGTGAACATGATGTCCCTGTTCGGCCTGCACCGGTCGCTGCGCGGGGCGCTGGTGGGGCATTTCGCGGCGGTGGAGATCACCTCGTCACCCGGTTCCCGGCGACTCGCCGAGGCGATGCGCCGCACCGGCGCCGGTCCGGCCGCCGAGCACTTCTACGACGAGCACGTCGAGGCCGACGCGGTGCACGAGCAGATCGTGCGGCACGAGGTGATCGACGGCCTGCTGGAACAGGAACCGCATCTCGCGGCCGACGTCGCGTTCGGCATCGACGCCACCGGATACCTCGAGGAGCGCCTCGGCGCCCGGCTGCTCGCCGACTGGCGGGCGGGACGGTCGTCGCTGCGTACACCGCTTCCCGCCCCGAGCGGCGTTCACGGGGAAATTTTTCATATTCCGTGACGGCCGGGGTACGTGGGATCCGTGAATTTCATGGTGCTACCGGGCGTCTACGCCCCTCAGGAGGACACCGCCCTGCTGGCCGGGGCGCTGTCCGACGAGTCGCTCCCGCCGGGCGCCGCCGTGCTCGACGTGGGAACCGGCTCGGGCGCCCTCGCCCTGGCTGCGGCCGGGCGGGGCGGCCGGGTGACCGCGGTGGACGTGTCGTGGCGCGCGGTGTGCGCCGCGCGGCTCAACGCGGCCCGGGCCGGGCTGCGGATCCGCGTCCGGCACGGCAACCTCTTCACACCCGTGCGCGGCGAGTCGTTCGACCTGGTGCTGGCCAATCCGCCGTATGTGCCGGCACCCGCCACCGGCCGCCGGCCGCGTGGTGCCGCGCGGGCCTGGGACGCGGGCCACGACGGTCGCATGGTCCTGGACCGGATCTGCCTGGAAGTACCCCGGCTGCTGCGCCCCGGCGGGGTGCTGCTGCTCGTGCAGTCGGCGCTCAGTGACCCCGCGAGGACCGAGGCGCTGCTGCGCGAGGCGGGGCTGAAGGCGGCGGTGACCCGGCGGCGGCGGATCGCGTTCGGTCCCGTGGTGCGCGGCCGGGAGCGCTGGCTGCGGCAGCGCGGGCTGCTGTCCCTGGCGGACTACGAGGAAGAGCTGGTGGTCGTCCGTGCCGAACTCCCCGTCTGAGCCCGCGCGCCCGTCCGACGCCCGGCGCCGGATCAAGGTCCAGCGCCGGGGGCCGCTGCTGGTGGAAGGCCCGGTGGAGGTGGAGCTGGAGGACGGGACGACGGTGTCCTCCGACCGCTTCCGGGTGGCGCTGTGCACGTGCCGGCGCAGTCGGCGCTATCCGTGGTGCGACACCAGCCACCGTGCCCGGTCCGCCAGGGCCGCGGACGGCCCGGCCGCGAACGGCCGACCGTGCCCCTGAACCGGGAGAACGGCGGACGGCCCCACTCCGTCCGCCGTCCCCGGTGCGGGCCCGCGGGACCCGTACGGCGGCGCTCGCACTCCCCAGTAGCGAGCAGCCGATCACGCCGCACGGTCCCGGCGGTCCCGGTCCCTCAGAACGTGAAGACGCTCGCGCTGCCCGCGTTCTTCACGCACTCGTTGGCGAAGGTGCGTTCGTAGGAGAGGCGCCGGCCCTGCCAGACGCCGTCGACGGTGACGACCACGGGGGCGTACTCCCGGGTGCACATCACCGAGTCCTCGGCGGCCAGGGCACTCGGGTCGCCGTGCGCGGCGCGCAGTTCGGCACAGGCCGCGGCGGCCGCCGGGTGGGTGCCGGAGGCGGTCGGGGCGCAGGTCAGGGTGACCGCGCGCAGGGGTGCGGCGGTGGCAGCGCTCTCTCCGTGCCCCACGGTCAGCACCAGGGCCGAGGGGGCGTAGAGCGACGCGGGGGCGGTGGCCGGGGAGGCGAGGGAGGCCCCGGCGAGGGGCCCGCAGACGGCGGTGGCCGTCAGGCCCAGAGTCGCTGCCCAGCGCGCGGTGTTCCGCATTGTGTGCATCCTTCCGCTCGTTTCGAGGGTGGTGCCGGTCCGACCCGGTCGGTGCCGGAGCGGCGAGCGCGAGTCTGCCGAGTCCCGCACCGAAACTCATCTCGACCCCACGGGTTTCGGTAACCTTGCGTATTGAATCAGTGGCGTGAAGTCACAGAATTAGAACGTTCCAAGTCCGGAACTGGGCGTTTCTTGATCGATTATTGAGAACAGAACTGGCCGAATGGCGTGATCCGCACCTTCGCCAATAGGCCTGAAACACCCCCGGAACAGGTCCGTCGGCCCCGACCGCCACCCCCGGCATACTCGCGGGTATGGTGCCGGGCAGCGCGAGCTCGACGACGAGAGGCGGACCGGGGATGCCGAAGCACTGGGCGGATTTCCAGTACGAGATCTATCTGAACGGCATGACGGGCGCGGTCCCGCGGCTGCCCACCGACCTGACCCGGCTCGAGGAGCTGACCGAGCGGCGCCTCGGGCCCGGCCCCTTCGGATACGTCGCGGGCAGCGCGGGCGACGGCAGCACCGCCCGAGCCAACCGGGCGGCGCTGGCCAGGCGCCGGATCGTTCCGCGCATGCTGCGGGACGTGCACGAACGCGACCTGCGTGTCGAGGTGCTGGGCCGTTCCCTGCCCGCCCCGCTGGCGCTCGCGCCGGTCGGTGTGCTGTCGATCATGCACCCGGAGGCGGAGCCCGCGGCCGCCCGGGCCGCCGCGGCCCAGGGTGTGCCGTACATCCTCTCCTCCGCCTCCAGCACGCCCATGGAGGAGGTCGCCGAGGCGATGGGCGACGCCGAGCGCTGGTTCCAGCTGTACTGGCCGAAGGACCGCGAGGTGGCGCGCAGCTTCCTGGACCGGGCCCGGGCGGCCGGGTACACGGCGCTGTTCGTCACGCTGGACACGCCGCTGCTGTCCTGGCGCCCGCGCGACCTCGACCAGGCGTACCTGCCGTTCCTGCACGGCGTCGGCACCGCCAACTACTTCTCGGACCCGGCCTTCCGGGCCGGGCTGGCCAAGCCGGTGCACGAGGACCCGAACGCGGCGGTGATGCATTTCGTCGGCATGTTCTCCGATCCGGCCAAGTCCTGGCCCGATCTGGCGTTCCTGCGGGAGAACTGGGACGGTCCGATCGTCCTCAAGGGCGTGCTGCACCCGGACGACGCCCGGCTCGCCGCCGACGCCGGGATGGACGGCGTGGTCGTCTCCAACCACGGGGGCCGGCAGGTGGCCGGTTCGGTCGCGGCCGCCGACGCCCTGCCGCGTGTGGCGGAGGCGGTCGGCGACCGGCTGACCGTGCTGTTCGACAGCGGTGTCCGCACCGGCGACGACGTCTTCAAGGCGCTCGCGCTCGGCGCCCGTGCGGTGCTCCTGGGCCGTCCCTACGTCTACGGGCTCGGCCTGGACGGCCGGCCCGGCGTCGAGCACGTGATCCGCTGCCTGCTCGCCGAACTGGACCTCACCCTGGCCCTGTCCGGGCACGCCTCACCGGCCACGCCGGGGCCCGCGGACCTGGTGGAGGACCCGGTGTGAGGGACGGTGGCACCGTCCCCCGCACCGCTGCCGGCGCCGTCGAAGGCACACCGAAGGCGCACCGTCCTGCTCAGCCGCCGGACAGGTCCACGGCCCGCGCTCCCGGGGCACCGGTGCGGGCGATCGACAGGGAGCCCTCCGCCGTCGGCACCGGGTCGGTGCTCCAGCGCTGGTCCTCGGAGCCGTCGTGCACCTTGACGACGATGTCGGCGTCCTGGGCACGGGTGGTGGTGGCGAGCGCGAGCAGTGTCTGCCCGCGCGGCACCAGTTCGCCCCGGCCGGTCAGCTCGTAGCGCACGTCCTCGCCCCGCTCGGTTCCCTCGTCGGCGCAGGTACCGAGAATGACGACTCCGGCGTCCGCCCGCGAGTCCAGACACAGTCCCGGGTCGGCGACGCTGCGCAGCAGCCCGTCGTCCTCGTAGGTCCACTGCTGGGTCCCCGCCTCGGAGCACTCCGCCAGCCGGGCGCCGGCCCCGGCCTTCGGCTCGCCCCGGACGTCCAGGCACAGGCCGGCGGCGACGTTGCGCAGCCGCGTGCGGTCCGCCGACGTGGGCATCCCGGCCGCGTCGGGCGGTTTGGGACGGCTCGTCGCGGACGTCTCGCCGTCGCCGTCGACCGCGCTGGTGGAGGCGGCCGGATCGGCGCCACCGCCGTCGTAGGACCACACGCTCACCACCAGCACGATGGCCAGCACCCCGGCGGAGGCGGCGCCGAGCTGCCGCAGCACCGACCGGCCGGAGCGCGGGCGGCCCGGCACCCGGCGCACGGGCACGGGGATCCGGGCCAGCAGCCCGGTGCGTGAGCCGCGGTGCCGGGCGGCGCCCTTGGACAGCACACCCAGCGTCGCGCGCGCCGGACGGGAGTCGAGATAGCGCCGGGCACCCCAGCCGAGCACGGCCTCGGCGATCAGCGTGCCCAACTCCCGTTCGAAGTGACCGAGTTGATCGGCCGCATGCTTGCAGTGACGGCAGTCCGCCAGATGCTTGCGCACGTCCGGCAGCAGGGCACCGCCCCGGCGAATCGGGACGTCGAGCAGTCGGCTGTGGAAGCGGCACTCCTGGCTCGGCGCGAGCTGCCGGTGGGCGTGCAGACATCCCTCGCGGAATTTCTCACGCGCCTGTTCGAGAGTGGCCGACGCGGTGTCGGTGTCCATGCCCAGCAGACCGGCCGGGACGCTTATGGACTCTCCTTCGACCTCCGTGTGCCACAGCAAACAACGGGCCGGTCCGGGAAGAGAAGCGAATGCCCGGGCCGCCAACGTGCGGTTTTCCGGAGTCAGGGACTTCGCCGCCCGCATACCCCGCCCCCCGGCGGGTTTGAGCAACTGCGGCAGCGCGCCGGATATCGCGTCGTCGCCGGACCACTGGCGGACCGTGTCACGCACGGCCACCAGCAGCCGGGGGCGCAGCGCGGTGGCCGGCTCGCCCTCGGCGAGGCGGGCCAGCACCCGGTGCCAGGCCGCGGCGGTGACCATGGCGGTGACCTGGGCCGAGGTGGCCAGGCAGATGGTCGCGTAGTCGTGTGCCGGCTGCCAGTGGCGGGCCATCAGCAGCGCGGTGATCCGGGCGGCCTCGTGTTCCGGGCCGTCCCGGAGCCGCGCGGCCAGCAACTCGTCGGACTCGCCGGGATCCCCACCGGAGGGCGGGTGGGCGGGCCGAGGGGGGTGGGGGGTGGGCACTGAGATGTTTCCTTCCCACGCGCAGGCGGCTCAGAAGTTCCGATCGCCGAAAAGGACCCACGGATTGGTGTGTACCTCTTGGGCGGAGCGCGGGAGGTGTGAATTCGCCATGGCGAAATCGGACCCGGTCCGTCAAAGCGCGTGCGAGACCCGGCCTTTACCCCCCGCACGGGTGCTTCACTCTCGCACAAACCACTCATGGTCAACAAGGCGACCGGGCAACATCGGCCGCCTTTGAAAGAAGGTCAGAATCTCCGGCATGCATGATCCCCCGGCATGCCGAGAGGGCCGCACCGGCTTTCCGCATTCTCCCGCGGAAGCGGCACGGCCCTCGGGCGCGGTGCTCAGGGGTCAGCCGGTCATCCCTGGTCCGCCACGAAGGAGGCCATCCGGGCCAGCGCGGCGTTCCAGTTGATCGTGTGCTCGTTGGTCGACCAGGACTGGATGTCGTCGATGAAGCAGAACTGAGCGACGCAGCCCTGGAGTTTGCTCTGTGCGTAGGGGTCCTGGATGCTCGAGTTCGGACCGCCGGACAGGGTGCCGTCGGGCGGCGCGGGCAGGGCGGGGTCGAGCTGGTGGGCGTACCAGCGGCTGTGCTGGTTGTGCGCGTTGACCTCGCCGTATCCGGTGACGTACGACATGTTCAGGGCGTTGCGGCCCAGGATGTAGTCCATGCTCTGGACGGCGCCGTCACGGTACTTGGATCCGCCGGTGATGTCGTAGGCGGTGGCGAGGACGACCGCGTTGTTCAGGATCTGGTGGCTGGAGCCCCAGTCGTACACGTTGCCGTCGGGGGCGTAGGGCATGCCGTACGGATGGGCCTTCAGCGTGGCCAGGTAGCGGTCGGCACCCCGGACGACGGAGCGGCGGACGTGGTCGCGGCCGGGGAGCCGGCTGGGGACGGTCGCCAGGTCGAGGCGGGCGGCGGCCGCGGTGCGCGCCCAGTCGAATCCGATCGGGCCGAAGATGTCGGCGGTGTGGACCGGGGAGTTCAGCACGTGGTCCTTGAAGTCCCGCTCCCCCGTCGTCAGGTACAGCTCGGCCGCGGCCCAGTAGAACTCGTCGGCGACCTCGTTGTCGGGGTAGGCGCCGCCGCCGATGCCGTCGCTCTCGTCGGCGAGCAGGTCCGGGTGGGCGAGTGCGGCGGTCCAGGCGGTGCGGGCCGCGTCGAGCGCCTTCGCGGCGAACTCCCGGTCGTAGGGGCGGTACAGCCGGGCGGCCTGCGCGGCCGTCGCGGCCAGGTTGAGGGTGGCCGCGGTGGTCGGCGGGTGCAGTTCGCGCTTTTGCGGGTCGTCGCTCGGCAGCAGCGGCAGCCCGGTCCACTGCTCGTCGTGGATCTTGTGGTGCGCCATCCCGGCCAGTGGCTGCCCCTGCGGCACCTGCATCTTCAGCAGGAAGTCCAGTTCCCAGCGGGCCTCGTCGAGGATGTCCGGCACCCGGTTGCCGCTCTCGGGGATGTCGAGCGAACCGTCGCCGAGCTTGCCCGGCTCCCCGGTGCGGGCGTGCAGCGAACGCTCGTAGGTGCTGAGCAGCTCCCAGGTGGAGATGCCGCCGTTGACCACGTACTTGCCGTGGTCGCCCGCGTCGTACCAGCCGCCGGAGACGTCGAGGGTGTAGTCGCACACACCGGGCTGGCAGGGCACCTCGGTGTCGCCCTGGTTGGGTGCCGTGCCGACGTGTCCGGCGGGGCGTCCGTAGCCGGGGCGGAGTGCGTCGCTGATGGCGGTGCCGCTGCGCTGCGTGTAGTAGTACTTCGCGGAGTCCAGGCGCAGCCGCTCGTAGGCGGCCGTGCCGATGTCGAAGGGGCGGCTGGTCTCGCCGTCGGCGACCAGGGTGAAGCCCTCGCCGCGCTTCCTGTAACGGCCGAAGTCGATCGAGTGGACGTTCTGCCCGGAGGAGGCGTCGACGCCGCGCGGCACGCTCCAGCCGTGGGCGACGGTCCGTCCGGCGTCGTTCTTCAGCTGCCAGCGCAGGCGCGAGGTCGCGTCGGTGACGAGGGTGGCGTTCTTCGGCCCCGACGGCAGGTAGGCGACCTGGTTCACCCGCACCCGCGGCCCGGTGTCCGGCACGTACGGCTCCGGTGCCACGCCGCCCAGCAGGGACACGTCGTCCACGCAGAACCGCCAGGCGTCGGGCGTGCCGCCGAGCTGGAAGCCGACCTGGCCCTGGGCGGTGTCGACCGGCGAGGTGAAGGTGTACGAGTAGGTGTTGCCCGAGACGCTCAGCTGCGGACTGATCTCGTAATAGGTGTCGTACGGGGACACCGACAGGCCGACGATCGCCCGGACCACGTGGTCGGCGGGCGTACCGGTGGCGGTGAAGGAGAACTTGTACGACTCCCCCGCGACCAGGGTGACGTCGTTCTGGCCGAGGGCCGCGTCCCAGCGGTTGGTGGTGCCGCCGGGAGCGTCGGCGCACAGCCGGCCGTCGGTCACGGCGGCGGTGACGTTGCTGCTCGTCCACCAGGAGTCCGTGCCGTTGTCGAAGGTGCCGTTCCTGACCTGCTCGGTCTCCTCGGCGCCGGCCGGGGCGGCGGGCAGCGCGGTGACGGCCGCCGCCAGCAGGGCCGTCAGGCAGACGAGCGCGGTTCTGCGTCTTTTCACGTCCGGGCTCCTCGGGGGAGGTGGCGCTCGCCGGGAATGGGAGCGCTCCCAAATGCGGTCGCAGGACATGCTTGTGGCAGACATGACACGCCGTCAACGGTCCGGACGGGACCGGTTTTCCGACCGGGCCCGTCCGGAGCGTGGTACCGCGGCTCAGGCGGCGGGGGCCTCCAGGCGGCTGACCCGGACCGCTCCCCGCGCCTCGCCGGGGTGACGGCTGGTCAGCGTGAGACGGATCCGGGACCCGCGCAGCGGCCGGAAGCCGATGACCGTGGGCCCGTCGGAGGCGGTGGCCCACTCGGTCCGCACCTCGGTGGCCGCACGCCAGGCACGGCCGTCCCAGACGTCCACCGCGAGGGTCGCGGGCAGGCTGTGCCCGTCGTCCACGGTGAAGGAGACCTCGACCCGGTCGTAGGTGCGCGTGCGTCCGTGGTCGACCGAGATCCAGTCCTCGGCGCGGGCCCCGTCGAAGGCGGGCAGCAGGGCGGTGGCCGCCTTGTGGAAGCCGTTGGACCAGCCGGTGGCCGGGTCGCCGTCGAGCACGGCGGCGGGGAGGGAGTCGGTCCGGCCCGAGTAGCTCGCGTCCGCGTGCGGGTGCTCCACCGGCGCCGGGTGCTCGGGCCGGAACTCGGGGGCCGGTGTGGTCGCCGGGTCCGGGGCGCGCCGGGCACGCACCGCCGCCGTGCCCGTGCGCAGGCCGTCCGCACGCGCCGTCACGCGTACCGTGCCCGGCCGGGTGCCGGACCGGACGATCGCCAGCGCCTTGCCGTGGAAGGCGGTGCGGGTGCTCGCCTGGTAGCGCTCGGCGCTCTCCTGGCGGCCGTTGTCGAGTCCGGCGAGCGAGCCGCCCGCGACGTCGAAGGAGATCAGGTGCTCGGCGCCCGGCACCACCACGCCGTGCCGGTCGACCACCTCGGCGGTCACGAAGACCAGGGAGCGGCCGTCCGCGTCGACGGACTCGCGGTCGGGGGTGAGGCGCAGGGCGTGCGCCGCCTGGGCGGTGCGCAGGACGTCGGTGGCCACCGTCCTGCCGCCGCGCCGGGCGACGGCCTTCAGCTCTCCTGCCTCGAAGGGCACCGTCCAGGTCAGGTGCAGTTTGCCCGCGCTGCCGTTCGGACTGGTGTAGCTGCCCGGGTAGGGGCCGTCGGTGAAGGTTTTGTCGTCGCCGGTGGCCTCGGTGGTCTCCAGGTAGGTCCGGCCGTCGACGGTCTTCTTGCGGTCGAAGCGCCGGGTGCCCAGCGACTTCCCGTTCAGGTACAGCTCGACGGTGTCGACGTTGGTGTAGGCCCAGACCTCGACGGCGTCGCCCTCGCGGTGGTTCCACGTCGTCGGCAGCAGGTGGACCATCGGCTCGTCCGTCCACTGGCTGCGGAACAGGTGGTACATGTCCTTCGGGAAGCCGGCCGTGTCGACCGCGCCGAAGAAGGACGCCTTCACCGGGAAGACGTCGTACGGCGTGGGCTCCCCGATGTAGTCGATGCCGGACCACAGGAACTGCCCGGCGAACCACTTGCGGTCCCGGTCCTTCTTGTGGCCGTACTCGCCGCTCATCGTCCAGGAGGCGAGGTTGTTGTCGTAGGACGAGGTGGCCCGCCCGCCCGGGGTGTGGTTCTCACCGGTGTTCAGGTGCTCGGGCTCCTGGTAGGTGCCGCGGGTGGAGGTCTCGGAGGACGACTCGGACTCGAAGAGGAACAGGTGCGGGTAGACCGCGTGCAGGTCGTCCACCGACTTGGCGGTGTTGTAGTTGAGGCCGAGCCCGTCCAGCTTGGCCAGCATCAGGTCGGCCGCGGAGCCCTTGGCGGGCAGCCGGCGGTATTTGTCGGAGCCGATGACCAGCGGGCGGGTGTCGTCGGCGGCGCGGATCGCCTCGATGATCCGGTCGGCCATGGCGAGTCCGGCGGTGGCGGTGGAGTCGGGGACCTCGTTGCCGATGGACCACATGACGACGGCGGGCGAGTTGCGGGCCGCGAGCACCATCTCGGTGGCGTCCCGCTCGCACCACTCGTCGAAGAACCGTCCGTAGTCGTAGCGGTTCTTGCCGGTGCGCCAGCAGTCGAAGGCCTCCACCAGCATGATGATGCCCATCTCCTCGCAGACCTCGATCATCTCGGGCGAGGGCGGGTTGTGGGAGGTGCGGAAGGCGTTGACGCCCATCGACTTCATGAGGGTCATCTGGCGGCGGACCGCGTCGGCGCTGACGGCGGCGCCGAGCGCGCCGAGGTCGTGGTGCAGGTCGACGCCCTTGATCTTGGCGTACCTGCCGTTGAGGTGGAAGCCCTCCTCCGGGTCGACGTGGAAGGTGCGGATGCCGAACGGGGTGCGGTACGTGTCGACGGTCCGGCCGCCCACGCGCAGTTCGGTGTGCAGGGTGTAGCGGTGCGGGCTCGCGAAGTCCCACAGCCGCGGGCGGGCGACGGTGAGTTCGTGGGTCTCGGACGCCGCGTCGGTGACGTCCACCGTGGAGGCGGTGCGGGCCACGGTGCGGCCGTCCGCGTCCTTCACCGCCGACCGGATCTCGACCTCGCGCGCGGTGCCCGTGGCGTTCACCACCGACGTCCGGACCCGGACGACGGCGCTCTCCCCGCTCACCCGCGGCGTGGTGACGTACGTGCCCCAGCGGCGTACGTGCACCGGCTCGGTGACGACCAGCCGGGCCTCGCGGTAGATGCCGCTGCCCGAGTACCAGCGGCTGCTCGGCAGTTGGTTGCGCACCCGCACCGCGAGGACGTTCTCGGTGCGGCCGTCGGTGTGCACCAGGTCGGTGAGGTCGAGGGCGAAGCCGGTGTAGCCGTAGGGGTGGTGGCCGACCTCCCGGCCGTTGCAGTGGACGCGGGAGTCCATGTACACGCCGTCGAACTCGACCGAGATCCGCTTACCGGCGAGGGCGGGCGGCAGCGTGAAGGCGAGGCGGTACCAGCCGAGACCGCCCGGCAGGAAGCCGGTGCCGCTGGTGGTGCCGTGCTCGGTGGTGGGCGTCTGCTCGATGCTCCAGTCGTGCGGGACGGCGACCTCGCGCCACGCCGAGTCGTCGTGGGCGGGATCGGCGGCGTCCGTGTCGTCCTCGGCCGCCCCGTCGGGGTCGGTCAGCCGGAAACGCCAGCCGTCCCGCAGGGCGAGGGTGCTGCGGCCCGCCGAGCCGCCGGTCGCGTCCGCGGCCCACGCCAACGGGGCGGCGAGCGCCATCCCGGCCGCGGGTGCGGCGGTGGAGGCGATCAGAACCGATCTGCGCGTGACCGTCATGACGGATCTCCCTCATCAGAACTCATCGAGGCTCATCAGAACTCAGAAGTACTCACAAGCGATCGCGAACAAACAGATTCTGACGTCGGGCCATACGCGCCCGTCAAGGCCACGGAAAGCACTTTCTGCCCTGCGTCGCCCGGACCGGACCGGTGCCCCCTGGGGCGGTCCGGCACCGAGCGCCCGGTGAGTACGGGTCCGCAGGGCGCCCGTACCCACTAGGCTGGAAACAAGGTGACGCGCTGATCACCGTGAGTGTGCGCAATGGAGTGGCGACGATGAGTCCGGTCAACCCGTTCGACGATGCCGCCACGGCCCGCGCCGTCGTCGACGGCTCCGGCACCCTGGTCGAGTGGAACGAGGGCGCCCGCCTGCTGCTCGGCCACCCGGCCGCCGAGGTCGTGGGGCGCCCCGCCTCCGACCTGCTCGCGGGCGACCTGGACGGCGCACCTCCGGGAAGCGACGACGCACAGTGGAGCGGCACCCTGGACCTGCGCCACCGCGACGGACACACCGTGTCGGCGTGGGTGCTCGCGCACCGCAGACCGGCGGCCGACGGCGCCCCGGTCACGTGGCTCGCCGTCTCCCCCCTGGATCCCGGTCCCGAGCCGGAGGACGACCCGCTGATCAGAGCCGCGCTCGCCCAGTCTCCCTGCGCCATGATGATCTTCGACGACCGCCTCCTGCTGCGCGGGGTCAACGACGCCATGGCGCGGCTGCTGGGGCTCCCGTCCGCCCGCGTGCGCGGTCTGCGGGCCACCGACTTCAGCGTCCAGCCGCAGGACGCGGAACTGGAGCGCCGGATGCGGCGCGTGCTGGCCTCCGGCCGCCGGCACGACATGCAGGCCCACCTCAAGGCGGGGGGCGAGAGCCGGGCCCACGCGTGGAACGCCCGGATCGCGCCGCTGACCGACGCCGACGGCCGGGTGTGCGGCGTGTGTGTGAGCGTCCACGACCTCACGGAGCAGCACCGCGCCCGGGAGCGGCTGCAACTGGTCAACGAGGCCAGCGTGCGCATCGGCACCACCCTCGACGTCACCCGTACGGCCGAGGAGCTGGCGGACGTGTGCGTCCCCCCGCTGGCCGACTTCGTCAGCGTCGACCTGCTGGACCCGCACGAGCACGGCGGTGAGCCCGCCCCCCTGGTCGAACCGCCGGTCGGTCTGCGCCGCACCGCCCACCGGTCGATCACCGAGGGCCGCTCGCAGGCGGTGGCCGAGACCGGGCAGCTGGACGTCTATCCGGCCGGCTCCCCCCAGGCCGAGTGTCTGCTCTCCGGGCAGGTGATCGTGGCCTCGGAGGCCTACGGCGACCTGGAACGCTGGCTCCAGTGGGACCCCGCCCGGCTGCGGCGGGTGAAGGAGTACGGCATCCACTCCACGATGTCGGTGCCGCTCCAGGCCCGCGGCACCACCCTGGGCGTCGCCGTCTTCACCCGGTTCCGGCGTCCCGACCCGTTCACGCACGACGACGTGCTGCTGGCCGAGGAGGTCAGCGCCCGTGCCGCCGTCTGCATCGACAACGCCCGCCGCTACTCCCGCGAGCGTGAGGCCACGCTGACCCTCCAGCGCAGTCTGCTCCCCCGGTGGCTGCCGCCCACCGCCGCGGTGCAGGCGGCCTCGCGCTATCTTCCCGCGGCCCGCTCGGGCGTCGGCGGCGACTGGTTCGACGTCATCCCCCTGTCCGGGATGCGGGTCGCCATGGTCGTCGGGGACGTCGTCGGCCACGGCATCCCGGCCTCGGCCACGATGGGCCGGCTGCGCACCGCCGTGCGCACCCTCGCCGACATCGACCTGACGCCCGAGGAGCTGCTCACCCACCTGGACGACCTGGTCGTCCGGCTGTCCGAGGAGTCCGGCGACGACCGGGCCGGCGAGGTCGGCGCGACGTGCCTGTACGTGGTGTACGACCCGGTGTCGCGGCACTGCTCCATGGCGCGGGCCGGACACCCGGCGCCCGTCCTGGTCCCGCCGGACGGTCCGCCGGAGCAGGTCGAGCTGCCCTCCGGGCCACCGCTGGGCGTGGGCGGACTGCCCTTCGAGTCGGCCGAGCTGGAGCTGCGCGAGGGCAGCGTGCTGGCGCTGTACACCGACGGACTGGTCGAGAGCCGGGACCGGGACACCGACGCCGGCCAGGCGCTGCTGCGCGAGGCGCTGGCCGCCCCCGCCGACTCCCTGGACACCGCCTGTGACCGGGTGCTGCACCGACTCCTCCCGTCGGGCAGCGCCGCCGACGACGTGGCGCTGCTGCTGGCCCGGACCCGGGGGCTGCCGACCGGACAGGTCGCCACCTGGGACATCCCCGCCGACCCCGCGCTGGTCGCCCCGGTGCGCAAGCAGGTCCTCGACCAGCTCTCCGACTGGAACCTGCTGGAGGCCACCTTCACTGCCGAGCTGGTCGTGAGCGAGCTGGTCACCAACGCCATCCGGTACGGTTCCCCGCCGATCCGGCTCCGGCTGATCCACGACACGGCCACCCTGATCTGCGAGGTCTCCGACACCAGCCACACCGCGCCGCACCTGCGCCGGGCCAGGACCTGGGACGAGGGCGGGCGCGGTCTGCTCCTGGTGGCACAGCTCACCCAGCGCTGGGGCAGCCGGCACACGGCCGAGGGCAAGACGATCTGGGCGGAGCTGGGGCTGCTCGACGACGAGGCGTGAGCCCGTCGCCCCGACGCGGAGTGCGCCCCCTCGTTTCCCGGGCCGTACCGCGGGACACTCGCAGTACGGGGGCCTGCGGTACCGGTCGCCCCGGGACCGCGGGCGAGTCCGACGGGAGTGTGGAGAAACGATGGCTAACACGTCCCAGCCGCTGCGCCGGACGGCCCTGCTCGCGAGCGGGGTCGCGCTGCTCGGCCTGTTGACCGCATGCGGTACCGAGGGCGCCACGTCGAGCGGGACCCCGCGGCCCAGCGAGGCCGCCCGCACGGCCGGCGCCAACCCGGGCAGCGGCACCCCGACGTCCGGCGACACCGCACCGCCGGTCGGCGCCGCACCCACCGACACCGCGGGCTCGGCCTCCGCCTCGGCCCGCACCGACGGCCGCTGCCACACCGCCGAACTGCGGGCCACCGTCGGCCGCGTGGACCCGGGGGCGGGCCAGCGCAACTTCCCCGTCGTGCTGACCAACACCTCCGACCGCACCTGCACGGTGTACGGCTATCCGGGCGCCGCCTTCGTGGACGCGTCCGGCAAGCAGCTGGGTCCGGACCCCGAGCGCGCGCCGGGCTCCCCCGGGACGGTCACGCTGACGCCGGGCAAGAGCGCGTGGGCCGGGCTGTCGTTCTCCAGTCCGCAGATCAGCGGCGCGCGTACGGCCACCCCGGCGGCGCTGCTCGTCACCCCGCCGGACGAGCGGGAGCCGTTGAAGGTGGCGTGGACGGCCGGCGAGGTCCCGGTCGGCGGCAACGCGTCGTCGGTGTCCGTCACCGCCCTGGAGGCGGGCACCGGCCCCTGAGCCACCGCACCGGTGCCCGACGCCGCCGGTCCCCGCTCAGTGACCGGCGATCGGGTGCGGCGCGTAGGGCCGCTCCAGCTCCTCGATCTCCGTCTCGCTCAGCGTGAGTCCGACCGCCGCCACGGCGTCCTCGAGGTGGCCCGGCCGGGAGGCGCCGACGATCGGCGCGGTCACCGTGTCCTGGTGCAGCAGCCAGGCCAGGGCCACCCGGGCGCGCGGGACGCCGCGCTCCCCCGCGATGCGGGTGACGGCCTCCACCACGGCGCGGTCGCCCTCCTGGTACAGGGTGCTGCCGAAGGTGTCGGTGGCGCTGCGCCCGGTGGCGGTGTCCCAGTCGCGGGTGAGGCGGCCGCGGGCGAGCGGACTCCAGGGCAGCACGCCGACGCCCTGGTCCGCGCAGAGGGGCAGCATCTCGCGCTCCTCCTCGCGGTAGACCAGGTTGTAGTGGTTCTGCATGGACACGAACTTCGTCCAGCCGTGCCGCTCGGCGGTGTACTGCATCTTGGAGAACTGCCAGGCGTACATCGAACTGGCCCCGATGTAGCGGACCTTGCCCGCCTTGACCAGGTCGTGCAGCGCCTCCATCGTCTCCTCGACCGGGGTGTGCGGGTCGAAGCGGTGGATCTGGTAGAGGTCGACGTAGTCGGTGCCCAGGCGCCGCAGGCTGTGGTCGATCTCGGTCATCACCGCCTTGCGGGAGAGTCCGGCGCCGTTGGGCCCGGGGCGCATCCGGCCGTTCACCTTGGTCGCGAGCACGATGTCGTCGCGGCGGGCGAAGTCGGCCAGCGCCTTGCCGACGATCTCCTCGCTGGTGCCGTCGGAGTACACGTTGGCGGTGTCGAAGAAGGTGACGCCGGCCTCCAGCGCCTGCCGGATCAGCGGACGCGAGGCCGCCTCGTCGAGGGTCCACTCGTGCGTGCCCCGGTCGGGCACGCCGTAGGTCATGCAGCCCAGGCAGATCCGCGACACGTCCAGACCCGTCGAACCGAGCTTCACGTACTGCATCGTTGCCGCTCCTGTCTTCGCCGATCACCGCTACCAGGGCGAGCGTACGTCTTCGCACGGGCTCGGCCCCGGCCGGGTCAGCGCCGTTGGACCAGGTCCAGGGCCCGTTCCCAGCCGAACTCCGGACGGCCGCCGCTCTGCGCCGCGTCCCCGGTGTTCCCGGCGTGCGGGTCGCCGAAGCGCACCCCCATCCCGCGCAGCCGGGCCAGGCTCTCCCGGTAGGCGGGGTGGGAGGCCAGCGCCTCGCCGACGCACGGCAGGACGCCGACGGGGACCCCGAGGCCGCTCGCCTCGCACAGGGTGGCCACGGCGAGCGTGTCGGCCAGGCCCGCGGCCCACTTGTTGATCGTGTTGAAGGTGGCGGGAGCGACCACGACGGCGTCGGGCGCCGGGAAGGGCCGCGGCTCGCCGGGGGTGCGCCAGGCCGAGCGGATCGGGCGACCGGTCCGCGCCTCGACGGCGTCCGTGTCGAAGAAGCCGCCCATGGCGACCGGTGTCGCTATGACCCCGACCTCCCAGCCGCGTCCCCGCGCCGCGTCGATCAGCCCGACCACGCCTTCGGCCACGCCCGCGGCGCAGACGACGACGTAGAGGAAAGGTCGTGCGGCCCCGCCGGTTCCAGCCCGATCGCTCATCCCGGAACCCTACTGGGCGGGTCTCGGGCCGAGGATGCGCCGGTCCGCCTCCTCGATGGGCACGTCGTTGATGCTCGCCTCGCGCCGGGTCATCAGGCCGTGCTCGTCGAACTCCCACAGCTCGTTGCCGTAGGAGCGCCACCACTGGCCGTCCGCGTCCTGGGACTCGTACTGGAAGCGGACGGCGATGCGATTGCCGTCGAAGGCCCACAGGTCCTTGCGCAGTGCGTACCGCCGCTCGCGCTCCCACTTGGCGGTCAGGAACTCGACGATGGCGGCGCGGCCGGTGAAGAAGGCGTCGCGGTTGCGCCAGACCGAGTCCTCGGAGTAGGCGAGGGCGACCTGGTGCGGGTCGCGGGTGTTCCAGGCGTCCTCGGCGGCCCGCACCTTGCGTTCGGCGGTCTCCCGGGTGAACGGCGGCAGGGGCGGCCGGTCGGTCGTCGTCATGGCTGAACCTCCAGGGGCAGCACTGGAGAACAAGCGTTCTCCACTGGACTGCTACCGTAGGAGAACGCACGTTCTCCGGTCAAGGAAGAGGTCCCCATGGACAGCGAGGTCGCCCGGGAGCGGGCGCTGGACGCGGCGGAGGGGCTCTTCTACGCGCGGGGCGTGCGGGCGGTGGGCATGGACGAGGTCCGCGGCGCCTCCGGCGTGTCGCTCAAACGCCTCTACCAGCTCTTCCCGGCCAAGGAACAGCTCGTCGTGGCCTGTCTGGACCGGCGCGACCTGCGCTGGCGTGGGCGGCTGGCCGAGTACGTCGGCCGGCACGAGGAGCCCGGCGCACGCGTCCTTGCCGTGTTCGACTGGCTCGGCGTGTGGTTCGCGGAGCCCGGTTTCCGCGGCTGCGCCTGGATCAACGCCTATGGCGAACTCGGCCCCGCCTCACCCGCCGTGGCGGAGCGGGTACGGGCGCACAAGGCGGCGTTCCGTGCCTTCCTCGACACTCTGGCGGCCGGAGCGGGGCTGCCCGCCGCGCTGGGCGGGCAGCTGTTCCTGCTGGCGGAGGGCGCCATGGTGACGGCGGGCGTGACGGGCGAGGCCGAGCCCGCGCGTCAGGCACGGGAGGCGGCACGGGTGCTGCTGGGCGCGGCCGGGGTCAGCCGACCCGCTCCGAGACGGTGATCGCGCCGACGGGGCAGGCGCGGGCCGCCTCCCGGACCAGCGCGCTGCCGCCGCCGTCCTCCCGGCCGGGCCTGAGCGTGCTGTAGCCGTCGTCGTCCTGGGTGAAGACGCCGGGGGCGGTCAGGGCGCACTGGCCCGCGCCGATGCAGGTGTCCTTGTCGATGCCGATGTGCATGCCGGGAGCCTCCTACCAGGCCACGGGGAGTTCCAGCATCCCCTGGATCGTGTCGCCGGGTTTGAAGGGGATCTCGTCCGCCGGAGCGGCCAGGCGCAGCGTGGGCAGCCGGTCGAAGAGGCTCTCCAGGGCGATCTCCAGTTCGGCACGGGCCAGGTTCTGACCGAGGCACTGGTGGATGCCGAACCCGAAGGCGACGTGGTGGCGGGCGGGGCGGTGCCAGTCGAGGGCGTCCGGTTCGGGGTAGACGCTCTCGTCGCGGTTGATGACGGAGGTGGAGAAGACGACCCCGTCGCCGGCCCGGATGGTCTGCCCGTCCACGTCGATGTCCTCGGTGGCCATCCGCAGCAGCCCGTCGGCGATCGACAGGACGCGCATCAGCTCCTCCACGGCGCCGGGCAGCAGCGCGGGATCCGCACGCAGTTCGGCCAGCCGCCCGGGGTTGGTCAGGAGGGTGTAGGTGCCCAGCGAGATCATGTTGGCCGTGGTCTCGTGTCCCGCGACCAGCAGGATCACCGCGAAGGCGATCAGTTGTTCGCGGTCGGTCGCGCCCTCGCTCGCCTGTCGCCGGACCAGGTCGTCCAGCAGGCCCTCGCCGGGCGCCCGCCGCTTGCGGTCGATCAACTCCCCCAGGTACGCCTCCAGTCGGTCGCGGGCGTCCCTGGTGTCGGCGGGCAGGGGGCCGCGCAGCAGCCGGCGGGACTGTTCCTCGAAGAACTCGTGGTCGGCGTAGGGGACGCCGAGCAGCGCGCAGATCACCATCGAGGGCACGGGCAGCGCGAAGGCGGTCACCAGGTCGGCGGGCGGGCCCTGCGCGATCATCGCGTCGAGCCGTTCGCCGACGATCCGCCGGATGCTCGGGCGCAGTGCGCCGGCGCGTTTCAGGGTGAACTCCGGGAGCACCATCCTGCGCTGGGCGCGGTGCTCGGGGTCGTCCACGCCGAGCAGGGCGGTCCTGCGCTCGCGGACGGCGGCCAGCCGCGCCGACGTGGCGGGGAAGCCGTCGCGGGTGCGGTCGGTCGACAGGCGCTGGTCGGCCAGCAGCCGGCGCGCGGCGGCGTGCCCGGTCACCAGCCAGGCCGGGCGGCCGTCGAAGAGCGTGATGCGGGCCAGTGGACGCGCGGCGCGCAGCGGGTCGTAGGCGGCGGGCGGGTGGTAGGGACAGGTCCGGTCCTGCGGGAAGGCGACGGGGGCTGCCGGATGGGTGTTCGTCGTCGTGTCGGTGTTCGTCGTCGTGTCGGTGTCCGTCATGGAAGACCTCGCAGACGAGGAGTGCGTCGGATCGATCTTCATTAGATGCCTGGGGCACCTATGGGGCGACGGCAAGTTCGGCCAGATCGGTGGCGGAGGCAGACTGGCCGGGGAACTACGCTCCGGTGGTGGTAGGACCCTCCCGTGCCGGTCTCCGCCGCGACGCGCATGGCGCGATCGCGGCCTCCCGCGGCCCCGATCGCGCCCCGTGACTGGCCGAGCGGCACGGGGTTCGGGAGCGGGATGCGGTAAGGACGGGAACGCGCCGGTCCGCCGGCCTCACATCACGACGAACAGGGACGGATGCACATGCCTCTTGACGGCGAGTACGAACCCAGCCCGACGCAGTGGGTGCGCGAGCAGGTCGAGCGTTACGAGAGTTCGGGCGGCACCGAGGGCACGACGCTGATGGACACCGGTCTGCCCGTGATCGTCCTGACCACCCGGGGCGCGCGCAGCGGCAAGCTGCGCAAGACGCCGCTGATGCGCGTCGAGCACGAGGGCCGCTATGCCGTGGTCGCCTCTCTCGGCGGGGCGCCCAAGCACCCCGTCTGGTACTTCAACGTGAAGGCCGATCCCCGGGTGGAGCTCCAGGACGGTCCGGTGAAGCAGGACATGACGGCACGTGAGGTCACCGGCGCGGAGAAGGCCCGGTGGTGGGAGCGCGCGGTCGCGGCGTATCCGTCGTACGCCGACTACCAGAAGAAGACGGAACGGGAGATCCCCGTCTTCGTCCTGGAGCCGTCCCACGCGGGCTGAACCGGGCGTGCGGGAGTTTCCCGGACCGGCGTGCATGGGCCGGGCGGTTTCGGGAACACGTCGTTCAGGCCCCGCCGCGTTCCCCCGTCGCGGCGGGGCTTTCCGCCGCCTCCCGCGCGGGCCGGTCCGTGACGTCGAGGAAGACCTGGTCCGCCTCGCTGACGGTGCGCGCGATCGACTTCTTGATGCGTACGGCGACCTCCTCCACCCGCTCGCTGTCCAGGCCCGGCACGAGATCGACGCGGGCCGCCACCAGGGTGGAGTCCAGGCCGGTCTTCATGGTGAACAGCGCCTCGACGCTGTCGATCTCCGGCTGGGCGCGCAGCAGTGCCCGGATCCGGCCGCTGGCCTCCGGGTCGGCGGCCTCGCCGATCAGCTGGTCGCGGGCCTCGCGGCCCAGCCGGTAGGCCACGTAGACGAGCAGTGTGCCGATGGCGAGCGAGGCGCAGGCCTCCCACACCACCTGCCCGGTGACCATGTGCAGTGCCATGCCGGTCATGGCGAGGCAGACGCCGAGCACCGCGGTGCCGTC
This sequence comes from Streptomyces violaceoruber, assembly GCF_033406955.1. Classification (NCBI taxonomy): domain Bacteria; kingdom Bacillati; phylum Actinomycetota; class Actinomycetes; order Kitasatosporales; family Streptomycetaceae; genus Streptomyces; species Streptomyces violaceoruber. The sequence goes on along the minus strand of NZ_CP137734.1, from coordinate 7,817,399 downwards.
CTCGGCGACGACCGTGCGCAGCGCCGGGTCCCGCATCCCGTCGGCGAGCCCGCCCTGGCCCCGCACCTGGTGCAGGGCCCGCAGCAGGGAACCGCCCTCCGCGAGCAGGGCGACGCCCAGCACGATCAGTCCGGCCACGTAGCCGCCGAGTTTCTCGTCGGCGCCGGTGCGCAGGGCCTCGACGCCCTGGAAGAAGGAGAAGCAGCCGCCCATGACGAAGATGCCGACGGCCGCGAGGAGCGACCAGAAGAACCGTTCCTTGCCGTAGCCGAAGGGGTGCCTGCGGTCGGCGGGGCGGCGGCTGCGGCGCAGTGCGGCGAGGAGGAAGATCTCGTTCATGCTGTCCGCGACGGAGTGTGCCGCCTCCGACAGCAGCGCGGGCGATCCCGCGACGAATCCGCCGACCGCCTTGGCGGCGGCGATCACCAGGTTGGCCGCCAGGGCCACGAGCACGGTGACGCGCGTCCTGCGGTCGGCCTTCCGGTCCGTCTTCTCTTCCCCACCTGTCCCACTCACGAAGGCCCGACTGCCCCGGCCGGCGCGGATCACACCCCGCCTTGCGGGTGGCCGCCAGTGCCGACCGGCGAAATCGGGGAACGCCTACACAAGGGGCCGGTTCGAGGGCGCGGGGCCGGTCGAGGAAACGGACGCGACGCACGGACCCACGGACTCGGACGGCGGAAGGAAGGCAGGGGCATGAGCGGCGACGACGGGACGCCCGGGAACAGCGGCTACGGGAAGAAGGCGTTCAAACGGTCCCGGAGCCACTTCGCGGACCGGATCACGGCGGACGGCCGGGACGGCTGGCCGGTGGAGGCCGGCCGCTACCGCCTGGTGGTGAGCCGGGCCTGTCCGTGGGCGAGCCGGGCGCTGGTCTCCCGGCGGCTGCTCGGCCTGGAGGACGCCCTGTCCCTGGCGGTCGCCGACCCGGTCCAGGACGACCGCAGCTGGCGGTTCACGCTGGACCCGGACGGCCGCGACCCGGTCCTCGGCATCCGCTACCTCGGCGAGGCCTACGACCGGCGGGAGACCGGCTACCCGGGCGGGGTGAGCGTGCCCGCGGTCGTGGACGTGCCCAGCGGGGCGCTCGTCACCAACGACTACCAGCAGATCACCCTCGATCTCGCGACCGAGTGGACCGCGCTGCACCGGCCGGGCGCGCCCGACCTGTACCCGCGGGCCCTGCGCGACGAGATCGACGAGGTGATGGCGGGCGTCTACGAGGACGTCAACAACGGTGTGTACCGGGCGGGCTTCGCCACCGGCCAGGAGGAATACGAGGCGGCGTGCGCCGGTGTGTTCCGGCGGCTGGAGCAGTTGACGCCCCGGCTGGAACGGCAGCGCTACCTGGTCGGGGACACGATCACGGAGGCGGACATCCGGCTGTTCACCACGCTGGTCCGCTTCGACGCCGTCTACCACGGCCACTTCAAGTGCAACCGCTGGAAGCTGACGGAGAACCCGGTGCTGTGGGCGTACGTCCGGGATCTGTTCCAGACGCCCGGATTCGGGGACACCGTCGACTTCGACCACATCAAGCGCCACTACTACCAGGTGCACACCGGCATCAACCCGACCGGCATCGTGCCCCTGGGTCCGGACCTGGCCGGCTGGCTCACGCCCCACCACCGGCAGGAGCTGGGCGGGCGGCCGTTCGGCGAGGGCACCCCGCCGGAGCCGGTCCGGGCCGAGGAGGAGGTGCCGGCGCGGGGCAGGCCCTGATCCGGGATCCGTACGACCATTCAGCGCACACCAGGCAAGGAGATTCCCATGGCGAAGACGGCGAAGAAAAAGAAGAAGAAGCTCCCCCTCGCGTACAAGCCCGTCGGGTTCGCGCTCGGCTGGCTGGGCGGCACGCTGGCCGGAATGACCTTCCAGAAGACCTGGAAGGTGATCCGGCACGAGGACGACGCGCCCGACGCCCTCGACCCGGACCGCGGCTGGGGCGAGATCCTGCTGGCGGCCGCGATCCAGGGCGCCATCTTCGCCGCGGTGCGCAGCGCCGTGGACCGTACGGGCGCCAAGGCCATCGAACGCTCGACCGGTTCCTGGCCGGTCCCCGCGAAGGGCCGGGACTGACCCGCGCCGCCCGGCAGGGGCTAGCCCTGCTTGGGTGCCGTCGGTGCGAGAGTGCGGCGGAGGGTGAAGGAGTGGCCGGCCGGGTCGGAGAAGCCGCGCTCCTCGTGCGGGCCGGCCGGGTCCTTCGCCTCCACCGGACGTCCGCCGAGCCCCACGATCGCGCGCTCCGCCTCGTCCAGGTCCGCCACCACGAAGTCCAGGTGGACCTGGAGGGAGTTCTCCGGGCGCGGCCAGCTGGGCGGGGTGGCGTTCACGTCCCGCCGGAAGGCCATGCGGAAACCGCGGGGGCCCTCGATCTCGATCCGGTTGGCGCTCACGTCGCTCTCCTCCGCGCCCAGCAGCCCCTTGTAGAACTCGGCGAGCCGCTCGGGTTCGGCGCAGTCGAGCACCACGACGCCCGCGTTGACCAGTGCCATGTCTCCTCCGAAGGATTCCGGGCGCGGGGTGTCGTGCCCCCTGCCCTGTACCTTGCGGATATCCCGGCTGGGCGGAAACAGTCGGCGGAGCGCCACCGGCCGGTACCGCCCCGGACCGCGCCACCCGTCCCGTCTCCTCAACTCTCCTCCCCTCTCCTCCCACCCCTCCCCTCCCGAGTTGCGAGGTCTCGATGAACACCATGCGCGCCATCGGACAGGACGTCCTCGGCGGTCCCGAGGTCCTGAAGGAGGTGCGGCCCGAACGCCCCGAGCCGCGCCCGAACGAGGTGCTGGTACGGGTGCGTGCCGCCGGGGTGAACCCGACCGACTGGAAGCACCGGGCGACCGGCGGCTTCCTCGGCGAACCGCCCTTCGTACTGGGCTGGGACGTGTCGGGCGTGGTGGAGTCGGTGGGGATCGGCGTCGCCGCGTTCCGGCCCGGTGACGAGGTCTTCGGCATGCTGTCCTACCCCTTCGGCCACGGTTCCCACGCCGAGTACGTCACCGCCCCCGCGCGCACCTTCACGCGCAAGCCGTCCGGGATCGACCACGTCCAGGCGGGCGCCCTGCCCCTGGTCTCGCTGACGGCGTGGCAGGCCCTGGTGGAGCGCGCGGAGGTGCAGCCGGGGCAGCGGGTGCTCGTCCACGCGGCGGCCGGCGGTGTGGGCCATGTGGCGGTGCAGATCGCCAAGGCACGGGGCGCCCGGGTGATCGGCACGGCCAGCGCCGCCAAGCACGAGTTCCTGCGCTCCCTCGGGGCGGACGAGACCGTGGACTACCGGGAGACGGATTTCGCCGAGGCCGTGAAGGACGTCGACGTCGTCCTGGACACGATCGGCGGTGACACGTCACTGCGGTCCCTGCGGGTGCTGCGGCCGGGTGGAGTGGTGGTCTCGATCCTGCCGGTCGGGTCGGACGACTTCTACGAGGAGGCCGACCGGCTGGGGGTGCGGGCGGTGCGGATGCTGGTCGACGCCGACCGGGCCGGTATGGAGGAGATCGCCCGCCTGGTCGGGGCGGGACGGTTGCGCGCCACGATCGCACAGACGTTTCCGCTGGCCGAGGCGGCGCGGGCGCACACGCTGGGCGAGACCGGCCGCACCACGGGCAAGCTCGTCCTCGAGGTCGACTGAGCGGTCGACGGAGGGGCGGTCACCCCTGACCGGCGGACAGTCGGGCACGGCACTGAGATTTCAGTGACATATGTCAATCGAACATGCTCAAACTCGCTCGATCGGGGTAACTTTCCGAGCGGACTGGGTAGTTGAGCCCCCGGAAGCAGGCCGGACAGGCCGCGACAGGCTGGAGGCAAGGTTCGTGCGGCAGGAATCCGCGTCGCCCACCCGGCACCTACGGGTGCGCCACCACCGGGGACACACGGTGCTGGAGTTCCGGGGCGAGATCGACATCGCCTCGGCGGCGGAGATCGCCCCGTACCTGGACCGGGAGACGGGCCGTCCCGGCGCCCGGGTCGTCCTGGACCTCGACGGCATCGAGTTCTTCGACTGCTCCGGGCTGCGCCTGCTGTACCGGGCCCGCAGCCAGGTGCTGGACGGGGGCGGGCAGGTGCGCCTGGTGTGCACCCACGCGCTGACCCTGCGCATGCTGCGGATCACCGGCCTGGCGCGGCTGCTGCCGCCGTGGCCGACCCTGGACGAGGCCCTCGGCGTCAGCCGGCCGGCCGGGCGTCGAACAGGGCGCTGACCGACTCGCCGTTGTGGATGCGGCGCACCGCCTCGGCGAGCGCCGGGGCGATGGACAGGATCCGCAGTTTGTCCGTGTGGTCGTCCGCCGGGACCGGCACGGTGTTGGTGCACACGATCTCCAGCACGTCCGGCTGCTCGCTGAGGCGGCCCAGCGCACCGGCCGCGAACAGCCCGTGCGTACAGGCGAGGCGGATGGTGCGCGGGCCCGACTCCCGGAGCCGGTCGAGGAGTTCCAGAACCGTGCTGCCCTTGGCGATCTCGTCGTCGAGCACGATGACGTCCCGGCCCGCGACGTCCCCGATCACCGAGCTGATGCTGACCCGGTCGTCGGCGTACCGCTGCTTCGCCCCGGCCGCCACCTGGGCGCCGAGCATCCGGGCGAACGCCGCGGCCTCCTTGGCGTTGCCCAGGTCCGGCGAGACGACGGTCGCGCGGGAGAGATCGTACTGCCGGAAGTGCGCGGCCAGTTCCCGCAGCGCGTGCAGGTGGTCGACCGGGACGGAGAAGAAGCCGTGCACCTGGGGCGAGTGCAGGGTCATGGCGAGGACCCGGCTCGCCCCCGCCGCCACCAGCAGGTCGGCGACCAGGCGCCCGCCCAGCGAGATGCGCGGGGCGTCCTTCTTGTCGGAGCGGGCGTAGGAGTAGTGCGGCATGACCACCGTGATGCGGCCGGCCGACGCCCCGCGGGCCGCGTCGCACATCATCAGCAGCTCGACGAGGTGCTCCTGGACCGGTGTGACCAGCGGCTGGACGAGGAACACGTCCCGCTCGCGGCAGTTGGCCATCAGCTGCACCTCGAGGCAGTCGTTGGCGAACCGGCTGACCCGGGTGGGGCTGAGCGGCACGCCCAGCTGCGCGCAGACCTCCTCGGCCAGGTCGGGGTGGGCACTACCGCTGAACACGGCGATGTCTCGCACGGACCGCTCCTCGCGTGATCCTGTCCGGCCGGGATCCCCAGCTTACGGAAATCCTGTTGCGCCGCGCCCGGGGCCCCGCGCCATGATGGCGCCGTCCGAACTCCCACCGCCCTCCTCACGTCAGGATCCCCCGCATGCGCCGACTCCTCGGATTCCCCCAGCGCCCCTTCCGGCCCACGGCTCCCGAGGACTCCTGCACGCATGCGCACCCTGAACATCGGCATTCTGGCCCACGTCGACGCGGGTAAGACCAGCCTGACCGAACGGCTCCTGTTCGACCACGGCGCCGTCGACCGGCTCGGCAGCGTCGACGCCGGCGACACCCGTACGGACGACGGCGGCATCGAGCGCCGCCGCGGCATCACCATCCGCTCCGCCGTCGCCGCCTTCACCGTCGGCGACACGCGCGTCAACCTGATCGACACCCCGGGACACTCCGACTTCGTCGCGGAGGTCGAACGGGCCCTGGAAGTGCTCGACGGCGCGGTGCTGCTGCTGTCCGCCGTCGAGGGCGTCCAGGCGCGGACCCGCGTCCTGATGCGCGCGCTGCGGCGGCTGCGGCTGCCCACGATCGTGTTCGTCAACAAGATCGACCGGGCCGGCGCGCGCACCGACGGCCTCCTCGGTGACGTCCGGCGCCTGCTGACGCCGCACGTCGCGCCGCTGAACGAGGTGGCGGACGCCGGTACCCCGCGCGCCCGGGTCACCCGCCGCCCGCCGGACGGGCGGACCGCGCAGGCCCTCGCCGAGGTCGACACGGAGGTCCTGGCCGCGCTGGTCGACGGCCCCGAGCCGACCGGGGAGGACGTGGCCCGCGCCCTCGCCGCCCGTACCGCCGACGGCTCGTTCCACCCGCTGTACCACGGCTCCGCGCTCGGCGGACAGGGCGTCGCGGAGCTGGTAGAGGGCCTGCTCGGCCTGATCCCGGCCGCCACGCCGGGCACGTCCGGCGGCACGGAACCGCGCGGCACGGTCTTCGCCGTGCGCCCCGGACCCGCCGGCGAGCGCACCGCGTACCTCAGGCTGTACGGCGGCGAGGTGCACCCGCGCCGGCGGCTCACCTTCCTGCGGCGCGAGTCCGACGGGCGGACCACCGAGGTCTCCGGCCGGGTGACCCGCCTCGACGTCGTCGGCGGCGACGCCACGCTCACCGCCGGGAACATCGCCGCGCTCACCGTTCCCGGGGGCCTGCGCGTCGGCGACCGGCTCGGCGGACCGACCGACCGTGCACCGCAGTTCGCGCCACCGACCCTGCAGACGCTGGTCCGGGCCCGGCACCCGGAGCAGGCGGCGCCGCTGCGCTCCGCCCTGCTGGCGCTGGCCGACCAGGATCCGCTGCTGCACGCCCGACCGGCGGCGTCCGGCGCCACCGCCCTGCTCCTGTACGGCGAGGTCCAGATGGAGGTGCTCGCGGCGACACTGGCCGAGGACTTCGGGATCGAGGCGGAGTTCACGCCGGGCCGCGTCCGGTTCCTGGAGCGTCCGGCGGGCACCGGCGAGGCCGCGGAGGAGATGCCGTGGCTCGACCGCACCCGGTACTTCGCGACGATCGGGCTGCGCGTCGAACCGGGTCCGCGCGGCTCCGGCGGGGCCTTCGGGTACGAGACGGAGCTCGGCGCGCTCCCCCGGGCCTTCCACCAGGCCGTGGAGGAGACCGTCCACGACACGCTGCGGACCGGGCTCACCGGGGCGGCGGTCACCGACTACCGGGTCACACTGATCCGCTCCGGCTTCAGCTCGCCGCTCAGCACGGCCGCCGACTTCCGCGGGCTGACACCGCTCGTGCTGCGCCGTGCCCTCGCCCGCGCGGGGACCGTGCTCCACGAGCCGTACCAGGCCTTCGAGGCGGAGGTCCCGGCGGACACGCTGGCCGCCGTGACGGCCCTGCTGGCCTCGCTGGGCGCGGACTTCACCGGAACGACGGGGGGCGACCCCGCCTGGATCGTCACCGGCGAGCTGCCGGCCCGGCGGGTGCGGGAGGCCGAGCTGCGGCTGCCGGGACTGACGCGCGGGGAGGCGGTCTGGTCCTCCCGCCCTTGCGAGGACCGACCGCTGAAGCCCGGAAACTCTGGGCCTGGCACGGGAGTTGGCGGGCATTCGGGTGAGTAGGAAGGAGGGCCGTCGCCATGACGACTCCCGTCAGGAAGCCCACGAGCCCCACCGAGACGCCCACGCGCCGCATGCCCGGCTGGGCGAAGGTGCTGACCGCGCTGCTGCTGGTGCTCGTCGTGCTGTTCGCGGGGCTGCGCCTGAGTGTCGTACCGGGACTGAAGGACCTGTTCGGCTCCGAGACCCAGGACCGTTCGGGTCCCGCGCTGCTGAAGTCCGTCCAGGACATCAGCCGCTACGACGCCGCATCCGGCAACTTCCAGGTCGTCGTGGACCTGGAGAAGGACGCCAAGTTCCTGCCCGACGCTATCCGCGGCACCCGCACCCTGTACGTCGGGGCCGGCACCGTCGACGCCTTCGTCGACCTCGGCAAGGTGGACGAGGAGGACGTGAGGGTCGACGACGCGCGGACCTCGGCCACGCTCCGGCTGCCGCACGCCGCGCTGGGCGAACCGGCGCTCGACCCCGACCGTTCCTACGCGGTCTCCAAGCAGCGTGGCCTGCTCGACCGGCTCGGCGACCTGTTCTCGGACAACCCGAACGGCGAGCAGGCCGTGCAGAAGCTCGCCGCCCGGCACATCGGCGACGCGGCGAAGGACAGCGAGCTGAAGGCGCGGGCCGAGAGCAACACCACCGCCATGCTCCGGGGGCTGCTGACCTCCCTCGGCTTCGAGGAGGTACGGGTGACGTACGGGGCCTAGGCCGGGTCGGCCGTGGGTGCCGCCCGGCTCACCCGGACAGCACACCGGGGAGGGCCGGCGCGCCCAGCAGGGCGGTGCCGACCAGGAGCCACGCCGCGTGGTGCCTGCGGCACGGCGAACAGCACGGCGAGGACGACGCCGAGGACGGCCGGCACCAGCGACTGGCGCACGGGGTCGCGGACCGCCACCACCGCCGTGGCGGACAGGGCGACCAGCAGCAGCGCGAGAACGATCACGGCCTCAGTCACGGCGGCCCTCCTGCCTCCCGCCCACGAGCGCCCGGGAGGCGACCAGGTTGCCGCCGACCAGCAACGCCCCGACGACCAGCGGCTTGACCAGGCCCTGCCCGGACCGGTGGTCACCCCCACCGCCACCACGACCGCGGCGCCGAGGGCCGGCACGCTGGACAGGTTCAGCGCGGCGGCGCGGCGGCGCAGGGGCCCGGTCATCAGGCCCCACAGGGTGGCTCCGACTCCTGCGGCGAGCACCACGGCCGCGGCGAGGAGTGTCCTACGGCTCCGCACAAGCACCCCTTTTGCCACCGTTGTTCCGGCTTCGCCGCCATCCAAGCCCCGTGCGAGCGACGGCCGACGGCGGCGCGCGGCGGCACCCCCGCCGGAGTGCCCCGGCCGGGGGAGAACCGGACAGCTGTACGCGGGGACGCGCGGTTCGCCGGGCATCCTCGACGGTTGGGCGGGTAACCGGCCTACCACGCGGGGAAGTTGACGACTGGAGGACCGACATGGCTCGCGCCGCCTCACGACCACGTTCGCGGCCACACTCCCGCGCCGGCAAGCCGCGGGACGGCGACCGACCCGAACGGCACACCCTCGCCCTGCCGTTGCGGCTGCTGGCGACGGCGTGCGCGTTCGTCTTCATGGTGGCGTTCGCGGTGGTGCTGGCGCGGCTGACCCTGCACCCCTCCCCCGCCTCCGAGGCCCTGACGCACACCAACCTGCACCCCGGACGCTCGCTGAAGGCCTATCTGGACCAGCCCGCCCTGCGCGACGCGGTCAAACAGATCGGCGGGAACATCCTGCTCGGCGTGCCGTTCGGCGTCCTGGTCCCGGTCGTCGCCCCGCGCACGCGCGGGGTGCTGCGCGTGCTGGTGCTGACGGCCGTCGTGATGCTGCTGGTGGAGTCCGCGCAGGGCGTCCTGGTCACCGGGCGGGCCTTCGACGTCGACGACGTCATCCTCAACACCACTGGGGCCCTGATCGGTTACCTGCTCCTCGGCCGGCGCATGAGCCGCACGGTGCACGCGCGCGGGGGACGTACCTGAGACCGGGCCATCCGGTCCGTACCAAGGTATTGACCGCCCCTTATCTCACTACTTGAATAAAGAGGCGTCACCCCCAACCCCCCACCTCGGTCGGCGCCTTCGCGCGAGGCGCCGTACGGAAGGGAGAGCCGTGGCCCGCCCACGCCTGCTCCGCAGATGCCTCCTCGCCGCCGCCCTGTCCGCCGGGCTGGCCGCTTCCCTCGTGACCGGCCCCGCCCAGGCGGACCCGGAAACCTCCCGGGCCGCCGGGTCCGTCGGGTCCGCCTCGTCCTCCGCGGCGGCCGCCGTGGCCTTCTCCGACACCTTCGACGGCCCGGCCGGCGCCGCCGTCGACTCCTCGAAGTGGCAGATCGAGACCGGCGACAACGTCAACAACCACGAGCGGCAGTACTACACCTCCGGCAACAAGAACGCCGCCCTGGACGGCCAGGGCCACCTGGTCGTCACCGCCCGCAAGGAGAACCCGGCCAACTACCAGTGCTGGTACGGCACCTGCCAGTACACCTCCGCCCGGCTCAACACCTCGGGGAAGTTCACCGCGCAGTACGGCCACGTCGAGGCACGGATGAAGGTGCCGCGCGGCCAGGGCATGTGGCCCGCGTTCTGGATGCTGGGCACCCCGGTGAACTGGCCGGACTCCGGCGAGATCGACATCATGGAGAACGTCGGCTTCGAGCCGTCCACCGTGCACGGCACCATCCACGGCCCGGGCTACTCCGGCTCGGGCGGTATCGGCGCGGGATACACCCTGCCGGGCGGCCAGGCCTTCGCCGACGCCTTCCACACCTTCGCCGTCGACTGGGCGCCCGACTCCATCACCTGGTCGGTGGACGGCACCGTCTACCAGCGGCGCACCCCGGCCGACCTGGGCGGGAAGCAGTGGGTGTTCAACCGGCCGTACTTCCTGATCCTGAACCTGGCGGTCGGCGGCTACTGGCCCGGCGACCCGGACGGCTCCACGGTCTTCCCGCAGACCCTCGTCGTCGACCACGTGTCGGTGACGACGGGCGACTCCCCCACGGGCGGCGCGATCCGGGGCCTGGCCGGCAAGTGCGTGGACGTCGCCGCGGCGAACACCGCCAACGGCACGCCCGTACAGCTCTACGACTGCAACGGCACGGCGGCCCAGCGGTGGACGGTGGGCTCCGACGGCACGATCCGCGCGCTGGGCAAGTGCCTGGACGTCAACGCCGGCGGCACGGCGGACGGCACGGTCGTCCAGTTGTGGGACTGCAACGGCAGCGCCGCCCAGCGCTGGGCCGTCACCGCCGCGCGCGACATCGTCAATCCCCAGGCCGACAAGTGCCTCGACGTCACCGGCAACAACGCGGCCAACGGCACCCGGCTGCAGATCTGGACCTGCACGGGCGGCGCCAACCAGAAGTGGACGGTCGGCTGAGACACCGGGCGGGGGCGGGGCCCCTGCGGGGGCTCCGCCTAGTGCGGCTTCCAGGTGAACTTGTCCCCGCCCACCCAGCGGACCACGTCCGGGTCGTCCAGGTCGTGGACCGTGATGCCGAACGCGGCGGCGGCCTCCAGGACGTCGGTGACGGCCTTGGCCTCACCGACCACCTGGCCGTCGATCTCCACGATCCGGAACGGGGGCGGGCCCGCCTGCACCCCGAGCACGAGGATCCGCGGACTGCCGATGTGCGGGCTGTCGATCTCGGTCATGCCTAGAGGGTAGGCCGCAACCCGCGCCGGCGAGGACCCGGCCGGTCCGGGACGGGCGGACCCGCCCGGCTCGTGGTGCGGGTCCCGGTGCCCTGGGGAACCCTGGAGATGCCGGTGGAGTCCGGTGGGGAGCGGTCGAGGTCGCACGAGGAGGTCGCGATGGACCCCGTCGAGGCACTGGAGCGGATCGCGTTCCTCCTGGAGCGGTCCCAGGCCCCGACGTACCGTGTCCGGGCCTTCCGTACCGCCGCGGGGGTGCTCGGTGGGCTGTCCTTGACCGAGCTGCGCGAGCGGGCGGGCTCCCTGGAGTCCCTGAAGGGGGTCGGCCCCAAGACGGCGCAGGTGGCGCGCGAGGCCCTGGACGGCCAGGTGCCCGGCTACCTCGCGAAGCTGGAGGACGAGGCGGACTCCCCGCTCGCCCGGGGCGGTGAACGGCTGCGCGAGCGGCTGCGCGGCGACTGCCATCTGCACTCGGACTGGTCCGACGGCGGCAGCCCGATCGAGGAGATGGGCCGGACCGCGGCGGCGCTCGGGCACGAGTGGGCGGCCCTGACCGACCACTCGCCGCGGCTGACGGTGGCCCGCGGGCTCTCCCCGGCGCGGCTGCGCGAGCAACTGGACGTGGTGGCGGAGCTGAACGCCACCTGGGCGCCGTTCCGGCTGCTGACCGGCATCGAGTGCGACATCCTCGACGACGGCTCGCTCGACCAGGAGCCGGAGCTGCTGGAGCGGCTGGACGTGGTCGTCGTGTCCGTGCACTCCAAGCTGCGGATGGACGCCCGCTCGATGACCCGCCGGATGGTGGCCGCCGTCCGCGATCCGCACGCGGACGTGCTCGGGCACTGCACCGGCCGGCTGCTGACCGGGCGGGGGCGCCCGGAGTCGGCGTTCGACGCGGACGAGGTGTTCGCCGCGTGCGCGGAGGCCGGCACGGCCGTGGAGATCAACAGCCGCCCGGAGCGGCTCGACCCGCCGCGGCGGCTGCTGCGCCGTGCGGTGGCGGCCGGCGTGCTGTTCTCGATCGACACGGACGCGCACGCGCCGGGTCAGCTGGACTGGCAGATCCACGGGTGCGCCCGGGCCGAGGAGTGCGGGGTGCCCCCGGAGCGCGTGGTGACGACCTGGTCCCTGGACGAGCTGCTGGCCTGGACGCGAGAGGGCCGGACACCGGCCGGAGTGGCCAGCGGCTGACGTGGTACCCGCCCGCCGATCCACGGGCCGGAAAAGGACCAGGAAGGAACAGCGCATGCAACGGGCGGCCGTGTTCGACGTCGACGGGACCCTCGTCGACACCAATCACCTGCACGTGACCACCTGGTGGGAGGCGTTCCGGCAGGCGGGGCACCGGGTGCCGATGCACGCCGTGCACCGGGCCGTGGGCCTGGCCTCGGGCGACCTCGTCGCCCGGCTGCTCGGCGAGGACCGGGACAAGGAGCAGGACGCGGAGCTGAGCGCCGCGCACAAGGCACTGTACGGACAGTACTTCGACCGGCTGCCGGCGCTGCCGGGCGCCGGGGACCTGCTGCGCCGCCTGGCCGCGGACGGCTGGACGGTGGTGCTCGCCACCTCGGCGGGCGGGTCGGAGCTGGGCGCCCTGCGGCGCGCGATCGACGCGGACGACGCGATCGAGGCCACCGCGAGCGCCGACGACGTGGACGCGGGCAAGCCCGCCCCGGAGCCGGTCGAGCACGCCCTGGAACTGGCCGGGGTACCGGCCGAGCGGGCCGTCTTCGTCGGCGACACCGTCTGGGACATGCGGGCGGGCAGCCGCGCCGGAGTGCGCTGCGTGGGCGTACTGTGCGGCGGTCTCCCCCGCGCCGACCTGGAGGAGGCGGGAGCGGAGGCGGTCTACGCCGACCCGGCCGACCTGCTGGCCTCGCTGCGTGGGAGCCCCCTGGCATGAGGCACCTGTTCCTGCCCAGCACGCCCCGGCCGCGGTTCCCTCGCCCGCCCCGCCGCCCGGGCACCGAGACGGGTCCGCCGCTCGCGCGGACGTCCGGCACCGTATGAGCGCTGTGACACACACCCTCCGGGAGGCACTCCGGGGACGGCGGCCCGCGGCCGCGGTGTGGTGGGAGGCGTGTGCCGTCGGACGGGCCGTCCGCGCCGCCTGGCGGGGGCCGGGGCGGGAGCGCGACCTGGTCGTGCAGTCGCTCAAGGCGGCGGGCGCCGCGCTGATCGCCTGGACCGTGGCGGGCGTGTGGCTGGGCGACCCCATGGCGCTGATGGCTCCCTGGGTGGCGCTGGTCCTGGTGCAGGCCACCGTCTACAGCTCGGTACGGCAGGCCGGGCAGCAGTTCGCGGCGATCTGTACCGGCGCGCTGCTGGCGTCGGCGGCGCAGGCGATCATGGACGACAACACGGGGGCGCTGGTGCTGTCACTGCCGGTGCTGATGCTGGTGGCGAACTGGTCGCGGTTCGGCGGGCAGGGCATCTACGCGGCCACCACGGCGGTGTTCGTCCTGGCCTCCGGCACGGCGGTGTCGGCCGCCGCGGTCGGTCACCGGGTGGGGCAGGCGGCGCTCGGGGCGGTCATCGGCGTGGCGGTCAACGCCCTGGTGCTGCCGCCGATCCATCTGCGGGACGTGCGCGAGAACCTCGCGGCGCTGGCCCGGGAGGCGGGCGACCTCCTGCACTCCGTCGCCGCCGACCTGCGGGAGACCCAGTGGGACGCGCAGAGCGCGGCCGGCTGGACCAGTGACGCGGCACGGCTCGAGCGGCGGCTGGAGGCGCTGTACTCCGCCCGGTCGTGGAGCCGGGAGAGCCTGCGGCTGACCTCGGGCCGGCTGCGGCGGCTGCACCGCGCTCCCACCGTCGTGCCGCCGGAGGACGAGGACCGGCGGTGGAGCCGGGTCACCGGGAACCTCGGCGCGCTGACCCGGACCCTGGCGGTGGCGGCCGACGAGCACCGGACGCCCGCACCGCCCGAGGGTCCGGTCCTGGACCTGTACGCGCGCCTGCTGCGGCTGATCGGCGACGCCTGTCACACCGAGGCGGGCCGGTGGGCGGGCGAGCGGCCCGGGGCCGATCCGGCGACGGCCACCGAGGAGACGATGGAGGAGCTGCACCGGCGGCTCCAGGAGGGGCTGCGGGAGCACGCCGGGCAGGGCGCCGCCCGGACCGCGGTGCTCGGCACGCTGCTGCTGCAGGCGGAGAACCTGTGGGCCGAGATCGTGCCCGAGCCCCGTGAGTCCGCCGAGCAGTGACACACATCACCCCAAACCACGACAGACGGTGGAACACCGGCCGGTGGTTCGCCGTTGAACAGAGCGTGGGTACGGACGGGACAGTGTCCCCGGGCCCCACCTATTGCCCACAGGGACGATCGTTCGGCTGAAGCCCTGTGGAGCCTTTCGCCGAGAGCCGACCGCCGTCCGTACTCACCTCGTACCGCCCCGATCGTGATTCCCCCGTCGCGGTCGGGGCTTCTCCTTGCGTGCCCTTCCCGGGCTGCGGGTACCCGGTGCTCTCCGCACGGGCAGCCGGCCGAGAGGAGCACAGGGTGAGCAGCGCAACGGGCAGCAAAATCGTGATCACGGGTGCCACGGGCAACGTGGGCACCAGCGTGGTGCGGCTTCTCTCCGAGGATCCGGAAGTCGGGACCGTGCTGGGGCTGGCCCGGCGGATCCCCGACTGGTCGCCCGCGAAGACGGAGTGGGCCGCGGTCGACCTGGCCTCGGAGCAGAGCGACCTGACGAGCCACTTCGCGGACGCCGACGCGGTGGTCCATCTGGCCTGGGCGTTCCAGCCGACGCACGACCCGGCGACGACCTGGCGCACGAACGTGCTCGGCTCCATCCGGGTGTTCGAGGCGGTGGCCGCGGCCGGGGTACCGGCGCTGGTGCACGCCTCGTCGGTCGGCGCGTACTCGCCGGGGCCGAAGAATCACGCGGTGGACGAGTCCTGGCCGACGCACGGCTGGCCGGACGCCGCGTACTGCCGGGAGAAGGCCTATCTGGAACGGGCCCTGGACACCTTCGAACGCGATCACCCGGGGATCCGGGTGGTGCGGATGCGGCCGGCCTTCCTCTTCAAGCGGGAGTCGGCCAGCGAGCAGCGCCGGATCTTCGGCGGCCGGTTCCTGCCCGGTCCGGCGGCTCGTCCGGAGCTGCTGCCGTTCCTGCCGGACGTCCCCGGTCTGCGGGTACAGGCCCTGCACACGGACGACGCGGCCCGGGCCTACCGGCTGGCGGTGCGGTCCGCGGACGCCCGGGGCGCGTTCAATCTCGCGGCCGAGCCGCCGGTGGACGCCGAACTGCTCGGCGAGCTGCTCGGGGTGCGCCCGGTGCGCCTGCCGCGCGCCGCGGCCCGCTCGGCGATCGCGGCCGCGTGGGGGATGCGGCTGCTGCCCGCCTCACCGCACCTGTTCGACGCGGTGCTGCGGCTGCCGGTCATGGACTGCACCCGGGCGCGGGTGGAGCTGGGCTGGGGCGCGACCCGCACCGCCACGGAGGTGCTGGAGGAGTTCCTGCGGGGACTGCGGCAGGGCGCGGGGGCGGACACGGAGCCGATGCGCGGACGCAAGGTCGGCTGAGCCGCGTGGGCCGGGCCTCAGCCGGAGGACTCGTCGGGCACCGGGTGCTCGGGGTGTACGGCGGCCGAGTGCGGCGCACCCTGCCGGCCCGTGCCCGCCTCGTCGGTGTCGGGTACGTCGGGCACGGGCCCCGTCTCCGCGTCACCGGCGCTCTCCGCGTCGTCCTCCGGCCGTTCGCCGTCCGGACCCTGCCGGTGTTCGCTCTGCTCGCGGGTGGGCGAGGCGGCCTCCCACGGGTCGTCGTGGTCGCCGGCCTGCTGGTCGGGCATGTCGCGCGGGACGGGGGCACCGTTCTCACCCGGTCCTTCGTGGCGGTGGTCGGACACGGCGCGCTTCCTTCCCATGGGTTTCGGAGCGACGTCGGGTACCTCCGCGGCGACCGGCGAAACCTCAGTGCGGCGCCCGCTCCTCGAGCGCCGTGCGCCAGGCCGGGACCGGGTACTCGGGGGCCGGTTCGGGGCGTCTGCCGCCCCGGGCGAAGAAGTCGGCCAGGGGCAGGATCGCGGCGCCGACGGTGACGGCGTCCGGGCCGAGCCGCCCCAGGTCGACCGTCACCTTCCGGGCGGGATGGCGCAGCGCGTACGACACGGCGTGGCGCCGTACGGCGGGCAGGAAACGGGCGCCGAGCTGGAGGCCTGCCCAGCCGCCGATGAGGATGCGCTCCGGCTGGAAGAGGTTGATCAGGTCGGACAGGCCCGCGCCCAGGTACTCGGCGGTCTCCTCCAGCACGGCGAGCGCCACCGGGTCGGCCGCCGCGCCGTCGGCCGGGTAGGCGGCGGCGAGCATCGCGGTGAGGGCGGTCTCCTCGTCGGTGCCCTCGGGCACCCGGCCGCCCTCCTCCCGCCAGCGGGCCAGCAGCGACTCCGCACCGGCGTACGCCTCCAGGCAGCCGAGTGCTCCGCAGCGGCAGCGGCGGCCCCTGACCCGGACCGTCAGGTGCCCCCATTCGACCGCCCGGCCCTGCTCGGCCTCGGGGGTGACGAGGCTGGCGCCGACACCGGAGCCGAAGAGGACCACGACCGCGTTGCGGGCACCGCGGCCGGCGCCGAACCACATCTCGGCCTGGCCGAGGGTCTTGGCGCCGTTGTCGATGAGGCAGGGGACGGTGTCGGGCAGTGGTGAGCCGGCGCGGAGCAGGGCCTCCAGCGGGACCGCGTCCCAGCCGATGGTCTGGCCGTGCACCACGGCACCGCGGTCGGCGGTGTGCTCGACGATGCCGGGGACGCCGATCCCGGCGCCGAGCAGCCGCTCGGGCGGGAGTCCGGCCGTGGCCAGCACCTCGGCGATGCCGTCGCGGACGTGTCCGACGATGACGTCGACGTCGTGCCGTTGCGGGGCCAGCGGGCGTTCGGCGCGGGCGAGTTCGGTGAGCGTGAGGTCGAACAGTTCGACCCGCACCCGGGTCTCGCCGACGTCCACGCCGATCATGTGTCCGCTGGCGGGGGCCACCCGCAGCAGGGTGCGGGGCCTGCCGCCGTCGGAGTCGACGCTGCCGGCCTCCTCCACCAGTCCGTCGGCGACCAGGTCGGCGACCACGTTGCTGACGGAACCCGAACTGAGGCCGGTCGCCGGACCCAGCTCGAAGCGGCTGAGCGGTCCGTCGAAGTAGAGCCGTTGCAGCACGGCCGTACGGTTGGCCCTCCTGAGGTCGCGCACCGTGCGCCCGTTCCGCCCCGCCATGTGGCTCCTCCCGTACCGTGCCCGGTCTGCAAGATACCTCCGCCGGACGGCCGCACGCGACTTCCCTTTGCTCTTAATTCATGCTATGAACTCGCCTCCCCGAAATCCGCTGGCGATTTCACCCGTAGGCTATCTACGCTAGGCGGAAACCTAGAGATCCTAGGTTCCTTTGACCCAGGGGAGGCTCCCGTGAGAGCACTCGACGAGCAGGACGTCCGCACCTCCTTCATCAACTGCTCGAAGGGCGAGGCCAAGCGGCTGGCCGTCCCCCGCGACCTGGACGAGCGCCCCTGGGACGATCTCGACTTCCTCGGCTGGCGGGACCCCGGGGCACCCGACCGCAGCTACCTGGTCGCCGACCTCGACGGGCGTCCCACCGGCGTGGCACTGCGCTTCCAGCCGGCCCGCAGCGGCTACTTCCAGCGCAGCATGTGCGCGCTGTGCCTGACCACCCATCCCCGGGGCGGCGTGGCCCTGATGACGGCACGCAAAGCCGGAGCGGCCGGCCGTGAGGGCAACTCGGTGGGCCTGTACATGTGCACCGATCTCGCCTGTTCGCTGTATCTGCGGGGCAGGAAGGTCTCGCAGAGCGGGGCCCGCTTCGAGGAGAGCCTCACCCTGGAGGAACAGGTCGCCCGGACGCTGGGCAATCTGTCCGCGTTCGTCGCCAAGGTGACCGGCTGACCCGTCCGGCGGCGCCCGGCGCGTGAGAGGGGGTCCGGCCGCCCGCGTCCGGCTACCGTCCTGATCGGACACGTTCGAGGCGCCTGCGGAAGGGAACAGCCCGAGGATGCGGGATGTGCTTGAGGCCGCGAGGGCGGCTCTGCGGCGGGTGAAGTGGCTGCGGGACCCCATGGTCGTACAGGCCCTGCGCTCCGCCGCCGCGGCCTCGATCGCCTATGTCATCGCGGTGCGGCTGACCCCCGACAAGTCGGCGGCACCGCTCACCGCGCCCCTGACCGCGCTGCTGGTCGTCCAGGTCACCCTGTACGCCACGCTGAAGATGAGCTTCCGCCGGGTGAACGCCGTGGTCGCGGGTGTCCTGGTCGCGATCGCCTTCAGTCAGCTGGTCGGGCTCAGCTGGTGGAGCCTCGCCCTGATCATCGTGGCCGCGCTGGGCGTCGGGCACCTGGTGCGCGCCGAGGAGTTCACCGCCGAGGTGGCGATCAGCGCGATGCTGGTGCTCGGCGTCACCTCGCACGGGAGCCTGGCCTGGGCCCGGGTGGTGGAGACGCTGATCGGGGCGATCGTCGGCCTCGTCTTCAACCTGATCCTCGCACCTCCGGTGTGGGTGGAGCAGGCCGGGGAGTCCGTCGTGGGGCTGGCCCGGCAGGTGCGCCAACTGCTGCTGCGCATGGGCGAGGAGGCCGCCGGCAGCACGCCGTTCCACCAGGCGGCGGCCCGGCTGCACGAGGCCCGCCGGCTCGACCACGACATCGGCGAGGTGGACGAGGACCTGCGCCAGGCCGAGGACAGCCTGCGGTTCAATCCCCGGGTGCGCGAGGGGCTGCTCCACCGGGTCGTGCTCCGTACCGGCCTGGACACCCTGGAGATCTGCACGGTGGTCATGCGGGTCCTCGCGCGCAGCTTCACCGACCTGGCCAAGGAGCGGGAGCCGGAGCCCCTGTTCGCGCCGGAGACGGGCGCCGCCGTCCAGCAGCTGCTGTCCGAGATCGCCGACGCCGTGGTCAGCTTCTCGGTCCTGGTCACCAGCAACGCCAGCGAGAACGCCGAGTCCGCGGAGGAGCGCCTGGCCACCGAGCTGCGCCAGGCCGCGGCCACCCGGGACCGGCTGGCCGACCTGCTGCTGGAGGAGGTCCGGCGCGACGCGACCCAGTGGCAGCTGCGGGGCGCGGTGCTGGCCGAGGTGAACCGGATCATCGACGAGATGGACACCGAGCACCGCTCCCGCCGGCTCCTGGAGGAGCTGGACCGCCACACGCGTGAGCAGCGGGAGCGCATGCCGCGGCTGACCCGGCTGCGGGACCGGGCGCGCGACCGGCTGCGGGCCGGGCCGCGCAGGCGGAACCGCGACACCGCCGCGCGGCGTTCCTCTTGAGGAAGGACGAAGCGCGCGCGGCCGGCGAAGGCGCGTGAACGGCGAATGAGGGGCGTTCGGATGACCGACACCAGTGTGCGGATCGACGGGAACCGGCTGTCGCTGCCGGGCGGGGCGACGGTCCGCTTCATACGCACCCTGCGGCTGCCCGAGACGGGCACGTATCCGCTGCCGCCCGGGCTCGGCGAGTTCCCGGTCCGCCGGGTCGCCGACTACGCCGACCGTGTGCCCGAGGCGTGGCGGGCGCGGGGCGGCGTGATGCTGCCGGTGTACCTGCGTGAGGCCATGTGGCTGAGCTTCGCGGGCACTCGGGAGCCCGCCGCGCTTCAGGTGGGAGTGGGCAAGGTGTGCGCGGTCTCGGGCAGGCCCTGGAGCGACCGGCTGTCCCGGGATCCGCAGAACTACGTGGTCCTTCCCCGCCAGCCCTGGCTGGACGGCATCAACTCCGGAACCGGCACGGTCCGTCAGTTCGTGGCGGTGCCGCTCGGCATGGGGGCGAGTGTCGAGGGCCAGGTCACCGGCGAGGAGGTCTGGGGAGGCGTCCAGTTGCAGGCGTTCACCCTCAATGACACCGAGCTGGCCCGCTGGCGCGAGGAGGAGCGGCGCCGTGCGGAGACGGCCCGCAGGGCGGCCCGTCCGGGCGGGGCCCTCGGCGCTCCGGCACCGGCGTCGGCACCGGCCGCCCCGGGCGCGGCCCCGGCGTACGGCGGTGCGGCCCGGCCCCGGTCGGCGCCCGCCATGGGTCTGGGGGTCGGCGGCTCCATGCGCCAGGAGGTGTACCGCGACCAGCGGCCGCCGACGGACTGGGCCAAGCGCCCGGCGGGCCGGGTCTTCGTGCACCTGGTGACGCCGCCCGAGTGGCGCCGCATCACCGGCGAGGCGCCGCCGCCGTCCCCGGTGGACCGGGCCGCGTACACCCGGGCCGGCCTGCCCTGGTACGACTACTACGACCAGGACGCCCACGACCTCGCGCCCACCGAGCCGTTGCGGGACGTGCAGCCGGTCGGGGACTGGATCGGCGACGACCACGAGCCCTGGCAGCCGCCCGCGCCCCACCAGGTCCACCCGCTGGGGGACGCGCCGGGCAAGCCGGTGCAGGACGGGGACTGGTAGCGGCGCGAGGGGCGGTACGGGTGCGGGAGGACGGCATGGACGGGGCCGACTGGAGCAGGCGGCGACTGGTCGGGCTCCTCGCCCGGACCGCCGCCGCGGCGGCGGCACTCCCCGCGGCGGCGTGCGGCGGCCCGGCGGGGACTCAGGCGCCGGCCGCGGCGCCCACCGCGCCCCGGGCGAGCAGCGGTGCGTCCGGCAGGGCGCGGGGGGCCTCCGGCCGGCGCCCGCTCCTCCTCGGCACCTACACCTCCGCCGAGGGCGGCGGCCGGGGCATCGGGCTCGCGGAGTACGACCCCGCGACGGGCCGGATCACCGGGAGCGGCCTCCTCGCGGAGGTCGACGACCCCTCCTACCTGGCGGTGCATCCCGACGGCCGGACCCTGTACGCGGTGAACGAGCGCGAGGACGGGGCGGTGACCGCCGTCCGGCTGTCGGACCACAGGGTGCTGGGCAGCCGGAGCACCGGCGGCGCGGCGCCCTGCCACCTCTCGGTGCACCCCGGCGGGCGCTGGCTGTTCAGCGCCAACTACGGCTCCGGAAGCGTCGCCGTACACCCGGTCGACGCCTCCGGCGCACTGGGAGAACGCACCGGCCTGGTCACGCACGCCACTCCCCCGCCGGGCCCGGGACAGCGGGGCCCGCACGCCCACCAGGTCGTCACCGCCCCGGACGGGGCCCATGTCCTCGCCGTGGACCTCGGCACGGACACCGTGTACACCTACCGTCTGGACGAGGGCGCGGGGACCCTCGTGGAGGTCTCGCGGGCCCGGACCCGGCCGGGCGCCGGTCCCCGGCACCTCGCCTTCCACCCCGGCGGACGCCACGCCTATGTCGCCAACGAGGTCGACAACACCGTCGCGGTCTGCGCGTACGACCCGGGGACGGGACGGCTGGCCGTCGGCGAGCCGCAGTCCACCGGGGCGCCACCGGGCGGGGGGACCGGCGCCAACTACCCGGCGCAGATCCTGGTGACGTCCGACGGCGCGTACGCCTTCCTCGCCAACCGGGGGCACGACAGCGTCACGCGGTACGCGGTGGAGGCGGAGGGCGCCCGGCTCCGGCTCCTCGGCGCCGTGCCGGTGGGCGGCGACTTCCCCCGGCAGATCGCCTTCTCCCCGGACGGCGGGCTGCTGTTCGCGGCCAACCAGCGGTCCGGCACCGTCAGTACGTTCCGGGTGAGCGCGGGCGACGGCGGACTGCGGCGCACGGGAGAGCCCTTCGCCTCACCCGTCGCCGTCTGTGCGCTGCCGCTGTAGGGCCCGCGGACAGGAGACGGCGCCCGCCTGCGCGAGGAGCACGTGCACCCGCTCCGTGAGCTGTGCGACCTCGTCGGCGGGCGCGTGGAACGGCAGGCGTACGTCGCCGTGGTCACGGACGCGTTCGACCCGCAGGGTCAGGCCGTGCCGGTCGACGGCGAGCGGCCGCACCCGGACCGCTCCGTGCAGGCTGTCCGGGTCGACGAGCCGGGTCAGCCGCTGCACGGCGTCGTCGTGGCAGTCGGCGAGATGGGTCAGCAGCCGCGCCTCCGCCAGGGCCAGCGGATCGGGCGCCGCGGCGGCGAACTCCTCGACGTCGACCACCACGGCGCCGGAGGGCCGCCGCAGCACCACGCGGGTGGGCCGGAAGGCCAGGTGCCCGTCCGTCACGGCGAACCAGCCGGCGAGCCAGAGCCGGGCCCTGATCCGGCTCCGCACCGGGACGGGCGCCACGTCGGCGAACTCCAGCACGCCGGACGGCTCTCCGCGGGGCGCGCACACCGCCGCGGCGAGCAGCGCGCTGTCCTCGGGCACGTGCAGGAGCACCCGGCCGTCGTCGGCCACGGTGTGCGCGCCGACGAACTCCTCGCGGCCGCCCTCCGCGGTCACCGCGCAGGACCAGGCGGCGGCGAGCACGGAACGGGCCTGTTCCGCCGCGCCGGGCGTTGCCGTCCAGGTGTGGCTGTCACCCATCCCAACCTCCGTTCACGATTCATTAGGTAAGGCTCACCTAACCTAGCGGAGATCGGGGAGTGCGCCAACCACGACAACCCCTCGAACCGGCATCCGGACCGGCGCCGTCAGGGCGCGACGGCCCCCAGCAGCGCCCGCGCGCACAGGTCCCGCACCTGCTCGCGGGCGGGCTCCGGATCCCGCAGCCACTCCAGGCACACCGCGGTGGTGAAGGCCAGCCAGCCGCGCACCGCGAGCCGCACGTCGCCGCGTTCCTCGAAGGCCGGGCCGAACTCCGGGTCGGCGGCGAGGGCGGCGAGGATCTGCCGCTCCTGCGCGGCGAGCGCCTTCTGGTAGACCCGGCGCACCGCCCGGTCACCGGCCGCGTCGGCGCGGTGGAAGGCGCGGTAGCCGTGCGCGTGGGCCCGGACGTACTCCAGGTACGCGTCGAGGCCCGCGGTGAGCTGCTCACGGACCGGGACGCCGGGCACGGCCGCCGTCATCCGCAGCATGCGCTCGCTCTCGCGCTCGACGACCGCCGCGAAGAAGTCCCGCTTGTTCGGGAAGTAGTGGTACAGCAGCCCGCGGGAGACACCGGCGATCTCGGCGACCTGCTCGATCCAGACCTCGTCGTAGGGGCTCTCCGAGAACAGCCGCGCGCCCACCGAGAGCAACTGCTCCCGGCGCTCGCCCGTGCTGAGCCGGCGGCGGATGCGCTCCCCCTGGTTCGCGGCCATGCCCCGCACCTTACTTGACGCGGGTTCAACAACGGGTCGAGACTGGGGCGCGCTATTGAATCCATGTACAACACGCTCGCCTCGGCTCGTGCAACACGCCGCTGCGTCAAGGGAGATCGCGTCATGGCCCAGACAGCGAGGGAACCGGCCCGGGACGGACTGCCGAAGGGCTTCCGCAGCGCCGAGCTGGGCTGGCCCGAACTGCACCGCATCCCGCACCCCCCGTACCGGCTGCCCCTGCTCGGAGACGTCGTGGGAGCGAGCAGGCGCACCCCGATGCAGGACTCGCTGCGGTACGCGCGACGACTGGGGCCGATATTCCGGCGGCGGGCCTTCGGCAAGGAGTTCGTGTTCGTGTGGGGTGCCGCCCTCGCCGCCGACCTGGCGGACGAGGCGCGGTTCGCCAAGCACGTGGGCCTGGGGGTGGCCAACCTGCGTCCGGTGGCCGGGGACGGGCTGTTCACGGCGTACAACCACGAGCCCAACTGGCAGCTCGCGCACGACGTGCTGGCGCCCGGCTTCAGCCGCGAGGCCATGGCGGGGTACCACGTGATGATGCTGGACGTGGCCGCGCGGCTCACCGGCCACTGGGACCTGGCCGAGGCGTCGGGCCGGGCGGTGGACGTGCCGGGCGACATGACCAAGCTGACGCTGGAGACCATCGCGCGCACCGGTTTCGGCCACGACTTCGGCTCCTTCGAACGCTCCCGCCTCCACCCCTTCGTCACCGCGATGGTGGGCACGCTCGGCTACGCGCAGCGCCTCAACACCGTGCCCGCGCCGCTCGCCCCCTGGCTGCTGCGTGACGCGAGCCGCCGCAACGCCGCCGACATCGCCCACCTCAACCGCACGGTCGACGACCTCGTCCGTGAACGCCGGGCGAACGGCGGCACGGGCGGCGGAACCGGCAGCGGCAGCGGCAGCGGCAGCGGCAGCGGCGACCTGCTCGACCGGATGCTGGAGACGGCCCATCCCAGGACCGGTGAGCGGCTGTCGCCCCAGAACGTCCGCCGGCAGGTCATCACCTTCCTGGTCGCCGGTCACGAGACCACCTCGGGCGCGCTCTCCTTCGCCCTGCACTACCTCGCCCAGCACCCCGACGTCGCGGCCCGGGCCCGCGCCGAGGTGGACCGGGTGTGGGGCGACACCGAGGCACCCGGCTACGAGCAGGTGGCCAAACTGCGCTACGTGCGCCGGGTGCTTGACGAGTCGCTGCGGCTGTGGCCGACCGCGCCGGGATTCGCGCGCGAGGCCCGCGAGGACACGGTTCTCGGCGGTACGCATCCGATGCGCCGCGGGGCCTGGGCGCTGGTGCTCACGGGCATGCTGCACCGCGATCCCGAGGTGTGGGGCGCGGACGCCGAGCGGTTCGACCCGGACCGCTTCGACGCGAAGGCCGTGCGGTCGCGCGCCCCGCACACGTTCAAGCCGTTCGGGACCGGGGCGCGGGCGTGCATCGGGCGGCAGTTCGCGCTGCACGAGGCCACGCTGGTCCTCGGGCTGCTGCTGCGCCGCTACGAACTGCGGCCCGAGCCCGGCTACGAGCTTCGGGTGACCGAGCGGCTGACGCTGATGCCGGAGGGGCTGCGCCTGCACCTGGTCCGGCGGACCGCGGCCGCGCCGGCGCCCGGTCGCCGCACGGCCGCCCCGGGGGCGGCCGACGATGCCGGGGACGCCGTCTCAGCGCCCGGCTGTCCAGTGCACCGGGCGGGTGACTGAGTCCGGCAGCCCGGTGCCGGGGCCGCCCCTGGCCGCGTTGACCTGCGGCTGGGTCAGGAAGAAGGCGCCCGTCAGGTCCGCGTCGGTGAGGTCGGCGTCGCGCAGGTCCGCGCCGATCAGGTCGGCGCCCCGCAGGTCGGCGCCGGTGAGGTCGGCGGCGATGAGGTAGGCGCCGCGCAGATCGGCACCCGCGAGGTCGGCGCCCTTGAGACGGGCGCCCATCAGGTCGGCGTTGCGGCGGTTCTTCTTCCGGCCGCGGGTGCCGGCCCGGACCAGCTCGCTGGTGCGCAGCAGGAGCACGTTGACCCGCTGCCGGTGTGCGGCCACGTCGAGGCCGGCCAGCTCCTCGGGGGTCCCCCCGGCGAGGCGTTCGGTGTCGGCGAGGGCACCGCGCAGGTCGGCGTGGACCGGGCGGGCGGCGGGCAGGGTCAGCGCCTCGGTCAGGTACCAGAGCAGCTCGTGCAGTTGGCGGACGACCGGGAACACGTCGAACATGCGGCGGCGCTGCTCCGGCGGGCCCGCGCGCCAGTCCCGGCCGCCGAAGGTGAGCTGCGAGACCCGTTGTCCCGCGCCGAAGCAGTCGTAGACCGTGCAGCCGGTGAAGCCGCGCTCCCGCAGCGTCGCGTGGATGCCGCAGCGGTGGTCGGTGCGGAGGTTCGGGCAGGGCGTTCCGGCGTCCTTGTCGATCGCGAAGTCCGCCGAGCGGGCGAACGGCAGGGCCGCACAGCACAGGCCGAAGCAGCTCGCGCAGTCGCCGCGCAGTTCCGCCCCGGCCCGCGTCTGAGTCCGGTCCACCCTGTGTTCTCGCATGTCACCGAGGATACGGTCCGCCGCCGCGCGGGGTGGTGGGTGGCCCCGCGCGGCCGGTCAGGCCTCCAGCCCGGACACGTCCAACCCGGCCAGCCGCTCCGGGTCGGACAGGATGTACAGGCCGGTGATGAGGCCGTCGGTGACGGTGACGTAGGTGACCGACACGGGACGTCCGTCGGACACCGCGACGGTGCCGACCGCGTCGTTGACCAGGACGACGCGGGCGAGAGGCGCGAGGTGGCGGAAGTGGAACGCCCCGGTGGCGACCGTCCGCGCTCCCCGCACCACCTTGGACGCCGCGACGCCCCGGGCCGGCGCGCCCGCGTCGGCCCGCAGCACCACGTCCGGGTGGAGGACGGACACCAGCGCCTCGAAGTCACCGGCGCGGCTGGCGGCGAGGAACGCCTCCACCACCCGGCGCTGACGGCCGAGGTCCGGTTCGGCTGCGGGGGTGGCGTCGCGCACCCGGCGCCGGGCCCGGCTGGCGAGCTGCCTGGTGGCGGCCGGGCTGCGCTCGACGACCGCCGCGATGTCGTCGAAGGGCACGGCGAACATGTCGTGCAGGACGAACGCCAGCCGCTCGGCCGGTTCCAGCCGCTCCAGGACCACCAGCAGGGCGATGCCCACCGAGTCGGTGTGCAGTGCCTCCGCCTCCGGGTCCGCCCGGGGCAGGGCCCGCAGCACGGGGTCGGGCACGAAGGAGTCGAAGCCCTCGGTCATCGGCTCCTCGCGGCGCGCGGTGCGGGAGCGCAGCAGGTCGAGGCAGATCCGGCCGGTCACGGTGGTCAGCCAGGCGCCGAGGTTGTCGATGCCGTCCGCCTCGGAGCGGTCGAGCCGCAGCCAGGCCTCCTGCACGGCGTCCTCCGCCTCGGCCAGGGAGCCGAGCATGCGGTAGGCCACCGCCTTGAGCTGCCCGCGGTGCTCCTCGAAACGCTCCGCGAGCCGCTGCTGTCCCCGCGCGTCCCGTTGCCGCCGCACGTCCTGTTCCCCCCGCACGTCCCGTTCTCCCCGCATGTCGCCCTGTCCCCGCATGTCCTGCTCCCCCGTCATGCCGCTACCGGGCGAAGACTTCGAAGGTCACCGCCGGCCTTCCGCCGAACCGCTCCCCCGCGGCCTCGGCGAAGCCGGTGAGGAACCCGCGCACATACGTCTCCGGGTCCTCCTCGGTCAGCACCTCGATGTAGGTGCGGTGTTCGAGCAGCGAGCGCACCGCCCGCTCCATTCCCGGGGTGGCGTCCACGGCGTGGGTGGGCGAGGAGGAGCCGGCGACCGCGACCCAGCGCACCCCGTTCCAGGGCTCCAGGCCCCGGTCGGTCAGCTCCGGGAAGATCCACCGGTTGCCGGCGTCGGCCGCCGCGTCGAGCGTGGCGCGGCCGACGGCGACGTGGTCCGGGGTGTTCCAGGCGACGCCGCCCCAGGTGTCCCGATGGTTCATGGTGATGACCAGTTCGGGCCGGTGGCGGCGGATCGCGGCGGCGATGTCGCGGCGCAGCGCGGTGCCGTATTCGACGACACCGTCCCGGTGGTCGAGGAATTCCACCTCGCTCACCCCGACGACGGCGGCGCTCGCCCGCTGCTCCCGCTCACGCAGCGGGGCGCACTCGGCGGGCGCCAGCGTGTCGATGCCGGCCTCGCCCCTGGTCGCGAGCACGTAGGCGACCTCGCGGCCCTCGTCGGTCCAGGCCGCGATCGCCGCCGCGCAGCCGTACTCCAGGTCGTCCGGGTGGGCCACGACGGCGAGGGCGCGGCGCCAGTCGCCGGGCATGGGCTCCAGTTGCGTGATCGTCGGCTCCGTCATGCCCGCACATTAACCCGCGCCACCGGTCTGCCACCCGGAGATTCCACCCGGACGTCGCGCCCGGCGTCGTTCAGGCCTCGTCGCGGGCGAGCGCGAGCAGCCGGTCCAGGACGCGCGGGCCGCCGGCCCGCACACCGTCGTGCTCGAACTCGTCGGTGACCCAGGTGCGCAGGCCCCGGATCGCGCGGGCGGTGGTCAGCGCGTGGGCGGTGTCGACGTACATGTCGTCGTGGTAGACGGCCGCGGCGGCCGGCACCTCGTTGGCGGCGAGGCGGGCCGGGTCGTACAGCGGCGTCCAGTCGGTGCGGGCGGCGAGCAGTTCGGCCGTCTCGCGCAGCGGGCGCAGGGCCGGGTCGCAGTCGAACATCCAGGGGTGGATGGACTCGCCGGTGAAGAGCAGCGGTTCGTCGCCCGCGAGGGCCTTGGCGGCGTCGAAGCGCGGGAACTCGGCGCGCACCCGCTCGGCGGACCAGTCGGTGGGCCGGGCGTCCTGGCCGTAGATGGCCTCGTGGACCAGGGCGTACAGCGGACGGCCGGCGTACGACAGGAGGCCCTGCGTCTGCTCCTGGAAGGCGTCGGACAGTTCGTGTCCGTTCGCGGTGCGGACGAAGGCGTCCTCCAGCAGGAAGTGCAGCCGGTGGCTGCCCTCGCCGCCGCCGAGCATGATGCCGAGGGACTGGAAGGCCTCCACGGTGAGGCGGTAGCCGTTCGGCAGGACCACGTCGTGGGTCAGCAGGTGGTCGGCGATGCGGCGGGCGCGCTCGACGTCCTGCGGGTAGCGGGCGTAGTGCGCGACGACCTTGCGCTCGATGCGGGGGTAGGCGGCGCGGTAGACGTCGTCCGCGTGGGCGTCCAGGGAGGGCAGGCCGCCGGTGATCAGGGCGGCGCTCAGGCCCTCGGGGGCCAGCGACAGGTAGGCGACGGTGCAGAAGCCGCCGAAGCTCTGGCCGAGGACGGTCCAGGGGGCGCCGCCGGTGACCTGGGGGCGGATGGCCTCGCAGTCGCGCACGATGGCGTCGGCCCGGAAGTGCGCGAGGTAGTCGGCCTGCTCGGCGGGGCCGCCGCGCAGCGGGAGCGTCTGGCGGTTGGCCGGGGTGGAGGCGCCGGTGCCGCGCTGGTCCAGGAGCAGGACGCGGTACTCCTTGAGGGCCCGGCCGAACCAGGCGGGCCGGCCGACGAAACGGTCCGCCTTACCGCCGGGGCCGCCCTGGAGGTAGACCAGCCAGGGCAGGTCCTGGTCGGCCTTGTCGCTCGCGACGGCTTCGCGGGCGTACAGCTCGATCGTCTCCCCGGTGGGGTCGGCGTGATCGAGGGGCACGGTGAAACGGCGGTCGGTGAGGACGACGCCTGGCTGGCGGTAGCTGACGCTCAAGGGGTCTCCCGGGGCGGACGGATCTGGCGGCCGATTCTTTCGGCCGCGTCCCAGTTCAGCACACCGTCCTGCGGCCGCCGACCCCCGGGATCATGAAATCGTTTCGGACGGCCCACTGAACGGCCGGTCAGCGGGCGGCGAGGCTGGAGCGCCGCACCACCAGTTCGGGCTGGAGGACGACCCGCCGGTGCGGGTGGGTGCGGTCCGTGCCCTCCAGCTCGGTCTCCTCCAGGAGCAGTTCGGCGGCCATCGCGCCCATGGTGACGGCGGGCTGGCGCACGGAGGTGAGCGGGACCGCCGCGGCGGCGGCGAACTCGATGTCGTCGTAGCCCACGATCGCGAGGTCGTCGGGGACGCCGACCCCGGCGGCGTACATGGCTTGCAGGACGCCGAGGGCGAGCAGGTCGTTGGCGCAGAAGACGGCGGTCGGCCGCTCGGCGAGGCCCAGCAGGCGGGCGCCGGCGTCGCGGCCCGCGGCGACGTCGAGGCGCTCGGTGGGCAGTTCGCGCAGCGCGTCGGGGCCGAGCCCGGCCTCGGCGAGCGCGGCGAGGGCGCCGGTGCGGCGGTCGCGCACCTGGTTGAGGCCGGGCGGGCCGCTGACGTAGGCGATGGAGCGGTGCCCGGCGTCCACGAGGTGGCGGACGGCCAGCGCGCCGCCCGCGACGTCGTCGACCGAGACCGAGCACTCGGTGGTGCCCTCGGCGACGCGGTCGACGAGGACGAAGGGGATGTTGTGGCGCCGGAAGCCCTCGATGTTGCGGCCGGTGGCGTCGGCGGGGGTGAGCAGGACGCCGCGGACCCGCTGCTCGGCGAAGAGCGAGAGGTACTCGGCCTCCTCGCCCGGGTTCTGCGCGCTGTTGCAGACCATCACGCCGAGCCCGGCCTCACGGGCGGCCCGCTCGGCACCGCGGGCCACGTCGACGAAGAACGGGTTGCCCATGTCCAGGACGAGCAGCCCCATGATGCGGCTGCGTCCGGCGCGCAGTTGGCGTGCGGACTCGCTGCGGACGTAGCCCAGCCGGTCGATCGCGGACAGCACCCGCGCCCGGGTCTCGGTCGCGACGGTGTCGGGGCGGTTGATGACGTTGGAGACCGTGCCCACGGAAACTCCGGCGGCGCGGGCGACGTCCTTGATACCCACGGAATGGGCCATCGGGCAGGGACCTCCGAGGTCGAAGTGGGTGTGGGGGGCGGCCGCGGGACCTTCACACAGTACCCGGGCCGCCCCCTGCGGGGCCTGAGTCAGGCGAGGTGGAACACCTCGGTGAGGGGTTTCATCGCCTCGTCGGGGCGGTCCCCGTCGAGGGACTCGAACAGCGGGCCCATCTCCGCCTGCCAGCGGGCGTTCACCTCGGTGGCCTCCATGCCGGACCGGGCGGCGGCGAAGTCCTCGGTCTCCAGATAGCCGACGAGCAGGCCGTCGTCGCGCAGGAAGAGCGAGTAGTTGTGCCAGCCGGTGGCGGAGAGCGCCTCGCACATCTCCGGCCACACCGCGGCGTGGCGTTCGCGGTACTCCGCGATGCGGTCCCTTCGGACCTTGAGCAGGAAACAGACGCGCTGCATGGACTGCCGCTCCCGTACGTTCGTGACTAGAAGTCGAACTGGTCGACGTTGTCGGCGGTGAACACGGTCGGCTTGCCGAGGTCGATCACACCGTTCTTGCCGATGGTGTACTCGCCCATGGCGCCGGCCTTGAAGGTCTCGCCCTCCTTGCCGGTGATCTGCCCGGAGGACAGGGCGACGGCGGTGCGCGCGGCCAGCTCGCCGAGCTTGGCCGGGTCCCACAGCTCGAACGCCTCGACGGTGCCGTTCTTGACGTACTTGCGCATGTCGTTGGGGGTGCCGAGGCCGGTCAGCTTGACCTTGCCCTTGTACTTGGAGCCGGACAGGTACTGGGCGGCGGCCTTGATGCCGACGGTGGTCGGGGAGATGATCCCCTTCAGGTTCGGGTGCTCCTGGAGCAGGCCCTGGGTCTGCTGGAAGGACTTCTGGGCGTCGTCGTCGCCGTAGGCGACCTTGACCAGCTTGACGTCCTTGTACTTCGGGTCCTTCAGCTCGTCCTTCATGATCTCGATCCAGGCGTTCTGGTTCGTCGCGGTCTGCGCGGCGGACAGGATCGCGATCTCGCCCTTGTTGCCGATCTGCTCGGCCATCTGCTGCACCTGGGTGCGGCCGATGTCGTCGGCGGAGGCCTGGGAGATGAAGGCGTTGCGGCACTCGGGGTTGGTGTCCGAGTCGTAGGTGACGACCTTGATGTCGTTCTTCATCGCCTGCTTGAGCGCGGTGCACAGGGCGCCCGGGTCCTGCGCGGAGACGGCGATGGCGTCGACCTGCTGCTGGGTGAGCGTGTTGACGTAGGAGACCTGGCCGGCGGTGTCGGTGCCGCTGGAGGTGCCGACTTCCTTGTAGCTGGAGCCCAGCTCCTTCAGGGCCTTCTCGCCGCCCTTGTCGGCGACGGTGAAGTAGGGGTTGTTGACCTGCTTGGGCAGGAAGCCGACGGTCAGCCCCTTCTTCGTCGCGGCGTTCGGGTCGGCCTTGCCCGCGGCGGCGGCCTTGCCGCCCTCGTCCTTGACGTCCTCCTTCGTGGTGCCGCCGCAGGCGGTGGCGGCCAGGGCGAGGGAGGTGACTGCGGCGAGGGCCGCACAGGTACGGCGGATGGACGACTTGCGCATGGTGGGTTCCTTACGAGGGTGGACGGAGTCGGGGACGGGGTTGGGTCCTGTCGTCACATTCCCGTCGTCCGCCCGAAGGGCGGGCTCGGCGGCGTTAGGTGCGTGCTCTGGGGGTCCCCCCGGCCGGAGGCTGGGGGAGTGCCGGGCGTCGACCGGCGTACTGGTTGTACGTGGTCGGTGCCCGGTGGGGCGAGAGTGCGTGCATGGCGTCGCCGAGCAGACGGGAATGTGACGACAGGGCCTAAGGGGTGGGGGCGGGCGCCTTGGACGGGGGCGCCGGTGCCGCCCCGCGTCCGGCCCTCGCGAGGGAGATCTGCCGTGCGACGCGGGGACCGAGCACGGAGAGGACGAGCAGGACGCCGGTGACGACGATCTGCGACTGGGCGGAGACGTCCTGGAGGCTCATGACGTTCTGCAGCGCGCCGAGCAGGAATACGCCCGCGATCGCCCCGCCGAGCGTGCCCTTGCCGCCGTCGAAGTCGATGCCGCCCAGGAGCACGGCGGCGACGACGGACAGTTCGAGGCCGGTGGCGTTGTCGTAGCGGGCGCTGGCGTAGTGCAGGGCCCAGAAGACGCCGGTGAGGGAGGACATCAGGCCGGTCAGCGTGAACAGGATCAGCTTCTGCCGCTTGACCCGGATGCCGGCGAAGCGCGCGGCCTCCTCGCTGGCGCCGATGGCGAACAGCGACCGGCCGAACGGCATGGCGTGCAGGGCGACGACGGCGACGGCCAGCAGCACGAGGAACGGCAGGAAGGCGTACGGGACGAAGGTGCCGTCGATGCGTCCGGCCGCGAAGTCCAGGTACTGCGAGGGGAAGTCGGTGACCGCGTCGGAGCCGAGCACGATCTGCGCGATGCCCCGGTAGGCGGCCATGGTGCCGATGGTGACGGCGAGGGAGGGCAGTCCGAGGCGGGTGACCAGCAGGCCGTTGACCAGACCGCAGACCACGCCGAGCAGCAGGCAGATCGGGATGATCGTCTCGATGGTCATGCCCTGGTTCCACAGGGCGCCCATCACCGCGCCGGACAGGCCCGCGGTGGAGGCCACCGACAGGTCGATCTCGCCGGAGACGACCAGCAGCGTCATCGGCAGGGCGATGAGCGCGATCGGCAGCGTGTTGCCGATCAGGAAGGACAGGTTGAGGGCGTTGCCGAACCCGTCGACGAAGCCGAAGGAGAGCAGCAGGACGACCACGAGCAGGGCACCGACGACCGTGTCCCAGCGGACGGCGCGCGTCAGGGAGGTGTCAGCCATGGCGGGCGTTCCTCTTCTTCAGGGCGTTGGCCACGCGCAGCGCGACGATCCGGTCGACGGCGATGGCGAGGATGAGCAGGATGCCGTTGATGGCCAGCACCCACACGGAGCTGACGCCGAGGGCGGGCAGCACGCTGTTGATCGAGGTCAGCAGCAGCGCGCCGAGGGCCGCGCCGTAGACGCTGCCGGAGCCGCCGGTGAAGACGACGCCGCCGACCACCACGGCGCTGACGACGGTCAGTTCGTAGCCGTTGCCGGTGCCCGAGTCGACGTTGCCGAAGCGGGCCAGGTAGAGGGCGCCGGCGAGTCCGGCGAGGGCGCCGCAGAAGGTGTAGGCGGCCAGGATCCGCTTGCGGACCGGGATGCCGGCCAGCCGGGCGGCCTCCGGGTTGGAGCCGAGGGCGTACAGCTCGCGTCCGCTGCCGAAGTGCTTGAGGTAGTACGCCGTGGCGACGAGCACCGCCAGGGCGATCATGGCCAGCCAGGGCACGGCGGAGATGCCGCCGGAGCCGAAGTCGACGAACCCGCCGGGCAGGTCGGCCGCGGTGATCTGCCGGGAGCCGACCCAGATGGAGTCGATGCCGCGGATGATGTACAGGGTGCCGAGGGTGACGACCAGGGCGGGCACCTGGCCGAGGCTGACCAGCGCGCCGTTGAGCAGTCCGAATCCGACGCCCGTCAGCACGGCGAGCAGCACGGCCACGACGGGGTTGCCGCCGCCCTGGAGGTAGGTGCCGGCGGCGAAGGCGCTGATGCCGAGGGTGGAGCCGACGGACAGGTCGACGTTGCGGGTGATGACGACCAGGGACTGTCCGGTGGCGACCAGGACCAGGATGGTCGCGTTCAGCAGGAGGTCCTTGATGCCCTGCTCGGACAGGAACTCGCTGTTGCCGGCCTGGGTGATGCCGATCATCACCAGGAAGACGAGCAGGATGGCCAGTTCGCGCATCTTGAAGATGCGGTCCACCAGCCGGGTGGCGCCGGCCTTCGGCACGTCGGCCGCGGGCGCCTTCTCCGGTGCGGTGACCGTCATGCGGCGGCCCTCCCCGTCGCTGCGGCCATCACGGTCTCCTCGGTGGCGTCGGTGCGGGATATCTCGGCGGTCAGTCGGCCCTCGTGCATCACCAGGACGCGGTCGGCCATGCCGAGCACCTCGGGCAGGTCGGAGGAGATCATCAGGACGGCCACGCCGTCGGCGGCGAGCTGCGAGAGGAGCCGGTGCACCTCCGCCTTCGTGCCGACGTCGATGCCGCGGGTGGGCTCGTCCACGATCAGCACCTTGGGGCCGGTGGCCAGCCACTTGGCGAGGACGACCTTCTGCTGGTTGCCGCCGGACAGGGTGGCGACGGTGTCGGCGATGCGGGCGTACTTGACCTGGAGCTTGACCGCCCAGTCCAGGGAGCGGCTGCGCTCGGCGCCGCGGTCCACGAGGCCGGCCTTCACGGTCGTCCGCAGGCCGGTGAGCCCGATGTTGCGTTCGATGGACATGTCCATCACCAGCCCCTGGGCGCGGCGGTCCTCCGGGACGAGGGCGAGACCGGCGGCCATGGCGGTGGAGGGCGCGCCGTTGACGAGCGGCTTCCCGTCGACCTCCACTTCGCCCGCGTCCCAGCGGTCGACGCCGAAGACGGCGCGGGCGACCTCGGTGCGCCCGGCGCCGACCAGTCCGGCCAGCGCGACGATCTCACCGCGCCGCACCTCGAAGGAGACGTCGGTGAAGACGCCCTCGCGGGTCAGCCTGCGCACGCTGAGGGCCCTCTCGCCGGGGGTGACCTCCTGCTTGGGGTACAGCTCGTCGAGGTCGCGGCCGACCATGCGGCGCACCAGGTCGTCCTCGGTCATGCCCTCCAGGGGCTCGCTGGCGATCCAGGCGCCGTCGCGCAGGGTGGTCACCCGCGCGCAGATGTGGAAGATCTCCTCCAGGCGGTGGGAGATGAACAGCACTGCGGCGCCCTGGTCGCGCAGGGTGCGCACCACCCCGAAGAGCCGGGCCACCTCGCTGCCGGTGAGGGCGGCGGTCGGCTCGTCCATGATCAGGACGCGGGCGTCGAAGGAGAGGGCCTTGGCGATCTCCACGATCTGCTGGTCCGCGATGGACAGACCGCGCGCGGGCCGGTCGGGGTCGAGTTCGACGCCGAGGCGCAGCATGAGTGCGGCGGTGGCGTCGTGGGTCGCCTTGTGGTCGATGCGGCCGAGGGCGCGGCGCGGCTGGCGGCCCATGAAGATGTTCTCGGCGATCGACAGGTCGGGGAAGAGGGTGGGCTCCTGGTAGATCACGGCGATGCCGGCGTCGCGGGCGTCGCCGGGACCGTGGAACACGACCGGTGCGCCGTCGAGCAGCACGTGGCCGGCGTCCGGCCGGTGCACTCCGGCCAGCGTCTTGATGAGGGTCGACTTTCCGGCGCCGTTCTCACCGGCGAGGGCGTGCACCTCGCCGGGGAACAGCTCCAGGGAGACGTCCCGCAGCGCACGGACCGCGCCGAAGGACTTGGAGACGTCCCTGAGCGCCAGAACCGGGGCCGAACCCGTGTCGGACGGGTGGGTCATTGGGGGCTCCTCGACGACGCCGGCGGGACTGCCCTCACGGCGTCGTGAAAGGTTTCAACTCGGTTGCCGGGGACGTTAGGCAGCGAGGGTATGTCACGTCAATGGTTCCGAGACCAAAAACTTTCGATAGTCGAAGGTCACGACCGAGTCACGAACAGTTGGAGTGACCGGAAGGGTTGACACCCCTTCGGGTGGCTCATAACTTCGCGTTCTGAATCGTTTCACACATGGTCGTACTCACAGCAGGCCACGACCCGATGCCACAGGAGCGCCGAAGTGACCGAGCTCGCCGCGGTGAAAGCCGCGCTCAAGACCCAGGCCGTCGAGACGCCGTCGTGGGCGTACGGCAACTCGGGCACCCGCTTCAAGGTGTTCGCCCAGCCCGGTGTCCCGCGCGACCCCTTCGAGAAGCTGGACGACGCGGCGAAGGTGCACGAGTTCACCGGCGCGGCCCCGACCGTCGCCCTGCACATCCCGTGGGACCGGGTCGAGGACTACGCCGCGCTGGCGGCGCACGCCGAGAAGCGGGGCGTGCGGATCGGCG
The DNA here is from genome assembly GCF_033406955.1 of Streptomyces violaceoruber. Lineage (NCBI taxonomy): Bacteria > Bacillati > Actinomycetota > Actinomycetes > Kitasatosporales > Streptomycetaceae > Streptomyces > Streptomyces violaceoruber. The sequence goes on along the minus strand of NZ_CP137734.1, from coordinate 7,781,747 downwards.
CGATCAACTCCAACACCTTCCAGGACGACGACTACAGGCTGGGCAGCATCTGCCACCCCGACGCGGCGGTGCGCCGGAAGGCCGTCGACCACCTGCTGGAGTGCGTCGACATCATGGACGCCACCGGCTCGCGCGACCTGAAGCTGTGGTTCGCCGACGGCACGAACTACCCGGGACAGGACGACATCCGGTCCCGGCAGGACCGGCTGGCCGAGGGCCTGGCCGAGGTGTACGAGCGGCTCGGCGAGGGGCAGCGGATGCTCCTGGAGTACAAGCTCTTCGAGCCGGCGTTCTACACGACGGACGTGCCGGACTGGGGCACGGCGTACGCGCACTGTCTCAAGCTGGGCGAGAAGGCCCAGGTCGTGGTCGACACGGGACACCACGCGCCGGGCACGAACATCGAGTTCATCGTGGCGACGCTGCTGCGGGAGGGGAAGCTCGGCGGGTTCGACTTCAACTCGCGGTTCTACGCCGACGACGACCTGATGGTGGGTGCCGCCGACCCGTTCCAGCTGTTCCGGATCATGTACGAGGTGGTGCGCGGGGGCGGGTTCACCTCCGACGTGGCGTTCATGCTCGACCAGTGCCACAACATCGAGGCGAAGATCCCGGCGATCATCCGGTCGGTGATGAACGTGCAGGAGGCGACGGCGAAGGCGCTGCTGGTCGACGGCACCGCCCTGGCCGAGGCGCAGGCCGCGGGGGATGTGCTGGAGGCGAACGCGGTGCTGATGGACGCGTACAACACGGACGTGCGGCCGCTGCTCCGGGAAGTGCGGGAGGAGTCGGGGCTGGACCCCGAACCCATGAAGGCGTACCGCTCCTGCGGGTGGGCGGAGAAGGTCGTTGCCGAGCGGGTCGGTGGGCAGCAGGCCGGGTGGGGGGCGTAGGCGTCCGCCGGGTTTCTGTCTTCTCGCGGGCTGCGGGCCGTATGTGGCTGGTCGCGCAGTTCCCCGCGCCCCTTCCAGGGGCGCTGCTCCTCGCCCTCGTTGAAAAGGACTGCCAAACATGGGTATCCACCCCTCAGCCGCCGCCCTCCTCGCCCGTTCCCATCGGCTCGGTGCCGATCCTCGCAACACCAACTACGCCGGCGGCAACGCGTCCGCCAAGGGCACCGGGACCGATCCCGTCACCGGGGGTGAGGTGGAGCTGATGTGGGTCAAGGGGTCCGGAGGGGACCTCGGGACGCTCACCGGGGCCGGGCTCGCCGTGCTGCGGCTGGACCGGATGCGGGCGCTCAAGGACGTCTACCCGGGCGTCGAGCGCGAGGACGAGATGGTCGCCGCCTTCGACTACTGCCTGCACGGCAAGGGCGGCGCCGCGCCCTCGATCGACACGGCCATGCACGGGCTCGTCGAGGCCGCACACGTCGACCACCTCCACCCCGACTCCGGGATCGCGCTGGCCTGCGCGGCGGACGGGGAGAAGCTGACCGCCGAGTGCTTCGGCGACACCGTGGTGTGGGTGCCGTGGCGGCGGCCCGGTTTCCAGCTCGGGCTGGACATCGCCGCCGTCAAGGAGGCCAACCCGCAGGCCGTCGGCTGTGTGCTCGGCGGGCACGGCATCACCGCGTGGGGCGACACCTCCGAGGAGTGCGAGCGCAACTCGCTGCACATCATCCGCACCGCCGAGGCGTTCCTGGCCGAACGCGGGAAGGCCGAGCCGTTCGGTCCGGTCATCCCGGCGTACGCGGCGCTGCCCGAGGCCGAGCGGCGGGAGCGGGCGGCGGCGCTGGCGCCGTACGTCCGTGGTCTGGCGTCCCGGGACCGGGCGCAGGTGGGACACTTCACCGACGCGGACGTGGTGCTGGACTTCCTCGCGCGCGCCGAGCATCCGCGACTCGCCGCGCTCGGCACCTCCTGCCCGGACCACTTCCTGCGCACGAAGGTGCGGCCGCTGGTCCTGGACGTGGCGCCGACCGCGCCGCTGGAGGAGGCGGTGGCCCGGCTCAAGGAGCTGCACGCGGCCTACCGCGAGGAGTACGCCGCCTACTACGAGCGGCACGCCGAGCCCGACTCCCCCGCCATGCGCGGCGCCGACCCGGCGATCGTGCTGGTGCCGGGTGTCGGCATGTTCAGCTTCGGCAAGGACAAGCAGACCGCCCGGGTGGCCGGCGAGTTCTACGTCAACGCGATCAACGTGATGCGCGGGGCCGAGGCGGTGTCGACGTACGCGCCGATCGAGGAGTCGGAGAAGTTCCGCATCGAGTACTGGGCGCTGGAGGAGGCCAAGCTCCGGCGGATGCCGAGGCCGAAGCCGCTGGCCACCCGTGTCGCCCTGGTCACCGGCGCGGGCAGCGGGATCGGGAAGGCGATCGCGCGGCGGCTGGTGGACGAGGGCGCCTGTGTGGTCGTGGCCGACCTGAACGCCGAGAACGCGGCGGCGGTCGCCGAGGAGCTGGGCGGGGACGACAAGGCCGTCGCCGTGACCGTCGACGTCACCTCCGAGGAGCAGATCGCCGCGGCGTTCCAGGCGGCCGCCCTCGCCTTCGGCGGGGTCGACCTGGTGGTCAACAACGCGGGGATCTCCATCTCCAAGCCGCTGCTGGAGACCTCCGCGAAGGACTGGGACCTCCAGCACGACATCATGGCCCGCGGTTCCTTCCTCGTCTCGCGCGAGGCCGCCCGGGTGATGACCGCGCAGGAGCTGGGCGGCGACATCGTCTACATCGCGTCGAAGAACGCCGTGTTCGCCGGCCCGAACAACATCGCCTACTCCGCCACCAAGGCCGACCAGGCCCATCAGGTGCGCCTGCTCGCCGCCGAGCTGGGCGAGCACGGCATCCGCGTCAACGGCGTCAACCCGGACGGCGTGGTGCGCGGTTCCGGGATCTTCGCGGGCGGCTGGGGTGCCAAGCGGGCGGCGGTGTACGGCGTGCCGGAGGAGAAGCTGGGCGAGTTCTACGCGCAGCGGACCCTGCTCAAGCGCGAGGTGCTGCCCGAGCACGTCGCCAACGCCGTGTTCGCGCTGACCGGCGGCGACCTGACGCACACCACCGGTCTGCACGTCCCGGTCGACGCCGGCGTCGCCGCCGCGTTCCTGCGATGAGCACCGCCATCGACACCAAGGCGTTCGCCGCGGTCGACCTCGGCGCGTCCAGCGGGCGCGTCATGGTCGGCCGCGTCGGCGCCGACCGGCTGGAGCTGACCGAGGCGCACCGCTTCCCCAACCGGCCGGTCCGTACGCCCGACGGGCTGCGCTGGGACGTCCTCGCGCTGTACGCCGGCGTGCTGGACGGTCTGCGGGCGGCGGGCCGGGTGGACTCGGTCGGCGTGGACAGCTGGGCCGTCGACCACGGTCTGCTGGACGCGGACGGGGTGCTGCTCGGCAACCCCGTGCACTACCGCGACGCCCGCACGGAGGGCGTCGCGGAGCGGGTGTGGGCCTCGCTGCCCGCCGGGGAGCTGTACGCGGCGACGGGGTTGCAGTACGCGCCCTTCAACACCCTGTACCAGCTCGTCGCCGCCCGGGGCACGGCCCAGTTCGCGGCGGCCCGGCGGCTGTTGCTCATCCCCGACCTGCTGACCTACTGGCTGACCGGCGAGCAGGGCACGGAGCTGACCAACGCCTCCACGACCCAGCTGATCGACCCCCGCACCCGGGACTGGTCACGGGAGGTCGCGGACCGGCTGGGGATCGACCTCGGCCTGTTCGCGCCGCTGCGCCGGCCCGGGGACCCGGCGGGGCTGCTGCGGCCGGAGGTGCTGGAGGAGACGGGACTGGCGGGGCCCGTGCCGGTGACGGCCGTCGGTTCGCACGACACCGCCTCCGCGGTCGCCGCCGTACCGGCATCGGGCGAACGGTTCGCCTACATCTGCACCGGCACCTGGTCGCTGGCCGGGCTCGAACTGTCCGCTCCCGTGCTGACCCAGGAGAGCCGGGCCGCCAACTTCACCAACGAGCTGGGGCTGGACGGCACGGTCCGATACCTGCGCAACATCATGGGGCTGTGGCTGCTCCAGGAGTCCGTGCGGGCCTGGGGCGACCCGGACCTGGGTGAGTTGCTGCTCGCGGCGGCGCGCGTGCCGGCGCTGCGGTCGGTGGTGGACGCGGGTGACGCGGGGTTCCTGGCGCCGGGGCGGATGCCGGAGCGGATCGCCGAGGCGTGCCGCGCCTCGGGGCAGCCGGTGCCCGAGACGCCCGCCGAGGTGACCCGGTGCATCCTCGACTCGCTGGCGCTGGCCCACCGCGCGGCCGTCGGGGAGGCGCAGCGGCTCGCCGGGCATCCGGTCGACGTCGTGCACGTCGTCGGCGGCGGCACCCGCAACGCGCTGCTGTGCCAGCTGACCGCCGACGCCTGCGGGCTGCCGGTGGTGGCGGGGCCGACGGAGGCCGCCGCGCTCGGCAACGTGCTGGTGCAGGCCCGCGCCCACGGCCTGGTCGGCGACCTCGCCGGGATGCGCCGGCTGGTTGCGCGCACCCAGTCGCTGACCCGGTACGAACCGCGCGGCGACCCGGCGCGCTGGCAGGCGGCCGCGGCCCGACTCGCCCACCGGTGAACCGGGGCTCCCGCAAGCCCGGTCGGCCGACTAGTCTGCACTCATCATTCATCCGATGATCGAACACGAGGAGCCGCGATGCGTGTCGCTCTGTTCCTGACCTGCGTCAACGACACGCTCTATGCGGAGACCGGTCGTGCCGTGGTGAGGCTGCTGACCAGACTCGGTGTCGAGGTCGACTTCCCGATGGCCCAGACGTGTTGCGGGCAGGCGCACTACAACACGGGTTACCGGCACGAGGCCGAGCCGCTGGCCCGGCACTTCGCGGACGTGTTCGCGGGCTACGACGCGATCGTGACGCCCTCGGGCTCCTGCGGCGCGATGGTGCGGGAGCTGTATCCGCGGATGGGTGAGCGGGCGCGGGCGGAGGGGCGCGGGGACACGCTCGCGACCGTGCTGGCGCCGGTGGTGCCGAAGACGTACGAGCTGACGGAGTTCCTGGTGGACGTGCTCGGGGTGACGGACGTGGGGGCGTACTACCCGCACACGGTGACGTACCACCCGACCTGCCACGGCCTGCGGAGCCTGGGCCTCGGCGACCGGCCGCGGCGGCTGCTGGAGGCGGTGAAGGGGCTGGAGCTGGTGGAGCTGCCGGGCGCCGAGGAGTGCTGCGGCTTCGGCGGCACCTTCGCCGTGAAGAACTCCGACGTGTCGGCGGCGATGGGCACGGACAAGGTCCGCAACGCCGAGTCCACCGGCGCGGACGTGCTGTGCGCGGCCGACAACTCCTGCCTGATGCACATCGGCGGGACCATGACGCGACTGCGCACGGGCATGCGGCCGGTGCACATCGCGGAGATCCTGGCGAGCACCGGGGAGGCGGCCGTATGAGCGGGACGTTCGTGGGCATGCCGGCCTTTCCCGTCGCGGCCCGGGAGGCCGTGGGCAACGAGACACTGCGCGGCAATCTGCGCCACGCCACCCACACCATCCGGGACAAGCGGGCCCGCGCGGTGGCTGAGCTGGACGACTGGGCGGCGCTGCGGGAGGCCGGGAAGCAGATCAAGGACCACACGCTGCGCCACCTCGACCGGTACCTGGTGCAGGTGGAGGAGGCGGTCACGGCGGCCGGCGGCACCGTGCACTGGGCCGCCGACGCGGACGAGGCCAACGAGATCGTCGCCCGCCTGGTCCAGGAGACCGGTGAGAGCGAGGTCGTCAAGGTCAAGTCGATGGCGACGCAGGAGATCGGCCTCAACGAGGCGCTTCAGGCCCGGGGCATCCACGCCTACGAGACCGATCTCGCCGAGCTGATCGTGCAGTTGGGCAAGGACCGGCCCTCGCACATCCTGGTGCCCGCCATCCACCGCAACCGCGGCGAGATCCGGGACATCTTCCGCTCCGAGATGAGCGAGTGGGGCCGCCCCGCGCCCGAGGGGCTGACGGACACGCCCGCCGAACTGGCGGAGGCGGCCCGGCTGCACCTGCGGGAGAAGTTCCTGCGGGCCAAGGTCGGCATCTCCGGCGCCAACTTCGTGGTGGCCGAGACCGGGACGCTGGTGGTCGTGGAGTCGGAGGGCAACGGGCGGATGTGCCTGACCCTGCCCGAGACACTGATCTCGGTCGTCGGCATCGAGAAGATCGTGCCGAGGTGGCAGGACCTGGAGGTCTTCCTGCAGACCCTCCCCCGCTCCTCGACGGCCGAGCGCATGAACCCGTACACCTCCATGTGGACCGGCACCACCGACGAGGACGGCCCCCGCACCTTCCACCTGGTCCTGCTGGACAACGGCCGCACCGACACGCTCGCCGACGAGGTCGGCCGCCAGGCGCTGCGCTGCATCCGCTGCTCGGCCTGCCTGAACGTGTGCCCGGTCTACGAGCGGGCGGGCGGGCACGCCTACGGCTCGGTGTACCCGGGCCCGATCGGCGCGATCCTCAGCCCGCAACTTCGGGGCACCGCAAGCGAGATCGACGCCTCCCTGCCCTACGCGTCCTCGCTGTGCGGTGCCTGCTACGAGGTGTGCCCGGTCGCCATCGACATCCCCGAGGTACTGGTGCACCTGCGGGAGCGGGTGGTGCAGGGCGGGGCGGCCGTCCGGGACGGCAACCGGGTGGTGCTGAAGCCGGCCAAGGGGCACGCCGCCGAGCGCGCGGCGATGCGGGCGGCACAGTGGGCGTTCACGCACCCGGGCGCGCTGCGGACCGGGCAGCGCCTGGCCTCGCGCACCCGTCGCCTGCATCCGCGCACGCTGCCCGGTCCCGGCCGGGCGTGGAGCGGCACCCGGGACCTCCCGGCGGTGCCCGCGGAGCCGTTCCGGGACTGGTGGCAGCGCACGCGCGGCGGGAAGGACGGAGCGAAGTGAGCAGCAGGGAACGCATTCTGGGCCGGGTGCGCCGGGCGCTGGCGGACGTGCCGGACGACGCGCGGCCCTACGAGGAGGCCGTGGCCCGGGAGTATCTGCGCGAGCACGGGCAGCGGTCCGTCGCACAGACGGTGGACCTGCTCGCCGAGAACCTGGCGGACTACCGGGCCCTCGTGCACCGGTGCACGGACGGGGAGTTGCCCGTGCTGTTGACGCGGCTTCTGGCGGCGCGCGGTTCGCGGAGCGTGGTGGTCCCGCCAGGGCTGCCACCGCACTGGCTGGCGGCGGTCGACGCGACCCGCGTCCACGACCGGGCTGCGAGCACCCCACAAGAACTCGACGGGGTCGACAGCGTGGTGACCGGCTGCGCCGTCGCCGTCGCCGAGACCGGCACGATCGTCCTGGACGGCTCCCCCGACCAGGGGCGGCGGCGCATCACCCTGGTCCCCGACCACCACATCTGCGTCGTGCGGGTGCCCGACCAGGTCGTGTCGTCGGTGCCCGGGGCGCTCGAGCGCCTCGACCCGGCCCGCCCGTTGACGTGGATCTCCGGTCCCTCCGCGACGAGTGACATCGAGCTGGACCGCGTGGAGGGGGTGCACGGCCCACGCACCCTGGAGGTGGTGCTGCTGAGCGGCGAGTAGCGCTGCCGGGGTGTCGCTGAGTACACCCCCCGATACGGGCTCTGCACCCAGTGTGGTGCGGCCTCGCTCTCCGTAGCGTCTTCCACGAGGCACCGCACAGGGCGTGCCACACGGAAGGTGATGAGGATGTTTCGCTCCGGCGCACGAGGCAACCACGACCCGGGCCCCGCCTCCGAGGCCCTCCGGCTCGTCAAGGTGACCCGGACGTACGGCTCGGCGGACAACGCAGTGACCGCTCTGGACGGGGTGACGCTGAGCCTGGGACGCGGCACGTTCACCGCGGTGATGGGGCCGTCCGGGTCGGGCAAGTCCACGCTGCTCCAGTGCGCGGCGGGCCTCGACCGGCCGGACAGCGGCATCGTGTGCGTGGACGGCAAGGAGCTGACGGGTGGCGGCGAGGCGGAGCTGACGAAGTTCCGGCGCGGCCGTGTCGGGTTCGTCTTCCAGCAGTACAACCTGCTGGAGACGCTGACCGTCGCGCAGAACACGGTGCTGCCGCTCAAGCTGGCCGGGCGGCGCGTCGACCGGAAGCGGGCGCGGGAGGTCCTGACGTCGGTCGGTCTCGGGGACCGGCTCGGCCACCGTCCCGACCAGCTCTCCGGCGGTCAGCGGCAGCGGGTGGCGATCGCAAGGGCACTGGTCACCGAACCGCGGGTGATCTTCGCGGACGAGCCGACGGGCGCCCTGGACACGCGCAGCGCCCGGCAGGTGCTGCTGCTGCTCCAGGAGGCGGCGCGGGTGCACGGGCGGACCGTGGTGATGGTGACGCACGACCCGGTCGCCGCGTCGTACGCCGACTCGGTGGTCTTCCTCGCCGACGGCCGGCTGGCGGGGCGGATGGACGCGCCGACCCCGGACGCGGTCGCGGAGCGCCTCGCCCACCTGGGCGACGACGTGCCGGCGGGGGTGTGAGCGATGTCCGTACTGGCTCTCCGGTCGATCCGGCGCCGCCCCGGGCGGTTCCTGGCGACGCTGCTGTCCGCCTTCCTGGGGGCGGCGATCATCATGGCGTTCAACTCGATGCACGACACGGCCGGGCAGGACGGCGTCGACCCGGTCAGCTCGGAGACGCTGGGCACGGCGGCGGGGGTCGTCGGCGGGTACGGAAGCCTGCTGGTGTTCTTCGCGGTGGCCTCGACGCTGACGGTCAACGTGCGTCAGCGCACCGCCGAACTGGACCTGCTGCGCTGCTCGGGGGCGACCCCGGCGCAGATCAGGCGGATGGTCGTGGGTGAGGCGGTGGCGGTGGCGCTGGTGGGCGCGGCGCTGGCGATCGGCCCGGCGATGCTCGGCGGTCGGGCGCTGCTGGACATGTTCCAGGACAGCGGCCAGGTGGCGCGGTCGGTGGACTACTCCTTCGGCCCCATCGCGCTGTCGAGCGGTGTGTCCATCACCCTGCTGGCGTCCGCGGGCGCCGCGTTCCTCGCGGTACGGCGCCTGACCCGCGGTGGCCGGGAGCGGACCGGCGCGAAGCGGTTCCTGGCCGGTGCGGCGCTGGTCACCGGTGCCTCGGCGGCGGGCGCCACCTTCCTGTTCTCCGCGACCGACGAGATGCTGATGGCGGCGCCGGCCTACGGGGCGATCCTGCTGTCGGTCGGTTTCGCGCTGCTGTCGCCGCGGCTGCTGAAGGGCGTGCTCGACCGGCTGCCCCTGAGCGGCGCGAGCGGCTGGCTGGCGGTGCGCAACCTGCGTCGGCGGGCGAGTCACCTGGCCGGGATCCTGGTCTCGCTGATCCTGTTCACCGCGGTGTCGACGGCGACGCTCACCATGCAGTCGGTGGAGAGCGACGCGGTGAAGGCCTCGGGGCTGGTGAAGTCGGTCGACGCCAAGAACCTGGAGACGCTGAACCTCACGGTGGTCGGCATCATCGCGGTGTTCGTCTGCGTGATGCTGGTCAACTCGCTGTACGCGGCGACGACGTACCGCTCGCGCGAGTTCGGTCAGCAGCGGCTGGCGGGAGCGACGCCGGGGCAGGTGCTGGCCGTGGTCGGCGCCGAGGGCGTGATCCTCACGGTCACGGGGGTGTTCTTCGGCACCGTGGCCGCACTGGCCGGAGTGGTGCCGTTCACGGTGGTCCGCACCGACGCGGTGCTGCCGGACCAGTTCCTCGGGGTGTGGCTCGCGATGGTGGCGCTGGCGGCGGCGGTGACGCTGGGGACGGGCCTGGGCACGGCCCGGCGGGTGCTGCGGACGCCGGCGGTGGGGGCGGTGACGTCGGCCGCGTGAGCGGCGGGGCGCAGGGGAAGGGGGCCGGCCGCCGTGGCGGTCGCCCCCTTCCCCGTGGCCGGCCGGCGCGCTAGTCGGCCTTGGCGTACTCCTTCGCCATGCTGCCCGCGAAGTCGTACACGACGCACTGTGCGTCGCCCACGACCCAGGCGTCGTGGCCCGGCGAGCAGACGAAGACGTCGCCCGGGCCCACCTCGCTCTCGGTGCCGTCGTCCATGCGGACGTGCATCCGTCCCTCGACCACGTAGCAGTTGTGGTGGATCATGCAGCTGTCGGTGCCCGCGATCGGCGCCACGGACTCCGACCAGCGCCAGCCCGGTTCGAAGGTGGCGACGGCGAAGTCGAGCCCTTCCATATGCACGGCCTCGATGTGCCCGCGGGGGAAATCGCGCCGCTCGTCCGGCTTGTCGAGCGTCTTTGCCTCCAGCATGACGCTCCTCCTTTCCCTGTCCCCACCACTCCATCGTCCGCCTGTCAACTCGGCGGCGCCATCCGGGGGACGCGCGCGCGGCTCAGCGGGGCGCGCCGCAGAGTTCGGCGAACCGGGCGGCGTCCACGTTGCCGCCGGAGAGGATCACGCCGACACGGCGCGGCAGGGCGTCGATCCGGCCGTTCATGAGGGCGGCCAGTGGAGTGGCGCCGCTCGGTTCGAGGACGGTCTTCAGCCGTTCGAAGGCGAACCGCATCGCGTCCCGGATCTCGTCGTCGGACACCAGCACGATCCCGTCGAGCAGGCGCCGGTTGAGGGAGAACGTCAGCTCGCCGGGGGTGGGCAGCGCCTGGCCGTCGGCGATGGTGCGCGGGACCGGCACGCTGACCCGCCGGCCCGCGGCCAGGGAGCGCCTGGTGTCGTCCCCGGCCTCCGGCTCGACGCCGATCACCCGCATGCCGGGGTGCAGTGCCTTGACCGCGGTGGCGCTCCCGGCGATCAGTCCGCCGCCGCCGACGGGGGCGACCAGCGCGTCCAGCTCCCCCGTCTCCTCGACCAGTTCGAGGGCGGCGGTGCCCTGGCCCGCGATGACGTGCGGGTGTTCGTAGGGCGGGATCAGGGTCAGCCCCCGGTCGGCGGCCAGCGCTTCGGCGACGGCCACACGGTCGCCGGTGTAGCGGTCGTAGGTGACGATCTCGGCGCCGTAGCCCGCGGTGGCGTCCCGCTTGGAGGGCGGCGCGTCCTCGGGCATGACGATCACCGCGGTCGTGCCCAGTTCACGGGCGGCCAGGGCGACCGCCTGGGCGTGGTTGCCCGAGGAGTAGGCGGCGATGCCCCTGGCCAGCTGCTCCGGGGTGAGGCGGGAGGCCGCGTTGTAGGCGCCGCGGAACTTGAAGGCGCCGACCCGCTGCTGGTTCTCGCACTTGAGGTGGACCTCGGCGCCGACGAGGGCGTCGAGGGTGCGCGAGCGCAGCACCGGGGTGCGGTGCGCGACGCCCTTGATGCGGGCCGCGGCGGAGCGGACGTCGTCGAGGGTGACCGGCGGGGTGGTGGTCGTCACGGGTGTCCTCAGGGGGTGTCGGCGGCCGGGCCGGTGTCGGCGCGGGCCTGGGAGAGGTAGTGGTAGGCGGAGGCGCGGGAGATGCCGAGCCGGGTGGCGACGTGCTCGACCGAGCGGCGTACGGCGAACACTCCGCGCCCGTCGAGGTCGCGGAACAGCTGCAGCCGCCGGTCCCGGTCCAGCGCCGCCCAACTGGTGTCGCGGCGCAGCGGGTGGGCGTCCACGATGGCGTCGACCACGGCGTCGATGTCGTCGCCGAAGGTGGTCGCCGGTACCTGGGCGGGGGCGCGGGCGGTCCCGGCGAGGGCGCCGAGGAGGGCGTGGGCGCGGTCGACGGCGGTGACGTCCAGGTTGACGCACAGGGCTCCGAACACGGCGCCCGTGGAGTCGCGCAGCACCATGGTGGAGGACTTGAGCAGAGTGCCGTCGGCCGTGCGGGTGACGTAGTTCAGCTCGTCGTGCGCCTCGTCGCCGCGGGCCAGCACGCGCATGCCGATCTCGCTCATCGCCCCGCCCACCGTCCGCCCGGTCACCGCCCCGGCGACGGCCACGACCGAGCGCTCGGGGCACCGGTAGTCGTGCAGCACCGCCTCGCAGACCGGTCCGAACGTCGCGGCGATCCCCTCGACGACGGGGCGCAGCGCGGCGAGGACGGCGTCGCGTTCGGCGTCCAGTGCGGGTTCGTTCATGCGACTCAGACTACACGTCCAGTCACTGGACGTGGAGTCCAAGGAGGGCGCCGTTTGACATCGGGACGGGATCTGATCATGCTTCTACTAATGAATTAATGAAAGCATGGAAGGTGACGTGGTCGAGTACCGGATCGATCGACAGAGCGGCATCCCGGCCTATGTGCAGATCGTGCGGCAGACCGAGCAGGCACTCCGGATGGGTGTGCTGCGGGTCGGGGACAAACTCCCGACCGCCAAGGAGGTCGTCGCCGCCACCGCCATCAACCCCAACACCGTGTTCCGGGCGTACCGCGACATGGAGCAGGCGGGCCTGGTCCGCTCGCGGCGCGGGCTCGGCACCTTCGTGACCCGGTCGCTGGCGCGGCCCGGCGCGGAGGACGACTCGCCCCTGCGGGCGGACGTCGCCGGATGGGTGGCACGGGCCCTGGCGGCCGGGCTGGAGCGGGACGACGTACTCGCCCTGGTCACGGCGGCCCTCGACGAGCACGACGAGCGACACGAGCACGACCCGGGCGACCGGGGACGGAAACAGGAGGACGCATGACCGGGCCTGACGAGCCCGCCGCGCTGCACGCCACGGACCTCGGGTTCCGCTACCGGGCCCGCGGCGACCGGGCGCTGCGGGACTGCGGGTTCACGGTGCCGCGCGGCCGCATCACGGCCCTGGTCGGCCGCAACGGCGCCGGCAAGAGCACGCTGCTGCACCTGGCCGGCGGGCTGCTGAACCCCACGCACGGGCGCATACGGGTGCTGGGCTCCGCGCCGGGCACCGCCGCGGCCCGCACCCGGGTGGCCCTGCTGACCCAGGACAGGCCGCTCTACCCGCGCTTCACCGTGGCCGACACCCTCCGCATGGGTGGCAAGCTGAACCCCTCGTGGGACCGGTCGGTCGCCGAGCGGGTCGTGCGCGAGGGCGACATCGCCCCGACGGCCAGGGTGGGCGAGCTGTCGCCGGGCCGGCGCACCCGCGTGGCGCTCGCCCTGGCCCTCGGCAAACGGCCGGACCTGCTCCTGCTGGACGAACCGCTCGCCGACCTCGACCCGGTGGTGCGCGCCGAGATCATGGCGACGCTGATGGCCGAGGCGGCGGAGCGCGAGGTCAGCATCGTGATGTCCTCGCACGTCCTGCCCGATCTGGAGCAGACCTGCGACTGGGTGCTGCTGCTGCGGGCCGGCCGGGTGGAGCTGAGCGAAGACGCCGACGCGCTCCGCGAGGGCCACACGCTGCTCACGGGGCACGTCGACGAGGAGCCGGCGCTGCGGGAGCACACCGTGGTGCGGCGCCGTACGCACGGGCGACAGCTGACCGCCCTGGTGCGCCCGCGGGGCCCGGTCGGCGGCGACTGGCACGTCGAGCGGCCCGGCCTGGAGGAGATCCTGCTCGGACACCTCCAGGAAGGTGCCGCGGCCGAGAACGGGGAGGCGGCGTGAAGGGCACGCTGTGGCTGGCCTGGCGCCAGCAACGGGCACTGATCGTCTGCGGCGCCGCGGTCCTGCTGGCCGCCGCCGCGCTCGCCGCGTACTCCCGCGCCGGCATGGTCGACGACCTGCGCAGCGGGCTGTTCGACGGCTGCGACCCCGGGCCGCTGTACTGCACCCGGGCGCCGGACGGACTGCCCCGGTTCCTGGACGTCGAGCCGCTCCGGCTGCTCGGCGCGCTCAACATCGCGCTGCCCGCCCTGGTCGGCATGTTCTGGGGCGCGCCGCTGCTGGGCCGCGACCGGGAGCTGGGCACCCACCGGATGGTCCTGACCCAGGGCGTCGGCCGGGCCCAGTGGTTCGCGTCCCGGTTCGCGCTGGCCGCGCTCGGCACCGTGATGCTGTCCGGCGCGCTGGCCCTGCTGTTCCGATGGTGGTGGGAGCCCGCGGCCAACCGCAGCTACGGCCTGTTCTGGTACGAGGCCACCGCGCTGACCGGCTCCGGGCCCTCCCTGGTCGCCGCCGCGCTGTTCGGGCTGGCGGTGGGCACCCTCGCCGGTCTGCTCACGCGCCGGGTGCTGTCCGCGATGGCCTGGACGCTGCTGGTCACCGGCGTGGTGGCGGTGGCGGTGCAGTGGACGCACCGGGCCCGCCTGCTGGTTCCGCCGCACCGGTACGTCAGCGACGGCTGGCAGCCCAAGGAGCCGATGGGCGACAAGTGGTCCACCGGGCACTACGGCCTGATCACCGGTTCCGGCCGCCGGGACTCCGCGCTGGAGTGCGCCTCCCCCTCCGGGCGGGAACTGCGGGAGTGCATGACGCGGCACGGGTATGTCTCCCGCTACTACGAGGCCAATCCGGCCGGCGACTACTGGAGCTTCCAGTGGACCGACACGGCGCTGCTCGGCGGCCTCGCCCTCGTCCTCGTCCTCGTCACGGTCCTCCTGCTGCGCCGCCGGGTCTGACACCGCGGCCGGCACCGCCCACTGCCCGAGTCCGCCGCCCGAGTCCCCCTGCCCGAGTCCCCCTGCCCGAGTCCCTCGTACGGAGGTCGTCCCCCCATGTCCAAGGACGCCAAGTCCCCGAAGAAGCTGCGCAGCAACCGCGCCGCGCTCACGCACAAGGTCGGGTACGCGCTGCGCCACCCCGAGCGCGTCGGCCCCTACGTCCGCCGGGCCGGCCGGGACGCGTGGCTGCGGGTCAAGCACCCCGACCACGTCGGCTACTACCGGGCGGTGATGGCCTCCGACGCCCGGCGCAGTCCCGAGGCCGCGGTCGGCAGCCGGACGCACGACCGCTGGCTGGCGCTCGGGCAGATGCAGTTCGACTACCTGGTCGAGCACGGACTGCGCCCCGGGCACCGGATGCTCGACATCGGCTGCGGCAACCTGCGCGGCGGGTGGCGGTTCATCGACCACCTCGACAGCGGCCACTACTACGGCGTCGACATCTCGCCGGACATCCTGATCGCCGCCAAGAAGACCCTGACCGAGCGCGGACTCCAGGCCAAGCTGCCCCACCTGACCATCACCGGGGACCTGCGGCTGGAGTTCCTGCCCGACGACCACTTCGACGTCGTCCACGCGCACAGCGTCTTCTCCCACTCGCCGCTGAACGTCATCGACGAGTGCCTGGCGCACGTCGGGCGCGTCCTGACGGACACCGGGTTCTTCGACTTCACCTTCGACCGGACGGAGGGCACCGAGCACCAGGTGCTCCGCGAGGACTTCTACTACCGCACGGACACGCTGCTCACCCTGGCCGCCCAGCACAACCTGCACGCGCGGTTCATGGAGGACTGGGAGAAGCGGCCGCACGGCCAGTCCAAGATCCGGGTGAGCCGCTCACCGCTGCCGTCGTAGACGGCCGATCCCGTGGCCCGGGGGCCGGACGGTTCGTCCGGCCCCTACGGGCGCGGGTCGACCCGCCGCCAGGCGGGCCGCGAGTCCGCGCCCCGGCGGCCGGCCGCCGCGGCGCAGCGCGGGCAGACCCGGCGGACGGCGTCGGCGGCGCCCCCGGACTCGGGCAGCACGTCGGTCCAGGCGACCGCCGGGAACCGGGAGAGCCGCGAGCGGTGGAGGGACAGGCCGCACACGGTCTCGTTCCTGCCCGGCTCCCGGGCGTGCACCTCGCCGGCCGGCAGCCAGCGGCGGTCGTCCTCGTCCCACCAGCGGCCCGAGGCCGCCACCTCGTAGCGCCGGGTCCTGGCCATGGCTCCCGGGTGCCCCGGAGGGACCGCGCCCACACGCGCGTACCTCCTCCTGTGTGATCACTCCGCAAGCCCTGCCCGTTCAGGGCGTTTTGTCTGCTTAACATGCGGGGTCCGCGCATCGCCCCGCTGTACGAGAGGACACCAGATGGCGCCCACGGGCCGACCCAGCGCACTGGCCGAGCACGCCTTCTCCCCCCACGACGCCGTGCTGGGCGCCGCCGCCCGGCACCTCGGCCGAAGGCGCTTCCTCACCGTGACCGCGGCCGCCGCCGCGCTCGCCTTCTCCACCAACCTCCCGGCCCGCGGCGCGGTCGCCGCGCCCGAACGCACCGCCCGGATCAGCAAGGATCCCTTCACCCTCGGTGTCGCCTCCGGCGACCCGCTGCCGGACTCGGTGCTGCTGTGGACCAGGCTGGCCCCCGAGCCGTTCCTGGAGGACGGCGGGATGGGCACGGATCGGGTCACCGTCGAGTGGGAGGTGGCCTTGGACGAGTACTTCGCGGGTGTCCTGTTCCGGGGGACCGCCGACGCCCACGCCGAGTACAACCACAGCGTCCACGTCGACGTGAAGGGCCTGACGCCCGGGACCGTCTACTACTACCGCTTCCGCGCCGGTGCCTGGCTCAGCCCGGCGGGCCGCACCCGCACCGCTCCGGCGGCGGGCAGCGCCACCTCGTCGCTGAAGCTCGCGGCGGTCGCCTGCCAGGCCTACATGGACGGCTACTACACCGTGCTCCGCCACGTCGCCCAGGACGACGTGGACGTGGTGTTCCACCTCGGCGACTACCTGTACGAGTACGCGGTGAACTCCGAGGGCGGGGAGCGCCGGTACACCGACGTCACCCTGCCCGACGTCTTCAACCGCGAGACGATGACCCTCGCCGACTACCGGCTGCGCTACTCGCTCTACAAGACCGACGAGGACCTGCGGGCCGCGCACGCCCGGCATCCGTTCGTCGTCGCCTGGGACGATCACGAGACCGAGAACAACTACGCGGGCAGCACCCCGGAGAACGACATCCCGCCGTCCGAGTTCCTGCTGCGCCGGGCCGCCGCGTACCGCGCGTACTGGGAGAACCAGCCGCTGCGCGCCGCCCAGCTGCCGCAGGGTCCCGACGCCCGGCTGTACCGCCGGCTGCACTGGGGCACGCTCGCCCAGTTCGACATCCTGGACACCCGCCAGTACCGCTCCGACCAGGCCTACGACGACCGGCCGCACGCCCCCGGCGCCGAGTCGGACGATCCGGCGCGCACCATCACCGGCGCCGAGCAGGAACAGTGGCTGCTCGACGGCTGGAAGGGCTCGACCGCGCTGTGGAACGTGATGCCCCAGCAGGTGTGCTTCTCCCAGCGCAAGTTCGACGTGACCGCCGACGCCGCGCTCTCCATGGACGCCTGGGACGGCTACCGGGCCTCGCGCGGAAGGGTGGTCGCCGGCGCGAAGGCCGCCGGGGTCGACAACTGGCTGATCCTCACCGGCGACGTGCACGTGGGCTACGCCCTCGACGTCAAGGAGGACTTCGACGACCCGGCGTCCGCCACGGTCGGCACCGAGGTCACCTGCACCTCGGTGGCCAGCGGCCGGGACGGCGTGGAGAAGCCCGCCAACTGGGACCTGTTCATGCAGGCCAACCCGCACATGAAGTTCTACAACGGCAAGCGCGGCTACGTCCGGGCCGAACTCGGCCGGCAGGCCACCCGCCTCGACTTCAAGACGGTCTCCGCCATCAGCACGCCCGGCGCCGCGGTGACCACGGCCGCGTCCTTCGTCACCGAGGCGGGCGAGCCGGGCCTGAAGCCCGCCTGATCCGGGCCCGCCGCGCCGGGAGGGCGTCCGCGTACTGCACATGGCACCCCCGGCGTCCCCCATCGCGCGAAACAGTCCGGGGTCGGGCTTCGCCGCGGATCTTTGCGGCAAGGCCTGTGACTTCGCCGCAGGCGCACCGTGATCCACGGTCGCCCACCGAACCCCCGCTGTCTCGCACAGCGCCCGAAGGAGGCACATCGCATGGTCGGCAGACACGCCGCGCGCAGCCGCCGCGCAGCCCTCACCGCGCTCGGCGCCCTGGTTCTGACCGCACTCCCCTCGGCCGCCTCGGCGGCGCCGCCGCCCGTCCCCGGACCGCGGCCCGCCGTGGCCCGCACGCCCGACGCCGCCACCGCGCCGGCGCGCATGCTGAGCGCGATGGAGCGCGACCTGAGGCTGGCGCCCGGACAGGCCGCGGCCCGGCTGGTCAACGAGGCGGAGGCGGGCACCCGCGCGGGCATGCTGCGCAACACGCTGGGCGACCGCTTCGCCGGTGCCTGGGTGAGCGGGGCGACCTCCGCCGAGCTGACCGTCGCCACCACCGACGCGGCGGACACCGCGGCCATCGAGGCGCAGGGAGCCAAGGCGGCCGTCGTGGGCCGGAACCTCGCCGAACTGCGCGCGGTCAAGGAGAAGCTGGACGCCGCCGCCGTCCGCACCCGGACCCGGCAGACGCCGGTCTGGTACGTCGACGTGAAGACCAACCGGGTCACGGTCCAGGCGACCGGCGCGTCGGCCGCGGCCGCCTTCGTCGAGGCCGCCGGTGTGCCGGCCGCGGACGTGGGCGTCCGCGTCTCGCCGGACCAGCCGCGGGTGCTGGAGGACCTGGTCGGCGGCGACGCCTACTACATCGACGACCAGGCCCGCTGCTCCATCGGCTTCTCCGTCACCAAGGACGACCAGGAGGGCTTCGCCACGGCCGGGCACTGCGGCGACCCGGGCGCCACCACCACCGGGTACAACGAGGCCGACCAGGGCACCTTCCAGGCCTCCACCTTCCCCGGCAAGGACATGGCCTGGGTGGGCGTCAACTCCGACTGGACCGCCACGCCGGACGTGAAGGCCGAGGGCGGCGAGAAGATCCAGCTCGCCGGGTCGGTGGAGGCGCTCGTGGGTGCCTCGGTGTGCCGTTCCGGTTCGACCACGGGGTGGCACTGCGGCACGATCCAGCAGCACGACACGAGTGTCACCTACCCGGAGGGCACCGTCGACGGGCTGACCGAGACCACGGTGTGCGCCGAACCCGGCGACTCCGGCGGCCCCTTCGTGTCGGGCGTCCAGGCGCAGGGCACCACGTCCGGCGGCTCCGGCGACTGCACCAACGGCGGGACCACCTTCTACCAGCCGGTCAATCCGCTGCTCAGCGACTTCGGCCTCACTCTGAAGACCACCTCCGCCGCGACTCAGACGCCCGCGCCGCAGGACAACGCGGCGGCGGACGCGTGGACCGCGGGCCGGGTCTACGAGGTCGGCACCACCGTCTCCTACGACGGCGTGCGCTACCGCTGCCTGCAGAGCCATCAGGCCCAGGGCGTCGGGTCACCGGCGAGCGTCCCGGCCCTGTGGCAGCGGGTCTGACGGACAGTCGTCCGGCGCGGGTCCGCCCGAAGCGGCCCGCGCCGGCCCGTGTCCCGGCGGGCTATCCCTCGGCGAGGAGCGCGTAGCCGGTGGCGATGAACGGGTCCCGGGCGCGGAATCTGCGGGTGCACACGGCGGCCAGGGCCGTGTCCGTGTCGGGCCGGAAGCCCAGGAACGCCTGCTGGCCCAGGGTGGCACCGCTGTGGAAGTACATCGGCCCGCCGTCCGTGGGGTGCCGGAACCACCCCACCGTGTGCACGTGCCGGTGTCCCAGCCCCCGTCGGAGCACCGGCACCCGCACCGCTCGCAGCGCGCCGGCGGCCGGTGAGCGGTCCGGGTCCAGGTGCGCCTCGAGGAAGGTGAGCAGGTCGTTGGGGGTGGACCGGACGGCTCCGGCGGCCTGGAAGCCGCCCGCGTCGAAGGGCGGCACGGGGGTGCGGCCGTCCTTGCGGTGGCCCACGGCGTCGGTCTCGGGGCCTTCCGCCCGCAGGGCGGTGCCGCTGAGGCCGAGGGCGCGCAGCACCTGTCCGGTGATCAGGTCCTCCCAGGCGGTGCCGGTGGTGGCGGCGAGGGCGTGGCCGAGCACGGAGACGCCGTAGTTGGAGTAGTGCCAGCGGGTACCGGGGCGGTGCTTGGGCTCGTGGCGCAGAAAGGCGTCGGTCAGCCGCTCGGCCGGGTAGCGGGCGTAGGGGTTGGTGTGCCAGGCGGGCAGCCCCCGGCGCAGGAAGCCGGCCGGCAGGGCGGGCAGTCCCGAGGTGTGGGTGATCAGGTGGGCGAGCGTCACGGGGTGCGGGCCGGGCGTCCTGCCGGGGTCCAGACAGCCTGCGGCCGGCTCCGCGCCGGTGACCACGCCGCGCCGGATCAGGCGCGTCAGCAGCAGCGCGGCGAACGTCTTGGACGCCGACCCGATCTCGTAGCGCAGGTCCTCGCGGGGTACGGCGGGCGGCGGGGCGGTGCCGCCCGCGCACAGGGTGCGGCGGCCGCGCCTCGAGACGGCGAGGACGACGTCGGGCGCGTCACAGGCGTGCACGGCCTCGGTCAGCCGCTCGCGCAGCGCCCTCTCGTCGCCCGGTGCCTGCTGCGGCGGGGCGGCCTCCTCGGTGGCGGGGACCCCCGGCCAGGGCGTGCGAGGGCCCGTCACGACGCGGTGTGCGCCAGCTCGGCGAGGGCGCGGGAGGTGGCCAGCAGGGAGGCGAAGGCGGCGACCAGCGTCGGGTGGTACACCACGTCGAACACCGTGTCGGGATCGCCCTCGGGCATCGTGCGTACGGCGGGCATGGCGCCGTCGGGCTGCTGCGCGGCGGCGAAGCCCCGCCAGGCCGCCTCGTCCAGGGCGGGCCGGGGCAGGCAGGCGTCCACGACGAGGAGTTCGCCGAGCAGGTCCCAGCGTTGCAGGTCCAGCCAGTCGTCGATCCACACCGGGAGCCAGGTGGCGAGGTAGTCGGCCACGCCGGGCGGCAGACCGCCCGGGTTCTCGCCCCAGTCGGTGAGGTGGAAGACGGTGTGGGTGATGTCGTAGGCGGTGTGGCCCTCGACCGTCCACGGCTCGGGGGTGCCGGCCAGCCATGTGCTGGGGACCAGGTCGGCCTCGGGCGGTCGCGCGGTCAGGCCGAAGCGGCGCTGGAAGGCGGACAGGCCCAGGCGCCGGGTCGGGGTCACCGGGAGGCGCGCCCAGCTGTCCAGCCGGTGGTTGAGGACCGTGGCGTGTTCGATCTCGGGCTGGCTGTGGCCCAGCTCCTTGAACGGCAGGTAGACCTCGAAGGGGACCGGCGAGAAGGGTTCGACGCGCTGGGCGCGCACCAGCATGCGGCCGCCGTCCAGGGTCTCGCGCCAGGTGTGGTCGAGCAGTTGGCGCGCGAGCTGGGCCTGCCGGGAACCCGCCACGCCCTCGCGGAAGAGCACCGTGCAGATCAGGGCGAGTTCGCCGATCGGCTTGAAGCGTTCGAGGAAGCCGATCTCGGGGTCCACGTCCGGCTCCAGGCGGAATCCGTCGCGGTGGGCCCACAGCCACTCCAGGGCATCGGCTCCGACGCGGTGGATCAGGCGGGTGTCCGTCATCCCGGCGCTCCTTGTCCGGCGTGTTGGGCCGCGTGCCGCATCTTCGGCGGGGGTGCCGTGGCCGCCGTGGTGAGTGCCGCCGCGAAGGCGGCCATCAGGGTGGAGTGGTAGCAGTCGGTGAAGTCGTAGGGGTCCGGCCCCGGGTCCGCTCCGGCGGCATCCTGGGCGGCTCCCTCCTCGGGGATCGCGCCGGACCCGGCCTGGGCGGCGGCGACCCGCTGCCAGGCGTCCTCCAGGACCGCCCCTTCCGGCGGGCGCGGCAGACTCGCCGCGACGGCGAGCAACTCGCAACTCAGGTCCCACATCCGGGCGTCCAGGCAGGTGTCGAGCCAGGGCGGCAGCCAGTGCAGCAGGTAGCCCGCCAGCCGGGCCGGCACTCCCCCGGGCGCGCGCCCCCAGTCGGTCAGGTGGAAGACGACGTGGGTGAGCGCGTAACCGGCCGCGCGTTCGAAGGTCCACGGTTCCGGCAGGCCGCCCAGCCAGGTGCGGTCCAATGCCTGCGGCACGTCCCCGTGCGGGTCGATGCCGCTGCGCCGCTCGGCCTCCAGCACGCCGAGGCGGCGGGTGGGGTACTGCTCGGTGAGCCGCCAGCCGCGGGTGCGGGTCAGCACCGCCGCGGACGCCTCGTAGCCGGGGTGCCTCAGCCCGGCCGAGGCGAAGGCCGCGTAGACCTCCAGCGGATAGGTGGCGAAGGGCTCCAGCGACTGCATGAGCGGGAAGAGTTCGCCCCGGTGGGTCTGCTGCCAGGCGAAGTCCAGCAGTTCGGACACGCGGGTGTGCAGCGGGTCCCCGGGCGGGGTGCACCGGGAGACGGAGGCGCAGACCTGGGTCAGCTCCCCCAGGGGCTTCCAGGTGCGGTTGACCTGGCCGTCGGCCGCCAGCGCGTCGTCACCGAGCGCGAAGCGGTCGCGGTGGGTCCACACCCAGTCCAGTGCGGCCGCCTCGACGTCGCGGACGCTCACAGCAGGACCCCGGCCGGCATCAGCCGGGCCGCCTCCAGTTGCAGGGCCACCCGCGGGTCCGAGCCGCCCATGAGGCGTACGAAGTCCAGTCCGGCCTCCAGGCCCAGGGTGTCGGGCACCCCGTCCAGGAGGGTGAGCCAGCGCCCGGCACCGGCGGCCTGCTGCCAGTCGCGGCGGCGCACCGCCCGCACGAAGCCGCGGGCCACGTCCACGGGACGGCCGCGTGCCACACGGGTCACGGCGCACTCCTCGCCGGGCAGCGCGAGCGGTGCCAGGACGGCGAGCTGGTGGGTCAGGAACTGCCAGCCGGCGTCCTCGAGCCAGCGGGCGTCGGGTTCACCGCCCGGCTCGTCGGTGAGCGGGACGTCCACGGGCGGTCCGGTCCGGCGCAGGGCGCGGGCCATGGCCCAGTGGCTCCACACGACGGTGGGCGCCGCGTCGGCGCGCGGCGGATGGGCCGCCACGGCGTCCTTGAACACGGCGAGTTGTCCGGGATCGGGCGGAACGCGCAGCAGAACGCTGGGCAGCAGGATGTCGGCGCCCAGGACGCGTACCGCCGCGCGGGCGACGCCCTCGCCGGTGCCGCCTGCCGTCAGGGTGCTGTTCCCCGCTCGCACGTGGTCTCCGCTCCGAAGAGCGGAGACCACGTCGGAAGCGAGGTCAAGCACCGTTCCCTGCAGGAGGGCCGATGTGCTCGACTGCTCCATGTCACTCTCCCGTCGGTCCGTCAACCCTTCTTCGGGCGCGGGGTCGGGGGCGAGAGCAGGAGGCTGGTGCCTCCGGACTGCAGGGCGAGTGCGGCGCACTCGCGGCTGTCGCGGAAGACTCCGTCGGGCTCGGCGGGGTCGAGTGCCGCGTCGATGTCGATGTTCTCGGTGCGGGTGACTTCCTCGAGCACCTTGTCCTTGGAAGGCATTTCACCATCTCCCTCTGGTAGCCAAATGGCCTTCACATCCAAGGGTGTCCGATAAGTCCCAGAACATGCCTCTCTTCACAAAATTCTCAGGAGGTCACTCATTCAACGAAACCGCGCGCTTCAGCCGCCACACGTGGTCCTCACGGAAGCCTTCGGTGCCGTCGGGCGCGACGCTCGGCCGACGGGCGGTCCGCCGGGTCTCGACACTCCACTCCCCCTCGGGCAGGGCGAGTTCGGCAAGGACGCCGTCCAGGGTGGGGAAGGCGGCGTCGAAGGGCGGTTCGGTCTGCCAGGAGGGCCAGCCGGCGTGCATGACGACCAGCAGGGCGCCGCCCGGCGCCACGGCCCGTGCGGCGGCGCGCAGCACCGCCTGCTGGTCGAGCGCGACCGGGGATTGCAGGTAGTGGGCGCTCACCAGGTCGAAGGAGCCCTCGGGGAAGGAGGGTCCCAGCTCGTGGCGCTCCCAGAGCACGCGGTCGCCCACCCCGGCCCCGTCGGCGTGCCCGGCGGCGCGTTCGAGTGCGGTGGCGGAGATGTCCACGCCGGTGACCCGCCAGCCGCGCGAGGCCAGCCACACGGCGTCCGCCCCCTCGCCGCAGCCGAGGTCGAGCGCGGTGCCGGGGGCGAGTCCACCCGCCTCCTGGACCAGCAACTCGTTGGGGCGGCCGCTCCACACGCGGCCGGTGTCGCGGTAGCGGGCTTCCCAGAACTCCGCGGCGGGAGCCGGCGCGGGGATGTCGGTCATGGTGCCTCCTGGGGCGGGCGCGGTCGTCTGCTCGGCGGGGCGCGAGAACGCGCGTCCCGTGTGCAGGCTGCCCCGGCCGGTCAGGAGGCGCCAAAGATGTTTGCCGGATCGGCAAATCCGGCGCCCACGGGCGTCCCCGTCAGCCCGTGAGCGCCTCCCGCCCGCCCTCGGCGGCGTCGGTGCGCACCCACACCGCATGCCGCGGGAAGGGGATCTCGACGCCCGCGTCGTCGAGCGCCTCCTTGACCCGGCGGCGCAGTTCGCGGGTGACGCCCCACTGCTGGAGCGGCACCGTCTTGACGGCGAGGCGCACCAGCATGCCGTCGGCGTCCAGGGACTGCACGCCCCACACCGCCGGGTCCTCCAGCAGGACGTCCGCGAAGTCCGGCTCCTCGCGCAGCGCGCGGCCGGTGTCCTCCAGGACGCGGTAGACGGTGTCGAGGTTCGCGTCGTGGGACACGGCGACGTCCAGGACGGCGCGGGCCCACTCCTGGCTGTCGTTGCGGACGCGCAGGATCTCGCCGTTGCGGATGTGCCACAGGCCGCCGTTGAGGTCGCGGACGTGGGTGAGGCGCAGGCCGACGTGCTCCACCTCGCCGACGGCCTCGCCGAGGTCGACCGAGTCGCCCACGCCGTACTGGTCCTCGACCATGATGAGCAGCCCGGACAGGTAGTCCGCGACCAGGCTCTGGGCGCCGAAACCGATGGCCAGGCCGACCACTCCGGCGCTGGCCAGCAGCGGGCCGAGGGCGATGCCGACCTGGTCGAGCACCATGGCCACGCCGACCATGAACAGCACGATGGTGACGGCGCTGCTGAGCACCGAGCCGATGGTGCGGGCCCGCTGTTCCCGGCGTTGCCTCGCCCGGGACCGGTCGCGGTGCAGGACGGCGGCGCCGCGGGACGGCCTGCGGGGGCGGCTGCGTTCGCTCTCGCCCGCCGACGGTTCCAGGACCCGCTGGACGACCCGGGTGATGGCCCGCTTGGCCACCGCGCGCAGCACGAGCAGAATCACGACGATGAGCGCGATGCGCAGCGGTATCCCGATCAGTGCCGTGGTGTGCTCGCCGACCCAGTCCGACCACGAGCCCGCCAGTTGCGGGTTCGTGGCCGGTTCGGCGGGCGGGGAGGTGTGCGACATCGGCTCGGCTGCTCCGTTCCTCGGGGGCGTCTTGTCCGTCGTCGGAGCCGCCTACCCAACCGCCGCGCGAACATGACGGCTTTCACCGGCGCCCGTCGGGGCACCCGCCCGGCGTCGTCCCTCGGTGGAAGGGGTCCCGGGCGTGGTCACCGTTGCCGTCCTGCTGCTGCCCACACTGGGTCTGCTGTTGTTCACCATGACGTATCTGGAGGACCGGCTGTTCGGTGATCCGGACCCGCCCCGGCACGCCCGGCGCCGGCATCTGCGTCTGCTCCCGGGCGGCGGGAGCGGCGCGGACCGCAGGACCGGCGCGGGCCGGGCGTCCGACCGCGACGCCGCCTGACGCCGCTCTCCGGCGCGCCGGAGAACCTGCGGGTCGGCGCGCGCCGGAGAACCTGCGGGTCGGCGAACCGGCAGGCCGCCCCGCCGCACGCACCCCGCCGAGCGGCGGGGCGGCCCGCCGGGCGATGCTGGTGCACACGGGACACACGTGGCACGGCCGAGGAGAGCGGATGGACACCGGGGAACAGCACGACGCGGACGACGAGTTCGTCCGGTTCTGGCAGGAGCGCCGGGTGTGCTTCCTGTCGACGCGGCGGGCCGACGGCACGCCGCACCTGGTCCCGGTCGGGGTGACGTACGACCACGCCACCCGCACGGCGCGGGTGATCACGAGCCGGGACACCGCGAAGGCGCGCAACGTGCGGCGGGCCGCCGGGGCGGTCGTCGCCGTGGGCCAGGTGGACGGCCGGCGCTGGTCCACGCTGGAGGGCGTGGCCCGTGTGCGCGACGACACCGGGGCGGTCCGCGACGCGGAGACCCGCTACGCGGCCCGCTACCGGCAGCCCCGGGCGAACCCGGAGCGGGTCGTCATCGAGATCGACGTACGGCGCTTCCTCGGCACCGTCCGCCCGTCGGAGCGGCGTCCGCAGGCGTGACGGCCCGGGCGGGGCGGCTCAGTCCCGTCCCGCCCGGGTCCGGTGTCCGAGCCGTCCGGGCCACCAGGCGACGGCGCCGATGTCGCGGGCGAGCGCCGGGACCAGCAGGGAGCGCACCACCAGCGTGTCCAGCAGGACGCCGAAGGCCACGATGAAGGCGATCTGCAGCAGGAAGGCCAGCGGGATCACCCCGAGTGCCGCGAAGGTCGCGGCGAGGACGACCCCCGCCGAGGTGATCACGCCGCCGGTGGCGGTGAGCCCGCGCAGGATGCCCTCGCGCACGCCGTGGCGCAGCGCTTCCTCCCGCACCCGGGACATGAGGAAGATGTTGTAGTCCACGCCGAGCGCGACCAGGAAGACGAAGCCGTACAGCGGGACCGAGGCGTCCGTGCCGCTGAAGCCGAACACATGGGTGAAGACGAGCGCCGAGACGCCCAGGGTGGCCAGGAAGTTCAGCGCCACCGTCGCCACCAGCAGGACGGGCATCAGCAGGGAGCGCAGCAGCAGGATCAGGATGACCAGGATGATGGCGAGGACCACCGGCACGATGAGGGTGCGGTCCTCGGCCGCGGTCTCCTGGGTGTCGTACTGCTGGGCGGTGTAGCCGCCGACGAGGGCGTCCGCCCCGGAGACCTCGTGGACGGCGGCGCGCAGCCGGACCACCGTGCTCTTGGCGGCGTCGCTGTCGGCGGGCGCTTCGAGCGTCGCGTCGATGCGTACGCGTCCGTCGACCACCAGGGGCGTACCGGCGCCGGGGCGGCCGGAGTCGGTCACCGGGGCGGCCGAGGCGACGCCGCGGGTGTCGCGGGCGGCCCGGAGGACCGGGTCGAGGCGGTCGGCCTCGGCGATGACGACGGCGGGGTTGCCGGAACCGCCGGGGAAGTGCTCGGCGAGGGTCTGCTGGGCGGCGACCGAGGGCGTGTCGTTCACGAAGATCTCGTCGAGCGGGACGCCCTTGGAGCTGAGGGTCGGCGCGAAGGCGGCGCAGGCGAGCAGCGCGGCCAGCGAGAGGGCCCAGATGCGGCGCGGAGCGCGGTCCACGAGCGCGGCGACACGGTGCCACAGCCGGTGTCCGGCCTCCGGGTCGCCGGTCCGCACCGGCTTGGCGGGCCAGTAGGCGGCCCGGCCGAGCAGGACCAGGACGGCGGGCAGGAAGGTGAGCGTGCTCAGCACCGAGCAGACGATGCCGATGGCACCGACGGGCCCGAGCGCGCGGTTGTTGGTCAGGTCGCTGAGCAGCAGGGCCAGCAGGCCGAGCGCGACGGTGGCCGCACTGGCGACGACGGCGCCCCAGGAGTCGCGCAGCGCGGCGCGCACGGCGCCGAAGCGGTCCGGATGGCGGGCGAGCTCCTCGCGGAAGCGGGCGGTGAGCAGCAGCGCGTAGTCGGTGGCGGCGCCGATGACCAGGATGGAGAGGATGCCCTGGACCTGTCCGTCGACGCGTACGACGTCGCGGTCGGCCAGGGCGTAGACGATGGCGCAGGACAGGGCCAGCGCGAAGACCGCGCTCAGGATGATGACCAGCGGCAGCAGCACGCTGCGGTAGACGAGCAGCAGGATCACCAGGACCGTGATCAGCGCGACGGCGAGCAGCAGTCCGTCGATGCCCGCGAAGGCGTCGGAGAGGTCGGCCTGGGAGGCCGCGGGCCCGGCGAGCTGCGCCCGGGTGCCGGGGACCTGCCCGGCGGCGTCACCGATGTCCGCCAGCACGTCCGGGAGCCGTTCGCCGAGGTCCGGCTCGACCTGGACGACGGCCTGGAGCGCCCGGCCGTCGTCCGAGGGCAGCGCGGGGCTCGCGGGTCCGACGATTCCCGGGTCGCCTTCGAGGCCCGCGACCGAGCGGGTGGCGGCCTGCTGGTGCGCGGTGACCGCGGCGTCGCCGTCGCCGTCGGCGGTCCAGACGACGATCACGGGGAGCGTCTCGTCCTGCTGGAAGGCCTGCTGCGCGTCGACGACCCGCGTGGACTCCGCGCTACGGGGCAGGAAGGAGGCCTGGTCGTTGGTGGCGACCTCGCCGAGCTTGCCGGCGTAGGGGCCGAGCGCTCCGCCGACGACGAGCCAGACCAGGAGGAGGAGCACCGGGACGAGCCATCGGGCGCGTCGGGGGCTTCGGGACGGTCGCGAGGGGGTGGACATCGGTGTCGGGTCTCCAAATCTCGGGGGGCGCTGGCACCAAATGCAGCTCGATCATAAACAATCTCAATCATCGAGTTATTTTGGGGTGCCGTCGGAGCGCCGGACGTCTCGACACGCCGCCGTCCACGGATGCGGCGGCCGGCTCAGCGGTCGTCCGACGCCACGTGGCTCAGCTCCTCGTTCAACGCCGCCAGGAAGCGGGCCACGACGGCCAGTTCGCCGTCGTCGAAGTGTGCGCGGGCGGCGACGGCGGCGTCGGCCAGCGGACGGAAGTACCGGCGGGCCGCCTCACGGGCCTCGGGCACGTAGTGCAGGTGGACGACCCGGCGGTCGGCGCTCTCCCGGACCCGGCGCACGTGTCCGGCGCGCTCCAGCCGGTCCACGCACGCCGTCACCGCGCCCGAGGTCAGCCCCAGGTGCCGACGCAGCCGTCCGGGCGTCATGGGTTCGGGCGCGTCCAGGATCGCCGCGAGGGCCTGGATGTCGGTGGCGTGCAGCGTGTGGGCACCGGCGAAACCGTGCACGACGCGGTTGATCTCGCCGTTCATCCGCCGCAGCTGGACGGCGAGGACGTGCAGGTCGCTCGCCTCGGGGCCGGATCCGGCCCCCCGCTCGTGCGCGTGCTGTCCGCGCTGGTTCGCTGTCGCCACGTGATCAGCGTATAGAAGGGTCGACCTTGGCCCGGACGCGTCAGCCCCGTCCCGTTCGGGGGAAGGGGTCACGGTGACGACTGTCCCGCGAGCGACGGAGCCCCATGAGCCAGACAGCCGAAGGACCCGGCAGCACGAGCGGCGGGGGTGCCGGGGCGGGCCTGCGCTGCCTGGTCACCGGCGCGACCGGATACGTCGGGGGGCGTCTCGTGCCCGAACTGCTCGACGCCGGACACCGGGTGCGGTGCCTGGCCCGCTCCCCGGACAGGTTGCGCGACCATCCGTGGGCCGGCAAGGCCGAGGTGGTGCGGGGCGACGTGACCGACGCCGACTCGGTGGCGCGGGCGATGGAGGGCGTCGATGTGGCCTACTACCTGGTGCACGCGCTGGGTAGTGGCGACGACTTCGAGGCGACCGACCGGCGGGCGGCGCGCACCTTCGCCGAGCGCGCCGCCGCGGCAGGCGTGCGGCGCATCGTCTACCTGGGCGGCCTGACCCCGGCCGGGGTGCCGGAGGGCGAACTGTCGCCGCACCTGCGCTCGCGGGCCGAGGTCGGCCGCATCCTGCTGGCCTCCGGCGTGCCCACGACCGTGCTGCGCGCGGCGGTCGTCATCGGCTCCGGGTCGGCGTCCTTCGAGATGCTGCGCTACCTCACCGAACGGCTGCCGGTCATGGTCACGCCCAGCTGGGTCCACACCCGCATCCAGCCGGTCGCCGTGCGGGACGTGCTGCGCGCCCTGGTGGGCAGCGCGACCATGCCTCGGGAGGTGTCCCGGACCTTCGACGTCGGCGGCCCGGACATCCTGACCTACCGGGAGATGATGGAGCGCTACGCCCGCGTCGCCGAGCTGCCCAGACGGCTGATCCTGCCGGTGCCGATGCTGTCCCCCGGGCTGTCCAGCCACTGGGTCGGGCTGGTCACACCGGTCCCGGCGGCCATCGCCCGCCCGCTCACCGAGTCGCTGCGGCACGAGGTCGTGTGCGGCGAGAACGACATCGTGCGGTACGTGCCGCCGCCCCCGGGCTACCCCCTCGGCTTCGACGACGCGCTGCGGCTGGCCCTGCAACGGGTGCGCGAGGCCCGGGTCACCACCCGCTGGTCGTCCGCGTCCGTACCGGGGGCGCCCAGCGACCCGCTGCCCACCGACCCCGACTGGGCCGGCGGCAGCCTCTACACCGACGACCGCGCGCTGGGCGTCGACGCGCCGCCGGACGCGCTGTGGCGGGTCGTCGAGGGCATCGGCGGCGACCACGGCTGGTACTCCTTCCCCCTGGCCTGGGCGGTCCGGGGCTGGCTGGACCGGCTGGTGGGCGGGGTGGGCCTGCGCCGGGGACGCCGGGACGCCGCGCGACTGCGGGTCGGCGACTCGCTGGACTTCTGGCGGGTGGAGGAGATCGTCCCCGGGCGGCTGCTGCGGCTGCGCGCCGAGATGCGGCTGCCGGGGCTGGCCTGGCTGGAGATGTACGCCGAGACCGACGACGCCGGGCGGACGCGGTACCGCCAGCGGGCGCTGTTCCATCCGCACGGGCTGGCGGGCCACGCCTACTGGTGGAGCGTGTCGCCCTTCCACGCCGTGGTCTTCGGCGGCATGGCCCGCAACATCGCCCGCGCAGCCGCCCGCGCAGCGGAACCGCCGGGCCCGGGCCCCGACGCCACCGGATCCTGAGCCCGACCGGGCCCCCGGCCCGCACCGGGGGCCCGGGGGCCCGTGCCCACGGCCCCGAGCCGCCCGGTGATCCATGGCTCTCCGGCCCTCCCCCATGCCCTGAAGCCGATCCGGGTGACCGAACGCTCTCCGGTCCGACGATGCCCGACACGCCCCACCGGGCCGAGGGCCAACAGCCGGGAGCCCGGCCCACGCGGCTCCCCGGCCCATCGCCGGCACCGCCGCCCCTGTGACCGGTCCGTCCCACGGCCCCGCACCAAGCCGGGTGGGCCTGCGCCTTCGGGCCGTCCGACCCGCACCGGGGCCGGGTACGGGCTCCGGTGACGCCGGACAGCGGGAACCGGGCCCGGCTTGCCCAGGCGGGGCGGGCGCTCCGACCGGGCGCGGCGGTGGTCAGCGCGTCCCCGCGCCGGGGGGCCGCCGGTCCGGTACCGTCGCCCGCCCGACATCCCCTGCGAGGAGCGCCATGGCCACGTCGGTCGTCCTGTTCACCCGCGATCTGCGGCTGCACGACCATCCGCCGCTGCGTGCGGCCCTGGACCGCTCCGATGCCGTGGTGCCGCTGTTCGTCCGCGACCGGGCCGTGGACGCGGCCGGATTCGCCGCGCCCAACCGGCTCGCCCTCCTCGCCGACTGTCTGCGGGACCTGGACTCGGGGCTGCGGGACCGGGGCGGGCGGCTGGTCGTCCGCTCCGGCGACCTGGTCGAGGAGGTGTGCGCGGTGGCCGGGGAGGCGGAGGCCGACGAGGTGCACCTGGCGGCCGACGTCAGCGCGCACGCGCACCGGCGCGAGGAGCTCCTGCGGTCCGCCCTGTCGGCGCGGGGCTGCCGGCTGCACGTGCACGACGCCGTGACCACCGTGCTGGCCCCGGGATCCGTCACCCCGGCCTCCTCCGACCACTTCGCGGTCTTCACGCCGTACTTCCGGCGCTGGAGCGAGCGAGCCGTCCGCGAGCCGCTGGCCGCCCCGCGCAGGGTCCGGGTCCCGGACGGCGTCGGCTCGGAGCCGCTGCCCGCCCGCGGGGACCTGACGGGGCTGTCCCCGGGGCTGCCGACCGGTGGGGAACGGGACGCCAGGAAGCGCCTGACGGCGTGGCTGCGCGGCGGCATCGCCGATTACGCGGACCACCACGACGACCTGGCCGGCGACGCCACCTCCCGGCTCTCCCCCGACCTGCACCTGGGTGCCCTCTCCCCCGTCGAGCTGGTCCACCGGGCCCGGCGTGCGGGCGGCCCCGGAGCCGAGGCGTTCGTGCGGCAGCTGGCCTGGCGGGACTTCCACCACCAGGTGCTGGCCGCCCGCCCGCACGCGTCGGCCGCCGACTACCGCACCCGGCACGACCGCTGGCGCACCGGCGCGGCCGCCGAGGCGGACGCCGCCGCGTGGCGGGACGGGCGCACGGGCTACCCGGTCGTGGACGCCGCGATGCGCCAGCTGCGGCACGAGGGGTGGATGCACAACCGGGGCCGGCTGCTGGTCGCCAGTTTCCTCACCAAGACGCTGTACGTGGACTGGCGGGTCGGCGCCCGGCACTTCCTGGAGCTGCTCGTGGACGGCGACGTGGCCAACAACCAGCTGAACTGGCAGTGGGCCGCGGGCACCGGTACCGACACCCGGCCGCACCGGGTCCTCAACCCGACCACGCAGGCGCGGCGGTTCGACCCCGACGGGGCGTACGTCCGGCGCTGGGTGCCCGAGCTGGCCGGGCTCGCGGGCCGCTCCGTGCACGAGCCCTGGCGGCTGGCGAAGGCGGCGCGTGCCGCGTACGACGCCTACCCCGACCCGATCGTCGACCTCTCCGAGGGCCTGGACCGTTTCAGGCGGGCCCGCGGACGCGACTG
Source organism: Streptomyces violaceoruber (assembly GCF_033406955.1). Classification (NCBI taxonomy): domain Bacteria; kingdom Bacillati; phylum Actinomycetota; class Actinomycetes; order Kitasatosporales; family Streptomycetaceae; genus Streptomyces; species Streptomyces violaceoruber. Next base: position 7,749,816 of record NZ_CP137734.1, on the reverse strand, counting down.
AGCCCCGGGCCGGGGGCGGGGGGAACCGTCAGCCGCGGGGGCCGTCCGGGCGGGAGGTGTGGTCCGGGTGGTTCCGGGTCCGGCGGACCTCCTTCAGCTCCGCCTCGTACAGGTGGCGGCGGCCCTCGGCGAGACGCGCCACCGCGTCCCGCTCCAGGTCCCGGAACGGCTGGTAGTACGTCCGGTCGTAGGCGTCGACGATCTGGAACGTCCAGTGGCCGGGGATGACGTTGCGGCCCAGTATCTCGGTGCGCACCCGCTCCGCCAGCTCCGGGTGCCCCGCGGCGCGCAGCAGCTCGACGGCGCGGTCGAGTTCGAAGTCCGCCGAGCCGGTGTGCTGGTGGAAGGCGAACAGGTGGCCGCGGGCGCACTCGGTCGTCTCCAGGGCCTTGGACAGGGAACCGAGGGCCTCGACGGTCTCGTCGCTGACCCCCTCGGGGCGCCGGTGCGGGTCGTCATCCATGGTGGGCCAGGGGGTCGTGGCCCCAGTTCATGAGCGAGTACCGCCACCGGGTGTCCTCGACGTCGCCCGACGGGCGCTGGGCCAGGTGGCGGCGGACGTAGCCGACGACCTTGCGCATGTGCTCGTAGTCGTCGTCGGAGAGGTCGCCCTTGTTCTTGTGCAGGATCTCGACGATCCGGCGTCCGGAGGCGTGTCCGACGGACTCGCCGCCGTCCTGGTGGTGCCCGGCGTCGCGCGACTCGTCGGTGTCGAGCCACCGGTCCAGTCCGGCCGGTGTCATGTTCACCAGTTCGTGGAAGTCGTCCCGGGTCCGGTCCTGCTCGTTGCCGTCCATGGTCCCTCACTTCTTCTTCAGCGCGGACGGCTTGTGCACCGCCGACCGGCCCGACCTGTCGCTGCGGACCTGGTACTGCGGATCGTCGGCGGAGGCGTCCACGGTGCGGCCGGCCGCCTCGGTGCGCTTGGTGATCTTCTTCTCCACCTCCCCCTCGGTGCGGGAGCCGTGGCTGCTCCAGGTGACCTTGTCGCCCTTCTTCAGGCGCTCGCGGTCGTCGCGGTTCTTCGCCATCGTGGTACTCCTTCGCCTGCGCGCCCCCGCCTTCGGCATCCAGGCCACCTGGGTTCCCAGCCGGGGTCGTCCCACTCGGCGGGGGCGGTGATTCGCGGCCGAACTATCCTGGTCGCGGCCCCGCCGTCGTTTCAGGAGCAGCCCGTTGAACACCAGCACAGCGACCCCGGACAGCTACTACGAGCGGATCGACGAGCACCGCTACAAGCCCACCCCGCACGCGGGCGGCGCGTGGAGCCCGGACGAGCAGCACTTCAGTCCGCTCGGGGGTCTGATCGTCCACGCCGTGGACCGCCATCTGGCGGGTCGTGCCGGTGCGGGCATGTCACTGAGCCGGATCAGCTTCGACATCCTGGGCCGCCCGGCGCTCGACGAGTGCGAGATACGGGTGGAGACCGTCCGGCCGGGACGCACCATCGAGCTGGTCGAGGCGACCGTGGTGACGGCGGACCGGTCGGTGGCACGGGCCAGGGTGTGGCTGCTGGCCGACGGGGACACGAGCGCCGTCGCCGGCGGCGGTGCCGACCGGCTCGCGTCGCCGGACACGCTGGCCCGCTGGCCGATGGACACCGAGTGGCCCGGCGGATACATCGCCTCCCTGGACGTACGCCCGCTGGCCCCGCCGCGGCCCGGTCGCACCACCGCCTGGGTCTCCACCGGCCTCGACCTGGTCGCCGGGGAGAGCGCGAGCCCGCTGGCCTCCTACGTCACGCTGGTCGACACGGCCAACGGCATCGCGGTGCGGCAGTCGCCGCGGGAGTGGATGTTCCCGAACGTCGATCTGACCCTGCACCTGCACCGCGCGCCGCGGGGGCGCTGGACCGGCCTGGACACCACCGTCGTCTTCGGGCCCACCGGTCAGGGCGTCACCAGCACCGTGCTGCACGACCTGGACGGCCCCGTGGGTCACGCCCAGCAGATGCTGACCGTCCGTCCGCAGCCCTGAGCAGCCCTGCCGGCCGGAGGGGTCAGCCCCGGCCCGCGGGCGGATCGGCGAGGATGCCCTCCAGCAGCCCGGTGGCCTGGCCGACCTCGATCAGGTACCCGTCGGGGTCGCGCAGGTAGCACCGCAGCTCGGCCTTCCGGTCGATCGGCGGGGTGAGGAACTCGGCGCCGAGCGCGCTCCACTCACGGTGGCAGCGCTCGATGTCGGCCACCCGGATGTTGAGGAAGCTCGTGGCCGTCCCGGGGTCGTCCGGCGGGCGCAGGGTGACGTCGGGTTTGTCCGGCGTCGGTCCCCCGCCCGGGTTCATGATGATCCAGCTGTTCGCGAGCTTGACGATGCACGGGTTCTCCGCGAGCACGACCTCGCCGCCGAGCACCTCGGAGTAGAAGGCACGCGAGCGCGGCACGTCGGCCACGGTGAGGAAGTGGGTGAGCAGCAGTCCCGACTCCGGTGCCGGCAGGTCTTCACGGCGCATTCCCATTCCTGGACCCCCACGCTCTTGTCACGGGTTTCGGGTTCCGGTTTTTCGGTGTCGGGTTTCCTCCGACATGCCCATCATGGACCGCACGGGGCCGGCCGGAAAGACGATCAAGAGGTCAAGAGGGCCTGAGGACCAGACGCCCCCGCACCTCGCCGGCCTCCAGCCTGCGGTGGGCCTCGGCCGTCATCGACAGCGGCAGCCGGTCGGCGATGCGCGGGCGCCACGGGGTGTCCGTGAGGACGCCCACGACGCCCCGCGCCGCCTCGGCGAGGTCGGCGGCCGTGGCGTTGCTGATGGCGAACCCGACGATGCTCGCGTCCTTCGTGTAGAGCCCGCCCACGGACAGTGCGGCCGGACCGGCGCCCAGTCCCACCATCGCGACCAGCCGCCCGCCCCGCGCCAGCGAGTCCACGGCCTCGGCGAGCACCCCGTGCCCGGACGTGTCCAGGTGCACGTCGTAGCCGTCGGGGGCGGCCCCGCGCACGCGGGCGCCGAGGTCGGGCGCGTGGTGGTCGAGGACCTCGGCGGCGCCCAGCTCACGGACCGCCGCCGCGTCCTCCGCCCGCGCCGTGGCGACCACGCGGGCCCCGGCCCGGGAGGCCAGGGCGACGGCGGCGCCGCCCACGTTCCCCGCGCCGCCCCCGACGTACACGGTCTCCCCCGCCCGCAGCCGGCCGTGCCGGAACAGCGCGAGCCAGGCGGAGGCCGCCGGGTGGGCGGCCGCCACCAGGTGCTCCGCGTCGATGCCGGCCGGCGCCGGGTAGAGGCGTTCGGCGGCGACCGTCGCGTACTGGGCGAAGGAACCCTGCCGGCCCGCGTGCCCGAGGCTGTTGCACCACACCCGCTGCCCGACGGCGAGGCCCGCGGCGCCGGGGCCGGCCACCGCGACCTCGCCCACCAGGTCACGGCCGACGACGAAGGGCAGCGGCAGCGGTGTGGCGTACGCACCGGACCGTACGAAGGTGTCCACGGGGTCGGCGGCGACGGCCGCCACCCGCACGAGCACGTCCGTGGGGCCCACCGGCGGCACGGCGAGTTCTCCGTACCGGATGGCGTCGGCCGGTCCGACGGCGTCGATGTACGCCGCCCGCATGACCTCCGGGACTGTGCCGTTCATGGCCTCATGCTACGAACCGCCCGGGGGCGGCGCAGCCGAGGGCCGCTCGCGCGGCCGGCGACCGCGGCGGGTGAGTCCCCAGGGCTTGAGGAGCGAGAGGACCGTCATGAACACGTAGGCGGACAGGGAGACCACCGGCCCGAAGAGCACGTCCCCCGCGTCGGGCAGCGGACGGCCGGCGGCCACGGCCGCGGCCGCGGCGTTCGCCCCGGGCCGCAGGGCGAAGAACGTGGCGACGGTCGTGCCCAGGGTCAGCCAGAACTTGGTGTACACCCACCGGTACCGGGCGAGGCCCCACGGCGTGCCCAGGGCCAGCACCAGTCCGCTCACCAGGGTGAGCAGGGCGAGGGGGAGCAGCAGCCAGTCGGCGAACAGCTTCATGCAGCGGACGGCGGCGTCCACCGCCACCGGTGAGGCGGCGGTGGCCGCGGTGACGCCGAGCGCGAGCAGCCCGAGGGTGAGCCCGAGCCAGGCGGCGGAGGCGACGACATGGACGACCAGGGAGGCCCTGCGTGCGGGGCGGCCGAGTTTCACGCCACCCACGCTGCCGGTCGGCGGCCGTCGGGGCGTCCCGCGGCGGGAGTATCCGGCCGTACTGGCCCGGGCGTACGCGGCGGGGGCGCCGTGACCCGGTCGGCGCAGGCCTCGGACGCCCGCACTGCGCGGGTCGGGCGCCCGTCCTAGCCTGGGCGTGTCGTCGAGGAATCGCCGCTAGGAGTTCCCATGCGTCTGCCCATCGAGCTCAGGCACGTCGCCCCGCGACTCGCCACCGGGGCCTTCATTCTCAATTCCGGCCTGGCCAAGCGGGGGGCCGATGAGCAGACTGCCGCCATGATGCACGGGATGGCGAAGAACACCTATCCGTTCCTCGGCAGACTGCGGCCCGCGACCTTCCTGCGCCTGCTTTCCGCCGGTGAGATCACGCTCGGTGCGGCGCTGCTCCTGCCGGTCGTGCCGACGGCTGTCGCGGGCATCGGTCTGACCGCCTTCTCGGCCGGGCTGGTGGGTCTGTACCTGCGCACCCCGGGCATGCGCGAGGAGGGCAGCCTGCGCCCGACGCAGGACGGGACGGCCCTGGCGAAGGACACCTGGATGCTCGGCATCGGGATCGGTTTCGTCGTCGACGGAGCCACCAGCAGGGGGTGCTGACGCCCTACGACACCGGTGCCCGGCACCAGTCCTGCTCGGTGAGGGACAGCATGGCCCCGACGGTGTCCTCGTCGGGCAGGGGTCCGTGGTCCCCCACGACCTTCAGCGCGGACGCCGCGGTGATGTGACCCAGGCGCAGGGCCCGGGTGAGGTCCGTTCCGCGCCACAGTCCGGCGAGGAATCCGGCGGCGAACGCGTCGCCCGCGCCCACCGGCTCCACGACCTCGGTGGCCAGCGCGGGCACGGTGCACGCGCCCTGCCCGGTGAACGCGGTGGCGCTCCGCCCGCCGTCCTTGACGACGAGGACGCGCGGGCCGCTCAGCAGCCGGCGGACGTCCGTCGCGGTCAGGCCGGCGCCCCACAGGTCCTGGGCCTCGTCCAGGCCGACGAAGGCGATGTCGGCGCGGTCGGCCAGGTCCCGGAGCACCGCGGCGGCCGTGTCCGGCGGCCACAGCGCGGGGCGGTGGTTGACGTCGAAGCTGACGGCGTGGGTGCGCCGCGCCGGCGGAGTGCGCAGGGCCCGTTCCACCAGGGCCCGGCAGGACGGGGACAGCGCCGGGGTCACCCCGGTCAGGTGGAGGAGGGCGGCCCCGCCGAACCGTTCGTCGTCCAGGACGTCGGGGCCGAGCGCCGAAGCCGCCGAACCCCGGCGGTAGTAGTGCACGCGGGTCCCGGCGGCGCCCGGCTCCTTCAGGAGCAGGCCGGTCGGCCGTGCCGGGTCGGTGCGTACGCCGGAGACGTCCACGCCCGCCCGCGCGACGGCCGCCCGAACCCGCCGGCCGAGCGCGTCGTCGCCGAGCGCCGAGACCCAGGAGACGGGCAGGCCCAGGTCCGCGAGGTACACGGCCACGTTCGACTCGGCGCCCGCCACCGACAGGCGCAGGGACTCGGTGTCGTCCAGCGAGTCCGGCGGGGCCGGGGCCATGGCCGCCATGGTCTCCCCCACACACACCACCGGTCCCCGCGGCGGCCGCCAGTGCCCCCCGGCCGGACCGGCCGCGCCCTCCACGGGCCCGCGTACGGGGGTGTCGTCGTGCTCCTCAGGCGCGGGCCGCGCGCCGGTCACGGCCGCAGCTCCCGTACGGCGGCGCGGAAGGCGCGGGCACGGGTGCGGAGGCCGTCGAGGCTGCCTCCGTCCGCGGCGTCGCCGATCAGCGGGGAGCCGACCCCGACCGCGGTGGCACCCGCCGCCAGATGGGCACGGGCCGCCGCCTCGTCGACACCGCCGACGGGCACGAGGGTCTCGTGCGGGAAGGGGCCGCGCAACGCCTTCACGTAGGCGGGTCCACCCGCCTGGGCCGCCGGGAAGATCTTCAGCGCGGTGGCGCCGAGGGCGCGCGCGGTGATGACGTCGGTGGGCGTCATGACACCGGCCAGGACGGGCATGCCCCGTTCGCGGGCCGCCGTGACCCCCTCCCCCAGCCCCGGCGTGACCGCGAAGTCGGCGCCGGCCCGGTGGGCGGCCACCGCGTCGTCCGCGCTGAGGACCGTCCCGGCGCCCAGGGGCCGGTCGGGGCCGAGGGCCGCTCTGGCGCGTTCTATGACCTGGAGGGCGTCCTTGCCGGTCAACGACACCTCGATGAGTTCCACGCCCTCCTCCGCCAGCGTCAGCACGGTGCGCAGCGCGGCGTCGGCGTCGTCTCCGCGCACGATGGCGACGAGGCGGTGTGCGGCCAGGGCAGCTCGCAGATCCACAGACTGGTCTCCTACTCCGGGGCATCGGGGGCGCGGGCCGGCCGGCCCGCAGCGGCACTCGACGGCCAGGTTAGAACGCCCCCGCACCTCGCCGGAGGCCGGGGTGACATCCCGTTACGTACGGGGTGTATCCGGCACGAACCCGGGGCGATGTCTAGATTGTGCGTTTTGCCCCATTCCTCATGGTGACCCGGGTGGAGGACATCCACGTGCGACGAGGTGAGGAACATGCTGGTGCTGGGTCTCCTGCTGATGGCGGGCGCCGCCGCCTTCGCAGGCCTGCTGATCGCGTACAACCTGTCCGGCGGTCCGGACTACACCGTGACCCTGCTCGGGAGCGAGCCATTCACGATCAGTACGCTCGGGGCGTTTCTCGGCGGCATCGCCCTGACCCTGATCTTCGGCATGGGCATGTGGATGCTCCTGGCCGGGACCGTCCTGGCACGCCACCGCGGCAAGAAGCGCCGCAGGGACCGGGAGACCGCCGAGCAGGCCGCCGCCGAGCGCGACGCGATGGCCGGCCGGCTGGAAGGCCGGGGCAGCACGAACGACGCGGCCGAGCCGGCCGGACACCGGCGCCCCGCCGCGCACCGGCCGCAGTGGCTGCGGCCGCACGGCCACCACTGACCGGCCCGGACAGGGGCCGGCCGGCCCGGCTCACCCGCCGGACCGGCTGGCCCTTCCCCTGTGCGCTCCACCGGCGGGCCGGTAAATGCGTTGGCGGTGACGCGAGCCTGTGATGGGATGAGCGACGACGGGGGCGGCTCCCCGGCGTGCATCCTTCTCACCTTCCTGAAAAGACCCGGCGCGCCCACTCTCCGCCCCCGTTCTTCCGTCTCTTCCGTGTTGAGCCGTCGTGGAGGGCTTCCTGTTGCTCGCTGCCGAGTCCGTACTGCTGCGCCGTGACCAGACCGTGTACGTGGACCGGGGGTCCGAGCCGGGCGGCGGGACGGGACCGGCACTGCGCCGGCTCGAGGCCGAACTGCTCGGCCGTGGCCACGTCGTCTCCGCGCAACTGCACGAGGTCCTGGCCTCGTTGGACTCCGAGGAGCTGGCGGCCGCGCACCTACGCACGGTCGGACTGGTCGACGACCTGCTCGGCTCCGACCGTACCCACACCCCGCTCTTCCGCCGCTTCCCGCGTACCTTGCCGCGCGACACCGAAGCGCTGTACGTGGACCGGGTCTTCGCCTACCTGCTCCAGCAGCCGGACCACCCTTGCGTGCTGTGCGGCGAGGCGCGCACCGTCCTGCCCGTGTCCCCCTGCGCGCACCTGGTGTGCCGGCTGTGCTGGGACGGGTCCGACTACGCGGGCTGCCCGCTGTGCCACCGCCGCATCGACGCCGACGACCCCTTCCTGCGCCCGGTCCGTGCCGTCGGCGCCGCCAAGGCGGCCGTACCGGGCCCCTTGCGGCTGCTGCGCCTGGGCACCGCCCTGGCCGCCGACGCGACCTCGGCGGTGGACGCCCTGCTGGCCCGCCGCACTCCGCTCTCCCCTCAGGACCGCTACGACCTGGTGACCCTGCTGCCGCTCACCCCGGCCGGGCGGGGCCTGCTGCCCGAGGATATCCCGGTCCGCGAGACCAAGGCGCTGGTGCTGGGCGCGCTGGTGCGCGAGGCGCCGCCGGGACTGCCCCTGCGCGACCTGCTGACCGAGCGGCTCACCACCGCCACCAACGTGCTGCGTCTGCTCGCCGTGATCGGCGGCGGTGACGCCGGGCTGGTGACGCCGTCGCGTTTCACGAACGTCCCGCGCTCCCTGCGCCGCGATCTGCTCTCCGTCCTCGACGGCCTGCCGACGCCGTTTCTGGTGGAGGACGTGCTGCGGCACCCCACGGCGTGGAAGCGGGCCGCGGAGGTCCTGCACCCCTTCGAGCGGCACACCCGGCATCCCCGGGCCGCCCTCGCCTTCGCGGTGCTGCGCGACACCCCGGTGGATCCGGGCACCGCGTTCGGCGCCGCCCTGCTCGGCACGGCCGCCGGGTACCCGGACGCCGTGCGTGTGACAGGTACGCGGATCCGCCCGGCCACCTGGTCGGGACGGCTGGAGCAGGCTCTGGCCGAGGGCGACGCGGGACGCGCGTCGGCCCTCGCCGGGGAACGCCCCGGTGAACTGGTGCGCCGGCTGGACGTGTTGCTGCGCCTGCACACCGGTGACGTGCTGGTCCCCGAACTGGCGTCGGCTCTTCGGCGCGGGCTGGCGAAGGTGGGGCCGGGCCCGCTGCTGTCGGCGCTCGGGGCGCTGCGGGTGCGCACCGAGGACCGCGACGGTGACCGCCGGGTGTTCTTCCCGCGCGGGGACGTCACCCGGGCCCTGTCCGTGCCCGAGCGGCGCCCCGCGCTTCCCACCTCACTGGTGTCGGACGTGGTCACGTCGTTGGAGGGGGAACTGCTGCGCAGGTTCGCCGCCGGGGAGCCGTACGAGCTGTCGGTGCTGGACGCCGGGCTGGCCGACCTCGTCGTGCCGTTCACCGAGCGGACCGCGGCGAAGGCCCTGGTGACCGTGGGGCGTGGCAGCACCCAGGCGCTCCCCGAGGGCGGCGTACTCCGGCTCTTCCTGCACTGGACCGAACCGCAGGGCAACCGCACCGACCTGGACCTGTCCGTCGCGTTCTTCGACGCCGGGTGGAAGTTCACCGGCCTGTGCGACTACACGAACCTGGTGCACGGCCGGGACGCGGCGGTCCACTCCGGCGACCTCACGTCGGCCCCGGCACCGCTCGGTGCCACCGAGTACGTCGACCTGGACCTGGAGCGCCTCGCGCGGCGCGGTGACGTCTACGCCGTCCCGCTGGTCTTCAGCTTCAACAACATCCCGTTCGAAGAACTGCCGGACGCGTTCGCGGGATTCATGGCCCTGCCCGCGCACGGCCCACGCGACGCGTCCTACGACCCGCGCACGGTCCGGCAGCGGTTCGACCTGGCGGGCGACTCGAAGGTGTGCCTGCCGATGATCGTCGACCTGGGCCGGCGGCGGGCGCTGTGGACCGACATCCACCTGCCGGCCACGGGCGGCTTCCAGAGCGTCCGTTCGCACGGCGGGGACGATCTGGCCGTGGTGGCCGCGGACCTCTGGCAGCAGTTCACCTCGGGGGGCCGGGTCACCCTGTGGGACCTCTCCGTCTGGCGGGCGGCCGCGCTCTCTTCGCAGGTGGCGGTGGTGTCCCGGGAAGCGGAGCCGCCCTGCTCCGCTACCGTCGGCGCCCCGACGAGACCGCGGCCGCGTTCGCCGTGAGGGTGTCGTCGCTGAAGGACGCCGAGGAGCGTCACGAGCACGTCGACCCCGACGCGGCCGCGGCCGGTCTCGCCGCCGGCAGGCGGATCTTCCTCGCGACGGTCCACGGGGACGTCCAGCCGCCGGGCGCGACGGGCACGGCCTACCGGCTCTTCCCGGGCACCGGCGATGCGCCGCGGACCCTGACCCGCGTGACCGCAGGAGACCTGCTCGCCGACCTGGCGTGAGCCCCTGCGGTGCCCTGGAGACGGCGGCACCCGGGCGGCCCGCGTCACTGCGAATCGACGCGGAACTCGAATTCGGGGCGGTCCCAGGGCACCGCGGGGGGACTCGCGCGCACGGTCCCGGTGCGTACCGCACCGACGCGGTGGTAGAAACCCTCGGCGGGGAGGTGCGACACGACCCTGACTCGGTCGAGCCCGGCGGCTCGGGCCTCCGACCGCATGTGCGCGACGAGCAGCCGTCCAATACCCCGTCCCTGCGCCTCGTCGGCGACGAACAGCAGGTCGAGCTCCGGTGGAACGAGGACGAGCGAGTAGAACCCGAGGACCCGGCCGCCCTCGCCGTCGGCACCGACGGCCACGAAGACACGATGGGCCTCGATGTAGTCGGGCCCGACCCGGTAGCCCGCGACCGCGGCCGCGTACTGCCCCGCGTAGGCGCCTGAGCCGCGCACGAGCCGAGTGAGCCGCTTGGCATCCCGCGCGACGGCCCTCCGTATCGTGATCGGCGGGCTGACCGGGGAAGTGCGAGGGCTCATACGCAGAGTATTTCCCACGGTGGCGCGCCTCGTGCGGCGGGTCGGCCGCTCGGGTCCCGGCCCGACGTCCTACCAACTCCTCACACCGCCGGAGTGTCGCCGGCCTTGCTGCCTGCCTTCCCGTTGCGACGACGGTCCGCGGCGTACATGAGGGCGACGCCGGCGAGGGTCCACAGGCCCAGGACGAGTGCCGGGCCGCCCGCGCCGGTCCCGTCGTAGAAGGCGTTGGCGCGCAGCAGGCTGCCGGAGGCGCCGGGCGGCAGGAGCTGACCGAGCGTCGACCAGCCGTCGGGCAGCCAGTACGGGCCGGTGGTGAGGCCGGAGAGCGGGTTGCCGAGGAACATCATCACGACGGAGCCCACACCGAACCCGGCGTATCCGAGCAGCGACTCCAGCCCGAGGAACGGGACGGCGAGCGCGGCCATGCCCAGCCCGAGGCCGAGGGATGTGACCCAGTAGTTGCCGTCGAGGGTGCCGATACCGAACTGGAGGACGGCGGTCACGGCGGCTCCACCGGCCAGCGCGAAGGCGACGACCCCGGCGAGCCGGGTCCGCAGGTTGGCGTGGCCGGGGAAGAACTGGAGCAGGGCGATGGCGGGCAGCATGCCACCGAAGATCATCGGCAGCGCAGCGGAGGCGAGTCCGGTGCCCCGCGGGTCGTCCTTCGGGAAGGGCACCACGTCGTGGACGGTCGCGGAGACGTGCTGCTGACCGGCGAGCGCGGTGCCGAGCCCGCTGATCGCGTTGCTGATCATCTGGCCGCCCGCCGTCGCCGTGTAGACGGTCATGCCGTCCTCGTCGAAGGCGAGGCCGCCTGCGGCGTCGCGCTCCTCGACGGCACGGACCAGGTCACGGGAGTTGTCGTACGCCGTGACCTCCCAGTCGTCGCCGGGGAGCTGCTTCTGCACGGCGGCCACCGCGGACTCCGGGCCCGTGACGCCGAGCGGAACGTGGTGGGGGCCGCCGTTGGCGGACGGCAGACCGAAGGCGCACAGCATGAGGGTGATCGCGGCGGTCAGGCCGACGACGATGGCGGCGAGTTTCGCCACGAGCCCCCGGCCACCGGGCGGTCCGGCTTCCGGGGTGTTGCCACTCGGCTGTGAGGTGGTGGCGGCGTCGAGGTTGGCAGACATGGCAACCGTTCCGTAGAGGTGTTCCGCCCTGGCAGACGGGGCGGAACGGCGGACGAAGTGCGGAGGCGTCCGACTCGGCCCGCAGATCGGGGCGCGCGGAGCGGACACCGGCGGCCGGGCACGCTCGGTGACGCCGACGACTTCACTATATAACTCATCAAGCAATGAGTTCATCGGGTGATGAGTTTTAGGCCGCGTCGTTCGGAGCGGGCATGATGGGGGCATGGAGAGCGTCAGCGATACGCGTGAGGTGGCTGGTTCCGGCCGCGAGCAGACCGGGGACACGGCGGGGACGGCTGCGGCGGCCGGTCAGGCGGCAGGTCCAGCGGCTGGTCAGGCGGCTGGTCAGGCGGCTGGTCAGGCCACGAAGCACGCCGGGGGCAGGCGGCCCGGGGAGACCCGTACGCGGGAGGCGATCCTGACCGCGGCACGGGTCTGCTTCGCCGAGCGCGGTTTCGACGCGACCAGCCTGCGCCGCATCGCGGAGACGGCGGGGGTGGACCAGTCGCTGGTGCACCACTTCTACGGCACGAAGGAGAACCTGTTCCTCCAGGCGCTGGAACTGCCGGGGAAGATCGAGGAGGCCATCACCGCCGCGGCGCAGGGCGGACTGGACGGGATCGGGGAACGCGTGGTGCGCGCCCACCTGTCGGTGTGGGACGACGTGTCGTCACGTCCGGCACTCATGACCATGGTGCGCTCGGCCGCCATCCACCGTGCCGCCGCCGCCCGGCTCCGTGAGACCGCGACCGGCATCCTGGCGCGCGCACTCGGCGGGGTGATCACGGGCGAGGACGCGATGCTCCGCACGAGCATGGTCGCCACGCAGCTCGTCGGGCTCGCCATGATGCGTTACGTGGCGCATCTCGAACCCCTCGCCTCGGCCGACACCGACACGGTGGCCCGCCACTACGGCCGCGCTGTTCAGGCGATCGTGACGGACAGGGACTGAACGGGCGTCCGGCCACGCGCGGCCGCCGAGCACCGTGACGGTGCCCGTGCGGGGCGCCACCGGGCACGCGACGTCGGCCCTGCGGGCTTCCTCGGCGGGTGGGGACCGGGTGCCGGTGATCGCCCAGCCGGTCCAGGCCGACGAGGACACCGTGTGCGAGGTGCTCCACCGCTTCAACGAGAGCGACGGCCACAGAAGGATGGCTCAGAGAAAGGCCGGCCCAGGAAGCGGCCGGCTCAGGAAACGGCCTGCTCAGGAAGCGGCCGGCTCGATGTCCCCCGCGAAGACGATGACCTGGTCGATGAGGCTCCGTCGCAGATGGACGACGTCCGTTCCCGCCAGGCGGGGGCCGCCGTCAGGTGTGCTGAAGACCCACCGGTACCGGGCCCATTCGTCAGGCATGTCCACCGCTGAGCAGCGCACCATGGTGCCGGTCCCCGCCGGGTGGCGCCTGATGTCCAGCACGAACCGCTCGACCTCCGCGATTCCCTCGCTGCGACCCAACGGTCCCCAGAAGACCACGTCCGAGGTCAGGGCCTGGGAGAGCAGGGCTGTCACATAGGTGTCGTCCGAGGCGTTGAACGCGGAGATGAACATGTCGATCGCGGAGCGTGCGGTCTCTTCCTGCATGCACCAGTAATACCAGCCGTTTCGTGTGCGCTGCCCCCACGAGCCGCCTTCCGGTCACGGTGAACCGGCTTCGGCTTCTCGGAAGCCATTGGGCTTCACTGCCCAGACGCCCACGGTGCCGTAAGCAGCGTCTCCGACCCGTGGGGGACCCGGATGTTCCCGGCGTCCTCAGGATCCGGGCCGGACGACCACCGCCAGCACCTCCATGCGTCCGCTGTGTTCGAAGTGAAGGGTGAAGGGCACCAGATCGCCCGCCTGCCAGCGTGCCGCGGCCGGGACGGTCACGTCGCTGCTGAGCGGCGACATGTCGAGGGTGCCTTCGGCGGGGACGGGGAGTGACTCCGTGGACCGGCGGTAAGCGGCTCCGCCGGCGGTCATCCGGTGGCTGCTGAGCGAGATGCCCTCAGGAACCTCGGACGACGTCACCCCGACCAGCCGGTCCTGGGCGCCCCCGGTGTTGGTGATCTTGAAGAACGCCGCTGTCTCCGGGACTCCTCGGGACGGGAGGAAGAGCCGTGCGTCGGTGACGCCGACGCGTGCGGGGGTGCCGGCGTTGCCCGTGGCGGTCCAGACCGCGAGAGCGCCCAGGGCCAACACGCAGGCGCAGATCGGTGCCAGGGCGGCCAGAGCCGTGTCCGCGAGTCGGCGCGGCGTGGGTGTCCAGGCGGAGGTGGTCATTGAAGGCTCTCCCCGCGGGCGGGCGAGGCGGACGGACGGCTGCGGGTCCGTGCCGGCTGCCAGGCACGCAGCCGCAGGCTGTTGCCGACCACGAGGAGTGAGCTGACGGACATCACCGCGGCGGCCGGCATGGGGCTGAGCAGGCCGACCATGGCCGGCGGCATGGTCACGACGTTGTATCCGAAGGCCCACAGCAGGTTGACCCGGATGGTGGCCAGCGTGCTGCGGGAGAGGCGGACAGCGTCGGCGAGGGCGTCGATGTCTCCGCGGACCAGGGTGACGTCGGCGGCTCCGATCGCCGCGTCGGTGCCGGTGCCCATCGCGATGCCGAGGTCGGCCCCGGCCAGGGCCGCGGCGTCGTTGACTCCGTCGCCGACGACGGCGACCCGGTGGCCCTCTTCCCGTAGTTCGCGGACGAGCCGGGCCTTGTCCTCGGGGGTGCGGCGGGCGTGTACGTCGTCGATGCGCAGGGCGGTGGCGACGGCGCGGGCGGGTGCCTCCCGGTCTCCGGTGGCCAGTACCGGCCGTACGCCCAGGCGCCGCAGCCGGTCCACGGCCCGGTAGCTGCCCGGCCGCAGTACGTCGCCGACCTCGATGAGCCCCTCGGTCACCCCGTCGACGCGGACCACGACGGGCGTGTGGGCGGCCGACTCCGCGCCGGACATCGCCTCGTCGAGCGGTACGGGCAGCTCGTCGTCCGGAGCCGTGACCTCCACCAGGCGTCCCTCAACCCTGCCCCGCACACCACGTCCCGGCAGAGCGGCGAAGTCGGTCACCTCCGGCAGCGACCCCGTCGGCATGGTGCGCCGGGCGTACGCCGTGACGGCTTGGCCCAAGGGGTGCTCGGAGCCCTGTTCGACCGCACCGGCCAGCCTGACCGCCTGCTCCTCGCCGATGCCCCGGGGCATCGCCGTGACCCGGGCGACGCTCATGTGCCCGGAGGTCAGGGTGCCGGTCTTGTCGAGGACCACGACGTCGATGTGCCGCAGTCCTTCCAGGGCCTGTGGGCCGCTGACCAGGACGCCGAGTTGGGCGCCGCGGCCGGTGGCTGCCATCAGGGCGGTCGGGGTGGCGAGACCGAGGGCGCAGGGGCAGGCGACGACCAGGACGGCCACGGAGGCGGTGATCGCCGCCTGGGGGTCGGCTCCGGCGCCGAGCCAGAAGCCGAGGACGGTGGCGGCCAGGGTGAGCACGACCGGGACGAAGACGCCGGCGACCTTGTCGGCGAGGCGCTGTGCCCGCGCCTTGCCCGCCTGTGCCTCGGTGACCAGGTGGGTGATGCGGGCAAGCCGGGTGTCGGCGCCGACCGCGGTGGCCCGCACCGCCAGCAGGCCGCCGACGTTCACGCTGCCGGCGATCACGGCCGTACCGGGAGCGACCTCGGCCGGTTCGCTCTCCCCGGTGACCAGGGAGAGGTCGACGGCCGAACTGCCCTCGACGACCGTGCCGTCGGTCGCCACGCGTTCTCCGGGCCGCACGACGAAGACCTGCCCCACCCGGAGCTCCTCGATCGGGATGCGGCGCCCGCCCGTGCCGTCGCGCACGGCGACCTCCTTGACGGCCAGCTCCGCCAGTGCGCGCAGGGCCGCTCCGGTGCCACGGCGGGCCCGCGCCTCCAGGTACCGGCCCGCCAGGACGAACAGGGGGACGCCGACGGCGGCCTCCGGGTAGATGTGGGCGACGCCGTCCGACGCCGTCGGCACCAGGCTGAAGGGCATCCGCAGGTCCGGATCACCGGCGCCGCCGAGGAACAACGCATAGGAGGACCAGGCGAAGGAGGCCACCACGCCCAGCGACACCAGGGTGTCCATGGTCGACGTCGAGTGCCGCAGTGCCCGCGCCGCCCGCCGGTGGAAGGGCCAGGCTCCCCAGGCCACGACGGGCGCGGCGAGCACGAAGCACAGCCACTGCCAGTTGCGGAACTGCCAGGCGGGGACCATGGACAGGACCAGCACGGGGACGGCGAGCAGGGCCGTGACCGTCAGCCGGTCGCGTTCCCGCTGTGCCTCCGTCCCGGCATCGTCATCGCTCCCGCGGCGCCGCTCTTCGACGGATTGGGGCAGCGCGGCGGTGTATCCGGCCTGTTCGACGGCGGCCACGAGCTGCTCCGGGAGCACCTCGGCAGGATGGTGCACACGGGCCCGCCCGGTGGCGAGGTTCACGCTCGCGCTGACACCGTCCAGCTTGGCCAGCTTCCTCTCCACCCGCGTCACGCAGGCCGCGCAGGTCATGCCGCCGACAGCGAGGTCGGTCACCTCCTGTACGGACGTCGGTTCGCCGGCCATCAGTGCCCGCCCCCGTGGTTCATGCCGCCCATGTCGTCGTCTTCCATGCCCGTGCCGCCGTCCCCATGACCGCCCTGGGTGATCCCGGGGCCGTGCATGCCGGGGGCGACGGGACCGACGCCCCTGCCGACGGCGTAGGAGGCGGCGAACGCCAGTACCAGCAGCACGAGGAACCCGCACAGGGCGGGAGGCGGCAGGATGCGCTGCACCAGGCCGTCCGGTGCGCGGGAAGCGGGTTGCCGTGTCTGCGCCATCTGTCGACTCTCCCGATCGGCTCGCGCGTCGCACGGCTCCCACTGGACTGGAACGGGCCGCACCGGTACAGGAGTCGGACGCGTCGGCACGTGAGTTCCCCCGGATGAATGTGACGCCCGTCACCGGGCAGGACAGCGGGTGTGCCGGGACCGTACCCGCAGGTGCCCGCCACGTCCTGCGGGGACACCGCCCGGTCACTCCCTACGCGAACAGGGCGAACATCACCGCCATCCCCAGGGCCATCACCGCGTGGCAGGCCGGGTCGAGTGCGGCGGTGGTGTCCGTACCGGCCGGTGCCGGACCGCCCGCGGGCAACGGCGCCCGTACCCGGGCGAGGTCGAGGGCCCGGGCGAGCCAGACCAGACCGATCGCGGTCAGGGCCACCGCGAGCAGGGCGGACGCCACGCTCGGTCCCGTGGCGGTGAGACTCATGGAGGCGAGACCCGATCCGGAGGCCGCGTGGCCCTCGTGCCCGCCGTGGCCCGTACCGCCCCCGTGACCCGCCATCGCGCCCGAAGTTCCCATCGCCGCGACCATCCAGGCCATGGCGCCCATCATGAGGGCGTGCGGCCAGGCGGCCCTCACCGCTCCGGACCTGGAGCGCTCACCGGGCCAGACCAAGGAGGCCGCAACGAACCACAGCGCACCCGCCGCGAACAGGACCACCTGGGGCGCCACGGCCAGGTCCATGCCCCACGGCCAGGCCATCGCGATCATGAGGACACCCATCGCGGCGTGCAGCAGGTGCCCCACCCGTCCGGTGAGGCCCGTCGTCGGCCGGACCAGCCGCCACAGCCCGTACAGTGCGGGTGCGGCGAACATCAGCGTCAGAATCCAGCGGAGTCCGTTCGCGGCGATCACGCGCCGGCCCCCGTCCCGCGTCGCCGCACCACGCCCACCGTCACGTCCACGACGAGGAACACCAGCAACGGCAGCCCGAACAGGGGCAGGTAGTAGCCGATGACGGCGGCGAGCACCAAGGCGGGGGCCAGGACGCGTCCCGGTATCCGCCGCCAGGCGCCGCGCGCCGGCGCACGGCCGAGAGCGAAACCCTCGCTGCGGGTCGGACGGCGCAGCCACCACATGCGGTACCCCCAGAGGATCATCGCGATCAGCCCGATCGCGAGCAGCGCCAGAACGATCTGGTTGACCAGGCCGAAGAGCAGACCCATGTGGGCGTTGATGCCCCAGCTCGTCAGCTTGGCCAGTACGGGGAAGTCGTCGAAACGCAGGGTCTGGGTCACCTCGCCGGTGGCCGGGGCGACCGCCACCGAGTCCTGCCGTACGGGCCAGGAACGGGTGTTCTCCTTCACGACGTACGCGGTTCCGGCCTCGGATGGCGGGGTGACGACCAGCACGCCGCGCAGGCCGGCGTCCTGCGCGGCGGCCACCGCCGCGTCGATGCCGACGTCCCTCGTTCTCCCGGCATCTTCCTTTCCGCTGCCGACGGCGGGAAGCGCGGTGGACACCGCGGGTGTGGAGCCGCCCAGCGCGTCCTGCACCTCTCCGATGCTCGCGCCCGCGTGACCGGACCAGGTCAGGCCGGTCGCCGACAGGCCGAGCAGGCCGACCGAGGCCCACAGTCCCACCGCACCGTGCCACGACATCGTGCGTCGCCGCCCCTTGGCACCACCGTCCGGCACCACCAGACGCCGCAACCGCTGCCGGTTGCGCGGAGTGCCGGCCCACAGGGCGAGTCCGCCGAGCACCTCCACCCACAGCCAGCTGGCGGCGAGTTCGCTGTAGTTGCGGCCGAACTCGCCCAGGTGCAGGTTCCGGTGAAGGTCGTCGAGCCACGCTCGCGCCGGCAGCCACTGGCCGAAGGTTTCCAGGGTGCCCAGTACCTCGTGGTCGTACGGGTCGACGAACGCGGTCAGTGTGTAGCCCTCGGCCAGCCCGTCCTTGCCGAAGGTGACGCGGGTGGAGTCGGTGGGGCCGGCCCCCTTGGTCACCGACAGCAGCGTGCCGTCCGGGACGGCGCGTTCGGCCGCGGCCACCTGCTCGGCGAGCGGTTCCGCCGAGCCCCGCGGCGTCACCTTCAACTCGTGCTCGTAGAGGACCGACTCGATCTGCGGTGCGGCCGTGTAGGCGAGTCCGGTCACCGCGGCGACGAGGAGGAACGGGCCGACGACCACACCGGCGTAGAAGTGCAGGCGCAGCAGCAGGGGACGCAGACTTGCCCGCGTCGTCCCGCTGCCGGCACCGGTCGCCGTCACGGGCTTGGTGACGTCTCCCGACCGGGGCGGCACGACTTCGGCCGCTGCGCTCGACGGTGGCGTCACCGGTGTGTCCGGCAGCGGTGGGCTCTCCGACATGTGCGTCTCTCTTCTCTCCCGGTGTCGACCGACCGAAGTGGTGCTCGCAGGAGGAGTCGGAGAGAGGCCGCCGCGAGTTCCCCGAGCCGAATGTGACGCACGTCGCGCAACGGCTCGGTACCGGCGGGGAGTTCCGGCCGATGCCTGTTGCCCCCTACGGCGTGTCGTTTGGATCAGGCCGGCCCCGGCCGGCGGTGCCCTGTGGCCGACCCGAGCGGGGTCTGGTGCGTGCAGCTGCAAGGCGGAGGAGGGCGTCGACGCGACGGGGGTCCCCCCGCCGCGTCGACGCGACGGGGGTCCCCCCGCGCGAGCGCAGTCGAGCGTGGGGGAGTCGGCAACCGACGACAACGCCGCAGATGCGCGTACCGGACCCCGCGACCCCGGCAAGATCCAAACGACACCCCTAGGGCGCCGGGCATCGGCCGGAAGGCTCTGGCCGGGGCGTCAGGCCGCGGCCCGCTCCGCCGGGTGGCGGGGGACGGACTCGTCCGCGGCCCACTCGGCCAGGGCCGTCCGGGCGCGGGACACCCGGGAACGCACCGTGCCGACCGGGCACCGGCTCATTTCGGCGGCCTCCGCGTACGGCAGCCCCAGGAGCTGGGTCAGGACGAATGCCTCACGGCGCTCACCGGGCAGCGAGTCGACCAGCTCCCACAGCGCGATGCCCTCGTCGAAGCCGGGAAGCCCCGTCGGCTGGGCGCGTTCGGCAGCGGCCTGCCAGTCGTCGGTGCAGGCGGTCCGGGGCCGGCACGCGGCGCGGCGCAGACTGTCGACGACGGCCCGGCGGGCGATGGACAGCAGCCACACGCGCGCCGACGAACGCCCCTCGAACCGGGGCAGTGCCGTGAGGGCGCGCAGGAACGTGTCCTGGGTCAGATCGTCCGCCGCCTGCACGTCGTCGGCGAGGTACGCCACGTAGCGGCGCACATCGCGTTGCAGCTCCCGGACGAAGCGGTCGACCGCCTCGCTGTCGCCCGCGGCGGCGGCGAGCGCCCAGGCGGTGACCGTGTCATCGGTCGCGGTGGGCAGGGCAGGGGTCATAGTGCTGTGGGTCCTTCCTGAGTCCCGCGCACACCGGCCGGGCACGGCACGGTGACCGTCGGCGGAGGCACGGGTGACGGGGAGAGTCCCGCCGCGCGGTGGCGCGGACGGGAGACCGCGGCCGCGCGGAGGGCGGTGGCGGTGTTCCGGCTGTCAGACGACAGCGGTCTCCCCGGGAGGGCCCCGGGTGGTGAGGACGTGGACGAGCAGGAGCTGCCGCAGCCGCCACCTCGGCCGCGGGGCCGGCCGGGGAGAGGGCGGAGCGGGAGGGGGGCAGAGCACGGCCAGGACCAGCCGCAACGGCACGAACGCGCGGTCCGCGCAGGCGCGGACCGTCTTGAAGAGCGCGCTCTCGCCCTGGGCCAGCCAGAGTCCGCACAGCAGAGCGGCCAGCAAGTGGGCGCCCAGCATGCCCCAGGAGGACATGCCGGCCATGTGCGTCATGTCATGCGCGCCGCCCGTTCCGGCGAGGGAGGCCATGCCGTGGCCGACCGACGCCAGGCTGTCGGCCCCGTGGGTGCCCGCGTGCTCCGGGTGGTGCGGACCCGCGGCTTTCGCGATGTCATGGGCCCGGGCAGCCTGGGCGGGTGTCGGGGCCGGGCCGCAGAGGAACTGGTCGGCCCACTGCCGAAGGGACCGCGTACGGTCCGGTGTGGTAGCGGGCCGGCCGCCGGACTGCGCGAGGGTGAAGGCGAGGTGCAGGCAGGCCTGCACGCCGACGGTCAGACCGGCCACCGTACGGCGACGCCGCTCGTGGGCCCCGACGGCCCAGCCGACGGCCCCGACGGCCGAGGCGCCGGAGAGGAGGACCCACCCGGGCAGCCCCTCCCCCGACATCAGCACGTGTCCGAGGGCGGCGAGCACCACGCAGACGGCGGCGAACACCGCGGCCCGCAGCACACGCAGAAACCCTCCGACCGACATGGCGCCCCATCCTGACACCCGGTGCACGAGCACCGACACCGGGGGGACCCCGCCCGGCCGGGCCACGGTCAGGCCGAAGCCCTCTGAGCGGCGGGCCGTTCCGCGTCCTCCAGCAGGTCCACCAGTGCGGCACGGGCCCGGGCGACCCTCGACCGGACCGTCCCGACCGGGCAACCACTCAGCTCGGCCGCCTCCGCGTAAGGGAGACCGACGAGTTGGGTGAGGACGAATGCCTCGCGGCGTTCGGCGGGCAGGGCGGACAGCAGATCGGCGAGGGCGATGCCGTCTTCGAAGCCCGGCAGACCGCGCTCCTGGGCGCGTTCGGCGGCATCCTGCCAGTCGTCGACGTCGGCGAGACGCGGCCGGGCCGACGCGTAGCGGTAGTTGTCGATCACCGCTCGGCGGGCGATGGACAGCAGCCAGACCCGGGCGGAGGAGCGGCCCTCGAAACGGTGCAGGCTGCCCAAGGCCCGCAGGAAGGTGTCCTGTGCGAGGTCGTCGGCGGCCTGCGGGTCGGCACTGAGGTACGCGACGAAGCGCCGGACGTCTCGGTGCAGGGCGCCGACGAACCTCTCGACGGCTTCCGGATCGCCACCGCGGGCAGTGAGCGCCCAGGCCGTGACCAACTCGTCGGCGGGTGTCCGCTCCTCGGGCGTTCTCGCGGGTCGATGGGTCTTGCCGCATGCGGCGGACAGGGCTGGACTGATCACCTGATGTCCCTTTCGGGGGGGGACCGGACGGCCGGCGGGCGGGCATCCGGGGACCGGACCGGGCGGCTCGCTCGAGGTGCGCACCAGTCGGGTGGGGGAAGGGGAAGGCGGGAGAACGCCGGACTCTCGGCGTGCCCCGAAACCCGAAGCCGTCCGGGGCCGGGGAGGACCGGAACGCTGTCGGGGAACCTGCTGTCTCAGACGACAGCGGTCCCTTCAGGCGGGCCCCGAGAAGTGATCACGTACACCAGGAGCGGCCGGCGCGGCCGGCGGTCCGAACGCCCACGGCTCAGGACGACGCGCGGACGGCACGAAGGCTCGGGAAGAGCGAGGAGCAGCCGCAGCGGAGCGGCCAACCGCCCGGCGACGGCCCGCAGAACGCGGAAGGTCGCGCGTTCGCCGTGTGCGAGCCACAGACCGGTCAGGACGGCGGCCAGCAAGTGGGCCGCGAGCATGCCCGTGGAGGACATCCCGCCGCTCACCGTATGACCGATTCCCGTCGCCGGGTCCATGACGTCCGTCGCTCCCATGGCGGATTCGCCGTCGGTCAGGGAGTGCACGGCATGACCGGTGTGAGTCGTGGCGCCCGGACGGTAGCCGGACGGCGTGAACTCGGGCGGGCCGTCCATGTGCATGGGCGACGTCGACAGCGCCTGAGCGTAGGAGAACCACTCGTGCAGCGCCGTCTGGGCCGCCACCACGGCGAAGGAGACCGGAAGAAGCCCGCGCTCCCGACCGGCCAGGCACCATGCGGCTCCGCCGCAGATCACGAGGGGGACGGCAAGAGCCCACCAGGGTACCGAGGCGTCCGACATCGTGACGTGCCCCAGGGCGGCGAGCAGCACGCAGACGGCCGCGAACACCGCGGCTCTCGTCGTGCGGAGACACCACCCAGCACTCATGGCGGCTCATCCTTGCAGTCTCGGCGCCCCGTCAGGGGGGAGTACGAGAAGTTCCCGGACTCGCGGCTCGACCAGCTCGCGGTGATTCACGTCACGTCCGCCCCGTGGGAACTTCGGACGGGTCGCATCCGACTACCTCCCCGAGAAGGTGCGTCTGTGACGACGGGGCAGACGGAGCGCACCGGACAGGACGGGCTGCCGGGACCGGCGACCGGGGAGGGCACGGTAAGAGCACTGACCACGCTGCCGGCCTGTGCCATGACCTTCTCGACGACGCGGTTGTTCCTGCTCGGGGCGCTCGGCCTCCGGCTCGTGGCGAACCTCGGTGTGTCACCGACGGTGCCGTCGTCGATGCTAGTGAAGGCTGGCAGGGCCCCGGTGACGTCGTTCTTCGGCCAGACCGGTGCGGGCGCCGGTGTCGATGACGGCCTCGATCGTCTTTCCCGTCGCCGCAGGCGTTATCGCCACGTGGCGACTGAGCCGGCGTATCAGTGTCCAGCCGAAGCCCCCCGGGGCCAAGGGGCGGCTGTGCGGTATGGCGCGGGGCATGTCCGGTGAGGCATCGGTGACGCTGACGGTGATGGTGTCGTCCGTGAGGCGGACGTCGAAGGCGGTCAGGCCACCTCCGTGCCGCTGGGCATTGGTGATCAGTTCAGTGACCACGAGCAGGACGTCGTCGATGATCACAGGCAGGGTGTCGGGGGCACGGGTCAGCAAGAGCTCCCGGACGTGAGCGCGGGCGGTCGCGGCGCTGAAGGGCGGCTGCAGCCGACCGGATTCGGTGTCCGTGGTGTTCATATACGCCTTTCATCCCGCTCGCCCGCGAAGCCTGGTTCGCGGCTGCCCGGGGCCGTGCGATGTACACCGTTCACTGTCGGCGAGTGCTGGACTTGCGGGCGTGGACCGTTTCAGTGGCGGTCGGAACCGTCTGCGCCACGGTGAAGGCACGGGCGACGTCGGTCAGCTCCAGCAAGCGCCGGAGAAGCGGGGTGACTTCGGCGAGTACCAGGGGGATGCCGGACGTCTGGTGCCGGTACTGGGCGGCGAGCAGCGTGTGCAGGAACGAGGAGTCGGCGAAGGTCACCTTGGCGAGGTCCACCACGGTGCCGGACGTGCCGGTCTCGGCGGGGAGGGCGAGCGCATGCGCCAGGGTTTCGGCCCCTTCGGCGTCGTAGTCTCCGGCGACCCGAACAATCCGCACGTCATCGACCACGGTGACGGTGACTTCGGCTTCGACGCTCATACCGTCATTCTCCTTGGGCGCCGGACGGTTGGGGAGACCGGGGGTGAGCCTGTCACTCGCCGGCCGTGCGGAGCGGGGCGTAGAGGCGGGACGGGCAACGTGGCGAGAGGTAACGCCGGTTCTTCACGGCTGCGCCGGCGGACGGGGGGCGCGTGCCGCTGCGGCGTGGCCCTGCTCGCCGGCGTTTCCCTCGGTCGGTGTCGTGCGCGTCGGGCGCGGCGTTGCGCAGACGTGAGTTCCTCCGCGGTGGCCCGGTCGAGATCGCCCATGATGTCGAGCGCTGCGCGGCCCCCGGGTGAGCAGGGCAAGGGCGCGGGGGAAGTCCCGCAGTTCGTTCTGGAGCAGGGCCGGACCGGGGTCGCGTACGCGTGCGGGTGCCCCGCGGGCCCGGAGGATGTCGCCGCGGTGATCGCCATGACGGCGATCAGCGTGCCCGAGGTCGCCGCTACCCGAGTGACGTCCTCACGGACGTGGGCCGGCTTCCTTCCGCGGGGGCTTCGACAATCGGCCGACGCGGGCGTACCCGCCGCCCCAAGCACCAGCACCAGCACCAGCACCAGCACCAGCACCGAGGCTGCTCATCGCGACCGTACAGGCAAACCGTCGTGTCAGGCCGGGCGCCGGGGCAGGCGTACCACCTGCACGAAGAAGTCGTCGATCTGGCGGACCGCAGCGATGAACTGGTCCAGATCGACGGGCTTGGTGACGTAGGCGTTCGCGTGCAGCTTGTAGCTGCGGAGAATGTCCTCTTCGGCCGACGAGGTGGTGAGCACCACGACGGGGATGTCGCTCAGATCCTGATCGGACTTGATCTTCTCCAGCACCTGACGCCCGTCGTACTTGGGCAGGTTGAGGTCGAGCAGGATGAGGTCGGGCCGCGGAGCCTCGGCGTGCCCGCCACGTCGGTAGAGGAAGTCGAGGGCTTCCTCTCCGTCCCGCACGACGTGCAGGGTGTTGCCGATCTTGTTGTCCTCGAACGCCTCGCGGGTCATCAGCTCGTCGCCCGGGTCGTCCTCGACGAGGAGCACGTCGATGGGGGTCGCGTCATAGGTGGTCATGACAGGGTCTTGTCCTCGGTGTGAGAGTCGGTGCCGTCGGCCGTGCCGTCGCCGGAGGGCAGGGTGAAGCAGATGCGAGTGCCACCGGTGTGGCCGGTGTCGAGCCGGATGTGACCGCCGTGGTGTTCGACGATCTTCTTGCACAGGGCCAGTCCGATGCCGGTCCCCCCGTAGGCGTCCCGGCCGTGCAGCCGCTGGAAGATGACGAAGACCTTCTCCGCGAACTCCTCAGGAATGCCGATGCCGTTGTCGGTGACGCACAGTCGCCAGGTACCGGGGCTGTCCGCATCCTCTTCGCAGGTGATCCCGACGTTCGGGGTGCGGTCGGGGTGCCGGAACTTGACGGCGTTGCCGACCAGGTTCTGCCAGACCATGCCCAGCAGCATCGGATCGCCGACCACCTTGGGGAGCCGCTCCGGTCGTTCGACGTGGGCGCCGGTCTCCGTGATGGCCGTGTCCAGGTTGGCCAGGGCCTTGGTGAGGACCTGGTCGAGGTCGACTTCGACCCGGGCGTCATTGAGGCGCCCGACCCGCGAGAAGGTGAGCAGGTCGTTGATGAGCACCTGCATGCGCTTGGCCCCGTCGACGGCGAAGTCGATGTACTGCCGGCCGCGGTCGTCGAGTTTGTCACCGTACCGCTTCTCCAGCAGCTGGCAGAAGGAGGCCACCTTGCGCAGCGGCTCCTGCAGGTCGTGCGAGGCGACGTAGGCGAACTGCTCCAGTTCGGCGTTGGAACGGCGCAGTTCCACTGCCTGCGCGTCCAGGTCGGCGGTCTGCCGGGTGAGGACCTCCTGCTGGCGGTAGGAGGCGTCGAGCTCGGCGACGATCCGCTGCCGCATGCCCTCGACCGCGTCCGCCACCGCGGCGAGGTCGGCCGGCCCTCCACCGAGGATCACATGGTCGAAGTCACCGCCGCTCACCCGGCGGGAGGCTCGACTGAGGGCCTTGACAGGACGGGCCACCAGCACCTTGACGAGAACCGCGAGGATCCCACCGGCCAGCAGAAAGACCGCCACCATGGCACCGAGGATCACGTTGCGCTCGGTGCGGGCCCCGGCAAGGTCCTCCTTGCCGTCCGCCACGGCCTCGGCGAGGTCCGCGTTCTGGGTCTCCCAGGCGTCGCGGATCTCGTCGAAGACCTTCTTCCCCCGCTCCACCGTGGCCCGGACGGACTTTCGGGACTCGCCGGAGGACACGTCGGCCACGAGCGGCTCGGCGTAGGTACGCCGCCAGTCGGCCGCCTGGCGCTCCACCGCCTCCAGGTCCGCGAGCAGCCGGGGCTGGTCCCCGATCAGCTCACGCAGCCGCGCCGCCGCACGGGCTTCCTCCGCCTTGCCCTGCGTGTACGGGGCGAGGAACTGGCGGTCGCCGGCAATGGCGTAACCGCGCGCCCCGGTCTCCTGGTTGATCAACCCCGCCTGCAGTCGGTACGTCTCCGTCTGAGCCGGCTGCAAGCGGTCGGCCAGCCGGTCGGTGACGTCCGACGTCTCCTCCAGCAGCCGGGCACCCACGACGCTGCCGCCTACGACCATGAGCACCATCAGCGCCAGGACCACGTGGAACCAGCCCTGCACCGTAAGCCGCCGGCCCATGCGCCGGTCGCCCGTCTCCTCACCCACTGTGTTCTCCGACACCGTTCTCGTTCGCCCGTCTCATTTCCAGCGCAGGTGCAGCACGGCCACGTCGTCGGCCAGGCCGCCCTGGCTCTCCGCGAGTGATTCGGCCCGCTCGATCAGCTCGTCGACGAAGGCGTCCGGGGGCAGGGTCGCCACCTCCCGCGCCATACGCAGCAGCCTTTCCTCGCCCAGCCGCTCCCTGCCACGGCCGATGTGTCCCTCGAAGAGCCCGTCGGTGAACAGCACCAAAGCCGCGTCCTGCGGCACCTTCAGTTCCCGCACCGGCCAGCGCGCGGCATCGGGTACGACGCCCAGCGCGGGACCGCCGTCGACCTCCACCCACTCCACTCGGTCGCCGGTGCGCAGCAGCAGTCCGGGGTGGCCGGCACGGATCATCCGCACATGCGGTTCCCCCGGTCGTCTGGTGAGGCTCGTCAGCGTGGCGAAGACCTGCGGTCCGCCGCGCTCGGCCACCAGGATCTCCTCCAGCCGGGCTATCTGTTCGGCGCCGGTGACGCCGCTGAGCACCAGGGTGCGCCAGGCGATGCGCAGTGCGACACCGAGGGCCGCCTCGTCGGGCCCGTGTCCGGAGACGTCGCCGATGAGCGCGTGTACGGCGCCGTCGGTGCTCTGCACGATGTCGTACAGGTCGCCGCCGAGCAGTGCGTGCGCGCGGCCGGGCCGGTAGCGGGTCACGACGTCCACCGTGGCGTCGTGCAGCAGGGGGCGGGGCAGCAGGCCGCGCTCCAGCCGGGCGTTCTCCTGAGCCTGCATCTGACTCGCCTGCAGGGCCACGGCCGCCTGCTCTGCCTGCTTGCGCTGGATCGCGTAGCGCACCGCCCGCCCGAACAGCTCGGGCTCGACACGCCCCTTGACGAGGTAGTCCTGGGCCCCGGCCGCCACCGCCGCCAGCCCTGTCTCCTCCTCCGCGAGGCCGGTGAGCACGACGACAGCGACCTGATCGGCGTGGACTCGAATGCCGGACACCGCTTCCAGGCCCTGGGTGTCCGGCAGGTTCAGATCCAGTAGGACGCAGTCGGGCCGCTCGGCCGCGAGCGCCTCGCGTGCCTCGGCCATCGAACGGACCCAGCGCAGGTCCATCTTCAACGTACTGTCGGCGACGAGTTCCTCCACCAGCAGGGCATCCCCGGGGTCGTCCTCGACCAGCAGAACCGAGGTCTCCCGCCATTGCCAGGATGTCCGCGAGTCGTCACTCCCGCCGGACGAGGGCACACGTATGCCCCATGGTTGCGACACCGACACGATGCTCCCGTCTTCCCGCCCCCTGCGTCGGGCAGGCTCCTGCTGCCGAAGAGCACCCGCCGACAGTTTACTGGACCTGTTCGCTCCTGTTTTCCCCGCGCACGGGGACACTCTGCGTCACCGTCGCACGCGTGCGAGCATCGGCCGCTCCCGGCATACGGCCCGAGGACCGGTGCGGGGTGCCGGCGGCGCCGACCGGCTGGTGCCGGCATTGCACCACTCGACCGTCGGCCGGGTCAGCGCAGCCTACCCCGCGGTTTCAACGGCACCGGCGGCAGTTCCGGTGCGGGCAGTGGAGCACCGTCGTACCCCTTCACGTCGCCGAACCGGGTGCCTTCCATCCGGTCCCGCCGTGCCTGCGCGATCTCCCCCATCGCCGCATCCGCCAAGATCACGGCGGGGATGGCTCGCCGCATACAGAGGCTGGCCCGGCCGTCCTCCTGCCCGCCGGCCGAGCAGCGCGAAACGCCGATCGCAGCGCACGAGCACTTCTCGCTTGCCGTCCAAGGGTTGGTCACAGCGGCTCGCGCGCATCTCAACGGTGCCGACGGGTGACCGGGCCGGACGGAGGCAGGCGTCCTGCTCGGCCCGCCTGCTCCGGAAGGTGCGCTCTGTGGCCCCGCCGGTCCGCTCCCCCTCAGGGTCCCGGCGTGGCCGTCCGGCCAGTTGAGCGCGATGGCGGGCACTTCCTCGTTCGTGCCGGCATCGCCGGCGCCCTCATCTGCTGTCGCAGGGTCTGTTGCCCTCGTGTTCGCCGACCGCCGGAGCAGCCGGCTCCCCCATGACCGGGTTCGTCGAAAACGGTCACCTGCTTCTCTGAGCTGGAGGCGAACCTGCGCAGTTGATCTCCTCATTCGTCCGAGGATGTGGTGGCCCCGGCTCCGCATCGCAGGCCGCGACCCGGCACCGGGCGGAGCCGCTGCCAGCCGTTCCTGGCGGTCTCGCAGACCTGGGCCGGCGATGTGCGCCACTGGGCGCCGTGGCCGGGGAGCACCCAGGTCGCCTGGAGTCCGACGGTGTTGTCGTTTCTGCACCTCGGGTCCTGGGCGCGGGGCAGCGAGCTCAGCTGCAGCAGTCGCAGTTGTGGGTGTCGGCACCGGCCTGCGGCGTCGCCCAGGTGGGAGCCGCGCAGCAGCCCCTGCCCTGCCAGGCGTCGCGGCCTTCCTTGACGGCGATGGCCGAGATGACGAGGGCAGCGACCGGGTCGGCCCATGTCCAGCCGAGCAGGAGGTTGACCAGCAGGCCAACCAGGAGTACGGCGGAGAGGTAGGTACAGAGCAGGGTCTGCTTGGAATCTGCGACGGCGGAGGCGGAGCCGATTTCTCGGCCGGCCTTGCGTTGGGCGGCGGACAGGAAGGGCATGATCGCCAAGGAGAGGCCGGCGAGCACGATGCCCGGAACCGAGTGTCCGGCTTCGCCAGTGCCGGTCAGCGCGCGCACGGAGTCGACGGTGACGTACAGGGCGAGCGCGAAGAAGGAGAAGGCGATGATCCGCAGGGTGCGCTTCTCACGGGCTTCCCGGACAGCAGGGTCGCGGGCGGAGAACTGCCAGGCTACGGCTGCGGCGGAGGAGACTTCGATGACGGAGTCGAGCCCGAAGCCGATCAGCGCGGTCGAGGAGGCGATGGTACCGGCCGTGATGGCGACGACTGCCTCGACGACGTTGTAGCCGATGGTCGCGGTGACCAGAAGGCGTATGCGTCGGGCCAGCGCATCCCGGCGGGCCGGGCTCGGGCCGAGAGATACCGCGGTCATTCAGCAGCACCCCTTCTCGTCCGCGTCCGGGCAGGTGCGGTCTGCATCGACAGCGACCACGGCGGCGCGCAGGTCGTCCAGCGCGTGTCCGAGACGTTCGTCGGCGAGTTCGTAGCGGCTGCGGCGGCCGTCCGGAACGGTGACGACCAGACCGCAGTCGCGCAGGCACGCCAGATGATTGGACAGCCGGGTGCGGGAGATCTGCAGAGCCTCAGCGAGGTCGGCCGGGTAGGCCGGGGCTTCGCGCAGGGTGAGCAGGATCCGGCAGCGGATGGGGTCGGCGAGCGCACGACCGAACCGCGCCAGGACTTCGATATCGGCAGCGAGAGTCAGCACTCTCCGAGAGTACACAAATCCTTGAATTCAGGGAATCCTGAATCGTCCGGCTGGGGTGCCCAGCGGCGGCTGATCTCGGCGGCTTACTCAGGGCGGAAGCTCGGAGGCGAGGTCCATCAGGGACCCCGTTCCCCTCCGTGGAAGGGGACGGGGCGCGGTGACGTACGCCGGATCACATCGCCACTACCCGCACGACGTGTCCGTTGCCGGTGAGGGTCCGGACGTCCTTGACGACAACCTCGCCGCCGTTGCTGACCACGCTGCGGGACGCACCCCCGTTGACGGACACCTGGTAGGTCCCCGCCGGCAGGTTGCGCAGCGTGATGTCGGGCGAATAGCTGCCCGTGACCACGCTCTGGAGGGTGACCCGGATGTCCCGCAGGTCGGCCGACACCTGCGCCCTGGTGAACCTCGCCTTGTCGATCTGGAGACCGAACTTCCCCTTGTTGTACAGCGCCAGACGCTGCCGCACTCCGTCCTTGGGGGTGATGACGTACGTCCCGTTCTGCTCGGTCACCTCGCCGCCGTAGGCATAGAGTCCGACGATCCGGTCCTCGACGACGTTGACGGTGGCGGCCCGCAGAGCGCCCCAGAACCCCAGGTCGGCTTCGCCCGACCACGCCCACCAGCCGTCCAGCAGGGGGATCCAGTTGTAGTTGCAGGTGCCCTTCTCGCTCTGGAACTGCCAGGAGGCAGCTCCGATGTTGGCGGCGTCGGCGCTGATCTGCCCCGCGTTGATGTTCGCCCAGCCGGCCAGGTACGCCCCGTAGGTGCTGCGCATCATCTCGTCGAACTCGCCGCCGCTGGTGGTGGCGTAGGAGTACAGGTAGTCCTGTTGTTGCCATGCCCCGAGCTGACACTCGTACCCGAGGTTCCACCAGGACTCGCCCATGTGCCGGTTGTCCGAGCCGTAGAAGTACCACAGCGGCTGGTTGCCGCGGGCGGCGAGGGACGCCCGGGTGACCTTGGCGGCCAGCGCGGTGTTGCCGTACATCTTGGCCAGGGTGTAGCAGGCCTCGAAGCCGGTGGTGTCGATGCTCATCTCTGACGCGAAGGGGTACTCCTGCGCGAAGATCTTGTCCCGTTTGCCCTGAAGGAAGCCGTCCAGGCGCTGGGCCTCGGCGCTGCGGCCCTCCTCCCTGAGCCGGGCGAGCATGTCGGGATGGAGCAGCTCGCCCATCAGGCCCAGATCGTGAGCGGCGTCCCCGATCGGAGTGGGCTGAGGGATCTTCGTGAACATCGCTTCGAGTGTCCGGTACCCCATCAGCAGGTACTCGGTGGCCGTGAGACGCGTCGTGATGTGCGGGTACCTCTTGGCGATCTTGTACAGGTTCAGGTACGTGTTCGCGATGTGCACGTAGTTGTACGCCCGCCAGACGCCCTGGTCCTTGGGGGTGCCGTCCTGCCCGTCGTACCAGCGGTACACCTGGTAGGTGCGCGTGCCGTTCTCGGTCCTGCCCTGGAGGTAGCCGAGGAGGAAGTGCTCGATGTAGTAGTCGAGCGAGGCGACCTTGTTCTGGTTCGGGGCGGAGACGTTCTTCTCGGAGAGGAAGGCCGCGGGGGCGAGTCCGAGGTCGTCGGAGCCGCCGGCCATCCATTCCTTCCAGCCGCCGCCGGGGTAGTCGTCCCAGGTGATCTGCTTCCTGCGGCTCATGTCCCACTGGAGGTAGGCGCCGTTGTATCCGCGGGCCGTCCTGGCCTGCTGTTTGGTGGCGAGGAACGTCGCGTGCGCGGTGACGAGTTCCTCGATCGGCTTGACCGAGTAGTACTGCAGTACCGACTGTCTGCCGTTGTCGTAGCGGACGGTGACCTGGTGGGCACCGAGCCCGGGGAAGGCGAGGTCGTACAGGGTGTAGCCCTTGCGGGTGCCTCGGGCGGTGACGGTGATGTTCTTGCCGCTCTCTCCGCCGACCTGCTGGATGCCGCCCTTGGCCCGCACCGCGAGGGTGGCCTTCGTATCCTGCGGGACGACCATGCCGGGCAGCGATACGGCGTCGACGACCCCGGCGTCGTAGAGGACGTTGCGCAGGTTCGCGTAGTCGGCCGCCCAGCGGAAGGTGAACCCGTACGTCCTCTCGGCCCCGGGTTCGAGGATCAGCGAGGTCGCTGGAAGGTACTTGGCCGTCTTCGTGGCCCGTTCGACGGAGATGTTCTTGGAGTGGATGAAGTACTCCACCACTCCTTCCCACGACGGGTCCTGCTCGGCGAACGGCCCTTCGTTGTACCGCGCCTTGTTCTTGAACTCCAGGGAGGTGCCGGCGTTGGGCACCATCACCAGGAACGGTCCGACTCCGTTGGGGCGCTGCCAGTAGATGTACGACCCGTCTTTGCCGACGAAGGAGTGGCGGCCGACGTTCTGCTCGTAGATCCCCTTCTGGTTGCCGCCGTTCCACCAGGCGTTCATCAGCAGGGGGAACCCGAGATCCTGGAATTCGAGACGCTCGGTGGACGTGTTCTTCAGGCGGATGGTCCATGCCAGCTGGTTCCCGCCCGCGCCGGCCAGTGTGTAGGCCTGAGTGAGCGTGAAGTCCCTGATGCCGTTCGCGTGGGCCGCGCTGCCGGTGTAGGCGGCAGGACGTAGTCGTCGCCGAACGACTCGTCGCGGTGGTGGGCCCCCATGCCGCCGGTGATGTAGGTGCGCCGGGCCACCGTTGCCTCCCACTGGCGTTCGACGGCTGCCAGGAGCTCGGTGTCGCCGGTCTCGACAGCCACGTCGGTGGCTCCGGCTGCGAGGTAGAGCACACGGACCGCGTGCCCGCGTAGCACGTCCGCCTCTCGTACGGGGTGGTCGTCCTGGTAGTAGGGGCGGCCGAACTCGATGTCGGGCAGAGTGCCGTGGCCGCGCCGCTCGACGAGCAGGCGGGCCTGTTCCAAGTAGCGGGACTCGGCGGTGGCGCGGGCGAGTTCGGCCAGGGCCGTCTCGATCTCGGGGTGTCCGCAGATGCCGTTGCCGTCCGCGCCGAACATGTCGCACACGTGGTCGGCAGCGCGCAGGGCGGTGCGGGCCCGAGCACCCCGCCGCCGCGGGTGCGTATTTGGGCGACGCCGGCCTGGATCAGATGCCCGAAGCAGTACAGCTCGTGGCCCCATTCCAAGTCGCTGTAGCGGGGTGCCTGCCCCGGGCGGCCGAAGCGGGTGTTGAGGTTGCCGTCGGGTTCCTGGAGGCCAACTCCGTCCAAGCCCTCACCGAGATCGTCCAACGCACCGGTCTGACCACTGTCCTGCCCGACGCCATCACCCACGACCACCCCCACCTCACCCTCGTCCGCGTCCGCGGCTACACACCCGCCCCATAACGGCTCGGCCCTGGACGCCCGTTCCCCGGCCCCGCCGACGCCCTAATGACAACACCACCACGGCAGAAACAGGCCACGAACTCCATCGACAACTGACGACGCGTCAGTAGAGTCAGCAAGGGTTAGCAAGTGTCCTGCCACAGCCACCCACAGATGGACACGCCCTCGACGGGTACGGCACAGCACCTCGGGCTTACAGCACATCCAACAGCCCGGCGCCCGCGAGGAGCCGGTGAAGGACGCCGCAGGACGGCCGACCGGCAACTACCGGCCCGTCAGCCATTTCCGCAGGTCAGCGAAGCCTCTCGCGCGGCTTCAGCGGTACCGCACGCAGTGCAGGGGAGGCAGCGGGGCGCCGTCGTAGCCCTCCACCTCGCCGAACCGTGTCCCTTCCATCCAGTCCCGTCGCGCCTGCACGATCTCTTCCTGCGCGGTCGCGTTGTCGCCCAGCGTCATGCGTGTGCAGCCGTCCCGGCCTTCGTCGTCGGTCGTTTGCGAAGCTTCGCTGATCAAGGACTCGCCGATCCTCGATCACTCCTCGACGGTCAAACCTTGCAGTGGACCGGAGGCCAGGACTCTGGCGGCGAAGTTCGCCAACTGCGCCCTCAGTCTTTCCCGTGGAATGCACCCTTCCCCGGCCAGGTGCTCGACGAGGTCGGCTCGTGTGGCGGCGAGCAGGGCGTGGGCGGTGAAGTCGCTGTCGGTCAGGCCGGGGATCTGCTCCAGTACGGCTCGGAGGAGGCTGTGCCACCGCTCGTAGTGTTCCGCCCGGTATGTGCTGCTGCTCCCGCCTTCCTCCAGAGCCAGCGCGAGGCGCCGGTTGTCGAGTTTGAAGCACAGGAGGGCATCGAGCAGGGCGGGTACGCGATCCCGCGGTGGGGTCGCGGGCCCCAGGGGTGGTGGGCCGGTCTCGACGGCCTGCCTGATCGGTTCGAGCCGTGCCCCGTACAGCGCGCGGAGCAGCCCGGCGCGATCGCCGAAGGCCCGGAAGAGCGTGCCCTTGCCGACGCCGGCCGCGGCAGCGACGTCGGCCATGGTGACGTCCTCGGGACTTTCGCGCCGAGCGAAGAGGGCGTCGGCGGCCGCGAGCACGGCCTCCCGGTTGCGGATGGCGTCCTTGCGAGACGTCTGGCGTTCGGGCATGCCGCTCCTTCCCATTGCAAAACGGACCCGTGGTCCATATCGTTGAAGCGGACCCAGGGTCCGGATTCTATGACTTGGAGGATACCCATGTCCGCACCGACCTCCCCGGCGGATCTGTACCGCCACAGCCTGCGACTGCTGCTCGACAAGGACATTGCCGCGTGGGTCGCACTGTGGGCCGAGGACGGCCTCATGGAGTTCCCCTTCGCCCCCGACGGCTGGCCCCGGCGTCTGGAGGGCAAGGAGGCCATCGCCGCCTACATGCGCCACTACCCCGACCACATCGACCTGCACGACTTTCCGGATCTGCGGATCCACCAGACCACCGATCCACAGACCGTCGTGGTCGAGATGCGCGGCGTCGGCCGCCTGGTGGAGAGCGACGCTCCCTTCGACATGACCTACATCGCCGTTGTGACCGTTCGAGAGGGGCACATCACCTCCTACCGCGACTACTGGAACCCGCTCGCTGTCCAGGAACCGGGCACTGACTTCACCGGGAGCAGCCGATGACCACCACCGGCACCACTCTGGTCATCGGCGCCACCGGCACCACCGGAAGCCGCACCGCCGCACAGCTGACGGCCGCGGGTCACCGCGTCAAAGCAGCCAGCCGCCAGGCCACCCCGGTCGCCGGCGCCGAGCCGGTCCCCTTCGACTGGTACGACCGCGCCACCCACGCGGCGGCCCTCGATGGCGTCGACCGCGTCTACCTCATACCGCCCCTGGGCGACACCGACCCCGCGGCGACCATGCTGCCGTTCCTCCAGCAGGCCCGCACCACCGGCGTGTGCCGCGCGGTGCTGCTGAGCTCCTCGGCCATCCCCCAGGGCGGCCCGGCGGTGGGAATGGTGCACCAGGTCCTGCCCGATCTGTTCGAACAGTGGGCGGTACTGCGGCCCTCGTGGTTCATGCAGAACTTCACCGGCACGCACGCGCACGCTCGCAGCATCCGAGACGAGGGCACCATCTGGACCGCCACAGAAGGCGGCCGGGTCGGCTTCATCGACGCCGAGGACATCGCGGCCGTCGCCGCCCGCGCTCTGACCGACGAGCAAGCCCCCAACACCGATCTCATCCTCACTGGACCCGAGGCACTCAGCCACGACGACATCGCCGCAATCATCACCGAGGTCTCCGGTCGGACCGTGGTCCACCGCCGTCTGCCCTACGAGCAGATGCGCGATCGCCTCACGACACAGGTGCCGGTGGAGTTCGCCGCAATGCTGGCCGGCATGGACCGTGCCATCGCCGAAGGAGCAGAGGACCGCGTCACCGGCACCGTCCAGCGCCTCACCGGTCGACCCCCGCGCACCTTCCAGGCCCTCCTCGAGGGACGGCCTCTCCTGGGGTGATGCTGTCAACAAGGTTGATGTACGCCATATTTGCCGATGCGTCGTACTCGACCCGCCTTGCTGGCCTTCCCCGTTGTTCGCCGACCTGGGGTGTCAGGTCATGGTCTTCCGGAGTCGGGGGCGAACCTGTTGGGGTTCGCGCTGTTGCCGAATTCTTCGAGGTGGAGGCCCGGTTCCCGGAGGACACCGGGGAGATCCCGGTGCCGGGTGTGTCGTACGTCGCCCAGCAGGTGAAGGTTTCTGCGGAGGAGTGGGCCGCGTACGACTGGTCGAGGCGGGCGATCAAGCGGCTATCCCGCCAATGAGGGCCGTGCGCCGGCCGTCCCCCCTTTAGAGTGGGCTTCTGTGCTCTACGGAAGATCTTCGGAAGTCAGTGCGCTCGACGAGGTGATCGCACAGGCCCGCCATGGCTGCGGCGGGGCGGTGGTGCTCCGGGGTGAGGCCGGGGCGGGCAAGACCGCCCTGCTCGACGCAGCGGCCGCGCGGGGCGAGGCGATGAGGGTGCTGCGGACCGGCGGCGTCGAATCCGAGTCGGACCTGGCGTTCGCGGCGTTGCACCAACTGTTGTGGCCGGTGGCCGGATTGCTCGACGCGCTGCCCGCTCCGCAGCGCGACGCCGTGCGAGCGGCCCTGGGGCACGTCGCCGGTGGCGCGGGCGACCGCTTCCTTCTGGGCGCCGGCGTGCTGTCGTTGCTGGCCGAGGCCGCCGGGCCGGAGGGCCTCATCTGCGTGGTCGATGACTTCCAGTGGGTCGATCGCGCCTCGGCCGACGCGTTGCTGTTCGCCGCCAGGCGGTTGGGCGCCGAACGGATCGCGATGGTGCTCGCTGTCCGCGGCGACGCTCCGGTCAGGGGCGTGACGTCGACGGTGGGCGTGCGCGGCCTGCCCGAGGATGCCGCGGCCGAGCTGTTGGAATCCAGGCACGGGATGCCGGCCGGCCCGGTGAGAGGAGAACTCATCAGGCTGACCGGGTCGAACCCTCTGGCCCTGAATGAGATTGCCGCCCGGCTGACGCCCGCACAGCTCGCGGGCCGCGAACCGCTGCCCGACCCGTTGCCCGGTGGTACCCGGCTCTTCGGCGATCGGGTGACCGGGTTGTCGGCCTCCGCTCGGCTGGTCGCCCTGCTCGCCGCCGTCGAGACCGACCTCGAGGTGGTCATGAGCGCCGCTGAGCGGCTGGTGGCGGGGTCGGGGGAGGTGGCTCTGGCAGAGTTGGAGGGGAGTGGGCTGGCCGAGGTGTCAGGCTCAGGTCTGCGCTTTCGTCACCCGCTCGTGCGATCCGCGATTCACGAGGCGGCCACCCCGGCCGAGATCCGACACGCGCACGCCGTCCTGGCGGAGTTGACTGGGGGCGACCGTAGGGCCTGGCACCTGGCCGGAGCCGCCCTGGGCCACGCCGAGCCGGTCGCCGTCGCGCTGGAGGAGGCCGCCGAGCGGGCTCGCGACCGCGGCGGGTACGGCGCCGCCGCCGCTGCCCTGATCAGGGCTGCCGAGCTGACCCCCGAGCCGCGCGCTCGTGCCGTCCGGCTGAAGGACGCCGCCACGGCGGCCTGGCTCGCCGGCCGGCCGGGACAGGCGGAATCGCTGCTGGCCGAGGCAGCCGAAGGGGTCGGCGGGGAGATCACACTCGCGATGGAGATCGCCCAGCTCCGGGGCCGGTTCGAGCTGAACTCGGGAAACGCGGCCGAGGCCGTGCGGATCCTGGCGGCGGGCGACAGCCTGGGCATACTGGCCGATGCCGTGGAGGCGGCCTCGTACGTCGGCGACACGGCGGCCGTCGTCGAGTTCGGCCGACGGGCGGCGGCGCACCCCGAAGGATTCCTGCGGGACACGGTGGCCGGGATCGGCCTGACTCTGGACGGCGACGTTGCCGGACCGGCCTTGCTGCGGCGGGCACTGGCGCGGACGGACGGGCTGGAGGACGCGGCCGGCTACCTGTGGGCGGCGGCCGCGGCCAGCGCTCTGGGCGAGCTGGATGTGGCGACCGAGATGGCCGAGCGGGCCGGGCGAGTAGCCAGGGTGTCGGGGATGGCCGGGCAGTTGCCCGTCGTGCTGGAGTTCGTGGCGACCGCCGAGCGCCTCGCCGGGCGGCTCGCGCGCAGCCGGGCAGTCTCCGAGGAGGGCCTGGCACTGGCGCGGGAGGCCGGGTACGAGAACACGGTAGCCGCGCACCTGGCCAATCTGGCGGTGCTTGCGGCCCTGCGTGGCGAGGAGGAGCCCTGCGAGCGGCACTCCCGCGAGGCGCTGGCCATCGCCCTGCCACACCGGGTGGGGCTGTACGCGGGGGTGGCCGCGTACGCGCCGGCCGTGCTCGACCTGTGTCTGGGCCGCTACGCGTCGGCCCATGACCGCTTCCGGGCGCTCGCGGTGGCGGGGCCCGGCGCGGGGCATCCGACCGTGACGTGGCGGAGCATGCCGGACCGGGTGGAGGCCGCGGTGGGTGCGGGGGACGAGGCCGGTGCCCGGGCGGCGGTTTCGGCCTATGCGCGATCCACCGAACACGCCGCGACGCCCGAGTCGCGCGCGCTGCTGGCCCGCTGCCGCGGCCTGGCCGAATCGGACGAGGAAGCTCTCGGTGAGGCTCTGCGGCTGCACACCAATCCGTTCGAGGCGGCCAGGACGGCCCTGCTGCTGGGCGAGCGTCAGCGCCGCGCACAGCGGCCGGGCCAGGCGCGAGCACATCTGCGGAAAGCGTGGGAGATTTTCGAGCAGGCCGGCGCCCGGCCGTGGGCGCGACGCGCGCAGGAGGAGCTGCGGGCGGCGGGCGAGAACGCCGGCGCCCCGCCCCCCAGCGTGCTCGACGCGTTGACTTCGCAGGAACTGCGCATCGCCGGCCTGGTCGCCGAAGGGTTGTCGAGCAAGGAGATCGCCGCTCAGCTCTTCTTGAGCCCGCGTACGGTCGAGTACCACCTGTACAAGATCTATCCGAAGCTGGGCATCGGCTCCCGTACGGATCTGGCACGGCTAGTAGTTCTACGGAAGGCACCCGTAGCTGCGGACGACATGCTGTGACGCATGCGAAACGTAACCATCTGGAGTGAAGAGTTCGGTGCCGAGACGGACACGCCGATCCTTTTGATCATGGGGTCGATGTCGCAGGGCATCTTGTGGCCGGACGAGTTCGTCGGCCGCCTGGCCGCCGGAGGCCGCCGGGTGATCCGGTACGACCACCGTGACACCGGCAGGTCGGGCACCGTCGACTTCGCGACCGATCCGTACACCTGGGACGACATCAAGAACGACGTCTACCGCGTACTGGCGGCCCACGGTCTGGACAGCGCCCACCTGGTGGGCCACTCGGCGGGCGGGCTGCTCAGCCAGCTCATCGCCGTGGAGGCCCCGGAGCGGGTGCGCTCGCTGACCGTCATCGCCTCCTCGCCGCTCGGTCGCGGTGAGGGCCAGGTGCTCCTGCGCGCCCTGACGGGCCAGCCGCAGCCCAAGGGCAGCCTCCCAGAGCCGGAGCAGGAGTTCGTGGAATTCCTGCGCGCGCTGATGGCCGCCCCGCCGGCTCGAGACCGCCCCGCGCTGATCGACAGCATGATCGCCGAGCAGCGCGTACTGCACGGCACCGGGCTGCCCTTCGACGAGGACGCGGCGCGCCGACTGCAGGAACGCGTCTACAGCCGGGCCCGCGATCTGTCGGCGGCGTCCAATCACCGGCTGGCCGCAGGGGTCAGCCCAGACTTCGAACCGGTGGACGCGCTGCACCGGGTGAAGGCGCCCACGCTGGTCATCGAGGGCAGCCACGAGCCAGTCAAACCGGGGCACGGTGCGCTCATCGCCGAACAGATCCCGGGGGCAAGGCTGATGACCGTGGCGGGCATGGGGCACACGCTGCCGCTGGAGACCCACCAGGAGCTGGCAGACGCGATCCTCACGCACACGGCCGAGTGAGGAAGTCCGTTGCAGAATCCCTGTGGTCATCCCTGCGTTCCCGCATCGAAGTGGCGAACCTGACTCAGCGCTTCGGCGCCAGGCTCGCCGTCGACCGGCTCAGTCTGAGCATTCCGCCCGGAATGTTCTACGGCATCGTGGGCCCCAACGGCGCCGGCAAGACCACCGCCCTGACTGCCATGTGCGGGCTGCGCCGTCCGACGGCGGGCTCGGTCAGGGTCGCCGGTCACGATCTGCGCACCGCGCGGGAGGCCGCGCTCGCGCAGCTCGGCGTCATGATGGACGGGCTGTCCTTGCCCGAACGGCTGACCGCCGGCGAGGTCCTGCGCTACAGCGCGGGGCTGCGCGGTCTGGACGGCGGCTGGCGTGCGCGGGCGGACGACCTGCTGGAGATCCTCGGACTGGACGCGGTTCCACGCACGCTGATCGTGGAGTACTCCACAGGCATGCGCAAGAAGATCAGTCTTGCGCTGGCGTTGCTGCACCGGCCCCGAGTACTCGCTGGACGAGCCGTTCGAGGCGATCGACCCGGTCTCGGCCCGCTCCATCGAGCAAGTGCTCACGCAGTACGTCGACGCCGGTGGCACGGTGGTCATGTCGAGCCACATCATGGAATTCGTCGAGCGCACCTGCCGCCGGATGGCAGTGGTGGCGGAGGGCCGGGTACTGCTCGAGGGGCCGGTGGAGCAGGTGGCCGCCGGCACGACGCTGAACGAGCGGTTCGTCGAGCTGATGGGCGCCGATCCCGTGCGTCCGCTGGAGTGGCTCGCGTGACCCGCGCCTTGTTCGCGCTCAGACTGCGCCTGCTCCGCAACGGCCCGCACAACGAGCGCGCCTTCAGTCTGGTCACCGGACTCATCCTGGCCGCCCTCGTGATCGCGGGCGCGTCCTTGACCACCCATGGCGTGATCCATGAGGGCTGGATCGCCGTGGCGCTCACGGTGTGGGGTGGCATGTGGCTGTTCGGACCGCTGGCCCAGCCCCGTCATGATCCGTCGGTCATCTCCCGCGAGTGGTGGCGCGGTTATCCGCTGCGGTCGTGGCGGCTGGCACGTGCACTGTCGTGGACCGAACTGCTGGGCATCGGCCCGCTGATCACGCTGGCGTGCCTGTCGTCGCTGGTGGTGCTGGCCGCGCCGGGCGGTACGGCGGCGGTGACGGCCGCCATCGCCGCGGCCCTGGCCCAGCTGTATCTGCTCATCTGGGGGGGGCAAAACGGTGGCGGCACTGGCCGGCTGGCTGCTGCAGACCCGGGTCGGAGTGACGCTGGCCGCGTCCTACCTGGCCGACCTGCTGCGCAGCCGCGAACGCCTGGTCGTCTTCGGCGTCACCCGCGTCCGTCGCCTCGTCAGCCGCGTCCGCGCCGACCTCGATGAGCTCACCGACGAGGACCGCGCCCAGATCCAGCAAGCCGTCCAGGTCGTCGGCCGCATCCGCCAGGTCGTCTCTCTCGGCCTGCCCCGAGTCCGTCAGCCCCTGCCCGACCTGCGTCGCACGCGATCGCCGGACATGAGCAAAGGGCCCTTCAACCTCACCTGATGGCAGGTCAGCAAAGTCAGCATTGAGTCAGCAAGTGTCTTGCAACAGCTGGCCACAGACAGCCACACCGTGGGATCGCCAACCACTCCGGCCTGAGGCCGGCGAGCTGTTCAGGAGCATTCCGGCAGGCGGGCCGAAAATGAGAGGATTGCTGGCAGCCTACCCGCGACGGTCAGCCGAATCGACGCATCTCCGCAGGTCAACGCGTCCTCCCTCGCGGTTTCAACGGCACCGCCGGCAGCGCCGGGGCAGGCAGTGGCGCCCCGTCGTACCCCTTCACCTCGCCGAACCGGGAGCCCTCCATCCAGTCCCGCCGCGCCTGTACGATCTCCTCCTGCGACCGTCCGATCCAGTTCCAGAACATGATCAGCTCCTCCTCGAACGGCTCGCCGCCCAGGAGCATCAGCTCCGCGTCCGAGTCGGCACGCAGGGGCAACTCGTCGCGGCCGCAGCCGAGGTAGAGCATCGAGCCCGGCACCAGGGGCACGCCGTCGACGTGGGCCTCGCCGCTCATGGCCAGTACGGCGTACTCGAAGTCCCGTTCCAGCGGCAGGCGTACGTCCGTGGAGCCGGTGAGGGCCAGGTCGGCGCCGACGAGGGGGGTGTACGTGGTGCCGGGCGAGGTGGCGGTGTCGAGGGTGCCGAGGAGCACGGTGGCGGCCAGGCCCGGGGCGGTGACCCGGGGCAGCTCGGCGTGGAACTCGAAGTGGGGGTCGGTGTGGCGGTGGGCGTCCGGGAGGGCCACCCACAGCTGCGCGCCGTGCAGGAGGCGCGCGTGCGGGCGCGGGCTCTCCTCCGAGTGGCTGATCGCGCGGCCGGAGGTCATCAGGCCCAGCTGGCGCGGGCGGATGGTCTGCAGGCTGCCGGTGGAGTCGCGGTGCAGTACCTCGCCCTCGTGCAGCCAGCTCACCGTCTGCAGGCCCATGTGCGGATGCGGTGGCACCTGCATGCCGGGCTCGTCGGCGATGTCGTCGGGGCCGTAGTGGTCGACGAAGCACCAGGCGCCGACCATGCGCCGGCCCAGGTTGGGCAGCAGTCGGCGGACCTCGGTGGACTCGCCGAGCTTGACGTTGCGGGGGCTGAGAAGTTCCCGTACGGGTTCCGTCACCACGAAGCCGCGGCCGCCGCAGGGACTGGGTACGGCTTCGCGATCAAGGTTGCTCATGCCGCCCAACCTAGACCCGGCGGGGCCTTCGCGTCAGACGGACCGCGGGCCGTCACCGTGGCGGGCGACGGCGTCCCCCCGCGCACCCGCGCGCGCACCCGCGGGCGCCTCCCTCAGTAGTGGAATGTTCAACCGTGCGGCGTGGTTGCAGGGCCCGAAGGAGGTTTCCAGTGGACATGACGTACTACGACCACGGAACGCCGGCGGAGCGCTGGGAGCGCGCGCGGATGTTCTTCGACGCCAAGGACTACGCCGCCGCGGCGCGCGTCCTGGACGGACTGGTCGCGCAGGTGCCCGAGCAGACCGGCCCCCGGCTGCTGCTGGCGCGCTCCTACTACCACTCGGCCCAGCTGCGGCGGGCGGAGGCCGAGCTGCGGGTCGTCGTCGAGCGCGATCCCGTCGAGCACTACGCCCGGCTGATGCTGGGCCGCACCCTGGAACGGCAGGGCCGGCAGGAGGAGGCAGACGCCCAGTTGCGGATCGCCTCGGCCCTCGCGGGCGACTTCGCGGAACTCTGAGCGACGACTCGGAGCGTGGCATCCTGGCGCGATGGGAACCGCGATGGGAACTCCGAGTGATCGTGTCCCGCTGGCCGAGCGGGTCGAGGAACTGCTCGCCGTCGGCGGCCCGTTGCCGATCGTCGCGGCCGGTGATCCGGTGCTGCGGCGCGCGGCCGAGCCGTACGACGGGCAGGTGGCGCCCGCGCTCTTCGAGCGGTTCGTCGAGGCACTGCGGCTGACCATGCACGCGGCGCCCGGCGTGGGCCTGGCCGCGCCGCAGGTCGGGGTGGGGCTGAGGGTCGCGGTGATCGAGGACCCGGCGCCGGTGCCGGACGAGGTGCGGGTGGCGCGGGGGCGGGTGCCGCAGCCGTTCCGGGTGCTGGTGAACCCGTCGTACGAGCCGGCCGGCGCCGGGCGGGCCGCGTTCTTCGAGGGGTGCCTGAGCGTGCCGGGCTGGCAGGCCGTGGTGGCGCGCCACGCCGAGGTGCGGCTGCGGGCACGCGACGAGCACGGCCGGGCGGTGGACGAGGTGTTCGCGGGCTGGCCGGCCCGGATCGTGCAGCACGAGACGGACCACCTCGACGGCACGCTGTATCTGGACCGGGCCGAACTGCGCTCGCTGGCCTCGAACGCGGCGATGGCGGAGCTCTGGTCCCAGCCGACGCCGCGGCGGGCGGCGTCGGCGCTGGGATTCGAGCTGCCCGGCCCGGCGGCCTGACCGCCCGCCCGGACGGGCCGGCGACTCCGCTCGCCGGGTCCGGGCCGGGCCGGCCGGACCGTCAGTTGTCCCGGTAGGTCTCCAGCAGCCTCAGCCACACCTCGCTGATCGTCGGGTACGAGGGGACCGCGTGCCACAAGCGGCTGATCGGTACCCGGCCGGCGACGGCGATCGTCGCGGAGTGGATCATCTCGCCGACGCCCGGGCCGACGAAGGTGACACCGCGGACGATCTCGTCCTCCAGGTCGACCACCATGCGGGCGCGGCCCTTGTAGCCGTCGCCGTACAGGCTCGACCCCGCCACGGCGATGGGGACGTCGACGGCGCGGACCCGGTGTCCCGCCTGCTCGGCCTCGGCCAGGGTCAGGCCGACGGACGCGACCTCGGGGTCGGTGAACACCACCTGGGGCACGGCGTCGTGGTCGGCGGTCGCGGCGTGCGCGCCCCAGGGGTCGGACTCCAGGATCGGCACCCCGGAGGCGCGGGCGGCGATGGCGGCACCGGCGATGCGGGCCTGGTACTTGCCCTGATGGGTGAGGAGGGCGCGGTGGTTGACGTCGCCGACGGCGTAGAGCCAGTCGCTGCCCTCCACGCGGAGGCTGTCGTCGACCGGCAGCCAGGAACCCGGCTTCAGGCCGACGGTGTCCAGTCCGATGTCGCCGGTGCGCGGCGTCCGGCCGGTGGCGAAGAGGATCTCGTCGGCCTCCAGGCGGTCGCCGGTGTCGGTGACGGCGACGACGGTGCCGTTCTCGCGGGTGACGGACTCGACGGAGACGCCGGTGCGGATGTCCACGCCGGCCTCGGTGAGCGACTCGGCGACCAGTTCCCCGGCGAACGGCTCCATGCGGGCGAGCAGGCCGCCGTCGCCGCGCACCAGCATCGTCACCCGGGAGCCGAGGGCCTGCCAGGCGGTGGCCATCTCGACGGCGACGACTCCGGCGCCGACGACGATCAGCCGGCCGGGCGCGCGCTCGGCGCTGGTGGCCTCGCGGCTGGTCCAGGGGCGTACCTCGGCGAGTCCGGGCAGCGGGGGCAGGGCGGCGGCGCTGCCGGTGCAGACGGCGACGGCGTGCCGGGCGGACAGGGTCCGGCGGGTGCCGTCGGGACCGGCCACCTCCACCGTGCGCGGTCCGGCGAGCCGCCCCTGTCCGCGGTACAGGTCGGCGCCGATGCCCTCGACCCACTGGACCTGGCCGTCGTCCTTCCAGTGCGAGGTGAACTCGTCCCGGCGGGCGAGGACGGCAGTGGCGTCGAGGGGTTCCTGGAGCGACTGGGCGAGGCCGGGCAGGCGGCGGGCGTCCGCGCGGGCGAGGACCGGGCGCAGCAGGGCCTTGCTGGGCATGCACGCCCAGTAGGAGCATTCGCCGCCGACCAGTTCGCTCTCCACGATCGCGGTGGACAGTCCGGCCGCCCGGGTGCGGTCGGCGACGTTCTCGCCGACGGGGCCCGCGCCGATCACGACGACGTCGTACGTGAGGGAATCCGATTGCGTCATGGGGTCAGTCTGGTGGGTGGTGTGCGGCGTGGCCACATGGGTACGTGCGCGGAATACCCACCAGGTCGGCAGTGTTGTGCCGACGGCTTCTCCCCCGAAACCAGGAAGAGGGATCACCTCATGACCAGCACCGTGGAACTCACCAAGGAGAACTTCGACCAGACGGTCACGGACAACGAGTTCGTGTTGATC
Organism: Streptomyces violaceoruber; assembly: GCF_033406955.1. Lineage (NCBI taxonomy): Bacteria > Bacillati > Actinomycetota > Actinomycetes > Kitasatosporales > Streptomycetaceae > Streptomyces > Streptomyces violaceoruber. The sequence continues at coordinate 7,705,009 of NZ_CP137734.1, read as the reverse complement.
GACTTCTGGGCGGAGTGGTGCGGTCCGTGCAAGCAGTTCGGGCCGGTCTACGAGAAGGCGGCGGAGGCCAATCCGGACCTGGTGTTCGGCAAGGTGGACACCGAGGCGCAGCCCGAGCTGGCGCAGGCCTTCGGCATCAGTTCGATCCCGACGCTGATGATCGTGCGGGAGCAGGTGGCCGTGTTCGCGCAGCCGGGCGCGCTGCCGGAGGCGGCCCTCACCGACGTGATCGGCCAGGCCAGGAAGCTGGACATGGACGAGGTCCGCAAGGCGGTTGCCGAGCAGCAGGCGCAGGCCGGGCAGAACGGCCAGGAAGGCCAGGAAGGCCAGTAGCGGGCGGTTCGGCCGCCGGTCAGCTCGACTCCCGGTGCACCACCGTCGCGCCCAGCACCTTGTGGCGTTCGGGCGCGGCGCCGGGGGCGTGCACCGCCCGGTCGACGAGTGCGGCCAGGTCGCGGCCGGCGGGCAGTTCCAGGTGGACGGTGCTCAGCCGGGGCCGCAGCAGCCGGCCCAGCATCAGGTCGTCGGCGCCGATCACGGCGGCGTGGCCGGGGATGTCGAGGCCCTCGTCCTGGAGGGCCCGCATCAGCAGCATCGCGTACTCGTCGTTGTACGCGAACACCGCGTCGAGCCCCAGGGGGCGCCAGCGCGCCGCGAGGCGGGCGGCGTCCCCTTCGTCGTAGGCGAGGGGCAGCTCGGTGACGGTGGCGTCGGTGCCGGACACGGCCTCGCGGGCGCCCGCGAGGCGCGGCGCCGAGAAGACGTCCAGGCCGCCTTCCGCGGGCACGACGACGCCGATTCTGCGGCGTCCGCGGTCGTACAGGTGGCGGGTCGCGCCGCGGCCGACGCCCGCCTGGTCCGTGAGCAGCGCGTGCGCTCCGTCGACGGCCTCGGGGCCGAGGGTGACGACCGCCCGGGCGCCGGAGCGTTTGAGGACCTCCACGCCCTGCGGGCCGAGGTCGGAGCCGGGTGCGAGGACGGCGACCGGGCGGAGTTCGGCCCAGGCGCGGGCGGCCTCGTCGCCGCGCAGGCCGACGGTGCCGTACTGCACGACGGTGTAGTCGAGGCGGCCGAGCGCCCACTGGAGTTCGCTGAGGAACCGGCTGTAGAGCGGGCCGGCGGGGAAGGACGGCGCCGGCATCAGGACCATGCGGCTGTGCCCGGCGCGCAGTGAGCGGGCCGCGGCGTGCGGGACGTAGCCCAGTTGCCGGGCGGCCTCGCGGACGCGGCGGCGGGTGGGTTCGCTGATCCGTACGGTGCCGGTGTTGTTGAGGACGTAGGAGACGGTCGCGCGCGACACACCGGCCAGCCGGGCCACATCGGCGCTCGTGGGTACGGAGCGCGGTGCGGAGGGGTCGGAGGGCGGTGGATTCGGTATCTGCACCATGACGTACGGCATCCTGGCAGAAGCCGGACGGGAGCCGTCGGGCGGGGCAACGCCGTCCGCGGCGTACGGAGTTCAGGCCAACGGCGCGACGGCCGGGGGCACGGACCCGGGGTCCGGGGTGTCGGTGCGGGTGACCCGCGCGACCAGGTCGAGCCAGCCCTCCCGCACGCGTTCGGCGGGCAGCCCGCACTGCCGGGTGAGGTGGTGGATCAGGGCCGCGTCGAGGTAGGCCATGAGGGTGTGCGAGAGCAGTTCGCTGTCGGCGTCCGGCACGGCCTCCCGCAGCAGCAGGGCCACATGGTGGCGCAGGAAACGGCGCGGCGGGAAGGTGTGGCGGCGTTCGGCGCTGGGCTCCCCGGCCAGGAGGAGGTCCAGTTCGTCGATGGAGCGGCGCAGCAGCGCGCAGCCGAAGGCCCGCAGCCGCTCCACCGGGGGTGCGCCCGGGCCCAGGGGCGGCGGACCGCTCAGGAGCGCGGCCTGGAACTTGCGCTCCGAGTGGTCGAGCAGTGCCGCGAGGAGCCCGGTGCGGTCGCCGAAGCGGCGGAAGACCGTGCCCTTGCCCACGCAGGCCGCGGCGGCCACCGCCTCCATGGTCAGGGCGCCCGCGCCGTGCTCGGCCACCAGCCGCTCGGCGGCCTCCAGGAGCCGGGCGCGGTTGCGCGCGGCGTCGGCGCGCAGGCAGGGCTCGTCCTCGTCGGTCCCGGTGCCGAGTTGCAGCAGCTCGGGCGGACCGGCGTTCTCCTGGGGCTGCGGGAGGGGTGGCGGGGCGGCGGGCATGAAGCCAGCGTAAAGCATCGGGAAGAGAACTGGACCGCGGTCCGTTTAAGATGCTAGAAATTAAACGGACCCCGGTCCGGATTGTTACCGCAGTGTTTCGGCACGCCTGCCGACACGTGTTCCAGCAGTGGGAGTACTCATGTCTGTCCGCATCCTTGCGCTCGTCGGCAGCCTTCGCGCCGGTTCGCACAACCGTCAGCTCGCCGAGGCGGCCGTCAGGTTCGCACCGGAGGGCGCCGAGGTGCAGCTGTTCGAGGGGCTCGCCGAGATCCCCTTCTACAACGAGGACATCGACGTCGAGGGCAGCGTCCCGGCCGCCGCCGCGAAGCTGCGCGAGGCCGCCCAGGGCGCGCAGGCGTTCCTGCTCTTCTCGCCCGAGTACAACGGCACCATCCCGGCCGTCCTGAAGAACGCCATCGACTGGCTGTCCCGCCCGTACGGCGCCGGCGCCTTCACCGGCAAGCCCGTCGCCGTGGTCGGCACCGCCTTCGGCCAGTACGGCGGCGTGTGGGCGCAGGACGAGGCCCGCAAGGCCGTGGGCATCGCCGGCGGCAAGGTGATCGAGGACATCAAGCTGTCCATCCCCGGCTCGGTGACCCGCTTCGCCGAGACCCACCCGGCCGACGACGCCGAGGTGGCCGCCCAGCTGACCGAGGTCGTGGCCCGGCTGCACGGCCACGCGGACGAGGCCATCGCCGCCTGACCGGCGCGAGAGCACGTCGTACGGGACCGGAGCTCGGCCGAGCTCCGGTCCCGCCGTGTGTCAGGCCACCGCCGCGGCGGCCAGCGCGCGCAGCTCCTCCAGCGCGGCCGCGACCGCCGCGCGACGGTGCCCGCCGCTGCGCGTGCAGGTCAGCAGTTTGCGGTGCGGCCGGCCGGCGCAGGGCACGCGGACGATCGGCAGCTCGGGGGTGAGCCGGGCGAGCCGGGGCACCAGCGCGACGCCGAGCCCGTGCGCGACCAGATGGGCCGTGACGTTCCAGTCCACCGCGAGATGGACCACGTCGGGGGTGAACCCGGCGGCACCGCAGGCCGCCACCATGTGCGTCCGGCAGGGACTCTGCGGCAGCGGCGCGACCCAGGCCTCGTGGGCCACGTCGGCGAGGTCGGCCTCCGCCCGTCCGGCCAGCGGATGGTCCACGGGGACCACCAGGTCGAACGGCTCGTCCAGGAGTGGCCGCTGTTCGAAGCGCGTGTCGGCCGAAGGCGGGCTGACCGGGGTCGCCTCCACCACCGCCAGATCGCTCTCCCCCTCGAAGAGCAGGTCGAAGCTCTCCGCCACCTCGACCTCCCGGATCCGCACCGACAGCCGGGGGTGCCGCTCGCGCAGCCGCGCCGCCATCGGGGCCAGCAGGACGGCGACGGCCACCGGGAATCCCGTCACCCGCAGCGGTCCGGCCGGGGACCCCTCCCCCGCCCGCAGATCCTGTTCCGCCTCGTCCCAGCGGGCCTCGATCGCGTCGGCGTGCTCCAGCAGGCTCTCCGCGGCGGCGGTGAGCCGCACCCCGCGCCCCTGCGGCTCCAGCAGGTCGACGCCCAGGTCCCGGGCGAGCTGCCGGATCTGCTGGGAGGCGGCCGAGGTGGTGAAATGCAGGGCGCGGGCCGCCGCGGTGACGGTGCCGTAGTGGGAGACGGCCCGGAGCACGTGCAGCCTGCGCAGATCAATCATGAAGTGCACGCTTCACGGTGGAGTCCGTAAAGTCAACCTGGACGTGAACGGATCCGTGGCCGCACCCTGTCAGTGGCGCCACGGTGGGACCCAGAGCCCACACCGGCATCCCGACGTACCACTGACCCGCGAGGAGTCGCCATGCCCAGCACGACCGGTCTCGTCTGCCCGCACTGCGGGTGGCCCGACGGCGCCGAGCCCTTCCAGGTGCTGTCCGCGCACCCCACCGGAGCGGGCGGCACGCTGTGGACCCGGTGCGCCTGCGGTTCGCTCCAGGCCCGTGTCGTCGACGGCCACGGCACCCGCGTGGTCTCGCGCGGCAGGCCCACCCCCGCCGGCTGCTGAGCGCCTGCGCCGACCGGGCGACTACGGCGCTTACGGCGCCTACCAGGCCAGCGGGCCCGCCGCGTCGAAGTAGCCCCCGGTGGGTCCGTCCGGGCCCAGCCGGGCCATCCGGACGATCACCTCGGCGCCCTCGGCCACGGTCTGCGTACCGGTGTTGCCGTTCAGATCGGTCGCGGTGAAGCCGGGCTCGACCGCGTTGATCCGCATCCCGGGGAACGCCTTCGCGTACTGCACGGTCAGCGCGTTGACCGCGGTCTTGGACGCCGGGTAGGCGAGCCCGGGGTAGCCGTACCCCGGGCTCCGGGGCGAGGTGAGCCCCGTCAGGGAGGCCAGGCCGCTGCTCACGTTGACCACGACGGGCGCGGCGGAGCGGCGCAGCAGCGGCAGGAACGCGTGGGTCACGCGCACCACACCGAAGACGTTGGTCTCGAAGACGGTGCGCAGCAGGTCCGCGGTCGTGCCCTCGGCCCCGGTCACGGAGTTGTGCTCGCCGCGCTGCTCGATGCCGGCGTTGTTGACCAGTACGTCGAGGCCGCCGCCGGCCGTCACGGTCCGCACGGCGGCGGCGACGGAGGCGTCGTCGGTGACGTCGAGGACCAGGGGCCGCGCGCCCAGTTCCTCGGCGGCGCGGCGGCCGCGCTCGGGGTCGCGGGCGGCGGCGTAGACGGTGTGGCCCGCGGCGAGGAGGCGGCGGGCCGTCTCGAAGCCGAGGCCCTTGTTGGCTCCGGTGATCAGTGTGGTGGTCATGGGGAGAGCCTGCGGCGTGCGGGGGCGGGCAGCCAGGCGTCCGGTCTTCCTGGGACCACGGGTACCAGGAAGACCGGACGTCCGCGGTGTTCACTGGGGGCATGACGGCTACGGAGTTCGGGCGGGCGCTGCGGCTGCGCAGGGACCGGGTCTCCCCCGAGGCGGCGGGGCTGCCCGCGGGCGGGCACCGGCGGGCGGCGGGGCTGCGGCGCGAGGAGCTGGCCCTGCTGGCCGGCATCTCCGTCGACTACGTCACCCGCCTCGAACAGGGCCGGGCGGCCAACCCGTCGGCTCAGGTCGTCGAGGCCCTCGTACGGGCACTGCGGCTGCCGGCCGAGGAGCGCGCGCATCTGTTCCGGCTGGCCGGGCTGGCGCCGCCGGGCCCCGAGGCCGTTCCCGCGTACATCCCGCCGAGCGTCCACCGGCTCCTGGACCGGCTGGCCGGCACGCCGGTGGCGGTGTACGACGCGATGTGGACGCTGCTGCTGGCCAACCCGCCCTACGCGGCGTTGATGGGTGATCCGTCCGAGTGGCACGGTCCGGAGCGCAACGGCGTGTGGCGCAACTTCGTCGGGCCGGGCAGCCGGGCCCGGTACACGCCGGGGGAACGCCGGTCCTTCGAGTCGGCACTCGTCGCGGACCTGCGGGCCACCGCCGCCCGCTATCCCGCCGACCGGCGGCTCGGCCGGCTGGTCGCGGAGCTGCGCGCCCGCAGCGAGCGGTTCGCCGAACTGTGGCGGGCGGACGCGGTCGGCCGGCACGAGGCGGCGCGCAAGACCATCGACCATCCGCGGGTGGGGCCCGTCGTGCTGGACTGCGACGTGCTCGGTGTGGCGGGCAGCGATCTGCGGATCATGGTCTACACGGCCGAACCGGACACCGCCGACGCGGAGCGGCTCGCGCTGCTCACGGTCCTGGGCACCCAGGAGCTGGTGGAGTAGCCCGCGTCAGTGGCCACCGTCATGCCCGCTCCCGCCGCCGCGTGGCCCACAGGCTGGTCGCCGTGGTGACCGCGAGGACCAGCACGATGAACCCGAGCGAGAAGGGGATGCCGATCTCGGGCACGTGGACGCCGGACTCGTGCAGGGCGTGCAGCACCAGCTTGACGCCGATGAAGCCGAGGATGACCGACAGACCGTAGGAGAGGTGCACCAGCCTCTTCAGCAGACCGCCGATGAGGAAGTACAGCTGCCTGAGGCCCATCAGGGCGAAGGCGTTGGCCGTGAACACGATGTACGGGTCCTGGGTCAGCCCGTAGATGGCGGGGATGGAGTCCAGGGCGAAGAGGATGTCGGTGAACCCGATGGCGAGCATCACGACCAGCATCGGGGTCATGACCCGCCTGCCGTTCTCCTCCACCCACAGCCGGGTGCCGTGGTAGCGGTCGGCGACGCCGAAGCGGCGCTCGATCGACTTGAGCAGCTTGTTCTCCTCGTACTCCTGCTCGTGCTCGTCCTTGCGGGCGTCCTGGATGAGCTTCCAGGCGGTCCAGATCAGGAAGGCGCCGAAGACGTAGAAGACCCAGGAGAAGGCGGAGATGATCGCCGCGCCGGCCGCGATGAAGGCGGCCCGCAGCACCAGCGCCACCAGGACGCCGATCATCAGCACCCGCTGCTGGTACTGCGAGGGCACCGCGAACTTCGCCATGATCAGGACGAAGACGAAGAGGTTGTCGACGCTCAGCGACTTCTCGGTGAGGTACCCGGCGAAGAACTCCCCGCCCGGCCCGCCGCCGCCGAACACGAGCAGCCCCACGCCGAACAGGCAGGCCAGGACCACCCAGACGGCCGTCCAGATCCCGGCCTCCCGCAGGGACACGTCGTGCGGCTTGCGTCCGACGAAGAAGTCGGCGGCGACGAGGACGCACAGGCCCGCGACGGTCAGCAGCCAGACGCTGAGGGTGACGTTCACCGGTGCTCCTCGTGCGGTACGGATCGCGTACGGACGGTCCTTGATCAGGGTGTTTCCGGGATGCGGCGCAGGCAACCCGGCACGGTGCGCGGCTCCACGCGCCGACAACGGCGCGCGCCGGCCGATTCCGACGTGACGGGAGCCCCCGATGACCCTTCGGCCCTCGCCTCCCCACCCCGACCGCCGGGGCCCGCGCATCGGCGTGCTGGGTTCCTACGGCGGCTTCAACACCGGCGACGAGGCGATCCTGACCTGCGTGCTGGGCTGTCTGCGCGGCCGGCGGCCGGACGCGTACCTCGTCGTGCTGAGCCGGAACGCGGAGCACACCCGCGCCCATCACCCCGACGCCGACGAGGTGGTGGCCTGGGAGGGGGTCAGCCGCAACCACGTCCTCGACGTGCTGCCCGGCCTGGACCTGCTGGTACTGGGCGGCGGCGGCATCCTCTACGACGGTGAGGCGCGGCGCTATCTGCGGCTGGTGCGGGCCGCGCAGACCCGGCACGTGCCCACGTTCGCCTACGCCGTCGGCGCCGGGCCGCTCACGGACCCCGAGGACCGGGACGCGGTGCGCACGGTGCTGGCGGAGATGGCCGACGTCGTCGTACGCGACGAGGAGTCGCGGCTGGTGCTGGAGGAGGTCGGCCTGGAGCGGGAGGTCGCGGTGACCGCCGACCCGGCGCTCCTGCTGGCCCCGGAGCCGTTCACCGAGGCGATGATGCGCGACGAGGGCATCCCGTCCGGCACCCGGCTGGTGGGGATGTCGGTGCGCGAGCCGGGGCGGGCCGCCGAGAAGCTCGACGAGGGCGGCTACCACGCGCTGCTCGCCGACGTCGCGGACTTCCTGGTCCGCCGGCTGGACGCGCGCGTGGTGTTCCTGCCGATGGAGCGGCACGACGTACGGCACGCGCACGCCGTGCTGTCCCACATGACCGCCCCCGACCAGGGCCGCATCCTGCACGGCGACTACAGCCCGGGGCAGGTCCTCGGCTTCATGCGCCATCTCGACGTGGCCGTGGGCATGCGCCTGCATTTCGTGATCTTCGCCGCGCTCACCGGCGTACCGGTGCTGCCGCTGCCGTACTCCGGCAAGGTCTTCGACTTCGCGCGCCGGCTGGGCGCCCCGGCGCTGGTGGGGGTGGCGCGGGAGCAGGCCGGGCTGCTGCTGGCGGAGGTGGACCGGCTGTGGGACGAGTACCCGCGGCGCCGGGACGACCTGCGGGGCCGGATGGGCGAACTGTCCGCGTCCGCGCGGGAGACCTGCGAGCGGTGCGGGGCCCTGCTCGACGAGATCGCTGCCGCACGCGGGCCGGGCGGCACCCCCGCGGCGGGTGCGGGCCCCTGCCGCGCCGAGCCGCGGCCGCTGAACGCCTGACCGGAGGGTGAGCGATGCCGATCCTGGAAGAGCCCCACGAGTCCCGCACCATCACCCTGCCGCCCCGCCCGGCCCGGCTCGGGGGCCGCTGCGACGTCCTGGTGGTGGGCGGCGGCCCCGCCGGCTTCGCGGCCGCGGTCGGCGCGGCCGACGCCGGGGCCGACACCGTGCTGGTGGAGCGGTACGGCTTCCTCGGCGGCAACGCGACCGCGGCGCTGGTGATGCCGCTGATGTCGTTCCACAACGAGCACAAGCAGGCCGCCTTCACCGAGGCCGGGGACACCTCGCGGCTGCTGCCCACCGACCACGGCGAGGGCGAGCCGGTGGTCGCGGGCGTCCTGTGGCAGCTGCTCGACCGGCTGACGGGCCGCGGCGGCTGTCTGCCGCCCTCCCCGAAGACCGGGTACACGGTCCCCTTCGATCCGGAGCTGTTCAAGTTCTGTCTGCTGGAGATGGCGGACGAGTCGGGGGTCCGGATGCTGTTCCACTCCTTCGCCTCCGGCGCGCTGCCGTTGGACGACGGCCCGGGCTGGCGGGTGGTCTTCGAGACCAAGTCGGGGCCGGTGGTGATCGACGCCGGGGTCGTCGTGGACGGCACGGGCGACGGCGACGTGGCGGCGGCCTGCGGGGCGCCGTACGAGGTCGGGCGGCCGGAGGACGGGCTGGTGCAGCCCATGACGCTGATGTTCCGCGTCGCCGACTTCGCCCGGCCGGACTTCGCCGCGTACGTGCGCGAGCACCCGGACCAGTGGCGGGGCGTGCACGGACTGTGGGACCTGATCGAGGAGGCCAGGAAGAACGGCGAACTGCGGCTGCCGCGCGAGGACATCCTCTTCTTCGCGACCCCGCACCCGCACGAGGTCGCCGTCAACAGCACGCGGGTGAACCGGGTCCTCGGCACCAGCGTCTGGGACCTCACTCGCGCCGAGTACACGGCCCGGCACCAACTGGCGGAGATCGACCGCTTCCTGCGTACCCGCGTGCCGGGCTTCGAGGAGTCGTACGTGGTGCAGAGCGGCACGCACGTCGGCGTCCGGGAGAGCCGGCGGGTGGTCGGCGACCACCGGCTGACCGGTCACGACATCCTGGCGGCGCGCACCTTCCCGGACGTGATCGCGCACGGCGCCTACCCGGTCGACATCCACAACCCGCGCGGCTCCGGCACCGTCCTCAAGCGGGTGCCGCGGGGCAGTTTCTACGACATCCCGCTGCGCTGCCTGCTGCCCCGGGACACCGACCGGCTGCTGGTGGCGGGGCGGTGCATCTCCGGGACGCACGTGGCGCACTCGTCGTACCGGGTGATGCCCATCGCCATGGCCACCGGTCACGCGGCCGGGGTGTGCGCGGCGCTGACCGTACGGCACGGCAGCGGGCCGCGCGGTCTGCCCTACCGGCTGGTGCAGCGGGAACTGCTCCGGCAGGGGGCGAGGCTGCGGACGGAGCCGCACTAGCTCCCGGTCAGCTCGCCCAGTCCAGCAGGCGTTCCCGGTTCTCGGGGGCGCGCAGGTGGGCGAGGGACTCCTTCTCCAGCTGGCGGACGCGTTCGCGGGTGAGGCCCACGTGCTGGGCGACCTGTTGCAGGGTGCGGGGGCGGCCGTCGTGCAGCCCGTAGCGCAGGCTGAGGATCAGGGACTCGCGAGGTGCGAGGGTGCCGACGGCCTCCCGCAACTCCGCCGCGAGCGCCTGGAACTCGGCGACCTCGGGGGCGCGCAGCACCTCGGTGTCGGGGATGAGGTCGCCGACGACGGTGTCGCCGGTCTCGTCCACGGGGGTGTCCAGGCTGACCGCGTCCCGGCCCACCCTGCGCAGCCAGACGACCTTGTCCACGTCGATGCCGCTCTCGGCGGCGACCTCCTCGGTGGTCGGCTCCCGGTCCAGGCCCGCGCGGAGCTTGCGTTCGACCTTGGCCAGCTTCTGGAGCTGCTCCACGACGTGGACCGGCAGCCGTACGGTGCGGGCGTGGGTGGCCAGGCCCCGTTCGATGGCCTGGCGGATCCACCAGGTGGCGTACGTGGAGAACTTGAAGCCCTTGGTGTGGTCGAACTTCTCCACGGCCCGGATCAGTCCGAGGTTGCCCTCCTGGATGACGTCGAGGAGCGGCAGTCCGCGGTGGGCGTGGCGCTTGGCCATCGACACCACGAGCCGCAGGTTGGCCCGCACCATGTGGTCCTTGGCCTCCTGGCCGTCGTGGACGGTCTCCTCCAGCGTGCGGCGCCGCCGGGGCGTGGGGGCGGGCTCGCCGGTGTCGGCCGTCTCCAGTTCCTCCCTGGCCCGGACTCCCGCCTCGATACGGGTGGCGAGCCGTACCTCGTCCTCGGCGGTCAGCAGGGGGGTGGCCCCGATCTGGGTCAGGTACTGGCCGAGCAGGTCGGGTTCCTCGTCGGGTTCGGGGATGCGGGTGCGCAGCCGCGCGGTGCGGGTGGTGGCGCGGCGGTCGTCCCGGGTGCGTGCCGTCGGTGTGCGTGCCGTGGGCGCCATGTCGTTTCCTCCGTCCGCTTCCGGATCACGGGCTTCCGGACCCGTGTCCGCTTCTCAGCCGGCGGACCACCACCAGCAGGTCGGCGGCCGCCAGCAGGGTGAGCGCCGCGCACACCACGGCGACGACCACGAGCATGCCGCGGCCGGGGCTGTCGCCGGGGGCGGTGTCCGCGGCCCACACGCCGAAGAACACGGCGCCCGCGAGGAACAGCGGCGGGAAGACCGCCGACAGCAGCAGTCTCAGCCGCAGGGCGCTCCGTGCGTGGATCGGTTCGCTCATGACGGCTCGCTCACGACGGTTCGCTCATGACGGTTCGCTCATGACGTGCCTCCCCGCGGTCGGGGGTGCCGGTGGCCGTGTGTCAGTGGCCGGGTGCGGCCCGGCTGATGTCCGCGAGCGCGGAGTGCGGGTCGTCGGTGGCGGCGAGGTCGCCCAGGGTGACCACGCCGACCGGGACACCGCCGTGCTCGACGACCGGGAGCCGGCGCACGGCGTGGCGGGCCATCAGCTCGGCCGCGCGGTCGGTGGTGTCGTCGGGTTCGAGGGTGACGACCGGCGGGGGCGTGCACACCGCGCCGACCGTGGTGGCCTCGGGGTCCCGTCCGGCGGCGACGCCGCGCAGCACGATGTCGCGGTCGGTGAGGACGCCGAACAGGTCGCAGTCGTAGGTCACCAGGACGTCGCCGACGTCCTCCTCGCGCATCAGCCGGGCCGCCCGGGCCACCGTCGTCATGGGCTCGACGGCCACCGCGGCCGGTGACATCACGTCTCGGATGCGCCGTGTCATTTCACGCCTCCCGGGGTCGGTACGTGTCGGTACGGGACTGCCTGCGGGCCGCGTAGCCCGCACCCGGGCCGGTAAACCGCTCCGCGACGCCGGGCTCAGCCGGGGTCGATCAGGGCCAGGCCGATGTCCGGACGGTGGATCTTGGCCAGCTCCGCCGGGCTGTCCCGGACGACGACCTCCAGCGTCGGCCAGACCCGGCCGGACAGCAGGTGGCCGCCGCGGGTGGAACCGTCGGACAGGCCCAGTACGGCGTGCAGGTGCGGGGTGGGTCCGTCGTCGGCGACGGCGATGTCCCCGATGAGGGACAGCACCTCGCACTGCTCCCGCACCGGGATGTGCCGGTAGTCCTTGGCCTGCCGGTCGAACCAGCCGACGACCGCCTGGGAGAAGGCGCCCACGGCGGTCACCTGGGAGGCCCCCAGGGACCGCTCGCGAGCGAAGGCGGTCAGCTCGGCGACCGCGTCCTCACCCTGGTCGAGCACCACCACGTACACCGCGGACGGACCCTCCTGGACCTGCTGCCACTTCATGGCCCGGCGGGTACCCGGCGCGGGCCGGGGCAACCCCGGTGGGCGTCCCGGCCCGGGGCCCGGAGCGAGGACCGCCTCCAGGGCCCGTGCGGGCCCGATGAGCGTCGCCGCCGGGGACAGCGGGCGACGCTCGTCATGGCGCACGCTCGGCATCGGCACCGGCAGGCCCGCCACCGGCAGGCCCGCCACCGCCCGGCCGCCCCCGTCGCGCACGGGGCCGCGAGGGCATCCCGCCGATGTGGCGCGACCGCCGGTGGCAGACGCCCGACCGGGACCCGATCGGAACGTGGGTGCACGGCCGGATCGCCCTGCCCGGCGACGCCGCGCACCCGCCGCCGCCGTACATGGCGCAGGGCGCGCGCGATCACGCCGATCGAGTCACGCCGGTCCGGCCGGCCCCGGCACACCTGTGACGACCAGGACCCCGCCGGGTCGCTCTGCCGCCGTCACGCCTCCAGGGCCCGGCGGATCGCGCCGAGCCAGCCGTCGACCGGACCGAAGGTGAGCAGCCCGCTGCCCGCGCCCGCGAGTTCACCGGACGCGGGCAGCAGCCTGTCGTGGGTCCGCCGCAGCGCCGGGCGGTCGTCGAGGGCGAGGGCGAGCGCGGCCTCGGCGCAGCACAGCGCCTCGTAGAGGAGGTCGGGCGGCGGTTCGGCCAGGGCCCGCAGGGCGTTTCGGGCCTCGGTGCCGCGGCCCTCGGCCAGCAGGGCGAAGGGCTCGGCCCAGGGACGGTACGGTCCCCAGTCCGCTCCCGGGTCCACCTCCGCGGGCCGGCCGTGGGCCAGGCGCAGGCCGAGCAGGGCGAGGTGCAGGAGCCCGCGTTCCAGGCCGGGCATCCCCGCGCCGTCGAGCCGGGCGGCGGCCGACCGGTAGGCGGCCTCGGCGCTGTCGTGGGAACCGGCGGACGGGCCGGCGGTGGCGGCCCGGCGCAGGGCCAGGTACCAGGCGGTGAAGACGGCCACGAGGGGCCGTTCGTGCCGTTCGGCGAGGCGGTCCACGGTCGTCGCGTGCTCGTCGGCGGCCGTGAAGTCGGCGCGCGCCGAGCGGGCCTGGAGCCGGATCAGATGGCCGAGCACCTCGTAGTTGACCAGGCCGTGCCGGGCGCCGAGGGCGATGAGTTCGGCGCCGATGGTGTCCCGGCGCGGCGCCAGTCCGGCTCGGGTGCAGGACTGCATGAAGACGCCGTTGAGGGCGAACGCGAGCAGGGCGGGGTCGTCCAGGCGGCGGGCGATGCCCTCGGCCTCGGCGGCGGCCCGCGGCCCTCGCGGGGAACGCACGCCCCGCGACTCCAGGGCGACCGTGGCCAGCAGACGGCAGCGTGCCGCCTCGGTGGCGGGACCCTCGGGCAGGGCGCCGAGGGTGCGCTCGGCGGCGTCGACGAGGCGCCGCGCCAGGGCGGGGTCGTCGCTGCGGGTCCAGTTGGCGGGGACGTCGTAGGCACCGATCACCCGGGCGGTCAGTTCCGCGTCGCCCGTCTCCTCCGCCGCCTGGACCGCCGTCATCCGGTGCTCCCGGGCGGCCTCCAGGCCACCGCCGCCGGTGACCGCGAGGCTTCGCAGCAGGCCGACGGTGGATTCCAGGCGGGCCCGGGAGCCGGCGGCGACCGTGCGGTCGTACGCCTCGGTCGCGCGGGCCCACAGCCGGGCCGCCGGGTCGGCCGGTTCGCCGGGCGGGTCCAGGTCCGGGTCCTGGGCGAGGATGCCGGCCTCCAGGCGGCGCAGCCGCGGGCCCGGGTCGATGCCGAGCCGCCCGGCCAGCAGGGCGCGGGCCCGGCGCAGCACGGCGAGGGCGTCCGCCTGCCGTCCGGTCCGGTACAGGGCGAGCGCGAGCAGCCGCCAGGACTCCTCGCGCCAGGGGTGCTCGGTGAGGTGCGCGTCCAGGTCGGGGACGGCCTCGGCGGCGCGCCCGAGTTCCACGAGCAGCTCCGCGCGCCGCTCGACGGCGCGCAGCCGCAGCTCGGTGAGCCGGGAGCGTTCGCCGCGGGCCCAGTCCGCCGCGCCGAACCCGGCGTAGGCGGGTCCCCGCCACTCCCCCAGCGCCGCCCGCAGCCGCTCGGGGGCCTGAGCGGCCGGCAGCCGGTCCGCCTCGGCGACGGCGGCCTCGAAGCGCCACGCGTCCACGGTGTCCGGCGCCGCGCGCAGGGCGTAGCCCGGTCCCTCGGTGACCAGCAGCCGGGCGGGGGCGCGCGGCGGCCGGTCGGGTTCCAGGGCGCGGCGCAGGTCGCCGACGAAGGTGCGCACCGCTCCGACGGCCCGCGGCGGCGGGGCGTCCCACAGGTCCTCGACCAGGCGGGCGACGGGGACGACCCGCCGCCGGGCCAGGATCAGCCGGGCGAGCACGGCGTGGTGCCGGGGGCCCTTGAGGGCGAGGGCGTGGGAGCCGCGCCGGGCGGTGACCGCTCCGAGCACACCGAACGTGACCGCTTCCATGTCCGTGTTCCGTCCGCTCCGATCCGCCACCGCGTGTGCGATCACCACGGTACGCGTGCGGGCCGGTACCCGGTCGGTCGTCGGCCGGCTGCCGGTCGGTCGCCGGTCGGTCGCCGGCCGGCTGCTGATCCGTTGCTGATTGGGGCGCGGCAGCCTCGAAGGCGTCACCAGGACGTGTGACACGAGCAGGAACAGAGAGGCGCTGACCACCATGACCACCCAGACCACCGTGGAACCGGCCATCCCCGGCTTCACCCACGAACGCGTGACGGTCGCCGACGGCGTCGGCCTGCACGTGGCCGTCGGCGGCACGGGCAGCCCGGTCGTGCTGCTGCACGGCTTTCCCCAGACCCATCTGATGTGGCGGCACGTCGCCGCCGACCTGGCGGCCGACCACACGGTCATCTGCCCCGACCTGCGCGGATACGGCGCCAGCGACAAGCCCGCCGACCCGGACGGCACCGCGTACGCCAAGCGGGCCATGGCCGCCGACGTGGTCGCCCTGGCCCGGGAGCTGGGGCACGAGCGGTTCGCGCTGGCCGGTCACGACCGGGGCGCGCTGGTCGCGGTGCGCGCCGGGCTCGACCACCCCGACGCGGTGACGCACCTGGCCGCGCTGGACGGGCTGCCGACGCTGGACATGTGGGACGTCCTGCACGGCACGACGGCGGCGGTCGGCTTCCACCTGTATCTGATGGCGCAGCCGCCGGGGCTGCCGGAGCAGCTGATCGGCGCCGCGCCGGACGCGTTCTTCGGTCACTTCCTCGACGTCTGGACCCGGGACCCGGACGCCCTGCCCGCCGACGTCCGCGCCGCCTACCTGAAGGCGTCCCGCGAGGCGGTGCCGTCCATCGTGGCCGACTACCGGGCCTCGGCCGGCGTCGACGTGGACCACGACCGGGCGGACCGGGAGAACGGCAACCGGCTCCGGATGCCGGTGACCGTGCTCCAGCAGGACTGGGGCACCGCTCTCGGCTACGACGCCGCCGCGCTGTGGCGGGCGTGGGCCCCGGACCTGCGGCACGAAACCGTCGGGTGCGGGCACTTCATGGCCGAGGAGGCGCCGGACGAGGTCGCCGGGGCACTGCGCGAGCTGCTCACCCGGTAGCACCCGCCTCGGAGCGTGTGCACAACGGTCGGTTGTACGTGCCGCCCGGCCGGTTGTTTGATCCGCCCGGCCCCGGCTCGCTTGGATGTCGGGCGTGACGGAGTCGGGTGTGGTCGAGTCGGACGTGGTGGGCGGCAGATCGTTGGGGCGGGGGTTCGGATGGCTGTGGGGTGCGTACACGGTCAGCACGTTCGGCACGCGGCTGGCCTTCGACGCCTTTCCGTTGATCGCGGTCATGGTGCTGGACGCCGGTCCGGCACGGGTGGCGGCGCTCTCGGCGGCCGGCCTCGCGGTGGGTGCGGTGGTGGCCGTGCCGCTCGGGCCGTGGGTGGAGTTCCGGCGCAAGCGGCCGGTGATGATCGCGACGGACCTGCTGCGGTGCGCGGTACTGCTGAGCGTGCCGCTCGCGTACGCCCTCGGCCGGCTCGGCTTCGCCCAGCTGCTGGTCGTGTCGGTCGTCGTCGCCGCGGCCGACATCACCTTCAGGGCCGCGGCCGGTTCCTGTCTCAAGGCGCTGGTGCGAGGGCCGGACCTGCTGCGGGCCAACGGCCGGTTCGAGGCGACGACCTGGACCGCGGCCATGCTCGGACCGCCGGTCGGCGGGGCCGCGATCGGGCTCTTCGGCCCGGTGGTGACGGTGGCGGCCGACGCGGTCAGCTATCTCCTCTCGGCGCTGGGCATTCGCGCGATCGGGGGCGGGGAGCCGCACCCGCGGCGCGCGGCGGCGAGCCGGCTGCGCGCCGGTGACCTGCTGGACGGCTGGCGGTACGTGCTCGCCTCACCGGCCCTGCGTCCGCTGTTCCTCAACATGGTCCTGGTCAACGGTCTGATCATGGCGACGGCACCGCTGCTGGCCGTGCTCATGCTGGGCGACCTGGGGTTCGCCCCCTGGCAGTACGCGCTCGCCTTCGCGGTGCCGTGCCTCGGCGGGCTGGTCGGCTCGCGCATGGCCGGACCGCTCGTGGCCCGCTTCGGGGAGCACCGGGTGCTGGTGACCAGCGGCGTGCTGCGCGTGTGCTGGCCCGTGGGGCTGGCCTTCGTCGGTCCGGGGACCGGGGGGCTGATCCTGGTGATGGCCGTCGAGTTCGGACTGATCGCGTCCGTGGGCGTGTACAACCCGGTGTACGCCACCCGTCGGCTGGAGCTGACGCCCGCGGACCGGGTGGCGCGCACGCTGTCGGCCTGGACGGTCAGCGGGAAGCTGACGACCGCCGCGCTGACCGCGCTGTGGGGACTGCTGGCCGGCCTGACCGGGACGCGTACGGCCGTCGCGCTCGCGGGCGTGCTGCTCCTGACGACCCCACTGCTGCTGCCGCGACAGCCCCACACGTCCGCTCCCTCCCCGTCCCGGCCCGCCGCTGACGGCTGAGGTCCCCCGGTCGCGCCCACGCCGCCGCCGCCGCGGCCCAGGCCGGGCAAGCGCCGAGAGCCCCGGCGAACCGAACGCGACAGCCCGTCCACCACGCCCCGCCCGGCGCACCCGGCGCAACGCCCATCGCGCCCCGCCCCGAACCGGCCGACCGGACGCGGAGGCCCGTCGGACCCCCGCCCCGCACGCCCGCCGCGCACGCCCGCGCCGGCACATCCGCACCCGGGCCGGGCCGGGCGGGGCAAGCAACCGAAGGCCCCGGCGAACCGTGCCCGGCACCCCGGGCGCCACACGCGCCCCGTCGGGACACCCGGCCCCGGACCGACCCGTCGAACGCGGAAGAAGACCGCACGCCCCCTCAGGCCTGCGGCGACGCGTCCGCGCGCAGGCCGGGGAAGCACCGGCGGGCCTCGGCGAACAGGCCCGGGTAGTCGGTGCCGTGGGTGACCGCGGCGGCGAAGAGGGCGCCGAGCGCGGCGCGCAGGGGGTCCGGATCCGCGGCGGCACGCAGGGCGGGCAGGGCCAGGGCGCGGCACAGTGGGGCCCCCTGGCCCGCGCCGGGCGGGTCGGGCGCGGTGAGGGCGGTGCGGGCGTCGGTGAAGAAGCGGTCCCAGGCCCGCCGGGGATCGTCGAACGGGGCCGGCAGGGGCTCGCCCCGGTCCAGCGCGGCCAGCGCGGGCGCGATCCAGTCGACGCCGTCCAGTCCGGCGGCGGTGAGGGCCCGGCGGGCGGCCCAGCGGGCGAGGCCGCGCTGGGTGGCCGGGCACGCCGCGTCGACGGCGTCGAGCAGCTCCCGGTCCAGCGGTACGAGCCCGCGCGCGTCGGCACCGGCCTCCCGCACCCGCCGGCTGGGCAGCCGGCCGCCCCAGGACCGGATCTCGGCACGCTCCCGCTCGGTCCGCGCCCCCGGAACGGTCGGCTCCAGGGCGCGCGCGCAGCGGTGCCGGTGTGCGGCGCTGCGCGAGGTCTGCCTGACCACCCGGTCCGCGGTGGGCGGCGCCGGCCAGAACTGCAGCAGATACTGGCCGACCGGTCCCGCGTCCCGGACCGTGGCGGACGCGGCCCCCGCACCGCCGTCCATGCCGCGTCCGCAGTAGCGCACCCGGTGGTCGGCGGCCGGCAGGGCCCATTCGCACAGTGCGCCGCGGCCGCAGGGCAGGACGGCGGTCGAGGCGGTCAGCGGGCGGAAGGACGTCTCCACCACGTCCTCCCAGCGGTCGTCGAGGGGCGGCGCGGTGCCGTGCACCTCGACGGTCAGGGCGACTTTTCCACTGCTCAGGCCCGTGCAGAGGAAGAGGCAGCCCGGGACGGCCGCGCCGCACAGGCCGTTGGTCTGCCCGGCGCAGGCCTCCGACGGCACCGGCGCCCACGGCCCGGGACGGCTGTCCACGTGGAACCGCCCGTGGACGACCGGTAGTTCACCCCTGTACACCGTCCGCATCCGCACGGCCAGTCCCCCTCGCATCCGGCACTTCGAGGCCACCAGTATGCGGAGGGGGTCTGACAACGGTCCCGGCCATGGGCCGGTGACGGCCTCGGGGACGCCGGTCAGCAGGCCCCGGGCACGTCCTCGGTGACGCCGTTCAGCGGCGAGGCGGGGTCGCTGCCGTAGGGGCGGGTGAAGGCCTCCATGCCGTGCCCGGACGGGTCGGTGAAGTACACGCCCCGGCCGCCGTCGTTGCGGTTGATCCTGCGCGGGTGCCGGCCGGGCGGGTCGGCCTGGATGGGGATCCGGCCCTCGACGAGCCGGGCGAGGATGCCGTCGAAATCGTCCTCGGAGACGAGGAACGCGTAGTGCTGCACGGGGATGTCGATGTCGACGGTGGCGAAATCGAGGGTGACGCCGTTGGCGGTCGTCACGGGCAGGAACATTCCGGCCGGTTCGCCGACCTCGAGACCGAGGACTTCGGCGAGGAAGTGGGCGGACTTCTCCCTGTCCTGGGAGAGAACGATGGTGTGGTTGAACTCGACTGACACGGGGCAATGCCTCCACGGGCATCTCCGCGGCGCCTCCATGCCTCACCCGGACGGTGACCGACACGCGATGCCGCGTGATGATCATACTCCCCGGACCCGCCCCCGCGTCCACCCCCGAACCGCCCCTGACCCACCCCCTGATCGATCAGGCGGGCCAGTGCGCTGACGTAGTTCCGGCTCTCCAGGAGCGCCGCGACGATCCGCATGCGGTGCGGGTTGCCCAGCGCGGAGAGCACCTTGAGCAACTCGTCACCGGTCAATGCCGGAGGTGGGGCCTCGGGCATCGCACGGCACGGGCCGTCCGCTGCTGCACATGCACCTGCGGCGTCTGGAGGCCGCGGGCCTGGTGACCGGCACGCTCGAGGTCGCGGAGGACGGCAAGACGGTGAAGTACTACGACGTCACCCCGTTCTTCCACGAACTCACCCCGCGGGTCGTCGCGCAGGCGGCCGCGACGCTCACCGACACCACCGAGACCGACCGGACCACCGGCCGGAGTGCGAAGGAGGAAGCGAAGTGAACGAGGACGTGGTGACTCTCGCCGCAGGGGCCGAGGAGCTGGGGGTCCTGGTCGGCGCCGTGGGCGCGGCCGGGTTCTTCGGCCTGATGATCGTGATCGTCTGGCAGGTCGCCGCCACCTGGCGGGACCGGATGCCGGCGGCACGCGAGGGGCAGTACAAGGAGCTGGCCACGCGGTACGCGCGACTCCTGGAGGACACGGTGGAGTTGCAGCGCCGCACGGTGGAGGAGCAGCGGCAGACCCTCGACGAGCTGACCCGGAGCCGGCTCGCGGTCGGCTCGATGGAGAAGATGATGCGCGAGATCGAGTAGACGCCGCCACCGGGCGCCGCCGCACATGTACGGCCGGGAGCCGCAACTCCCGGCCGTACCACGGCGGAACACACCCGACACCCGACATCGCCAGATGTCGGGGGGTGATCACCTCGCCGGCGTCGTGCTCGCCGTGGCCTTCGCCGTCTTCGCGGGGCTGCCGCTGGTGACCGTGGCGCAGCCGGGCGTCCTGGTCGGGATCGGGGTCCTGCCGGACGCCTTCCTGGTGCGTACGGTGCCGGTGCCCGCCCTCGCGCTCGACCCGGACCGCCGGTTCTGGTGGCCGGGCGCGCTGGGCCGGCGCCCGGCACGGCAGGAGGCGCCGTCCGTCAGCCCGACTGGGAACTGTCCTTCAGCTCCCCCCAGCCGTGCCAGCGCTCCACCTCGATCCAGGCGCTGACCCGGGGACGCTCCCGGTTCGGGTACGGGTTGCCCGTGTAGTGCCGGGAGAGACGGTCGATGCCGGAGAGGTCCTCGTCGTCGCTCATCTCGGCGACGCGGCCGATGAGGGTGACGTGGGTGTACCAGTCGTCGCCCGAGAGGACGGTGAGGGTGACGCGCGGGTCGCGGCGCAGGTGTCCCAGGCGCACGCGGCCCGCGTCGAGGTTGATCAGCACCCGGCCGTCGTCGTCCCACACGTACCAGGTGGGCGTGGAGACGGGGGCGCCGTCCTTGCGGAGGGTGGCCATGACGCACGGGTTGGGGCGGCGCAGCAGTTCGACGGCCTCGGGCGGCAGCGGCGGCTTCGACATGCGGACTCCTCGCGGTGTGGTGTGGTCCGGCACCGGGTCCGAGTCCGGGCGCCGGTGTCGGGGTGTCTCATGCACCCGGTACCCCGGGTGGGCTCAGTCGCTCGCCTTCTCCTCGAAACTGGCGAAGTAGGCCGCCGCCATGTCCTCGTCGCCGTGTCCCTGGGCGGCGGCCCGGGCGAAGCGTTCCGCACCGGCCGCGGCGAGGTCCAGCCGGACGCCGTTCGCCTCGCCGGCCTCGACGATCAGGCGGGCGTCCTTCTCGGCGGTGGCGACGGCGAACTGGGCCGGCCTCAGCGCGCCGTCGCGGATCAGGCCGGCCTTGGCCCGCAGGTAGCCCATGTCGAGCGGACCACCGGCGATGGCGTCGAAGAAGGTGTCCGGGTCGACGCCCAGGGCCTTGGCGAGCGAGAGGGTCTCGCCGCCGGCGTTGGTGACGGCGAGGACCCAGCTGTTGGCCACCAGTTTCAGCCGGGTGGCGCTGCCGGCCGCGCCGTCCTCTCCGGTCCACACGGTGCGCGAGCCGACGGCGTCGAACACGGGCGCCACGGTGTCGCGCGCCTCGCCCGGACCCGCCGCCAGCACCAGCAGCTGACCGGCCTCGGCGGGCTGCCGGGTGCCGAGGACGGGGGCGTCGAAGAAGACGAGGCCCCGCTCGTGGGCGTAGGCGGCCAGGTCGGCGACCGCGTCGACGCCCGCGGTGGTGGACTGCGCCCACACGGTGCCGGGCCGCAGGCCGGGCTCGGCCCGCCGCATCACGTCGAGGGCGGCCGGGCCGTCGTACAGCATCGTGAGGACGACGTCGGCGCCGCGTACTGCCTCCTCCGGGCTGCCCGCGACATGCGCGCCGTCGGCGGCCAGCGGCTCGGCCTTGGCGCGGCTGCGGTTCCAGACGCGGACGGCGTGTCCGGCGCGGGCGAGGTTGCGGGCCATCGCGGCACCCATGATGCCGGTGCCCAGGACGCTCACGGTGAGCTGGTCGGTCATGACGTCGCCTTCTGACTCGTACTGTCTCGTGTCGCCGGTGGCCGGGCTCCTGCGAGCCGGGCCCGGGGGCCAGCCTGCCACCGGACGCGGGTCCCCGCGCGTCCGCGCGGACCCGTCCCGTACGGTACGGCCGTGAACGCCTTCACCGACGACATCGACAGCAACGGCGAGACCGCCCCGGGCCGTTACGGCCCCGCCGCCACCACCGAGGCCGACCCGCGGGAGGTGGGCCGGGTGCGGACCGAGTACTCCCCCGCGCACGACGGCGATCCCGATCCCGGTGAGATCGTCTGGACCTGGGTGCCCTACGAGGAGGCGGACGGCCGCGGCAAGGACCGGCCCGTGCTCGTGGTGGCCCGGGAGGCGGCCGGGACGGTGCTGGCCGTGCAGCTGTCCAGCAGGCGGCACGACGGGGACCGGGAGTGGGTGCCGATCGGCAGCGGGCCCTGGGACCGCTCCGGGCGGGACTCCTGGGTCGACGTGGACCGGGTGCTGCGGCTGCACGACGCGGGGATGCGCCGCGAGGCGTGCGCCCTGGACCGGATGCGCTTCGACCTCGTACGGCAGCGGCTGCGGGAGCGCTACGGCTGGACCTGACCTGGGCGGACGGCACCCTCCGGGAAGGCCCGCTCGAAGGCCGCCCGGACGGTGGCGCCCGGGGTGCGGTCCAGGATGCCGAAGGCCACCCGTTCGAAGGCACCGGCGAACCGCCCGCCGGGCCCGAGCAGTGTCCGGAACGCGCCCGCCACCTGAGCGGGGTCGTTGCGGAACACGCCGCAGCCCCAGGCGCCGAGCACCAGCCGCCGGTACCCGTGGGCCGCGGCCGTCTCAAGCACCCGCTCGGCGCGCCCGGCGAGGGCGGCGGGCAGGCCGGCGGCGCGCTCCGGGGCCGTGCGCAGCACCACGCCCGCGTTGGGCGCGGCGGAGGTGAGGAACCCGGCCGTGAACGGCTCGTCCAGCAGGCGGCCCCGGTCGTCCCGGAACACGGGTACGCCGGGCGAGTGGACGACGCGGTCCGTGTAGAACGGGTCGCGGTGGGCCCGGTGGTGGTCGTAGAACTCGCGCGCCCGCAGCAGGCAGGTGTACAGGGCGGAGGCCCGGCACAGGGCCTCCTCCTGGGCCTGGGCGCCATTGAGGTAACCGCCGCCGGGGTTGCGCGCGGAGGCGAAGTTGAGCACGGCGACGTCGCCGCCGAGCCGCCGGGCGGCCTCCAGGCTGCTCTCGCCGGTGACCTCGAAGGCCGTGCGCGCCCCGGCCGGAACGGTCACCTCGACTGGCCCCGGCCCGTACATCCGCGTACCGTCCCGGGCCGCCCCGACCGCGGCCGCCAGGGGCACCTCACGCCCGTCGGACGTGCGGTAGGACCCGGCCGCGACGATCTGCTCCGTCTGCTGTGCGATGCCCCGCAGGCGCGCGCTCACGGCGCCACCCCCGTGGACGCCGTGACCGCGCGCGGCGCGGTCTCCCCCGTCGTGCTCATGCGGGAATCCTGGGTGATGCTGAGGGTGCGGTGCAACGGAGTTTCCCGACCGGCGAACGACGTGGAAAACCCTCGGAAACGGGCGAATCACGGAGATTACCGAGCGGGAACGTCCCGAAATGCATCCTTGTGCGGAGCGGCACGAGGGTCTTGGGTGGGACGAGTGTGCCGGCCCGGCCCACCGCAGAGGGGCCGGCGGCATGGTGGAATCTCAGGAGGATCCCGACATGTCCGATTCGGTTGGTGGCTGCATCCGGCCCCGTACCGCGGTCAGTGAGGCCGAGGTCGAGGCGCTGGTCCGCGGCATCTGCTTCAAGACCGGTCCGCCCAGGCTCCTCGGCGTCGAGGTGGAATGGCTCGTCCACGAACTGCGCGCGCCGCGGCTCCCCGTGTCACCCGAACGGCTCCAGGCGGTGTACACCGCGCTGCGGGCCGTGCCCCTGAGGTCGGCGCTGACCGTCGAACCCGGCGGCCAGCTGGAGCTGAGTTCGCTCCCCGCCGCCTCGCTGACGGAGTGCGTCCGCTCCGTCTCCGCCGATCTGGAAGCCGTCCGCGCCGTGCTGCGCGAGGACGGCCTCGCCCTGGTCGGCCTCGGCCACGATCCCTGGCACCCGCCGCGCCGCTACCTGCGGCAGCCGCGCTACGACGCCATGGAGTCCTGTCTCGACCGCACCGGCCCCGGTGGCCGCTTCATGATGTGCGCCTCGGCCTCGGTGCAGGTGTGCGTGGACGCCGGGCACGAGGAGCCGGGGCCACTGGGACACGTGCGCCGGTGGTGGCTGGCCCACCACCTGGGCGCGGTCCTGCTGGCCGCGTTCGCCAACTCCCCGCTGTCCGGCGGGCACCCCACCGGCTGGCGGTCCACCCGGCAGCTGCGGTGGACGCAGATCGGCGCCGGGCGGGCGGGCGGTCCCCCGCTGGACAGCGACCCGCGCGGCACCTGGGCGCGGCACGTGCTGGACGCCCCGGTGATGTGCGTGCGCCGCGACGGCGGCCCCTGGGACGTGCCGGAGGGCCTGACGCTGCGGGAGTGGACCCGCGAGCTGGTGCCCCGGCCGCCGACCCGGGAGGACCTCGACTACCACCTCACCACGCTCTTCCCGCCGGTCAGGCCGCGCGGCCACCTGGAGCTGCGCATGATCGACGCGCAGCCCGGGGACGACGGCTGGATCGTGCCGCTGGCGGTGACCGCCGCGCTGTTCGACGACCCCGAGGCCACCGAGACCGCCTACCGGGCCGTCAAGCCCCTGGCGGAGCGCACCCTGGGCCTGCCCGCGCCGCACAATCCGCTGTACGAGGACGCGGCCCGTGACGCCCTCACCGATCCCGAGCTGCGCGAGGCGGCCGTCACGTGTTTCACCGCGGCACTCTCCGCGCTGCCCCGGCTCGGCGCGAGCACCGGGGTGACGGACGCCGTCGCCGCGTACCGGGAGCGCTACGTCCTGAGGGGCCGCTGCCCCGCCGACGATCTGCTGGACATGCCGGGCGGCGCGGACCGTGGCCCGCACGGGAGGGAGACCCGCTCATGACCGACCCCACCGACGCGCCTGCGACCACCACCGCCGAGGCACTGCGGGAGCGGGCCCTGACCACGCTGGTCACCGCCCGCGAGCGCACCACGCTGCTCACCAGCTGTGTGGAGGGTCCCGACCTGACCGCCCAGGTGTCGCCGCTGATGTCCCCCCTGGTGTGGGACCTGGCGCACATCGGCAACCAGGAGGAGCAGTGGCTGCTGCGCGCGGTCGCCGGGCAGGAGGCGATACGCCCGGAGATCGACAGCCTGTACGACGCCTTCGAGCATCCGCGCTCCGAGCGGCCGAGCCTGCCCCTGCTGTCGCCCGCCGAGGCCCGCAGGTACGCCTCGGACGTGCGCGGGCGGGCCCTGGACGTGCTGGAGGCCACCGCGTTCGACGGGACGCGGCTGACGGAGGCGGGCTTCGCCTTCGGGATGATCGCCCAGCACGAGCAGCAGCACGACGAGACCATGCTGATCACGCACCAGCTGCGCAAGGGGCCGCAGGCGCTGACCGCGCCCGACCCGGATCCGGTGCCGCTGTTCACCGGGCCGGCCGAAGTCCTGGTGCCGGGCGGCCCGTTCGCCATGGGCACCTCGACCGAGCCGTGGGCCCTGGACAACGAACGCCCCGCGCACCGGCGCGAGGTGGCGCCGTACTTCATCGACACCGTCCCGGTGACCAACGGCGCCTACCGGGCGTTCATCGACGACGGCGGCTACGACGACCCGCGCTGGTGGACCCCCGAGGGCTGGGACCACATCCGCCGGCACGCCGTCACCGCCCCGCTGTTCTGGCGCCGGGACGGCGGGCAGTGGCTGCGGCGCCGCTTCGGGGTGACCGAGGCGGTACCGCCCGACGAGCCGGTGCTCCACGTGTGCTGGTACGAGGCCGACGCGTACGCCCGCTGGGCCGGGCGCCGGCTGCCCACCGAGGCCGAGTGGGAGAAGGCCGCGCGGTACGACCCGGCCGGGGACCGCGCCATGCGCTATCCCTGGGGCGACGCCGACCCGGGCCCGGAGCACGCCAACCTCGGGCAGCGGCACCTGCGCCCGGCTCCTGCGGGCAGCTACCCGGCCGGTGAGTCGCCGCTCGGTGTACGGCAGTTGATCGGCGACGTCTGGGAGTGGACGTCGAGCGACTTCGCCCCGTACCCGGGTTTCAGGGCGTTCCCGTACAAGGAGTACTCGGAGGTGTTCTTCGGCCCCGAGTACAAGGTGCTGCGCGGCGGTTCGTTCGCCGTGGACGCGGTGGCCTGCCGGGGCACGTTCCGCAACTGGGACTATCCGGTCCGGCGGCAGATCTTCTCCGGGTTCCGTACGGCCCGGTCGGCGTCGGCGGAGGTCGCCTGATGTGCCGGCACCTGGCCTATGCGGGCCCCGCGGAACCCCTGGGCGACCTCCTCGTGGCGCCGCCGCACGGTCTGTACCGGCAGTCGTGGGCGCCGCGGCACCAGCGGTACGGCACGGTGAACGCCGACGGGTTCGGCGTCGGCTGGTACGCCGACGGCGACCCGGTGCCCGCCCGGTACCGCCGGGCGGGGCCGATCTGGGCGGACCAGTCCTTCGCCGACCTGGCGCGGGTGGTGCGGACCGGTGCGCTGCTCGCGGCGGTGCGGGACGCGACGCTGGCCGGTGCCGACGCGGAGGCGGCCGCGGCGCCCTTCGCCGCGGGGGCCTGGCTGTTCAGCCACAACGGTGCCGTGGCGGGCTGGCCGGGGTCGCTGGCTCCGGTGGCCGCGACGCTGCCGCCCGGTGAGCTGCTGTCGCTGGAGGCGCGCAACGACTCGGCGCTCGTGTGGGCGCTGGTCCTGGCCCGGCTGCGGGCCGGGGACGACGAGGGCCGGGCGCTGACCGAGACGGTGCTGGAGGTGGCCGCGGCGGCCCCGGCCTCCCGGCTCAACCTGCTCCTCACCAACGGCTCCACCATCACCGCCACCACCTGGGGCGACACCCTGTGGTACCTGTCCCGCCCGGGGGGCGGCACGGTCGTCGCCTCCGAGCCGTACGACGACGACCCCCACTGGCGGGAGGTCCCCGACCGCACCCTGCTGACGGCGAGTCGCACGGACGTGCGACTGACCCCGCTCAAGGACCCGGGCGGGGCCGCCGCCCCCGCCCTCGGCCCGACCGACGCTTTCGTCTCTGCGAAGGAGCCCCGCACGTGAGCCAGTTCCGTCTGACCCGGACGCTGCCCGAGGACGCCACGGACGCCGCCCTGCGCGCCGACGTCCTGGCGGGCCTGACGAGCACGCCCAAGTGGCTGCCGCCGAAGTGGTTCTACGACGCGCGGGGCAGCGAGCTGTTCGAGGCGATCACCGCGCTGCCCGAGTACTACCCGACCCGGGCCGAGCGGGAGATCCTCGTCGACCGGGCCGGGGAGATCGCGGCGGCGACCGGTGCCCGCACCCTGGTGGAGCTGGGCTCCGGCTCCTCGGAGAAGACACGCGTGCTGCTGGACGCGCTCACCGAGCGGAACGGACTGCGCGGCTACGTGCCGGTCGACGTGAGCGAGAGCGCCCTCGTCCAGGCCGGACAGGCGCTCGTCGCCGAGCGCCCCGGCCTCCAGGTGCACGCGCTGATCGCCGACTTCACGGCCGGGCTGACGCTGCCCGACACGCCGGGCCCCCGGCTGGTGGCGTTCCTCGGCGGCACCATCGGCAACCTGCTGCCCGGGGAACGCGCCGAGTTCCTGGCCTCCGTGCGCTCCCTGCTCTCCCCGGGCGACACCCTGTTGCTGGGCACGGACCTGGTCAAGGACGAAGGGGTGCTGGTCCGCGCCTACGACGACGCGGCCGGGGTGACGGGCGAGTTCAACAAGAACGTGCTGTCCGTGGTGAACCGCGAGCTGGAGGCCGACTTCGCGCCCGCGGCCTTCGAGCACGTGGCGCTGTGGAACGCCGAACGGGAGTGGATCGAGATGCGGCTGCGCTCGCGCACCGCGCAGGCCGTGAAGATCCAGGCGCTCGACCTGGCCGTGGACTTCGCGGACGGGGAGGAGTTGCGCACCGAGGTGTCCGCGAAGTTCCGGCGGGAGGGTGTGCGGGCCGAGCTGGCGGCGGCCGGTCTCGACCTGGCCCACTGGTGGACGGACGGCGGCGACCGTTTCGCCCTGTCGCTGAGCGTGGCGCGCTGAGTCCGGGGCGCCGGCCCGCGCCCCGGCACCCGCCGGTCAGCGCGTGTTGACGTCCAGCAGTTCGGTGATGCGGTCGGAGGCCTTGCGGGCCTCCGACTTCGCCTTCGCCCCCTTGAGCACCTTCGTCATGTACTCCTTGATCGGGTTGTCCGCCTCGACCGCGCCCCACCGGGGCGTACCGGGGGTCGCCCGGCCCTGTGCGGCGCCGGCCGCCATGGCCTCGATCCCCTCCTCGCCGGAGACGTCCTTGGCGAGCGACTTCTTGTTGGGGACGTAGTTCATGGTGCGGGCCAGGTCGGTGTTCCACTTGGTGCTCACCAGCGCCTCGACCACGGCCCGGGCGCCGTCCTCCTGGTCGGTGTTCTTCGGGACGACGAGGTCGGAGCCGCCGGTGAAGACGGCGCCGGGCTTGTCGGCGCTCTTGCCGGGCACGGGGAAGAAGCCGATTTTGCCCTTGAGTTCGGGGTTCTCGCGCAGGATGGACTGGGCCTGGCCCGGCACCGCGATGATCTGTGCGATCTGTCCCTTCGCGAAGACCCCGGCCTGCGGCGGGTGTTCCTCGTCGGCGTCGACCGGGCCGTCGCCCAGGGCCTGCAGTTCGCGGTAGAAGGCCATGCCGCGCAGGGCCGCCGCGGAGTCCAGGGCGCCCGTCCAGACGCCGCCCTCGCCGTCCTGGGTGGCGAGTTCGCCGCCCTCGTCCCAGATGAGTCCGGAGAGCGTGTACCAGTCCTGCCCGGCCAGGTAGATGCCCTGGTCGCCGTTCTTGTCGAGCTTCTCCGTGGCGGTGAGCCACTCCTCGCGGGTGCGGGGCGGCTCGCCCACGCCGGCCTGCTCGAAGAGGTCCTTGCGGTAGATGACGACGCGGTTGGCGGCGTACCAGGGGATGCCGAACTGCTGGGACAGCCACTGCCCCGGTTCGGCGAGACCCGGCAGCCAGTCGCGGATGCCCCAGTCGCGCATCGACTCCAGGGTCAGGTCCTGCAGCCGGCCTCCCTCCGCGTACTGCGGGACCTGGGTGTTGCCGACCTCGATGACGTCGGGGCCGTCCGTGCCGTCGGCCTTCAGCGCGGCCTGCACCTTGTCGCCGATCCCGGTCCACTCCTGGATGCGGACGTCGAGGTCGAGGTCGGGGTGGTCGGCCTCGAAGCCCTCGGTGAACCGCTTCAGGAAGTCCTGCGAGGCACTGTCCTTCATCAGCCACACGGTGACGGTGTGCCGCTCGCTCCCGCCGTCCTGCGAGATCAGGCCGCAGCCGCTGAGCACGGTGGCGGACACACAGACAAGGGCGAGGAGGCGACGTCTCACGAGGGGTCCTTCTGACTGACGAACAGAGGGCGCGGACAGGTGTGTCCTGCACACGCGAAGGGAGACCCGACGTGGGGGACGAGCCCGAGGCTCGAACGGGTGTCTGGGATTTTGGTATGGACCATTACAAAGGTCAAGGGGAGGTACCGGTGGGTTCCGCCCCGAAGGCCGATGCCTCGCGCTCCGTCCCGTCTTGGGGCACGGTGGAGTGACGCAGGGCACACCGCTGCCCCGTGGAAGGGAGCACCGCATGTCGAACCACACCTACCGGGTCACCGAGGTCGTCGGCACCTCGCCCGACGGAGTCGACCAGGCCGTCCGCAACGCGGTCACGCGCGCCTCGCAGACCCTGCGCAAGCTGGACTGGTTCGAGGTGACGCAGGTGCGCGGCCAGATCGAGGACGGGCAGGTCGCGCACTGGCAGGTCGGCCTCAAGCTCGGCTTCCGCCTGGAGGAGTCCGACTGACGGCTTCGGAGGCCCCTTCGGCGGCCACGTCCCTCAGGTGCGGCCCTCGCGCTCCTGCGCCACGCGCAGTTCGGCCGACCGGGCCGCCCAGCGTGCCCTGAGCACGGGGAATCCGGCCCGTTCGGCGTCGTCGCAGACCAACTCGTCGTCGTCCACCAGGACCCGGACCTCACGGGTCCGCGCGAGCCGCCGCAGGATCTCCAGCTTGGTGCGCCGGGCGGGCCTGCGGTCGGCGTTGCCGCGCATGTGCACGGCACCGTCCGGCAGGCCGTGCGCGGCCAGCCAGTCGAGCGTGTCGCGCCGGCAGCGCTCGGGCCGTCCAGTGAGGTAGACGATCTCGCACTCCTTGGCGCTCTCCCGCACCAGCGCGATGCCCTCCGCGAGCGGCGGATCGTGCGGCGCGGCGGCGAAGAAGGCGTCCCAGTCACGGGGCCTGCGCTCCAGGAACCGTTGCCGGTGCGCGGTGTCGGCGAGGGTGTTGTCCAGGTCGAACACGGCCACCGGGGGCCTGCTGCTGTCGCTCACCCGCCCACCCTAGGGGGTGTCGTTCGGATCAGGCCGGCCGCGGCCGACGGTGCCTTGTGGCCGGCCCGAGCCGGGTCTGGTGCGTGCAGCTGCAAGGCGGAGGAGGGCGACAGGGCGAAGCCCCGGCAACCGACGACAACGCCGCAGATGCGCGTGCCGGACCCCGCTACCCCCGGCAAGATCCAAACGACACCCCCTAGCCAGGGCGCGCCGCCGGGAATCTGTGCGGCGTGCGGGCGTTGAAGACGGTGTGACCTCTGCACTCGCCGACACCCGCTTCTCCGTCCTCGACCGCTCCCGCATCCGGGCGGGCCGCAGTGCCGGGGAGGCACTGCGGGACACCGTGCGGCTGGCCCGGGAGGCGGAGCGGCTCGGGTTCCACCGGTTCTGGGTGGCGGAGCACCACGGCGTGCCCGGAGTGGCCGGCTCGGCGCCGACCGTGCTCGCGGCCGCCGTGGCCGGGGCCACGAGCCGTATCCGCGTCGGCACCGGGGGCGTGATGCTGCCCAACCACCGGCCGCTGGTGGTCGCCGAGCAGTTCGGCGTGCTGGAGTCGCTCTTCCCCGGCCGGATCGACATGGGGCTCGGCCGCTCGGTGGGTTTCACCGACGGCGTCCGCAGGGCGCTGGGCCGGGAGAAGGACGACGCCGAGGACTTCGACGCGCAACTGGCCGAGCTGCTCGGCTGGTTCCGGGGCACCTCGCCCACCGGCGTGCACGCGCGCCCCGCGGAGGGGCTGACCGTACCGCCGTTCGTGCTGGCCATGGGCGAGGGCGCGGCCGTCGCCGCCCGGGCCGGCCTGCCCATGGTCATCGGGGACCTGCGGGACCGGGACCGGATGCGCCGCGGCATCGACCGCTACCGAGCCGCGTTCCGCCCCTCCGGGTGGAGCCCGGAGCCGTACGTCGTCGTCTCCGGCACCGTCGCGGTGGCCGCCACGCCCGAGGCGGCCCGGCGGCTCCTGGTCCCGGAGGCGTGGTCCATGGCCGAGGCCCGCACGCGGGGCTCCTTCCCGCCGCTGCCGACGGCCGAGGAGGTCGAGGCCCGGACCATGACCGGCAAGGAGCGCGACCTGTACGAGGCCGGTCTCGCCGGCCACGTCACCGGCACCGAGGAGCAGGTCGCCGACGAGCTGGAGACGCTCGTGAAGGAGACGGGCGCGCAGGAGGTGCTGGTCACCACCAGCACGTACGACCGTGCCGCGCTGCTCGACTCCTACCGGCGGCTCGCCCGTGTCACCGGTACGGGGCCGCTCGACGCCCCGGCGTAGAATCGCGGGGTTTGTCCCACCCACCGTACGGAGCCCCCCGCGATGCACAGCCCCCACGACCCGTACGTCCGCGTGCGCGACGCCCGCGAGCACAATCTCAAGTGCGTCGACGTGGACGTCCCCCGGGACGTGCTGGCGGTGTTCACGGGCGTCTCCGGATCGGGGAAGTCGTCGCTGGCCTTCGGGACGGTCTACGCGGAGGCGCAGCGGCGCTACTTCGAGTCGGTCGCGCCCTACGCCCGGCGGCTGATCCACCAGGTCGGCGCACCCAAGGTCGGCGGGATCACCGGGCTGCCACCCGCCGTCTCGCTCCAGCAGCGGCGGGCCACGCCGACGTCCCGCTCCTCGGTGGGGACGGTCACCAACCTCTCCAACTCCCTGCGGATGCTCTTCTCCCGCGCCGGCACGTACCCGCCGGGCGCCGAGCGGCTGGACTCCGACGCGTTCTCGCCGAACACGGCGGCGGGGGCCTGCCCGGAGTGTCACGGGCTCGGCCGGGTGCACCGCACCACCGAGGAGTTGCTGGTCCCGGATCCCTCGCTGTCGATCCGGGACGGTGCGATCGCCGCGTGGCCGGGCGCCTGGCAGGGCAAGAACCTGCGGGACGTCCTGGACGCGCTCGGGTACGACGTGGACCGGCCCTGGCGCGAGCTGCCCGCCGAAGCGCGGGAGTGGATCCTGTTCACCGACGAGCAGCCGGTGGTCACGGTCCACCCGGTGCGGGAGGCGGGCCGCATCCAGCGGCCGTACCAGGGCACGTACATGAGCGCCCGGCGCTACGTGCTGAAGACGTTCGCGGACTCGAAGAGCGCCACGCTGCGGGCGAAGGCGGAGCGCTTCCTGACCAGCGCGCCCTGTCCGGTGTGCGGCGGCGGCAGGCTGCGGGCCGAGGCGCTCGCGGTGACCGTCGGCGGCCGCACCGTCGCCGAGCTGGCCGCGCTGCCGCTCGCCGAGCTGCCCCGTCTGCTGCCGACCGAGGGCGAGGCGGCCAAGGTGCTGGCCGAGGACCTCATCTCCCGGATCGCGCCCGTCGTGGAGCTGGGGCTCGGTTATCTGAGCCTGGACCGGCCCACCCCCACCCTGTCGGCGGGCGAGTTGCAGCGGCTGCGGCTGGCGACCCAGCTGCGCTCCGGCCTGTTCGGCGTCGTGTACGTCCTCGACGAGCCCTCGGCGGGACTGCACCCGGCGGACACGGAGGCGCTCCTGACGGTGCTCGAACGGCTGAAGGCGGCCGGCAACTCGGTGTTCGTGGTGGAGCACCACCTCGGTGTGATGCGCGGCGCCGACTGGATCGTGGACGTCGGTCCGCTGGCCGGGGAGCACGGCGGGCGGGTGCTGTACAGCGGCCCGGTCGACGGACTGGCCCGCGTCGCGGAGTCCGCCACCGCCCGTCATCTCTTCGACCGCTCCCCCGCGCCCGTGCGCGAGGTACGCACCCCGCGGGGCGCGGTGACGGTCGGTCCGGTCACCCGGCACAACCTGCGCGGGGTGACCGTGCGGGTCCCCCTCGGGGTGCTCACCGCGGTGACGGGCGTGTCCGGCTCCGGCAAGTCGACGCTGGTCGGCGAGATCACCGAGGACCTGCCGGGGGTGGACCGGCTGGTCTCCGTCGACCAGCGCCCCATCGGCCGCACCCCGCGTTCCAACCTGGCCACCTACACCGGCCTGTTCGACGTCGTACGCAAGGTCTTCGCCGCCACCGACCGGGCGCGGGAGCGCGGTTTCGGCGTGGGCCGGTTCTCCTTCAACGTCCCGGGAGGTCGCTGCGAGACCTGCCAGGGCGAGGGTTTCGTCAGCGTCGAGCTGCTGTTCCTGCCGAGCACGTACGCGCCGTGCCCCGACTGCGGCGGAGCGCGCTACAACCCCGAGACGCTGGAAGTCGCGTACCGGGGGCGGAACATCGCCGAGGTGCTGGACCTGACGGTGGAGGGCGCGGCGCAGTTCTTCACGGACACTCCGGCGGTGGCCCGCAGCCTGGCCGCGCTGCTGGACGTCGGTCTCGGCTATCTGCGGCTCGGCCAGCCGGCGACGGAGCTGTCCGGCGGGGAGGCGCAGCGCATCAAGCTCGCGAGCGAGCTTCAGCGGGGGCGCCGCGGGCACACCCTGTACCTCCTCGACGAGCCGACCACCGGTCTGCACCCGGCCGATGTCGAGG
Source organism: Streptomyces violaceoruber (assembly GCF_033406955.1). Classification (NCBI taxonomy): domain Bacteria; kingdom Bacillati; phylum Actinomycetota; class Actinomycetes; order Kitasatosporales; family Streptomycetaceae; genus Streptomyces; species Streptomyces violaceoruber. The sequence continues at coordinate 7,671,705 of NZ_CP137734.1, read as the reverse complement.
TGCTGATGCGCCAGTTGCACGGTCTCGTCGACGCCGGGCACACGGTCGTCGTGGTCGAGCACGACATGAGTGTGGTCGCGGGCGCCGACCACGTGATCGACCTGGGTCCGGGCGGCGGCGACGCGGGCGGCCGGATCGTCGCCGAGGGGACGCCCGCCCGGGTGGCGGGCGCAGCCGGGAGTGCCACGGCGCCCTATCTGGCCCGGGCCCTGGACGGCGGGGAGCGCCGGTGAAGTCGCTTCACCGGCGCCCGGTCCCGCGACCGCGGGGAACGGTCACTTGCCGCCCCGCCGCTTGTCGTCCCGGGCATTCTTCGTCTCACCCTCGGTGAACGACTCGGTCTCGGCCTCGATGCGCTCCTTGCGCACCTGGCCGCGCACCGTCTCGTTCTCCGTGAGCTCCTCCGTGGTCATCCGGACGCGCTCCACCGGTACCGTCTCCGTCTCCACGACGGGACGTTCCGCGTGCAGCGTGACCTCGTGCTCGGCCTCGCTGATCTCCGGTCCGGCCAGGGCCTCGTCACGGTTGGCGTCCGTGATGGGCTCGCGCACCACCCGCACTTCCTCGTGGGTGACCGGGACGGTCTGCTGGACCTCTTCCGTGACCACGTACTTGCGGAGCCTGGCCCGGCCGGACTCGTGGCGTTCGACGCCGATGTGCATCTGCTCCTCGGAGCGGGTCATGGCCTCGTCGCCGCGCATGCCCTCGCGCCGCATGGCGCCCTCGTCGCCGCGCATGCCCTCACGCCGCATGGCGCCCTCGTCGCCGCGCATGCCCTCACGCCGCATGGCGTCCTCGCGTCCGGTCCTGCCGCCCGCCGTTCCGGCGGCACCCGCCGCACCGGCCGTACCGGCCAGTCCCGCGGCACCAGCCGTCCCGGCGGCTCCGGCGGTGCCCGGTCCCGCGGCGAATCGGTCGTCGTCGGTGCGCTCGGCCTCGGACAGCACGCTGTCCCAGTTGATGCCGTAGTAGTCGTAGAGCCGGTGCTCCTCGGTCTCCGACAGATGGCCGCCCGCGTCGACGTCGACAGAGGGCGCGCCCTTGACCTGGTCCTTGCCGTAGGGAACCTCGAGGTGGTCCTGCACCAGTGCGGCGTCCCGGATGGGCACGAAGGACTCGGTGGAGCCGAACATGCCCGTCTTGACGCTCACCCACTCGGGGCGCCCGGTCATGTCGTCGAAGAAGACATGCTTCGCGTCGCCGATCTTGTTGCCGTCACCGTCGTAGACCGGTTGGTCCAGGACGTTGGCGATCTCTTCACGGGTGATCATCTGCCATCACCCTCCTTTCGAGTGCCTGCCTTCCGGTTGTCCGCATCCAGCGGTATGGAAACGGCACAAACCTCACAAAGCACACATACTTTTCGAAGGTGCTTTCCCCTGGTCACCGTGGACCGCGTACTCGGTGGCCCGGGCCAGGGCACGGCGGTCACGGTGGCGGCCGGGCGGTACGACGGGCCGCACCTCCACCTCGGCGGTCAGTCCGCGCGCCGACGCCACCCGCCACAGGGAGGCGAGCAGCGTGTCCACGCCCACGAACGCGGGCGTCGTGCTCACCGCCCGCTCCCCGGCCCGGTAGCGGATGCGGACCGGCTGGACCGGCACCCCGGCGTCCAGGGCGGCCTGGAACACCGCCCGGCGGAAGGGTCCGTGGGCCCGTCCGCACCACGTGCTGCCCTCGGGGAAGGCGGCCACGGCGGCGCCCGCGCGCAGGGCCCGCGCGATCGCGTCGACCGTGTCCGGCAGGGCCCGCGGCCGGTCCCGTTCGATGAACAGCACCCCGGCGCGCGCCGTAGGACCGCCCGCCACCGGCCAGCGCCCGATCTCGCTCTTGGCCAGCATCCTCGCGGGACGTACGGCGGCCAGCAGCGGGATGTCGAGCCAGGAGACGTGGTTGGCGACGAGGAGCAGCCCGCCCCGGGGGACGGCTGCCCCCGTGACGCGGACCCGGACGCCCGCGGCCCGCACCACCCACCGGCACCAGCGCCGCACCAGGACCGCGGGCAGCCTGCGCCGCAGGCCGCAGGGGGCCAGCACGACGGCGATCCCGGCGAGGAGCAGCACGGCGACCGCGGTGAGGCGCAGCACGGCGCGCGGTACGGCCGCCGCCGCCCGGGTCCGGTCCACGCACGCGGCGGGCGTGCAGGGCGCGAGGGGCAGCCAGCCGCCCATCAGGCCGGTGCCAGCGAGAGGAAGTGCCGCAGGTAGCGCGGGTCGACCCGGTTCATCGGCAGCAGCACATACAGGTCCGCGACGCCGAAGTCCACGTCGTGCGCGGGCTCGCCGCAGACCCAGGCGCCCAGCCGGAGGTAGCCGCGCAGCAGCGCCGGCAGCTCGGTGCGGGCGGCGGGCGCCGCCGGGCGGGGGACCCACGGCAGCAGCGGCCGTACCCGGTACTCCTCGGGCGCCAGGTGCTTGGTCCGCACCCGGTCCCAGGCTCCGGCGGCGAGGGCGCCGCCGTCGGCGAGCGGGAGGGAGCAGCAACCCGCCAGCCAGGCGTGGCCGCGGTCGGTCATGTAGCGGGCTATGCCGGCCCAGACGAGTCCGATGACGGCGCCGTCGCGGTGGTCGGGGTGCACACAGGACCGGCCGACCTCGACCAGGGAGGACCGGATCGGGTCCAGTGCGGCGAGGTCGAACTCGCTCTCCGCGTACAGGCGTCCGGCGACCGCGGCGCGCTCCGGCGGCAGCAGCCGGTAGGTCCCGACGACCTGCCCGGTCGTCTCCTCGCGCACGAGCAGGTGGTCGCAGTACGCGTCGAAGGCGTCGACGTCGTGGCCGGGCTGCGGGCTCGCCAGCAGCGCGCCCATCTCCCCGGCGAACACGTCGTGCCGCAGCCGCTGGGCGGCCCGCACGTCGTCCTCGTCGCGGGCGAGGGCGACGGTGTAGCGGCGGGGAGCGGCGGGCTTCGGGGGACGGTCAGCGGTCAGTACGCCGGTCATGGGTGCTCTCCTGGTCGTGAGAACGGTGGTCGTGGGGACGGCTCCGCCCCAGTTCTTCCCACGCCGGCTGTACTGCACATGACGACCGCCGGGAGCGCGGATGTGCGCTTCCTGAATGCCGGGAGCGAAAGCGAGACGGGGCCGGGGGGAGCACCTCCCCCGACCCCGCCCGTCCGCACTGTGCCGGCGAACGTTCACTGAACGCGCCCTGAAGGGGCGCGGGAAACTGCGCGACCAACCACGACGGACCCGCGGCCACCCGCAACAGCACTCCTACGGCGCTACCGCTGCGCCTTGCGCGTGGCCCGCAGCCACTCCTTGTTCATGCTGGTGATGGACACCAGGGGGATGCCCTTCGGGCACGCCGTCGCGCACTCGCCGGTGAGCGTGCAGCCGCCGAAGCCCTCCGCGTCCATCTGCCCGACCATGTCCAGCACCCGCGTCTCCCGCTCGGGCGCGCCCTGCGGCAGGACGTTCAGGTGGTTCACCTTCGCGGACGTGAACAGCATCGCCGCCCCGTTCGGGCACGCGGCGACGCACGCGCCGCAGCCGATGCACTCCGCGTGCTCGAAGGCGAGGTCGGCGTCCGGCTTCGGCACCGGCGTGGCGTGCGCCTCCGGTGCGGCCCCGGTGGGCGCGGTGATGTAGCCGCCGGCCTGGATGATCCGGTCGAAGGCCGAGCGGTCGACGACGAGGTCCTTGACGACCGGGAAGGCGGAGGCCCGCCAGGGCTCGATGTCGATGGTGTCGCCGTCCTGGAAGGACCGCATGTGCAGTTGGCAGGTGGTGGTCCGCTCGGGGCCGTGGGCGTCGCCGTTGATGACCAGCGAGCAGGCGCCGCAGATGCCCTCGCGGCAGTCGTGGTCGAAGGCGACCGGGTCCTCGCCCTTGAGGATGAGCTCCTCGTTGAGGGTGTCGAGCATCTCCAGGAAGGACATGTCGCTGGAGATTCCGTCCACCTGGTACGTGGACATGGCGCCGTCGGCGTCGGCGTTCTTCTGCCGCCAGACGCGCAGGGTGAGCTTCATGCGTAGCTCCGCTGGGTGGGGTGGACGTACTCGAAGACCAGGTCTTCCTTGTGCAGGGTGGGGGCGTCGCCGGTGCCGGTGAACTCCCAGGCCGCGGCGTAGCCGAACTCCTCGTCCCTGCGGGCCGCCTCGCCGTCCGGGGTCTGGGACTCCTCGCGGAAGTGGCCGCCGCAGGACTCGGCGCGGTGCAGCGCGTCGAGGCACATCAGCTCGGCGAGTTCCAGGTAGTCGACGATGCGGTTGGCCTTCTCCAGCGACTGGTTGAACTCCTCGCCGGTGCCGGGGACCTTGATGCGCCGCCAGAACTCCTCGCGGATCTGCGGGATGCGCTCCAGGGCCTTGCGCAGGCCGGAGTCGGTGCGGGCCATGCCGCAGAACTCCCACATCAGCTCGCCCAGTTCCCGGTGGAAGGAGTCCGGGGTGCGGTCGCCGTCCACGGACAGCAGCAGGTTCAGCCGGTCCTCGGTCTCGGCCAGCACCTCCTGGACCACCGGGTGGTCGTCGTCGACGTCGTCCCCCAGCGGGTTGCGGGCGAGGTAGTCGTTGATGGTGGCCGGCAGTACGAAGTAGCCGTCGGCCAGGCCCTGCATCAGCGCGGAGGCGCCGAGCCGGTTGGCGCCGTGGTCGGAGAAGTTGGCCTCGCCGATCGCGAACAGGCCGGGGACGGTGGTCTGGAGGTCGTAGTCGACCCACAGTCCGCCCATCGTGTAGTGCACCGCCGGGTAGATCCGCATGGGCACCCGGTACGGGTCCTCGTCGGTGATCCGCTGGTACATGTCGAAGAGGTTGCCGTACTTGGCCTCGACCGCCTTGCGGCCCATGCGCTTGATCGCGTCGGCGAAGTCCAGGTACACGCCCTGGCCGCCGGGACCCACTCCCCTGCCCTCGTCGCAGACGTTCTTCGCGGCGCGGGAGGCGATGTCGCGCGGGACCAGGTTGCCGAAGGACGGGTAGATGCGCTCCAGGTAGTAGTCGCGCTCGTCCTCGGGGATCTTGTTCGCGGGCCGGTCGTCGCCCTTGGCCTTGGGCACCCAGATCCGGCCGTCGTTGCGCAGCGACTCGCTCATCAGCGTCAGCTTGGACTGGTGGTCGCCGGTGCGCGGAATGCAGGTCGGGTGGATCTGCGTGAAGCAGGGGTTGGCGAAGTAGGCACCGCGCCGGTGCGCCCGCCAGACGGCGGTCGCGTTGGAGTTCATGGCGTTGGTGGAGAGGTAGAAGACGTTGCCGTAGCCGCCGCTGGCCAGGACGACGGCGTCCGCGTAGTAGGTGTCGATCTTCCCGGTGACCAGGTCCCGGGCGACGATGCCGCGGGCCCGGCCGTCGACGACGATCAGGTCGAGCATCTCGGTGCGGGCGTGCATCTCGATGGTGCCGGCCGCGATCTGCCGGCTGAGCGCCTGGTAGGCGCCGAGCAGCAGCTGCTGCCCTGTCTGGCCGCGGGCGTAGAAGGTGCGGGAGACCTGCACGCCGCCGAAGGAGCGGGTGTCGAGCAGACCGCCGTACTCACGGGCGAACGGCACGCCCTGCGCCACGCACTGGTCGATGATCTCGACCGAGATCTGCGCCAGCCGGTGGACGTTGGACTCGCGGGAGCGGAAGTCGCCGCCCTTGACGGTGTCGTAGAACAGGCGGTGGATCGAGTCGCCGTCGTTGCGGTAGTTCTTCGCGGCGTTGATGCCGCCCTGCGCGGCGATGGAGTGGGCCCGGCGCGGGGAGTCCTGATAGCAGAACTGGACGACGTGGTAGCCCTGTTCGGCCAGGGTCGCGCCCGCGGAGCCGCCCGCGAGGCCGGTGCCGACGACGATGACGGTCTTGCCGCGCCGGTTGGCGGGGTTGACCAGCTTCGCCTCGAAACGGCGCGTGTCCCAGCGCTCGTTGACGGGTCCGGCGGGGGCCTTGGTGTCGGCGACCGGCTCCCCGGTCGTGTAGTCGGCGTAGGTTGTCATGTCAGCTCACCACTCCGGTCATGACGCCCACGGGTACGGCGATGAAGCCGATCGTGAGCAGCAGCGCGAGGACGTTCGCGGTCGTCTTCAGGGCCCGGTCGCGCGTCCGGCTGCCGGCGCCGAGGGTCTGGGCGGCGCTCCAGAAGCCGTGCTGGATGTGCAGGCCGAGGGCGAGCATCGCGACGATGTAGATGACGTTGCCGTACCAGGTGGAGAAGGTGTCCACGACGTTCTGGTAGGGCTTGCCCGTCTCGAAGCCGCCGGAGTGCACGGTGCCGGTGGTCAGGTCGAGGATGTGCCAGACGATGAACAGACCGAGGATGATCCCGCCCCAGCGCATGGTGCGCGTCGCGTAGCTGGAACGGGCCTTCTTGTGCACGTACTTGCTGGGCCGCGCCTTGATGTCGCGGCGGCTGAGCTGGTACGCGGAGACGGCGTGGGCGACGACGGCGACCACCAGCACGACGCGGATCAGCCAGAGCGTCCACTCGTAGTGCATGAACGGCTCGCCGACCGTGCGCAGCCAGTGGGCGTAGTGGTTGAACTCCTCGACCCCGAAGTAGATCTTCAGGTTCCCGATCATGTGGGCGACCAGGTAGAGCAGCATGACGAGACCGCTGACCGCCATCACTGTCTTCTTGCCGACGGTCGAGTCCCACACGGTGCGCGCCATGGACGGCCGTCGGTCCGTCCGCGTTGCCAGAGCCATGTCACAGGACGTTACGGGGACCATGCCTCATCGGTCCAAGACATGGAACGCCTGGATTCCATAGGGAATGCCTATCGACCACGTATGCTCGCGATATGCAGTTGCAACAGCTCCAGTACTTCGTGGCGGTCGCCGAGACCCGGCACTTCACCCGGGCCGCCGAGGTGGTCCACGTGGCGCAGCCCTCGCTGTCGCAGCAGATCAAGGCGCTGGAGCGGGAGCTGGGCGCCGACCTGTTCCTGCGGGCGCGCGGGAACATCACCCTCACCGACGCCGGGGAGGCGCTGCTGCCGCTGGCCCGGCGCATCCTGGCGGACGCGGACACCGCCCGGCACGAGGTGCTGGAGCTGGCCCAGCTGCGCCGCGGCCGGGTCCGGCTGGGCGCCACCCCGAGCCTGTGCACCGGCCTGCTCCCGGACGTGCTGCGCGCCTTCCACGACCGCTATCCCGGCATCCAGCTGCTGATCGAGGAGGGCGGCTCGCACGACCTGGTGCGGGAGCTGGCGCGCGGTGCGCTGGACCTCGCCCTGGTCGTGCTGCCGCTGCCCACCGCGTCACCGGCGCTGACCACGGTGGAGCTGCTGCGGGAGGACCTGGTGGTGGTGTCCTCCCCGGAGTCGCCCCGGCCGGGCGGCGGGCGCCGTGCCGTGCGCATCACCGACCTGGAGGGGGAGCGCCTGGTGATGTTCCGGCACGGCTACGACCTGCGGGAGCTGACCGTGGCCGCGTGCCGCTCGGCCGGGTTCGAACCGGACTTCGCCGTGGAGGGCGGGGAGATGGACGCGGTGCTGGGTTTCGTCAGGGCCGGGCTCGGCATGGCGGTCGTCCCGCGGATGGTGGCCGCCCGCTCCGGACGCGGACTGCGGGTGACCCCGCTGGCCCGGCCCGGCCTGTACCGGACGATCGCCCTGGCCCACCGCAGCGACGTGGCTCCGCCGCGGGCGGCGCGGGAGTTGCAGCGGATGCTGCTGGAGCGGTGAGGGACCGCCCCGGTTCAGTGGCCCGGAGCCGCCGTCAGGCGAGCGTGGCCGGCCTGAGGACCTCCTCGCACCAGCGGCCAAAGCTCGTGGACGCGGTGTCCGGGGTGCTGGGCTCGGCCGCGCCGTAGAAGCCCTGGGCGTCCATCGCCGAGGCCATGTCGGCCAGGCCCTGGGCCCCGCTCTCGCTCGCCCCGAACCGCAGGGCGGACGCCTTGTAGGCCTCCGGGGTGGTCTCCCGTACCCGTACCGGACGGCCCAGTACGTCGGCCAGCACCTCGGCCATGCCCTCCGGGGTGAGGTCGTCGGGGCCGACGAGCGGGACGTCGGCGCGGCCGGTCCAGGAGTCGTCGAGGAGCAGACGGGCGGCGGTGGCGGCGATGTCGGCGGTCGCGCAGGTCCGCAGGACGCGGTCGGCGGCGTACGCCATGCGGAACTCGCCGGTGTCGCGCAGCGCGGCCGCCTGCCCGAGCAGGTTCTCCATCAGGAAGGGCGGGCACAGCGCCCGGTAGTGGACGCCGGTGGCCGCGATCCGGTCGTCCATGGCGAGCGAGGCGGAGATCGGTCCGGCGTCCTTCGCCACGCCGCGTCCCAGGCTGGAGACGGCGACTACGCGTGCCACGTCCCGTCGCGCGATCACCTCGCACAGCGGCAGCGTGAAGTCCCGGAAGTGGCCCTCGACGCTGTCGGCGCCGGGCGCGGGCGGCACCAGCCAGAACACCTGGTCGGCACCCTCACAGGCCGCGCCCAGGACCTCGGGGTCGGCGTGCGAGCCCTGGAACACCTCGGCCCGCTCCCGGGTCCGGGCGGTGAGACGGCCGGGATCGCGGGCGATGACGCGCAGGGCGGGCCCGTCGTCCCGGGCGCCGAGGGCGTCCAGGACGTTGTCGAGGACCTGCCGGCCGATTCCGCCGGTCGGGGTGGTGATGACGATCACGAGCACAACTCCGGTTCAGGGAAGGAGAAGAGAGGATGCGCGCCGGGCGGGGAGCCTGTTGCCGTTCGCTCTCCGGCGCTCTCCCATCCTGTGCGCCGGGCGGCCGGAACTGAAGGACCGATCGGGTCCCGCTTGTTACCCTGAGGGCAATACCGGGCGCACTGGAGGAGGCGGGACATGGAGTCGCGTTCCCTGCGCTACTTCGTGGCGGTCGCCGAGGAGCTGAACTTCGCGCGGGCCGCCGAGCGGCTGGGCATCTCCCCGCCGCCGCTGTCCAGGGCGATCCGCCGGCTGGAGGCCGAGCTGGGTGTCACCCTGTTCGAGCGGACCACCCACAGGGTCGCCCGGACCCCGGCCGGGGACGTGCTGCTCGCCGAGGCGCGCGTCGCGCTGGACGCGCTGGAAGCGGCCGGGCGGCGGGCCCGGCGCGCGGCCGAGGGACCGAAGCTGGTGCTGGCCGTGAAGGCCGACGGGGACGCGGGGCTGCTGGAGCCGATCCTCGCCCGCTACGCGTCGGAACCCGATGCCGTGCCGGTCGCCGTCCGGCTGTGCGGGTGGCAGGAGCAGCCGCGGCTGCTGCGTGCCGGCGAGGCGGACGTCGCCCTGGTCCACGCGCCGTTCGACGGCACCGGCCTCGACACCGAGACACTGGCCGCCGAACCGCGCGTCGCCGTCCTCGCCGCGGACCACCCGCTCGCCGCCCGCGACCGGCTGGAGCTGGCCGACCTCGGCCTCGACGCGGGCAGCGTGGAGCGGCACATCGACGAGGCCCGGCGCGGCCACGACGACCTGGCCCAGGTGCTCACGGCGGTCTCCCTCGGCAAGGTCGTCACCCTGCTGCCCGCGTCGGTGACCGCCCGCTACCCGAGGCCGGGCGTCGTCTATCGCCCGGTCCCGGAGGCGCCGCCGGTCGTCCTGGCCCTCGCCTGGCCCGAACGGTCCCGCTCGACGGCGACCGCGGCCCTGGTCCGGGTGGCCGCGGAGGTCGCCGAAGCGGCCCGTAACGGTGCTTGAGCGGCGGGGCTTGAGCCGGGCGGCGGCCCGCACGACCCCGTCGTCCGAGCCGCCCGTCACAGGCCGTGAGCCGGGCGGTGGCCCCGCTCAGCCCGTCGCGTCCACCAGGGCCAGTTCGTGCAGCCGATCCGGCGGGCCCGGGCGGGCGTAGTACCAGCCCTGGGCCGTGTCGCAGCCCAGTATGCGCAGTTGCTCCGCCTGGGCGCCGGTCTCCACGCCCTCCACGGTGACCGCGAGGTCCAGGCTGTGGGCCAGGGCGACGATCCCTTCTACGATCTTCAGGTCGACGGGGTCGGCCGGGAACTGCTGCATGCTCTGCGTGAACGAGCGGTCCAGCTTGAGGACGCTCACCGGCAGCCGGCGCAGGTTGGCGAGGTTGGAGTAGCCGGTGCCGAAGTCGTCCAGGGCGATGTCGACGCCCATCTCGGCCAGCCGGCGCAGCGGCTTCAGCAGGTCGTCGTCGGCGCCGATCAGCGCCGACTCGGTCACCTCCAGGCACAGCGCGTCGGGCGCGACGCCGGTCCGCTCCAGGATCTCCACGGTGTCCTGGACCAGGCCGGGGTGGGTGAGCTGGCAGGGCGAGAGGTTGACGTTGATGCGCAGCGGGCCCGCGGCGCCGCTCTCGCCGTACCGCTCCCGCCAGACGCGGGCCTGCCGCACGGACTGCTCCAGGACCCAGCGGCCCAGCGGCACGATCAGCCCCGTGTGCTCGGCGAGCGGGATGAAGCGGTCGGGGCCGAGCACCCCGTGCTGCGGGTGCAACCAGCGCACCAGCGCCTCGGCGCCGCGCACACTGCCGTCGCCGAGGTGGACCAGCGGCTGGTACTCGATGAAGAACTCGCCGCGCTCCAGGGCGGCGGGCAGCGCGGTGGTCAGCCCGTGCCGGGTGATGACACGGGCGTCGGCCTCCGGGTCGGCCAGCTCGAAGCGGTTGCCGCCCGCCGACTTGGCCCGGTACATGGTGATGTCGGCGCTGCGCAGCACCTCGGCCGGGCTGCGCTCGCCCGCCGGGCCCTCGACGATGCCGATGCTGCCGCGCACGGTCAGTTCCCGGCCGTCGACGCTGACCGGGGCGAGCAGCGCGTTCATGATGCGTCCGGCCAGCTCGTCGACCTCGTGCCGGGTGTCCGGTCCGGTGGTGAGCGCCACGAACTCGTCGCCGCCCAGCCGGGCCACCATCTCGCCGGGCGCGGTGGCGCAGGCCTGGAGGCGGTCGGCGACCTCCACCAGCAGCCGGTCGCCGGCCGCGTGGCCGAGGCTGTCGTTGACGGTCTTGAAACCGTCGAGGTCGAGGTAGCACAGGCCGAAGCGTTGGCCCGGGCCCGCGTTCAGGGCCTTCTCCAGGCGTTCGAAGAAGAAGCTGCGGTTGGGCAGGCCGGTCAGCGCGTCGTGCGTGGCCTCGTAGCGCAGTCGCAGGTTGAGCAGCCGCCGTTCGGTGGTGTCCTCCATCAGCGCGAGCTGGTACTGCGGGGTGCCGTCGGCGTCGCGCAGCAGGGAGACGGTGAGGTTGGTCCACAGGACGGTGCCGTCGGGCCGGTAGAAGGCCTTCTCCACGTGGTAGTGCTCGCGCTCGCCGCGCACCAGCTCCTCGTAGAGCCGCCAGGTCTGCGGGGCGTCGTCGGGGTGCGTCCACTCGGTGGCCCGGCGCCCGCCCAGCGTGGGGTCGGCGATGCCGAACATGCGCATCAACGCCTCGTTGACCTGGAGGACGTTGCCGTCCAGGTCGGCGATGCCGATGCCTATGGCGGCGCCCTCGAAGACCGCGCGGAAGCGGGCCTCGCTGGCGTGCAGGGCCTCGGCCACCACTCCCTGCGCCTTCAGGGCGGCCTGCGCGATGGCCTCCTGCTCGGCGAGGGTACGGGCGCGCAGTGCCCCGGCGAACCCGGCCGCCATCGCGTGCTGGAGCCGCGCCGAACGAGCCCGCAGGTCCTCCGGGTCGCCGTCCCCGCCGCAGTAGAGCACCAGGTAGGCGTCGACGCAGTCCAGCGTCCGGGAGAGCGCGTCGGGGTCGGTGCAGTGCACGTCGACGAGGGCGGCGCCGACGGCCCTGGCCTCCTCCGCGTCGAAGGCGCGGGCGCGCAGCACGCCGCTCAGCCGGCGGGCCAGCGGCAGCAGTTCCGCCTCGAACTCGGGCCGGGTGGACGACGTCGAGGTCACCGGGAACACGGCCCGGCTCCAGATCGTCGCGAACCGCCGCAGTCTGTCCTCCGGCCCGTCCGGCTCGGCGCTCACGCCGTACGCCCCACTCCGGCGAACCCGGAGAACGCGTACGGGTCCTCTTCCTCCGGCTCCCCCTCCGGCCTCCAGCGCGGCATCGGAACCAGTCCGGGTTCCACCATGTCGTACCCCTTGAAGAACCGCGCGATGTCCTCGCGCGAACGCATGATCAGCGGATTGCGGATGTCCTTGTACACGTCCACCGCGCCCCCGGCCCGCTCGGCGGGCAGCGGGATGCCCTCGTACGAGGCGTGCGTGAGGACGAGCAGGCTGCCGGGCGCGAGCGCGTCGCTCAGCTCGGCCACCGCAGCGTACGGGTCGTCCTCGTCTTCCACGAAGTGCAGTATGGCAACCAGCAGCAGGGCGACCGGCCGATTCAGGTCGAGCAGCCGCTCCACCTGGGGACTGGCCAGGATCTCCCGCGGCTTGAGCAGGTCGCCGGCCACGACGTCCGCGTCGTCGTGGCCGGCCAGGACGGCCTCGCTGTGCGCGACCGCCACCGGGTCGTGGTCCACGTACACCACGCGGGCGCCGGGGCGGCTGCGTCCGGCCACCTCGTGGACGTTGCCGAAGGTCGGGATGCCGGAGCCGATGTCGAGGAACTGGTCGATGCCCTCGCCGGCCGCGAAGCGCACGGCCCGGCGCATGAACGCCCGGTTCGCCTGCATGATCTTGGGGAGCCCCGGCATGAACTCCATGGCCCTGCGGGCCGCTTCGCGGTCCACCTCGAAGTTGTGCGAACCGCCCAGGTAGAAGTCGTAGATCCGGGACACGCTGGGCACCGAGATGTCGATGCTGCGAGGGGCCCAGGCGGGACGCTCCATCTAGCTCTCCAAGGCATAGGCGATCCGGTGTTCGAGCTGAGGCTACTGATCGCCCGCCAAAGGGGCGAGCCCAAACGGAAATTGACCGTCCGTTCCCGGTCACTGCCCGGGGCACGTGCCGTGGGCGAAGGCATGCCAAAGCGCACGAACGGGACCGTCCCCTCCGCTGGGCACGGAGGGGACGGTCCACTGGCCGGACGCCGAAGGGCGGCGGGCGGGAGGTCGCTACTTCTTCGGCGCGCCGACCGGCTTTCCGTCGGGCTTGACGGCGTACCAGGTGCCGCCGACGCCCTGACCGTTGGTGTCCCCGGCCTTCTTGTCGCCGGCGAAGGTGTAGATGGGCCAGCAGTCGATCGTCTGCTGGGCGGCGCCGTCGGGCCGGGTGAAGCTCATCAGCCCCTTCTTCACGACGCCCTCGGTGTCGTTCGCCTCGACGGGCGCCACGACCGGCCACTTCGCCAGGCAGGCGCCGGTGCAGGCCGACACCGGCTTCGGCCAGGCCTCGTCCTTCATGAAGCGGTAGACGGTCATGCCGTTCTTGTCGACGACGATCTCGCCGAGCTTCGGGTCCTCGCGGGTGGACAGCCCGGCGGCCGGCTCGGCCTTGGCCTTCTTGCCGTCGGCGGCCAGCGCGTACCACTTCTTGCCGACGCCCTGGCCCTTGACGTCCCCGGCGGCGGTGTCCTTGGCGTAGCGGTACGCGGGCCAGCCGCCGATCGTGAGCTGCTTGGTGCCGTCGGGGCGGGTGACCTCGCCGAGCAGCTCCTTGTCGATGCCCTCGCCGGCGAGGGCGTCGTCCGCGGCGACCGGCGGCCACTTGGTGGCGCAGTCGTTCTCGCAGGTCGTCTTGGGCGGCTGGGCGGTGTCGGCGTCGAAGCGGTAAAGGGTGCGGCCCGCTCCGTCGGTCACCAGATCGCCGATCTCGGCGTTCGCCGAGACGGACAGCTTGCCCGCCGGCTCCGGCGCGTTCGCCGAGGCCTGTCCGGCACCGGCACCGGCGCCGGTGCCCACTCCGTCACCGGCGCCGGTGCCCAGGTCGCCGACGTCGCCGGGGGCGGCCGTGGCGCCCACGTTCTGGCTGCCGGTGGGGCCGCCGCCGTCCTGGCCGCACGCCGTCGTCAGCGCCAGCAGCGCCGCGGCGCCCGCCACGAGTGAGGCGCTCCGCCAGGAGGTCTTCATCGTCAATCCCCGATCGTCACGAAGGTGTTGGGGCGCCCTGCTGGGCCGCCGCACGACACTGGGTACGCACGGGGCAGCCCGTTGTGTTCAACCGGTCGCGGGTTTTCTTCCGGTCCGCCACCGGCGCGCGGCGCCTCGTACAGGTTTACGGGCCCCGGCGCGGGCCGGTCCGCCGTCGTCAAACCCCTGGTGAGGCCGTGTCCCTCCTTCGGGGCAATCACCGGGTACTCGGGCGTGGGACGGTGCGCCAGGCTTCATGATCTGCGTCGTGCATGGACCCGAACCGACCCGATCCGCCGCTGCCGGACGGGTGTTGGCCCTGGTGACGTTGACGTTCACCCTCGTCGGCATACCGGTCGGCGCGGCCCGGGCCGACGCGTGTGCGTACGCGTCGACCGGACCGGACGGCACCGACGCGGTGGCGGTCGCCGGGAGCGCCTCCTGGCCCACCTTTCCGCCCTGCCCCAAGCCGACACCGACACCGACGCCCCCACCGACGCCCCCACCGGACCCCGAACCGACGCCTCCCCCGCCCGAGCCCACTCCTCCGCCCGCCCCGAAGCCGCCCCCGCCGAAGCCACCGGCGCCGGAGCCCGAACCGCCGCCGCCTCCCGCCCCGCGGCCGGCGCCGCCGCGGCCCGCTCCTGAGCCGAGCCCGACGCCGACGCCCGCTCCCACCCCGCCGCCGGTCCGCCCCGCGGCGCCCGCCCCCGCACCCTCGGTCACGCCCACGCCCACGCCCACGCCCCGTCCGTCGCTCAGCCCGGTGCACTATCCGCGCCACCGCGCCGCCCGGGCGCCGCGGCGTTCCTCGCGCGGGACCACGTCACCGCTCGTCTTCGTCCTGCTCATCACGGTGCCCGCGGTGGTCGCCGTGGCCGCGCTCCGTGCGCGCTGATCCTGGAGGCCTCTCTTGCCGGAATGGCTTGTTCTCACCCTCGCGATGCTGGCCGCCTGCGTCGTGGTGGTCATCATCACCCTCCTACGGCACCGCACCGCGTCCGACGACGAGGACATCACCGAGACCCCGGACGTCATCGAGTACATGACGATGTGGATCGGCGTGGTGTACGCCATCGTCCTGGGCCTGGCCATCGCCGGCGTCTGGGAGGCACGCAGCGCAGCCGAGGCCGACGTGCAGACGGAGGCCGTGGCGCTGCACGAGGTCTCGGAACGTGCCCGGGTCTACCCGGCCGACGTCCGTGACCGCATCCGGGCGGATGTCAACGCCTATGTCGGACACGTCGTCACCACCGAGTGGAAGGCCATGGCCGACCACGGCGAGGTGACCGACCGCGGCACCGAGCTGCTCGACCGGGTACGCGCGGACGTCACCGACTACGAACCGAGGTCGGACTTCGAGGCGCAGGCCTACCAGCCCCTCGTGGACCAGGTGGCCCTCGCGGACCAGGCCCGCAACGCCCGTGCGCAGTCGACCGGGGCGACCATGCCGGGGGTGGTGTGGTTCGGGCTGATCGCCGGCGCCGTCATCACCATCGGGATGGTCTTCGCCCTGCAGATCCGGCGCACCACCCGCGAACTGGTCCTCGCGGGGCTGTTCTCCGCGCTGATCGCCTTCCTGCTCTTCCTGATCTGGGACTTCGACGCCCCCTTCAGCAGGGGCGTCGCGGCCTCGACCGACCCGTTCCTGAGCCTGTTCCCCGGCGCCGGGGACTGACCCGGCACCGACACGGCACCGACACGGCAGCGGGGACGGTGACGGCCGACACGCCGTCACCGTCCCCTGAGCGGCCCACACTCTTGCCCCATTCGCGCGACTGCGATCGCGGCGACGTGCACGGCTTCCTAGCGTTTCGGACATCGAGGTGCATTCCTGGCGCGAGCGGAACAGGTCCGCCGCCGCTCCTCGGGGATCCGGAGGATTCACCATGCGCGCGATACCCGTCGCCTCGGTCGCACTGCTGGGCGCCGCCGCCCTCTCCGCCTGCGTACCGGCCGGGGCCGTGGGCTCGAACACGTTCGGCTTCACCGTCAGCCCCGCCACCGTGGCACCCGGCGGCCAGGTCACGCTGGGGGTGGGCCGTACCGAGGCGGGCTGCCGGGGGCGGGTCACGGTGACCTCGCCGGTGTTCGACACGGTCACCATCCCCCGGCACGAGTCGTCCGCCACGGCGCGGGTCGACCGGGACGCCCGGCGCGGGGCGGTGTACCGGGTGACGTTCGCCTGCCGGGACAAGACCGGCACGGTGGACCTGACGATCGCGGGCGGCGGCTCGCACCACCCGACCGACGAGCCCTGGCGCGACAAGGGCGTGCACGCCGGGCAGGGCGGCAGCGTCGCGGGGTTCGACCTGAAGCAGATCGGGTTCGGCGCGGCGCTCATCGCGGGCGCGGTGGGCACCGCCTACCACCTCTCGCGCCGCCGCTCCGGCGAGGACCGGGCCTGAACCGTCCGCATCGCGCGCGGCACTTCGCCCCGGATCCCACCGGATCCGGGGCGAAGTGCCGCTGCCGTCCTGCGCCGTGCGTTCAGATCCTCCGCTCGGACCGTCGGCGCATCCAGAACAGTCCGCCGCCGGCCACGGCCGCGGCGACGAGCCCGCCGCCGATCGCGATGTCGGTCGGGGTCGCCCCGCTGGAGCTGCTGCCGCCGAGACCGCCTCGGACACCGCCGATGACGGTGAACGCGGCCGGCCGGGTCAGCCGGCGGCCCGAGCAGTTGACGGTGATGTCGTACGAGCCCGGCCTGGCGTCCTGCTTGATGGTGGCGGTGCCCTTGGACGTCTCGTTGGCTCCCCTGACCGGCGTCAGGTGGGTGGTCCGGAAGGCGTCCGAGGTCATGGTGCCGCCCTGGGGGCAGCCGTCGACCGTGACGGTCATCTGGCCGCCGCGGGCGATCACGCTGGGCAGCGCGACGATGTTGCTCGGCTGGTTGTGGTCGCCGCCCGCGGTGGCCGTGGGGGCGGCCAGTCCGAGGACAGCGACGGCGGCGCCGGCTGCCGCGAGGGCACGAGTGTTGCGCATGTGATCCTCCGCGGAAGACGCCCCGGGTCCCGTCCCCGGTCGATCGGCGAGAAAGCGCCTCCCAGAAAGACCCTCAGTTGCGCTGCCCGCAGCCGCATTTCGGGAATGGTCCGTCCTGGTGAGCGGCTTGCCGGACCGAAACCGCACGAGTGGATATCGCCGCAGGTCACGCCCCGTCAGAAAATCTTGCCGGTCGCCTCCCGGATGGCGCACGGAAGGACGCGCGCACCACCCGTTCGCCGCCGCCCCGTCGCCGGTCCCCCGCACGGCGCTTAGCGTGCTCGTATGCGCGGATGATCCGGCGACGGCCGGGTCGAGAGGGGATGGCGAATGTACGACTCCGAGTTGGCCGAAGAGGAGGAGCGGCGGCGGAAGCGCGCTCCCTGGGGCGTGATAGCGCTTGTTCTGCTGACCGGTCTCGCGCTCATCCGCAACGGCTCCGGGGAATTCGACGTGGGCCCCCCGCAGCCCGCGTCGGCCGCGGCGTCGGACACCCGCTCGGCGGTCGGCGACGGCGCCGCAGCCGGAGTGACCCCGCTGCCCTACTCGGTGCCCGACCAGGTCTCCATCCCCGCCATCCAGGTCGACGCGCCGGTCATGGGGGTCGGTCTCGACGCGGACGGCTGGGTCGACGCGCCGCCGCCCGAGGACCCGAACCTGGCCGGCTGGTTCACCGGCGCGGTCTCCCCGGGGGAGAAGGGCACCGCGGTCGTGGTCGGCCATGTCGACAACCAGCAGGGCCCCGCCGTCTTCTACGGACTCGGGGCCCTGAAAAAGGGAAACAAGGTGGAAGTGCACCGCCAGGACGGAAAGACGGCGGTTTTCGAGATCTACGGCATCGAAGTTTTCGAGAAGAACAATTTCCCCGGCGACCGGGTCTACGGCTCGAAAGGCAGTCCCGAATTGCGGGTCATCACCTGTGGCGGCGGTTTCACCAAGCAGAACGGCTACGACGGGAACGTGGTCGCCTTCGCCCGCCTGGTCGAGGTCCGCTGAGCGTGCCCCGGCCGGGCGGGCCCGGCGGCGGTCAGACCAGGCGCCGCCGGGGGACGGTGAGGTGGTAGCCGGAGTCGAGCAGTTCGGGCAGATAGCGCCGCAGGGCGCGGACACTCTGCGAACGGTCGCCCCCGGCGTCGTGCGAGAGCACCACGACACCGGGGGCCGCGCCTTCCGCGACCCGGTCGACGATGGTGCCGGTGCCCGGTGTCGTCCAGTCCAGGGTGTCCACGGTCCAGGCGAGCGGCTCCATGCCGAGTTCCGAGCCGAGCTGGAAGGCGGCCCGGTTCCACGCGCCGTACGGGGCCCGGAACCAGCGGGGCGCCTCCCCGTAGGCCTGCTCGACGACCTCGCTGGTGCGTTCCATCTCGGAGCGGATGCGCCGCCGGGTGAGTTTGGTCAGCAGCGGGTGGGACCAGGTGTGGTTGCCGACCACGTGTCCCTCGTCGGCCATCCGGCTCAGCAGGTCCCGGTTGTAGTCCGCCATCTCCCCGCACACGAAGAACGTCGCCCGCACCTCGTACTTCGCCAGGGTGTCCAGGATCTTCGGGGTGTACTCGGGGTGGGGTCCGTCGTCGAAGGTGAGCAGCATGGTGCGGCCCCGGCCCGTCATGCGCAGGATCGGCTCGCTGCGCACCGGGGGCCGGCCGGGCGCGGCCCGCGGTGCGCCGTATCCGGTCAGGGGCTGGAGCCGGTAGGCGGAGGGTTTGAGCGGGCTGCGCTGTACAGGGCCCGGGGCGGGTACGGGGGCGGGCGGCCGGGACGGTCCGTGTCCCAGGCCCGCCACGAGTGCGCCGCCGGCGCCGGCCGCGCCCAGGGCCGCGACGCCGGTGAGCAGGGTGCGGCGGGTGAGCAACTGGTCCTTCTTCATGACTCATCAGTCGCCCGGTCACGGCGCGCCGCACCTGAGCAACACCGGTGCGGCGGCATGAAACCACCCGCCCGGCTCAAGATCGCCGGAGTCTCCGATAGCCTCGCCGCGTGACGGAACAGCACTCCCATCAGTTCGAACGCGGCACCGACGGGCCGAAGGTCATCGTCGTCGGTGTGGACGGCTCCGACTCCTCGCTGCGGGCCGCGGCCTACGCCGGTGGGATGGCCCGGCGGCAGGGCGCCCTGCTCGCCGTGGTGTACGTGCAGCCGGTGCTGGCCGGTGGTGCGGCGCTCGGGGCGTCGGTGGCGGAGACGACCGACGAGATCGCCGAGGAGCTGGTGGCCCAGATCCGGGAGGCGACCGAGCGGGTGAAGGGGATATTCGACATCCGCTGGGAGTTCCACACGTTCCGCGGCGACCCGTACAGCGGTCTGCGGCAGACGGCCGACGAGCTGAAGGCGGACGCGGTGGTGGTCGGCGCCTCCGAGCAGGCCGGTCACCGGTTCGTCGGCTCGGTCGCGGTGCGGCTGGTGAAGGCGGGGCGCTGGCCGGTGACGGTGGTTCCATAGCACCGGTCGGGCCGGTGTGCGCGTCGTGGGACCTTTGTGCGTCGTGACTTCCGTCACGGACGTGTGTGCGTCATCATGATCCACCGTCAGCCGTTTGCCGTTCACGAAGAGGTGAGGCGCATGGCCCGGTTCCGCATGGGTGAGGGTGTTCTCCGCCGCAAACCCATCGAACACATCGAGGAGACGGAGAGCGGCGGGGGCCTGGTGCGCTCGCTGGGACTGTGGCAGCTGACCGCGATCGGCGTCGGCGGCATCATCGGGGCGGGGATCTTCACGCTGGCCGGCACGGTCGCCAACGGCACGGCCGGTCCGGCGGTCCTGATCTCCTTCCTCATCGCCGGTGTGGCGAGCGCCGCGGCCGCCCTGTCCTACGCCGAGTTCGCCGGGCTGATCCCGAAGGCGGGCTCCGCCTACACCTACGGCTACGCGGTCCTGGGCGAGCTGGTGGGCTGGTTCATCGGGTGGGACCTGCTCCTGGAGTACACGGCGATCGTGGCGGTGGTCGCGATCGGCATCTCGGGCTACTTCAGCTTCCTGGTCGGCGAGATGGGCGCCGACCTGCCGAACTGGATGCTGGGGGCGCCGGGCACCGGGAACGGACACAAGGTCGACCTGTTCGCTGCCGCGCTGTGCCTGCTGATCGCGTACCTGCTGACGCTGGGGATCAGGAACGCCGCCCGCTTCGAGATGGTCGTGGTGGTGCTGAAGGTGCTGGTGGTGCTGCTGGTGATCGGGGTCGGCGTCTTCCACATCAACAGCTCGAACTACCACCCGTTCTTCCCGTTCGGCGTCGGCGGGGCGTTCACCGGTGCGGCGACGGTGTTCTTCGCGGTCTTCGGCTACGACGCCATGTCGACGGCGGCCGAGGAGTCGAAGGACGCCCAGCGGCACATGCCGAAGGCGATCATCTACTCGCTGATCATCTCGATGGTGCTGTACGTGGCGGCCTGTCTGGTGCTGACGGGCATGCAGAACTACAAGGACATCGACCCGGAGAGCGGCTTCTCGACGGCGTTCAAGTCGGTGGGGCTCAGCTCGCTGGCCGACATCATCGCGGTGGGCGCCATCATCGGCATCCTCACGGTGATGTTCACCTTCATGCTGGGCGTGACCCGGGTGTGGTTCTCCATGTCGCGCGACGGGCTGCTGCCCAAGTGGTTCGCCAAGACGCACCCGACGCGGCACGTGCCGACGCGGGTCACCTGGATCGTCGGGGTCGCGTCCGCGGTGATCGCCGGGTTCCTGCCGATCGGCGAGGCGGCGGAGCTGACCAACATCGGCATTCTGCTGGCGTTCGTGGTGGTGTGCGCGGCGGTGATCGTGCTGCGCTACCGGCAGCCGGACCTGCCGCGCACCTTCCGTACCCCGTGGATGCCGTTCGTGCCGGCGCTGGGCATCGTCTTCTCGATCTGGCTGATCACGTTCCTGCAGTGGCAGACCTGGGTGCGGTTCGCCGTGTGGTTCGTGATCGGCCTGGTGATCTACTTCGCGTACTCGTACCGGAAGTCGGAGCTGGCGCGCCGTTAGAGGGTGCGCAGGAACCCGGCGACGATGTCCGTGAAGACCTCGGGCCGCTCCATGTTCGGGTAGTGCGCGACTCCTTCGACGAGAGCGGAACGGCCGTCCGGGACCGTACGGGCGAGCCGTTCCGCGTCCGCGATCAGGTCGGGCGCGTCCAGTGCGCCGTTCACGGCGAGGACCGGGACGTCGATCTTGGGGACGCGGGCCCAGGTGCCGGTCAGGGGCACGTGGTGGTTGACCTCGTCCGGCGTGTGCTTGGTGAGGGTGCCGAGCGCCATCTCGCGCACCCGGCGCAGCACGTCCGGGTCGACGTCGTCGAGGGTGCGGTGCTCCCCCGGCACGAAGCGCAGGAACGCCGTGAGCCAGCCCTCGACGTCGCCCGCGCCCAGGGCGCGCGCCTGGTCGGCCTGCACCTGGCGCACCCACGGGTCGGTGTACTCGAACTCGCTGGTGGACGCCCCGCAGGCGACCACCGCACGGACCAGCTCCGGGTACTCGATGACGGTGTCGGTGGCGATGGCCCCGCCCATGGACACGCCGACGAGTACCGCGGGGCCGGTGTCGAGGTGGCGCAGCAGCGCGGCGAGGTCGTCCGCCCAGCGGAACGGCCTGCTCGCGTTGGCCGAGGCGCCGTGTCCGCGCACGTCGGGGGCGATCACCCGGTACTCGCGGGCCAGGGCCGGGATCTGGGCGTCGAACACGCGGTGATCGGTGAACCCGGAGTGCAGCAGGACGACCGGGTCTCCCGCGCCGGTGTCGCGGTAGGCGAGGCCGCCGTCGGCGGACGTGAAGAAGCGGAGGTCCGAAGCAGCAGTCATGACAACCAAGGTGTCATGTGAGGTCGACTTTGGCAACCTGGGTGTCATGATGGCGGGGTGAACGACATCGACGCACCCCTCCCCCCGGACGCGCTCGCCCGGCGCCTCACCGAGGTGTACGACCTGGTCGGCCCCCTCTACCGGCGCGCGCAGCGCGGTGTCGAGCAGGGCCTGGACGGCGACGGCCTGTCCGTGGGCGTCCGCGCCGTGCTGACGATGCTGCGGCGCGGCGGGCCGATGACCGTGCCGCAGATGGGCCGGGCCCAGGCGATCAGCCGTCAGTTCGTCCAGCGGATGGTCAACGACGCCGCGGCCCAGGACCTGGTGGAGAGCATCCCGAACCCGGCGCACCGCCGGTCCTCTCTGATCCGGCTGACCGCCCGGGGCCGGGACACGATCGACGCGGTCCTCGACCGGGAACACCGACTGCTGCGCGAGGTCGGCTCGGACCTCACGGACGCCGACGTCACCACCTGCCTGCGGGTGCTCGACGCCATGCTGACGGCCCTGGACCACGTGGCGGACGCCTGACCTACCTCCCCATCACGAGCCCGTCCTCGGCGGCGCCCCGGCTGAGCACCACGTCGCGGATGCGGTCGCGCACGGCGCGCAGGTCGGCGCCCCCGTCGATCGCCCGGTTGAGGTTCACCACCCGGCCGGCGTCCACGTCGAACAGCTGCGGGACGAACTCGGCCTTCGTCACCTTCCAGCGTTCGCCGGCCCGGCCGGGCGGGGCGAAGGTGAAGCGGCCGATGGCCGACTGGTTGCCGCGCGGATCACGGACGCCCTCGTTGTTGACCATCTCGCCCGCGATCTGGTCCCCCATGCCGTACACCACCCAGGTGCCGTTGACCTTCTCGTAGGCCTGCGGGACGTGGGCGTGGGTGCCGAGCACGAGGTCGATGTCGGGGCGGTCGCCGGTGCGGGCCGCGGTCAGGCTCCGGGCGAGGGCCAACTGGTCCTGGTCGGGCTCGTCCTGCCATTCGGTGCCCCAGTGCATCGACACGACCACGACGTCGGCGCCGCCCTTCCGGGCGGCCCGCGCGTCCTCGACGATGCGCGCCTCGTCGATCAGACCGACCGCCCAGGGCTGGTCCGCGGGCAGCGGGTGGCCGTTGGTGTGGAGGGTGTAGGCGAGGTGGGCCACCTGGGCCCGGCCCGCGCGCAGCACCGTCGCCATGTCCGCCTCGGCCTTGGTGCGCGCCGTCCCGGCGTGCCGTACGCCCGCCCGGTCGAGGGCGTCCAGGGTGCGGCGGATGCCGTCGGCGCCGTCGTCGGCGCTGTGGTTGGAGGCCGTGGAACAGCCGTCGTAGCCGGTGGCGGCCAGCGCCTCGGCCACCTCGGGCGGGGACTTGAAGAGCGGGTAGCCGCTGTAGTCGCCGTTCGCGCCGTAGACGGTCTCCATGTGGCAGAGGGCGAGGTCGGCCCGCGCGACGACGGGCCGGGCACCGGCGAGCATGGGGCGGAAGTCGTAGCCGGTGCCGGCGGCGTCGTAGCGGGCCCGCTCGATGATCGAGTCGTGCGGGAGCACGTCTCCGGAGGCGACCAGGGTGAAGGCACCGGTGTCCGCGGCGGACGGGGCCGGGGCCGGCGGCTTCGGCGGTTCGTGGTCGCGGGCCTGGCAGGCCGCGCCCGCGGTGAGGAGGGCGGTCAGGGCCAGGGCCACCTGCCGGCTGCGTGTGATCATCCGTTCACTCCGCTGGGTCGCACACACCAATGAAAAGTCACATTTACTTACAAACAGGTAAAGAGGCTCGGTTCGCCACACGCGGCTCCGACACGCCCATTAGCCCGTCCGGCGTGCGCGAACGGGGTGCCCGGACCACACACCCACCGCACGCCGACCGTTCGTCGAACCGTTCGTCGACGCGATCGACCGTCCGCCGCACGCCCGTGCGTACGCCCTGTCCCCGCACGGTCCACTGCGGTGCCATACGGCCATGACGGCCGGAATCACCCTCACGGACACAGCGAACGGGACGACCGCCGAGCACGAGCTCGCCGCACTGCAACGCGAGCACGGCCGGCCGCTCTTCGCGCTGCTGCTGCGGCTCAGCGACGGCGACCGGCAACGCGCCGAGGACCTGGTGCAGGAGACCCTGGTCCGCGCCTGGCAGCATCCCGAGGCCCTGCGCGCCGACGACTTCGACTCCGTACGGCCGTGGCTGCTCACCGTGGCCCGGCGGCTGGCGATCGACGCGCGCCGCGCCCGCCAGGCCCGCCCCCCGGAGGTCGGCGACGCCGTGCTGGAGAACGCGCGCGTCTGCGCGGATCACGCCGAACGGGCCGCCGCCGCCCTCGATGTGCGGGAGGCTGTGAAGACACTCACTCCGGAGCACCGTGAAGTCCTGGTGCTGGTGTACTTCCAGGGGGCGAGTGTGGCGGAAGCCGCGGCCGCCCTCGGCATCCCACCCGGTACCGTGAAGTCCCGCGCGTACTACGCGCTGCGCGCCATGCGCAGGGTGCTACCGGGATACGCCGCCGACCTGCGGTGAAACCGACCCTTTGGTCAAGCCTCCGTAAAGCGCCTTGCCCAGGACCCCGGTTGAGCAGTCGGCTGTCCTCATCCGTGTTCCGGACGGGGGTCCATGACCCGGGTCGGGCGACGCGCACGCACCGGAGGAAGGCAGGAAGGGATGCTGCACAGAGGTCAAGAGAGCACGGACGGCACCGGTGGGGGCGAACTGAGCGTTCCCATGGCGTGGTTGTACGCCGAGTACATCGCCGACGAGCTGCTGCGGACCGGCGACCTGATGCCGCCGACGTCCTTCGAGTTCCGCGCCGGACGCGACGCGCTGGCACTCACCGTCTTCCTGTCCGACACGGAGAACGAACTGAGCGGCATCCGGGTCGTCACCCACCTGGAGACCTGGTTGTCCCTGACGGCCTACGACCAGCCCTGGCACGAGTGGGTGCACGGGCGGCTGGCCGAGGTCACGGCCGACGCCGTCGCGGCCGGACGCCACTCGCCGGACCTGGAGCTGGCCCGGGCGGCCTGGCGCTGGCTCCAGGACACCGAACTGCTCGCCCCGGACCTGAACGCGGTGCCCGGGGGTGCGCCGGTGACCGGAGAGGACGAGGGACCGAAGGTGTGGACACCCGCCTGGCAGCTCGGGCTGCCGCTGGGACACCTCGCCATCCACCTTTTCTAGCCTCCCCGGCCGGCCTCTTCCGGCCTCCCCGGCCGACCTCACGAACTTTCCCGCGGGACGGACCAATCCACGCCCCTGGCCGCTCCGAACACCTTGGTTGCGATTCCGGGGCGGCTTGAGTGATTCGGCTGTCGGGTGCGTACGGGTGGGAGCAAGGAGTAGCCCCACCCGCACCCAACGGTACGAGGATTCGGCATGAGGTCCCTGGAAAGGCATCGTGACGTCGGCGCCTACGCGCTCGGCGTGCTGGACGAAGCGGAAGCCTTCCGTTTCGAGGACCACCTCATGGAATGCCCCCGGTGCGCGGCCCAGGTGACCGAATTCGGTCCCGCCACCCGCCAGTTGATGCTGTTCCGGCAGGCGACACCCCGTATCGTCCACCCCCTGGCCAGGCCGGGACCCCGGCTGCTCGACCGGCTGCTGTCCGAGGTGACCACGCGCCGGCGGGCCGGCCGGCGGCGGGGGCTGTACGCCGTGGCCGCCGCCGTCGTGTGCGCCGTGGCCGGGCCCGGCGCCGTGCTGTACGCGAGCCAGGGCGACGCGGCGGCGCCGGTCACCGCGACCGACGCCCGGTCGGGGGTGTGGGCGCGGATCACCGCCGAGGACGAGACCTGGGGCACGGACGTGCGGCTCGAGGTCAGGGACGGGGGCGGCCCGCGCTCCTGCCGGCTCGTCGCCGTGGGGCGCGACGGGTCCGAACAGACGATCACCAGCTGGATGGTCCCCGGGCACGGCACCCGGCCGCACACCATGCGCGGCGGGGCCGCCCTGCATCCCGGCCAGATCGACCGCTACGAGGTGCGGACGGCGGACGGCGAGCACCTGGTGACGCTGCCGGCCGGATGACCGCCGCCCCGGGAACGGACGTCACCGGGTGGGCACCGCTACTTCAGCAGCCGGGACATCCTGCGGTCCGCGAGCGGTTTGCCGCCGGTCTGGCAGGTCGGGCAGTACTGGAGCGAGGAGTCGCTGAAGGAGACCTCGCGGATGGTGTCCCCGCACACCGGGCAGGGCTCTCCGGTGCGGCCGTGGACCCGCAGCCCGCTCTTCTTCTCGGCCTTCAGGCGTCCGGCGGCGATGCCCCGGGAGCGCTCCACGGCCTCGGTGAGCGTGTCGCGCAGCGCCGCGTACAGCCGGGCGGTCTCCTCGTCGGTGAGGGAGGCGGCCAGCTTGAACGGCGACATCTTCGCGGCGTGCAGGATCTCGTCGCTGTACGCGTTCCCCACGCCCGCGATCAGGCTCTGGTCGCGCAGGGCGCCCTTGAGCTGCCGCCGCTCCCCGTCGAGGAGGGCGGCGAAGCGTGCCTCGTCGAAGTCGGCGGCGAGCGGGTCGGGCCCGAGCCGGGCCAAGCCCGGCACCTGCCGCGGGTCGGCCACGACGTAGACCGCGAGCCGCTTCTGCGTGCCCGCCTCCGTCAGGTCGAAGCCGGCGCCGGTCTCCAGGGCGACCCGCAGCGCGAGCGGGCCCTTTCCGGGCTTGGGCAGGCCGCTGGGGAGGCTGTCCTTCCAGTGCAGCCAGCCGGCCCGGGCCAGGTGGGTCACCAGGTGCGGGCCGCCGGCGGTCTCCACGTCGAGGAACTTGCCGTGGCGGTGCACGGCCGCCACGCGGTGCCCCTCCAGCGCCGTGAGCGGGGGGTCGTACGTCTTCAGGACGCTGATCGCCACGGGCAGGACCCGGACGATCTCGCGGCCGGTGAGGTGTTCGGTCAGGAAGGCGCGGAGCGCCTCGACCTCGGGCAGTTCTGGCATACGTCCAGAGTGCCACCGGCCACCGGCGGCGCCAGCGGGTTCAACCCGCCCCGTGCGCCACCACGAACTCCGCCCAGACGACCTTGCCTCCGCCGCGCGCCTCCACGCCCCACGCGTCGGCGAGCGTGTCGACCAGGAGCAGCCCCCGTCCGGACACCCCGTCGTCCCCGGCCTCCCGGCGGCGCGGCAGGGCGCTGGAGGAGTCCTCGACCTCGACCCGCAGCCGCCGGTCGGTTCCGGTGAGCAGCCGCAGGGTGACGACGGCGGAGCCCTCGGTGTGCATGAGGGCGTTGGTCATCAGCTCGTCGGCGACCAGTTCGATCTCGTCGCTCTGCCCCTTGGCTCCCCAGGAGCGGACGGCGGCGCGGATCATGTGCCGGGCCTCGGTGAGGCCTTCCGGGTCGCCCGGGGAGACGTGCTGCTGGACCCGGCCGAAGGTCCGCGGGGCGCCCAGGCCGTGCCGGCGCAGCACCAGCAGCGCGACGTCGTCGTCGCCGCGCCGCTCGTCGACCACGTCGATCAGCCGGTCGGCCAGGTCCCGCACGTCCTGCGGCCCGGAGGTGATCAGCGCGGTGAGGACGTCCATGCCCTCGTCGAGGTCGGCGCCGGGCTGCTCGACCAGACCGTCGGTGCACAGCAGCAGGGTGTTGCCCGGGTCCAGCTCCAGGGTGGCGACCGGGTAGGCGAGGCGCCCGAACTCGGCGGACAGGCCGAGCGGCAGCCCGCCCTCGACGCGCACCAGGCGGCAGGTGCCGTCCCCGAAGCGCAGCAGCGGGTCGATGTGTCCGGCGCGGACCACCTGGACCACTCCGGTGCCCAGGTCGGCCTCCGCGTACAGGCAGGTCGCGAAGCGGTCGGTGTCCAGCTCGTGCAGGAAGACGGAGGCCCGCGCCATGACCGTGGCCGGCGGGTGGCCCTCGGCGGCGTAGGCGCGCAGCACGATGCGCAGCTGGCCCATGACGGCGGCGGCATGCGTGTCGTGGCCCTGGACGTCGCCGATCACGGCGCCGACGCGGCCGCCGGGCAGCGGGATCAGGTCGTACCAGTCGCCGCCGATGTCCCGGCCGAGCGCGCCGCCGATGGAGGCCGCGCGGTAGCGGACGGCGACGTCGCAGCCGGGCACGCTGGGGATGGTGCGCGGCAGCATGGCCTGCTGGAGGCCCTCGGCGAGGTCCATCTCCTGCTCGTAGAGCATGGCCCGCTGGAGGCTCTGCGCGATACCGCTGCCGAGCGCGACCAGGACGTTGCGGTCCTCCGGGGAGAAGCCGTGCCGGTCGCTGTAGAGCAGCCCGATGGCGCCGATGGGCCGGGCCTGGGCGATCAGCGGCAGGTAGGCGGCCGCGGTGATGTCGAGGTGGGTGATGTCCTTCCACAGCCCGGGGTAGCGCTCGGCGAACTCCTCCGGCGACTCGATGAAGCGGGGGCTGAGGGTCCGTACGGCCTCGCTCATCGGGTACGGCTCGTCGATCCGGGTGACCCGGGTCCCGGGGATGAAGCTGTTCTCGGGGCCGTCGGCGACCAGCCGGATGCGGCCGGCCTCGACCAGGCCCATCACCAGGCTGGTGGCGCCCAGCCGGGTGAGTCCGTGGGTGTCGCGCAGCACGTCGATGACGTCGTCCACGGTGCGGGCGTGCGCGAGGGCGGCCGTGGCGAGCTGGACGACGTTGGTGAGCCGCCGGCGGGCCTCGTCCAGCGCGGCCTGCTCGCGGCTGGCCGCGATGTCGGCCATCTCCTGGGTGGCGTCGCGGACGATGCCGATGATCCGGCGGGGGCGGCCGGTCTCGTCCCGGCGGATGTAGCCCTGGGTGTGGGTCCAGCGCAGGGTGCCGTCGCGGCGGCGCAGCCGGAAGTAGGTGCCGTAGTTCTCGCTGCCGTCCTTCATGGCCCGCGCGACGATCGTGTCCATCCGGCGGCTCTCCGCCGTGGGCACGCGCTGCGCCAGCGACTCGGGGCGCCCGTCGTACTCCTCCGGGCGCAGGTCGAACACCTCGTGGGCCTGGGCGTCCATGTGGAACAGTCCGGCGTCCAGGTCCCAGTCGAAGCTGCCCATGCGGTTGAGCGCCAGGATCGGGTCCGGGTGGGCGGGCCAGTCGTCCGGGAGTGACGGGGCGCTCGCTCCCCGATCAGACATGGACCCCACCTTGCCAGGATTTGTCGGAATCTTCGAGTCCTGGTCGCCGGACAGGGGAAAACGTCCCGGGGGCGGCGGCCGGGGCGGGGGTACACGGAGCGGGTACGAGAGGAGCCCGGCCGTGGAGTGGTTCACCGCACCCGACTACTGGCTGGCCCGGCTGGTCTTCCAGCGGGCGCTGGCCGTCGTGTACCTGGTCGCGTTCCTGACGGCCGCCCTGCAGTTCCGGGCACTGCTCGGCGAGCGCGGTCTGACACCGGTGCCCCGCTTCGTCGAGCGGGTGCCGTTCCGGCGGGCGCCGAGCCTGTTCCAGTGGCGCTACTCGGACCGGCTCTTCGCGGGCTGCGCCTGGACGGGCTGCGCGGTGTCGGCGGCGCTGGCGGCCGGGCTGGACGCGCTGCTGCCGCTGTGGGGGGCGATGCTGCTGTGGCTGGTGCCGTGGGCGCTGTACCTGTCGATCGTCAACGTCGGACAGACCTGGTACTCCTTCGGCTGGGAGTCGCTGCTGCTGGAGACCGGCTTCGTCGCCGTGTTCCTGGGCAACGAGGAGGTGGCGCCGCCGGTCGTGGTGCTGTTCCTGCTGCGCTGGCTGCTGTTCCGGGTGGAGTTCGGGGCGGGGCTGATCAAGATGCGCGGCGACGAGTGCTGGCGGAAGCTGACCTGCCTGGACCACCACCACGAGACCCAGCCGATGCCGGGCCCGCTGAGCTGGTTCTTCCACCACCTCCCTAAGTCCCTGCACCGCGTCGAGGTCGCCGCGAACCACGTCACGCAGCTCGTGGTGCCCTTCCTCCTGTTCGCCCCGCACCCCGTGTCGACGGCCGCCGCGGCGCTGATGATCGCCACCCAGCTGTGGCTGGTGCTCTCGGGCAACTTCTCCTGGCTCAACTGGGTCACCATCGTGCTGGCCCTGTCGGTGGTCCGCTTCCCGGCCGACGCCCCGTCCGTGGCCGCCGCGCCGCTCTGGTACGAGGTGGTGGTCCTGGCGGTGGCGGCGCTGCTGGTGTTCCTGAGCCACCGGCCGGTGCGCAACATGATCTCCCGCCGGCAGGTGATGAACCGCTCCTTCGACTCGCTCCACCTGGTCAACACCTACGGCGCCTTCGGTTCCGTCAGCCGGGTCCGCTACGAGGTGGTGATCGAGGGCACCGCCGACGAGGTCGCCAGGAAGGACGGCGACTGGCGGGAGTACGAGTTCAAGGGCAAACCCGGTGATCCGCGCCGCTGGCCGCGCCAGTTCGCGCCGTACCACCTGCGGCTGGACTGGCTGATGTGGTTCGCCGCGCTGTCGCCCTCGTACACCGGGTCGTGGTTCGGCACCTTCGTGGAACGGCTGCTGGAGAACGACCGCGCCACGCTGAAGCTGCTGCGCAGCTCCCCGTTCCCGCCGGACGCGCCGCCCCGCTTCGTGCGCGCCCGGCTGTTCCGCTACCGGTACACGACCTGGCGGGAGCTGCGGGAGACGGGCGCGTGCTGGGAGCGGACCTACGTGCGGGAGTACCTGCCGCCGACCCGGCTCACCGCTCCCCGGTGAGCCGGGCCCGTCGAGGACGCTAGGCGCGCTTCAGCCGCAGGGTCGTCAGCTGGAACGGGCGCAGGCTCACGGCGATCCGGTCGCCGTCCGGCCGGGGGGCTTCCGTGTCCGCGAGCGGGCGTTCGAGCAGGTCGGTCACCTGCACGTCCGCGACCGCGAACCCGGCCGTCAGCGTGGCCCGGGTCCGGCCGCCGTGGGCCTCGTGGAAGCGGACCACGACGTCGCCGCTGCCGTCGTCGGCGAGCTTGACGGCGGTGACGACGACCGCGTCCCGGTCGACCGTGACGAGTGGGGCGACCTCCGGGGCGCCGCCCGTGAGGTGCCGCTCGGGCAGGTTGATCCGCCAGCCCTCGCGCACGGCGTCGCCGATGCCCGCGCCGGGCACCAGCGCGTGCCGGAAGCGGTGCACGCCCTGGTCGGTCTCGGGGTCGGGGAAGCGCGGGGCGCGCAGCAGGGAGAGCCGGACCGTGGTGGTCGTACCCGCGTCGGCGTCGGTGCGGACGGTGCGGGTGACGTCGTGGCCGTACGTCGAGTCGTTGACGAGTGCGACGCCCCAGCCGGGCTCCTCCAGGTGCACGAAGCGGTGGTTGCAGGCCTCGAACTTGGCCGCCTCCCAGCTGGTGTTGGTGTGGGTGGGCCGGTGGAAGTGCCCAAACTGGGTCTCCGACGCGTACCGTTCGGCGTGCACGTCGAGCGGGAAGGCCAGCTTGAGGAACTTCTCCGTCTCGTGCCAGTCCACCTCGGTGTCCACCTCAAGACGCCGCTCCCCCGGCGCCAGGGTCAGCACCTGGGTGACGCGGGAGGAGCCGAAGGAGCGCACGATCCGCACCGAGGCGCCGTCGTCGCCGGGGACGACCTCGTCGGCGTCGGTGAGATCGGTGACCGTGTTGCGGTAGAACTCGTCGACGTCCCAGGCGTCCCACATGTTCGGGAAGTCGGGGTGGAGCTGGAGCAGGTTGCCCGCCCCGCCCGGCGCGATCGTCTCGCGGTCGGCGGCGAGGTCGTACGCCGACACCACCAGGCCCCGCTCGTCGATCTCGACCCGCAGCAGGCCGTTGTCCAGGACGTGGCCGCCGCCGGGGCGCGGGCTGAGGCCGGTGCGTCCGTCGGTCGCGGGGGACGCGGCGGCGCCCGCCGGGACCCCGGCCCGCGCGTGCGGGGCGGAGTTGAAGACCAGTGGGGTGTCGCCCTCGCCGGCCAGGGCGCGCTGGGCGGCGTCGATGATGCCGTTCAGCTCGGCGGCGACCCGGTCGTAGGTCGCGCGGGCCTCGCGGTGCACCCAGGCGATGGAGGAGCCGGGCAGGATGTCGTGGAACTGGTGCAGCAGGACCGTCTTCCAGATCCGGTCCAGGTCGTCGTACGGGTAGGGGAACCCGGCACGCACGGCCGCCGTCGCCGCCCACAGCTCCGCCTCGCGCAGCAGGTGTTCGCTGCGCCGGTTGCCCTGCTTGGTCTTGGCCTGGCTGGTGAGGGTGGCGCGGTGCAGTTCGAGGTACAGCTCGCCGACCCAGACCGGCGGGGCGGGGTTCTCGGCCTCGGCCTTCTCGAAGAAGGCGTGCGGGGTCTCCCACTCGACCGTCGCCGAGCCTTCGAGGTTCCGCAGCCGGGCCGCCTTGGCGACCATCTCGCGGGTGGTACCGCCGCCCCCGTCGCCCCAGCCGGTGGGGGCCAGGGAGTGCCGGGCCACGCCCTTGTCCTTGAAATTCGTCGCCGCGTGGGCGATCTCGCTGCCCTTCATGGAGCAGTTGTAGGTGTCGACGGGCGGGAAGTGGGTGAAGATCCGGGTGCCGTCGATGCCCTCCCAGCGGAAGGTGTGGTGCGGGAACTTGTTCGTCTGGGACCAGGAGATCTTCTGCGTCAGCAGGTACTTGGCGCCGGCCGCCTTGATGATCTGCGGGAGGCCCGCCGCGAAGCCGAAGGTGTCCGGCAGCCACGCCTCGTCGTTCTCGACGCCGAACTCGTCGAGGAAGAACCGCTTGCCGTGCACGAACTGCCGGGCCATCGCCTCCGAGCCGGGCATGTTGGTGTCCGACTCCACCCACATGCCGCCGGCCGGCACGAACCGGCCGTCGGCCACCGCCTTCTTGACCCGCGCCCACACCTCGGGCCGGTGGTCGCGCACCCACGCCCACTGCTGGGCCTGGGACATGGCGAAGACGAAGTCCGGCTCGTCCTCCAGGAGGGCGGTCATGTTGGAGGTGGTGCGGGCCACCTTGCGTACGGTCTCGCGCAGCGGCCACAGCCAGGCCGAGTCGATGTGCGCGTGCCCGACGGCGCTGATGCGGTGCGCGGAGGGGACGGCGGGAGCGGCCAGCACCTCGGTGAGGCGGGAACGGGCCTGCTCGGCGGTGCCGTTGACGTCCTGGAGGTCGATGGCGTCCAGCGCCTTGTCGACGGCGCGCAGGATCTCCCAGCGGCGCGGCGAGTCCACCGGCAGCTCGGCCATCAGCTCGCCGAGCACCTCCAGGTCGAGCACCAGGTTCCACACGGTCTCGTCGAGGACGGCGAGGTCCATGCGGGTGAGGGTGTACTGCGGTTCGCTGCCCGCGGTGTCCTTGTCGCCGAGCGGGGTCGGCACGAAGGGGTGGTAGTCGAGGATGACGGGGTTGGAGGCCGCCTCGACGTGCAGGCGCACCTGCTCGCCGCCCTCGACGGGGGCGCCGATCCGCACCCACTGGTTGCGCGGGTTGAGGCCCTTCACCGGGGTGCCGTCGGGGCGGTAGACCAAGCCCTCGCACTGGAAGCCGGGCATGTTCTCGTCGAAGCCGAGGTCGAGGATCGCCTCGACGGTCTTCCCGGCCCACTCCGTCGGCACGGTGCCGGTGACGCGGAACCAGCTGGTGCCCCAGGGCGCGCCCCAGCGGGCGCCGACCTCGATGGGCCGCGGTTCGGCCGCGAGCCCCTCCTCGACGGGGACGGGCTCGCCGGGCGCGTTCCACACCGCCACGTCCAGCGGTACGGACTCGGGGTAGAGGGCGGGGCGGACACGCTCGTCGAGGACGCGCTTGAGGCGGGCTTCGACCAGGCTGCGGTCGTCATGCATACGGGTGCTCCGGGGTCGGGGGCGGGTGATTGCCTGGGGGTTGGGCGGGCGGTGGCGGGGGCCGACGTCAGGTACAGCTCCCCACCGGGACGCGCTTCGAATCGTGCGGCGCCCTCGTTCCGCCGCGCGGGGCGAGGGTCGTCATGGGACGGGGACCTGGTCGGGGGTGACGACCCCGGTGATGCCGCGGACCGCGAGGTGTCCGGTGTCGGCGGCGCGGGTGTCGAGGACGGTGGTGGGACGGGCGCCGTCGGCGACCAGCCGGAAGAAGGCGTCGAAGACGGCACCGCCGGGGGCGCAGGCCGAGCGGGCGGCGGGGTCGGCCGGTACGGCGAGGGCCGTGGTGCGCGGGGCGGGGGCGGGACGGGCTCCGTCCCGGGCCGCGCGTGCCGCGCTCGCCAGCACCCGGGCCGTGTCCTTGGGACGCCGGTCGTTGGTGAGGAGCCCGAGCCCGTACTCCAGCTCCGGGAAGTCGGCCAGCGCCCGGGACACGTCGTGGGAGCACCACCAGGTGACGCCCCACAGGTCGGGGCAGTCCAGGGCGTTCTCGACGGTCGCCTCGGTGAACGCGGCGGCGTGCTCGGCGGGGACCAGGGGCGCCGGGGCGCCGACCTCCTGGAGCCACACCGGGCGGTGCGGGTCGTCGGCCCAGGCCTTGCTCAGCTCGATCAGGTAGGCGGCGTGGTGCTCGCTGGGCACGGAGGTGCGGCCGTGGCGCTGGGCGGTGCCGTTGAAGACCCAGGAGTGCACCGCCGTGACGGCGCCCTGCCGGGCGGCCTGGGCCGGGGTGAAGGGCTGGTCGTCCTGGTACCAGGTGGCGTCGTACTCGGCGTGCAGGTGCATGCGTCCCGGGGCGCCCTCCTCGCAGGCGGCCAGCATCCGCTCCAGCCAGGCGTCGATCTGGGCGCTGGTGGCGCGGTCCGGGTCGGGGTGGGGTCCGGCGGAGAACTGGTTGACCTCGTTGCCGAGGGTCATGCCGAGGAAGTTGGTCCGTCCGGCCAGGGCGGCGGCGAGGGTGCGCAGGTAGGCGGCCTGGCCCTCGACGACGTGGGGGTCGGTGAACAGGTTGCGCCGGTGCCAGGTGCGGGTCCAGGCCGGAACGTAGTCGAAGCTGCTCAGATGGCCCTGGAGGCCGTCCACGTTGACGTCGAGGCCGCGTTCACCGGCCGCGTCGACCAGTGCCACCAGGTGCTCCACCGCCCGCTCGCGGATCAGGGTGCGGTTGGGCTGGAAGTACGGCCACAGCGGGAAGACGCGGACGTGGTCCACGTCCAGCGCGGCGATGGAGTCCAGGTCGGCGCGTACGGAGTCGAGGTCGAAGTCGAGCCAGTGGTGGAACCACCCCACGCTCGGGGTGTAGTTGACGCCGAAGCGCACGGCAGAAGGCATGCGGTGTCCTTGAGAGGGGGAAGCGGGTGGTTCAGCCCTTGACGGCGCCCTCGCCGACGCCGCGGAAGAAGTACCGCTGGAGGCAGGCGAAGAGGACGATGAGCGGCGCCACGGCGATGATCGTGCCGGCGGCGACCAGGCGTTCGTCGTTGGCGAAGGTGCCGTGCAGGTAGTTCAGGCCGATGGTCAGGGTGAACCTGGACGGGTCGCTCAGCACGATCAGGGGCCACAGGAAGTCGTCCCAGGCGCCCATGAAGGCGAAGATCGCGACGACGGCCAGGGTGCCCTTCACCGCGGGCAGCGCGATCCGGAGGAACCGCTGCCAGACGTTGGCGCCGTCGACGAAGGCGGCCTCCTCGATCTCGTAGGGGAGGTTGAGGAAGGCGTTGCGCATCAGCAGCACGTTCAGGGCGCTGACGCAGCCCGGCAGCACCACGCCGACCAGGGTGTTGTTGAGACCCAGCTCCCGCATGGTGGTGAACTGGGCGATGATGATGCCCTCCACCGGCACGAGCATGGCGAGGATGAACACCAGGGTGGCGACGCGTCGGCCGCGGTAGCGCAGCCGGGCCAGGGCGTAGCCGGCGAGGGCGGCGCCGACGCAGTTGGTGACGACGTTGGCCGCGGCGACCTTCAGCGAGTTCAGGGCGTAGTCCCACACCGGGATGGTGTCGGCGACCCGCTCGTAGTTGTGCAGGGTGGGGTCGGAGGGCAGGAACTTGGGCGGGGAGCTGAAGATGTCCTCGGTGGGGCCCTTGAGCGAGGTCGACAGCTGCCACAGGAACGGCCCGATGGTCAGGGCGAGGACCCCGAGCAGCAGCAGGTAGCGCAGGGCCAGTTCCCAGCCGCGTACGCGGCGGCCGTGCTCGTCGGCGATGCGCGGTTCGCGCTTGCGTTCCCGGTCGGCGGCCCGGGTCCGCTCGGCGGGCCGGGTCTTCTCGGCGGTGCTCACGCGTCCTCCTTCCGGTCGGCGCGCAGGACGAGCAGCATCAGGACGACGGTGACGGCGAAGACGACGACGGAGATGGCGGAGGCGTAGCCGACCCGGCCGGTGAGGCCGGTGCCGGTGCGCTGGACCAGCATCACGAGGGTGGTGTCCTCGCCGGCCGGTCCGCCGCTGGGGCCCGCCATCAGGTACACCTCGGAGAAGACCTTGAAGGCGGCGACCGAGGAGAGCGCCGCGACCAGGACCATGGTGGAGCGGACCGCGGGCACCGTGACGGTGAGGAAGCGGCGGACCGCGCCCGCGCCGTCCACGGCGGCGGCCTCGTGCAGCTCGCGGGGCACGTTGGCGAGCGCCGCCAGGTAAATGATCATGTAGTAGCCGAGGCCCTTCCAGACCGTGACGCCCATCGCGCTGAGCAGGATCAGCCACTGGTCGCTGAGGAAGCCGACCGGACTGCCGCCGAGCGTCTCCAGCAGGGAGTTGACCAGGCCGCGCTCGTCGAGGAGCCAGACCCAGATCAGGCCGACGACGACGATCGAGGCGACGACCGGGGTGTAGAAGGCCGAGCGGAAGAAGGTGATGCCGGGGATGTTCTTCTGCACGAGCAGCGCGAGCAGCAGCGGCAGCAGGACCAGCGCGGGGACGACCCCGAGGACGTAGAGGGAGCTGTTGCGCAGTCCGATCCAGAACATGTCGTCGTGGAGCAGCTCGCGGAAGTTGGCGAGGCCCACGAACTCGCCCGGGACCAGCGTGCGGCGGTCGGTGAAGGAGTTGACGAGCGTGGAGACGAACGGGTACAGGATGAACGCGCCGGTGATCAGCAGACCGGGCGCGGCGAACAGCCAGGGGCTGGCGGGCAGCTGCCGTCGCACACGCCGGGCGCCGCCGCCCTTGCGGGCGTCCGGTGTGCCGGTGGTGAGGGTGGGACTCGCCATGATGTCTCAGCCCTGCTGCTGGAGGAGCCGGTCGCACGCCTTGACAGCGTTGTCGAGTGCTTCCTTCGGGCTCTGCTTGCCCTGGAGCGCCTTGGCGACCTCGTTGCGCAGCTCGGTCTTCATCTGCTCGCTGAACAGCACGGGCGTGTAGTTGACGGCCGTCTTCAGCGACTTGGCGGCGGCGACCCGGACACGGGTCTCGTCGGTGCCGTCCTCCTTGGTGAAGTACGGGTCGTCCAGCGAACCGGCGGTGCTCGGGAAGATGGCGACCTGCTTGGCGAACGACATCTGGTGCGCGGCGTCGGTGACGTAGTGCGCGAAGGCGACCGCCGCGGGCTTGCGCTGGCTCTGCGCGTTCACCATCAGGCCCATCACGTACATGTTGACGTGGCCGGTGCTGGTGATCTGGTCGGTGATGCCGATGTTCTCGTACAGGTTCGGCGCCTGCTTCTTGAAGTTGGCGAGGTCCAGCGCGCTGCCCGGGTTCATGGCGACGGCGCCGGTGAGGAACTTCTTCCCGGACGACTCGGGGGTGGCGGTCAGCGCCTGCGGGTCGAGGGCCTTGGCGTCGTACAGCTCCTTGTAGCGGGCGAGGAGCTGGACACCCTTGGCGTCGTTGAACGCGAAGGCGGTGCCCTCCTTGTTCATGAGCGGGACGCCGTAGCGGCCGAAGTCCTCGATGGTGGGCACGTTGGCGAGGGTGGCGACCTCGCCGTCGGTCTTGTCAGCGATCTTCAGGGCGGCGTCGAAGACCTCGTCGTACGTCCTCGGCGGCTGCTCGGGGTCGAGTCCGGCCTTCTCGAAGAGGGACTTGTTGTAGAAGAGGGGGCCGGTGTTGAGGTACCAGGGGAAGGCGTACGTGCCGTCCATGCCCGGTATCCGGTGGCTGGCCCAGGCGCCTTCCAGGTACTCCTTCTCGTACTGTCCGGCGGCCTTGTCCAGGTCGAGGGCGAGGCCCGCCTTGGCGAGCGGCGCGACGAGGTCCGGGGAGACGTTGACGACGTCCGGCAGGGTGCCGCCGGCGGCGTCGGCGCTGATCTTGTCGGCGTAGCCCTCGCCGGGCTGGTCCACCCACTTGACGTGGGTGTCGGGGTACTTCTTCTCGAAGTCGGCGATCAGACCCTCGAAGTAGTCCTTGAAGTTGGCCCGCAGGTTCCAGGTCTGGAAGGTGATGTCGCCCTCGACCTTGCCCGAGGCGTCGGTCGAGGAACCGCCGTCGCCCCCGGAACCGCAGGCGCTGAGCGGCAGGACGAGGGCGGCGACGGCGGCGACGGCGAATGTTCTGCGCGAGGTGGGCACGGTGACACGTCTCCCTGAAGGACGTCGGCGGTGGGATGCCAGCGACCATGCACGGCGATTCCGCGGAAAGTCAATGGATTCACGCCAACTAAAGCAGACGGCATAGCATTAGCCCAGGTCAGAGCGGTGTGGGGTGGCTCTTGCCAGGAACTACTAATGCGCTTTAGGATCTTCGCACTCAAGCGCTTTAGCTGAGACGGCTCTCACCGCTCGCACCGAGGAAAGGAGCGCGCATGCCCGCCAAGCGGCCCGCCGCGCGCCGGCCGACGATGAAGGACATCGCGCGCCGGGCCGGAGTCTCCGAGAGCGCGGTGTCGTTCGCGCTGAACGACCGGCCGGGGGTCTCCGAGATCACCCGGGACCGGGTGCGCCGGGTGGCCGAGCAGCTCGGCTGGCGGCCCAGTACGGCGGCCCGCGCGCTGTCCGGGGAGGGTGCGGCGACGGTCGGCTTCGTGCTGGCGCGGCCCGCGCACACCCTCGGCGTGGACTCCTTCTTCCTGCAACTGGTCTCGGGCATCCAGGAGGTGCTGGCGGAGCGGCACCTGGGGCTGTTGTTCCAGGTGGCGCAGGACGTCGCGGACGAGTGCGCGGTGTACCGGCGCTGGTGGGCCGAACACCGGGTGGACGGCGTCCTCGTGGTGGACCCGCGCACCGACGATCCGCGCCCGGACCTGCTCGACGAACTCGGCCTGCCCGCCGTGGTCATCGGCGGGGCCCCGGACGAGCGTCATCCGGGGCTGTCGACGGTGTGGGCGGACGACGCGGGTGCGATGGCCGCGCTGGTGGACGGGCTGTACGCGCTCGGGCACCGGCGGATCGTGCACATCGCCGGGCTGCCGGACCTCGCCCACACCGAACGCCGTATCCGCGCCCTGCGCGCGGAGGCCGG
Source organism: Streptomyces violaceoruber (assembly GCF_033406955.1). Taxonomy (NCBI): domain Bacteria; kingdom Bacillati; phylum Actinomycetota; class Actinomycetes; order Kitasatosporales; family Streptomycetaceae; genus Streptomyces; species Streptomyces violaceoruber. The sequence continues at coordinate 7,633,104 of NZ_CP137734.1, read as the reverse complement.
GCGGCGCGGTCTGGGCGAGGTCGAGTCGGTGACCACCGACTACTCGGACGCCGAGGGCGCGGCCGTCACCCGCCGTGTCCTGGAGGCGCCCACTCCCCCGACCGCCCTCATCTACGACAACGACGTGATGGCCGTCGCCGGGGTCGCCGCCGCGGCCGAACTCGGCTTCTCGGTGCCGGCGGACGTGTCCGTGGTGGCCTGGGAGGACTCGGCACTGTGCCGCATGGTCAAGCCGTGGCTGTCCGCGCTGTCCCGGGACAGCGTGGAGTTCGGCCGCACGGCGGCCACGGAGCTGACCGCCCTCCTCGACGGCGGTCCGGCCCGGACGGTGCGGGTGCCGGTGCCGCGGCTGATCGAGCGGGACAGCACAGGAACGGCCCGGCCGCAGGCCTGAGGGCCGGGCACGCGCTCTCGACGTGCGCGCTCCGTGACCGACCGGGCCGGCCGGAGCGCCTCCCCCGCGGCGGGGCCCTGGCACGAGCGGGGCCGGCTGCGCAACGTGGTGGCGGACTCGGCGTACTCGCCGTTCACTCCGCCGTGGAAGCCGACCGGCCGGCCCGCGATGTACAGCTGGTGGGGCGTCCGGGTGCGGAGGCGGCCCTGCTGGAGCCGGCGGAGCTGATCGAGGCGCTGCGGCGCTCACGGCGGGCGGCGCCGCCGGACTGAGCCGGGACCTACAGGGCGCGGTGCATGATGTGCAGGCCGACCCGCCCGTGCCGCGGGTGGTCGAAGGCGTCCGGGACCGTGCCGAGGATCGTGAAGCCCAGGGAGGTCCACAGCCGGACGGCCGGGTTGGTCTCGACGACGGCGTTGAAGACCATGGCCCGGTATCCGTCGGCCCTGGCGGCATCCAGGACGTACTCGGCGAGGACCCGGCCGGTGCCGCGTCCGGCCCGGTCGGGGTCGACCATGAAGCCGGCGTTGGCGATGCGGGCGGCGGGGCCGCCGTAGTTGGGGGTGAGGTAGGCGGAGGCGACGACGGCACCGGTGTCGTCCTCGGCGACGTAGACGCGTTTGGCGGGGCTCGTCCACAGGGCCCGGGCGTCCTCCTCGGAGGTGTCCGGGTCCCAGGCGTAGGTCTCACCGGCGGCGACGATGCGGTGCCAGAAGGGCCAGATGTGCGGCCAGTCATCGGCGGTGGCTTCCCTGATCAGCATGGGCGTGAGTCTGGCACGCCCATGCGTGCGTCGGCCTCGGTGGGTGGCGGGCGGGTCAGTCCACGCTCGGCAGGATGTGCGGCTCGGCGAGGTCCTCCTCGTAGCCCGCGAGGCGGATGGGAGCGGAGCGCGCCCACACGTCGAGGCTGCCGAGCTCGCCGGGCCGGCGGCCGGCCCGCCCGGTGCGTTCCTCTGTGCGTTGCTCTGGGGTCGTCGTCGTTTCCGGTGTCACCGCGCACTCCTTATGTGTCGGGTCACCCTCGGGGCCTGCCGACGCCAGTCTCCTGTCCGGCACCCGGCGCCCGCTCGAGTGTGGGTCGAAATGCAGTTCGGACGCGGTGGCGCCGGAAGCTCGTGCGGAAGCAGGCCGTTGTGAACCGGCTTGTCCCATGACGGACCTGGGTGTGGGTAGTGCCCTGTGCTGCCGTCCGTCCGGACCAGGTTAACCAAATGAGCGGGGGTGCGCTCTATGGGGCTCAAAAGATGGGAGAACCATTGCCCTTCGCTCCGCGCGCAGTTGACCCGAGTCTGCCCCGGTTTCCCCGCTTCCGCACGGTGCGCAACTCACCCGTTCGGCCTACATCGGCGTCCGCACCTTCGAATGTCGGCGGCACCGGGTCGGGCAGTTAAGTTGCCGTTGGCTGCGGCGCAAGCTCGCCATGGTCTGCTGCTCGTCGGCAACGGCTGTCTCGTGGGAGGACCGAGGCATGGAACTGCGCAGTGTCGAGGAGCTGATGGACCTGCTGTACGCCTGCCGGGGCGAACGGCCCGCCAACGGGGTCACCGACGGGCCCGTCGGCGGGCCCGGGGATCCGCACGGGCACGCGCTGCGCACGGCCGCGCTGCTGCGTCGGCGCCGCCCGGCGGACAAGGAGCTCCAGGTCGCGGGGCTGGTCTCGCCGGTGGGACGGCTGCTGTGGCCCGGCAGCCCGGCCGCCAGGACGGCCGCCACGGTAGGGCCGCTGCTCGGCGCCCGCGTCGCCCGCCTGGTGCGCCGCCAGGCCCACCCGGAGGCCTGGGACCACGACGACGACCTGGTCAGCCTGCGTCAGGCCGAGGAGGAGGCGCGCACCGCCGTCTTCGACGCCGGGGTCCTGGAGGACTGGCGCACGGTGCTGGAGCTGACGGCGGCACGGAACTCGCGGCTGGGAGCGGTCGACTGAGGCACCGTCCGGTGCGCACCGACCGCCCCGGCCACCCGGAGCACCCGGAGCGCCCGGCGCACCCGGAGTACCCGGAGCGCTCGGTCACCACTTGCCGGGCGCGTAGTCCTTGAGGAAGACGCCGTACAGGTCCTCGCCCGCCTCGCCGCGCACGATGGGGTCGTAGACGCGGGCGGCGCCGTCGATCAGGTCGAGCGGGGCGTGGAAGCCCTCGTCGGCCAGGCGCAGCTTGTCGTAGTGAGGACGCTCGTCGGTGATCCAGCCGGTGTCGACGGAGGTCATCAGGATCCGGTCGGTGTCGAACATCTCCTGGGCGCTGGTCCGGGTCACCATGTTCATGGCGGCCTTGGCCGCGTTGGTGTTCGGGTGACCGGCACCCTTGTAGCCGCGGGCGAACACGCCCTCCATCGCCGAGACGTTGACGACGTAGGCACGCCCGGCGGGCGCCTTGCGCGCGGCCTCGGCCATGGCCGCGCGCAGCGCGCTGATGAGGATGAACGGCGACGTGTAGTTGCACAGCTGGGTCTCCAGCAGTTCCACCGGGGAGATCTGCTCGATGGTCTGGACCCAGGTGTTGGAGTCGACGACGTCGGGCACCAGGCCGCCCGCGTCGATCGCGGTGCCCTCGCGGTGCCGGACCACGCTGGCGTTGCCGGCCACCAGGGCGAGGTCGGCCACCTGCTGCGCGTCGAGCCCCGAGGTGCCCAGCGGCAGCGCGGCCAGGCCGTCCACCGCACCGGAGTTGAAGGCCCCGATGACCTGGTGCGCGGGCAGTTCACCGGCGGGCAGCGGGGCGCTCTCGCCCTCGACCAGCGCGGCGTACGCGGAGGGCAGGCGGCGCACGGTCTGGGTGGCGTTGTTGATCAGGATGTCGAGCGGGCCCTGCTCCGTGATCCGCTCGGCGAGGGCCACGGTCTGGGCGGGGTCGCGCAGGTCGATGCCGACGACCTCCAGGCGGTGCAGCCAGTCCGCGGAGTCGTCCATCGCCTTGAAGCGGCGGATGGCGTCCTTGGGGAAACGGGTGGTGATCGTGGTGTGCGCGCCGTCGCGCAGCAGCCTGAGCGCGATGTACATGCCGATCTTGGCGCGGCCGCCGGTGAGCAGCGCGCGCTTGCCGGTGAGGTCGGCGCGGGCGTCGCGGCGGGCCCGGTTCTCGGCGGCGCAGTCCTGGCAGAGCTGGTGGTAGAAGTAGTCGACCTCGGTGTAGCGCTGCTTGCAGACGTAGCAGGAGCGGGGCCGCTGGAGTATCCCGGCGATGGCGCCCTGCTCGGTGCGCGAGGAGGGCAGCAGGCCCTCGGTCTCGTCGTCGATGCGCTCGGCGGACCCGGTGGCGGTGGCCTCGGTGACCGCCTTGTCGTGGGCGGTCTTGGCGGCGCGGCGCTCCTGGCGGCGGCGCTGCTTGACCGTGCGGTAGATGTGCGAGGTGGCCCGGCGGACCGCGATCGCGTCGGGGTGGTCGACGTCCAGCTCGTCGAGTTCCTTCAGTACGTCGAGGCAGAGCGCCAGCCGTTCGGGGTCGATACCGGGGCCGTACGCGGACGCCGCCACCTCGTCCGTGGTCGCCGCACCGTCCTGTGTCACCGTCATCGCCGCTGCCGTTCCCTGGTCACCGTCGCGGCGCTCCGGGAGGCGACCGCTGTCGAACAGCGGATTTTATTCAGCGCGCGGCGTGGATCCAAACCCGCCGGGGTCAGGGACGGCACGCCGTGAGCAACGTCTCCACCTCCTCGGCCACCGCCACGGCGAGCCGGTCGAGGTCCGGCACCGCCTTCGCGTCGGCGAGCAGGCCGTAGTGGACCCGTCCGCGGTACGTCGAGACGGCCACCGCCAGGGAGTGGCCGCGGGCCAGCGGGGCCAGTGGATAGACCTCGGTGAGCGGGTGCCCGCCCAGCCGCAGCCCGAGGCTGGGCAGGGGGACGCTGGTGACCAGGAGGTCGAACCAGAGCCGGGCGGCCCCGGAGACCAGTGGCCCGCCGAGCCGGTGGCCGAGCGCCGGGACGTGGTCGGCGAGCAGGGCGACGGCTCCGGCGCCGCGTCCGGGCCCGGCGTCCTTGTTGCGGTCCATGGCGGCGCGGACCGTGCCGAGGCGGGCGAGCGGGTCGGGGTCGCCGACCGGAAGCCTCATCAGGTACCCGGAGAGCCGGTTTCCCTGGGGGTGCGCGCTGCGCGGGCGGCGCCTGGAGACGGGGATCAGGGCCCGGGGCGCGACGCCCTCGCTGCCGTCGCCGCGTTCGTCCAGCCAGCGGCGCAGAGCGCCCGCTACGACCGCGATCAGTACGTCGTTGACGGTGCCGCCGGTGGTCTTGCGGACGTGGTGCACGTCGTCGAGGTCGACGGACACCCCCGCGGTCCGGCGGGTCCCGGAGGACGCGGCGGTGAGCGCGGGCGAGGAACGCACGTCGAGGGTGGACAACGCCGCGGCGGCACCGATGTCCAGGGCGCGCCCGGCGTCGGACAGGGCGCCGCGCAGCCGGTCGGGCAGGGCGCGCACGTCCGGCAGGAGTCCGCGCGGCGGCTGCTCGGGGCGGGGCCGGGGTGCCGGCAGGTCCATCGGGTCCAGGACACCCGCGGCCAGCGTCAGGGCGCGCAGACCGTCGGCCAGGGCGTGGTGGAACTTGAACAGCACGGCGAAGGACCCGCCGTCCGCGCCCGGCAGCACGTGCGCCTCCCACGGCGGCCGTCCGCGTTCCAGGGGGCGTTCCATCAGGCGCCCGGCCCGGGCGTGGTAGTCCCTGGCCGGGGCGTGCAGCCGCACGTGGTCGAGCGGGTCGAAGCGGGGGTCGGGCTCGCGGGTCGCGCCGCCGAACGCGAACGGCCGGCGCAGGGCCATCGGCGGCTGCCAGGTGTCCCGGATCCTCATCCGCAGTCCGGGCACCGCGGGGGCGCGGGCCGCGAGCAGGTCCGCCGCGAGCGCGCCCGCGGTGGGCGAGTCGGCCTCGAAGACGCCGAGCGCGCCCAGGTGCATGGGGTGCTCGGCGGACTCGATGTTCCAGAACGCCAGGTCGAGGGGAGCGAGCGGATCGGGAGTCAAGGGCTTGCCTCGCAAGGACGACGCATGGGCGGTGGATGGACAACGGGTGGACAAGCAGTCAATCGCTCTCCGACGATTACGGTCAAGTACGATCAAGCTACGCACAGTTAACAAGAGATTAAAGTCCCGCCCCTTTCGACAGGGGCGGGACTGCTGTGACTCATGGGGCGCCTGTGCTCGCGTCGGCTCAGGTCAGCGGCGGCGGCACCGCCTCTGCCCCGGTACCCCACCCGGACGGCTGCGGGCCGACCGTGAACGCGAGCGACCGCACGGAGCGCAGGGCGTCCGTCGTCAGCCAGGTGCGGGCGTAGGCCGAGCCGTCGGTGCGGGCCGACTGGACGTACCGGTCGGTGTCCGAGGTGCCGGGCGCGGTGATCGTCAGGGCGCCGCGCGGGTAGTAGCGGCGGTCGAGGGTGAGGTCGACGCGGTCGAAGACCGGGGTGGACAGGCCCCAGGTGTCGTAGCCGGGCTGGATCGGGAAGATCCCGATCGAGGACAGCACGTTCCAGGCGGACATGGTCCCGAGGTCGTCGTTTCCGGTCATGCCGGTCGGCGTGTCCGTGAACAGGGTGAGCGCCGCGTGCACCACGTCGGTCGTCTTCCAGGGCTGCCCGGTCGACAGGTAGGTGTACGGGGCGATCAGATCGGGCTCGTTCTGCGGGTTGTACTTGTCGGCGTTGTAGTAGTCGTACGGCCCGTTCACCCACACCTCGCGGGCGGTCTTCGCCGGGTCCGCGAGGAGCTGGTCGTAGGCGAAGAAGGAGTCGAGCCGCGCGTTCGCCGCGTCGGTCCCGCCGATGAGGTCGATCATGCCGGGCAGGTCCTGCGGCACCAGCCACTGGTACTGCCAGGACGTGCCCTCGTGGAAGCCCTCGCTCTGCGCCGGGTCGGCCGGTCCGGTGAAGGCGCCCCCGGCGTCGCGGGCGCGGAAGAAGCCGGTCGAGGGGTCGAAGACGTTGCGGTAGCTCTGGGCGCGCTCGGCGTACCGCTTCGCGTCCGCTTCGTGGCCGAGGTCGCGGGCCATGCGGGAGAGCATGGCGTCGGACAGGGCGTACTCCAGGGTCGCGGAGGCGCCGTGGTCGTAGTCGGAGTCGCCCGGCTTGGCGTGCGGGCGGCCCTTGACGTACGGCGCGAAGCCGTCGGCGAGGTATTCGCGGTTGGCCTCCCGGCCGACGGCCGGCGAGTCGGTGGGCGGGACGCCGTCGGCGTTCTTCCTCAGCGCCCGGTAGGCCTTCTCCTCCCAGCCGTGCAGCAGGCCCTGCTGGTAGGCGTTGGTGAGGAAGGGGGTCACCGGGTCGCCGGTCATGATGTTGGTCTCGACGGTGCCGTAGCCCCACTTGGGCAGCCAGCCGCTCTCCTCGTCGATCTTGATGACGGAGATCGCCATGTCCCGGGCCTCGCGGGGTGCGAGCAGGGCGAGGAGCTGGGACTGGGTGCGGTAGGTGTCCCACAGGGACCAGTTCTGGTAGTACGTGAAGCCCTTGGCGCGGTGGACCTCCTGGTCCCAGCCGGTGTAGCGGCCGTCGACGTCGCTGCCGACGTTCGGCGCCAGGAAGGACCGGTACAGGGACGAGTAGAAGGTGCGCCGCAGGGTGTCGTCGCCGCCCCGGACCCGGACGTCCTCCAGCCGCTTCTCCCAGGTGCGGTCGGCACCGCGGCGCACGGAGTCGAAGGAGTGCCCGCCCTCGGCGCGCAGGTTGAGCGCGGCGCCGCGCGCGTCCACGTAGGACAGCGCGGTGGTGGCCTCGACGGTGCGGTCCTTCGTGGTGTCGAAGCGGACGTAGGCGCCGTCGCCGCCGGTCTTCGCGCCCGCGGTCACGGTGCCGTCGTCCCAGGTGCCGTAGGAGGCGAAGGGGCGGTCGAAGCGGGTGATCGTGTAGACGGTGTACGGCTTGGTGTCCTGGCAGAAGCCACTGCCGGTGATCGCGGTGCGCACGGTGCGGCTGTCGAGCACCTCGACCTCGGTGCTGATGTTCTTGTGCAGTGACTGGCCGGCGTTCAGCAGGACGTTGGCCTTGCCGGTGGCCGGGAAGGTGTAGCGCTGCACCCCGGTGCGTTCGGTGGCGGTCAGCTCCGCCTCGACGCCGGAGTCGAGGCCGACGCGGTAGTAGCCGGGGCTCGCCTCCTCGTCGTCGTGGCTGAAGGAGGCGGCGTACTTCGCGTAGTCCGTCTCGGTGACGTCCCCGATGGTCGGCAGCACCGGCAGGTCGCCGCCGAGCCCGCAGCCGACGCCGGAGAGGTGGACCAGGGAGAAGCCGCGGATGCGGGTGTCGGAGTGGTCGTAGCCGGTGTTGTGGCCGGTGTCCGGCGAGAACTGCACCATGCCGAAGGGCACGGCGGCGCCGGGATAGGTGTTGCCCTCGTTCTCCGTTCCGATGAAGGGGTTCACGAGGTCGGTCAGGTTCTGGTCGGTCGTCGGGACGGCCTGCGCCGCCGGGGCGGTGAGCAGCGCGGACGCTGCCACCACCCCGGCCACGCACAGCCGCAGACGCCGGGTGCCTCTCATGTGCGGTGACCTCCGGAAGGTCTGCTGTGTCGTGCGGTCGTTCCTTGGGTGAGGGTGATCAGGCGGTGCAGCCCGCCGGGGTGGGCTGGGACGCGTCGTGGATGAGGGCCTCCTGGGCGGCCTTCACCCGTTCGACGTCCGGCTTGAGCACCTTGCGGTCGTACGTCGTCAGGCCGTTCAGCTCGCCTTCGACGTCCGAGATCTGGGTGTAGACGGCGCCGTTGCTGCCCCGGCAGACCAGGGCGCGCACCTCGTCGAGCTTGGTGAGGTAGTCGTCCGTGTACGTCTGCGGGTCGACGTCGACGTACGACTGCTGCACGGACCAGGCGTGTCCGGGCACCGCGAGGCCGAGACCGCCGTACTCGCCGGTGACCAGGGCGCGTTCGCCGTCCGGGGAGGGCGGCAGGGCGGGGCTCGGGTAGCCGTGCTCGTCCATGATGTCGCCGGCGCCGCCGTCGGCCCCGAGGTTCAGGCCCGACTGGTTGTTGACGAGCCGGGTCGGGTCCCAGGCCTTGGCCTGCGCGGCGACGCGGCCGATGTCGTACTGGCCCCAGCCCTCGTTGAAGGTGACCCACATGATGATCGACGGGTGGCTGACGTGTTCGTCGATCATCTCCTTCATCTCCCGCTCGTACTCGGCGCGGGCGGCGGTGGACGGGTTCTTCCCGGCGGTCATCGCGGGCATGTCCTGCCACACCATCAGGCCCAGCCTGTCGGCCCAGTAGAACCAGCGGTCGGGCTCGACCTTGATGTGCTTGCGCACCGAGTTGAAGCCGAGCTGCTTGTGCAGCCTGAGGTCGTACGCGAGGGCCTCGTCGGTGGGCGCGGTGTGCAGTCCGTCCGGCCAGAAGCCCTGGTCGAGGGTGGCCATCAGGAAGGTCGGTTTCCCGTTGAGCATGGTGCGCGGGACGCCGTCGACCTTCTCGACGGCGATGGAGCGCATCCCGAAGTAGCTCTCGACCCGGTCGTGTCCCACGGTGACCTTCAGGTCGTACAGGAACGGGTCGTCGGGCGACCACAGGCGCGGGTCGCGGATCTTCAGGGTCAGCGGCTCACCGGTGCGGCCGCTGACCGTGGCGACCTTGCGGTGCCCGGCGTACGCCGTGGCCCTGACGCGCACGCCGTCGCGCACGCCCTTCGGCTCGACGGTGAGGGTGCTCGCCGCCCCGTCGACGTGCGGGGTGAGCTTCAGGGAGTCCACGTGGTCCCGGGCGACCGGCTCCATCCAGACGGTCTGCCAGATGCCGGAACTGGGCGTGTACCAGATGCCGCTCGGATCCAGGCGCTGCTTGCCGAGCGGCGGGTTCTCGCCGTTCGCCGCGTCGGTCGGGTCGTAGACGCCGACGATCAGCTCCTGGGTGCGGCCGGGCTTGAGGGCGTCGGTGACGTCGGCGCTGAACTTGTCGTAACCGCCCTTGTGGTCGGCGACCTTGGTGCCGTTGACGTACACCTCGGACTGCCAGTCGACGGCGCCGAAGTTCAGCTTCAGCCGCTGGGCGGAGCCGATGTGCCAGTCGCGGGGCACGGTGAAGGTGCGGCGGTACCACATACGGTCCTCGTGCCGCTGGACGCCGGAGAGCTGGGACTCCACCGGGTACGGGACGAGGATGCGCTCCTTCAGGTTCTTGCCGACCGGCGGCTGCTCGCCCGCCTCGGCGGCGGCGAACTGCCAGCGGCCGTTGAGGTTCTGCCAGTCGTCGCGGGTCAGCTGCGGGCGCGGGTACTCCGGGAGGGCGTTGTCCGGCCCGACCTCGTCGGCCCAGTCGGTGCGCAGCTCGTAGGTGGACTCGTTGCCGCCGCTGCTCCAGAAGGCGTTGACAACGTTGCCTTCGGTGTCGGTGAGGCCGCCTTCGCCGTCGTAGCGGACGTCGGCGGTGCCGGGCGCGTCGCCGTCCTTGTTGCCGACGACGGGCTGGTCGAGGGTGACGAGCAGGGCACTCGGGTCGGCGGGGTCCGGCTTGGTCTCGCCGAGCGGCCACGTGGCGCCGCCGATCACCGCTTCGAGGTGGTCGGTGAGACCGGCCGGGGGTGCGGCCAGCGGGCTCGCGAAGTCGAGCTTGAGGGTGCGGCCGGTGGACTGGACGGTGGTCGCCGTCGCACCGTTGTAGTCGAAGCCGTCGGGCAGGCGGAACGCCGACTGCGGGATCGCCTCCTTGCTGCCGCCGGGCTCGGTCCAGCGCAGGTGGAGGTTGGAGCCGCCGTAGTGCTCGAAGTACTCCAGCTTGATGTCGTAGGACTGGCCGGCCGTCAGCTCGATGGGCTGGGCGGTCTGTTCGCGGTCCCAGTCGTCGACCCAGTGGTCGATGGCGAGCTGCCCGCCGACCCAGAGGCGGAAGCCGTTGTCGCCGATGATCGAGAAGGTGTGGGCGCCGGTCTCCTCCGGGACGAGCTTGCCGGTCCAGCGGACGCTCACGTCGTCCGACTGCCCGGTGGCGAAGGCGAGTCGCGGTTCGAGGCTGTTGAAGTCGACCTGCGGGTCGAATCCGGTGGCCTTGAGCTCGTGGAAGTCGAAGGCGCCGGGGGCGGACTGGGTGTAGTACTCGCCCTTCAGGCCGTGGATCTCCGCGGCGTCGTCGGTATCGGCCGCATTGGCGGCCGGCACGGCGGCGAGTCCCGCGACGCCGAGCGCGGCGGCCAGCAACAGGGCGAGTCTGTCTCTGAGTCGTTTGGTGCGCACTGACCCTCTCCTCGAGAACGGGTGGTGGCTGATGGCTCAGGACATCGATGTCATACATCGATGTAACGGCAGCGGTGCAGAGGCATGACAACACGGATTCCGCTTGGCGTCCAGGGACATGACAACGGCCCCGGGCTCAACGCGCGTATCACGGGTGTCGCACGCTCCCGGGGCCGCCGTCCGCGCGGTCGTCCGCGCCTCACGGCACCCGCTGTCCCTTGCCCAGCGCGATCACGCCGCCCTTGGAGACGGTGTACAACTCGCCGTCCCGCTGCGGGTTGACGCCGATCGTCGCGCCCGGCGGCACCTGCACGTTCTTGTCCAGCACCGCCCCGCGCACCACCGCACCCCGGCCGATGTGCACGTTGTCGTGCAGCACCGAGCCCTGCACGACCGCGCCGGGGTCGACCACCACCCCCGGGGAGAGCACGGACCGGGTGACCTGTCCGCGGATCAGGCAGCCGGCGCTGATGATCGACTCGCTGGCGATGCCCCCGGCGTTGAAGCGGGCCGGCGAGAGCTGGGTGGAGTGGGTGTAGACCGGCCAGTCCCGGTTGTAGAGGTTGAACGCGGGCCGCTCGGCGATCAGGTCCATGTGGGCGTCGTAGTAGGCGTCCAGCGTGCCCACGTCCCGCCAGTACCCCTGGTCGCGGGTGGTCTCCCCGGGGACGTGGTTGGCGCTGAAGTCGTACAGCGCGGCCTCGCCCCGGTCGGTGAGCTGGGGCAGGATCGAACCGCCCATGTCGTGCACGGAGTCCGGGTCCTCGGCGTCCCGGTGCAGGGCCTCGACGAGTGCCTTGGTGGTGAAGACGTAGTTGCCCATCGAGGCGAAGACGCACCCGGGGTCGTCGGCGAGGCCGGGAGGGTCGGCGGGCTTCTCCAGGAAGCCGGTGACGGTCTGCCCGTCCGAGCCCGGCGTGATCACGCCGAAGGACGGCGACTCGGCGCGCGGGACCCGTATCCCGGCGACGGTGACGCCCGCGCCGGAGTCGATGTGCTGGGCGAGCATCTGGCGCGGGTCCATCCGGTACACGTGGTCGGCGCCGAACACTGCCACGTACTCGGGCTGTTCGTCGTGCACCAGGTTCAGGGACTGCAGGATGGCGTCGGCGCTGCCGAGGAACCAGCGGGGGCCGAGGCGCTGCTGGGCGGGGACCGGAGTGACGTAGTTGCCGAGCAGGCTGGACATCCGCCAGGTGGTGGTGATGTGCCGGTCCAGGGAGTGCGACTTGTACTGGGTGAGCACGCAGATCCGCAGGATGTCGCCGTTGACCAGGTTGGACAGGACGAAGTCGACGAGCCGGTAGGTGCCGCCGAAGGTGACCGCGGGTTTGGCGCGGTCCGCGGTCAGGGGCATCAGGCGTTTGCCCTCTCCGCCCGCCAGCACGATGCCGAGCACCGAAGGACCTCCACGACGCATGGCCGCTCCCCTCACCCTCGTTCACCCCGGCTGCCCCGGGCGGGGCGGCCTAAGCCTGCTTGAGGATCTCCTCGTACAGCCGGACCGTGCGGCGCGCGACCGCGTCCCAGCCGAACTCCTCCACCGCGCGCGCCCGTCCGGCCTCGCCCATCCGGCGGGCGCCCGCCGGATCGCCGAGGACGGAGTCCAGGGCGCGCGCGAGGCCCGCTTCGAAGGCGTCGTCCGCACCGTCCTCCCTCGGGACGAGTACCCCCGTCACGCCGTCGGTCACGACCTCGGGGATGCCGCCCACCCGGGAGGCCACCACCGGGGTGCCGCAGGCCATCGCCTCCAGGTTGACGATGCCGAGGGGCTCGTAGACGGAGGGGCAGACGAAGACGGCGGCGTGCGTCAGGAGCTGGATCACTTCCGTGCGCGGCAGCATGCGCGGGATCCAGTGCACGCCCTCGCGGGCGCGGCTCAGCCCGGCGAAGAGGTCCCGGAACTCCTGGTCGATCTCGGGGGTGTCCGGGGCACCCGCGCACAGCACGACCTGCGCGGCGGGGTCGATGTCCCGGACCGCGCGCAGCAGCTGCGGCACGCCCTTCTGACGGGTGATGCGGCCGACGAACAGGACGTACGGGCGGGAGCGGTCCAGGCCGACGCTGTCCAGCACGTCGGTGCCGTGATCGGGCCGGTAGAGCCGGGTGTCGATGCCGTTGTGCACGACGTGGACCCGGGAGGCGTCGAGGTCCGGGTAGCAGCCGAGGATGTCCTCGCGCATGGCTCCGGAGACGGCGATCACCGCGTCGGCCGCCTCGAACGCGGTGCGCTCGGCCCAGCCGGACAGCGCGTAGCCCCCGCCGAGCTGCTCCGCCTTCCAGGGGCGCGGGGGCTCCAGGGAGTGGGCGGTCACCACGTGCGGGACGCCGTGCAGGAGCTTGGCGAGGTGGCCGCCGAGGTTGGCGTACCAGGTGTGGGAGTGCACCAGTTCGCGCCCTTCGAGGGCGGCGGTCATGGCGAGGTCCACGGAGAAGGTGCGCAGCGCGTCGTTGGCGCCGTCGAGCGCGGACCAGGGGCGGTGGCGCAGCACGCCGTCGGTGCGGCCCTCGCCCCAGCTGTGCACGTCCAGGTCGACGAGGCGGGCGAGCTCCCGGGCGAGGAACTCGACATGGACCCCCGCGCCGCCGTAGACGTCCGGCGGGAACTCTCGGCTCAGCAGTCCCACGCGCACCCGGAACCTCCCGTCTCGGCGGCTGGTTCCCTCATGGTCACCCAGAGCGGGCGCCTGGGGAAGACCGCGGAGGACGCGGAGGGGGCGGGGAGCCGCCGGGCTCCGGCGGGCGCGGGAGGCTGCCCGGCTCCGGCGGGCCCGGGAGGCTGCCCGGCTCCGGCGGGCGCGGGAGGCTGCCCGGCTCCGGCGGGCGCGGCGAACGGGTGGGCTCCGGCGGAGTCGGGAAGCAGCAGTCGCCGCAGACGCCCCCGCCCGGCACTCGGTAGTACAGGCAACAGCTGCGGCGCCGGAAGGACGTGCCGGTGAGGGTCCCGGTGCCGGCGAGCAGGGGGTGGGCCAGCAGGCCGGCGGTGAGCGACCGGGCGCGGGCAGCGGTGTCGGTACGGCCGTGTCGGCGGGCCCAGCGGTCCAGTTCCCGGCCGGCGCCGGCCAGGGCGGAGGCCGCGTTGCCGCGCAGCAGTCCCCTCGCGACGCCGTAGCGGGTGTGCACTGCCTCGGCGAGGGGAGCCAGGTGGGTGGTGAGGACGACGTCCGCGACGGTGCCGCCGTCCCCCGGCCGGGCCCGCACCTCGGTGAGCCACAGGTCGTCTGGGGCGGTGGCCTCGGGATCCCAGTGCAGCAGGCGGGGGTCGAGGTCCGGGACACGTCCGTACAGGACGGCGCAGGCCAGGGTCACCGACCACAGGCGGGCCGCGAGTCCCTGCTGGGCCACGGAGGCGGCGACCCGGGTCTCGGCGGCGCCGAGCGCGCCGGCGACCTTGCGGACCCGGTGGCCCAGCGGATCGGCGCGGTGACCCGGAACGTCGACGTCCGCCGTCGCGTTCACGTGTCCGGGCGCGTAGGCGTGTGCGAGGGGCGCGGCCGCGGCGGTCCGCCCCGACGGCAACGGACGCGAGGCGTGCACGACGAAGAAGCCGCCGAGCGGGCGGAGGGCGGAGAGGGCGGGGTCGAGGTCCACGGAGAGCAGTAGTATCAGTGCCCCCAAAAGTTCCAGGCCAGGCCGTCGGACGTGGCGGCGTCTGCCGACCTGGCATGCGACGTCGGGACACGGCGAGTGGGATGCCCTGTCCGTCGACGACGAGGTGGTGCTTGCCGCTCGGCCGGGCGGTCGCCCCTGGTTGGCCGCGCTTTCGGGCCCCGTCGGGCGGCCCGCACGAGCGAGGAGTCGATCACCGCCCGTTCCCAGTCCGGCTGGTTCTTCGACCGCGGCCCGTTCAGCAGCCCCGGACCGTCTTCGGCTTCGGCTTCGGCTTCGGCTTCGGCTTCGGCAGCAACGGCACGGTCAGTCGGCGAGCAGTCCGGACTGTCCGGACTCTTCGTGGGCGGCGAAGTGCCCGCCGCGAGGCATCGACGCGTACCGGGTGATGTTGTAGGTGCGTCCGGCCCAGGAACGCGGGGGCTGGGTGAGATCGCCGGGGAAGACGGCGACGGCGGTGGGTACTTCGACCCTTTCGACGCGCCGGGTCAGGGCCGGGCGTGGTGGCGAGAACGCGTAGCGGGGCAGCGAGGGGACGACGACCGTGAACGCGTCGGACGCGTCGCCGCCGTGCTTCGACGGCTCCGCGAGACGCCGGGCGAGGTCGATGAGCTTCAGGAAGGTGCTGGGCCGGCCGTGGGTCGGGACGATCGGCAGGGCGCCCGCCTCCCAGCCACCGACGGGCCACCTGGTGGGCCACCTGGTGGGCCACCTGGTGGGCCACCTGGTGGCGCGTAGCCGCGCGCGGGTCCGGCGCAGCATGATCGCGACTGGCCGTACTGCGGCCCGCGCCGAGTTGCGACTATCGCGTTGCGGTGGCCAGTGCCGCGCGGATGGCGCCCGGGCCGGTCGGCCGGCCCATCTCGTTCGAGGGCGGCCCGTACGGCGTTCCCCACACCGGTGTGCCCGTCGCCTGCCGCCAGCTGTCGGCCAGGAGCCCCGCGTCCACCACGCCGTACCCGATGGAATCGATGAACTCGGTGGCTGCCGCCTTCGCCGGCGCCAGGTCCCCGGCGATCGGCAGGTAGGAGCGGTCGGTCGCCCCCGCCGGGCGGGCGAGCGACAGCAGGTGCTTGAAGTAGATGTTGTTGAAAGCTTTCACGAGCATGGCGTCCGGGAGGTATCGCAGCAGCAGCTCGCTCGAGGTGAGCGACGTGCCGTCGAGCTCGGGGATGGGCCCGTCACGCTCGGGGCCGTAGTTGCACGTGTCGATGACCGTCTTCCCGGCGAGCGGTGCGGCGGGCAGGTCGGGGAAGGCCGTGACCGGCACCGTGACCACGACGATGTCACCAGCCGCCGCGGCCTCCTCGCTCGTCGCCGCCGACGCCCGCGGTCCCAGTTCCGCGACCGTGTCCGCGAGCGACCCGGGACCGCGCGAGTTGCTGAGCACGACCTGGTGTCCGGCCGCGACAGCGAGCCGCGCGATCGTGCCGCCGATGGACCCGCTTCCGATGAATCCCACAGTTGTCATGTTCTCGAACGTCCCTCCATAGGAGCCTTGTCCTCACGCTTGTCCTCACGACGAGCGGGACTCGTTGCATCGAGGTCCCTGCCCCTGGACGTGCCCTCAGATTGCGGGGACGTCGGTTGACGGGAAGTAGTGGCCGTTGTCCAGGTCGGCGAGGAGGCCGGGCCGGGCGGGTTCCCACCCGAGGGTCTTGCGGGTGATGAGGTTGGACGTCGGGTAGCTCCGCGTGACGATGTTGGTGAGGAACCCGAAGTGTCCCGGCAGCATCAGTTCGTCCAGCGGCACGCTCACTGCGGGCAGGCCCAGGCGGTTGCCGATGGCCTCGGTGATCTCGCGGACCGGGACACCCCCGTCCTCGACCGCGTGCCAGTAGCTGCCGGCCGGGCCCTTCTCCAGCGCCAGGCGGAACAGGGAAGCGGCGTCGCGGATGTGTACGGCGTTCCACAGGTTCGAGCCGTCCCCGGGGTACCCGGCGAAGCCTCTCTCCTTCGCCAGGGCGATCAGGGTGGGGAGGAAGCCGGCACGATCGGCCGTGCTGTGCGCGATGTTGGCGATCCGAACGACGGAAGAGCGGACTCCCCGCTCGGCGAGGCCGATGACCGTGGCCTCCACGACGTTACGGGCCCGGAGGGTGCCCTTGTGCTCATCGCCGACGGGGAGGGCAGGGTCCTCCTCGGTGGAGGGCCGGCCCAGATCCCGCGCGGTCCCGGGCGAGCCGATGCTCCCTGCCGCGACCAGCGGCTTTCCGGTTCCCGCAAGTGCCTCGCCGTAGGCGCGCACGATCGGGAGCTCGGCGGCGGCCGCGGCGTCGATCCCGCCGGACGGAAGCAGGTCCTGCCTGTGCGCGACGTGGATGACGCCGTCGGAGTCCGCGGCGGCCTCCTTGAGCCCGTCGAGGTCCTGGAGGTCGCCGCGGTGGACCTTCGCACCGAGCGCGGACAGGGTCGCCTCGGCCGCGTCCGACCGGGCCAGACCGGTGACCTCGTGCCCTGCGGCGACGAGTTCGGAAATGATGTGCGAACCGGAGTGGCCGGTCCCGCCGGCGACGAAGACGTGCACGTTGCTCCTCCTGGTGAGTGATGTGGCGTGAGTGGTACGGCGGAAGAAATGGTGGTGTGGGGTGCGCTCAGCCGGGAAAGTCGACGCCGAGGGCGACGTCGAAGGTGCCCGCGCCGTTGCGGGCCAGGCCCATCAGCAGCGGCCCGACCCCTTCCAGCCAGCGAGCCATCTCCAGGCCGCCGACATCGAGCGGGCGCAGCCCGAGGCTCTCGATGAACACCGACACGTTCGCCTTGGCGCCCGCGTCGTCTCCGGCGAACAACACGTCCAACCGTCGCTCCTGGATCAGGACGTGGCCGAAGACGGTGTTGAACGCCTTCACGACGTGCGCACTCGCCGGGGCCGCCTTGGCGATCTCCTGCGCACCGGATGTGCCGTCGGGGGTGACGAGCCCGGTGGCGTCGGCGTTGAAGGTGTTGGAGATGTCGATGATGACCTTGCCGGCCAGGGCGTCTCCGTACCGGGCGACGACGGGCACAGCGCTGGTGTACGGCACGGCGAGGACGACGATGTCGCCCGCGGGGACC
Organism: Streptomyces violaceoruber; assembly: GCF_033406955.1. Classification (NCBI taxonomy): domain Bacteria; kingdom Bacillati; phylum Actinomycetota; class Actinomycetes; order Kitasatosporales; family Streptomycetaceae; genus Streptomyces; species Streptomyces violaceoruber. The sequence continues at coordinate 7,615,907 of NZ_CP137734.1, read as the reverse complement.
GTGCCGAACGTCCCCGCCGTGGCACCGCCGCCGAGTTCGGCGGCCAGGCTCTTCGCCTTGGCCGGGTCGCGGCCGATGAGCTCGACGGAGTGGCCGCCCGAGACCGCGCGTGCGGCGATGGCGTGGGCCATGTCCCCGAGGCCGATGAAGCTGATGCTACTCATGGTGAGCGCTCTCTTTCTTGGGTGATCGTTTCTTGGGTGGTCGCGTCTTGGGTGATCGCTTCTTGAGTGATCGCTTCTTGTGTGATCGTTCCTCGGGTGGTCACAACCGGCCGGTGCGCTCGATCACCCGGGCGGCGAAGTCGAGCAGTTGGTCCGCGACCGAATCGACGGACGTGCCCGGCTCGAGGTTGATCCGCATGGCCGTCCTGAGCGCGTCGGGATCACGGCCGGCGTCTTCCGCCGCTCGACGCGCGGTCGACCACAGGCGGCTTGCGCCCTCGTCCTGACTGCATCGCGTCCTCGCCGGCCCGGTGGCATGGTGAAGAACTGTCGAGCGTCTTGCCGCGCCGCCGCCAGTCCGCGTCGCGGACGACGTCGTACTCCTGCTTCGTCCACCCCAGCCCACACCGGCGCCGAGGCGGCCGTCGCTGAGCACGTCGAGCGTGGTCGGCTGCCGGGCCAGCTGCGGCGGCTCGTAGTGGAACGTGCTGAGCGTGCTGGTGTTCAGGCGCACCCGGCCGGTCGCCGCCGCGGCGACGGTCAACAGCAGCACGGGGTCGAAGGGGCGGGCCATCTGAGGGGCCGACCAGGGGGATCATGACACCGAACTGCATTGCGACGAGCCTCCTCGGGCGGCACTTCTTCGCCACTGTCCCTTTCCGACATCTGCGAGTCGTGGTCCGTCAACCCGTCAGAGGGCACCCGCTCCGTCCGCTGGCTGCTCAGCCGTTGACTTCGTTGACGCCGAGGGCGAAGTTTCCGTGGCCAACTCCGTTGCCCGCGAGGCCTACCGTGAGCACGCCCGCGCCTTCCAGCCAGTGCGCCATCTTCAGGCCGCCGACATGCATCGGGCGCAGTCCGAGGCTCTCGATGAATGCCGCCACGTCTGCTTGGGCCCGCGGGTCGTCGCCGGCGAAGAAGACGTCGGGCCGGCCGTTCTCCAGGACGCCGCGGAAGATGGTGTTGAAGGCCTTGAAGACCTTGGCGTCGGCCGGGGCGACCTTGGCGACCTCCTGCGCGATCGACGTCGGCTCGCTGTGGGCCAGGCCGTCGAACGCGGCGTTGAAGGGGTTGCTGATGTCGACGATGGTCTTGCCCGCGAGTGCGTCTCCGTACGCGGCGACGGTGGAGACGACACCGGCGTACAACACGGCCGTGATGACGATGTCCCCGGCCGGGACAGCCCCCCACGTGCCTGTCGTGGTACCGCTGCCCAGGGCCTTGGCCAGGGCGTCGGCCTTGGACTGATCGCGTGCCATGATCTCGACGGTGTTGCCGCCCGCTATCGCGCGCGTGCCGATCGTGCGGGCCATGTTCCCCGCACCGATGAAGGTGATGCTGCTCATGACCTGTGCCTCCTTCTGTTCTTGAGGCGCCTGTCGCTGAGACGCCGCTACGACTCGTTCGTGTGTGGTTCAGATGGCGGTCGTGCCACCGTCGGCGACCAGTTCCAGGCCGTTGACGTAGCTGGAGTCGTCGGAGGCGAGGAACAGGGCGATGCTGGCGATCTCTTCGGGACGGCCCATCGTTCCGCGGGGAATGAGGGACTCGAACGAAGCCCTGGTCGCCTCGTCGAACAGCTCTTCCTGCTTGGCGGTGGCGACCTGTCCGGGGGTCAGGACGTTGACCCGGATCTTGCGGTCGCGCAGCTCGTTGAGCCACACGCGGGCCCATGCCTGTTGGACGGCTTTGCTGCCCGCGTAGAGGCTCCAGCCGGGGAAGGCCCCGAGTGAGGCGTTGGAACCGGTCATGAGGATCGAGCCGTGGTCGTTGATCAGCGGCAGGGCCTTCTGCACGGTGAACAGGGTGCCGCGGGCGTTGAGCGAGAAGGAGCGTTCGAACTGTTCCTCGGTGATCTCGCCGAGGACGCCGGGTTCGCCGAAACCGGCGCTGGCCCACAGCACGTCGATGGAGCCCTTCTCCTGCTTGACGGTGTCGTACAGGCGCTCCAGGTCGTCCAGATCGGACGCGTCACCCTGGACGGCGGTGACGTTGCGGCCGATCAGCTTGACGGCCTCGTCCAGGGCTTCCTGCCGCCGGGCCTGGATGAAGACGTACGCTCCTTCCGCGACGAACAGCTTGGCCCCGGCCAGTGCCAGGCCGGTGGATCCACCGGTGATCACCGCTACCTTGCCATCGAGCTTTCCCACGGCCACTCCTTTGAATTAATAGATTTCCGAATGAGTTAATAGATTTCCGAAACGGGAACGAAAAGGGCCCAACTCCTGATGCGCTCATCCTGGTTCGAACCCTGCGGTCACATGCCGATCCGGAATTCCTGTACCGAGTTCTCCCGGCTCAATTGACGATGTCACCGGCCTGATCGTGTGTCCAAGACCTGTTTCAACCGTGGTGATACCTTTGAGGCATTGCCGGACCGGGAGGCCCCATGGATCTGGACCTGCGCAAGCTGCGCTACTTCGTCGCCGTCGCCGACCGGTTGCACTTCGGCCGCGCCGCCGATGCGCTGCATATCGCGCAACCGGCGCTCAGCCGACAGATCCGAGCGCTGGAACAGGATCTCGGCGCCTCGCTGTTCACCAGGGACAGTCACGGCGTCACGCTGACCGACGCGGGCCGGCAGTTGCTGGACGACGCGGGTCCGCTGCTCGCCTCCGCGCACGCGGTCCGGCGCCGAGTCTCGGTGGCAGAACGCGGCGGCCGGCGGCTGGTGGTCGGCTTCCGGGCAGGTATCCCGGTCATCCCGGCGACGCGGGTGTTCGAGGCGCAGCATCCGGACGTGGTCGTGGACGTGCAGCGCATGGAATGGGACGACCAGGCCTCGATGCTGCTCGACGGCCGCGTCGACGTCGCCTATGTACGGCTGCCCCTCGCGGAGACGGGCCTGCGCCTGGCTCCGCTCTACACCGAGCCACTCATGGTGGCGCTGCCCGCCGGTCACCGGCTGGCCGGGAAGGACGAGGTCACCGAGGCCGACCTGGCCGGTGAGCCGCTGATCTGGCATGCCGACGCGAGCAGGCAGCCCACCCGGCGCCCGCACCCGGACTCCGGACTCCGGGTGCGCGGCGTGGAGGAGAAGCTCGAGCACGTCGCGGCCGGCCGCGGCATCTCGTTCGTGGGGCGTTCGGAGGCCGTGTTCTTCTCACGTCCGGACATCAGCTACGTGCCCGTCCCGGACCTGGCGCCCGACCAGGTGTGTGTCGCCATGGCGGCATCGCGCACCTCGCCACTGGCCGACAGTTTCTTCGCCGCGGCTCAGACGACGGCTGAGATCACGGCCGAATGCGGGAACTACGAAATGTGGCGGCTTGCGAGCGACGCCGCTTCAAAGCGCGATTGAGCAGCCGGGCCGACAACAGCCGGGCCCACCTCCCGTACCCGCGTTGGTAATGCCGGACCACGTCCTCGTCGAAGATGGCCGACCGCGGCTACGACCACGACACGTACCGCCGCGTGCTCTGGCAGCGAGCCGTCCGCCCCGACATCGCGCGACGGCACGAGCCCCACGGCACCGGGCCGGGCCTCTTCCGCTACGTCGTCGAGCGCACCATCGCCTGGCTCCACGGCCTCCGCCGCCCGCGCATCCGCCGGAACGACGCGACGACATCCACGAAGCCTCCCTCCGACTCGCCGTCTGCGCGATCACTCACCGCCACGTCCAACGGCGTTGCCGGGAACTCCAAGAGGCCGGGCCAGGGGTCGGGGACCCAAGTCGCCCACCCTGGGGAGGACGGCGGCGCCGTCGTACTCCATCGGTAGTAGGACCCAAAGAATGCTCAGGGACGACGACGGGAAGACCCTGAGACGGCATCGTGTTGTCCATGGATGACGACCCTTCGCCGCGCCGGGCCCAGCGCCCCCGCCTCACGCAGAGGAGCAGCCGATGAGCGCCCTCGCGTTGTCCGTGCTGCTGTCACTCGTGTCCGCCGTGGCCTACGCGGGCGGCGCGATCGTGCAGGAGCAGGTCGCGTCGTCGTCCCCAGATGCCCAGTACGCTCCCTTGCGCCGGCCCGCCTGGTGGGCGGCGGTCTCGCTCAACGGCCTGGGCGGTCTGCTGCACGTGGTCGCCCTCGCGCTCGGTCCGCTGAGTCTGGTGCAGCCGCTGGGAGCGCTCACCATCGTCTTCGCGCTGCCCATGGCGGCGCTCTTCGTGGGCCGCAGGGCCGGGGCGACGGCCTGGCGGGGCGCGCTGATGGCCACGGTGGGTCTCGCCGGTCTGCTGTCCCTGGTCGGTGCCTCCGACGCGCAGTCACTGGGCACGGCGCAGCGGGTCGGGGCGGCGCTGGTCACCGGTGGCGCGATCGTCGCGCTGATGATCGCCGGCCGGGCCGCGCACCGGCACCCGGCGGTCCGCAGCATCCTGCTGGCGACCGCGTCCGGCATAGCGTTCGGAATGTCCTCGGTCTTCACCAAGACGGTCGCGGTCGACTGGAACGGCGGGGTGTCGGCCGGTGATCTGCCGTCGCTGGCCGTGATCGGCGTACTCGCCACGGCCGGCATGGTGCTGTCACAGGCCTCCTACCGGGGCGCCGGTCTCGCCGCCCCACTGGCCACGCTGACGGTCGTGAACCCGGTGGTGGCCGCCGTCGTCGGCATCACGATGTTCGGCGAGACGTTCCGTTACGGCACGACCGGCACCGTGCTCGCCCTGAGCTGCGGTGTGGTGGCCGCCGGTGGACTGATCATGCTGACGACGGAGCGCATCGCGCGGGAGGGCGCCGGTACCGAGGAGTCCACGGCCCTGGCCGAGGAGACGGTGGCCCTTGTGGGGGCCGGGGCGGCAGCGCTCGGGACCTCGGCACCCGGGCCGGCGCAGGCACCGACGACGGCGCCCGCGGCCGAGCTGGTGGCCGCAGGGCCGGTCGAGGGCGTCCCCGTCCGGGAGCAGGTGGTACCGGCGAGTGCGGTGGTACCGGCGAGTGCGGTGGCACCGGCCAGTGCGGTGGCACCGACGAGTGCGGTGGCACCGGTACCGCAGGTGGCCCGGCTGTCCGACAAGGTCTTCGTGCCGTCACCGGTGGCACCGCCGGTCCCGGACGCCGCCCCCGCCGAGGAGGCGTACGAAGCCCGGACGCCGGAGGAGGCCGACGACACGACGCTCTTCTACGGCCCCTTCTACGGCGGCCCGTTCGTCCCGTCCGTGCTCGGCCCCCAACGGGTCCGGATCAGATCCTGACGCCGCCGGCCCGCAGGTACGCCACCGGGTCGACGTCCGAACCGAAGCCGGGCCCCGTCCGCACCTCGAAGTGCAGATGCGGGCCCGTGACATTGCCCGTGGAGCCGGAGCGGCCGAGGCGCTGACCGACGCCCACCGACTGTCCGCTCTTCACGGAGATCGCCGAGAGGTGCGCGTACTGGGAGTAGCGGCCGTCCCCGTGCCGGACCACCACCTGGTAGCCGTACGAACCGCCCCACCCCGCGCTGACCACCCGGCCGTCCGCGACCGACTTGACGGAGGTGCCGGTGGGGACGGGGAAGTCGACGCCGGTGTGGTAGCCCTTGGACCAGGAGGAGCCCGCCTGGTGGTAGGGCGTACCGGTGGCGGCGTCGACGGGGGCCACGACGGCTCGGTGGGCGGTGGCCTTGCCGGCCGCCTTGGCCTTGCCGCTGTCGGAGGACGACTCCTTCGGCGCCTTCCGCTGCTCCTGTTGCTTCTGCTCCTGCCGCTTCTGTTCTTTCGGCTCTTGCTTCGGTTCTTGCTTCTGCTCTTGCTTCTGCTCTTTCCGGTGCTGCTTCTGCTGCTTGTCCTGCTGTTTCTGCCGCTGCTTGTCCCGTTGGGGCTGCTGCTCGTCCTGCCGTCTTCCCGCCTCGGCTCCGGGCGCCCGGGTGGTCCCCTGCCCGCGCAGCGACAGGCGCTGTCCGGGCAGGATCAGGTCGGGGTCGGAACCGATCGCGCTGCGGTTGGCCTCGTACAGCCGCTGCCAGCCGCCGCGTACCTCATGGGTGTCGGCGATGCCGGAGAGGGTGTCGCCGGTGACCACCGTGTACATCCTGGCCTTGCCCGCCCGGGACTGCGGGGTGGTCTGCGGCTGGACGTCCTTCACCGAGTCCGACGTCTTCTGCGCCGGCGCCGCGGACCCGGCCGGCCGGATGTCGGGCGGGTCGCCGCCCCGGGTCAGTCCGGCCCGCTCCGAGCACACCGGCCAGGCGCCGGGCCCCTGCGTGTCCAGCACCTTCTCGGCGACGGCGATCTGCTGCTCCCTGGTGGCCAGGTCGGCCCGCGGGGCGTACCGCGTGCCGCCGAAGGCCTCCCAGGTGGACTGCGTGAACTGCAGCCCGCCGTAGTAGCCGTTGCCGGTGTTGATGTCCCAGTCGTCGGTGGACTCGCAGGCGGCGACCTTGTCCCAGGTCGCCGCGTCGGCCGCGTGGGCCGTGCCGGTGCCGACGAGGGGGAGGGCCAGTCCCGCGCCCCCCGCGGTGACGGTCAGTGAGGCGCGGTTGATCCTGTTCGGCTGATACCGGCGGTGCCGGCCGCGTACGGCCATGGAGGTCCCCCTCGACATTGCGTCAGGAGGGGCAAAAGTAAGCGCCGCGAACAGGCCATGACAAGACGGCAACCGGCCGGTTGGTCACCCCGAGTGGCCGGGAAGGAGCGGCCGTTGGCCGGATGCGAGGTCGTCCCGCTGAGGCACTCGGCCCCTTCCGCCCGTACTGGGGTTCCGGGGGAGAACGGGAAGCAGAAAGTGCGACGTGCGTCCCGGCACGTCAGCATGGTCGAGCGGCGAAACCGGCGATACTGGCGGGCACCGGCACCACCTACACAGGGCACCACGGACACCAAGGTCACTAGGAGCCAACCCAATGAGCACTACAGCGCAGATCGGCGTCACGGGTCTCGCGGTCATGGGCCGCAACCTCGCCCGCAACTTCGCCCGCAACGGCTACACGGTCGCGGTGCACAACCGGACCGCGTCGCGCACGCACGCGCTGGTGGAGGAGTTCGGGAGCGAGGGCGATTTCGTCGCGACCGAGACCGCCAAGGAGTTCGTGGCCGCGCTGGAGCGCCCGCGACGCCTGGTGATCATGGTGAAGGCCGGTGACCCGACCGACGCGGTGATCCGGGAGTTCGCCCCGCTCCTCGAGCCCGGGGACATGATCATCGACGGGGGCAACGCGCACTTCGCGGACACCCGGCGCCGGGAGCGCGAACTGCGCGAGCAGGGCATCCATTTCGTGGGCACCGGCATCTCGGGCGGCGAGGAGGGCGCGCTGCACGGGCCCAGCATCATGCCGGGCGGCTCGAAGGAGTCGTACGAGTCTCTGGGCCCGATGCTGGAGAAGATCTCGGCGAAGGCCGCGGACGAGGCGCCCTGTGTGACGCACGTCGGTCCCGACGGCGCAGGTCACTTCGTCAAGATGGTGCACAACGGCATCGAGTACGCCGACATGCAGTTGATCGGCGAGGCGTACCAGCTGCTGCGCGACGTCGCCGGGTACTCCCCCGCGCAGATCGCGGAGATCTTCCGCACCTGGAACACCGGCCGCCTGGACTCGTACCTGATCGAGATCACGGCGGAGGTGCTGTCGCACGTGGACGGGGCGACGGGCAAGCCGTTCGTGGACGTGGTGGTCGACCAGGCGGAGCAGAAGGGCACCGGCCGCTGGACGGTGCAGATCGCGCTGGACCTGGGCGTGCCGGTGTCGGGCATCGCGGAGGCCGTCTTCGCGCGCTCCCTGTCGGGGCACGCGGCGCTGCGCGACGCCTCGCGCGGCCTGGCCGGCCCGCAGGCGTCCCCGCTCGGCGAGTCGGAGGCGGCCGCCTTCGCCGACCGCGTCGAGCAGGCGCTGTACGCCTCGAAGATCGTGTCGTACACGCAGGGCTTCCACGAGATCGCCGCGGGCAGCGAGGAGTACGACTGGGACATCGATCTCGGCGCCGTCTCGGCGATCTGGCGCGGCGGCTGCATCATCCGGGCGGCCTTCCTGGACCGCATCCGGGCCGCCTACGACGCCCGGCCGGACCTGCCGAGCCTGCTGTCGGACGAGACGTTCGCCCAGGAGATCGCCGCCGCGCAGGACGACTGGCGCGAGGTCCTGGTCGCCGCGACCCGGCAGGGCGTGCCGACGCCGGGCTTCGCCGCCGCCCTCGCCTACTACGACGCCCTGCGCGCCGAGCGGCTCCCCGCCGCGCTGACCCAGGGGCAGCGGGACTTCTTCGGGGCGCACACGTACCGCAGGACGGACCGGGACGGCGCCTTCCACACGCTGTGGGGCGGTGACCGGTCCGAGGTCACCGCGTAGCCCCGTTCCCTGCGCCCTTCCCCGGCGTGCGGCGCCCCTCGCTCAGGTGAGGGGCGGCCCGGGCTCGGGGTTGGGCACGGGCTCGGGCCCCGGTGGGATCGGGGACGGCGCGGGCCCGGGAGGAGCGGGCGGCGGCTGCGGGCCGGGGCCGGGGGGCGGAGGGGTCGGCTGCGGGCCGGGGCCCGGCGGCTGGGGCGTGGGTTGCGGGCCGGGACCCGGCGGCGGCGGCGGAGGGGTCGGCTCCGGGCCGGGGGCCGGTGGTGAGGCCGGGTCCGGCTGCGGATGCGGGGGCTCCGGGTCCGGACCGGGAGAGGGTCCTGGAGTGGGCCCGGGCGGGACGGGATCCGGATACGGGTTCGTCATGGCGCTGTCCTCCGGCCAGTCGGTCGACGTCGGCTCTGTGGACTTGTCCCCCGCCTACCCGACGGCCGCCTCCCCACTCACCCGCCGGTAGGAACCCCGGCGTCCGGGTGGCCCAGCGTGCTCGGCCGGTCCCCGCGTGCCGCCGCCGCCCCGGCGGCCAGCCCGGGCTCGGGACTGGCCAGCACGGGAACGCGGGCCGTCGTCGACTTCCTGGCGGGTGCCATGGACGCCTGGGCCAGGACGATCACGTCGGCGCCGGTCACGGCGTCGGCCGCCTCGGCAACCCGGCGCAGGTAGCCCTCGCCGTCACCGGCCTCGAACCGCGACCAGGCGCCCTCCACCAGCAGGGTCCGCACCTCCACGGGCCGGTCCGCGCGGCGCGCCTCCTCCGCGATCAGTGCCGCCGTCGGCGCGAGCGTGCTCTCCAGGGCGGCGAGGACGAGGACACGCGGACCGGCGGCCACCGCGGCGGCGGCCATGGGCCGGTCGACGCGCAGTACCGGCACGCCGGCCTCGGCGGCTGCCGCCTCGGCGACGCCCCCGATGGTCGAGCAGGTGCACAGTACGGCGCGCGCCCCTTCCGCCACCGCCCGCCTCAGCACGGCGGCGACGGCGTCGGCCACCGCCTCGGGCCCTTCGCGCCGCGCCCGCTCCAGCAGCCCGGCGTCGACGTGATGCCGCAGTTCAAGGCCCGGATGGCCCGCGTCACGCAGCGCGTCGAAAACCGCAACGTGAACGGCCGAGGTGTGCAAGAGCGCCAGCACGCCGTCCCCTCCGCTTCTCTTCGCCTCGTCCGCGATCAGAACAGCCCGGGATGCGCCACGAGCCACTCCTTCGCCGCGCGCAGCAGCTCCGGGTCGGCGGCGGGCGCCTCGTCCGGATGCCGCTCGGCCCACTTCACGACGTACGGGCACAGCGGGGCGACGGTGACGCCCTCCCGTCGTGCGATCCCGTACAGCTCACGCGCCAGGGAACCGGCGATGCCCTGGCCCTCGTGGGCCGGTTCGACGATCGTGTGGACGGGGACGAGGGCCCTCGCGGGAGCCTCCAGGACGAAGTACTCGATGCGCCCGACGACCTCTCCGGCCGCGACCCCCTCCAGCCGTCCCGCCGCCCGGTCGTCACGGATCTCGATGTCACTCACGGCCACACGCTCCTCGTCCCCGCGGGGTCAGCAGGTCAGTACACCGGTACGTCAGGCCGACACGGCCTGCGGGCTGCGCTCCTGGTCCGAGCCCGGTACCGGCTCCGACGCGTCGGCGCCCAGGCCGACGATACGGTTGTCCCCGTCCACGTGCACGACCCGGGGCCGCAGCGACCGCGCCTCGGCATCGGTGACCTGGGCGTAGCTGATGAGGATCACCAGGTCACCGGGGTGCACGAGGTGGGCCGCGGCCCCGTTGATCCCGATCACCCCGGACCCGCGCTCCCCCTCGATGACGTACGTCTCCAGCCGGGCCCCGTTGGTGACGTCCACGATGTGCACGAGCTCACCGGGCAGCAGATCGGCAGCGTCCAGGAGATCGGCGTCGATGGTCACCGAGCCGACGTAGTGCAGGTCGGCCTGGGTGACGGTGGCGCGGTGGATCTTGGACTTGAACATGGTACGGAACATCGGGGTACTCCCAAAAGTAGGCTCCCTGCCTGCGTACGTGCAGGTCAAGGGCTGTATCGACAGCCTACAACGGGCCGCGTGTCCGGACAGCTGTTCCCCGGGCTCTTCAGAACTCACGCTGCCCCCTCACGGACCCACCGCGGCGTCGGCCCAAGCCTACGCAGCACTCCCCGAAGGACGTCCGTGATCACCGTCACGCCTGCCGCTCAACGGCCGCGCTCCTAGTACGCGGCGGGCCATCCGACCACGGCCGACCTCGACCGGCTCGTGGGGTACTACACGGAATTGCTCGGAGCAGCGCTCGCGTTCGAGCGCGCCGCGACCGGTTCCGACCCTCGGGTCGCAGCCGTCGACGTCGGCGGGGACGTCCACCTGATGATCGTCGAAACCGGGACCGTCCCCTCCACTGACCTCGATCCCCTCGGCAACGCGGGATGGGGCTTCGCGTGGGCACCCGCGCGCGGCTGTGCAGGGTCCGCGGTCGAATCCTGGATTCGGGGTGGCCGGTCGGACCGATCACGACACTTCCCACGCAGTGGACGATGACAGCCCGCGATCCCGATGGACGCCCCGTGGACGTCCGGGCGCATCGCCCACGCACCGCGCCATTGCCGCGAACCACTGACTGAAGACTGCCTGCCCCGGCTTGCGCGACGCGCCCCGACTCGGGTCCCCGCCCCGGCCGGGAGCCGTCAGACGAAGAAGGCGTTCATCCCGGGTACGTCGGAGAGATAGGTCTCGATACTCGCGATCTTTCCGTCGCGGAGCCGGCAGACGGTGGCCAAGTGTTCGTCCAGGACCACATCCTCCCGGCGGGCGGTGTTGTGCAGGGAGAGCGCCAGGTTCTCCCTGCTGACCAGGAGGTGCAGCAGCTTGAAGTCGAGGCCGTACGAGGCGATCCGCTGAGCGCGCTCCACCACCGCGTCGGCGCCGTCGGCCGTGCCGGAGATGGTGTTGTCGCCGGGCAGGGTCCAGGTGGCGTCGTCGTGCAGCAGGGCTCGGATGCCGCTCCAGTCGGCCGATACGAGGGCCTGATGGAAGGTGCGCCCGAGGGCGAGGGCGGCTTCGCTGCTGGACATGGTGTTCCCTTCGTAGCGTTAAAGCGATGACTTCCGCTTTAACGTGACTCTAGGCTCACCGGCGATTAACGCGCAACTCTTTGCTTTAGAGTGGAGGGGTGAACACTGACGCACCGACGAAGCGGCCCGGCGGCCGCAGCGCCCGCGTCCGTGCCGCCGTACACGGCGCCGCGGTCGCGCTGGTTGCCGAACGCGGCGCCGATCAGGTGACCCTCCCGGCCGTGGCCGAGCGCGCGGGGGTCAACTCCAGTACTATCTACCGGCGCTGGGGGACACTCGCCGCACTCCTGGCCGACATCGCCCAGCACCGCGGCGAATCAGGCGCGCCTCCGCTCGTCGGAGACCTGCGCACCGACCTGGAGAACCAGGCGGTTTGGACGCTGGCCGAACTCTCCCGGCCCGGCGGCATCGCGTTCTTCCGCGCCGAGGTCGCGCCGGACGTCGACGATCGGCACGAGGGACTGCGTGAGTGTCTGCGCAGGGTCGGAGAGCGCTTCCGCCCCGTACTCGACACGGCACGGGAGCGAGGCGACACACCCCCGCCCCCGTCGTTGGAGCAGGTGCTGGACCGAATCGTCGCGCCGCTCTACTTCCGGGTGGTCTTCTCGATTCCGGGCACGGACGAGGCGTACGTCCGCGAACTTGTCGGGGGGTTCGTCGGGGAACCCGGACCTGGGGCCTGACCTTGGGACGGCCCGTCCCGGGACGACCCGCCTCCTCGCTCTTCGACGGTCCCCCACCCGTCGGGCGCAGTCCTCTCTTCGAGGCCGACTTCCAGCAGCCCGCCTCGGTGCCGCTATGCGTACGAGTCGACGTTGATCGAGTAACCGGCACCGGTGCTGAGGTCGGGGCGGCTTCCATGGCCCTCTTCCGCGAGCAGTTCGGCGGTGAGGAAGACGATCCGCAGGTTCATGGTCTTCTTCACGAAGCTCAGGTCGTCGGGCGCGACGTCGGGCGCTGGGATCCATCCGTCCTGTCGCGCCGCCGTCCGGTAATACGCCGCCACGTCGGCCCGTGTGCCGGGGAAGGCGTATGTCCGCTCGGCGTACACCGTGGCGTCGCCGCTGTCGGACCAGCAACCGGCGTCGACCTCCTCGAAGCCCCGGGCTGCGGTGGCCTCGTCGGGCCGGGAGTCAAGGATGTGGAGCGCCACCAGCTCCTCGACCCGGGCGTCGGTCCCCTCGCAGTCCTGGGCGAGATCCATCAGCGTGCAGCCGGTGAGTGCCGAGGCCGCCAGCAAGGTCGCCAGGAGAAGGGACACCGGCCGGGTGCGAGCTGATCGTAAGGTCAAAGCGGGCTCCAGGGCGTGGTCCGGGGCAGCGGAGGAGCCGCTGTCGGACGAAGAAGTCTTTGGGCCTGCTCCGAGGGCCCACTGCCCGGTTTTACCAGAGGCCGCCACCCACGGCGTCGTGGTCCGCCAGGAATTGCCGCCGGGCGAAGGCCGACTGGCGGGCCGCTCCCGGTAACTCGTCTTCAGCCTGGATGCCCAGCACTTCACCTCCGCGTCGCGGGGGCGTAGTCACCGGCAGTCCCCATGTCGTGGCGAGCGCCGGGAACGGTGGGTGTGGCCGACAGCAGTCCGCCTGCCGCATCGGCGATGACCTGCCACTCCGGGCCGGGCTCGTCGGGCATGGCGGCGACCCGGCTGAGAGCTACCGTGGAGCTGCGCGCCGACCGGTGACCGGTCGGCGCGGAGCCGGTCTACCGGTTCGCGGCTTCGCTAGAGGTGATCCGGTTCGTGCGACCGACCGCGCGGCCCACCGCGTTGCGCACCGCGAGGCCCGGCCGGGTGCGGGGCACCATGAGCCCGGAGAGCAGACCGACGCGTCGCTGCCGCGGGCCTACCTCACGACGGAGCCGCGACTCGTAGGCGGCGAAGGCGCGGGCGTGATCACCGGGATGGGCGGCGAGCTCTTCTGCGAGAGCGTAGGCGCCCGCCATCGCCATGCTGGACCCGTCACCCAGCAGGGCCGTCGCCGCCGCCGCGTCCCCGAGCAGTACGACCCGTCCGCGGGACCACGAGGGCACCCGGACGGTGGACAGGGGGTCGAAGTACGGGGCCGGGTGGTCGAGGAAGGCTGCCACGAGTTCCGGTGCCCGCCACCGCACATCGGCGTCGGCGTCTGCGAATCCACCCGATGGGCACCCAGCCTGCAATGACAACACCACCACGGCAGAGGCAGGCCACAAACTCCATCGGTTACTGATGCCGCGTCAGTAGAGTCAGGGTCCGATCCAGTTCCAGAACAACCGGGCTCCACTTCCTGGCCGGCGGACGTGCTGCCGACGTCCCCCGACTGAGCTGGCCGGCCCTCACTCAGGGAAGGTGTCATCACCTCCCTTCAACCGCGAACCACCCGGCGCACGCGGCGGCAAGGGGAAGAGGGATCCCGTCCCGGCAGCCACCATATGCCTGAGTTCGACGCAGCGTAGTCAGCACCAAGTCAGCACGGGACAGGCTCTCCCCAAGGCATCTGGCCCCCTTCCCTGAGCAGGCATGGTGGCCGCGCGCATAGCCGACCCCCGAACTATGTTGTCCCGCCACATGTGCGCCTGACCTGCGGATTCCTACGGTGTGGCGACACACTAACGTCCCCGTCACACCCCAGGAAGTGGTGCCGATGTCGTCGCCCGCAACCGCTCCACCAGCCCCGAACAACCTCAAGCGCATCGTCGCCGCCAGCCTCATCGGCACCACTATCGAGTGGTACGACAACTCATTCGATCAGGGCTAGGAGCTGCGGTTTTCCGTGATTCCGGCCTTCGAAGTCAGCACGGAACCAGCACGGGGTTCATGGCATGCTGACTCGGTGCCGGCCGACCTGCGTCGCTGCTCGCTCCACGGCCCCCGACGGCCTCCGAAAACGATTACTCAGCGTTACCAACAGCCCGAGCCAGCAGGAATAAGCTGCCGCCCGATGAGGGACGACGCCACGCGAATCGCCCAAGCGGGCGAGGTGCACCTGACGACACGGTGGCTTCGTCCTCCTGACCTGCCTGACGGACCGACGATCATGTCCGCCTTGCTGAGGCAACGCGAGCGCCTATGCGCACTTGCGTGCGCCCATACCTGCGCACGTACGGTGCCGAGCCATGTCAGCATCTGCGGAAGAGGTACTCGGCCGGCTCAGCGTAAAGATCCCCGTCCGTATCAATTCGACCGCCGCTCTGGTCACGGACACGAACAAGGCAGCCGCGGCTATCGATCGACAATGCGCGCGGAAGCAGGACGAGAAAGAACCGAGTCCCCGTATGTCGGCGTCGCTTGAATAGTGAGCCGTTCCCGGCGGGTGAAAAGTGACCCCCACTGCGTCAGTTGATGTTGGTCATTCCCCGGAGTTGGCGGCGGGAACCCGTCCGAGGTCGCGTCCGCGCATGCGGTAGCTGTCGCCCTTCAGCGAGATGACCTCGGCATGGTGGACGAGTCGGTCGATCATCGCGGCGGCAACGGTGTCGTCGCCGAAGACCTCGCCCCAGCGTCCGAAGGGCTTGTTGCTGGTCACGATCACGGAGGCGCGTTCGTAGCGGCCCGAGATGAACTGGAAGAACAGGTTCGCGGCCTCGGGTTCGAAGGGGATGTAACCCACTTCGTCGACCACGATCAGCGGGATTCGTCCCAGCCGGGTCAACTCGTCGCTCAGACGCCCTGCCTGATGGGCTTCGGCGAGGCGGGTGACCCACTGGGCGGCGGTGCCGAAGGCGACTCGATGGCCGGCCTGGCAGGCCCGGATGCCGAGCCCGGTGGCGAGGTGGGTCTTGCCGGTGCCGGGCGGTCCCAGAAAGATCACGTTCTCCTTGCCGGCGACGAAGTCCAGCGTCCCCAGATGGGCGATGACCTCGCGTTTCACGGACCGCTGATGGTCGAAATCGAAGTCCTCCAGCGACTTGCGGGAGGGGAATCGAGCTGCGCGGATGCGTCCTTCGGCGCCGTGGGAGTCGCGGGCGGCGACCTCCCGCTGCAGGCATGCGGCCAGATACTCCTCGTGGCTCCAGCCCTCGTCGCGGGCCCGCTCGGCGAGCCGGGCTGCCGCATCGCGCAGGGCCGGGGCCTTCAGTGCCTTGGTCAGATAGATCAGTTCGGAGCCGACGTCGCGGCTGGTCCTGGCCTGGTTCGTGCCGTTCTTCGTGCTCATTACGCTGCCCCTTCGCCCGTGCTCAGCCCGCCGTCGATCACGCCGAAGATCCGGTCATAGGTCTCCAGCGACCGCTCCTCGACCTCCGCCATGTCCATCGGCGCCGGCTTCGGGCCGGTGGCCGCCTCGCGGGCGGCGGCGGCAGCGGCCGCGTGGTCCGGGTCGGTGATGGTCTGGTGGCGAGCCCAGCTGCGGGCATGGCGGGCGACCTCGACGCCGTCGCAGGTCACCAGCACCTGGTCCAGGTCGGCGGCGACCTCGACGCGGCGGCCGACGGCCAGCGGATGCACCGAGTAGTCACAGGTGTCCAGACGGACGTAGTGATCCCGAGGCAGCCGCAGGGATGCCTTCCACCAGCCCGGCGGGGCGACCGGCGGCAAGGCCAGCATCCGGGAGCGATCCGCTTCCAGCCGGTCCGCCGGGCGGGCCTGCAAGGTCCGGTGGATGCGCCGGTTCGCCCTGGTCAGCCAGTCGGCGAGCTGAATATTGAAGTCCGCCGGCGAGGTGAACACCCGCCCGGGCAGGAACGATGTCTCGAGATAGCCGTTGGCCCGCTCGACCAGGCCCTTGGCCTCCGGATCACGGGGCTTGCAGAGCAGGAATTTGACGCCCAGTAGCCCCGCGAACGCAGCGAAGTCGTCCGTCAGCCGGGGGCCTCCGGACCGCCAGGAACCGACGGCTCCCTCGTTGTCCCAGACCAGCACCCGCGGGACGGCGCCCAGCTCGGTCAGCAGCCGCCAGTGCCCGGCGATCAGGTCGGCCGCCGACCTGGAGGGCAGCATCCGGGCAGTGATCCACCGTGAGTAGCCCGCGACCATGACCAGCACCGGCGGCCGCCCGACCTGACCGAAGCCGAGCGGGATGTCGGCGGGCGGGAACCACAGGTCGCACTGGCCGATCTCGCCCGGCTCATAGACGGTCCGCGAGGCCGGATCCGCAGGCCGATAGACCGGCCGCAGGTCCCGGACCCGGTCCTTGAGGACGGTCAGACCGCGGTCCCATCCGATCCGCTCCGCGATCACCGTCGCCGGCATCTCCGGCCATTGCTCGAGCAGTTCACGAATCTGCGGCTCGACCGCATCCACGATCGAACCCTTCGGAGCCCGCTGATACTTCGGCGGCGCGTCGTCCGCGATCGCCCTGCGAACGGTGTTCCTGGCGATCCCCAGCTTCCTCGCGATCGCCCGTACCGGCATCTGCTCGGCCCGATGAAGCCGACGGATCTCCGCCCAGTCCTCCACGCTGATCACCACTCCTCCCGGTCTGACTCAACGAGCCAGACCCCTGAAGGGGGTCAACTTTCAAGCGTCGCCACTGGTCCACTTTTCAGCCGTCGCCGACACCCGTAAGCCTGAACTCGGACCGGTACGAGACGCCGACCGACAGGATCTCGTCTCCACCCCCTGGGACCTGCTGGGCGTCTTCGCGCGAGCCACCACCCTTGCCCGTCAAGGACGCGGCAGAGGGCTGGCCGAACACTGGCAAGGACTGAAGTACTGCCAGGCCGTGGCCGCCGGTCCCAGCAGCCACATGGCCCTCACCGACGAGGGCCAGAGCCCGGAACTCTCCTACAGGGCCATGCAGGCACGGGAACTGGGCCGAGCCTTCGGACTCGCCGTCGCTGAACGCACCGTCCGGAACCGCTTCCCGGGCCACATGGTCTCCACTCTGGATGCGGAAGCCATACTCCTGGCGGGCTTCGCGCGCTCCGGCCCGCGGCCGTCCCTGGGCGCCCGGCCACGACCCGACTTCTTCATCGAAGCCTGGCGCCCGGGCGAGCCGTCGCGTGTCTTCGTGGTGACGGTCAACGGCAACCATCAGAAGGCCACCAAGCGCACCGCCAAGGCCGACCGCTCAGCATTCAAGCAGCTGGCCAGGGGCAGCGAGCGCGCCGAGCACTTCCACCTCGCCGAGTGGAACACCACGCCGTGCCTCTTGATGTCCACCGAACTACTCGCGCTGGACGGCATCACCGTCAATGCTCTGCAGGCACCGGGCGAAGGACTGTTGCCCGCAAGGCCGGCCACAGGGCGACGGAATGCGGACGCAGTGCTGGCGGAGCGGAACCTCGCGTACGCCGGCGCGGTGAAGGTACCTGCCGACGGCCACAGAGAACGGATCCAGGACGGGTTCTTCATCCCTCGCAAGGAGCTCGGCTGGTACGGCCAGTTGCTCGCACGCACCGGAGCCGCAGGCCAACTGGCCTTCGCCGGAGCTGGCACCGAAATCGCCCAGTACCTGACCGACAAGCAGGGCCACAAACACTACCAGCAGCAGACCTTCGCCGGTTCGTCCAGCGTCCGGGACGCGCGGCACAAGATAGGTCCGACGGTTTACGTCGGAACCGATCAAGTGTTCCGACTCAACCGGATCCGCGTCGAGGCGTTCTCAGGAATAGCCGAGGAACTGTACGACCTGCTGGTCAAAGGACAGGTGGAGGGATACCGAAACCGGGCGTACGAGCTACGCGACACCTACCCGACCAGCACCACGTCCCCACTGTGGGGACCCGTCTCCTTCGGCGACGACGGCACCGTGATGGCTCTGCGGGTGCTGCCGACGCAGGACGCCGAAGAAAGCTCCTGAGGGAGGGAAGGGCTTCCACCTTGATCGTGGACACCGGTTGCCATACAACGATGGCCAGCGTAGTGGATCTCTGTTCGAAAGCGACCGGCGCAAGGTAGCCGATTGTGGAGTGCCCGTGCTGGTGGTTACCGAGCCCAGTGGCACCGACTCGGAGCAGACTGAGGTTCCCCCGTTGCTCGGGAGGGGCTGATCAGCTGGTCAGGGCAGGTTGGCGGGGCTTCAGGTTCGCTCGTTCGGTCGCTGCCTGTTCGGCGTAGTGCTGCTCTTCGAACTCGACGGGGCTGAGGCTCGAAGAATGCGAGGTTCGCCTCGGCCCGGGTGGCGAAGGTGCGGCCGCGCAGGCCCTCGGTCTTGATGAGCATCCAGAGGTTCTCCGCGAGGGCCTATCCCCCATGGCCGGTTCTGAACGGAAGTGCGGCATGTTCGTCGACATAGTGCACGATGATGATCAGCGATATGCGTTCAAACCTCGGGGGTGGCTGGTGCATCTGAGTCGTGTGTCGGTAAGCGGTCTGCGCGCGAGCGTCGAGGGCCCGCTGGTCTGTGAACTGCCGGGACGGTTCAGCGTGTTGATCGGAGCGAACGGCGCGGGAAAGACGACCCTCACCGACGCGCTCTACTTGGCCCATCCAAGCAGTCGCTTTCCGAGCCTGCCGCGTTTCGGCTCTGCCGCACTGGCTCCCGCGAACACGGACCGAACCATCGACGTCACGTACACGCTCAGCGACAGCCTCGGCTTGGAGGGAAGACTGGGCCGCCAACTGTACGACACGCGCCACCGCAGCCTCGGCGGAGTCGCAGAGCGCTGGAGCGTCTCCCTCAGCCGCAGGCTCGGGACCGTCGCCACGAAAGTCAACTCGGCGTTCGGCGCACAGCAGAACCTGGACCCGTATAAACTGATCTACTTGCCGGCGTGGCGACACCCTCTGGACGAGCTGGCCCGGCGTGAAGTAAGGATTCTGGTGGAATTGCTGCGGGCCCAGCAGCAGCGTCTGCATGGCAGTCGGAATCTGGTGGCTCTCAGGGCACGCGCCTCCCAACTGCTCGAAGATCTGGCCAAGAACAGTCTCATCGACGCCGTTGAAGAGCGGATCCGCGACCATCTGGCGACCCTGTCCGCCGGCGTGAATCAGCACTGGCCCTACATACGCGGTCAGGTTGTCGACGACGGCTACCTGGCCCGCGTCCTGGAGCTGATGCTTGCGGTCATCGAGGGCCGCTCGTCCGCACGGCCCTTGGAGGTCTCTGGGCTGGGCTATGTGAACCTGCTCCACATAGCGGTCACGTTGGCCGCGATACCCGATTCCTCAGATTCTCCTCCCGGTGGTGCGCAGGGCCAGGAGACGGCCGACCTTGAGCCGCCGAACGAGGAGGAGCAGGTACAGGAGATTCTCGACAACCTGGTCCAGGCGCAGGCGGAAGCCGAGTCCGTCGAGGACTCCTTCTTCCAGACGGCGCCGTTCCACGCAACCGTCGTGATCGAGGAGCCGGAGGCGCATCTCCATCCGCAGTTGCAGCACGGCCTTGTGCGATACCTCCGTAGAGCCGTCAGAGACCGGCCGGAGCTCCAGGTCATCCTCTCCAGCCATGCCTCGGACGTCATCACCTCCTGCGCTCCGGAGGAACTCGTGATCGTGCGTTGCGCTCCGCAGGGGAGGGTCTGCCGAGCCGTCGCTAAGGTCGTACCGCCCAAGGACCGGGCTGTGACGCTGCGCATGACCCGGCTCCATCTGGATGCGAGCCGGTCGGCTGCGCTTTTCGCGGAGCGCCTGGTGCTTGTCGAGGGGGTGACCGAAGTGGCTGTCGTGCGGGAATTCGGGCGGACTTGGGCCGGCGAGGACGCGGTCAAGCAAGCCTTCATCGATGCGCTCAGCATTGTTCCGGTGGGAACGAAGGTCGGCCAATGGCCTGCCCATCTGTTGGCCACACGAGGCGCTGAGCTGTGCACCAAGCTGGCGATCCTGCGGGACAGCGATCAGCCTTTCGAAGAGGAACCCCGCAAGCCAGCATGGATCGGTGAGCACGACCCCTCGGTCGTCGGCGCCTTCATCAGCCACCCGACCCTGGAACCGGCCATCACCGAGGGCAACGAGTTCCTCATCGTGCTGGCGATGGACGACATCGGCCTCGACTTCGAGGCGGACGAGATCACGCCCCAGAGCATCCACGCGTTCTTCCGTGGCAGGCGCCAGGGCACTCCTGCCGGACCGGGTGCCAGCAGGAAGGCCGAGTTCGCTCTGGCACTCGCCGATCGCCTCATGAAGTTCAACGAGGGCGAGCTGGACCCTGATGAGTGGTACGGCTCCGCGACCGTACCCAAGCATCTCCAGGAGCTCTTCGACTTCCTGTACCCATCCGATACGGCGGACCAGGCGGCCGCCGAGGACCAGACCGGCGGCGGCGCCGACGAGCCCGGCGACGTCTTTGCCGAGCCCCCGGCCTGGCTCATGGCGGATGCCGACCGGGACCCTGTTCCGTCTCCAGAGGACGTGGAAGACATCGACTGGCCCGATGACTTGGCCGACCTGGAAAGGTCACTCGATGCAGCCGAGTACGAGGCGAACATCCCCGTACCGGAGCCGGAACTGCTTCCATGGGACGCCCTGAGCACTGATCGCCCTAACGGCCGGCCCCAGCCGATGACTCCACCACGGCGTGCCTGGCCCCTTCCTCACCCCCAGCAGCCCAGTCGCTGGCCGACGGCCGCGCCACGCGTGGACGCCGATGACCATGAAGAGTCCTGACACGCTGTCCGACCGCATCCGCCTCACGCCCGAACAAGTTCTTGCCGTCGGCAACGCCCAGCGCTGTCTGTACATAGAAGCGGCCCCGGGCTCGGGCAAAACCACAGTTTCCGCCCAGCGCTTCGGACTCCACCGCTTCACACACAGCCGACCACCGAGCCGTCGTGGCCGTCTGTTTCACCCGCTCCGCCACCGAGGAGATACGCAACCGGGTTCTGCGGTACTGGGGGCCCTCGGCGCTCGCCTGGCCTCACCGCGTCGCCACCCTCGACGCTCTTCTGTGCGACGTACTCGCTCATCTCTTGCAGATCGGTGCCCTGCAATGGCCCGGAGGGCATCGGGAGTTGGAGGTGCTAGACACCTGGCGGAGCCGTCTGCCCACCGCTTCCAGGAAACTGAAGCCCGTTCTGGCCCTGAACGGCACACGGATCATCGCGGTCGCCGTTCAGCAGTCGAGAGCTGGTAGTCACCCTGCGCCAGACGATTTCCTCGCAGCCGTCGACAAAGGCCAGTGCACCCATGACAACGTGCGCGAGGTGCTCCAACTCGCGCTCCAGCAACCACGGACAAGGGCAGCCGTCGCCTCCTACCTGGGCTCCACAATCAGGTCTCTGATCATCGACGAGATCTATGACGCGAACGACTTGGACCTCAGGCTCATCCACCTCGCCGTTGACACCGGAATCGATCTCACTCTGGTCGGAGACCCGTGGCAGGCCCTTTACGGATTCCGTGGGGCTCGCCCCGAACAAGTCTCACAGCTCATCACGCATCACAGATTCGCCAGGAGGGACCTCCACACCTCGTTCCGGTGGTCCACCAGCACCCAGCAGACGCTGGCACAGCGACTCCGCCACGGCGAAAGCACCACACTTCCCATCGGCCGCGTTCAGGATGCCGACGTCGTCCTTGCTCGCCAGTGGAGAACACTCTGGAACACGGACACCCACGTGCTGCCCCTCGCAATCAAGCCGCTGACAGGACAGTTCCAAGGAGCCGCCTGCACACTACTTCTCAACGAAATGACCGAGCGCTCGCTCGGCATACAGGCTGTCTTCCTCAACGACGCCCTGATCACCTTGGGCATCACGAACCGCGATGTTCTGGAACAACTGCGCCCGCACCTCCACCACACTCTGGAAGCGCTGGCTGGCACTGACAGCGTGCGGAGCGTCTGGCGCGACTTCGTGAACGTGCTGATTACGGAACTACCCGTGAAGTCCTTGATCACGCACGGTCGAGTCCCACTCTCCGGCCTGCAGAGCCTCCGGGCGAGATCTCAGGTCAGGCACGACCGACTCGTCCCCGGCTTGACGTGCCACCAGGCCAAGGGACGGGAGTGGGACGCTGTCGGGGTCCGGCTGGAGGAGAGCGACGTGGCAGCGCTTCACACCGGCCTCGTCCTCCAGGTCGAAGAGCATCGTTCGCTATATGTCGCCCTGACCAGAGCACGGCACCTCACCGTCGCCCTCTGATCCATCCAGACCGCGGCCGTGCACGCTGCCTCACCTCGTCGGCGCACCGCATGCGGCCTGCGAGCACCAAACCCCACCCAACTGGCGCCAGGTGCTGAACTGCAACGCTACGTAATCAGCACCAAGGCTGAACCGTGCCTAGACGACAACATGGAACAGGCCCCACTCAGTGGCAGGCTCGGGCCCCACCGCCTCTATGTGATCCGCCCGTCTGAGTCATGGAAGTACATATGCCTTTGACATAATTCGCGCATGTCGAGCAGAGACACGATCCAGTACGCCCCCGACGTAGGTCTCCTCATGATCCCGGGCGACCCGGCGAAGGACTACTCCCCGGGGTTCGCGGTCTTCGACGACTCCGTCCCCGCCCTGCGCGCGTTCGTCCTGGACCAGCTACGGAGGGAGAACATCAGGCCGGCGGCGCCCAAGGCGAAGGACGGTGCCGTCATACCCGTACGCGTGGGTCTGGTCCCCCGGCCCGACAACGACTACGACACGCGTGCCGTGTCGGTCACCGCCCCGCCCTGCCACGTCGGGTCCGTCCTCGACCGGCACATGGGCTACCTCTACAGCAGCGCCCTGCACGTCACGAGCGAGAGCATCCGCGAGCTCACCGAGGAGACGGGGATACCCGTCGGCTGTCACGGATGGATAGAGCTCTACGACCTCGAGGACGACAGCCGCTTCTACGACGACGAGGACGACGAGGGCGGTGAGGCCGAGGACGACGCGGACTGGGAACCCAGCCGCCACGAGCTGGTGTCGTGGGCGGAGCAGAAGGCGTTCGGGTACGCGGTCGGTTCGATCCGGGTCCTGCTGCCCGAGCGTCAGACCGTGCGCGCCCTGGTGGACGACTACCTGGCCGCTCACCGGCGGGAGGCCGACCGGTGCGCGGAAAGGGGGCCGGCCCCGTCCGGTGTCGAGCGGGACCTGCGCCGGGCGCTCGCCGAACGTCTCGCCGTCCGGCTGCGCACCGGTCTGAGCCACCGCGCCGCTGGCGGGGCCTGGGGCCGGGAGACCGAGCGCGAGCGCGCGCGCCGCCGCCGGGACGCCGAGGCACAGCCGCTCCTGCACGCCTGGGAGACGTACCGAACCTCGCCACACGGTTTCCGTGACCTGCGCGCCGTCACCCGGTCCGTCTTCTACCACACTCGGATCCTCATCCTGGACGGATCAGGCGTGGAGGTGGGGCAGTACCACGAGCCGGACGGCCCGCTCACCCTGGTGGACGAGCGGGTGCGCGCCGAGGCGCTCGACGCGCTGCGTGCGCACGGGGTGGACGTGGACGCTCCCGAGGACCTGGCGTCCCTCGACGGCTTCCCGGACGCCGTGGTCGTCGCGGGCGGGGACAAGTGGTCGATCCGGCTCTCCAGGCCAGGTGTGCCCCGGAGCCGACTTCCCGAAGCCGGCTGGTTCGACCCGGACTCGGGCACGCTCACCGTGTACGCCGCGTCGCTCGCCGAGCCGTTGACGGTGCTGCTGCTCCGGCACGGCGTGCGTCCCCTGCTCGTAACCTGGGGTACACCGCACGAGGAGGTAGAACAGCACAACCTCCGTGCCGCGGTCGCGCCCGCCGAGATCAGCCCCGTCAGCAGCTACAGCCGGGTGACGGCCGCCGCGCAGCGGTTGATCCCGGAGCTCCACCGCCGGTGGCTCAATGCGAAGCCCGACGACGGGGAGGCGCTCGCCGCGCGGGCCGGCAGCCTGCTGCCGCCGCTCATCGACGACGCGGCGGAGAACTCGTACTACCGGCGAGCGCTGGAGGCGCTCTTCGGCGCGCCCGTGAACCTGGCCGAGCGCGGGCCGTGCCGGCTCTGCGGGCGCTCCGCTCAGTCGGCCCGCCCGGGGCTGTTCTACTGCCATGGCTGCTGTGCCCTGGCGAGGGGCGGGGTGCTGCGGGACACCGGAGTGGACGGGGCGTGGACGGAGGCGATCGTGTACGCGCTGCGCAGGCTGGCGAAGGCCGAGTTCTCCGGGCCGCCGTCCCTCACCCAGCTGGACCGCGTCGGAGTTCCCTTCGAGGATCACGCCCTGGTCGACGAGGTGCTGCTCTGCCGTTTCCTGCTGCCGCGCCCCGGCTCCGCGGTGCTGAGTGTGCGGCCGACGCGTCCGGCCCGTACCTGGACGGAGTGGCTGGCGCACGCGGGGCTCATCACGGACGGGGTGCGCACCTCGTTGGGTACGACGACCAGAGCCACGGACGGGCATCTGTGCCGCTCCCTGTTCGAGCGGCACGTGGACGACTTCCTCCACCACCGGGGCGTGGCGCACGAACCGGAGCCCGCCTATCCGCGGCACCCGGAGCTCAACACGACCGGCCTGCGGGCGGACTGGCGCCTGACAGACGGCACGTTCGTCGAGGCCCTGGGCCTCATGACGCAGGAGGCGTACGTGGCGAAGGTCGCCCGCAAGCGGGAACTGGCCCGCCACCACGGCCTGCGGCTCATCACCGTCACGGCCGAGGACCTCAACCGCCTCCCGGAGATCTTCGCGGACTGGCTCCCCAAGGGCTCGGCCGGCTGAGGCCGGAGAAAGCCGGTTCCTTCGACTTGGAAGAGCCCGAGGCAGCAACACCGACCCATGAACTCGACCATGGCAGGGACCATCATCGCTCACCGTATGTCGTCCTCACCAGGGCACTGCACATTGCCCTGGTCGTCTGACAGCCAGGTACGGCTACCTGATCTCGTTTCCGAGCCGGAGCCCACCTGCCAGTAATGCGAGACGAAGGAGAATGTGTCATGACTCACCGATCGCGCCCCCGCGTTGACCGGCGGGCCCGACTGGGAACAGCGGCAAGCCACCGTGAAGTCGGTACCGTTCAGCAGACGGCAGAAGGAAGCTCGCAAGCCGCTGCTGGCGCTGATGGAGGAGCTACGCGAAGCCGTCGAGAGAGGTGACTGGGCCTCCGCCCGCGCGGCCCGGTCGGCGGCCTGGGGCGAGGTAAACCGCCTCGCGGACCTCCTCACGACGGAGGAACGCAAGCATCTGTGGCGGTACAAGCGACGCATCGTCGCCGGTGAGGTCCGCGACCATGCTCGACGCGCCGGTCGCGGCTGAGACCGGCGCACTGTAACGAGGTCAGCTCAAGGCGAGCAGGTGTCGTAGTGTCAGCTCTTGGGCGTCACGCGCGGACCTGTTGAACGCCCGGCGCGCAATGGCCCTGCTCTCGTTACGGCACAGCGCAGCCAGCACGTCCCAGGTGGCCAAGCAGTCACCAAGGGCACTGTGCGAGGCGGTGTTCCCAGGGGAGTACAGGAGCGCCAGGTCGACCAGCTTGCTGCTTCCCCCACGGCGCTGAACGCTCTGGTGGATCCGCATGGGGTCCACGACCTTCAACGGCCGTCCTACTCGGTCTTCCAGAGTGGGCAGGCCGTGACGTCGGCACTCCGCGGCGAGGAATGGCAGGTCGAAGGTTCGATTGAACACGACCAGAGTGGCACCGTCGACGATGTGCTTGGCAACCGCTCCAGTCACCTCGTCGATGGCCTCCCGGGGATTGCGGCCGTGGTGGAGGGCTGTCACGTCGTCTATGGCGTGGATCCGATAGGAGTCCTTCACCGGTACGCCGGGATTGATGAGAACGCTGTCCCAGGCCAGCGCCCGCCGGTCCGCCAGCAGCCAGGCCGCCTCCACGATCCGGTCTTGGTGTTCGTTCAGGCCGGTCGTTTCCAGGTCGAGGACGATGATCCGTTCTCCAGGAAACCATCCGGTCGGGTAACGCGTGTCTGCGGCAGCCTCGTGAAGGATGTCGTCCACCACACGCCGGTCGGCGGCGCGACTCAACTGGCACAGGACGTGCGCGACCCCCGCTGGTGTGGTGTTGGCGGGCAGGCGGTAGAACTCCTGCTGATTGTCGACGGGGTTGCCGGGCGATGACAGGAACAGCGCCGAAGCGGCACCAGGTCCCTTCAACAGTCCAATGGTAAGGCCGTACCGGGTGGACATGTCCCCGGCTTCCAACCCGATCAGAATCCGCTCTCCAGGTGACGTCGCCTCGTCTGGGCTCAGGAACTCCGCCCAGACGAGAGCATCGCGAGTCATCTCCCGCAGTCGCAGGTCCTCGTACTCGCCGCCTTCCGGGTAGGGCTTCGTACACATCCCGCTCCACCCGTCAGGGAGGGCTTCCACCAGAGCTTGGAGAAACGGTTCGGGGGACCACGGGTCGAAGTACATGCGCCTACCCTGAGTAGCCGACCATACGGACGGGAAACTGGATGACGGAGAAGATCGTAGAAGGCACCTCACGCCGCTGCGGACGCGGCCAGGCAAAACTCGTCATCTGCACGACCGTACCGTCGCACACATCCGGCATAACCTAGACATATCACCCTACGAAATCGCCAAGTCTCAGGGGTTTTGAGATCCGCAACCAGACCCATCCGCTGTGGCCGCGTTTCCACACAACACCTGGTACACCGCCACATAGCCAGCTTCATGAGGACCGTGTTTCGCAGACACACCAAGGCGAAGACGGGTGCAGGTGAACAGACGTCAGTCCAACGATCCTCAACGGCACCAAGCCGAACGGGTGATGCCTGCAGCCGGACGTCCGGCTGCAGGCATCACCCGTTGACGAATTCGTCTCAGGCCGCCTCGACCACCGCCTCGAACTCCAGGGGCAGATCGAGCTCGGTCTGCATCGTGAAGACGGCGTCCATCAGAGATCTCAGGCGCTCGGGAGCGTCAGGCATCACATGCGCGTAGGTCTGATGGGTGATTCGCGGGTCCCGATGCCCCAGCCACTCAGCCATGTCCGTCACCGGTACTCCCTTCGAGAGGCCGGCGGAGGCGAAGAAGTGGCGGAGCCAGTGCGTGGTGATCCTCCTCTTGATGCCCGCTGCCCTCTTGGCGTTGCGCCACAGCCGGTCCACCAGGGAGTACATGAGGATGTTGGTACGCCCGATGTTGGAGAAGAGGTAGTCCCCCTCCAGGCGGTTCGGCCCCTCCTCCACACGAAAGGTGCCGTACATCCGGACGTGCTCCTGCACTTTCGCGGCAATGGTGGGCGGCACTGGAACCGCTCGACCCTCATCCAGATCACGCCACTTGAGGTGCCGGACACAGTGAGCGCGCCCTCTCCCCTTCGTGATGGCCTTCTGGACTGCGGTCTTGGGCTCCTCGTTCTCGCCGTCCTGCGTGACCTGACGGTCGACGTACAACGTTCCGCTTTCGAGGTCGAACTGCTGCAGCGTCACAGCGCACGCCTCACCGATGCGCAGGCCACACCCCGCCATGAGCCACACGAGCAACTTGTAGGGGCCGGGTAGGTGCCGTTCGATCGCCTCGATCTCCGCCAGGGTCGGCAGGCGGATCGTCTTCTTGACCCTCCGCTTCACCCGCTGACGACCGGTGCGGACGTGCTGGCACGGATTCTTGGTTATGTACTCATTCGCGACGGCGAAGCTGAAGACGCCGGCAAGCGTCTCGTAGCGATTGATCGCCGTGCTCTCTTCATAACCACGTTCTTCCACCATCCACTTCAGCCATGCATTGAGATGCTTCGGTTTGACTGCACCGACGGCAGTGGACCCGAAGTAGGGCTCCACGTGGAGACGAAGGCTCGTCTCGTACTGGTACCGCGTTCCGTTCACCCGACTCCCAGAGTCGATGAATTCGCGGTACACGGCTACGAGGGGAACCAGTAGGCCGGTGGGAGCTATGTAGGTACCGAGGTCTTTTTCCCGCTCGACCTTGGCCGCGAAGGAGTCGGCGTCCCCCTTCTTCTCGAACGACCTCTCCCGCTGCCGTCCACCTCGGCCGCCGGGCTCCCGATATCGCACGGTCCAAGGATGACCGCAGCGAGTCGTGGTGCAGGGGTAGTTACGACTCTTTTCGTCTTCCTTGCATTTCTGGAATACTCGAGCCAAATTATCGCACCGTCTGCTCGGCCGACGAAAACATCAGTCCTCTTGAGCTACCCATATTTCCTTTCCAGGTAGGCGACCACGTCGCGTTCGCGAAACCTCAGAAGGCGTCCGACCTTCTGCGGCCGCAGCCCCCAAACTCGATACTTGTTCTTAATGGTCAACTCGCTGACTTTCAACCAGTCAGCGACTTCAGCCGGCGTCAGAAGTCGGTAGCTTCCACCCTGCGCCAAGATCACACCTACCATCTCATTAGCAGCCATCAACCGAATAACCGTTCCCCTCATACCCATTGCGCCGCTATCGAGTAAACAGCAGGTGCCGCTCTTTTCCTCCTCGCGACTTACGGCACTGTCCCCGCCTCTCTATAGATTCGACGCCAAGCGCAGCCGAGGGCCAACACCTCCATGGTCGTCACGATCACCGGTTTGGCTAACCGGCGATCGTGGTCTATGTTGCGCCGACGTACCACTGGAGGGGCCCTTCATCAGGCAACCCAGTGGCCCGCTTATCGGCTCCGTGCTTCCGAGGTGTTGTAGGTTGACATAGCCCTAGAAGAAGGGCCAGCCTTTCGGAGCTTTCCTCGTCTGCCATGAGCGAATGCCAGCGCGGGACATCTTGATGGCCCGCATAGGCTGCCCGAATTGCAGGGAGGGGCCGAGGCCCCGTGCGGCGACCTTGGCCAACCCGCTGACGACACCGCGGACGAACCCAGCCACGCGCTCACCGCCTACCTCAGGCAGACGTGGCAAAGCCACCGTGGGTCATCGCCGCCGCAGAGCGACAACTGCGTGAATACGCCGACACCCCGCCCGGCCGTCTTCGCATGCGTCTCGGCGAGTTCTACGCCGTACCCGACATGGGGCTGCCCGAGTCGGATATGCAGCAGTGGCTGTACCACCTCATCGGCTACCTCAAGCGGAGTATCAGGGCCGCTCACGAGAACAATTCGCACTTCTTACTGTTATCACCGACAGTCGACCTCTTGGTCGCGATCGAGGACCGGGCAGCAAGGAGGCCGCGCCGCAGTTCAGGCAGCCCCGTCAGAGGATGTGCCACCGGAACGCCCGATCGCCTTTCCGTAGTGCTTCCACCCGCCTTTGCACCTCAGCAAGGCTCGCTGGAGCATGGTGAATCTTTCGGGCGTTGGTCGTGATCATGCGTAGTTCACGCAGTCCAGCGAGTACCGGGTAGCCCGGCCAAGCGGTGACGTCCCAGCCATAGGCGTCGGCAAAGCGGCGGTAATGGTGCTGGCCAAAGCCGAAGCGGCGGCAGTGCACCTCGATCGTGACCAGGTCCCATTCGGGCTGGCCGTAGGCGACCGTATCCCAGTCGCACAGGACCACCCCGCCGTCCGGGGCGTGGAGGGCGTTCCGGTGCTGGGGGTCGCCTTGGATCAGCCCTCGGGCCAGGGGGAAACGAATGTCTCGGAGCTCGGCTGCGAGGCGATCCGTCTGCGCTTCCATGAATCGGATGGCGTCAGGCGGCAGGCATGTTATGGCGGACAGTGAGCGTCGAATGGCCCCGATGTTGTCGTGCTCGGGGAAGCAAAGCGGTGGCAGGGGCAAGTTGTGGAGCTCACGGAGGGGCTGCGCCAGTTGCTGGGCCTCTACGGGCTGCTCGGGCTGGGGCAGGTAGGTCCAGAAGGTGACCGCGTGGCCGTCGACGAGGACGGGCTGGTCGACGGGGTGGAGCGGAACGGTGGGGAAGCCGGCGGCCATGAGCCGCCTGACGAACTCGACCTTGCGGGTCACGTCTTCGACCCGGGAGCCCTTGCGGGCGATCTTCGCGACGACTTGATCCTTCTCCAGCAGGACAACCGCGTTGGTGTGGCCGCGGAGGAGGCGGGAACCGCGGCTGTCGAGGCCAGCGGCAGCGCACGCCCGTTCCAGGATCCGGTGCATCTCGGCCTCGTCGTACCCGCCGGGGGCCGGCGCCATCTCTCTCATGCGTTCCAGGCTCGCGGACACATGGCCGAGTGTCACATCTGGCCGGGAGGAAGTGCGAGAATTTCGCGCAGTTCCCGCGCCACACGGCTGCCTCGAACTCGCGGCGGCAGGACTTCCACGACCTCCCGCGCCCGCTCCTCGACGATAGGGGTCCGATGCGCCGGATCTGTCCGCAGGAACGTGGCGGCCGCCAGTTGGCATGCTTCCTCGGTGCTGTGTTCGTGGGCGAGGCAGAGGGCTGCCTCGAAGTGAAGGAGGGCCGGGTCGATGCCGGTCTTTTCCGGGTACAGAGCGAGCGCGCTCTCCTGGACGCGTCGGGCTTCGACGGTCCGCCGGAGTGCGGTGAGGGTGCCGCTCATATAGAGGAGAAAGCGCCGCTCAGGGAAAGCGAAGGCATCGTTGCCCGTGTCCGCTCTGGCATGGCTTCGCTCGAAGATCTCGGTGGCCTGCCGAAGGGCGGCTTCCGCTCCCTCCGCGTGGCCAAGCTTCGCCAAGGCCCGTGCCTCGGCGGCCGAAGCGAAGGCGGCGGTGGGCGTGGGCCGGTTGCGGCAGAGGATCCGTGCCTCTCTGGACAGGGCAACCGCGGCCTCGATCGGGCCGTAGTGGTAGGGGAGCATGGCGGCCTGTGCGCGGACGCGGGCGCGCAGCTCGGTGTTGCCGCTGTCGTCGGCCGCGTTGCGGGCGGTGGCGTACCAGGATTGCGCCCGGCGGAGGTGCCCGAGTTTCATCAAGGCGTCGGCGATCAGCGTGGCGATCACCGCTGTGAGTTCGGAGAGCCGGACCTGTACAGCGGCCGGCTGACGGTGGGCGGCCAGGTCCTCGACCTCGGACAGGTGGCCCAGCAGAATCTCGATCATCGACGCGGGCGGCGTGTAGACGTACTGTTCGCGCGCCCACAGCAACTGCTCGTCGAGCAGGTCCAGCTGCGTGGGCGTCACCGTGCCCGCCCCAAGGGTGCGGTCGACCGACCGCCGGGCGGCATCGATCTGCTGCTCGAAGGAGAGGGGAACCGTATCCGCCGCGCGTCGTGGGGCGACCGCGGGGGTGAGTGCCTGCTGGGGTCTCCGTGCCGGCGCCCTCTCCTCAGCCGGAGGCTCGTCCGGCGAGAAAGGCTGGCTGCTTCCGCGCAGTCCCAGGTCCTGAGCCGTGCTCGCGTAGAACTCGCACAACAACTCCACGGTGACCGGGCGGGGCTGCCGGCCCTTTTCCCAGTGCCCCAGTTGATCACCGTCCGCCCGGGGTGCTGCTTCATACCGTGCTCCGAGAGTGTTGAGGCCGTCGGCGGCCTCCTGCAGGGTCATCCCCCGCGCCAGGCGATGCGCGCGGAGCAGCGTCACACCGCAGTGGGCGTGGATCCGATGGGCGGTTTCCTGAACCGGCTCTCCACGGTCGGCGGCGGCCTCGCGTAACCGCTGTGCACAGGACGGACGGTGCGGCTTGCGGTCCAAGGCCCCCTCCTCCAACTCGCCCTGCTCCTACTCCTGGCAGCGTATCGGTGAGGCACTCCCCCATCCGCGGGATCAGTGACTGATTCGACGGCCTGGCGACCGGATCAGTCACCTGCAAGCAAGAAGTGACTGATCGGCGAAGGGTGACTGTTGTTCGTCGATACCGGTGGGGCGAACCTTGCTGCTCCCAGAAGCCCGACGAACCGCTCGCCGACCGGTGGCGTGGAACGCCCGGTCGCCGGGCCTGCGTTCGCGCGTCTCCCGCCGCACCTTGCGGCGAGAAGGCGCGGCGTTCGTCACCCACAGGGAGGTGGATCGATGACGTCCTCGGCGTACCACACGGTCCTGGCTGAGCTGGCCGATGGTCAGGGAATCGAGCGTGCGGCAATCGAGGTCGAGAGCACGCCGGCGTCGGTTCGCGACGCGCGGTTCTTCGTCCGGCAGCAGCTCTTCGGCTGGCGCTTCCCCGAGGCGGGGGACTTCACCGACGGGGTGGTACTGGCTGTCAGCGAGCTGGTCACCAACGCGGTGCTGCACGGCCGGACCCGGCCGACGGACGACAGCGAGCACGTCGGTATCGCGCTGGCCCTCCAGCCGGGCAGAGCGCTGGGTGTTCTGGTCACTGACAACTCCAACGAGGCGCCCGTGGCGGCCGTTCGGCCTGTCCCGCATGCCACTTGTGGCCGCGGTCTGAAGCTCGTCGACGCGGTGGCCGACTACTGGACGGCAGCGCCGCGAGAAAACGCCCAAGGGGTCACCGGTAAGGGCGTGTGGGCCGTCTTCCGTTGCCCGGAGTCCGCTGGGCTCCTCTCCCAATTGGCGTGACAACCCATGTCGTCGAGAAACCTCCGAACCTGCCGACTTCCTGTGAATCCGGGAGTCTTCATGCCGTGCGTACTCGACGAGCCGAGTGGCCGCCTGAAGGGTGCCCCGCTGCTCTCCACACGCCTACGGGCGCTCGCTGGCGTCGCTCCAGTAGGTCGGGGCGAGCATCTCACCGGGCCAGGCCGGCTGGCGGATCGGGCCTCGCGGGCCCATCTGCTGGAAGTACGGGGCGAGGTCCAGAACGGGGGTGCCCTCGACCGCGTCGAGGTCGGTGACGTGAAGGTCTCGGCCGTCGACGTCGAGCAGGTGCGGGAAGCTGATCGCGAGCTGGTTGGGGCGGCGGTGGTTGCGGTGCACGAAGGTACCGGTCGCCGGCCATCGGGCGTCGCCGCGCGGGCTGCGGGCGTGCAACCGCACGTCTTCGGGGCGCGCCCGGTGGAAGCGCCAAACCACGGTGAGGTGCGAAAACTCCTCGATGCCCTGGAGGGTCTCCAGCGGGTACTCGTCGTTGAGCCGGATGATCGAGCGGACGCCGCCCTGGTAGTCGTCCAAGACCTGGGTGTGACCTCCGACGACCGTGGCGATCGAGCTGACCTCGTAGCTGGGCACCGTTCTTCCCTCTCCATCCCTCTGACTACCGGCACGGCCGGACGCCTCGCAGCAGGACGCCGACGTGATCGGGTGTCAGCTTATGGCTCGCAGCGTCTCCCGGGCGCGGCGGTCGAGCTCCGCGATGTGACGGCCGCCGCGGCCGCGCACGGGAGACAGGTCACTCCGCATGCGGACGATGACGTCCCGGGCCCGTCCGGACTGCACTCCGGTCATGGCGTCCAGAGCGCGGCTCCAGGTCGCGCACGCCTCGTCGACGTGGCCCTGCTGCACCTGTACGGCACCGAGGTAGCCGAGGGTCACGCTGTGGGTCCGGGCGTACTGCTGGCGGCGGGTGGCGACGCTGCGCTTGAAGTGGATCTCCGCGTCGAGCGGCTGGCCCAGATCGCGCAGGGCACAGGCCGTCTCGTGGGCAAGGGATGCTTCCTGGAAGAAGCCCACGCGGCCCGGCGCCTCGTTGTTGTCGGCTCGAGCGAGGTCCCGCTCTGCGCGGCTGATGGCCGCGAGGGTTGCGGGGCGGTCACCGTCGGCCGCCAGGGCTCGTGCGTGGACGATCGCGAGCAGGGCTTTCTCCCGGGGGCTCGCCTGGCCGTAGCGGTCGCGGGACATGGAGGCGTCAGCCAGAGCGAGTGCCCTACGCGGATGTCCGAGGTCCACAGCTTGGTGGGCGAGGGCGCGCAGGATGTGGCCGCCGAGCGGTCCGTCGCCGGCTTCGGCCGCGATGCGGGCGGCGAGGGTGAGGTAGCGCTGGGCGGTGCGGTGTTCGGAGGCGTCGAAG
This sequence comes from Streptomyces violaceoruber, assembly GCF_033406955.1. Classification (NCBI taxonomy): domain Bacteria; kingdom Bacillati; phylum Actinomycetota; class Actinomycetes; order Kitasatosporales; family Streptomycetaceae; genus Streptomyces; species Streptomyces violaceoruber. The sequence continues at coordinate 7,582,070 of NZ_CP137734.1, read as the reverse complement.
GCCATCCAGCCGGTGAGGTAGGTCATCTCCGCCACAGCCGAGTACGTCTCACGGCGGAGCTGTTCCGTGCGGAACCTGCTGCCGAGCAGAGGCACCGCTTCGTCGCGAAGGTGGCCGGCCAGGGCCGAGCGACCGGAGGCTCCGCCGCGCTGCTGGTCGCGCGCGGAGTAGAAAGTCGTCAGGCCCCGGACATCGTCGATGTCGGCCTGGGTCACCGGTCGCGGGCAGACCGCCGGCCGCTTCGCCGCCGCGGCGGGGGCGGCTGCCCACCACGAGGCGGTGGGCAAGGCGAGGCCGGCGGCCGAGTATGCGGCGGTCGCCAGCAGCTTACGTCGGTGCATATCGAGGTCGTCGCTTCCCAGCTCGGCCAGCACGGTCAGAGGGTCGACGCTCCAGTCGGAACCGCTGTCGGTTTGGCCTGTGGCTTTACCTTCCAGCCCGAGGTCGGCCAGGGTGAGGTGGCGGCCGAGTCTACGGGACAGCGTCTCGCGCAGGATATGAGGTGCCTGGCCGCTCGGTTGTGTGCCCTGCACCCACATGGCGATGTGCGAGCGGGAGATCGCCTCCAGCTCACGCACCCCGCTCTCCGCGGCTACCCGGGCGACCGCTGCGGCTACTTGTGGCTGGGACCAGCCAGCTTCACGCAGAAGTGCAACGAGGGCTTCGTTTCGCGCACGGGCCATGGGTTGTCCCTCGGTTCCGAAATGATCTTTGACGTCTTTGACGGCCCCGGGAGTCGCGCAGGCATACCCCTCGGCGGCGATTCACGGTTCGCTCAACGTAGCCACCAGATCACTCACTTTGCACGACAACCGACGCCGCCGCACGGTGAACCTCAGTCAACTTGGCTTGATGCAAACAGGAGTTGTGACATGCGTCTTTCGCTGGCTCCACGGCAGGCGGACGGTCAGCGCGTCGCGCCCAGCAGGAAGGTTCGCGTCACCGACGAGCCGGTCCGGGCGACCGATCAAGCGGTGGCCACGGCGGAGACGGTGGCGCTCGTGCTGGACGAGGAATCACCGCTGCCGGAGACCGCTGCTGACGTGGAAGACCTCGCAAGGCGTCTGCGGGGTCACATCAACCGACTCGGCGTCATGGTGCCGAAGGAGACACCGGTTCTGCGCCACGCCCAGCAACTCGGCTCGGCGGGGGCCCCCGACGGCTATGTGCCCAGCAGGGTGTACCTGGTCCAACTCGCCAAGGCGACCCAGGAGCTCGCCGCAACAGTGGAGACCTGCGGCAGCGGCCGTGCGAAGCAGCAGCAAGGACGGCGTCGGTGGACGCCTCGAATCAACATCCTGCGTGGCGCGGTCTTCGCCCTTGCACTCGCCTGCCTCGTCCTAGCTGCCTCCGTACCGCGGGCATGACCGTGACCGGAGCGGTTCTGATTGCCCTGATCCTCGGTCCTACAGCGTGGCTGGTTCTCCGCGGTGACCGCGCCATCAGTCCCCGCAAGTCGGCGAGGAGACCTCACCTGCGCAGATCGAGTCACCGCCTCGGCAATGCCCCGCCTCACCGACAGTTCACCGGCCGCCCCTGACGGCTCTGAAGCCCACCCCGTTCGCGGGGCTCAACGGAGATCTACACGATGAAACGCCTTCCGCGCATCGAGCAGTACGGCCTGATCGGCGACACGCAGACCAGCGCCCACGTCTGCGATGACGGTTCGATCGACTGGCTGTGCCTGCCCCGCTTCGACTCGCCAGCTGTCTTCGCCGGGCTCCTGGGTACGCAGGAGCACGGCTCCTGGCAGATCGCACCGGCCTCGTCCGCAGGCCGGAGCGGCTCAGAGAAGGTCGCTGAGCGCCAGTACCGCGGTGATTCGCTCGTCCTCGAATCGGTGTGGCGCACCCCGGCGGGTTCGGTCCGTGTCCTGGACTTCATGCCGCCGCGCGACGGCACCCCGCAGGTGGTCCGGATCGTCGAGGGCCTGACCGGCGAGGTGGAGATGGTCTCGGCCATGCGTCCTCGGCCGGGATACGGCAGCGTCAGCCCGTGGATTCACGAGGTCGGTGGGCGCATGGTCGCGGAGGCCGGCGCGGACGCTCTATGGCTCGACACCTGCGTTCCGCAGGTGGAGAAGGACGGCGTGGTCGTCGGCGCCTTCGTCATCGGGGCCGGGCAGAGCGTGGCGTTCGTGCTCAGCTGGGGCCCGTCCCACGCCGCCGCGCCCGACGTTCTTGATCCGGAGACCGTGCTCGCTGAGACGCTCGCCTTCTGGCAGGACTGGACACAGGCGTGCACCTACGACGGGCCCTACCGCGAGGCCGTGGTCCGTTCCTTGATCACGTTGAAGGCGATGACGTACGGGGCGAGCGGCGGGATCGTCGCGGCACCGACCACGTCGCTGCCCGAGGAGATCGGAGGCGACCGGAACTGGGACTACCGCTTCACCTGGCTGCGCGACGCCGCCACGACGCTTGCCGCGCTGTTGGGAACCGGATACCGGCAGGAGGCACAGGCATGGCGGCGATGGCTCCTGCGGGCCGTGGCCGGGGACCCGGAGAACCTGCAGATCATGTACGGGATCACCGGGGAGCGTGACCTGCGGGAGCGGGAGCTTCCCTGGCTTCCCGGGTACGAGGGATCGGCTCCGGTACGGGTCGGGAACGGGGCTGCGGACCAGCTGCAGCTGGACGTGTACGGCGAGGTCATCGACACCCTGTACCTCGCGCACCAGAGCGGAGTCGCCCACTGCGCCGACACCGCGGTCCTGCACCAGCGACTCATCGAGCACCTGGTCCAACGCTGGCGGGAGCCCGACGAGGGCATCTGGGAGATCCGCGGCGCACGCCGACACTTCGTCCATTCCAAGGTGATGGTCTGGGTGGCGGTCGACCGCACCATCCGCCTGACCGAAGCCGGCGCCCTCAACATCGACGTGACCCCGCTGGTCGAGCTGCGAGCGGCGATCCACCGGGAGGTCTGTGACAAGGGCTTCGACCCGGTACGCAACACCTTCACCCAATCCTACGGCTCGCAGGAACTGGACGCCGCCACCCTGCTCATCCCCCGCACCGGCTTCCTGTCGCCCGATGACCCGCGCGTCATCGGCACCGTGGATGCGGTCCGTCGTGAACTCTCCACGGACGACGGGCTCGTGTACCGGTACCCGACCTGCGGTGAGGACGTCGGGGTGGACGGCTTGACCGGCGACGAGGGCGCCTTCTTCCTGTGCAACTTCTGGCTCATCGACGGCCTCGCCCTGACCGGCCGCCTTGACGAGGCGCGCGCCCTGTTCGAACGCCTCCTGGCTCTGCGCAACGACCTCGGGCTCCTGGCGGAGGAGTACGACCCCGTCCAGCAGCGACAGCTCGGCAACTTCCCGCAGGCGTTCAGCCACATGGGCCTGATCCAAAGCGCCCTGCTCCTTCAGCAGATGGCGACGCAGTCCTCCCCCCGCCACGCCGCGCTCGCGCTTCCCGCACCCCGCTCAACCTCCCGCAGCACGCGCCAGTCCACCGCCGACCTGACGCCGCAGCACGCCTAGCCACCCCACCCCCTGACGAGGATTCCCATGCCTGACAGCGCCTTCCCGGCACGGCCGGCCGCTACCGGCCACCGCAGACGGCGGCCCCCGGTCGACGCGACCACGCTGCACCTCGCCCGTCGCGCCGTGGCACTGCCCCTGGCACTCCTAGCCGCGCTGCTGCTCGCCGCCTTCGCTCTCCGGTCGGGGTCCGTCGTAGGCCCCGGCTGGGTCCTGGCCGGCCTGGTCTGCGGACTAGCGGGGGTCGTCGCGGTGGCGGCACACGGAACACGCACCGTCGCCAGCGCCGTGCAGTCGGCAGTGGCGGAGTCCCAGGCAGCAGCGCTGACAGCGGTCACAGGGGCAGCGGCAGCCGTTGAGAAGTCGGTGCAGTGGTCGGCGGACGAGCTGTGCCGCGGAAAACGTCCAGCCTTGCCGGACCCGCACACCGCGCAGTCGTCCACCCCGAACGCCGGGATCGACAACGCGCTGAGTGCCCTCCAGGCGCAAGCCATCATGTCGCTGATCCGCGTGCACGACGAGTCCCAGTCCGTGGTCCTCCTGGAAGTGCTTCGCCGCCTGGCCATGCGCGAGCACGCCCTGGTCAGCAAGGCACTCCAGGCACTGAGCCAGTTGGAGATGCTGACCGACGACCCGGAGCTGCTGGCCAAGATCTTCGAGATCGATCACCTCGTGACGCGGATGCGCCGCCAGGTCGAGAGCACGGCGGTCCTGGGCGGACAGTCCCTGCGCAGCGTGCGCCGGCCCGTTCCCGTCACAACGGCCCTGCGTGGCGCTGTCTCCGAGGTCGTGCAGTATCCGCGGGTGGCCGTCGCGGCCGGATCCGTGGGCGCCGAGCTGGGGTTGCCCGGCCATGTGGGGCCGGACCTGACGCACCTGCTGGCCGAGCTGATCGAGAACGCCTGCGAGTGCTCCGATCCAGAGACGCGGGTGATGGTGCGCGCACAGCGGGTGCCACACGGGCTGGCCATCGAGGTCGAGGACCGCGCCATCCCCATGCACCCGCAGACACGGGCACAGATGAACCACCTGCTCAAAGCCCCGGACGAGGTCGACGTCAGCGGCCAAGTCCGGGCCGGGCAGCTCGGCCTGCTGGTCGCCGCGAAGATCGCCCAGTCACACGGGATGACCGTCCTCCTGCAGGAGAATACGACGGGAGGCACCACCGCCCTGGTCGTCATACCGGCACGGCTCCTGGTAGCAATTCCATCGGTCGAGGATGCGGGCCCGCCGCCGCCCGAGGAAGCTCGCGGCTCCGGGCGGCAGCCGCAGCAGGTGGCCGCGACTCCCGCCGTCCCGGAGGCAGCACAGGCCGCACGCCGTGGCGTCGCTGAGTCACCGACCGCGGAGGCAAGTCAGTCGACTGACGCGCCCGCTCTGCCGACACGCACACGCCGGACGGGATCTTTCCGTCCACCACAGGAGCGTGAGCAAGCCCCCGTGTCCGCGGCGACGCCCGGGCTCGCAGCCGCCTTCCGCAACGGCCTCCAGGCCGGCGGCAGCGCCAGTCCTTCTCCCGCCTCGACAGAACACCCCACCCCCTGACCCGTCCTTCCGCGTTCCCGGTGGCCGGTACACCCACTGGCCCTTCCCCCTTCTGGAGCGATCCTCATGAGCACCCACCCCGCGATGAACAACGTGACCGACGGCAACGCTGCATCTGCGACGACGCCAAGCGGACAGCGGGACAGCATGGTCTGGCTGCTGCGTCAGTACGCCTCCGAGACGCAGGGCGTCACGCACGCCGTCCTGCTCTCGCGCGACGGACTGCGGCTGCTGGACAGCGACGTCGACAAGGACTGGGCGGACGAACTGTCGGCCGCCTTCAGCGGCGTTGCCTCCCTCGCGGCGAACATCACCGGCCCGAGCCACAAGAAGAGGCCGGCCCGGCAGGTCATCATCGAGCGAGACGACTGCCTGTTCTTCGTACAGAGCGCCGGGTGCAGCGCGGCCTTCGACAACCACCCCGGTAACGAACGCGGTGAGGTGGACACGATCCTCGCCGTCATCGCCACCAGGGACGCCGACGTGGGCACCGTCGGCTTCGAGATGGGCCGGCTCGTTGCGAAGTTCGCCCCGTACATGGTGATCCCCGTCCGCGTCGGCACGGGCGGAGAGGTCCGGTGACCACGTACGGCCGCGCGGCCGAGGAGTCGGCGTTCGTGCGGACGTACACCGTGGTGCGCGGGCGTACCAGGCCGCGGCACCTGCTCGCTCTGGAAACCGTGCTGGAGGCCGGGCAGGGAAGGCCAGGCCCGGCGCAGGCCGAGGAGTGCGAGGAAATCCTCGCCCTGTGCCGGGAGCGCCGACGGTCGGTGGTCGAGCTGGCGGGACGCCTTGGCCGGCCCGTCAGCGCCGTCAAAGTGCTCGTCTCAGACCTCCTGGACGCCGACGCCCTCGTCGTCCCCCTGCCCCAGTCCTATGCCGATACCGGCGCAGGATCCGGTCCGTCTACCCAACTGCTGGCAGCCGTTACCGCCGGCCTGAAGAGGAAGTGGCCTGATGCCGTCGCCTATCCCCAGGCCGGATGACCCGACCGCCGTGCCGCGGAGTTCGCCGTACCCGCGGGCCGGTGCGCCGACCGTGCTGAAGATCGTGATCGCCGGCGGTTTCGGCGCGGGAAAGACCACCGCCGTGGGCGCCGTCAGCGAGATCACGCCGCTGAGCACGGAGGAGTACCTCACCGAGGCGAGCGCGGACGTCGACAGCCTGGCGGGCATCGAGGCGAAGCAGACCACCACGGTCGCCTTTGACTTCGGCCGCCTGAGCCTGCCCGACGCGCCGATGCCTCTGGAGCTGTTCCTGTTCGGCACGCCGGGCCAGGACCGGTTCGTCGACCTCTGGTACGACCTCTCCCGCGGCGCCGTCGGCGCGGTCGTCCTGGTCGACACCCGCCGCTTGGAGAGCAGCTTCACCCCCGTCAGCTTCTTCGAGGACATCGGCCTGCCCTTCGTCGTCGCCGTCAATCAGTTCGACGGGGCGCACCGCTACCACCCCGAGCAGGTCCGCACCGCTCTCGAACTCCCCGCTGCCGTACCGGTGGTCACCTGCGACGCCCGCGACACGAATCACGTCGCCGGCGTTCTGCTGGCCCTCGTCGACCACGCCGTGAACAGCGCCGCCACCACCAATCGCACTGGTCACGCCCCCTCTACGCCCCTCCAGGACGCCTGATGTCACAGCACCCCAGCACCCCCTACCGCACGCCGCAGACCACCCCGCCCGCAGGGTCCTTGCCGCGGCGCGACATGCGGGACACCAACCGCGGCCCGTTCACCCCGCCCGGCACCGCCCTCACCAGCCAGCGGCCTCAGCAAACGCTGGAACTGGCGCAGCGTTACGAGCTGCTCAACCGCTTGGGCGTGCCCCCCGTGGCCAACGAGGACTTCGACGAGCTGGCCCGCGACATGGCTGAGCAGGCCGGGTTCCTGTACGGCTTCGTCAACCTGGGCTTGGAGAAGCAGACCTTCGTCGGGCTGCACCAGCCGCCCGCGGACAGCGGGTACGTCATCGTCGGCCGCACCATGAGCCGCGACCACGGCTGGTGCCCGGAGGTCATGACCCGCAAGAAGGCCCTCCCGCTACACGATGTACACGCCAGCCCGCGCTTCAGCGGCAACGCAGTGGTCGACGCCGTCGGGATCCGCTCCTACTTCGGCGCACCGCTGATCCACGAAAGCGGCACCGTGCTGGGCACGGTGTGCGTCATCGACCCCGAGAAGCGGCCTCTGCGCGAGGCCCGACGGATCAGGGACATCACCATCAACACCGGCGCGCAGGTGATGGACCACATGTCCCGGGCCCTCGTCCGCTAAGCCCGTTCCACACCCCCCACCCGGGAGCCGTAGGCGATCCCCGGCCGCTCCGCGTTGCGACCTTCATCCAGGGAGAGGGAGACCATGTCCGCCACACCCACCACGCCTCCACCGGCGCTGCGTCCCTACCTCACCGCCCGCCACGATCTGCTGTGGGAGGAGGCGGACGCCTTCGCGGCCGAGCACGTCGCGCCGCGCGCCGCGCGGATGGAGGCCGCTCCGGGCAGGGTGGAGCGCAAGGTAGCCGAGCTGATGGCCGCCCGGGGCTGGTTCGCCGTCACCGTGCCGGACGCCTTCGGCGGGCTGGGCGCCGGACACGTGGCCAAGACCGTCTTGGTTCACCGCATCGCGCGGGTCTCGGCGGCTGCCGCGGCCATCCTGCAGGCCACCCTCATCCCCGTCGGTGCCCTGCTGCACTTCGCCACCTACGAGCAGAAGGGCCGTTGGCTGCCCCGGGTCGCGGACGGTTCCCTGCTGCTGTCGATCGCCGTGACCGAACCGCTCGCCGGCGGGCACATCGGCGGCATCGAGACCACCGCCGAACGCGTCGGCACCGAGTGGGTGATCACCGGCAGCAAGATCCACATCGGCAACTGCCACATCGCGGGGGCCCACCTCGTCGTCGCCCGCACCGCCGCGCCCGGCGTGAGCACCTCGCAGGCGCTGACCGCGTTCATGGTCGAAGCCGACCGCCCCGGACTTTCCGTCTCCGACCACCGTGCCGGGCTCGGTCTGCATGGCTTCTCCGCCGGCCGCCTCGACCTCGATCACGTCCGCGTCCCCGAGGACTACGTGGTCGGGGAGATCGGCCAGGGACTGGCCGTGGCCCAGAGCAGCAGCATCCTCTACGGCCGCCCCAACCTGGCCGCCGTCAGCCTCGGCATCCACGAAGCCGTCGTGGACACCACCACCGCCCGGCTCAAGACCCGCCCCCGCTACCAGGGCGCCCTGTCCGACCTGCCCGTCCTGCGGGACCGCGTCGGCGACATGGAGGCCCGCCTGCGCGCCGCCCGGATACTCGCCTACCAGGCCGTGCACCTCCTCGACCAGGGCCTGCCCTGCGACGCCGACCTGATCAACTCGAAATACCTCGGCCACCAGTGGGCCATGCAGTCCGCCCAGGACGCCATGGAACTGCACGGCGCCAACGCCCTCGATGGCGAGTACATCCTCCAGCGCCTGTGGCGCGACATCCAGCACACCTACCCACCGGCCGGAACCGGCGAAGTCCAGCGCATACGCCTGGCCGACGCCGCCTTCGCAAAGGACCACATCCAGTGGTCCGAGCGCCTCGCCGCCGAAGCCGCCTGGGCACGACCCGACCCGACCGCCGCATGAGCCCCCGTGCGCGGCACCCCGTGACTCCCCATCGCCGCGCACGGGCCCGTGCCGCCGGCCCCCGTCCCCCGCGGGGACCGGCGGCACCCCTCCCCGTGACCATCCACTCAGCCGAGAGAGACACCGTGACCCCGCCCGTGACGACCAGCGCACCGATCACGCCCCTGACGCCGACCCTGCAGCGCGTCGCCCAGCACCTCGCCAACGGCCTCACGGCCAAGGAGATTGCGGCAGAGACCAGCCTGTCGGCCGTGACCGTCCGCCAGTACATGCGCGACATCCGTGAGAGCCTGCACTGCCCGCCCCGCTGCAAGCCCCCGGTGATCGTGCACCGCCTGTTCGCCACCCGGCAGGTGGCCTCGCCCACGGCGGACAGGCCGGCACCGACGCTCAGCCGGGATCAACTGCTGCTGCTCCGGGCCGTCGCCGAGCACAGCGACCCCCGCGATATCGCCGTCGCCGCCAAGCTCGCCCCCGCCGACCAGCGCGCCGCACTCGACCAACTCCTCGCCGACACAGGCGCGCGGGACACCACCCACCTGGTGATCCTTGCCCACAGCTGGAAGCTGCTGCCCGCCGACCCGGCAGCGCGGAGCGGAGCGAGCCAGTGAGAAGGCCCCCCACTCCCCTGGCCAACGAAGAGCCTCCGGCTGCTACCTCGGTCGCGTCACAGTACCCGGGCGCCGTATACGCGGTGCGCACGTTACGTACGGACGCTGAGCGCGCGGAAGCCGCTGCTCTCGTGCAGGACCGGCAGCGCTGGCTCACCCTTCGCGGTCTTCCCGTGCCCGCTCAAGTCGACGTTCCGGCCCTGTTCCGCGACCGGCAGACGAGGTCGGCCGGTCTGTTTGAGGACGGAAAGCTGCTCGCCTGCATGGTCCCCGCGCGCGACCCCGGCCTCAGCTGGGGCGAAGGCCCCTGCCTCCGCCTAGGCCACGTCCACACCCTGCCCGACCAGCCCGACGACATCACCCGACTGATCACCCTGTGGGCCTCCGACCTCGCCGCCCGGCAGAGCCTCCCACTCGTACGGGCCGAAATCCTGGCCCGTCACGCCCTCCAAGCCGAGCCCATCGCCGCCCTGCTGCGCCGGCTCACGGACATGGGCTGGGACGTGCGGGGTTCCGGCCCGGGACGGGAGGGGGACCGCGTCGCCCGCCTCGAACTGGCCGCCGAGCACCGCCCCAGGCTCAGCACATTGATCAGCTGCCAGACCCATGCACCTCATCTGGCCGCGGACGATCGGAGCAGCGCGTGACAACCGACGAACCGCAGCGACCCGACCTTGCCCGCGAGCTGATCGCCCGCGCAACGGAATCGGCCGTGCGCCGAGCCAAGCGCGTGCGCGACGAGCTCGACGCAGTCCAACTCGGGCAGGGCCGGCACACCGACCACGCCAACACCAAGTTCCTGCGCCGCGTCCTGGGCGAATACGAGTGGCCCGGCCACCGCCTCGTCGGCCCTGCTGCTGCCCGCGCCGCCTGGAGCATCGCCCTGCACAGCGACCACGATCTCACCCTCCAGCGCGCCGCCACCATCCTGCTCGGGCGTGCGGTCCAGGCCGGCGACGCGCTCGTCGAGCACTGGGCGCACCTTCACGACCGCGCCCTCATTACCGGCGGGTGCGCCCAGGAGTACGGCACCCAGCTCCTGCTGACCGCCAATGGGATCGAGCTGTGCCCGCTGCGCGCGCCTGCGTCCGTCGACGCACGCAGGGCCACTGTGGGTCTGCCGCCGCTAGCCGTCGCGCTCAAGGCGGTGCGGCGCCGCTACGCGCCGGACAGCTCCGCCGACGAAGCCCCGGCCGTCGTCCTCGCGGGGGCCGCGTGAACAGGCGGAGCTCCAAGTTTTCCCTCAGTCGGCCCACTGGCCGCATCTCCGATCTGCGAAAGGTCCGTTGACCGATGAAGCTCACCACCGCCGTCCTCGCTGCCGGTGCTGCCGTGTCCCTCACCACCGCCGTGGTCGGAGCCACCCGGCTCAGGCAGAACGCGCGGCACCAGGCCGAGCGCAACGAGGCGTTCCTCACCCGCAACCAGCTCGACTGGCTGGCCCAGATGTCCACCAACCCCGACCTCGCCAAGCTCTGGGCTCCCGAGGACATGGACGTCGAGGAATACATGCAGCTGCTCGCCGCCAACCGGCTCATCTGCATTCTCAGCGTCCGCGACCGCCTCGGCTTCGTCCGCACCGGACACCTTCCGTGGCACGCCGCGAAGCTGATGGAGAACGACGTCTGCCGACGCTATTGGCAGCGGTTCGGCGGCCTCCGCGCCGAGGAGGCCGAGGGCGATGAGCAGGGCGAGCACTTCACCCGGGTGCTGGACCAGGCCGCCAAGCAGCACCCGCGGGCACAGGCCGCTGCGACCTGACGGCACCACACCGACTCCCAGGCGAGCGACCGCTCAGGCGGCTTCGCCGCTGGTCGCCGTCTGGTAGCAGACCCCGGGGTCCGACCGGACCTCGGCATCCCGCACCACTCACTCCTAGGAGGCATGCATGACCGCCATCCAGGCCGAAAGGCCGACCGGTCCGGCGAAAACGGACCTCGTGAAGGCCGACGACGACCCGTTCAAGCTCGACATCACCTTCATCGAGGGCACGCCGGCGACCGAGACGGTCCTGATGTGCAGCACGGGCGACACCTGCGGCAGCTCCTGCCCCAGCGCCTGCACCACCTCGTAAGCCGGATCACCCCGGCAACGCGGGCCGGACGGGGCTCTCCCCGTCCGGCCCGCCACGCCCAACCCGCCCGCCACACCGGAAGATGAGGACAGCCCTGATGACACGGCACCGGCCCAGCCTGTACGAGGCCACGGGGCAGACCATGCTGCGCGCCGCGGCCCACACGTCCGAGCCCGCCATGCCGCCCTGGCCTACATCTACGGCGCCTGCGGAGGAGTGGCGCGAGTGGCTGAGCACGGTGTGGTCCGATGCCGACTTCCGCCAGACCGTGTCGCAGGCAAGCCCTATCCTCGCCCAGCAGGTGCAAGCCATCATCGACGGCCGTACACCGAAGGTGCGCCGGATGCGCCGGGCGGCGCTGGCCACCGCCCGCTACGCGATCCGCTACGCCCACCGCTCCACGCCTTACGGCCTGTTCGCCGGCGTCGCCCCGCTCGCCTTCGACCAGGCCACGGCCGTCCGCATCGGCGACGAGCACCAGGCCGTGACCCGTCCCGAGCCGGCCTTACTCGACGAGATGCTCAGCACCTGGGAGAGCGACGCCGGACGCATGGCCGACACAGAGGTCTGTGTCAACACCCTGATCCAGCGGCGCGACCGGCACATCCACGTCCCCTCGGAGGGAGACGCCGCCTTCCGTCTCTCCCTGAGCCCCGCACTGCGTCTCGTGCTCGACCTGGCCCGATCGCCCATCGCGTATCGCCAGTTGTCAGAGAAGCTGGCCGCGGAGTTTCCCGCCGTGGACGGCACCGCGCGTGATCGGCTGCTCGGTGAACTGCTGCGGGTGCGGCTGCTGCGCTCCTCGCTGCGCGCGCCCGCCACCGTCGCCGATCCCACCGACGTCTTACCGCCTGCGGCGCGCGCTCAGGCAGCCGGCCTGCGGGCCGCGTGCGACCTGCGGCTGGACGTCGACGTGCGGCTGTCCGAGCAGGTGCTGACCGAGGCGGAGACCGCAGCGACCGTCCTGGCCCGCCTGGTCACCCATCCGAACGGGACACCGACCTGGCGGCGGTGGATCGAGCAGTTCTCCGAGCGCTACGGCGAGAACACCGCGGTGCCGGTGGAGGTGGCCACGGACCCCGACCGGGGCGTGGGCTTCCCGGTCGGGTTCGTCACGGCGAGTGAACCACCCAGGCCGATGTCCCGGCGCGACCGCCTGCTGCTGGAGCTGGCCGGCACCGCCGCCGCCGAAGGCAGCCGCACCGTCGCGGTGACCGGGGCGCTGATCGAGGAACTGGAGGCAGCGGCCGGCGGCAAGCCTCGGGACGCGGCGCCCCACCTCGAACTGGCCGCACAGGTCCACGCCGCCTCCGGCCCTGCCCTGGACCGGGGTGACTTCCGGTTGCGCGTTCTGACCGTCTCCCGCTCGGCCGGATCGATGACCGGCCGGTTCTGGCACCTGTTCCCCGGCACCGAGACGGCGTACGCGTCCCTGCCGACCGTCGATCCGGAGGCGGAACTCGTGCAGCTCTCCTTCCATGCCGGGCGGGTGGCGGCCGATCTGCTCACCCGCGCGCCCCAGGCCCTGCTCCGGATCGTGAGCATCGGCGAATTTCGCCGCCCCGCCCCGCACGTCCTCTTCCCCCGCGACCTTGCGGTCACCGTCGCCGACGGCCGCCCCCAGCTGGTGGAATCCGCGACGGGCAAGACGCTGGAGTTGCTGGCCCCCACCGCCATCAACTTCCTGTGGAACAACTACACCCCGCCGATGGCCCGCTTCCTCGGCGAATTCAGCCGGGCCGCCTCCCCGCAGGTGACCTGGTTCGACTGGGGTGCCGCCTGGACCCTGCCTTTCACCCCCGCGCTCACCTACCGGCGCACCATCCTCACCACCGCCCGCTGGAAGATCCGCAGCCGCACGCTGCCCGACCGCACCGCGCCCCTCCAGCAGTGGGCGGACCAACTCCACGCCTGGCGTGCCCGGTTCCGGGTGCCGGAGCGGGTCCTGCTCGCCGAGGACGACCAGCAGTTGCCCCTCGACCTCGCCCGCGACATCGACCTGGACCTTCTGCGCGCGCACCTGGACGCCAGCCCCTTCGGCATCGCCACCCTGTACGACGCGCCCCCGCCGGACGCCGACGGGTGGATCGGCGGCCGGGCCCACAGCATCGTCGTCCCCCTGGCCAGGCGCTCATGACCACGACGACCGTGCCTCGCACGCAGGACCTCTCCGAGGGCGCCCTGGGGATGGCCCTGCTCGACATCGAGCGCCGCGACCTGTCCACCGCACGCCGCCACCTCACCCAGGCCACCGCACGCGGGGTCAGCACCGGCAGCAACGCCAGCCTCTTCCACGGCGCACCCGCCCTGGAGTTCGTCCTGGCCCGCGCCCACGGAGCCGACGACAACGTCCGCGCGGCCGTCGACCGCGTCGTGGACGCCCGGCTCGCCGCCGCCCACCGCCGCCAGGCGGCCGGCGCGCTGCCCCACCTCGCCGAATGGGACCTCATCCGCGGCCTGACCGGACTCGCCGCCCTCCTGCTCTCCCGACAACCGCCCGCGCCCCGGCTGCCCGACGTGCTCACCTGCCTCGTCGCGCTCGCCCAGCCCGCCCATGGTGACGGCCGGCCAGTGCCCGGGTGGTGGTCGCCGATCGGCCCCGTCGGGGAGGAGATGGCCGGCGGGCACGGCAATAACGGCATGGCTCACGGCATCGCCGGGCCCCTTGCCCTGCTCTCTCTCGCACTGCGCGACGGCATCAGCGTCCCTGGTCAGGAGGAAGCCGTCGACACCTTCGCGACCTGGCTCGACCGGCACGGCGCCCACTACTGGTCCACCGCAGCCCACCTGGACGCCGACCAGCCGCCCGCGCCTGAGCCGACCCGCCAGTCCTGGTGCTACGGCCAGCCCGGCATCGCCCGCGCCCAACAGCTCGCTGCGCTCGCCCTCGGCGACCCCGCCCGTCGCCGGGCGGCCGAGGACACCATCGAGACCACCCTGACCGACCCGCTGCACCTCGCCCGCATCACCGACTCCACGCTCTGCCACGGCTGGGCTGGGTTGCTGACGCTCACCCGCGCGGTCGCCGCCGACAGCCCCGCACCTGACCGCTTCAGCCCGATCATCCAGGACCTGCACCGACGGCTGGCCACCAGTTGGGAGCGCCTGCCCAAGCTCGGCTTCATGGAAGGTCGCGCCGGAGCCCAACTCGCCCTGCAGGCCCCCGATGCCGTCGGCTGGAGCCGCGCCCTCCTGCTCACCTGATCCCCGAACCTGCCGACGTGCAAGGAGTTGCCTCCCATGGCCTTCGTCGACGAGAACCTGCCGATCCCCCCGGCCACGTCCTGGTGGCACGCATCCGTGGCCTTCGCCGATCCGCGGGTGGACGCTGCTCGGGCCCTGGCGTCCGCGCTGGCCAAACGCCGCTTTCACTTCCTGCGCAAGGACGCCGGCGTGCGCCTGCGCACCGAACAGCCCGCCACCGGCCTGCTGGACCAGCTCGTCGCCGACCGCGTCATCACCGGGTGGACGGGCGGGATCTACGAGCCGGAGACATATGCCTTCGGCGGCCTGGAGGGTATGGCGGTCGCGCACGAGGTGTTCTGCGCCGACAGCCCGGCCGCGCTCGCCGAGACCGGCGTCCCCGGCGCCCGCGAGCGCAGCGTGCTGCTGCTGTCAGCCATGATCCGCGCGACCGGGCTGGACCCGTTCGAAGCCGGAGACGTCTACGCCCAATGGGCTGCCCTGCGGCCTCCCGTCACCCCGCCCCAAGGCCCCGCGCTGGAGCAGGCCGTCTCCGCCATGCGGCGGCTGATGAATGCGGATGCCGCTCTGCGCCCCGACGCGGAAGCCGGCTGGGTCGAGCGCGTCGCCGCGTTCGAGGACGCCGGCCGTCGGCTGCGCCGGCTCGCCGCCGACGGCCGCCTGATACGCGGAATCCGGGGCGTCCTCGCCCATCACGCGATTTTCGCGTTCAACCGTGCGGGCGTGCCTGCCGACGCGCAGGCCGCCACCGCGTGGCTCGGCCGTCACGTCGCCTTCTCCACTCAAGAAGGAGCCGACGTGTCTACCCGCAAGTCCGCCTCCGCGGACCCTAGCCTCCCCCGAATGGAGACCACCGTGACACCCGCCACCGACCCCCACCAGCTGCGCGAAGCCCTCGCCCAGCGGCTCGTCGACAGCGGCCACCTGCACAGCAAGGCCGCCATCGACGCCTTCCGCACCACCGACCGGCACGCCTTCCTGCCCGGCGTCGACCTGGAGAGCGCGTATAAGGAGGACGCGGTCTCGATCAAGCACGACGAGCACGGGGAGATGATCTCCTGCATCTCCGCGCCGTCCATCGTCGCCACCCAGCTCGAACAGCTCGGCGCCCAGCCCGGCCACAAGGTCCTGGAAGCCGGAGCCGCCACCGGCTACAACGCAGCCCTGCTCGGCAAAATCGTCTCCCCCGGCGGGCAGGTGTGGACCCTCGACGTCGACCAGGACCTCGTCGCCGGCGCGAGCCGCCACCTCGCCGAGGCCGGCGTCGACAACGCCACCGCGGTGATGGCCGACGGCGCAGCCGGGCTGCCCGAGCACGCTCCCTTCGACCGGATCATCTTCACCGTCGGCGCGGGCGACGTCCCCGTGAAGATCCTCGACCAGCTCGCCCCCGGCGGGCGCCTGGTCCTGCCGATGCGCATCCGCGGGAGCATCTCCCGCTCCTTCGCCTTCGAACGCGACGGAGAGACGTGGAAGACCGTCTCCTGCGAGATGGCCACCTTCATCCCGCTGCGCAAGGGCGTCTGCGACGACGTGTACACGCTGGTGCCGATGGCCGGCGAGGGCAACGTGCGCCTGGAGACGTTCAGCGAGCAGGACGTCGACCGCGACGCCCTGCGCACCGTCCTGGACCAGCAGCAGACCAAGATTTACACCGGGGTGAAGTTCCGCCAGGGCTCCGCCTGGGAGTGGCTGTACCTGTACCTGGCCTGCGTGCTCCCCAACGGACTGTCCCGCCTGCCGGGCCAGCGCCCCGGATTCACCCCGCACTTCGGGTGGGGCTCCATGGCCGCCCTCGACGCCGGGTCGCTCGCGTACCTGACCATCCGCGAAGGCGAGGACGACAAGGGCCGGTACTGGGAGGTCGGCGTGATCGGCCACGGCGAGGGCGGCGCCGACCTCGCCGAGCGCGTGGTGAGCGAGATCCGCGCCTGGGACGCGACCGGCGGCAACGACGCCCCCGAGCCGGGCTTCCGGATGGCCGTCGCCGACTCGCGCGAACGGCTGACGACCAACGACCCGCGCTTCGTCGTCGACAAGCCATACAGCCGACTGGTCGTCGACTGGGCGCGCAAGGGCTGAGCCGATGATCCCCGCGATAGCCAGCCGCATCCCCCTGGTCCGCCGCACCAAGGCGCCCGCGCTCCCCCTGGAGGAGCGCATCAACCACCTCACCGGGCTGACCGTCGCGCCCGCAGGTGCGGGCCACCACGACCTGGTGGCCCGCGCCTGCGGGGTCCTCAACTACGCGGCTCTCATCGCCTCCGACGTCGGCCTGCTCGACCTGGCCGAGGATCTGTGCTGGCGCCAGCACCAGGTCTTCGCCAACGCCGGACGCCTCAGCGGACGGGTCGCCGTCATGTCACTGATGCCACTGGTCAACCTCGCCCGGCTGCAGACCCGCGCCGGCCACGGCGAACTCGCCTACAGCTTGTTGCACTGCCTCAACGACGCAGCCCGACACCGCAACAAGACCGACATCGACGGCCGCACCGTCGACCTCTCGACCCTGACCGGCACAGACGAGGACCACCGCACGGTATGCCAGGAGCTGTACGTCACGCTGCTCGTGGATGGGGCCCGCGCCCTCGCCCAGATCGGGCGGTGGACCGAGGCCGCCGACGCCATGGCCCGGCACCGCGGCATCGGCAACCGCCTCCTCGATGGTCGCCAGATCAAGATCATGGCCCTGATGGAGCAGGGGCTGGACCAGCAGGCCCGCGACTTGATCGACACCACTCAGCCCACCGAGCCCTGGGAAAAAGCCGTCGCGCTCCTCCTGCACGCGCACTGCTGGCCCGCCGAGGCCCCCGTCCCCGGAGACGATCTCGACCGCACAGTGGAGGAAGCCGTCCAGCTCCTTGCCCATCCCGATCCGCCGACCGCCGTCTTCCAGGCCCGAACGGGCCTGTCGGCCCTGGAAGTGGACCGCGCCGGCCGCCATCATGCCCGGATACTCGACTCCCTCGTCAGCGTCGCCCGACTCGACGCCTACGCCGCACGAGAGACTCTGCACCACCCCGTCGCCGCGTCAGCCCTGGCCGAGCAGGCGACCGGAGCGCTGACCGCGGTGATCGCCGCGGCCGGACTGGGAGCCGGCGCTCTGTCCGCCCACGACCACGAGGCCCTGACGGCCGCGGTCGGCCACGCCGAGAGGGAGCTGGAAAAGCTGCTGCAGGCCGATTCCCATACCGGTTAGGAGGGGGTGACCTTCTCTGCCGAGGCGTACTGCCCACGTGGTGTGGCGGTGTCGGCGTTTCGGCCATTTCCTGCCCGCAGCCGCTCCAAGCCAGACCAGGGACAGGACGCCTGCAGGTTCCACGGACGCAGGGAATCACGGGCTTTCCAGCACGACCGAATGACGTGTGTTCGATATCGCAACCGCGTCGTTAGACCTCACGACCTTGCCGCAGCGACCGTCCCAGGGGGAACGATGACCTCGGCCATTACACAGGACCAGCCGCCACAACCACCCAAGGGGACCGCGCCGGACGGCGAACATCAGGACGCCGGTGTTCGAGCAGAGGAATACCTCTACCGCGACGAGTCGAGGCTCCGGGCCGGGTCCCTGTTGACCTCCCGCACCATGGCGCGGCGCCTGCCCTCGCTGGTGCGGCGCTCGGTGCGGATGGCCTGGCGCGTGGACCGCGGCGCGACCGTCGGCCTGTTGATGTGCCAGATCGGGACGGGTGTCCTCGCGGCCCTCGGCCTCCTGGCCGTCACGGGCACGATCACCGCGCTGGTCTCCTCGGGCGACATCACCGAGCGGCTGTGGGACGCCGCCCCGCAGCTCGCCGTGATCGCCGCCGCCGCCGGCCTGCGCGCGCTGATGGGCATCGCCGTCGTCTGGCTCACCGGGCGTCTGCGTCCGGTGCTCGGCCGGGCGGCGGAGCTGACGATGATCGAGGCCGCGCTCGGCGCGGAACTGGCCGCCAACAACAAGCCCGGCTACAACGACGCCTACGACATCGCCGACCGCGGCGCCCAGGTCACTCCCGACCTCGTCGAAGAAGCGCAGGACGTGCTGGCGGCCACCGCCACGCTGGCGGCCGGCGCCACCGTCCTGACCGTCCTGCATCCCCTGCTCCTCCCCCTGCTCTTCCTCGCGTGCCTGCCGCAGGCCGCCGCGTACGTGCGCTCCGCACGGGTGCTCTACCTCGCCGGGCTGGAGACCTCCGGGCGGCGCCGGATGCTGAGCAAACTCCGCTGGCACATGGCCTATCAGGAGTCCAGTGAGGAGATGCGTGCCTGCCTCGCCGGCCCCTTCCTGATCGGGCGGTACCGGCGGCTGGCCGCCTCGGTCAACGCCGCCGAGCGCAAGGCCGCGAACACCGGTGCGTGGATGGGGCTGGCCGGAGCCGTGGCCGGCGGGATCGCCTCGGCCGCGGTGTGGGCGGCGCTGTTGTGGCTCCTGGCCTCCGGGCGGATGAGCCTGGCGGCCGGCGGCGGCGCCGTCTTCGCCCTTCAGACCGCCACCGGCTCAGTGCGCGGCATCATCAACGGCGGGGCCCGCCTGGTACGCACCGGCTGGTACGTGCAGGACTGGCAGAACTTCCTCGACAACGCTCACGGCCAGGCCATGACCGACTCACGCGGGACCGCGTCGCTCCCCGCGGCCCCGGAGCGCTTCGAGGTCCGTGACGTCACCTACCGCTATGACGGCGCCCCCAAGGACAGCCTGAGCAACGTCTCCCTCCATGTGAAGCGTGGCGAGATCGTGGCGCTGGTCGGTGAGAACGGCTCCGGGAAGACGACCCTCTCACGTCTGCTGTGCGGGTTGCTGCTGCCCACCGAGGGCGACGTGGCCTGGGACCACGCCTCCACTGCGGACCTGGACCCGTGGGGGGCGTGGGAGCACGTCGCGCTGGTGCCGCAGAAGTTCACCTACCTGCCGCTGACGATGCGCGACAACATCACCTTCAGGCAGGGCGACACCAGCGACGCCGCCCTGCTCGCCGCGTGCGAGGCGTCCGGCGCCGCGGAGATGCTTCCCCATCTCCGCTCGGGCCTCAACACCCTCCTGACCAGCGAGTGGTTCGGAGGACAGCAGCTCTCCGGCGGGCAGTGGCAGCGCCTGGTCCTCACCCGCGCGTTCCATCGGCGGGCAGCGCTGCTGGTGATGGACGAACCCACGGCCGCCCTCGACGCCCGCGCCGAGCACCGGATCTTCGCCGGCCTACGCGAACTGGCCAAGGACCGCGCCATCCTGCTGATCACGCACCGCCTCACCAACGTGGCCGTCGCCGACCGGATCGTAGTCCTGGACCAAGGGCAGATCGTCCAGGAGGGCACCTACGCCCAGCTCACACAGCAGCCAGGGCTGTTCCGGTCCCTGTGGGAGCTGCAGCGCCGGATGAGCGGCGACGCCCCCTGATCGCCGGGCCGGGCCGGGCCACCGGTCCGCCGGACAGAGACACCAGCCCGTTCCCGATGCTCCCTCCGCCCCACGTCCCTGCGAGGTAGTCCCCATGTCGTTGTCGCACCACCACATCCGCACCACCGTCGATACCTACCTCGCCCGTCACCCTCACGAGCGCGAGCAGCTCAGCGTCCTCCTGGATGCCCTCGACCGGCCTGGCGAGGACATCGCCAGCCGCTCGACCTTCACCGGGCACGTCACCTGCGGCGCGATCGTCGTCGACCAGCTCGGCCGCATCCTGCACGTGCTGCACCTGGCTAGCGGGAAGGTCCTCGTCCCCGGCGGACACACTGAGCCCACCGACGACTCCCTGGCAGCGGCGGCCATCCGCGAACTGCACGAGGAGACCGGGATCCCGGCTCGGGCCGTCACGCCGTGGCCGGGCTACGAGACCGTGCCGCTGGACATCGACATCCACGACATCGACGCCCATCCGGGCAAGGGCGAGCCCGCACACCAGCACTTCGACCTCCGGTTCCTCTTCCGCCTGCGGACGACCGAGGTGTCGGTCGTGCTGCAGGAAGAGGAGGTCGGCGGCATCGAGTGGCGTCCCGTGGACCGGGTAACTTCCCCGACACTGCGCGAGAAGCTGCTCAAACTGCCGCTCCAGGTCGAACCCGAGACGGCCAACGCCTCCGCCCTGATCTACAACGACCGCGGCGAGTACCTGCTCCATCTCCGCGACTACTTCCCCGGACAGATCTGGGAGCCGGGCATGTGGTCCCTGCTCGGGGGCGGCCGAGAGCCCCAGGACGCCACCCTGGAACACACCGTGCGGCGCGAACTGGCCGAGGAAGCCGGCCTCGAGATCGCCAGCCTGTCCCCGTTCGGCACCGAGTACGCCTCCCACGACGACGGCACGACCGTACCCATCGCCATCTACGCCGGCCGCTGGAACGGCGACCCGCGCGAACTCCACCTGACCGAAGGAGTAATGCTCGCCTGGTTCGCCCCCGACGACCTCCACCGCCTGCGCATCGCGGACACGACCAGCGACCTCGTACGGCGCCACGCCGCCGGCCACCCGCCGATGCGGAGCGGACCCGAGGCCGAGCCCGAGGAACAGCGTCTGGCGCCACCGCACGGCACGGTCCCCAACATCATCGGCGTCCACCTCTACCTGGAACGCCCGGACGGGACGGTGCTGCTCGGGCTGCGCCACCCCGACTCCGCGTTCGCGCCGTCCACCTGGCACGTCCTGGCCGGCCACTGCGAGCAGGAGAACGCCATCGACTGCCTGATCAGGGAGGCGAGGGAGGAAGCCGGGTTGCACATCGAGCGCCAGGACGTCGAACTCGTCCACGTCGTCCACCACATCGGTCAGCCCAGGAACCCGCCCCGCATGGGCCTGTTCTTCCGCGCCCGTACCTGGAGCGGCGAGCCGGTGCTGCGCGAGCCGGACAAGTGCACCCAGTGGAAATTCTGGGATCCCGCCGCCCTTCCCGACGACCTCGTCCCCTACACCCGACTGGCCATCGAGAAGATCCAGAACGACGAGCTGTACAGCGAGACGGGCTGGCCCGCATGACCAGCGCAGCCAGTCGCGTGCCCACTGCGACAGCGACCGGGCGTCCAGACACCCGCCTCGTAGTAATCCGCGGCAACTCGGCGTCCGGCAAGTCGAGCGTGGCCCATGGCCTGCGAGATCACTACGGCCGCGGTATCGCGATCGTGGGCCAGGACGTGATCCGCCGGAACGTACTCAGGGAACACGACACCGCGCGAGGCGCCAACATCGCCCTGCTGAGCACGATCGCCCGCACAGCCCTCGACGCCGGCTTCCACGTCGTCCTCGAAGGGATCCTGTACGCCGACCGCTACGGCCACATGATCACGTCTCTGGTACGGGACCACCGCGGCGTGTCCAGGTGCTACTACCTGGACGTCCCGCTGGAAGCGACGCTGATACGGCACGCCTCAAAGGCTGATGCCGCCTACCTGGCGCACGTCACCGACGCCCACCTCACCTCCTGGTACCGCGAGCTGGACCTGCTGCCCGGCGGTCTGGAAACCGTGATCCCGGCCGACAGCACGCTGCAGGACACCATCGCCCGGATCGTACGCGAGACCGATCTGACCGCTGCCGCCCCCGCCTCGCCACCTCAGCGCAATCCGTCACAGGAAGACTCGATGATTCCTCCGGTGCTGATCTCCGATCCGCAGGTCGCGGCGATCCCCGTGCGCGAATGCGGAGAGCCACTCGTCGACGTACGCGACCACAACGTCCGTGTCGACCCCCGCAAGCAAGACCCTCTAGGTGCGTTCGCCCACGTCCGTGACGGCGTCCTGGCCCGGTTGAAGCACGCCCGCTCGCTCCTGCCCGCCGGCACCGACCTTCTATTCATCGAGGGCTACCGGCCGCTGGCCCTCCAGCAACGCTACTTCACCGAGTACCGCGACGAGCTGGCCGCCGCCCACCCTGACTGGACACCTGAGCAGCTGCACCGGGCCGCCAGCCGGTACGTGTCACCGCCAGAGATCGCGCCTCACTCCGCGGGCGCGGCCGTGGACGTGACCCTCGTCTGCCAGGACGGCCACGAGCTCGACCTCGGCACCCGCGTCAACGCCTCCCCCGAGGAGAGCGACGGGACCTGCTTCACACACGCCCCGAACCTCAGCGACCACGCGCGCCACCACCGCACCCTGCTGCTCAACGCCATGGAAGGCGCGGGATTCACGAACTACGGGACCGAGTTCTGGCACTTCTCGGCAGCAGACCGGTACGACGCCCTGATGCGGCGCCAGCCGCACGCGCGTTACGGACCGGTCGAACTGCCGTAGCTCGCCAATGGGCTCGTCCACGTCGCGCCCACGACCGACCGGCCGGAAAGCATCGAACGGAGGCACGTATGCCTGACGACACCCAGCAAGCCATCCCAGCCATCCCGAGCCCGGCGGCCGGAGACGAAACGCCCGAGCATCACATGCACCTTCTCGGGCGGTACTACCGGCAGGTGGAAGCAGGGCGCAAAACGATCGAAGTGAGGGTGGCCACCCCGGGCAGGCGCGCCGTCGCCGTGGGCGACACGCTCGTCTTTCACGACCGGGACCCCGGGCGGGAACTCGACGTCATCGCGCAGCGGATCACCCCGTACCCCTCCTTCGACGACCTGCTCCGCTCGGAGGACACCGCACGCATCAACCCGGACGGGTCGCCCGGCGAGCTGCTCGCCAACCTCCGCGGCATCTACCCGCCGGACAAGGAAGCCCTCGGCGTTCTCGCCCTCGCCTTCGACCACCGCCCGGCCCGGCCCGGCCGCCCTATCCCGATGACAGCCGAGGAGTAAGCGCGGACCGTCCCTCACCACACGGTGTACGGCTGCCTGTACATCCGTGACGAACACGACCGTCCGGTCCAGCTCCGTTCGGTCTACGGCTCAAGACTCTGGCAGTTCCCCGGCGGCAATCTGGATGCCCCGGGCGAGGACCCGCTGCAGACCGCCCGGCGGGAGACGGTCGAGGAGACCGGCCTGGAACTCACCCTCAACACGCCGCCCCTGCTCCTGACGCACTTCCTCCACGCCGGACCACGCCAGCCGCTGAACAAGGTGGGGCTCATCTTCGACGGAGGCCGGCTGACCGCCGCCCAGCTCGACCGGATCCGCCTCGACCCCGCGGAACACGACCTGTGGGCCGTCCACGACCTCGCGACCTGGCAGGAGCTGATGGCCCCGCGCGCCTCCCAAACCCGTGAACAACGGGCTTCACAACCCGTGAATAAAGCCACGCGCCTCGACGCCATCGAACGAGCCCGACGCGGCGAAGGTCCCGCCTACCTGATCACACACACCTGACCCCCAGAACACCCGCCCACCAGGAGGCAACCGTGCCCGCCGAGGACACCAACACCCGGGCCTGGCAGATCTACGGCCAGCGCCAACTCGCCCGCGCATACACCCCGCCCGTCCCCGAACGGCTCCGCTGGACGCCCTGGCAAGGCATCGGGCCAGGAGCAGAAGTCCTCGGCGACGTCACCGGCCGCCGCGTCCTGGACATCGGCTCCGGGGCCGGCCACCACGCCGTCCACCTCGCCCGGGCACACGGAGCGCGGGTCACCGGCATCGAGCTGTCCCCGACCCAGCACGAGCGCGCCGTCTCCACCCACGCAGGCGTGGACGGCGTGGAGTTCGTCCGAGCAGACGTGGCCGAGTACCTGGGCGGAGCCGAGCCGTTCGACGCCGCGTACGCGATCGGGACGCTCGCCTTCATCGACCCGCACCGCTCGCTGCCTGCGCTGCGCGACGGCCTGCGTCCCGATGCCCCGCTGATCCTTTCGCTCCTACACACCGATCTGCACGGCCACGGTCCGTCCACGGCCGTGGCGCCGCGCGAGGAGATGATCCTGCTGCGCGACGACCCGCCGTTGCCGACGCAGATGTGGGTCCTGGCACCGCAGCTGTGGGAGGACCTGCTCACCGAGTACGGCTTTCGCGTCGAAGCCATCGACCTGTTCCCGCACCCTGACGAGAACGCCAAGGTAGTCCAGCAGCTCATCCGCGCCCGGCGCCTTCCCGACCGGCCGACGCGCGTCTCCAGCCGACCACGCAGCACCCGAGCCCCGGCCGCCCACGCGGCAGTCGGCGTCGGAGCGATCCTGCTCAGCGAGCAGGGCATCCTGCTGGGCCGACATCGCCGCGGCACCCTCGAACTACCCGGCGGCAGCGTGGAGGCCACCGGAGAATCCTTCGAGGAGACGGTCGTCCGAGAACTCGCCGAGGAGACCGGCCTGGTCGCTCGGACCGGCGACGTGGAACTGCTGGGCACGCTTGTCGATCACGTCGAGGGGGTCCTGCGGGTCACCGTCGGCGCGCTCGTCCACGCCTGGCAAGGGCAGCCACTGACGCAGCCGGACGAGAGCGTCGGCGACTGGGCGTGGTACCCCCTCGACCAGCTCCCCAACGGCCTGTTCGCCTGCAGCGCCCAGATCCTCACGTCCTGGCGGCCCGACCTGCCCATCGACCACCCGCCTGCGCACTTCACCGCCTTCGCCCCAGCCAAGTAGGCCGCGCTGACTGCCGGCTCCGATGCCCTCCCGCGACACGACGTACGTGTCGCATCCCCGGTAGCAGCACACACCGCTCAACACCAAGCTGGAGTTCTTCATGCCGCGCCGACAAGGCAGTTGGAGGCTACTTCCGCAACGGTGGCCGGGCCGCGACCCTCAACCCCAATGCCCGGAGCCGGTGTGTCGGGTGCGGCTGGTGCCCGAACACCCTGGAGGCTGCCGCCGATCCGAGGATCCAGGAGGACCAGGGCCTCGATGCACTCCTGCGGGCCCTCAGCGAGCAGCACCCCCGCCGCAATCTGGCCGAATTGGAGGAGGTCACCGTCACGCCCACCACCCTGTCGAGGTGGATGCGGCCCTGGCCGCCGCCCGCCAGGTCGCCCGTGGTGGAAGGGTCCTGGCGGTGTTCCAGCCGCACCTGTTCTCCCGGACACAGCAGTTCCAGGGCGGGTTTCTCGACGTGCTCGCGTCGGCGGACCTCGCGTGGGTCGAGCCCGTCTACCCAGCCCGGGAAAATCCCGAGGTATGGAAGCACGTCGCCGAGCAGCTCGCCGCCGATGTCGCTGACCGGGCACCGCAGATGCAGATGTCCCCGGGCAGAGCAGACCTCGCCCGGCTGCTGCGGGACGAGGCGACGGACGCCGACGTGGTCATGCTAATCGGTGCCGGCGACGTCAACACCCTCGCTGAGGACCTGGTCGGCTGACCCTTCGCACATCACACGCTTCCTCCGGTGCCCACCCCTGTTCGGAGACATGCCAGAGGGCGCACTCGTACGTGCGGATGGGCGCCGACGGCGGTGGCCTGCGCGGGGCCTTCCGGTCCCCAGCCGAGCAGCGGGCTTACCTGAACATTGGGGACGAGGATGCGTCGGTAGGTCTCCCCGGTGTCCGGGTCTGCCGACTCAGACCCACAAACTACCGACCGCCCGTCCATAGGCCCCCGCTGGATGGGCAGGCGTCAGAACACAAGATGGCCGGGCAAAGGTTGATGGGCCAGTCTAGCGGTCTGCCGCAGCACGCACTTCCAGCGGCAGCACACCCGGGGGCACCGGTGGGCATCTAGGCAATCGCCTCTGACTTTCCGTCAAATAGAGCCTGAAACGCTGTGGAAAATTCCCGCATCTCACCCTCGCCCCTGTGGGAGGTGACAGTCTCGAAGTACCACGCACTTTCGGACTCGGTCATCCCTCGCCAGATCCCCCACGTCACGACGATGCGCCCATCCGAACGCTGTGCCGATATCTGCAATTGCCCCTCGCTGGACCGCCAAGTACGAGGTTCACTCCAGCTGCCCGATACGTCAGCCAGTGACGAAATGAATTCCACCAGTCCGTCACCGTCCAGCGTCCGGACCAACTCGCTGACGTCCACCCACGCGCCCTTGGCCCGTACGGTCATATCAAGCGCAGGGTCGTCCCCGTATGGCCGCGCAGGCGTGGAGAACAGCAGGTGGACCCCTTGCCCCGGGTCTCCCACGCGGAGGAGTTGTCCGCCGCGCGCATCGTGAATGATCATTGGCCCATTCTATTGGCTTCTCCCCTTCCCCCTGAAGGGTGACGCTTGCCACGCAGTATTGCTGCTCTCGCAGGCCCATAACAGGAGCCCCTTCCTCTGTCACGGGACGCAATTTGGTGATTGTCGTCACTCTGGCCGAACTTTGCGGAAGTCGGGCTATGGGCTTGTGAGTTGAATGCGTCGCATGAGCGTTGGGACAGTTCAACAGGCGGGAGCTGCTGGAGTTGGCACCCGCCAATACGATATAGCTGAGATCAGCGTCCCGTGGAACGCCAGTCGGCGCTCGGAGAGACCGTCGCCACGGTTGTCCTGGCAACGGGTTGACAGAGGCCGCGCGGGGGCCGCGCACCAGGAATTTCCCCGACCGGGCCGCGGATAGCCGAGCGCCGGCGGAGGCCGGTCACATTGTTTGGACGGCCTGCCGGTCTGCTGGCTCCTGGGGTGCTCGCTGGGTCAGGATTGTCATGCGGCAACCAGGAAGACCGGCGGGTTGCAGCACATGGGTGACCAGTTCGGTCACCTGGCCGTCGAAGAGCGGGAGCGTCATCTGCAGTAGGTGGCCGTCGTAGTGGTCGGCGAAGTCGGCTGCGCCACGGGTCCACAGGTCGCGTACGGCGGGATTCTGACTGGTGTCGCTGATGAGCTGCTGAAGGTCTGGGTCGTGGGGGCGGTCTACGGCCGCGTCGCGGAGCATGCGCACGCACACTTCCGCGTCGGCCTCCCAGTTCAGGTGCTGGTCTCGCGCTTCGGCACTGAGGAGCAGCCACCGCATGAGGTTGGCCCCGGGGGCGGTCGACCACGGGAACAGGGCGGCCATCGACGTGTTGACGGCCAGGACGTTCCAGGTGGCATCGATGACGTAGGCGGGGAAAGGCTGCTGGTCCAGCAGGAGGCGCAGTTCGTCGCTGATGCGTGGTGGCTCTTGGGCTTCCGGGCTGGAGAGGCCGCCGCCGTTGCTGACGAGGAACAGCGCACGTCGCTGGACGCGGTCGAGTCTGAGCAACGTGCCGATGGTGTCGAGTTCGTGGCGGGTGAGGGTCCGGGTGATCGTTCCGCTTTCAAGGTCCCGGTACCATCGCTCGCTTCTATGCAGGGCGTCGGCCACTTCTCTCTGGAGGATCGGGCGGCCGAGCGTGGTGCTGGCGGCGGCCCTAAAGACGCGCAGTAGAGCGCCGACCCCGGTGGGTCCTTCTTCCCCGCCCCCGCCCCTCACGACCCCGCGCATGCCACGTTCCTCGCAGTTCTCGTCTGCACGGTTCCGGTCCTGCAAGATTGCATCTGGGTCTAACCGTGCAAGCCCTCAATGCAATGTCAATCAGGTGCTGCCCCCCCTGCACTGCATGATAGATCGATGGCGGCGCTGCGCGACCGGCAGAAGATTGCCGGTCACCGCATTTTGACCGACTTGTCCCCCATGGACGCAGAGAGCTTGCGGCCGTCGCACCGCTCCGGGCTCGCGAAGTCCGCGTATGCATCGGCAAGTTGAGGGGCATAACGGCGCAGCGATCATTTCGGTAGCAGACATCTTGTTACTCCGCTGTGATCTTTACTGTGCATTGACTAATGATCCGGACCAAGCCCAGGATCTGTTCGTCCATACAGCGGACCGCAGGTCACGGGGGTGAGTCGCGGGGGCGTGAGTGATGCCCTCGCTGGTTCAGCGCGGGTGCTCCCGGTCGGATATGACTTGGATCACTCTGGCTGGGCGGTTGAAGAAGCCGCTGCAGTAGGCGACACGAGGGAGGTCACTTTGAAGATCATCTGTGAGGACGTCGGGGGATTCGAGTTGCCGCCCGCACTCCCGTTCGCCGCCTCTATCGAGGGAGCCGAATTTTGGCGGCCCCTTCACCCCGCAGCGAGCATTTCAGCAAGATCTGAATCTTGGCGCATTCCCCGCACATGTTCGTCACCCCTGCCCCAGCGCCTAGACCGGCACCCGACAGCAGGGCGAGCGTTACGCGAAGGGTGCGAATAGCCGGGCGGACAGAGGGCCGCACAATCAGCGCCGACACTCACAGGGGATTCAACTGCCGGGCGCCGAGCGCCAAATGGCATTCCAGCCCTGCAGAACGGCGGATTTCGGCCCCTTTTGCGCGCTGAACCTCTCCTCCAGGCGCAGGGGCGTCGGCTTCGCCAGGAGGAACGCCCCTAACCCGCCGCCCCGGGCAACGGAACAGCGCTCCTGATCGGCGCGGCAGCCGACCCTCGGCCCCAGATCGAAGTCCGCCGGCCAGCCACCCGCCCTCGGCCGCGGAATGTGATCACTCGGGGACTTTCTGCAACTAGTACAGAGTTTAAGAACCAAGTCTGGATCTTGACGCAGGTCCGTGCGTATGTTCGTCGTCCCCGGGCAGCCCGCCCACGGCGCGAAGGCGAGGAGAGCACGGCACGGACCGCGAAGGTCCAGGAAACAGCGACGGCGCCCGAGAGCGGTAACTCACGGACGCCGAACGCTAAACGGCATGACCGCCCCGGCAAGGGCGGCGACTGCCCACCATCACCACGCTGAGTCCTTCCGAGGGGCGCATCAGCGTGGCAACACTGCACAAGGGAGTATCGCATGTCTCCTGCCCTGCGCATAAGGCCCTTCCGCCTGGCCTGCGCGGCAGCCACCTCCGCCCCGGCGCCTCAGCGCTCCGAGCCGGACCCCACCACCCCGGCGCCGGCGAGTCGCCGGACCCACCGCCTCGTCGGGGGCGGCCGATGAGCAGCGAAGCCCGCGATTGGGTATGGGAGCACAGCTCCAGCCGAGGGGCCGCGCGTCTGGTCCTGCTGTCGATCGCCGACCGGGTGGCCGACGAGCAGTGCATCTCCTGGGCCTCGCTGTCCAGCCTGGCCAAGCGCACGCGCGCCTCGGTCTCCACGGTGCGCGAAGCCATCGAGCGTCTGCTCCTGGCCGGCGAGCTGGAGCAGCTCGACGACCTGGTGGGCCCGCAGCGCAGCACGGTCTACCGCCTGCCTCTCGCCGCCGAAGCGGTCCCACAGGCGCTGCGAGAGCAGCGGGAGGAAGCGGGTGACACGGCGGTGTCGGACGCGGCCGACGGCCCTGCGAAGCTCCGGCTGTCGGCTCTGCGGCGGTACGGGATCCGCCCACGTGAGGTGCCGGAATCCCCCGCGAGGGTCCGGAAACCGGCAGTACCGGAAACCGTCAGGTCCAGGCGGAAACCGGCACAGCGGCGTACCGGCCACCGGCACAGCGATGTACCGGCCACCGGCACACAGAACCGTAGTGAACCTGATTTGAACCGGAGGTACAGCAGTGGTGGTGCTGCCGTCCTCCCGGCTACCGAGTGGCAGGTCGACCCCGCCACCCACACCTGGGCCCGCCAGCAGGGACACCTCGACCGCCTCGGCGAGCAGGGCCTGCAGGCCGCCGACGCGAAGTGGCGTGCACACCGGGCGGGCCATGCCCCAAGGCCGGCGGAAGCCTGGGCGGCCGACTGGCGCTCCTGGATCACCCGGGAGCACTCCCCCAGCCGCCCGAACCTCTACGCCGTGCCCGGCCAGAACACCGCCGCGCCCGGTGGCATGACGCGGGCCGAAAAGCACACCGCCGCCCTTCTCGCCGCCCTGGACGAGCCGACCGGAACGGAGGGCTGAACATGGACCGCCGCGAAATCGCCGCCCTGCTGGCCTACATCGGCCGGCTCGACCCCCGCAGCACCCGCACCGACGAGGGCGAGGCACGCGACCAGCTCGCCCAGTGGCACGAGCTGCTCGGCGACGTGCCGATGGCCACCCCTCACGGCTGGGACGCCCGCGTCGCCGCCCGCCAGCACTTCCGCGCCTCGCCGTACCAGATCCAGCCCGCCGACGTGGTGCGCCCCTGGGAGAGCTACCGGCGCAACCGCCTGGCCCTCCACTGGGACCCCACACCGTCCGCGGATCCGGACGACCAGGCCGCCTGGACCGCCGAGCTGGTCGGCACCCGGCGCGCCGTCGCCGCCGGTATGGCGCAGCCCGCGCAGGCCCCGGCCATCACCAGCAGCCAGGAAGGGATCAACCCGAGGCTGCAGGCTCGGCTGGACCAGATCGGCTCCTGCATACCGCCTGCCGCCCGAGCCGCCCTCGCACCGTTCCGGCCGGCCCGGGCAGCACGCGAAGCCGCCGTCGCGCAAGGGCGGCCCGATGCCCTGAGCGTGCGATGCGAGTGGTGTCTGGCCCCGGTCGGCGAGCCGTGCCGACGCCGCCGGATCGGCCCCAACGACGGGGTACGCGCCATCACTCCACGCACCGACCCGCACCCGGGCCGCTTCGACCTCGCCGCCGCTCAGCAGGCTCAGCGCACGGAGCAGGCCCAGCAGCCCGCCCTGGCCTGACCGGCGCTGCGGGCGCGTGCATCCCGTCCGCTGCACCGCCGCAACATCACCGTCCCGCACCGGCTGCGGTGCACGCCCTGTGCCGCATCCGGCACTCGACGCCGCACCCCGAGTACCGCCCTAGCCCGGCCGGTGCGGCAGCACATCGGAGATCTGCCTTGCGCCACATCACCACCCACGACGCGCCGGCCACCGGCCTGCGCGGCATCGGAGACACCAGCTGGCACGTCCGCGGTGCGTGCCACGGCATGGACGCCGAGGACGCCGACGCCGTGTTCTTCCCCGGGCCTCGGGATCACGAGGAGATCGCGGAGGCGAAGGAGCTTTGCGGCTGGTGCCCCGTACGCCGCGAGTGCCTGGACTTCGCTCTGGAGAACGTCCTCAAGGAGGGCGTCTGGGGCGGGCTCACTGAAGCCGAGAGGCGCCCGCTGCACGACAACCTGCACCAGCGTATGGACTATCGGCGTGTGACCGCGTTCTTCCAGGGACGCGACGTGCACCTGACGGAGGCCGAGCGGCAGGTGGTCATCGACCACGCCTACGTCCGGGGCTGGCAGCCCGACCGGCTCGCCGCCGCCCTGCAGATCAGTCACAAGCACGCTCGCGACCTGCTCCGGCAAGCGGCCAACAAGGTCTTCGACCGCGACCGCAATTACGGCGTGCCCCGCTCCAGGAAGAAGCGGAAGAAGACCTCCAAGGCCAAGGGCACCCCCGCTCCCGCAGCTCTCGGCACTCAGCAGCCGACAGGCCGCCCGGCGGCGTCGGCCCCGGCGCAGGCCCCTCTCGGAAAGGCAGCATGACCCATCCTGTCCTCGCCTTCGGTGCAACTTCGGACCTCCCTCTCCTCCTCGCCGCCGTCGTGCCCGCCGCCCTCGCGCTCGTGCTGACCGCCTGGGCGATCCGGCGCCGGGGGACCCGTCCGCAGAAACGTCTCGGCGGCCCGGCGGTCAAGGTCGCCGCCGTCGCCGCCCTGGGCTGCACCGCCTACAGCGCCGACACCAGCTGGCGCTTCGCCGCCGACTACCTCGACATGGCCGGCACCGCCGAGCGCGCCGGAATGTTCGCCGCCGCCGAACTCGCCCTATTCGCCACCGCGCTGATGGCACGGCAGAACCTCGCCGTCCAAGGCGCCCCCGGCCTGCCGGGCACGCTGGTCTGGGTGATCACCACGGTGCAGGTGATCCCCGCCTACGCTGAGAGCGGCCCCGTCGGCGGCACGGTCCGCGCCTTCGTCGGACCGGTCATGGCGGCGATGCTGTGGCACCTGGCCATGGGCATCGAACTGCGCCTGCGCACCCCGGGTGCCGCCTCGCACGGACTGCTCGCCGTCCTGGGCCGGGAGGCACGCGAGCGGCTGCTGTCCCGCCTGGGCATCGCCGCGCGAGACCGCGACGCCGCGCAGATCACCCGGGACCGGGCCACCGCCCGTGCGGTCACCCTCGCCGCCCGCCTCGCCGAGCGCACATCCGAGCAGCAGCAGAGCCGTCGCGGCCGACGGCTGACGCGACGGCTGTCGAAGGCGGTCGGCAGGGCTTCGGTCGGCACCGACCCTCTCCAGCGGGCGCAGCTGCTCGACCAGCTCGCCGCCCGGCGACACGCACTCGCGCTCGCCACGGTCCCGCTCCCTTCTCCCTGGTTCCCAGCGCACAGCAGCGCATCGGCGGCCACGGTCCCCGCACAGCCGACATCGAATGTGCCGGTCTCCGTCCCCGGTCCCGACGGTTCTGACGAGCCGGTCCGGGACCGAGGGCCGAGGGCTACTCGGGGACCGGTCCCCGAGGAGGCGGACCAGGAATCCGGGGTCGACACAAGGACCAAGAGCGACGCAACGGGGACGGCCGCGGGAACTGAACCGTCTGAAGACGGTGCGGTCCCCGGGACCGAACTCGCGGGACCGGAAGCCGCAGCGCGGGACGCAGCGGCCATGAGGACCGACCACAGCATACGAGAAGTAGCAGCTCAGGACCCGCCTCATCGAGGACCGGGCATCGCGAAGACGGGGACCGAGGCCATCGAGGACCGAGGACCGACCGCCCCACAATCCGGGACCGAGACCACCCAGGACCGAGGACACAAGGTCCCGCTTCGCCGGAAGCCGACCAGGACGTCCCGGACGAAGAACAAGGACAAGCGGGCCCGGTCCCGCTCTCCGCAGACGGAGCGCCAGGCACGCGAGCTGGGTGAGTCCGAGCGTCAGCTTGTCCGTGAGGTGCGCCCCCATGTTCCCGCCCTGCTCGAACGGGACGGCAACGGCGCGATCACCCGAGTGCAGCTACGCGAAATCATCCGCCGCCAGGGCCTGACGGGAGTCGGTAACGACCGACTCGGCCTGGTCCTCCACGAGCTGCGGAACGAGGACGACACGACGAGGAGCACAGCCCGATGAAGACCTGCCACCAGTTCAACACCGTCCGTGCGGAGTACGAGCGAGAGATCAGATTCATGCTCGCTCACTCCGAGCGGCACGCGGGCAGGCCGGCGGCGAAGTCCAGTGCGAAGCAAGCTGCCTCCGCGAAGCAGCGGATGGCCCGCGCGCTCAATAGCCATGTCGGGCGCTGCCCCGAGTGCGGCTGAACCGGCAAAGCCCCAGCTCAAGGCCCGCATCGGTAAAGGTGGCCCGGCTCAAGCCGGGCCACCGCCCCTCTCAGGAGGTACGCCATGATTCCTCGTCCGCCGACACCTCCTCCACGCCGTCGTCCTCATGCCGACCGGGCAGTGGCTCGTCCAGGACCTTCCCAACAAGCCGGTCCGCGTCCTTGCCAGCCCCGCCGAAGTCCTTGCGCTGGCCGCAACCATCCAGCAACGCACCCGCTCTACGAGGCCCGAATGCCGATGACGAACGCACCCAAGAACGGCACCACCCTGGAACCTGATCCCGGATCCAACTCGGTCTCGGGGCGAGCAAGTTATCGCAAGAGCAATGCTCCCGAGGGGAGCAATGCTCTTGCGTTCCCCGCCCCTGGAGTGGCGGGAGCGGAACGGCACCGGGGGGCGCCGATCCGTGAGGATGCGACCGAGGGCGGCTCGCATCCCGAGGGGCAGGACCAGCACGCCTGCCACAGTGCGCACTGCACGCACACCGCCCCTTCAAAGCCGCATGTGCAACAGCGTGAGCGCCTGCGCGACGAGAACAAGCGCATGCGCCAGCCCAGCTGCCGCATGAACGACGACGAGTACCAACTCCTAGCTCGTGCAGCCGCCGTGTGCCACATGAGCGTCGCCAGTTTCCTCGCCCACGCCGCTCTCAAAGCCGCCCACGATCTCGACCGTACGGCGGCGGAAATCGCCGCCCAACGAGAAGTCCACAACGAGCTCTTCGCTGTGCGCCGGCACCTCGGCCACATCGGCAACAACGTCAACCAGGTAGCTAAGGCGGCCAACTCCGGTGCCGACGTCCCCTACGCCGAAGCCGTACTCGGCGCCGTCCAGCGCGCCACCCAGCGCGTGGACGCCTTCATCCAGCACTACCTCGACACCGAAAGGCGAACCGGTTGATCCCTCGCGTCCACAAGCGTGGCTCGAACACGTTTGGCCTGCTCATCTACCTCTACGGCAAAGGGACCCATGAGGAGCACGTCGATCCGCATCTCGTGGCGGCATGGGACAGCTTCGCTCCCGACCCCGGTCGCGATCCTCAAGCTACGAAGAGACAGTTGCAGCAGCTCCTGGACCAGCCCGTCCAGACGCTCGCGGAGTCGCGCCGCCCGGCCAAGCACGTCTGGCACCTATCCGTCCGGGCCGCACCCGACGACCCGGTTCTCTCCGACGAGCAATGGGGGGAGATCGCCCGACGCATGGTCGCCGCGACCGGCATCGCTCCGGCCGCCGACGAGGCGGGATGCCGCTGGGCAGCCGTGCGCCACGCCGACGACCACATCCACATCATCGCCACGCTCGTCCGCGAAGACGGCCGGCGCCCCCGACTCAACAACGACGCCAAGCGATCCCAGGCCGAAGCCCGCCTGATCGAAGCCGAGTACGGGCTCAAGCAGCTCAGCACCGGGGACGGGACCGCAGCGCAACGACCGACCAGCGCCGAGCACCACAAGGCCCAGCGCCAGGGCCGCGAGCGCACCGCCCGCGAGGAACTGCGGGAATCCGTGCGGCGTGCGGTGGCCGGCGCGAGAAGCGACGAGGAGTTCTTCGACCGCCTCGCCGCCGCCGGCCTCCTGATCCGCAAGCGCGCCGCGCCCTCCGGTGACCTGCTCGGATACAAGGTCGCCCTGCCCGACGACCTGAACAAGGACGGCGAGCCGGTGTTCTACCCCGGCGCGCGCCTCGCTCCCGACCTGTCCTTGCCTCGCATCCGCGAGCGGTGGTCCGGTGATGCGCAGGATGTCCCTGCGGCCCGGCGGGAGGAAGCGATTCGTACGGGGCCGGGCAGTCCGGCCTCCGCGCGCCGCGGCACGGCATCGGCCGTGTGGCAGGCCGTGCTCGTCGTCGACCACGGCGAGGACGGGGTCGCCGCCGCCCACATCGCCGCGGTCGGCGAGGTCCTGGACGCCCTCGCGAAGACGTCCGCCGCTCACACCCGCCGCGAACTGCACGACGCCGCAACGGCCTTCGAACGGGCCTCGCGCTCTCACGTCCGCGCCGCACGCGGGCACGATCGAGCCCTGCGACAGGCCGCCCGCGACCTCGTCCAGGGCGGCCCGGCCCTCGGCCGCGGTGAGGACGGAGCCACCACGGCGATGGCGATCGACATGCTGTTCTTCCTGATCACCGCCACCGCGCACTGGCACGCCCGGAAGGGCCACGCCCAGCAGGCCGAGGCCGCCACCCGAGCTGCCGAACACCTGCGCACCGCTTACCAGGCCGCCTCGGCCCAGCCGCTCGGTGTGCTATACCAGCGCGGCCGACGTCTGAGCCGGCCGATGCTCCAGCGGCAGACCGCGCTGCTGCGCGAGGCGCTCCCGGAACTGGCCGAGCAGATCCTCGCCGAACCCGGCTGGTACGCCCTGGCCGCGACCATCACGGAAGCCGAAGCCGCCGGCCACGACCCGGCCGCCCTCCTGTCCGACGTTGCCGCTCGGCGCGAACTGGGCACCGCGGACTCCATCAGCGACGTGCTCGTATGGCGGATGCGACGGACAGCCGACCTGCCCGCCGATGCCTCCCAGCTTCCCGAGACCAGCACCGCAGCGAACCGGTCCGCGACGCGCAGGGCGACGACCAGGCCCTCCGCGCCCGGCAGGCGGCGCAGCGGAGAGGAGTCACCGCGTCAGGCCCGATAAGTACACCAGACGGCACGCAGGCTCCCCGGATCGCCGCTGTGCCGTACCGAGACATGCGTCGTGGCCTCCTCGTCACCCGGGCAGCCGAG
This sequence comes from Streptomyces violaceoruber, assembly GCF_033406955.1. Taxonomy (NCBI): domain Bacteria; kingdom Bacillati; phylum Actinomycetota; class Actinomycetes; order Kitasatosporales; family Streptomycetaceae; genus Streptomyces; species Streptomyces violaceoruber. The sequence continues at coordinate 7,545,955 of NZ_CP137734.1, read as the reverse complement.
AGGCCACACCCGTGCTGACCTGGCCGAAGGGACTGTGGACGTTGTGAATTGAAACCGCCGACGACGTGGGGCACGATCATGAAACGCGCAGGACGAGGTGCCGAGGTAGAGGAGGACGCCAGGGTGTTTCACCGAATACGCCGCAGGGTCAAGGGGCCGAGCGAAGCTCAGAAACGGTTCGCCGAGCTGCACGCGCAGATGCAGGGACAGGTCCCGCCCGGCATCGGAGTGCCGGCGCCCGAGCCGCAGCCCGCCGAGCCGACCGCCATCGTGGACGACTTCCTCCCGCCGGAGCTGCGGGTGCCGAGCCACGACCAGGTCGAGGGCAAGATGATGCCGTGGAAGCAGCCCCTGGTCCTCGACGGCGAGATGGCCACCTGCGCCGAGTGCGGCGCGTACCGGGACTGGCTCATCCTCTCCACCCGCGGTGAGATCTGGCTGCGCTGCAGGGCCGGACACCAGCAGCTGGAGACGCGCATCGACACCGCCTGGTACAACCGACACTCCGGGCCGGCGGACTTGACGCACGCCACGTTCGAGGACTGCCTGCGCCACCTCGGGCACTGACCACCACTCCTACGACCCCACCGGGCCCGCGGGCCCGCACTGACCACCCGTCGCCTAGCACCAAGGGGTCAGTTCCGTCATGCGCGTTCGCGTCGCCACCACCGCATTCGGCATCACCGCCGCCCTCCTCGCCGTGCCCGCCTGCTCCACCGACACCCCCGGGTCCAAGCACCGGACAGCCTCCTCCCGTACGGGAAAGCCGACCGAGGTCGCCCAGGAGCCGGCCGCGCTCTCCTCGGCCGCGCTCGAGTCCCGCCTGCTCGACCCGCGCGACCTCGGCAGCGGCTACCTTCCCAAGCCGGAGCGTCCGGCCCAGCACGATGACGTCACCGTCATCGGCTGCCCGGCCCTGAGCGAGCTGGGCGGTGACGCGGCGACTGGCGGCACACTCGCCTTCCCGCACAAGGCGAAGGCGGACTTCACCTACGGCTACAGCTCCTCGGAGATCTCCGAGGAGCTGTACAGCGACAGCGTGAAGAAGCTCTCCGACGGCACCGGCCGGATCTTCGATGCCATGACAGGCTGCCCGGCCTATCAGGTCGTCGCCGGTGGCACCCCGGTCGACGTGACCTCGCAGAAGGTGCCCGCGCCCAGCGTCGGCGGTGATGAGCAGTGGAGCCTGCTTCTGACGTTCATCGCCGGGGGCCGGAGCACCGTGGTCAAGCAGACCGCGATCCGCGACGGCAGCCTGCTGCTGGTCCTCTCCGGCTCCCCGGCCCTCGTCGACCGCCACCTCGACAAGGCCCTCGCCAAGGCCACGGCAACGAGCTGACCTGCGCGCGTCACGCTGCTGCCTCCGACCGTCGCGGTCGGGGGCAGCAGTGCGTTATGGGCTAAGCACTAACGACCCGACCGGCCACTTCGCCCGGGAAACAAGAAAGTCCGGCACCCCCAACTGGGAGGATGCCGGACTGCGATCGTCGAGAGTCATGCGCGGGACGTTAGATGGCCGGCGCGCGCAGGAGGCGCTCCTGGGTGGCCTCGGGCAGGACCCGCCGCAGGACCGGTGCGGTCGAGCTGAGGGAGGCGGCGAAGGCGGCGACGAGATCGTGCGGGACGCTGGCGGCGAACGAGGCCACCCACAGAAGCGGGGCGCCGAGTACGGGCTCGGCCCACGCCTGCCATCCGGCCGGTGCCGTCTCGTCGTCCTCGGCGGACAGGGCCCGTAGGTCGCCGTCCTGGATGAGGGGCGGCACCTCCCCCAGGCTGATGTGCGAGGTGAACGTCGGGTCCATCGCCGCCGCCTGGGGTTGGTCGATGTCGCGGAACCAGCCGTGGGCGGCGACAGCGTCAAGGACCAGCTCGGGTCCGGCGAGCGCCGAGGCAGGCTGGTTGCTTGCGTCGAGCGCGACGAGGAAGTCGAACACCGCCTCGCCGGGGACGTCACGGGTGAAGTAGGCCGACCACTGGGCGAGCGGGCTGCTCGCCTCGGCTCGGGCGGAGATCTGCCAGGCGATCGGCAGCCCACCCAGGTGGAACGGCTCGTCCGCCAGCCCCCACTGGGCCCAGCGCAAGGCGTCGGGGCTGATGTGCAGGACGGTGCTGCGCAGGACCTGGCGGTCCTCCGGTTCCTCGTCCGGCTCGTGCCGTCCGCGGACGATCGTCAGGCTCGTCCACCCCAGGCCGGCGAGCGCGTCGGCGACGACGTCGTAGAGGCGTCCATCGTCACCGGCTAGGTGCCGGGGGCCGACCCAGAACGCGGGCTGGCCGCCGCGCGGGTCGGACGGGTCGGGCGGAAGGTCGGGGTACAGGGGCGCCTCCAAGGGCTCGGTGCGTATCTAGTTGCCGCCGGCGCGGCGGCGAGGACGGCGCGGGGGCGCCTGGACAGGGCCCTGCCACGTCAGGGCGATGGCGACCTCCGGCGGAAGGTGACCGAGCTGCGCGTCCTCGTCCCGCCCTTCGGCGAGGTAGACAACGGTCCGGCCGGTCCCGTCGACCGACTGCAGGACCTGCGCCAAGCGGTGCGCCATCGGGAAGAACGGGTTCATGGCCTGGCGGACCGGAGCGCTCCGGTCGCAGCCGGACAACAGATCGATGAGATCGCCGACGGTCATCTCCGGGGACGTCACGGACAGCCTCCTGGGGTTCGAGGGAAACGGGGGCGGTGGAGCCGGGCCGGCCTACGGCACCGCCAGCGCTCATAGGACGGGCGCTATGTATCGGTGGCCGCGCTGTCAGAGGCGGCGTGAGGTCTCCAGCACCCTCGCCACGGCGGCGGCGACGATGTCGGCCGGCGTCTCGGTGTCGAACGACAGGTGGTAGCCGCGGACCCGGGCGGTACCGGTGACAGCGATCTTCCATCCCTCGCCGTCCGTGCCGGGTCGGCCGTGCGGGAACCAGCCGAGGTAGAACCGGCCGTCCTTGGAGCTGACGTGCACGTCCGCGCGGTCATCGACGATCAGGTGGAAGTCCTCGGCGGAGAACTGGTCCATGACCAGAGTCGGCTGACCGGGGCCGAGCTGCCACTGCCGCGGTCGCAGGGCTTCGACGGTGGTGGAGAAACCGGGGCCCGCAGGGGCTACGGTCACGAGCAATCACCTCTCTGACCTGGGGTTTCTTGCAAGGTCGTCTACGTTGACATGCCCTCGCGCCCGTTGGCCAGTCTTTCCCGGGAACATTTCTGTCTGCCCCCGGCGAACTGCCGTCCGTCGACAGTGTGGGATCTCAGATTCCGTGGCCGAATCACACGACCAACGGCCAAATCAGCCGCAACCACAGACTGGTTGGCTAGACAGGCTCGGCATGGATCAGACATCACCTTGGGAAAAGACAGTGACGGTGTCAGGGTCTGCTCCTATCTTCAGACCATGACCGTCACCGCACGGCGGGAGCTGGTGAGCCCGGCGACCCGCAACGCCTTCCGCTCTCTGGCCACGGACCTGACCGTCCGGATTGTCTCCGAACTGTGGGAGGACCACGGGTTCGCGCCCATCCCGCCAGATGAGCTGAAGTACCAGGACTCAGGCCAGCGGCGGACTGAATTCATGCTCTACGCGGAGGGTGTGGACTGGTCGGATCCGAACCAGGTTCGACGTGTACTCCTGGTCTTCGAGGACTTCATCCGCGCGTACCGGAACCCGGACGATCAGGGAACTCCTAAGTGGCTTGACGACATCAGGGTCCGCTTGGAGCGGGACGGCTTCACTCTCGATAAGGAGGGGAGGATCTCCTGGTCCAACCCGCCAGTGCTGGTCCGCGACCTCAGCACCCTGAGCGACGCCTCCGGCATCACGATCGAGTTGGAGCGCATTCGGAGGGACCTGACCACCGATCCCCATGGGGCCATCGGCGCGGCCAAGCAGCTCATCGAGGCAACGGCGAAGACCGCCCTTGGGGAGCTGAACATCGAGGTCGACCGGAACGCCGCGCTCCCGGCCCTGATCAGCACGGTCCAGAAGGCGCTGAAGCTCGACGCTGGCTCGGCTCCTGATGGGCCGGACGGCAGCAAGGCCGTGAAGAGAATCCTTTCGGGCTCGGTGAACATCGCAGTCGGCGTCGCCGAACTGCGCAACCAGGGCTTCGGCAGCGGTCACGGTCAGGCGAGCGCACCGTCTGGGCTTGGAGTGCGTCATGCCCGCCTGACGGTCAATGCTGCCGTGACCTGGTGCGAGCTGATCCTCGACACGCTCTCGGACCCCGCCGCGCCGTGGCGCAAGACAAAGGTCTGATTACTTCGCGAAGAGGGCCAGGTTTCGGGGTGGAGCAGATCGCGCCACCCCGCGGGCGTGTATTCAGCTCGCCAACTTGGCCCTCCCGCCACCGGTCCCGGCGGGCCTACTACACCCTGAGGAAATGCCCCGGCCGTGAGACGGACCGGCTGTGCCATCAACTTGAGACAGCGTAGGAGCTGCTGGTCAGCAAGGACGGCCCGTACCACGAGCCGCGAGATCCTACAGACAGCTATGGGATCTCAGATTCCGTGGCCGTAACACCAACTGCCCCCGCGCCGGGGACTACGCCGTACAGCCCGTCGGCGACCTTGTCCCGAGCCGGGACACGCGGCGTGTCCCGACTCGGGACACCGGATCCGTCCCGAATCGGGACAGGTATCCCACGATGACTTTGCTGCTGGTTCCCCCAAGCGTCACCAGCCCGAGGAGGGACACCGCCCCTCTGGGCTTCAGAGGCTCTCTGGCGAGCCTGCCTCATCCACTGGCGAGACGGATCTCGAAGCGTCGGTCCGCCAGAGGCCCCAAGGTCGGCAAGATGCTGGCGAAGGGCGCCGCGCTGCTCCTCAAGGTCCTGCGAGGCGGGAGACAGAACAAAGACACATGCCCGAATTGCCCTGGAGCCGCTTCAAGCCGGATGAGTGGGTCCAGGCGCACCGATAAAGCCAGATTTAGATCCTCACGTGGGTGAGGAAGGTGGTGCGGCTGGGGCATGTGGTGTGCGGGAGGTAGAGCGCGTGGAGTGGCGCGTGGATGGGGAGTTCGAGGGCGAGACGTGCGCTTTGCCGCCTGCGGCGGGGCCCGGTGGTGTGGTGACGAAGGCGAGGTGGCGGGTGCCGATGACGGCTGTGATGGGGGTGTGCCTTGGCGGGCGGTGCGTTCGGTGTTCGGTTCGAAGCCGGCGTTGCGGCAGTGGTCGATGAGGAGGTCGGTGTAGCCGGAGCGGCCGGGGGTGCCCCAGACCAGGAAGGTCTCTTGGGCGAGTTCGGGCAGGGTCACGGATGTGCGGGCGGCCACGGGATGGTCGCTCGCGACGGCGATGTGCAGGCGATGGTGGCCGAGGGCGGTGCGGGTCAGACCGTGGGTGGGCTTCATTGCGCGGCACAGTCCGATGTCGAGGTCGCCGGCGAGGAGAGCGTCGGTCAGCTCCGAGGGGTAGCGCTGGTGGATCTCGGGGGTGATGTCGGGGTGGGCTTCGGTCACCGGTGCGAGCAGGGTGACGAGTTCGTCGCCGGTGACGGCGGGGGTGTAGCCGATACGCAGGGCCTGGGTCTCGCCGCGCCCGATCTGCCGGGCGCGGTGAAGGGCTGCGCGGGCCACGCCGTTGAGGACACGGGCGTCCTCGATCAGGGCCGCTCCGGCGGGCAGTACGGTGACGCCCGCGCTGCCACGCTCCAGCAGCGGAACCCCGACTTCGCGCTCGAGGACCCGGATGGAGGTGGACAGGGCCTGCTGGGACAGGTGGAGCCGGGCGGCAGCGCGGGTGAGGCTGCCTTCCTCGGCGACGGCGATCAGGTGGTCGAGTTTGTTCAGGTCCAGGCGCACCTCAACGCCCTTCGGCTCGATAGCGGACAGTGAAGAGGTTGGCTGCCAGTGTGGCGGCCACCGTCAGGCCCATGCCCAGGTGGCCGCGCATGGCGACGCGCCGCAGTGCTGGGCTCCGATCGGATCCCTACTGGGACGTGTCGGTGCCCGCCGGCTGTAGCGGACCGGTTGTACGGCCCCGAATCGAGGGCCAGCAAGGTGGTGCCGTTCGGGCAGGGTGTTCAGGCAGCCGCACTGGCGAAGGAGCGGCTGAACTGCTGTCCTGACTGGACCATGCTGCGAACGCTGTGGAGGCGTTCCCTCTCGTAGCCGCGCAGTGCCTGCGCCATGGGTGTTGCACCCATGGCTTCGCTTACGGCTGCGGCGATGGACTCGGCGTCGTGGAGCGATGCGCTGAAGCCCGAGCCGGTCATCGGGGTCGGCACATGCGCGGCATCTCCCACGAGGGCAAGACGTCCGTTGACGAGTTTGTCGGGGACGTATTCGGCGATGGGGGTGCCGATGACGGCACGGCGCTCGATGCAATCGAGGATGGCCTCGCGCCAGGGCGAGGGCCACAGGTTCTTGGCTTTGTCCGCGAGCTCGCGGAAGGTGGCCTCCGGTATGTCGGCGGAGGTGAGCGACCGGTGCACGACGTTGCCGACAACACTGCCCGTCTCGCGTAGGAGATCGTTGTGGTTCGCGTCGTACCAGGCCCAGCCGACTTGGCGGGAGCCTGGGGTGACGGAACCGTCGGGGCCGGGCAGTGGGTAGCCGAGGAGATAGTCCTCATCGCCGCTGAGGATGTCGACGTCCCGTGGCAGGCGGCGTGAGGACGCGAGCGAGGACTCGTTGGTGAGGCCGAGCCAGATCAGATAGCCGGCGAACGTCGCGTCGGGCTTGTCGGGTGCGACACTGGCGCGCACCACACTGCGGTGGCCGTCCGCCCCGATCACGACATCGCCTCGGAATGTCTGCTGGTCCGAGGTGATCACCCACGCGGAATCCGCGTCCTGGTCGACGCTCCGTACGAGCGTGTGGGGGCGCAGCTCGATATAGGGGTCGGCGCCGACGGCCTCCCGGAGCCGGGCGTGGACCGCCATCCAGCTCTGCACACCGGGGGCCACTGAACTCAGTGGCGTCGAACCGGCCCGGGAGTGACGGGATCGCGTGATTCTGCTGAGGAGGCCCTCACTCACCCCGCCGAGAGCAGCCCCCTTCCGAGCCCGAGGGGCGGCCGCCGATCGCTCCAGCATCGTCACGTCGACTCCGGCGTGCGACAGGGCCAATGCGGTCATCAGGCCCGCGAGAGATGCACCGACGACGATGGCGGCGCCCTGGCGCTCGTTCCGGTTCCCGGAACGGGGCACGTCGCGCATAGCTGTGGTCATGCTGTTGTTCTCCTCACGTAGTCGTCACGGTGGTGGTCTGGGCGGGCGCGCTGTGGCGGGCGCCGAGGCTCGGGGTTGACATCTCGGCGGCGCTGTCCAGCGTGCTCACCGGGCTCTTGCCAGTTGGGGCCCGTCCCCAGCGGAAGGCGGCACTGACCATGCAACCGGCAATGGCGATGACGTGGGAGTCTCGGTTGTGAGGGGTACCTGCAGGGACCCCTGGCTGGCATCCCTGCAGGCCACGCCCTCTGAATTTCTGGGAACTGCCGGACGCTCAGTGTGAGAGCAGCGCGCCGAGGTCGATCTTCCCGCTCTGCACTTGCGCGTCGTGGGGCTCGTTGAGTCCGCCGTCGGTGATGTACAGCCGCTTGCCGCGCACCGCGGTGGCGGTGGGCGAGGCGAGGCCGTCCGAGGCGGTCAGCACGGTCCTGGTGGTGCCGTTCGGGTAGACGACCGCGACCTTGTTCTGTGCGTTCAGCGCGGCGAACACGACGTTGGAGTGGTCGCTGAGGAAGTTGAAGTCATCGATGCCAGTGAGGCCGCTGGCGACCGTGTGGATCCGGCCCGGAGTTCCGGTGGCGGTGACGGGGATCCGCAGCAGGGTGCCCTTGCTGAGGTTCGAAACCCATACGGCGCCGTTGTGGAAGCGGAGTCCGTTCGCGCCGTACGGCACGGGTGCGGACGCCTCGATCGCGAGGGCGGGGTCGACCAGCCAGGCGGTCGCGGGACCGCCGGAGACCGGTACGGCCCAGACGGTGCCCTTCTGGCTGTCGGCGACGTACAAGGTGCGCCCGGCCGGATCGATGGCCAGACCGTTGGGGACTCCGCCGACGGGCAGGGCCGCGATGCGGTGGGGGGTGCCGCCGGGCGGCAGCTTCCACACCCCGTTCCGGGAGTCGTCGGAGGACCACACGTTGTAGTAGACGGTGCCGTCGTGGCCGCGAGTGTTGCCGGTAATTCCGTCGCCCTTCTGCCCGGTGACCAGCACCGTGCGGTGCCCGGACGGTGCGATCCGCACCAGTGCCGGCCGTTCACCCGCGGGCGTGCCCACCATCGAGACGGTCAGTGACTTGTCCGGGGCGACGGTGATGTTCTCGGGCACGTCGCCGGTGGCGAAGTCGAAGGCGGCCACGGTCTTCACGTGGGTGACGGCGGGCCGCGCGTCCGCGTGTCCGGTCGCGGCGGACGCGTACGGTGCCGAGACGATGACGGCTGCCGTCGCGGAGATCGCCGCGAGCTTGATCGGCCTCTTCATAGATATGTTTTTCGGGGTCATTGCGCTCTTTCGTTCTTTGCGTCAGCGCCGCACGGGTACCAGGTGTCAGGGGCTTGGAGTCAGAAGCGGGGAGAGCCACGCCCCACCAGGCCCAGGCCCGTGGGCCGTTCAGGCCCGGCCGGAGTGGGGCGTCAGCGGCGCTGACGACCTGCCTGATCAGCTGGGGAGCCCTAGTCGGGGATCGGGAAGCCGGCGTTCTCCAGGTCGAGCGAGTCCGGGTCGGGTCCGCCGCGTACGCCGGTGTCGAGGGCGTCGATCGCGGCCACCTCGTCGGGGGTCAGGGCGAAGTCGAAGACGTCGAAGTTCTCGGCGATGCGATGGGCTTTGACGGACTTGGGGATCGCGCAGAAGCCGTGGTCGAGGTGCCAGCGCAGTACGACCTGCGCGGGTGTCTTCGCGTACTTGTCGGCCAGGGCGGTGATGACGGGGTCTTCGAGCGGGTTGGTGTCGGCGCCCCGGTAGACGTAGGAGCCGCCGATGGGCGACCACGACTGGGTCAGAATGCCGTGGCTTTCGTTCGCCGCCCGCCACTCGGGCTGCGTGTAGTAGGGATGCACCTGAATCTGGTTGACGGCCGGGACGATGCCGGTGCGGGAGATGAGTTCGTCGAGCTGCTTGGGCGTCTGGTTCGACACGCCGATCGCACGGACGCGCCCCTCGGCAAGCAGCTTCTCCGCCGCCTTGTACGCCGCGATCGTCTTCTCGAAGTCGGACGGCAGCGGCTGGTGCAGCAGCCACAGGTCGAGCTGCTCGATGCCCAGTTTGCGCAGACTCACGTCGAAGGCTCGCAGCGCGGAGTCGTAGCCGTAGTCGCTGATCCATACCTTGGTCGTCACGAAGATCTCGGAGCGGTCCACGTCGGAGCGGGCGATCGCCTCGCCGACCTCCCGCTCGTTGAAGTAGGCGGCGGCGGTGTCGATCAGCCGGTAGCCGTTGTGCAGCGCGGTCAGGACCGCGTCGGTGGTCTCCTCGGGGGCGCTCTGGTACACGCCGAGTCCCAGGGCGGGGATCTGGACGCCGTTGTTCAGGGTGATGAGTGGGTTCGTTGCGGTCATGGTTGCTCCAATCAAGGTGGGCGCACGCAGCCCGCCTGCGGGGAGAGAGGCGCGGGCTCAGTCGGCAGAGACCGCTGTCGGCAGCTCGACCTTGGTGAGGTCGGCGCAGTACTTCAGCAGCCGGTCCTGCACTTGGGGCGACTGCGTCGCCGGGTGCGGACGGCGGGACTGTTGGTGGTGGAAGTAGCGGCCCGTGACCAGCGCCGCCGCGTCATCGCCAGCCGCCAGCCACACCTGAGTCACCGGAGCCAGCTGCAGGTCGTCGGTGGCGCTGTTCCCGCCCATCTTTGTCGGGACCCAGCCGGGGTCGACCGCGTTGGAGAGCGTGGTGGGCCACCGGCGCGCGACGGCGAAGGCGAGGGTGGTGACGTAGAACTTGGACTCCGAGTACGCCTGGGCTCCCTGCCACGGGCGCCGGGTCCACTGCGCATCACGCAGCTCGGTCTCGCCGCTGTGGTGCATGCCGGAGCTGAGGTAGACGAGTCGCTCGGGCGGTGTGATCAGCGCGGTGAGGAGGTAGGGGGCGAGAACGTTTACGGCGAAGACGTCGGACAGGCCGTCCTCGGTCTCCACGCGGCTGCGTCCGTAGTAGCCGACGCCGGCGTTGTGGATGACGGCGTCGAAGGGGCCGATGTCATTGACTTGACCGGCGATTTCACGGGTCTGGGTGATGCTGGAGAGGTCACCGACGGCGACACCGGCGTTGTCGGGGAGCGCGGCCTGCGCGTCGCGGGCCCTGGCGTCGTTGCGCGCGTGGAGTGCCACGGTGTGGCCTTGGTCGGAGAGGAGTTGGGCGGCCATCAGGCCAAGGCCGTCGGTCGAACCGGTGATGAAGATGCGGGCCACGGATCCTCCCTGATGGGTGTTGGGTGCGCGTCGGGGCGTGGCTCGCCCTACTGCGGGTCGCTGACGCGAGTGCTGGTGGTCACCTTGAGGGGGACCTCGAGCAGAGGGGTCAGCTGGTCGACGACACGGGTGACGTTCGGGTGGTCGGCGTGCTCGGCGATCGCTTCCGTCGAGGTCCAGCCGTCGATGATGAAGAAGGTGCCGGGCGTATCGGCTTGCTCGTACAGGTCGTAGTAGAGGCAGCCGGCTTCCGCGCGCGCTGGGCCGACGAGCTCCAGCAGGAGTTCCTTGACCTGTTCGCGGTTCGGAGCCTTCGCCCGTACCTCACAGATGATGTGGCGTTCTTGGGTTTTGGCACTCATGGGTCCTGCCTTCGTGGGGTGTGGGTGGAGCCGGTCACGGCGCCGGCGGATGGCATGACAGCCTTTCCCGGCAGGCGGCCGGTGCGGAGAAGACCGGCTACGGTGACGTGTTCGGTCCGGGACCGGGTCTGGCCGATGACCGTGGGGGACGACCGCCGGAAGGTCCTTCCGGCGGAGCCCGGCGATGCTCCTGGCTCTGGGTGAACCGAAGGAGACGCTGATGTTCAGTTCTGGCCGGCGTAGACGCGGGTCATGCCGCCGTCGACGATGAGGTCGATGCCGTTGATGTAGCTGCTGGCGTCGGAGGCCAGGAAGACGACGGCGTTGCCGATGTCCTCCGCCGTTCCGACGCGGCCGGCCGGGATCTCCTTGGCGACCCGCTCGACGTAGGCAGCGATGTCGGCGTCGCTGAGCTTCTGCTCATGTCCGTAGCCCTCGGTGGGCACGACGCCGGGGCTGACGGAGTTGACCCGGATCCGTCGGTCCTTGAGGTCGGTCGTCCAGCTGCGGGCGAGAGATCGCACCGCTGCCTTCGACGAGGCGTAGGCGGCGAAGCCGGGCAGGCCCATGTCTGCGGTGATCGATGCGTTGAGGATGATGGACGCGCCGTCGCCGAGGACGTCCAGCATGCTCTGCACCGTCAGGATGACGCCCTTGACGTTGATGCCCAGTTCGCTGTCGATCTGCTCTTCGGTGAGCTCGGCCAGCGGTGTCGCGTGCCCGCCGCCCGCGTTGGCGAAGACGATGTCGAGATGGCCGTGGCCCGCCTTGATGGTCTCGGCCACACCGAGCATGTCGCTCTTGCTCGATACGTCGGCCTGGATGCCCCGGGCGGATGGACCGAGCCGTTCGGCGGCGGCGTCGAGGACGTCTCGACGGCGGCCGGTGATGTAGACGAATGCGCCCTCTTCTATGAGGCGCTTGGCGGCGCCGAAACCGAGTCCGGTCGTGCCGCCGGTGACCAGAGCGACACGGCCCTGGAGTACGTGCTGTTCCATGAGTCTTTCCTTATGAGCGGGGTTCCCCTCCCCGGTGCAGCGCTCATGAGCGCTGCACCGGGGAGGAGGGTGGGTGTTCGGAGAGCCGGGCTCGGTTGAGGAACCGGCTTCTTTCTGCTGGTGCGGTGTCCTACCGGTTGATGGTGCTCTGCTGCTGTGCGGTGTACCGGTCACCCTTGATCTGCACCTCGGACAGGGCAGATTCGATGCGCTGCAGGTCCTGAGTGGTCAGCTCGACGTTGTCGGCGCCGATGTTCTCCTCCAGCCGGTGCAGCTTCGTGGTGCCCGGGATCGGGGTGATCCACGGCTTCTGCGCGAGGAGCCAGGCGATGGCGACCTGTGCCTGGGTGGCCTGCTTGGCCTCGGCGATGTCGCCGATCAGCGCGATCAGCGCGAGGTTGGCCTGGCGGGCTTCGTCCTCGAAACGCGGCAGGATGTTGCGGATGTCGTTCTCCGCGAACTTCGTGTCTTCCTTGATGGCGCCGGTCAGGAAGCCCTTGCCGAGCGGACTGAACGGCACAAAGCCGATGCCGAGCTCTTCGAGGGTCGGCAGGATGACCTGCTCGGGCTCGCGCCACCACATCGAGTACTCGCTCTGCACGGCCGTGACCGGCTGCACCGCGTGGGCCCGGCGGATGATGTCTGCGCCAGCCTCCGACAGGCCGAAGTGCTTGACCTTGCCCTCTTGGATGAGCTCGCGGACGGTGCCCGCGACCTCCTCGATGGGGACGGCGGGGTCCACCCGGTGCTGGTAGAACAGGTCGATCCGGTCAGTCTGCATCCGCTGCAAGGACTGCTCGGCAACCAGGCGGATCCGCTCCGGGCGACTGTCCAGGCCGGCTGCGGAGTTGCCGTCCTTGAAGCCGAACTTCGTGGCGATGACGACCTGGTCCCGCACGGGGGCCAGAGCCTCGCCCACCAGCTTCTCGTTCGCTTCGCCGTAGGCTTCGGCGCTGTCGAACAGGGTCACACCGCGCTCGGCAGCCGCGCGGATCAGCTTGATCGCTTCACCGGTGTCGGCGGCGGCCCCGTAGCCGAAGGTCATGCCCATGCAGCCGAGTCCGATCGAGGACACTTCCAGGCCGCTGGTTCCCAGTTCACGCTTGTTCATGTCGTTTCTCCTCTCAAGTGGCCACCTGCGGCGTGGGGTGGCGCGCCGCGTGGTCATGGCCGTACATCCGGCTCTGTGGCATGCCGCAGAGCCCTTCGTGTTCCCTGACGTAGCAGGTCCTCGTGGTGGTGCTTCTCAGGCCGGGCCGTCGTCGTGGGCAAGGTCCATTCCCAGGGCGCGCGAGGCGTCCACCTGGGCGAGCAGTTCCGTGGCGTGGGCCTCGATCGAGGCGATGGCGTCGGCACCGGCCACGAACCGTACCGGCGGCTCCGCCTGGCCGGTGATCTTCAGCAGTACCTCGGCGAGCTTGGCCGGGTCACCGGCCTGCTGGCCGTTCATCGTCTTCCAGCCCGCGATCTGCGCCGCGGTGTTCTCGGCGTAGTCATCGACCGTCAGCTCCGGCCAGGTGGTGGAGGCTTCCACGAGCAGCTCGGTGCGGAAGAACCCCGGCTCCACCGTCGTGGTGCGGATCCCGAACGGCGCCACGTCCAGGTGCAGGGCCTCCATCCAGCCCTCCACGGCGAACTTCGACGTCGTATAGGCGGCGGTGAACTCCTGGCCGACCAGGCCGGCCAGCGACGAGATCGTCATGATGTGCCCGGCGCGCTGCTTGCGCATGACGGGCAGCACGGCTCGGGTGACGTTCATCGGCCCGAACACGTTGGTCTCGATCTGCTGGCGCATCTGCTGGTCGGATACGACCTCGAAGTAGCCGGCGTAGAAGTTCGCCGCGTTGTTCACCAGGACGTCGATCCGCCCGAACCGGTCGACAGCCGCGGTGACCGCCGCGTCGGCGGTGGTGGGGTCGGTGAGGTCCAGGGCGGCGACCAGGAGGTTGTCGTGCTCGCCGCCCAGCGCCTTGAGGACGGTGTCGGGGCGGCGGCCGGTGGCCACCACCTGGTGCCCGTTTTCCAGCGCCTGGCGGGCGATGTCGACGCCCAGGCCGCGGCCTGCGCCGGTGATGAAGAAGACCTTGCTCATGGGACGGGTGCTCCGAACGGTGTTGGTGCGCGATTCAGCGGGAGTCGGGCTCCGACTCGACGATGTTCTTCAGCTGGGAGATCGCAGACATGGCGTTGGGCCATCCGGCGTAGAAAGCGATGTGGGTGATCGCCTCGACCAGCTCGTTCTTGGTGACCCCGTTCTCCAGGGCCTTGGGCAGGTGGAAGGCGAGCTGGTCGGCTCGGTAGAGCGCGACCAGGACGGAGACGGTGATCAGGCTGCGGTCCCGCTGGGACAGGCCCTCGCCTGCCCACACCTCACCGAACAGGACGTCGTCGGTCAGCCGCACCAGCTCGGGCGCGAAGTCACCGAGCATCTTCTGGACGGCGGTCTGTTCCTCAGCCATGGCGCACAACCTCTCGGGCGTGATGGAGCAAATGATGTGATCTGCCGGTTCGCACGGGGCACGGTGCGGCGGGTCCGGTGAACCGGAGGCCCTGTGAAAGCGGGGCAGCAACCATGCAACCGCGAACGGAGGGAATGAGGGAGCCTCTGCTGTGAGGGGTACTGGCAGGGACCCCCGCCCTCATTTCCGCAGGTCAGAGCGCTATGCCAGGAGGCAGTGCCGGGCGGCGAGGCCGCCCGGTTCCTCAAGGACGGGGCACTGCCGTGCCGGGTGGACCGGCGGCTCAGGCCAGGACCCGGTCGACGGCCTCATCCTGCGAAGGCTCCTCGGCCAGCGCATCGGGAACGTCCGCTTCAGTGGTGTTCGTGCGGGTGGCGCGCAGGGCGGCCAGGACCAGCAGCGGAATCATGCCGAGGGCGGCCATGATCAGGCCGACGGTCTCCGGGCCCCTCACACCGAGTGAAGAGTCCAAGGCACTGCCCGCGAGCCAGGTGCCGACGGCGATGCCAACGTTGAATCCCGACACGGTCAGCGCGGCGGCGAGACCGGGGGCGGAGTGCCCGAACCGCACGGCCAGCGGCGTCGCGATCGACGTGACCGCCATGCCGGTCAGGCCCAGCAGCACCACCAGAACGACGGTCGCGGGAACGCTCGTGGACAACGGGATCAGCAGGAGCATGACGAGCCCGGAGCCGGCGGCAATGGTCAGGAACGTGGTCAGCGGCCTGCGGTCACCGAAGCGTCCCCCCAGGTTCGTGCCCAGCAGCGCGCCGATACCGAAGCCGACCAGGACCAGCGGTACGACACCCTCGGACAGTCCGGTCCGCTCCGTGAGCAGCGGCGAGATATAGCTGTAGGCGGCCAGGAATCCGCCGGAGACGAGCGCGGTCGCGGCCAGCACGAGCCACATCCGCCCGTGCCGCAGTACACCGAGCTGGGACCTTACGGAGGGTGCTTCGCGGTGTTCCTCGACGGGGATGAACCGGACGATCACCACGGCGACGATCGCGGCCAGGACGGTAAGCGCCCAGAAGGTGCCGCGCCAGCCGATCGATTGGCCGACGAACGAGCCCAGCGGGACACCGGCCACGATGGCCAGGCCCATGCCGCTCATCATCACGCCCATGGCGCGGGACGCGGCGGCCGGTCCCGCGGCGGAGGTGGCGACGACGGAGGCGACCGACAAGAACGCGCCAGTGGCCAGCGCGGTCAGGACTCGGGCCGCGAGCACGACGGTGAACGACGAGCTGAGCGCCGCGATCATGTGGCCGGCGGCGAACGTGCCCAGCGCCAGGACCAGAGTCGACCTGCGGGGCAGACGCAGCGTGGCGAGCGAGATCGTGGGCCCGCCGACGATCATGCCGATGGCGAAGGCCGTGATGAGCAAACCAGCCTGGGAAACGCTGACGCCCAGGTCGGAGGCCATGTCAGGCAGGATGCCCGCGATGATGAACTCCGTCGTGCTCATCAGGAATGTGCCCAGGGCCAGCAGCGGGACGACGAAGGGCAGCTTGGAGGATGCGGATTCTGGTCGCAGAGGGGACATGCGGAAACAGCCTTTGCTGTACGGGTGGATGGCAGCGGGACCAGCAGAAGCGGTCGCCGGCTCGAACCCCGAAACGCGGGGCGACCACCATGCAACCGCGATTCCCCACAACGAGGGAGCCTCCGCTGTGAGGGGCCCTCGCAGGGACCCCCAGCTGCGCATCCTGGGCCGCCGAAAGGCGCTGGCTCCCGGCCGCAGGATGCGGCCGGGAGCCAGGAAGTCAAGCAGACGGCAAGGGTCAGCTTTCGGAGTTCGCCTCGGTGTCTAGCGGTGCCTCGGACGGCGCGGACCAACTGGCGAGCAGCTTCAGTGCGTCCTCGGCAGCCGTTCCCGGGGCAGCGCTGTACGCGGCGATGATGAGCCCGCTATCGCCCGGCAGATCCATCGACTCATGGTCCAGCTCCAGATCTCCGACGAGAGGATGGTTGAACCGCTTCCTGCCCTCGCGGAAGACATGCACGTCATGGGCACCCCACAGCACCCGGAAGGCGTCGCTGCGGGTCGACAGCTCACCGATCAGGTTCGACAGCTCCCGGTCATAGGGGTTCTTACCCGCCTCTATCCGCAGCGCACCGACCGCGCCCCGGGCGATGCGCTCCCAGTCGGTGTAGAACCGCCTCGCGGCCGGGCTGAGGAACACGAACCGAGCCGTATTCGCACCGCACGCCGGGTCGGCGTACATCTCCGAGTACAAAGCCCGCCCGAGCGGATTGCAGACCAGGATGTCGAACCGGTTGTTCTGCACGAACGCCGGCAGCCCCGGCATCCCCTCCACGATCCGCGCCACGCTCGGTCGCACACCCGCCCGGACCGGCTGACGCTTGGCCCGCGCCGGCGGCGTGTTCGCAGCCCGGGCCAGATCGTCCAGGTGACGGCGCTCGGTGTCGTCGAGCCGCAGAGCCTGCGCAAGCGCGTCCAGCACCCCCTCGGACACCCCGCCGAGATTCCCGCGCTCCAGCCGGGTGTAGTACTCCACACTCACCCCGGCCAACATCGCGACCTCACTCCGCCGCAAACCACTCACCCGGCGATTTCCGTACGAAGGCAGGCCGACCTCCTCGGGTGTGATCTTGTCACGGCGAGACCTGAGGAAAGCACGCACTTCAGCCTGATTGTCCATAGACCCAGGCTAGGCACGAGCACCCGAAACTGAGAGACCCTGCCAGTACCCCCACCAGCAGTAACCCCGGCTTGCCGCTACCCGACCTGACCACAACACAGCGTTACGGAAGCAAGATCCGCTAACTGCTGCGCTCGTCCGCCAAGTAAAAATCTCGGTCGCAGTGCTGGTAGGCGGCCGGGTCGGGTTTGCAGACCTGGAGCCGGGCCGAGTAAAAGGCGTGGGTCATCAGGCGGCGCCACGGGCGGCGGTCGAGGACATCGCTGAGGTGGCGGGGTGCGTTCGACAGCAAGACCAGCGGCAGCCCGGACTCGTGGGCCTGGTGGAGAACATCGGTGACGTGATCGTCGATGGACGTCCACATGTCGGTATCGGCGTCGCGGAGTTCACGCAGCCTGCGGGCACCGGGGTGGTGGCCGAGGACCGTGGCCCAGTACGCAAGGTCGCTGAGGTGGCCTGCGTCGTAGGCGGTGCGGGCGTTCCAGAAGGCGTTCTGGAAGGCGGGGAGGTCGTCCTCGGGCCACAGGGCGGTGCGGGCCAGGCGGAGCCACTGGTCGGTGGTGGGTTGCAGGCCGATGACGCCGTTGTAGTCGAGGATGACGGCGTCCAGGCCCGCGTGGGCAGTGGTGGGTGTCAAGGGGTGGTGTTCTCCAGGGCGCGGTGGGCGAGGGCGGCGACGGCGGCTGCGAGGAGGGCGGGCAGCAGCAGGGCCGTGGGCAGGGTGGTGGCGCTGGCCAGGGCTCCGATGAGGGCCGGGCCGGCGAGGAGGCCGAGGTAGCCGGTGGCGGTGACCGTGGCCACGGCCTTGGCGCCTCCGGCGCCGGCCGCGGTGATGAGCGAGGGGACGGTGGTGGACAGGCCGAGTCCGAAGACCGCCCAGCCCGTCAGCGCCAGTGGGGTGCTGTTCCCGATGACGCCGATGGTGAGTCCGGCCGTGGCGAGAAGGGCTCCGGCCCGTACGACTGTCGGGGCGCCGAAGGCAGCGGTGAGCCGGTCACCGGTCAGCCGTCCGGCCGCCATGGCCGCGCTGTACAGTGCGAACGCGGTGGCGCTCGCGGCCGTCGGGGCGCCCAGGGTGTGCAGGTGCACGGCGGCCCAGTCAGCGGCGGCTCCCTCGCCCAGCAGGCTCGCAGCGGCCAGAGCGGCCAGAAGCCAGAGCTTCCCCGGCGACGAAAGCAGGGGCAGCTTCCCGGCGCCAGCGCGCATTGCGGGTCGGTCTGCGCCGCTCAGGCTTCGGGTGACCGGCACCGCTGCGACAGCGGCCCCGGCCAGGAGGGCGCCTGTTGCGGTGAAGAGTGTGCTGTGCGGGGCCTGGGCGGTGAGGGCGGCCAGGGCGGCGCCGGCGAGGGCGCCGAGGGAGTATGCGGCGTGAAGACCAGACATGATGGGCCGGCCGAAGGCGTTCTGGCAGCGGACGGCCGCAGTGTTGGCGGCCACATCGAGGACGCCGTGCGCGAGACCGAACGCGAGAGCCGCCAGCAGCAACGCGGACAGACTCTCGCCTTGCCCCACCAGGACGAGGCACCCGGCCAGGGCGATGGACCCACTGGTGAGCTGGGCTGGTAGCCGCGCCGGGCGGGCGTAGCGGCCTCCGAGCTGCAGTCCAGCGACCATGCCGACGGCGGCCGCCAGCAGGACCAGGGCCAGCCCTGCGGTGCCGAGGTGGGCAGCCTGCTGCACGGCGGGCATCCGGGCGCCCCACACCGCCATGATGGCCCCCAGGCCGAGGAAATAGCCGGTCAGCAATGCCCGGCTATGCCGGTCAGCCGCAGACACCGCGCTCACGCCGCAGCGCTACGGGGGCCGGAGGTCCGGTCGAGGACCGCGGTGACGGCACGAGCAGCCTGGTCGGCGCGTGCACGCGCCTGCTGGCCGGTGGTGGCGGTGGTGATGAGGTAGCCGATCCGGCCGGTGTACAGGTTTCCTCCGTCGGCGGGGAGGAGGAGCTGGTCACCGGGGCGGCACTGGTAGTGCAGCCGGTCCAGCCACGTCGGACGGGGCCCGTCGTAGGTGAGGTGGGTGAGGGTGCCGGAGGTGTCCGGATAGAGAAGCCGGATGGCGGCGGCCGAGGACCTGGTGGGCGTGAGGTCGGGGGCACGGTCGCAGGCGATGTCGGCGGCGGCACGGACCAGGTCGATGCCGGTGGCGAGACGCACGAGGTGGCCGATCATGTCTCCGGCCAGGCGAGCGTTGACCTCGATGAGGCGGGGCCTGCCGTCGACGAGGCGCATCTCTATGTGGCTGACGCCGTCGGTGATGCCGAGGGCGTTGATCGCCGCCCGGGCGGCCGGCGCGACGGTCTCCCGGAGCGGGTCGTCGGCGTCCACACTGTGGGCCAGCTGCTCGAAGTGCGGCGGAGGGCTGATGGTCTTGCGGTTGACCGCCACCGCCGTGGTGGCGCCGCGGTAGGTGACACACTCCACGGAGATCTCCGGCCCGTCGAGGAACTCCTCGACGAGGACGCTGGTGCTCTCGGTGCCCTGACCGGCCGTCCGTTCGGCCGCCCGGTAGGCGGCCGTGAGCTGGTCGCGGTCATCGACGCGGAGCACGCCGATGGCACCCGCGTGTGAGGCAGGCTTCAGCACCACGGGATAGCCGATCCGGTCGGCGGCGGCTTCGGCCTCCTGCCGGGTACGCACGCTCACCGAAGCGGCCGAGGGCACGCCGTGGCGGGCGAACAGCGACCGAGCGGTGGCCTTGTTGCGGCACCCCTGCATCACTTCGGGCGCGGTGGTGGACAAGCCGAGCTGGCGGGCGAGTCGGGCGGTCGGGACCACACTCCACTCGTCCCAGGTCATGACACCGGCGAGGTCGTGGCGTGCGGCCAGGGCCCGGCCCCCCGCCAACAGCGCGGCAGGATCGCTGAGGTCCACGACGGCGTGATCGGTGATGTGCGGCTTCTCCCACGAGGGTTCGGTGCCGGTGAGCAGCACGACTCTGTAGGCGTCGGCGACCTGCTCAAGGCAGTAGCCGCGGTAGTTCTCATCTCCGGGAGCGACGACGAGTACAACAGGGCGAGCGGGCAAGAGGGAATTCTCCGTATCGAGGGACGGCAGGGCAGGGAAAAGGCGGTGTGTCTCAGGCGGCGCGGCGCCGGCGCAGCTCGAACGCGTGGGACCAGTGGGGGTGGTCGTCGATGAGGCGACGGGCGTAGAGAGCGGTGAAGTTGTTGTTCAGCCCGGCCACGCTGTACGGGAGTTGGCGGCGAAGGTCTTCGAAGAGGTCCTTGAGGCTGATCCGGGTTGCTCCGGCGGCCAGGCGGCGGGCGGCCATGCGTTCGAGGGATCGGTACACGTGCGGGTTGCGGGCATCGAAGGCGTGGAACTGCTCGGTGATGGTGCGGCCGGTCGCGCGGTGCGACCCGAGGGCGGCGATGGTCATAGGGGTCCTCCACGGGCGGGACAGCCGGGTCAGGCGCGCAGGGCAGGGTCGGTGCGCAGGCGGGCGAAGGCGCAGAACAGGCCGAGGGTTTGCAGGGCGGCACAGGCGGTGATGACGTGGCCCAGCGCGTCGGGCGGGGTGAGCGCGGTGAGCACGCCGGCGAGGGGGAAGGGCAGCAGGAGGATGAGGATGGTGGCCGACAGGGTGCTGCCGAATGCCTCCGGGGGGATCAGGCGGGAGCGCAGGGTGCGCAGGACGACCGCCAAGCCGCCATCGGCTGCCATCAGGACCGCGACCATGACCAGGTAGGACAGGTAGTCGGGGGCCAGGGGGGCTGCGAGACAGGCGAGCGAAGCGATGACGGAGCAGGCGACTCCCACCGGCCACAGGCCCAGGCGGTCCAACGCGAACCGACAGACGGTGACGGCCACCAAAGTGGCCGCCGCTGCGGCGGACCACACCAGGCCGACGGCCGTGGTGGACTGCCCGAAGTGCTGGACGACGATCACCGGACCGGCTGCCTGGAGAAGGCCGATAGACAGGTTGGACAGGGTCAGCCCGGCCACCAACCAGCCGAGCGCGGGGAGCGCGCGGATGGTGCGCCACCCGGTGACGAGCCCGGCGCCGGGCCGCCCCTTCGGCGTGCGGGCCGGGGCCACGGGTGAGGGCGGTGTGCGCAGGGCGAGCAGCGCGGCCAGCAGCGAGAGCACGGTGACCACCGCGAGCATCGACGGCGGACCGGCGAGCAGCAGCACGCCGGCGAGCGCCGGTCCGGCCAAGGTCGCCGTCTGGTCGATGCCGAGCAGGGCAGCCTGGACACGGTGAGCCCGAGGCCCCGCTCGGCGGCCGGCGGCGGCACCTGCAGTCTCGACGGCGATGTAACTGAACTCAGTGAGCACACCGGTCGCCGCCGCCAGCACCATCACCGTCACGCTCGCCGCAGCACCGGACGGGTAGAGGTACAGCAGGACCGCGCCGGCGGCGAGAACCAGCGCCCGCCCCAGTGAGGCGAGGTGGAAGACCACCGAGGCGCCGCGCCGGTCGACGATCGACCCGGCCCACCCGAACGCTGCCAGGCGCGGGATCCACTCCAGGGCGAACGCGGCCCCCGTCAGCACGGCGGAGCCAGTCGTGGCCAGAACGAGCAACGGAATGCCGTAGGTGGACATCGCGAACGCCAACGCGTCCGCCGCGCGCGGCAGGTAAATGCTGCTCATCAGCCCGGCAGTGTGGCGTGCGTGCCGGGGTGTGACCGCTGCGCTCACGCGGCCCGCTCGGGCTCGGCCCTGGTCACCTGGGGGTTGCCGGCCAGCCACTGGATCAGGTGCGTGCGGACGCGCGCTAGGTCCGCCTCAGCCTCCGCGCTGATCGGGTGCGCGTCGGGCAGGGGTGCGGGGCGGTCGGCGTTCCCGGGGGTGAGTGAGGGTGCCAGCAGGCCGAGAACGTGCTGGATGCGGCTGCTGAACTCGCAGACGGCGGCGGGGGCCGAGTGACGCCGCTCCCACCGGGCTAGCGCGTCGTACAAGTCGGCCAGTTCCATCCCGGAGTCCGTGAGTTCCAGACCGGCGCCGGGCGCGACCCGGACGAGGCCGTGGGCACGGGCCGTGTCGGATGCACTGCGCAGTTGGTGCGCGGAAAGGTCGGGCAGGGTGCCGGCGAGCCGTCGCGGCGGTATGGCGCCGTTGTCGTCGATCTCGGTGACCAGACGGATCAAGGAGCGTGAGGCCAGCAGGTCGATGACCTGGCGCGCTTCGGCAGGGGGGAAGGAAGTGCTCATCGGCGCGGGCCTCCCGCCGGGATGGCTGCCGTCGGGCGGCCGGTGGCAGCGTGCGAGAAGAGGTCGCGGTGGTGCCACACCGGGGACGACCCAACCGCCCGAGCAGGTGGAAGCGCCACGGGCGCCGGCCGTGACGGGCTGCTGACCCACGGCCTCGGCGCGCTCTTGGCCTGCGGCTGCCCCCAGACGGGGTGGCTGGCTGCCTGGTCGAGGGGTTGCCCGGCGGACCAGGCGGACAGCGTGCCGAGCACGGGGCCCAGGGCATCGCCGGCGGCGGACAGCCGGTACGGCTGGCCGTTTCCCTCGGTGTCGGCCAGACCGTCGGCAACGAGCTGGCGCAACGGCGGATAGATGTTAGTCCAGTCGCTGCTGGGCATCACGATCCGGGCCAGAACCCGGCCGCTGACCTCCTTACGCGACTTGAGCACCCACAGGATGGCGGCGGCGTGGCGCCGGGTGAGCAGGGTGAGACTGTCCTCGATCTGCTCGATCGCGGCCAGCGGGCGATCGGCCTTCTCCAAGTGCTCCTCGGCCCAGGTGACGATCACCGGCAGGATCGGCAACAGGGCAGTGGCTCGCTCGGTGTGGCCGTAGGTCACGTGCCGTGCGGTGTGTTCGGTGCGCTCGACGAGTCCGGCGTCGCACAGCGCCGTGAGCTTGGGGTGGAGCTGTCCGTTCTGCAGCCAGGACACCTTGGCCGCCAGCTCGCTGTAGCGCAGCGGCGGGCCGGAGAGGGCCAGCAGGATCCTCACGTTCCAGCGCGGGGTGATCATGGCGAGGGCCTCGGTGACCCTGGCGATGTCGGCGTCGGCATCGGGTGGCAGAGCGGTGATGGCCAAGGGAGGAACTCCTGGGTGAAAGGAAAGGGGGATCGCCTGGGGGTCAGCGGCTGCGCGCCGCGCTCTGCGCCACCGGGGGCGCGGCCGGAGCAGGCGGCGCGGGAGTAGGAGAGGCAGACGTCGGGGCCGGAGCGCGGGCCAGGCTCTGCAGGACGGCGGCGACCGATGTGGCCTGGGCCTCGCGGACGGCAACAGCTTCGGCGAGCCGACGGGTGCCGTCGAGGAGGTGGGAGACCTCGTGCGGGCCGATCTGCCGCTCAGGGTGGATGAGCTGGGTGAGGTGGTCGCGATGGAAGTCGATGCTGCGCTCGGCCAGGGCGAGAGCGTCGTGCATGCCGAGCAGGGCGGAAAGCATGCCGGGTGGCTGATCCTGGGCATGAGCTTCGAGGTCGGCGAGCGGTGCGCCGTACAGGTCCTCGATCCGTCCGGCTATGTCGGTGGACGTGAGTTGGGGCAATCAGGGGCCTTCACGGTCGGCGGGCCCGGGCCGCCCCGGCACGCAGGAGTGCCGGGGCGGCAGACGGGGGCAGGGTTGCGGTGGCCCTGAGCTGCGCCGTGCGGACAGGCCGGACCTGCTGGGCAGGCGGGGGCATGGTGCGCAGCAGCTCGCCGAGGGCTGCGCGGTAGCCGTCGCGGGCCTCCAGCGCTGCTTCCAGCCACTGCGCGTCGAAGCGGAGCTTGTCCGCCGACAGTTCGTCCATGTCACGGTCGGGATCCATGTCGGCGTGGACGCGGTCGCGGACGCGGGCGACCTGCTCCTCGGTGAGCGCCAGGAACGAGCGCAGCTCCAGGGCCCGGGCGAGCGCGGGTGAAACATCGTGGCCGGCAACCGCCTCGTACAGCTCGGGTACCGGGTTCCCGAAGACCTTCTGCAGGTCGGTGTCCATGGTGCTGGCCTTGTCCCGGCTCATCGGGCGGACCTCGCCGGCCGCCACGCCGACGCCGGTGCGAGTGTCCCTGCCGGCCGGTTGGGGGCGCTGGTCTGCACCGCCGGGCCGCTTCGGGGCCGGAGGCGGGCCAGGCGCTCTGCGGCGAGGTCCTTCTTTCCCGGGGCGTCCGGGTCGAGGAGCCACCGCACGACCATGGCCCGGCCGTCGCGGGTGGTGACGGCGGCGTTCACCCGATGGGCGAGGCCCATCGTCGGGTCGTCGACCTCGCTGGGCTGGGTCTCAAGGGCGGCGAGGAGGTCTTCCTCTGCGCGCTCCAGCACGGACTGGGCCTCGACGAGAAGGCCGTGCCACTTGACGACGTCGGTGGCGTTGGGGTTCGCGGTCGGAGCGGCGGCGACCGCGGCCTTCAACTGGTCCATGCCCATGTCGAAGCGGGCCTCGATCCGTTCGGTGAGTACGCCCACGACATCCGCAGACTCATCGGATATGCCGTCGGTCAAAAGGGATCTCCTGTTCTGGATGGGCCGGTGCCTGCGGAATGTGAGGGGCGGCTGTACTCGATGCCCCCGCCGCTAGGCGGGACGTGCTGGATCCGGTCAGTCAGTCCAGACACATGCGGACGTCGCGGTAGACGTAGGTGCCGGAGACCCAGCCCTTGACGCCGGTCGTCTTGTCCGTGATGTAGAGCCAGTTGCCGCTCTTCTTGGACACGCTGAACTTGTGGCTCTTGTAGAGCACACCGAGCGCGGTGGACTTCGAGCTGGCCTTGGACCGGATGGTCACGGCCTTGGTGTGCACCGCGTACAGGAGCGGCGGCAGGTTGTGGCAGCTCACGGCAGGGGTGGCGGTTGCTGCGGTGGGTACGGTCGCGGCGCTGGCGGGCGTGGCGGACAGCGCCGGCAGCGCGAGCGTGCCGAGCATCGCCGCGGATATGGCGATTCGGGTGGAGCGCATGCGGAAGAAACCTCCGTGAAGGCACAGGGAATGCGGGGAAGTGGCCGCAGGAGTTGTCCCGGCGGCTGTATAAGAGTCCGGAGAATCGGCGGTTTGGCTAACCGGCGATCGTCGGCTATGTTGCGCCGCCCGCGACTGGAACTGCGCTCAGCGAGAGCGGCCGGGCGGGTGTGGGGCAGGGGCCTTCGCTACACCGGCCGGGCGGCTGGGGGTGGCTGCCGGGCGGATCGGCGGGAGCGGCCCGGCCTTGCCGGTGAGGCGGTCGTCGCACCACTGCAGGGCCTCACCGGCCGTGTCGAAGCCGCCCTCCCGCAGGGTGTGCGTCCACCACTCGGTATCGACCTCCTCGACCACCACGCGGAACGGGCTGGGGACTTGCTCGTCCTGTGCACGCAGTACCACGACGATGACCATGTCGTCCGGGTCGTCGCTGGTGTAGGAGTAGCCCATGGCGTAGTGGTCGCCGTCGCCGACGAGGCGTCGCTCCAGTGCTCGCGTGGCCTCGTCCGCCGGTGGCGGGCCCAGTTCGGGGTGGAGGCCGATGGCGTCGGGCGGGCAGCCGCGGTGGATGAGCCAGGACTGCGCCATCGCAGGCAGCGGCAGCTGAGCGTGCTCGAAGCTGAACATGCCTTTTTCGTGGTCCCGTTGCAGATGCACGGCGAGCACCTGGGGCATGCCGGGGCGTCCCCAGGTGGCGGTGCGGTCGAACAGCACGTAGTAGCTGTTCGGGCCGTCGTGGTGTTCGGCGAGGGGGACGAGCATGTCCTCGTGGACAGCGACCTTGCGGTAGAAGTCGAGGTACCTCTCCTCGTCGGAGTCGAGGTTGTCCAGCTCGAAGCCGACGTGGGGGATGGTCTTCCGGGCCGGCGCCGGTTCGGTGGGGGACAACAAGAGCCTTTCGGTGGATCGGTGCAGTTCAGCGCCGCTTCGCTGGAGTGGACGGCGGGGCGCCGGGGCGAGCCGGGCTCGTCGGCGCATGCGTTGCAAGAGTCCGGCGGGCGTCCAGCAGTGCGGCTCGTCCGGCGTCGGTGAGGGAGACGGGCTGGCCGGCGTGCACAGGGTGGCTGGTGTCCCGGACGGTGAGGCCGGCGCGTTCCAGCTGCTGCATCTGGGGATAGGGGATGCGGGTGCCGGAGGAGGCGGTCACGGACAGTCGGCCTGTCAGCAGGTGTTCGTGGAGCTTGGCACCGCCGGCGATGGCGAGCAGTGCCGCCCGGTCGTCGGTCGAGAGTCGTCCTTCGTCGGGCGTCGATGCTGCGGCGGCGGCCTCGATGGGCTCCAGGGCGGCGAGCACCTCTTGGGCGGCGGCGTCGCGCGCGTTGGCGGCTTCCTCTAGCTGGTCCACGGTGCGGTCGATGCGTACGAAGAGGGCACCGTCGACAGGGAACTCACCGCTCGTGAGACGGTTGAGCAGCTTGAGGTAGAAGGTGACGCCGATCTGGGCGTTGGCCAGGGTGCGGTGCCGGTCGACCAGTTGGGTGTGTGGCTCGTCGAGGGCGCCGCGGTCGCGGTAGGTCCACAGGGTGTCGATGTCGTGGCCGGTGACCGCTTCGAGGCGGTGGTCGAGCTGCGTGACCGCACGCCGGGTGGGTGTCGGCGCGGGTTGAGGGGGCATGGGCGGCGCTCCGTGCATTCAGCGGGTGGGATGGTGCGCGGGGTTGGGTGCGGGACGGGGCAGGCCAGGCAGTGCGGCAGGCGGCGGACCGGGCCGGGGCTTGGGAGGACGGGTGGTCAGCTGCGGGGAACGCGAGCGGGCCGCGTGCGTCCGAGCGCTCAGCGGCCGGCGGGTCATCCCCAGGCGGCGGCCGACCTCGTCGTAGACGTCGTTGCCCGCACGCGGCCGTACCGCGACGACGTGGATCTCCTTGGGGTGGGCGGATTCCGCGGGCGCCGGGCGGACGCCGTAGACGACGCGCCAGTCCTTGCGGCGGTCCACGAACAGCTTCCGGAATCCCTCCAGGTCGCCGTCGAGGCGCTGTCCGAAGCGCTGGGCGTTCACGACTTCCTGCAGGTAGGCGAGGGTGAGGTCGCGGATATCGCTGGGGGCCTGAAGGAGATCGGTCAGCGCGCGAGGGTCGAAGCTCAGTCCGAAGGCGGGCTGTCCCGCTCCCGCGGTCATGGCGTCGGCTCGCCCGGCTCGGCAGTGCCGGCGCCATCCGCCGTGGCCGCGGTCTCGGTGCGCACGGACGGCGGCGGGCCGGGCAGGAGACGGTGAGCGGGCCGGTCGGGGGAGGTCATGCAGGCCGACAGCGGTCCGCCCGGCGCGCGAATCGCGGCGACGGCGTGGGTGAGGAAGTCGCGGTGCCACACGAACAGGCCGGAGAGCCCGGCTTCGGGGTCCTTGTGCTGCTGGTAGGCGAGCCACAGGGCGTGCAGCCAGGCCACGACGTCGTCGTGCTCCTGCCACTGCAGGCACCAAGGTGCCGCGGTGGTGACCTCCGCTCCGTAGACCGGGAGGAAGAAGTCGTCGACCCAGTCCGAGAGGGCGTCGAGTTCGTCTTCCCGTTCCTCCCCGTCGAGTTCCAGGATTGGGCGAGGCTCCGGCGGAACGGCGGCCGGAGGCCCGCCGAGTCCCGGCATACCGAACGCGGCGAACGGTGACCCGCTCGGCGCCGGCGCGGATGCGAGGTGGTCGAGCTGCTGAGCCTGTTGCGCCGACTGCTCCATGAGCCGCCGCACGCTCGCCTCGATTCCCTCCAACTGCGGATCCGGAATACGAACCGGCTCCAGCTCCCCATCGTCAGACGGCCTTGCGGATTCGGACATTGAAAGTTCAGCCTCCTACGAGACACGGGTTGGGAGAAAGGCGAAGGCGTCCTTGCACGGACCGGGCAGTGAAATTGCACGTCCACTCCGGCGGTGCTCCGCCGGCGGCTCAGCAGGGAGCCGGTTGCCTTGGCGGCAGGAGAGGACGCGGCTCAGGTTGCGAGAACCACGTCGTCCTTGGTGAGGGTGGCGCGGATCGTCTCGGTGAGCCGGTCGGCCGCGATCGACGCGTAGTGCTCGGTCTTCTCCACGCCGATGAAGTCCCGGCCTTCCAGCAGGGCGGCGACGCCCGTGGAGCCGGAGCCGGCGCAGAAGTCGAGGACCGTGCCGCCTTCGGGGCTGATCTTGACCAGCTCGCGCATCACCTCCACCGGCTTCTGCGTGATGTGCTGGCGCTTGGACCCCGAGGGCTGCGAAGCCGAGTACATACCCGGTAGGTAGACCGGGTTCCGGGAGCCGTCGATCGGCCCCTTGGACGCCCAGACGATGAATTCGCAGTTCTGGGTGAACCGGCCCTTCTGGGGCCTGGCCTGCGGCTTGTGCCAGGCCAGCACACCCCGCCACAGCCACCCGGCCGCCTGGATCGCGTCCGTCGTCGTGGGGAGCTGGCGCCAGTCGGTGAACAGCAGGGCGGTCCCGCCGGTCTTCGTCAGCCGGTGCGCTTCGGTCATGATCTGCGTCAACCAGAAGCCGTAGGAGCGCTGGTCCATGTTCTCGCCGGTGAAGTCGGCAAGGTCGTTCTTGGCATCGGCGGAGGTGTACTTCTGCTTCGCGGAGCGGGTGGTGCGCTCCTTCGCGGTCCGGCCGCCGCTGTTGTACGGCGGGTCGGTGATGACGGAGTCGACGCAGCCGTCCGGTAGGCCGGAGAGAACGGCCAGAGCGTCGCCCTGGTGCAGGGAAAAAGGCAAAGAGGAAACCCCTATTCGGGTGCGGAAATCGCGGAGGGAAACTCCGCCTCACACAGGAGTCCTCGCGGGCCGAAAGCAGGCATGCAGAAGCCCGTGGCCGCAGACCGAGGAGGGCGAGGGGGAGTCAAAAAACTGTAGAGGCGAATCCGCCGACGACCAAGAAACCCTTACCGATGTACCGGTTTTCGGCACCTCACGCCGAGCTTTTTGGTCAACCGCCGATCCGCACCTACTGTTTTTGAACCGCCCGGCGCACACCGCCGCTGGCTACATCCTCGCCACACCTCACGGAGATACCCCTGCCCCGGCACACCTAGCTCACAGCACAGCCGCGCGGAGCGAGCGGCAACTCCCCCGCACCGGCCCGCCTCCGATCGCCCACCCCGGCTGCCGCGCCCTTCCACCACGCCTCGCGAACGCGACACGCCGGACACCACATCCCGAAGGACTCGTTCATGACGTCTGACCACCCATCCATGCCCGAACCCGCTGACCGGCGAGCGGTCCGCTCGGGTTGAAGGCACTCGCCGCCGGCATCGGCGTCGTCTTCCTCTCCCCGATCCTGCTCGCCGGCACCGGCATGATGCTCGCCTCCTCCGCCGAAGCCGTACAGAGCAGCAGCTCCTTCAGCAACTGCCTGACCGACATCGACAGCGACAAGGTCGCCGAGCAGGTCATCAAGATCCTCGACGGCGCGTCCGGCAAGGACGTTGACATTGAGGGCCTGGACCTGCCCGCCGAGCAGGTCCCCAACGCGGCGACGATCGTGGCCGCCGGCCTCTCGCTCGACGTTCCCAAGAAGGGCCAGATCATCGCGCTCGCCACGGCGATGCAGGAGAGCCGGCTGCGCAACCTGGGCTACGGGGACCGCGACTCCCTCGGTCTCTTCCAGCAGCGTCCGTCCCAGGGGTGGGGCAGCGCCCAGCAGATCCGCGACCCAACCTACGCGAGCGAGCAGTTCTACAAGCACCTGCTCAAGGTGGACGGCTGGCAGCAGATGACCGTCACCCAGGCCGCGCAAGCCGTGCAGAAATCCGGCCTGCCGGACGCGTACGCGCAGTGGGAGAACCTGGCCACCGCGCTGCAGGCCGCCATCGTCAAGACCTTCCCCGGCGCCGGGGATGCCACGGATGACAAGGACGAGAAGCCGTCGACCAGTACGACCGGCTGCGCGCCGGGCCAGGACGGTTCCGGCTTCGGCCGCATCCCCGAAGGGAGCGTCCCCAAGGGCTACTCGATCCCCAAGGACGCCGACCCGAAGGCCCGTAAGGCCATCGAGTGGGCGATGCACCAGCTCGGCACGCTCTACCAGTGGGGCGGATCCTGCACCAACGCGCACGGCCCCGACCCCATGGGCCGCTGCGACTGCTCCAGCCTGATGCAGCAGGCGTACGCCCATGCTGGCATCACGCTCACCCGCACCACGTACACGCAGGTCAACGAAGGCAAGGCTGTCTCGCCCGCTCACCTCAAGCCCGGCGACCTGATCTTCAGCCGCGGTACCGCCGCACGGCCTGAGCACGTCGGCATGTACATGGGCGAGGGCCTCGTGATCGAGGCGCCGCGCACCACCAAGCCGGTGCGGATCACCCCGATCAAGGACTGGGACATTCTCGCCGTCCGCCGCGTCCTCTGACGCCGCCCCGCCCGGTGTCAGCCCGGGCGGGCCGGGCTGACGCGGCCACTTCCGTGCCCTTCGCTCGCCTCTCCCTCCGCTTTCACCTTCCCGTTGGGCCTCGCCGGGCCCGCGTATGCAAGGAGCCTCGCCACACCTATGTCCATCCCTCTCGCAGACCGCGTCATCCAGCTCGCCTACGACCCAGGAATCACACCCAAAGGCGGCGGGTTGCCTGGCCTCGCCGTGCTGAAGAACGTGGTCAACAGCATCAACATGTTCGGGATCATCGCCGTCGTCGGCGCCCTCGCCGTCTCGCTCGGCGTATGGGCCTGGGGCCACCACACCGGTGGACACCAGGCCGAGGCCAACGGGAAGAAGGGCGCCGTCGTCGCCGCCGGCGCCGCCCTCGGTCTGGGTGCCGCGAACGGCATCGTGGCCTTCTTCTCCGGCCTGGGATCGCAGGTCCACTGATGCGGAAACGCTTCCCCTCCTCTTCGCTGTCCTCGTACGGCTCGGGCTGGACGACGAACCAGCGCATCGCGATCGGCGCCACCGTTGTCGCCGT
The DNA here is from genome assembly GCF_033406955.1 of Streptomyces violaceoruber. Lineage (NCBI taxonomy): Bacteria > Bacillati > Actinomycetota > Actinomycetes > Kitasatosporales > Streptomycetaceae > Streptomyces > Streptomyces violaceoruber. Next base: position 7,515,445 of record NZ_CP137734.1, on the reverse strand, counting down.
TCTGCTTGCCCTCGCCGGGATCGTTGCCCTGCTGACCGGCGGTGGCAACGGCCAGCAGACTCCCGATGCCGCGCCACCGGCTCCCACGGACGGCCCATCCCACTCCGAGGCTGCTCCCAAGCCTTCCTCCGGGGCCGGGTCAGTGCCCAAGCCGCCGCAGATCGCCGAGCCGGTCGCCTACGCCAAGGCCGCGGCTCAGATGCTCTGGTCCTACGACACCCGCGACACCAGCCGCGACCAGCAACTCGCCGGCATGCGCGCCTGGATGACCACCGAGACCAAGTACGCCGACTGGACCTCGGTCGCAGGCCAGGTCCCCGACCCCGTGCTGTGGTCACGGATGGCCGACCAGGACCAGCACGCCACCGCCCACATCACCGAAGGCCACTACCCCGGCGCGTTCAAACAGGCGCTGGCCGAGGATCCGTCCGCGATCACCGAGGCGTACATCTACGTCGTCACCGTCAACGGCAAGCAGACCCTCAGCTGGAAGAAGGGCGGCGGCGGAGCCGAGGAACGCGCCGTGACCCTGGCCGTCCAGTGCCGCCCGAACCACGACTGCACCCTGGCCGCCATCGCACCGAGCGTCACGCAGTGACCCGCGCCTGAGACACGAAAGAAGGAGTAACTCCTCGTGGGTTTCTGTGATTTCCCCCTGGCGGACAAACTGTGCGCCGTCGGTGACGCGGTGGACTTCGCCTCGGACCCGGGCAAAGCCATCGGTGACTGGATGGCGAAGTCCGCCGGTGAACTGGCAGCCGCCGCAGCCGACCTGGCCGCCGAAGCCGTCAACACCACCACCAAGGTCGATCTGAACGCCGGGTGGTTCCGCGACAACTACGAAATGCTGTTGCCGCTGGGCCTGGTCCTGCTGGTCGCCACCTTCTGCGCGCAACTGGTCCGGGCCGCCATCAGACGCGACGGGCAAGCCCTTACCCAAGCATTCACGGGCACCGCGTCCGGAGTCCTGTTCGCCTTCTGCGCCATCGCCCTGACCACAGTCGCCATCGAGGTCGTGGACGCCGTCAGCGACGGCCTGTTCAAAGCCGCACACCTGAACATCGAATCGGCCGTGCGCCGCGTGGTGAAGGTCAGCCAAATCGGGGCGCTGTCCGGTCTCGGCTGGCTCGTCCCGGTCGTCACCGGGCTCGGCGCCGCCATCGGCGCCTTCCTCTACTGGTGCGTGATGATGGTCCGCAAGGTCGGCATCCTCGTCATGGTCACCCTCGCGGTCTTCGCCTCCGCCGGCGGCGGCTGGGAAGTCGCCCGGCGCTGGCGCAAGGGCTGGATCGAAGCCACCGCCACCCTCGTCGTCTCCAAGCTCCTGATGACCGTCATCTTCGTCCTCGGTATCGCCGCCATGGGCAAGACCGAAGCCAATGACGGCATCGCCGCGCTCGCCGACGTCATGTCCGGCATCGTGATCATGGTCCTGGTGCTGCTGTGCCCGTACGCCGTCTTCAAATTCGTGCACTGGGCGGCCGACGGCACCGACGGCGAGTCCATCCACCGTGCCGGTGGCGCCGGGGCCCAGATCGCCAAGGCGCACGCCGAGAAGGCCGCCCGCAAGGCCGCCGCAGCCGCGGCCACCGCCGGCACCGGTGGTGCCGCAGCCGGAGCGGGCGCCGCACCGCAGGGTCCTGATGCCGGCGGAGGCTTCCCCGGCGACGTCGCCGCCAACCCGACCGGCGGTGGCGGAGAAGGCAAGGACGGTGCGCAGGGCGGCGGAACGGGAGGCTCACCCGGCGGTGATGCCGTCAAGTCCGGCCTGGAGAAGGCCGTCCAGCCCGCGCCGACCAGCGTGTCCGACGACACCAGCGGCCAGGTGGGAGGCAGCCCCGGACCCGGCGGATCCGGCGCGAATGCCGCGTCCGGCCAGGGCGGCGGATGGCAGACCACTCCGCCGACAACGACACCGCCTCCGCAGGGCGCACCCCCGTCCTCCGGCTCGCAGGATGCCGCGTCGAACGGCTCGGCTCCGCCGCCTCCGACCGGCCTCTGATCCCCCGCCCGACTTTCGGGGGCGGGACGTGTACACCACCTCCCGCCCCCGGATTCCACCCGCGCCTCCAGGATCCGCCCCCATGTCTGATCTTTCTGTCGCCCCGGTCACGGTGAAGTTTCCTCACCGGAGCCGCCGCGGCATCCTCCTTGGCCTCTCCCTGCCCCAGCTCGTCCTCGTCTCCTGCACACTGGCCCTGCTGCTGATGACGGTGATCTCCACCGGGTTGCTCGGCGCCGTTGCCCTGGCACCGCTGTGGGCGGCATCCGGTGCACTCGTCGCGATCCGCCGGCACGGCCGCTCTCTCATCGACTGGGCGCCGATCGTCACCCGGTACGCGCACCGCCGCCACACCGGCCAGACCCTCTGGCTCGCCCGACCTGTCACCAGGCCCCGGCAGGACGGCCTCCTCCATCTGCCCGGCACCGCCGCTTCCCTCAAAGTCGTCACCCCCGGCGATTCCGCCAACGGAGCCGCAGCCGTCCACGACCCGCACCAGCAGACCCTGACCGCCATCGCCCGCGTCACCAGCCGTGCCTTCGCCCTCCTCGACCCAGCCACCCAGAACCACAACGTGAGCAGCTGGGGGCGCGCGCTGGCAGGTATCGCCCGCACCGGGCACGTCGCCACCGTGCAGGTGCTGGAGCGCACCGTGCCCGACAGCGGTGACACGCTCACCCGCCACTGGACCCAGAACGGGCAGCCCCAGACCCCCGTCGCCGGACAGATCTACTCCGAACTGGTCGCCTCGGCCGGCCCGGCCGCCGCTCCGCACGAGACCTACCTCGCCATCTCCCTCGACCTCAAGGCCGCCCGGCGCCTGATCAACCAGGCCGGCGGAGGGCTGCCCGGGGCATTCACCGTCATGCAGCAGACCACCGCCTCCATCGCCCAGGCCGCCCGCAACGCCGGCCTGATGGTCACCGGATGGCTGAGCGCGCGGGAGATCGCCGCCGTCATCCGCACCGCCTACGACCCCAAGGCGCTCGCCGCGCTCCAGCAGTGGTCCGAGACCGGCCGCGCTGAGGCCGACCCCGCAGCCGCCGGTCCCGTCGTGCAGTTCGAGGAGTACGACCGCCTCGCCACCGACAGCGCGCGGCACGCGACGTACTGGGTGGAGAACTGGCCGCGCACCGAGATGGGGGCAGGGTTCCTACACGGGATCATGTTCACGGCCGGCGTGCGCCGCACCCTGTCCCTTGTTTACGTGCCGCAGGGGCTCGAGTCCGCGCTGCGGGACGTCCAGCGCAAGAAGGCCGCGATCATCGCCGACGCCAACGAACGCGCCCGCCGCGGACAGGTCGACTCCGAAGAGGATTCCGTCGAGTACGCCGACGTCAAGACCCGCGAACGCCAGCTCATCGCCGGGCACGCGGACGTGGCCCTGACCGGCCTGGTCACCGTCACCGCCGAGACCGACGCCCTCCTGGACGCCGCCTGCGCACAGATCGAGACCCACGCCGTCACCTCCGGCGTCGATCTGCGCAGGCTCAACTACCAGCAGCCGGACGCCTTCGCCCTCTCCGCGCTCCCACTCGCCCGCACCGCCCTGTGAACCAGCAGTTCCCGTGCACGCCCTGGCCCACTGCACTCCGGATCACCCGCGACGGAACACCCGTCGCCGCCCTGCCGACCGGCAGGAAGGACCACCACCTTTGACCTCTCCCCCGCGCCCCGACGACGCGCACCCCTACCTCCGCGCCGCGAGCGCCGGCATCCGCCACCACACACGCGCCCTGGCGCCGCCGGACGCAGACCCGCCCCGGCCCGTGGACCGGGTGCACCTCGACGTACTGCACGCCCACCTCACCGCCCTGCTCCAGCTCCTGGACCGGCTCGCCAACCACACCCGGCCCCCTCACCCGGCCGCCGGACGCCACCTGGCCACCGCCCACACCAGGCTCTGGCAGGCCACCACCGAAGTCCACGCCGCCTTCCACCTGCTGCCCGGCACACCCCAGGCCGACGCCGAGACCAGCGCCTGTCATCCGGAACGGCTCCCCGAGGGCCCGCCCGTGCTGACGATCTGCCAACGCCACCTCGCCGCCGGACACGTCGTCCGCCGCAAGACCACCCCCACCGACCTCCGCCCGCACACCACAGCCTGCGTGCGATGAGCACCACCCGCAGAATCGAGGGCCCCCGATGAGCCACCGGCCCGCCCGCCGCGCCCGCCGCGCGTCCGCCAGCCCGCTGTTCACCCCCCACGGCACCGACCGCGCCAGCCGCAAGGCCGCACGCCGCCAGCTCGCCGAGGCCACCGCCAAAGCCCGCGCCGAAGCCAGCGCCCACCAGAGCGAAAGCACCCTCCCCGAGCAGCAGATGCCCGCCCCGCTCTACCCACCGAGCGGACGCCCCGGTCCCGCCTCCGCCCGCGGGAACCGGCTGAAGCTCCCCGCCCACCGCATGACCACCGCCGTCGCAGCCGGCGCCTACCCCTTCCTCGCCGAAGGCGGACTCGGCGCCGAGGGCATCTACATCGGCCGCGACGTCCACGCCGAAGCATCCTTCGTCTTCGACCCGTTCGCTCTGTACGGCAAGGTCGAGGGGTTCACCAACCCGAACCTGCTGCTCGCCGGCGTGATCGGCCAGGGCAAGAGCGCGCTGGCCAAGTCCTTCGCGCTGCGATCGGTCGCCTTCGGGTACCGCGTCTACGTCCCGTGCGACCCGAAGGGCGAGTGGACTCCGGTGGCCGAAGCCCTCGGCGGCCGGTCCGTCGCCCTCGGGCCCGGACTGCCCGGACGCCTGAACCCCCTGGACGCAGCCCCGCGCCCGGACAGCGTGGCCGAGGCCGACTGGGTCGGCGAGATCCGCAAGCGGCGCCTGCTCCTGCTCGGCTCCCTGGCCAGGACCGTACTGGGCCGGGACCTGATGCCCATGGAGCACACCGCCCTGGACGTCGCCCTCGACGCCGTCGTCACCCGCGCCGCCGACACACACCGCACCCCGCTCCTCGGCGACATCGCCGCCACCCTCAACAACCCGACCGACCTCGATGAGGCCGCCGGGATAATGTCGGGCCAACTCGGCGACGCAGCCCGCGACCTGGCCCACGCCATGCGGCGCCTGGTCCACGGCGACCTGGCCGGCATGTTCGACGCCCCCTCCACCGTCGCCTTCGACCCGAACGCGCCGATGCTCACCATCGACCTCTCCCGCCTCGGCGGATCCGGAGACGACACCGCCCTCGTCCTCGCGATGACCTGCGCGAGCGCCTGGATGGAATCCGCCCTCTCCGACCCCGGCGGCGGCCGACGCTGGATCGTGTACGACGAGGCATGGCGCCTGATGCGGCACGTCGGCCTGCTCCAGCGCATGCAAGCCCAATGGAAACTCTCCCGCGGCCTCGGCATCGCCAACCTCATGGTGATCCACCGGCTGTCCGACCTGCTCACCGCCGGCGACGCCGGATCACAGGGCCGCGCCCTGGCCGAGGGCCTCCTGGCGGACTGCTCCACCCGGATCATCTACCGCCAGGAGACCGACCAGCTCCACGCCGCCGCCTCCCTGCTCGGCCTGACCTCCGTCGAGATGGACGCCATCGCCCACCTCAACCGAGGGCGCGGACTGTGGAAAGTCGCAGGTCGGAGCTTCATCGTGCAGCACCTCCTGCACAGCCACGAACTGGCGCTCTTCGACACCGACGCCCGTATGCACTGAGGAGCAAAAGGCCCGTGAAGCCCGATTTCCAACGCGCCCTGATACCGCGGACGACGCGCTCCACCTTATCGGCGCACTCAACGCCATGAAGGACAAACTGCACGAGCCGCCCAGCGGTGGGAGCTGCTCGACGAGAACGGGCACGTTCCGGTCGCGCCGTCCTACACCGCGCTGCTCCAGCACGCCACCGATGCGCAGGACCTCTCACGCGAGGTCCTCCGCCTGGCCGACGCCTTCGCCCGGAGCCCTCACCACACCACCCGGACCAGCCGGACCGTCCTGAAGCAACTCGCCACGGCCGCGACCATCTCCAGCCACGCAGCCCCGCACTTCACCGAGACCGCAGAGGCCGCCCTGACCCTGCCCCGGACCACCAACCCCACCGACCGGCACTACCTCACGAATCGCATGGTCATCGACCACGCCTCAGCGCGAGCCTTTCTGCGGCGTGCCTCGGAATCCCTCCGCGACGCAGCCAAGGAACTCGACGACCACCTCGGCGTCCAGCGCTTCCTTGCGCCTCTGACCCGCCGGGAGGGACCGCCGGAACCACCGCCGTCCCGGCCTGGCGGTCTCCACCGCTGACCGCACCAGAGCCGTGAACTGCTCGTGCAACAGATCGCCACCCCGGTGCAGTCCGCCCGCAACGACCCGCAGCCCGCACCAGCCCCGAAGGACTCCTGCATCATCCCCCGCGACCCAGACTTCGAGCTCTACGACAACGTCGGCCGCGACGCCGACCAGATCCAAGCCGCCCGGTACAACCTCGCCATCCGCGGCGACTTGAAGCGGTGGGCACAACGCGACGCACAGCCCTTCCGCGCCGCGTACCCCCTACCCGACCAGCCCTGGCCAGCGCCCGACCTCACCCCGTACCTGGACGCCCTCGCCGCAGCCCGGACCCCGGCGGAGATCGACGCGGTCACCGACCACGTCCTGGACGCCGCCGAACCCGCACTGCGCGCCCTGAGTGACTACCTCGTCGCCGCAGCACGGTGGAAGCAGGAAAACCGCGACGCGGCCAAGGGATCGCCTTCGCACCTGCTGATGACAGCGGCCAGCCGGGCGCTGTCCGCCCTCGCTCTCGCCGACGAAGCCGGTCTGAACAGGCTGCGCGCCGCTTATGACCCGGCCCCCGCCCCCACAGCGTCGGCCGACGCCTCGCGTGGAGCTACCGCGAGCTTGCCGCCCGCTCCTCCCTCCACCGGCCCCGGGCCTCGCCGTTAGCTCTTCTCCATCGGTCGTGCCCGTGCGCGCCCTGACCCACTGCACTCCGGCTCACCCCGACGCCACAGCCGTCGCCGCTCTGCCCGCCGGCAGGAAGGAGCACACCCTTTGACCTCTCCCCCACGCCCCGACGACCCGCACGCCTACCTCCGGGCCGCAAGCGGCGGCAGCCGCAGGAGGAGCCATGGCCGCTGACGAAACGACCACTCCAGAACCCGGCCAGGTACCGCTCGCACCGCTGCCCGACCACCGCAACGTGCACACGCCGTGGTGGCAGGAGCTGTGGCGTCGCCACGCACACGTCATCACGCCGCTTCGGGCACGCGGGCTGCAGTGCGACATCGAATTCGGCCTCAGCACCTACAACGTGCGCGTCTCGCTCCCCGACGACAGCTACCTGGTCATCAGTCCGCCGCACGACCCGCCCTCCGAGCGACCGCCCGGAGAGCCGGAGGGCTGGATCGCCACTCGCGAGCACCCCGACGACCAGACGCTGTTCGAGGTCATCTACGACTCGGCGCCCTCCAACGATCCCGGTGCTCCCCAGCGGCCCGAAGCCCGCCACGGCGGCAGCGCCCAACCTCTGATCGAGGCGATCGACCACCGCCTCGCCCAGCTGGGGCTGCTACCGCACCCCGTCTTGCCCCACGAAAACTCACACGTTCCCCCAGCCCAGCCGTCACCCCTCCCGCCACGGGTCCTCCCGCCGGCATCGCCGAAAGCCGCCCCACCGGCCAGACGCACGCCCTGACTTCTTCCCCTTGCGAACCCTTGGAGCCTCCATCCGCACCGCCCGCCGTACTCTGCCGCTGATCATCGGCGCCGCCTGCCTCACCCTGGCCCTCACTGGCTGCTCCGACAAAGACGGCCCAGCCCAGGCCCGGCAGACGCCCAGCGCCAGCACCGCCCCGAAGCCCGCGCCCGCTCTCAACGCTGCTCAGGCCCGCGACGTCATCACCCGCTATTCCAAGATCAACAACGAGGCCAACGCGGACCGCGACCGGCGCCTCCTCGACACCGTCGAGGACGGACCCCTGTACGCGATGTCCGTCTCGGACTACACCGAGACCGAAGGACTCCCCGCCAAGGACCGCGAGCCGTACGAGCGCTGGTCCTACGACCTCGCCAGCGCCAAGCTGTACATCCCCCGCCTGGCCGACGGACAGGACCGCTGGTTCGCTGCCGCCCTCTCCAGCGAGAAGGGCAAGGCCCCCTCTCGCCTGGCCGTGTTCGCCGAACAGCCCCACCACAAGCGCTGGGAGATGGTGTCCGTCGTCGACCTCGACAGCCAGAAGCTGCCCGACGTCGCCCTGGACCGCGAGGGATACGCGACCGCCGTCGCCGCCAACGACAACAAGCAGCTGGCCGCCGACGCCGACCTGCTGCGTACTGCCGTGCTGGACAACTTCACCACCGGAGGCACGAACACCGGAAGCAAGGTGTTCGCGCCGACCAAGGCCAGCAAGCGGCAAGTCAAGGTCCACAGCGATGCCGCAACACGCTTCGGCGACAAGGGAACCAGCGTCTTCGACGAAGCCGACAACCGCTTCACGGACGCCTACGCCCTCAAGACGGAAGACGGCGGCGCGCTGGTCCTCTTCTCCCACACGCACACCCAGACCGACGCCGTCGCGCACTCCGGCCTGCAGATCAACCCCGGCAAGGAAGACCGGGCCTGGCTCCACGACGTGCCCCGCATGTCCATCCAGTACACGTTCGTGTGCAACGACGCCGCCACCGTCCCCGCGAAGGCCGAGCCCTCCCGCCTGATCGGCTACACCTGCGCCCGCACCGACGCCTCCGGCCCCCCGGTCCCCTCCTGGTCACACCGCGCGTAGCCGCACCCGCCCGCCACTTCGACGGCCACCGAGGACATCCCCCGCCCCCTCCTCGCTCCGGAGATCTCCCTGTCCACACACTCCTTCATCGCCCGCCCCACCGCCGGCACGGGGTACAGCGGCATCCACGTCCAGCTCGACGGCGTGCCCAGCAACCACCTCCCGCTCCTCCTGGCCGCCTACCAGTACAAGTTCGGACGCGACGTCGAGGCCATGGCCCAGCACCTCATCGACGACATCGCCGTCGGCTGGGACGAACTCGGCACCAATCTCCTCGACGACGCCCCGCCCACGCTCGTGGCCACGCTGACCGGCGGCGAACACTGGCCCAGCCGGACCCTCGATCACCTGATCACTCCGGACGGCTCGCCCCCGGTGCGCATGACGGTCACCGACACCACCGCCAGCGACCTGGGCATGCCGTGGGGCTACATCCTGCATCCGCAGGGCATCGAAGTGATCAGCATGGCTCACACAGGCACGGGCCCCCTCGTGGCCTGGGACACCGACCCCAGCACCCCCTTCAGCGACCACCCGGCGCACTGGCCCGCCATCACCACACGCCGGACGCCCACCACCTCGCGCACCGCGCGCCCACCGCGGCCCGCTGCCGGTGCAGCGCCGACCGGGCCTCGCACGGCTGCCCGCCGCTGACCCGCACCGCTCTCATTGCCGGAGACTTCCCTGCCCGCTCCCCTGATTACGGTCGTCATCGCCACCCGCCTGCGCGACGACCGCCTCGACTACCTGACCGCTATGCACGCCAGCCTCACCCGGCAGTCCGTGCCGTGGGAGGCCGTGATCGCGCTCGACGGCACCACACCCGAGCGCCTGCCGGCCGCGCTCGCGCAGGATTCCCGCATCCGCACACTGACGCTGCCCCGGCCGGTCGGCGCCGCCTGCGCCAGGAACCTGGCGCTCACACACGTGCGCACCCCCTACGTCAACTGGGCCGACGATGACGACCAGTTCACCGATGACGCCATGTCCGTACGGCTGGACATCCTGGAATCCACCGGAGTCGGCTGGTGCGCGGGCTGGAGCGAGGACCAGCACCCCGATGGCTCGACCCGTCTGTGGCGCTGCCCGACCCCGCCCGGCTGGCACGAGGCCGGCGACGTGTGGACCTATTGGAAGACGCCGACGGACACGATCCCCATCGGGCCGACCACGATCCTCGCCCGCACCGACCTCGTGCGCGCAGCGCCGATGGGCGGCCTCGTCCAGGGCGAGGACTACTGCGCGGCCCTCGGCGTCACCACGCTCGCGCCCGGAATCCTGCTGCCGGTGCCCGTGTACCGCTACCGCAAGCACCCCGGGCAGATGACGGCCCAGGTCGGATATGACCAGCTGGAGGCGGCGGCCCGGGAGCACGCCTGGGCGTACGGCCGCAGCCTGCGCGCCGTCCTGCGCGGTGGCGAGGACCTGGTCCGTGGCTGAGGCGCAGATCATCCTGTCGCACAGCCGGGAGTCGGGGATCGTCGCCATCGCCTCGGGCGAGCAGTATCCATGGGCGCACACCGCCCTCACCGAGAGCGGCTTCCAGCGAGCCGACGACGGCGTCTGGCACCTGCCCGCGGACGGCACCCAGACCACCGTGGTCGATCTGGTCACGTGCGCGAAGCGGCACCGCGCCAGCGTGCACACGAGCAGCCGGCGGTACATCGGCGACGCCGCCCGTGACCTCGCGCGCCTGCTGCCCGGCCAGTGGCACGCCTCGGTCGAGATCTATGCGCACCCGGCCTGGCAGGAGGACCTGGTCCCGTGGATCTGGGACAGCGGCGACCTCGTCCGCGCCGTCCAGAGCGAGCGGATCCCTTACGCCGCGGTCCTCACCGACGCGGCGCAGGGCACCACACTGTTGTTCGTCGAGCGGCCCGGCCATCATCTCGGCTACCTGGTGGGCGCCTTCTCGCCGGAAGGGCTCGAAGGAGGCTACGGCGATCCCCACGCTCCGCCCAGCATCGTCCTGCCGCCGTTTCCCGGGCGGGCTGCCCAGGCCCTCACCGACCGGTACCTTCCCGCCTACGAGCAGGCCGTCCATGCCCGCCAGACGGCGGCCATCGCCGGCGTGCTCGCAGACATCCGCTCCGAGCACGACGCCTGGCAGGCCATGAACGCCTCCGGCAGCTACAGCGACGCCACCCCGCTGAGCGCCGCCGCCCTCGGCGCCTCGACGGAGCTGTTCCTCGACCACGCCTGGCGCCGTTTCCTGACCGTCGTCGACCACGCCCCGACGCTGCTCGACCGGTGCCGGCCCGCGAACAGCCCGTGGCCCGACGACGCCTCAGCCCTCTCCCGTCTGGCCGACGCCGTGAGCGATGCCGAAGCCCTGCTCGACGAGATCGTCCACGGTGATGCCGTACCGGAGCAGGAGCGCCGAGCACGCGCGTGGCCGGCGATCGAGACGTGGCTCACCGACGGCGACGCGTTCTTGCGCCAGGCCCGCCTGAGCGCACCCCACCGCCGCCCGGCCCTCCCCGTCACAGCCCCAGCCCGCCCCCTCGCTGCGGCCCGGCCGGCGTACCGCAGCCACTGACCGTTCCCCACGACAAGTCTGGAGATTCCCGCCCCTTTGCAACCCGGCACCCACTTCTCCTTCGGCGACCACAAGGAACACGGCTTCGTCGCCTCCTTCACTTCCTCGATTCCCCAGCACCTCGCCCACTGGTTCCTGGAGCGCGAGCAGTTCGAGCCCGTTCCCGGTGAACCCGGGCTGTACCGCCTCAGCGAGCCCGAGCGCGACGGAGTCCGCCGCACCCGCCAGGCCGTCCACGACCTGCGCCGCCACGGTTACACCGTGCAGGCCGACATCCGCCTCAATCCGGCCCTCTCCGCCGGTCCGCCGCGCCCTGTCCGGCCCCACGGGCTCCAGGAGCGCCGCAGCAGGCTCGCCCAGGCCGCCGCCGGCCGAACGACGCAGCGCTCCACCCCGCCCACCACCTACCCTCCGTCGGCCCGGCCGATCCCGCCGAAGCCCACCTACGCTCCCACCGTCCACCTGACGGCCGCAGCCGGCGGGCGGTCCCGATGACACCCACGAACAGCCCGGCCCCCGACAGTCCTTTGCCGACAGCGTCCGCACTGGCCAGCAAGGCACGCGACTTCCGGCTGCGGATGGCCGTCATCGACTGCGAGACCGATGCCGCCCTCGACATGACACGCGACCGCCACGGCCGCACCGTCCACGCAGACGCCGCCGCAGCCGCACGAGCCCACCGTGACAAGGCGGCGGTGGAGGCGTACACCACCCATCTCGCCCCGCACGCCGAGGCTCTCCTCGATGCCGCCCGACTCGCGCTCGACGAGTTGCCGCCCGCCCGGCACCTGACCGGGTGGCGGGCCGTCCTGGACGGCCTGGAATCCTCCGCCGCCGAAATCCGCCGAGCCCTCGACCGGCCCGCCGCGCCCGGCTCCCCCGCCGAACGCGCTCAGCACGCGGCCCTGTGGCCGCACCTCACCGCCTGGGCGGACCACAGCCCGATCGCCAGCAACCTCGCCGACCAACGCGACGGCCAGCACCACCAGGCTCCGCTGACCGACGAGGAACAGCAGCTGTGGACCGACAGGGCCCGGGCCGCGCAGACGCGTGGCGCGCTGGAGCTGACCGAGTCGTGGTATGCCGCCGACGGACAGCCGATCACCCTCGCTTACCTGGTCGAGGACGACGACTCCACAGTGGTCGCGCTGCGCGGCGCCCCGGGCGTACCGGGCTGGCAGGTGATCGGGCACTTCGCCCACGAGTACGAGGCAGGCAAGGCCCTGCCCGCTCCGGTTCCGCCCGGTGTGCTGCGCTCGGACATCTCCCGGTTCAACCGTCCGGCTCCGGCCCCGGAGCTGTCCCTGCAGGACCTCATCCGCGACGTCGTCGAAGGCCACAGTGCCGGTGACGCATCGAATGCTCTTCTGGGAGCTGTCCAGCGCGGTTACGCCGCCGGCCCGATGGTCCGCCTGCAAGAACTTCTGGAGACGAGCGGCCAGTTCGCCAGCGCCCTGGAGACCGTGCAGGGCCGCCAGATCGCCGCCCGCCTCTCCGCGCTGGGCCGGCAGATCGAGTTCCTCACCCGCGAAGTCGAAGAGGCAGCCGAGGACCTCGGTGCGACCGTCGCCGTCCTGCCTCCGCACCGCACCCCCGTGCTGCGCGCCCGCTCGCGCCCGGCCGTGGACACCACACCGCCCGCGCCGCCGCCCCGCGCCAGCACGACGGCCCGCCACCGTTAGGAGATCCGCGTTGCCCGAAGCAGCAGCAGAGCCGTTCATACCGATCCGGCACACCATCACCGGCGAGATCACCACCACCGGCTACAACGCCGCCGCCCGGCGGATCCTGCTCCAGGACGGCTTCGAAGAGACGCCCGGCTGCGCCTGCCGAGTGACGGGACTCGGTACGGAGCAGGCGCGCGGGGCTGCCCGGCAACCAGCCAGCTGCTCGTCGCCGGCCGTCCCGTGCCCCTGGACCGAGCCCTCGGCCGGCCGGTGAGCGCCGACGGTACGCCCCGGTTGGCCCGGTCGCCGATGTCGGCACAGCCCGTGATCCCCTCCGAGAGCGGCCGGCCTCTTTAGCGCATCGCCCACCCCGCCCCCACCCACACCTGTTGAAGGGTTCTCGTTTTGACCACACCCGGGCCTACCAGATCAGCGCGCACCAAGGGCGGCGAACTACGGGCCAAGGTGGCCCGACTGCTGGCCGACCGGCCGGCGGACAAGCTCACCATAGGGGACATGGCCAGGCAGCTGGGCCACTCCCATGGCGCCGTCCGCAACGCCGCCCTCACCCTGGTGCGACGGGGCGAGGCCGACCAAAGCGGGACCGGGCAACCGCAGTTCCGCGCGAACGCGAAAACTGCCGCAGCCGCGCAGAGGGCTGTGATCAGCCCACCGGGCACCCACTCTCCCCGCGCCCAGGCGGCCACGACCCGTACGACCTACACCGCAGCAGCCGCGCCCAAGCAGACCGGCCCGATCCGCCGCGCGGGGGGCCAGCTCTACCACCCCCGGGAGCTGGCCGATCTGCCGGACGTCGAGGCGTTGAATCGCTTGCGCGACGCCGACGTGCCGGTACTGCTCTACGGCCCTCCGGGCACCGGCAAGACGAGTTTGGTCGAGGCGGCGTTCCCGGACCTGCTCACCGTTGCCGGTGACGGTGACACCACGGTCGGCGACTTGATCGGCGAGTACACACAGGACGACGCGGGAGCCTACGTCTTCCAGTACGGTCCGCTGGTCACCGCGATGACCGAGGGCCGCGCCCTGCTGATCGACGATGCCACCTTGATCTCACCGAAGGTCCTGGCGGCGCTGTATCCCGCGATGGACGGGCGCCGGCAGATCCAGGTCAAGGCCCACAAGGGCGAGACCATCAAGGCCGAGCCGGGCTTCTACGTGGTGGCGGGCCACAATCCCGGCGTCCACGGGGCGGTGTTGACGGAGGCGCTCGCGAGCCGTTTCAGCGTGCAGATCCAGATCGGCACGGACTACGACCTCGCCCTGGCCTTGAGGATCGATGCCCGGGTGGTCCGGGTCGCCCGACACCTCGCCCAGCAGGTCGAACTCGGCGAGCTGGGCTGGGCCCCCCAACTGCGGGAACTGCTCAGCTACCAGAAGACCGAGGCCGTCCTCGGTACCAAAGCCGCGCTCGCTAACCTCGTCGGCATCGCTCCTGTGGAGGATCGCGACGCCGTCGCCGACGCCGTCACGAAGGCTGTCGGCATCAAGAGGATCGCACCTCTCACCCTCGGCAAGCAGCTCCCCGCCTCAGCCGCCCGGCAGCCTCCGGGCAGCACCGGCTCCGCACACCGGGGCCGCCCGCGATGAGTGCCCACCACCACATCCAGTCCACGCCGGAAGACGACGCCGACCTCGCGCGCTGGGACGACGACGGCGCCCCGCCCGCGCAACCCCGCTCCTCCCCGGCCGCGTGGCTGCGCGTGGGAGCCGAACTCGGCGACCGGCTGGTCGCCCTCTCCGGCCGCCAGGACCTCCTCGTCACCTGCCGCCCCGGCACGCGCAGCGGCGCACCCGCCGCCTACTTCCCCACCCTGGGCGAAGTCGAGTTCGACGCCAACCTGTTCGCCCCACTCCAGCCCCACGAGATCCATCCGCGGATCGAGGGCGACGAGGAGCGGTATCCCGCCGCTTGGGGCGTGTTCGTCCACGAGGCTGCGCACGCGGCCCACTCCGTCTGGACACAGCCTGCCGGAGCCAACCCCCGCGTCGTCGAGGCCGCGCTCCTGCTGGAGGAGAGCCGCGTCGAAGGCGCACACCTGATCACGCGGCCCACGGACCGCACGTACCTCCGCACCAGCGCCCGAACCCTGGTCATGCCCGACATCGCCCACCCCACCCTCCAGGGCATTGAGCAGGCCGCCGCCGCGGCAGCCCTGATCCTCGGCCGCCGGGACGTCGGCATCCTGGACGCGGGCGAGACCCGGGCCGTCGCCGATCTGTGCGAAAAGGTGCTGGGCGCAAACCTGCTGACCACCCTCACCCGCATCTGGACCGCAGCTCACCAGTGCGCCGACCACGACGCCACGGCCATGCTCGCGCACGGTCAAGAATGGTGCGACGTTCTGGACGCCGCGGCCCCCGACCTGCCCGTGCCGGAGGGCCTCTCCGATCTGCTGACCGGCGCCGTGAAGGTCGTCATGGACCACGCGGCAGCCACCGACGCGGCCGACCTCGCGGCACAGGACGCAGCGGCCAACGCCATGGCGTCGCGCTCCAAGGCGCAGGCTCAGGACCGCGCCCAGCGAGCCCGCCAGCGACGCACAGCCGCCGCCACCGCCAAGTCGGTGTTCAACGCCCGTAGCACCACCGTCCACCCCGACGGCACACCGGCACCCTCCGGCAACCCCGTCACCGGCACCCGCAGGCCCACCGCCGCCGAGCAGAGTGCCGCCGCGCGCCTGAGCCGCGCCCTGCGTGCCGCCGCCTACCGCGAGCGGACCGAGGAACGGACCACCAGCCCCACCCCGCCCGGCCGCCTCAACATGCGCGCGGCCCTCGCCCGCGACGCTCAGCGCGCGGCCGGGTCGGTCCCCACAGCGGAACCGTTCACCCACACCCGCCGCCGGAACTCCCCCACCCCACCACTGCGTGTGGGGATCGCCGTCGACGTCTCCGGCTCCATGCGTGCCGCCTGCGCGCCCGTCGCCTCCGCTGCCTGGATCGTGGCACGCGCAGCAGCCCTGACCGACCCCGACTCCCGTACCGCCACCATCGCCTACGACAGGCACCTGACCGCACTGACCCGCCCCACCCACCGAGCACCAGAGCGCGTGACGACGTTCGATGCCACCGGCGGCCACCACAACCTCGCCAACGCCATCGACGCACTCGACCACGGCCTCGAACTCAGCCGCCCCGGCGCCGGCCGCCTCCTCGTGATCGTCACCGACGCCCACTACGGCAGCGACGAAACCGCTCAAGCCGTCACCCGCGTCAAGCAGCTCACGACCGCCGGCTGCGCCGTACTCCAGCTCACCCTCACCGCGGAATCCCGCCACTTGCCGGGGACCACCTTGCTGCACCTGCCCCAGCCCTCCAGCGCTCCCGCCGCCATCGCCAAGGCGGCCACAGACGCCATCCGCAGGACCCGCTGAGACGACGCAGAAGGCGAAAGCGTCCCCGAGACCACCGCCAAGCACTCCAGATCACCCCCGTCCGTCGCATGACTCGTGCAACCCCAACCGTCAACGAAAGGCACTCGATTTGAAGCCCCAGACCAGCAGCCCGACCTCGAACGTAACGCCCATCAAACGGAATTCCCCGGGGGTAAGTACGCACTGGACCGTGGAGCACGCCTGCTCCCACCGGGTAGATCACGACCTGTCCAACCGCCCCGCCGACAAGCGGGCCGGCTTCGCCCGTTGGCTCGTGTCGAAGGACTGCACCGACTGCTGGAAGGCGGCGCGCGACGCCGACTCCGCGTCCAAGGAGAAGTGGCTCGCGGAGAAGCGCGCCGAGGAGCAGGAGGCAGCCGCCACCTGGGCCAAGCAGTTCGACATGCCGCAGCTGGAGGGCCCGGCCAAGGCCCTGGACTGGGGTGAGCGCTCCCGCCATCAGCTGATGATGGCCGCGCACACCGCCCTGGTCGTCGAGGGCAGTTGGGACGAGGCGGACTGGGCGGAGCTGGAGGAGAAGGCCCGCTCCATAACCCGTGCCGGTTGGTGGATCGACCAGCGTGACGCCGAAGACACTGACCTGCTCGAACTCCTCGACGCAGCCACCGAGGCGGACCGCGGGACGGAGAATCCGTTCCGCTGACGGCGGGACGGAGAATCCGTTCCGCTGACGGCGGGACGGAGAATCCGTTCCGCTGACGGCGGGGCAACATAGCCGGGAAACGCCGGTTAGCCAAACCGGCGTTCCTCCGGACTATTGATGCTCCCACCCCGCCAGCCATCGCGTGGAAGGAACCGCGTGCTCCCTCCGTCCTGGGACCATCAGCCCACCCCCGTCACCGCCCGCACCCCCGACCCGCTCACTCCCACCCGAGATATCACTCACGCCCACTTTCAGGCCGGGGACACCGTCGTCGTCCTCAAGGGGGTGGCCGGCGGAGAACTGTGGGGAGACTCCATGCGCATCGTCGCCCCCTCCTGGCACACCCCCACCGACGAGGACGGATGGCGACTGCGTGACCCCACCGGGGGTGCCCAGTCCTACGTCACCGCTCACCCCCGCTACCTCGTGCACCTCTCGCGCCGCTGCCCGGACTGCCTGATCTACCTGCGGGCCATGGAAGACGCCCTCCTTACGCGGTTCGCCGGCCGCGACGAGCTGATCGACTGCTGCTGGTACACCACCAGCGCCCTGGGCCAGCTCGTGCACACCGCAGACACCAGGGGCGGCCGGTGACTCCCCCCACGAACCGCCCGGACCGTGCCGCTGCGCTCCACAAGGCCAGGGCCCGAGCCACCGCAACTGCGGACGATCCGTCCTGGCCGCTGCACCTGGCCGAAGACCTCCACGGCATCCGGGCCGACTGGAAAACCTCAGCCGAGGTGTGCGCGGACGCCGCCTGGGCGGCACGGTCAGCCGGTCGCAGCGTCCTGGGCCTGCTGTCCCCGGAGGATGTCCTCGCAACGAACCGCGATCCGATCACCACCCGCACCTTGGCGCATCTGTACCTGAGCGCCCTGCGGTTCGACTTCCGCTGCCCCACCCTCCAGCGCCTCGTCGAACAGCTCGCGCAGACCGCGTGTCAGCCGCTGGACTGCTACACCCGCGCCCTGTACGCCTTCGCGCTGCTTGGCCAGTCCCGCCCCGAGGGCCTGATGGTCATGGACGAAGTCCTCGCCATGGCCGAGGAGCACCCCAAGACCCTGCACGTCCTGCTGCACGGACTGTGGCTCGGCCAGGACCTGGACGAGGGTGCGGAGCGTCTCCTGGCCCTCAGCTTGCGGCCCGCCCTCGCCACCGGCACCGACCCGATCGTCCTCTTCCGCACGGCGGGTGCCCTGCGCCGGCTGGGCCGGTACGACGAGGGGCTGAGCGCCATCGACAGGGCGATCGACTGTCTTCCGCCAGGAGACATCTCGGTCCACGCCGACCTGGTGCGCGAGCGCTCGCTGCTCTGTGCAGCCCGCGACCTTCATCAGCACCGGTCACCCACCCGCGCGTCGAGTGGGGTGCCGTCGTGATCCCCCGCCTGCATGCAAGGGCCCACTCGCCGCGCGAGCCGCTGGCCGAGGCGCTCGGGCGGCCCCTTTCCCCGAACGAGGGCCTGACGGAGTACACCGTGGTCGCCCACTGGCCGGGCCTGGACTACTACACCCCGGACGACGAGCAGAGGACCTGGACGTCCGTTGAGTGGGCCGAGCACCTCGAAGATCCGTACCTGGAGCATCCGTTCGCTGCCAGCCCGGACGACGACCGGCACGCGATCCTCCATCTCGACGTCCGGCTCCATCCGGACGACCGGGAGCTGACAGGTCCCGAGTGGTCCGAAACCGCCCACCGGTTCGCGCGGGCCGCTGGTATCGAGGTACCTGGCGCCGCAGAGCACGGCTGGCGGTGGATCGCTGTCCAGGGCCAGCCCGGACGTCTGGATCTGATCGCCAACCTGATCCACCTCGACGGCACCTGGCGCACCCCTCCCGCCGACATCCTGCGACGGCTTGCGGACGAAGCGCGCCGCATCGAGCAGGACCTGCACCTGATCCCCGTCCGCACCGGCACCACGCAGTGGTCCGCTGCCCGTACGGTCCCGACCGCATCGGCGCAGCTCGCTGGCGTCCTCACGCAGCTCGCCGACGAACAGGCCGGCCCGCTGGCCACGGTCCGCGGACTGGTCGAGCACACCGCTTACCGGATCGCCCGCCAACCGGGGGCTGCCGGCACGGACACGGCGCACCGTCTGGAGCTGATCGCCCGCCGCCTCCACGCGATTCAGCAGGAGCTGGACGCCACTGCGGCCCATCTAGCCCAGCCCCGGACCGCCGCCGCACCGGCCGCGGCCCGGCGCACCACCCACCGATCTCCGTAGGAGAAACGTCTCTTTGCCCCGCACCACCGGCCGCTTCCTGGACATCCGCCGTGACCCGCACTCCGGCGAACTCCTCGCCCGCGGGGGCGACGCTGAGGCGCACAGCCTTCTCCAGCGCGCGGGATTCGTCGCGGTCGTCCGCCTCCACGAGAGCTACCACCGCGCCCCCGTCGGCCTGACTGAGGACGAGGAGTCCCGTCTCGCCATCGATGCCGTAGGGCGCCTGCGGGCCGTCGGGTACCACGTCGACTGCGACGAGCCCTTCGACACCGAAGCCCGCCCCGCGGCCTATCCCACGCTCGGCGCCTCGGTCTCCCACCTCGCAGAACGCCTCCGCGAGGCCACCGACACCGCCGAGGCAGCCGACATCCTCACCGAACTCACCGCGCCCCACGACGGCATCCTCGCCGGGTTCGAGGAAACCCTCGGCGCCCTGGCGGAGTTCTTCGATGGGCTCGGCGACGCGAGCGATCCGTACACCGCCGGGCGCCTGCGCTACCTCGCCGACGCATACGTCCGCGTCATCCGCTCCGACCTCGCGTACACCCGCGAACGGCTGGCCGACCGGCACGCCCCTCACCCCGGACGCCGCGCCTGCACAGAGCAGGTTCCCGACCATGAGCCCGAACGCTCCGCGGTGTGCGCCTGCCCGCCCCCGCCGCGTGCCCTGCCGGCCCCGGCACCGCCACCCGTCGGTGCCACCCGCCTGCGCCGCTGAGCCCCTTCAACTGCCCAAGGACACCATGCACGACCACGACATATCCGAGCGCCTTGCCTCTTACGCCGACGTCCTCGCCGGCGAACTCCCCGACACCTGGACCAGCACCCACCTGACGGGCGACGCCAAGGACGACCTTGCCGAACTCACCGACCGCATCTGGGACCTGGACCTGGTCGCCGCCTCCCTGGCCGAACACCCCCTGCAGCAGGCAGCCGTCCTCAGCCGCCCCGACGGCGCCCAGCTCGTCCTGATCGACCGGCACGACGAACGCGACGGCTTCCTCCTCGCCGCCGTCGCCCCGCACGCCCTGCCGGACGAGGCGTACCGCGGCGTCCCCGAGCCCAACGGCATCGCCCTGACCGACGACCCGTTCCTCGGCGCCGAGCAGGTCGCCGGCGATCTCCTCGTCCGCTACGACCGTGCGCTCGCCCAGGTGAGGCACAACGCCCTGGACGGCATCCAGCCCTCCCAGCCGGACCGGGTCGTCCTGACCTGGCAGCCGGACGGCAGCGTCGCCACCGCCCCCGCCGACGACCGGGCCAGCACCATCCTCGCCGCCCACGGCTTCATCCAGGACCCGCACAGCGGCATCTACCGCCTGAGTGGCGACGACACCCAGGCCCAGGCCCGCGCGCTGCGCGAGATCGGCCCGCAGCTCGACGCGCTCGGCATCGGCACCGCCCTCCAGCACCCCGCCGGACGCCACGCGCCCACCTCCGCCCCGGCCTCCATGCCGCCGGCCCCCGCCGGCACCCGCACACCCACCGCCAGGACGCGATGAACCAGACGGAGCCCGACTTCTGGGTCCTGGAGTACGTCACCATCACCAAGGACCCCCGCACCGGTCTGGTCGTGGCCATCGGCGGCACCGAGCAAGCAGCAGACATCCTCCAGCGGACCGGCGGCTTCCTCACCTCTCCCGGACCCCGCGGGGACTACCACCGTCTTCCGCACGGCCTGCCCATCGAGCAGCAGCGCCTGAAGGCGACCACCGCCTCGCACGCCCTGCTCGCCGCCGGCCACAGCGTCCACCTCGACCCCGCCCTGAACATGCTGGCCGCCCCCGACGGCGACCGTGACGCAGCCCTGCGCTACCTCACCCAACTCGCCGAGCGCGCCTCGGCCGCCGAGACCAGCAGCGAGGTGGCCGAAGTCCTGACCGAGGTCGCGGCCCCCGTGCACGGGCTGCTGCCCCTGACCAGAGAAGTGATCGTCCGCGCCTGGATCGCCGCCAGTGATCTCCACGGCGCCGCGCCCGGCGAGGAACCCGAGCCCATCGCACGGCTCGGCAGCACCGCCAACTCCCTGAGCGAAGCCGCCCGCGTCATCCTGCACGCCCGCAACCACGCCGCCCGCCCGGCGCAGCCGCCAGCGACCGCACCGGCCCCGACATCGGCAGCGGGCCGTGCACCGTCCCCGGTTTCCCGCCGCCGCTGCCCCCGGAGAAGAAACGTATGGCCAATCTGGCCGACGAGTACGGCACAGACGTCGAGATCTACATCAAGGCCCTGACGACCACCATCCACGCCGACACCCCCACCGGCGCCCCCGCCGGCCTCCACGACCTGCTGGAACAGCTCGGCCTCGAACGCCACGAATACCCCACAGGCGAGCCGCTCTACGTCTGGCACACCGTGCCCGATCACCTCGGTGCCGAGGAGCAGAAACACCTGGCGAACCGTGCCATCCCCGCCCTGCTCATGGCCGGATACACGGTCAACTGCGACCCCGAAGTCTTCGACGAGGCCCTCTACCAGCAGGCCGTGCACCGCCTCCAGGCGCGCGCGGCCCGACCCGCCCCGCAGCAACCGGCGCCCGCCAGTCCCCCCTCGCACTCCGCACCGGTCCGCCGCACCCCGTAAGCCCGGGCGGCCCCGGCACCCCGCCGGGGCCGCCCACCCCCCCCCGCCCGATTCCACGGAGAAACCCGTAGCAGAACGCACACCCGCACCGATCAGCCATCGGCTCAAACCCCGGCTCGCAACCGCCCTGTTCCGCCGCTATCTACGCGCCTGCATCACGGCCGGCCCCGACCGCGCCTCCCCACTAGCCGGCGCCCGCCCGGAAGCCGTCCCCAACGAGGCGCAACGCGTCGGGCAGCGCCACCACCACTGACCGTCCACACACCCGGAGGAGCATGTCCCACCCCGCCCCCTACCCGGTGGCACTGGCCGACGAGATCACCCGCCAGCTCGGCCAGCTCTCCGACCACCTCTCTCAGCTCCCCCCGCCCCAGGCAGCGCAGGTCATCGCCCGCGTCCTCGACCCCGACAACGGAGTCCTCGGCGGCGTCACTCACCTCGTCATCACCGGCAGCCACTTCGCCAAGAGCGAGGCAGAACGAGGCGCCCTGCCAGCGGAGGTATGGCTCGCCCTGGGCCGTGCCGCCAACGAACTGCACGACATCAGCCTGGACCTGGACGAGCACCAGGACCTCCTCCAGCACCTCGGCACCCGACCGGCCACCAGCGCGGCGAAGCCTCCGGCTCCTGCCCCGCTCGTCGTACGGCGGCGCCGGTGAAGAAGAAGCAGTGGCAGGGCTGGGGGCCGGGCGAGCAGGCCGAGCAGCACTACCTCGTCCAGCCCCGTGCCCTGGCCGGCGGCGGTGACGTCCGGCACGTCTCGGAGTTCCTGCGCGCCTCGGGCTGGCGGGAGAAGTCCAAGAAGGGCGGCCCGCTGCTCATGGAGAGCCCGGACCGCACCGTCCGCGTCGCCTACGACCCCTACATCCTGCCGGGCGGATGGACCATCCACGGCCGGGCAGGCGGCGCGACCGGTGAATGGTCTGCGCACCTGGGCCGGCAGACTCCGGTGGAGATCGTCGCCGGTCTTACCGACGCCCTCACCCGCCCCCGCTCCGCACACGCCCCTAACGTCTGGGCACCTCTGCAGGAGCAGAACTGGCACACGCGGTTCGAGGGCCAAGACTATTCGGCGAGCAGCCCCGACGGCACCGCGTGGATGCAGTACCGCCAGGGTGTCGATGGCTCGGCGATGTGGTGGACCGGAGCGCAGGACAAGCAGGGCAACGGCTGGACTGCCCACTTCACGCCGAACACGCCGATGCACCTGGTCCAAGCCTTCTCCACCGAACTTGCCGGCCCGGACCCGGTGATGCGCCCACGCGGACGTGTCCCGCACAGCGCCCAGATCCGGACCTGGTCGGTCTCCGTCAAGCCCTCCCAGCTCAGCGCCTGGCAGCAGGCCCGGATTACAGCTGCCCGCGCCGCCACCTGGGCCCGCAACAGCGCCCGAAGCGCCCGGCCCCGCACCACCGCCCGTCCCTACGCCCCGGCCGGCGGTGCCCGGACCCGCCGCTGATCTCCATCCCCATCTGAAGGAGCCCGATGCCTGCCCCCACCCCGGAAACCCTGCGCGCCCTGACTGAAACGCTGTCGGACGTCACCGAGTACCTGCGCGAGAATCCCGACCCCGATGAAGCCCTCGCCCTCGTCGAGCCGCTCCTCGACGAGTACACGGGCCTGCCCGTCCAGCTCGCCGACACGCTGCGTGCCCTCGCCCGCACCATCCAGGAACACCAGGCCATCCCACGTACCGCGCACGTCAACGTCCTGATCGCCGAGCTGCGTTCAGCCGCCTGGGAACAGACCGACCAGCACACCCTCCACTACGTCCTGGACGAGCTGCGTGCGCTGCACGACGACGCCGAGAGCGAGCAGGGGTGCAGCCGGTGCCGTTGAGCGAGCGCCAGCTCGACGCCTTCGCCGACAAGCACGCCGGGCAGATCCCCTTCGACACCAGCCCCCGCCACCTCGCCGGCCCGGGCGACGCCCGTCACGTCACCCACGGCCTGGCCGCGGCCGGATGGGCCACGGTCTCCGACCCGCTCAGCGCCGAGATCGTGATGGCCAGCCCCGATCACCGCTACCGCCTGCAGTTCGACCCGCAGTCCGCCACCTCCGCCTGGTGGCGGCTGCGGGCCGCCCCCGGCGACAACGACCATGGCTGGTACGCCGAGTTCGGTGAACTCGTGCCGGCCGAGGTCCTCGCCGGCCTCACCGACGCCCTCATCACACCGCCCTCATCGCAACCGGACCCCTGGCAGCCCGTGACCAGCGCAGGCTGGCAGTACGAGGATGCAGGGAGAGCGTTCTCTCCGGACTCGCTGTGCCGGATCGAGCACCGCCCCATGAGTGAGTTCCATGAACGGCCGTCCTGGCACATCGAGGTCAGGACAAGCAGCGACGAATCATTCCCGGGCCCGCGGATCTGGCATGCCTTCCTCGACGAGCACGTTCCCGATCGCCTCGTAGGTGCCTTCCTGGGCGCGCTGGCCGACCAGAGCCCGCTGCAGCGCGGCATGTTCGACCGCACCGCCCACTACAGCGCCGTCAAAGAGCCGAGCCCGCTGCGCCCGCAGCAGGTAGTGGACGCGCACACCGCCCGGGTGAAGACGCTCCGCGCACAGGCCCGCGCAGTGCGCCGTCAGCAGACTGCCAACGCGACACCCCCGGCGCCCACGACCGCCGTCCAGTCGGCCGCCCGCCGCTGACCTCAAAGGATGCTCTCATCTCCCGCACCACGAACCACGGCCGCCGCACCTCGCTGCGGCGCCTCAATCGCTATCTGCGCCACAGTGAACGGATCCTGGCGTCCTGGGACGCTTTCACCGCGTTCAACACGGACTTGGACGGTTGGCCCTTCGACGAGGACGCCTACGGCCGCCGGGCCGCCGTCCGTGACGCGGACACCGCCGCAGTGTTCGACGGCATCCGTCCTGGCGCTCGCCAATTGCTGGCCACCGCCCGGCTCCAGCTCCAGCACCTGCCCGCACACCTCACGCGGGACAGCTGGCCCGGGCAGCTGACCATCCTGGAGGAGGCACTGAGCCATCTCGACGCCTTGGACGCGCAGTGGCGCCAGACCCGGGCCCAGCTCCCCGAGGGCGCCGGTCCGGGCGGCGACGCGTACGTCGACGCGCTGGACGAGCACCACGCAGAGTGCTGGAGC
Organism: Streptomyces violaceoruber; assembly: GCF_033406955.1. Taxonomy (NCBI): domain Bacteria; kingdom Bacillati; phylum Actinomycetota; class Actinomycetes; order Kitasatosporales; family Streptomycetaceae; genus Streptomyces; species Streptomyces violaceoruber. The sequence goes on along the minus strand of NZ_CP137734.1, from coordinate 7,490,537 downwards.
TATCTGGACGACTGGGCCTGCCACGGCCGCGTCATCCTCGACATCCAGGCCGCCGCACGCCGCGCACCGTCCCGGCCGAAGCGCTCGCAGCTCCCCGCCCTGACGTCCCGGCGCAGCGGACACGGCGCAAGGGGGCGGTGACCATGCCCGAGGTCGCCGTCAACGTTGACATCGACTACGTCGCCCCGCGCCACCTGGCTGGCGGCGGCGATCCAGCCTGGATCACCGTCCCCCTCCACCGAGCCTGCGGCTGGAGCTACGGTCACGACCCCCTGATGCCTCGCGTTCTGCTTTCCAGCCCCGACCAGAAGGCCCTCCTGCGGCTGGAGCCTGACCCCGACGGACGGTGGTGGACTCTGCAGCACGCCCCCGCGCCGGACCGGCCCGCCTGGTTCGCCAGCTTCGATGCCCGCACCCCCGTCGAGATGATCGCTGCGTTCACCGACGTGCTGACCGATCCCACTGCCGATCAAGGAGACAACTGGGATCCGCAGGAGCCGCTTCTGACAGCGGGCTGGTCTCCGGCCTACAGCCACCACCGGCTGGCCTCACCCGACGGCACCGTCCGCGTCGAGGCCGACGAGGCAACCGGGGCCTGGTGGGTCGACACCGCCCTCCGCGACTTCCGGACTCTGCTGTGGCAAGCCCACTTCAGCGAGCACACCCCACCGCACCTGATCACCGCGTTCACCGCCGCGCTCACCGACCCCCGACCGGTGCCGCGCACCGCAGGCCCCTCCAGCCTCCCGACTCGCAACCCGGACCTCATCACCCTCTCGCACCGGGAAGTACCCGCCCAGCAGGTCGCCGGCGCCCTGGAAGAACGCGTCCGCTCCCTCGCCGCACGCCGATCCGGCCCGCCGGCGACGAGCACGCATCCTCCGCAACGGCCGCAGACCGAGCGCCACCGCCTGCGCTGATCCCTCCGTCCCCGCCTGGAAGCACCTAGCCCTTGCCCCCCTCCTCCTCCAGCAGCAACACCGACGGATACGACCTCGTCCTGCGCCTCCTGCTCGGCGTGCTCGCCGTCGTTGTCCCCCTGTCCCACCTGGCCTGGCTGTGCGGCAACCTCACCGCCTCCCTCGCCGGAGGCAGCTGGGCCCCCTACCAGCCGACCAACGCCTTGCTCCACCCCGAGCAGGTCTGGCCCGAGGCCGGGGAGAACGCCCTGCTCATCGGGGCACGCATCGTTCCCGTTCTGCTCCTCCTGGCTCTGGCGGTGACGGCGGTCGCCCTGTGGCTCCGGCACAAGAACCACGGCGGCGGCCGGAAGAAGATCACCGGCATGGCCAAGGCCAGGGACATCGAGCCCTTGATGGCCAAGGCGATCACCGACAAGGCCCGCTCGCTGCGCCCGAGTTTGAAGGACGCCAAGCACATCGAAGCCCGCGACACCGGCATCCTCCTGGGCAATCTGCAGAACACCCGGCACGAGGTGCGCATGGGCTACGAGGATGTGGCCGTCGCCATCATGGCGCCCCGCTCGGGCAAGACCACCTCGCTCGCCATCCCCTCCATGCTCGCCGCGCCCGGCCCCGTCCTGCTGACCTCGAACAAGGCCGCAGGCGACGCATTCACCGCCACATACGAGGCCCGCTCCCGCGTCGGGCAGGTGTGGACCATGGACCCCCAGCAGATCGCGCACGCCGCACGCGAGATGTGGTGGAACCCCCTCGCCAGCGCGAAAACCCTGGACGGGGCGAACCGGCTCGCCGGCCACTTCCTCGCCGCCTCGGTGGACGCCTCCCAGCAGGGCGACTTCTGGTCCAAGGCCGGCAGCAACATCCTGTCCCAACTGCTGCTGGCCGCAGCGCTCGACGAGCGGCCCATCACCGACATCATGCAGTGGCTCGCCTTCCCCGCCGACCGCACCCCGCTCGACATCCTCCGCGACCACGACTTCGCCGCCGTCGCAGCACAGCTCAAGGGCACCGTCGAGGGACCCCCGGAGACGCGCGACGGCATCTACGAGACTGCCCGCCAGTACGCCGCCGCACTGCTGAACAACGAGATCGCCGCCTGGGTCACCCCGCAGAAGGACGTTCCCGAGTTCCGCCCGTCGGAGTTCGTCACCTCCACCGACACGCTGTTCCTGCTGAGCAAGGACGGGGGAGGCGGGGCCTCGGCACTGATCGCCGCGTGCGCGGACTCCGTCATGCGCGCGGCCACCGCCCAGGCCGAACGGGCCGGCGGACGCCTGGACCCGCCCATGCTGGCGATCCTCGACGAGGCCGCCAACGTGTGCAAGATCAGCGACCTGCCAGACCTGTACTCCCACCTCGGCTCCCGCGGAATCATCCCGATCACCATCCTCCAGTCCTACCGCCAGGGCCAGAAGGTCTGGGGAGACGCGGGCATGGACGCCATGTGGTCCGCCTCGACCGTCAAGGTCATCGGCTCCGGCATCGACGACCCCGACTTCGCGGACAAGCTCAGCCGCTTGATCGGCGACCACGACGTCGAGACCACATCGACGTCGCACTCGGAGTCCGGCAAGAGCACGTCGGTGTCGATGCGGCAGGAACGGATCCTGCCCGCCGACGCGATCCGAGCCCTGCCCAAGGGCACCGCCCTGTGCTTCGCCACCGGCATGCGCGCCGCCATGCTCGACCTGCGGCCCTGGTACCGAGAGCCAGGAGCCGGGGAACTGTCCGCGGCGTCCGCCCGCGCGTCGAAGGCGATCACGGCTCGCGCCGTCGCGAAGCACGCGCCGACACAGTCCGACTTCGGGACGGCCGCGTGAGCGACGCCCCGCTGCACCTGGTGCCGGTCCGCTCCCGTGAGGCGAAGGACTTCGTGCGCACCTGGCACCGTCACCCCCCGCCGCCCGCAGGATAGATCTTCGCGGTCGGCGCCGCCGACGAGAGGGGCACGCTGCGCGCCGTGGCCATCGTCGGCAGGCCGGTGGCCCGTCACCTGGACGACGGCGCCACCCTCGAAGTCACCCGGACCGCCAGCGACGGCGCCCGCAACGCCAACTCACTGCTCTACGGGGCCGCGTGGCGGGCGGCGAAAGCCCTCGGCTACCGACGGCTGATCACCTACACGCAGGACGGCGAGAGCGGCGCATCCCTGCGCGGCGCCGGGTGGCGCGTGATCGCCAGCCGGCCGCCCCGCGCCGGATGGCACACCCCGGCCCGCCCACGAGCCGGCCACGGCAACGACCACGTCACCCGCCTGCTGTGGGAAGCCCTGTGACCGAGCCCGCTCCTGCACAGCAACGGACCGACCATCTCACCTTGCCCCGTACCGCCCCGCGTCCTCCCGGAGTTGTCCTGCACACCGTCGACCTGACCGAACACACCCGCCTTCTCGGCGAGGTGGCCCCCGTCCTGAAGGAGCTGTCCGTGGAGGCGGCACGCATCCGGGAGGGCGAGATCGCCAAGCCCGTCCGAGAGATCGCACCCCTGAGCCTGCGGGTGCACGAGCTGGCGATGAAGTGCACGCGGCAGGTGCACGACCTGTCGGTCAGCCAGTACCCCGCAATGAAGGACGGGGCCGACAACCTGGCGCTCCTCGCCGGCGCCTGCTCCCAGATCTCACTGGCCGCCACCCTGTGCAACCTCGCCATCCATCACCGCACCGAGATGCTGCTGTACGAGGACGCCGATCCCACCCCGGCGACCAGCCGTGATCAGCTTCGCCGTGCCGGTGTCGAGATGCAGCAAGCGGCCACCACTTATCGCGCCGTAGCGCGACGGCTCTCCCGACGCCTCGCCTCATTCTCAGCGCGCGCTGAAGACCGGCAACTCATCGCCGAGGCCCAAAGGCCCAGCCCGCAGAAGGCGCCCTCCACACCGCCCGTGCTCGCTGCCCGGCGCCGCGTATGACGACGCCGCCCGAGGGCTTCCTGTTCGACGTGGCCGCCCCGCCGACGCCGGTTGAGCGCCTGCTGCTGCTCGCAGACCAGTACGTGCAGCACAACGACATGCTCGACCGTCTCCTGCGGGCCCATCCGCCATCCGAGCCCAACGCCCACGCCGCCTCCGCCCAGCGACTCGCTTCTGCGACCCGCACCGCCCTCAAAGCGGTCACCGACGTACGCCTCTTCCGCAGTCTCGACCTGTCGGACGCAGTGGTCCGCCTTGAGCAGCTCGCCTTCCTGAGCAGTGCCTCCGCGGACCAGCAGCTCCCGATGGCCCGCACTCTGACCGCCTTGGCACCCGAAGCCGCGATGGGCTGCGCCAACACCCTCGCCTACGAAATCCGACGCCGCGGGGGGACGGCAGCAGGCGACGGTCCGGAGCACACCCTGACCGCCGCTCACCACACCGCCCTGTGGGAGATCGCCTGCGGGAACGTGGTGGTCACCAGCTCCCTGGGACGGCAAACCGTCCACTACCGCGACGAGCGCGTGCTCCTGGGCACACTGCGGGCGTTGGAGACAAAGGGGCTCGCGGAGCGCGTTCCGGAGTCCGCGCCTGCCGCCTATGTGGGCGGCCCGCTCCAGGACCGAGTCCGCCTCACTCCCGCCGGCACCACCGCGCTGGCCACGGCCATCAGCAGCCCGCCCACTCGCAGGGTGCCGGGCACGACGCCCGCGCCCGCACCCACCGCTGCGAAGACGGCCGCCCGCAGCCGTTAACTGACCCATCGGAGCCCACAGCAGCCCATGACCTCGCACTACCCTGCAGAACACCCGGATCCACCCCGCGCCCGGGTGGACGGATACGAGGCCCCGCCCGCACGCGTCCCAGACGTCTCCTGCACACCGGCACCGACGCGCTGCACCCGATCAGTCCTGGCCCACTGCCGCCTGCGGTACAAGGCCCGGCGGTGAGGCCCTTCGCGCCCCAGGACCGGGTCCTGGTCTCCCCGCGCTATCTGGCGGGAGCGGGCATCGACCGGCTCGCCGATGCGATCGGCCCGCTGGTCCACCTCTTCGGCTGGCAGAGCGAGCACGATCGCGCAAGCGGACGCATCAGCGTCCACAGCCCCGACGGCAGCCTGTTCGTCAACTTCAACTCCCGGCACACCCACGGCCACTGGTGGTCCCTCGCGCACCACGAGCCGTACTGGGAAGCCCGCTTCACCCGGCAGACCCCGATCGAGGCCATCGCCGCCGTCACCCAGGCTCTGCCCCAGCTGCTCGGCGACGACCGGCACATCGACCGGATCCCGCTCACCACCACCCCCCTCGCGCAGATCGCCGAACTGAACCACTGGCACCGCGAGGACGACACGTTCACCTCGCCCGACGGCCACTGCCACCTGCAGCACACTCCGGCGGAAGACACCCCGTGGCGCTTCCGGCACCACGTGTACGACGGCTTCGACACCCACTGGGACGCCTCCTTCACCCAGGACAGCCCCGAGCGGCTCGTCGCCCAGTTCTCCACCCACCTCGCGACGACCACCCCGGTCGAGCGCACCTTCCGTGACGTCCCCTATCTCGTGCAGAACCTGGACGACGCGCTCATCACCCCCGTGCACCGAGCCGCCGTGAACCCACACGTCCACCACGCCGGCGCCCAGCTCGGCCGCGTCGTACACCGCCGCTGACACCGGCCTCACCGAAACCCGTCATCCCCAGCTGAACGAGCCGACTGGGCCGGCCGAGCACCTCCTGCTCCTCGCCGGCTACTTCACCCGGCACAACGACGCCCTGACTCGGCTGCACGTACACGTCCGTTGCCGCGAGCGCACTGCCATTTCTCCCGGCCTGCACTTCCGAATCCCTTGGACCACCGTGTCACTCCTGGACATCCCCGACGTATTCATCGGGTCCACCGACGACGGCCACACCTTCGTCATCCTCAACCGCCCCATCCGCGACGCCGACCGGCTGCTCACCGACGCCGGCTTCCTCCCTCGTGAACACCACGGCCGCAGGCTCCACCTGCTGCCTCCAGGCATCGCGCAGGACGTACACGAGCGCGCCGGCGTGGCGATGTACGGGCTCTTGGCCCACACCCACGACCTCGTCGACCTTTCCTGGACCACCCGCTGGAGTCCCGACCAGCCGGCAGGCGGCCCAAACCTGCACTTCCAGGTCAGGGACGGCACGGTTGCCGTGACTGCCTCGACCACCGCCGCCCGGTTGCTGCTAGAGCAACACGGCTTCGTCCCCACAGCAGACGGCGCGGCCTACCGCACTCGGGACGGGCTGGACGAGCGCCAACTGCTCAGCGCCGTCACCGCTCCCGAGGCACACGCGTACACCCACGGTCTCAGCGCGCGTGTCCACCTGGGCATCCCCACACCAGCCGACATCCCCGCCAGCACCCGCCGCCGCTCAGCTCCCGCCACCGGTCCACGAATCACACCATCGGCCCCTCGCCGCACCCGCTGACCACCCCAACGCATCCGGCACCGCCATCCGAGGAGCTTCCACGTCCGACACCCCCACCGTGCATGATCTCGCCCGTGCCCTCGCCGACCAGCTCCACCCCGGTGCCGCTCCCCGGGACGTGACCGTCAACTTCGGCGCCCGCCGGCAAGCCCCCATCGAGTACCGCAGCCGCGGTCGGGGCGGGCCCATGACGGTCTACGCCCAAGCACTGCACGCCGCCCTCTACGGCCTTCCCACGCCCGACGAGTCGCTGCCCACCGCCCTGGACGCGCTTCTGCAAGCCACACACACCGCGACCGCCCCGGAACAGAAAACCGCCGTCCTGCGGCAGGTCGCCGAGCAGCTGCGCAACGCCGCCGAGATCATCCAGCGCTACCAGTACCGAGCCCAGTGGGACCGGTTCCCCACCGATGTCGCCGAGCAGCTCGCTACTGCTCACGACCAGGCCCAGCAGATCGCCCTGGCCCTCGACCGCGTGGCCCCCGCCTTCAGCCACCAGCCCACCACGGACACCACGCCCCGTGCCCGGGCCGCCCACGGCCAGAGCGCCACCACCCTCGTAACCTCCCCGCCTTCACCGGCCCCACGCCACCGCTGACCTGCCGCGACAGCGCCCTCCGAGAAAGACATCTCCTGGCCACCACCGACTCCCTCCAAGCTCTCCTCGCCCAACCCCGCTGCGCGCTCGGCGTGTTCGTCCCCGCCGGACTGCATCCGGCCCGCGCCGAGCATCATCAGCTCGACCAGATCGCCCGAGCCGGCGCCGACCTGTTCGAGATCGGCCTCGCCCACCATGACGCCGGCCTCGACGGGCCCATCATCCAAGCCGCCTACCGCCGCGCCCTGAGCCGCGGGCACCTCCTCACCCGCGCCCTGCGCGGGATCGAGCACGCCGCTGGCCTTCGGCCGACCGTCGTTATGACCTACTGGGACCCCGTCAGCCGGCACGGCCCCGAACGCCTGGCCCGGCTGCTCGCTGACGCGGGTGCCGCCGGCGCCATGGTCGTCGACCTGCCCGACGACCAGGCAGAGCGCTGGCAGGCCGCAGCGAAGGCCACGAACCTCTCCACCCCACGCCTCGTCCCCCGCCACCTCACTGACACCGGCCTCGCCACCGTGGCCGCCGGCGCATCGGGATGGCTCTACGCACCCGCCAGCACCGCCCCCACCGGCTACCGCGGCCCGCTCGACGTGCCCGCTCTCGCCGACTTCACGACACGCCTGCGCGCCGCGAGTCCCCTGCCCGTCGTATCGGGCGTGGGGATCTCCACCCCGGCCCTCGCGGAACGCGTTGCGCCACTGGTGGACGCCGTCGTCATCGGCACCCCCGTCGTCCGCGCCCTGATGACCGCCCCCGAGCAGGCCCCGGCACTCACTACCGCGTTCGCCCAAACCCTGAACCCGCACGCCACCACGGAGACCCGTGCCTGACCCCGCCGACCCGGCCCCGGTCCTCGCCCGCATCTCGTCCGACGCGGCCTCGCTGCACCAGGCCCTGCATTTCCTGCCCGCCGAACGAGGCGCATCCGCATCCACACTGGCCGCGCGCCTCACTGACGCCCAAGACCTCGCCGGCACCGCTTTGCGGCTGTTTCTCACCCTCAGCCGCCAGACGACGCGGCCCTGCCCTCCGGACCTGCTGCTCCTTCACCGCGTCGCGCAGATCGCCAAGGCCGCCCAGGACGCCGCCGCCGAACTGACGGCTGCTCTTGCCCGCGCCGTGGAGAACCAGCGCCGCCAGGCAGCCGCCACATCACGGCGGGTGGTTCTGATCGGGCCGACACCGCAGCAGTTCATCGAGTCGGCCACCGACCTCGTCGACCGCATCCCCGCCCTCTGCGACGCCGTATCCCGCGACCGGCCGCAATCCCCCTGCCGCTGACGCGACCGCGATTCGAGTACTCCCTCCCCTTTCCCTAAACCCAGGACAGACCATTTCAGATCAGCCCCGATTCCGCGCCCTCTCCCTCGGTGCGGGAGTTCAATCCAGCACGCTCCTTGCCCTGTCAGCCGAGGGCATTCTCCCCAGGGTCGACTATGCGATTTTCGCCGACACCGGATGGGAACCCGAAGCGGTTTATGCACACCTTGACCGCCTGGAAGAAGAGATAGCCGCCCCCGCCGGGATACCCGTACTGCGCGTGTCGGCCGGAAATATCCGAGACGACGCCCTGAACCCGGATCACCGGTTCGCCTCCATGCCGCTCCACATCCTCAATCAGGACGGGCGACCTGGGATGACCCGGCGGCAGTGCACCGGCGAGTATAAGGTCAAGCCAATCAAGCAGAAGGTCCGCGAACTGCTCGGCTACCCCTATCCGGCACGCATCCCAAAGGGCGTTTTCGTCGAGCAGTGGGTAGGAATCTCCACGGATGAATTCCACCGCGCGAAAGACGCGGACGTCAAGTACATGCGTAACCGGCATCCCCTTCTGGACATGTCCTGGAGCAGGGCCGACTGTGCGCGCTACCTGACTTCCCTCGGTCTCGCCGATACCCCGAAATCGAGTTGCCTGGGATGCCCGTTCCATGGAAATGCGCAGTGGCGGCATATCAGGGACACATCTCCGTCCGAGTGGGCGGACGTCGTCGAATTCGACACGGCCATCCGGCAGGGCAACGCCCGCGCCAACGCCACCGGCAACAGACTGCTCGGCGAGGCGTTCCTGCACCGCTCCCGCGTCCCGCTCAGCGAAGCCCCCATCGATCACGTCACCGCCGCCGAGCGGGCCGCCCTGCGGATCAGCGCGGACGAGGCCGACGTCCTGGAGAACGGTGTCGAGGACGGCTGCTCGCCCTGGGCGTGCCGGGGCGACGCCGACGCGCTGACGCAGGACGACTTCGGGCTGGCCACGTGATACTCGACCTCTTCGCGGGGCCGGGCGGCTGGAGCAGGGCACTGCACGTCCTGGGCGTGCGCGACGTCGGCCTGGAATGGGACCCGTGGGCATGTAAGACCCGTGCTGCGGCGGGGCAGTTGACCATCCGGTGCGACGTGGCGAGGTATCCGGCCTGGCCGTTCCTCGGCCGCACCCGCGGTGTGATCGCTTCGCCGCCGTGTCAGGCGTGGAGCATGGCCGGCAAGCGCCTCGGTCTTCTCGACCAGCCGCTGGTGCACGCGGCGGTCGAAGACCTGGCCGCCGGGCGCGACACCCGCGAGCGCCTCCTCACCGCCTGCCGCGACGAGCGCTCCCTGCTCGCCGCCGAGCCGATGCGCTACCTGCACGCGCTGAACGCGGTCGGCGAGCCCGACTGGGTGGCCATGGAGGAAGTACCGGACGTGCTGCCCTTGTGGAAGCAGTACGCGGCCGTCCTGCGCGGGTGGGGGTTCTCCGTCTGGTACGGGATCCTCAACGCCGCCGACTTCGGCGTCCCGCAGACCAGAAAGCGGGCAATCCTTCTGGCCTCCCGCGTCCGCACGGCGCAGCCGCCCACGCCCACGCACGCCCAGCTCGCCGAGCCGGAATCGCTGTTCGGTCCGGGCCGTGCCCGCTGGGTCAGCATGGCCGAAGCCCTGGGATGGGGCGCGACCGACCGGCCCGTCCCCACCGTCTGTGCAGGAGGTGGGCCTGGCGGCGGCCCCGAGCCGTTCCCGTCGGGCTCTCGCAAGACACTGTCCGACGCGCGGGAGCGCGGCACCTGGATGCCGCGGCCGGACGGGGTGGTTCTGCAGTCCCGCCGGGAAGGCGCGGGGTGGGCGGCCCGGCACGGCACGCGCGAGAATCGTGCGGCCGACGCTCCGGCGCCCACGTTCACCGCCGAGGCGCACCGCTGGTCCTGGTCCCTGCGCAGCAACAACCAGGCCAACGCCACCGTCCGGTCCATCCAGGAGCCGGCTGGCACGCTGTTCTTCGGGCACCGCGCCAACGAGTGCACCTGGGTCGCCGAACCCGCCACACCCTCGGCCACGGACACCGATGCGCCGGCCGTTCCCGAGCCGATCCGGATCACCGCCCGCGAGGCGGGCCTCCTGCAGACCTTTCCCGCCGACTACCCCTGGGCCGGGAACAAGGGCCAGCAGTTCTCCCAGATCGGCAACGCCGTTCCCCCGCTGCTCGCCGGCCACCTCCTCGCCCCGCACCTCGGCGTCACCCTCGACCCCGACGACTTCACCCTCGCCGCCTGATGCCCCACACCCCCGAACCCGACGAAGACGACCTTGACGCCGTCCCACCGCCCCAGCCGGTGTTCCACGTCGAGCAGGCCCTCCTGGGGGCTCTCCTCCTCGACCCGCACCGCCTGGACGACGTGAACGGCATCGCCGCCGACTCGTTCTCCACCGCCGCGCACGCCGCCCTGTATGCCGCGATCAGCACCCTGCCGCGGCCCGATCCCGCCGAGCACGCGAAGAACACCACGTGGCTCGACCGCGTACTCGCCACCGCCCTGGAGGAGGCGCGCGGACTGACCGCCTCCTACCTGCACGCCCTCGTTCAGGTCTGTCCCTGGCCCCGCCACGCCCCCGCGTACGCCCGGATGGTCGAGGCCGAGCACGCCCGCCGTCGCCTGCTGACGGCCGCCGAACGCCTCGTCCACACCGTCCACGACGCCTCCCTCCCGCACCCCGTCCAGACAGCGCTCGCCGAGGCGGATGCACTTGCCGCGGTCGTGGACGACATCGCGAACCGCTTCCCCCCGCGCTCCGGTGTCCTTCCCCGCATCCCGGCACCTCCTCCCACCGCCGCCGACGACACCGAGGCGGTCGAGGAGGAGCAGCTCCTGCTCGCGACCGCCACCGCCCGCCCGGACGACATCGAGGCCGTCCGGTGGCTGCTCCCCGACGACCTCACCCTGCCCCTGCACGCCGGCCTGTGGCAGTGCCTGACCACCCTCGCCCGCCGCGACGAGCCCATCGACCCCGTCACCGTCCTGTGGGAAGCCCAGCAGCGCGGCCTGCTCGACTACGGCCGTGAACCAGGCGAGGTCCTGCGCATGCTGGCTGAACCGGCCGGATCCGTCGAGCACTGGGCCGAACGCGCCCTGCGGCGCTCCCTGCTGGCCACGGCCGAACACACCGGACGGCGCGTCGAGGCGTACGCCGGCGACTCAGCGAACACCCCCTTCCAGCTCGTCGCCGGGGCCCGCCGCGCTCTCGCTGACATCGCCGCCGTCCGCACCCGCTGGCAGCACGCCACCGGAACCACCCCGCCACAGCAGCGGCGACCGGCGCCCGCCACCCGCGCCGGCCCACCGACCACCACGGCCGCACACGCCGCCCGGCCCACACGAGCAACCCGATAACTCCCGATTACGCCGGTGGCCGGGCCCGCGGGTCCGGTCACCGGCAGAACGGATGAGACCCCCACGTGACTGCCTCCATCGACGCCCATGTCCGCCTCGACACCCACCCCACTCACCCGAGCGCCGTGCAGGCCGTCCTGACCGGCACCCAGGCCCGCGTCGCCTCCACGGCTCTGGAGGCTGCCGGCTGGAGTGCCGCCGCCACAGGCGTCCTGGTCCTGGCCCGCATCGATCACGAGGAGCCCTACTGGGCCGCCGACGCCGCCCAGCACCTGACCGCCGAAGGCATCACCGTCGAGATCACCCCGCGCCTCCAGGAAGCCATCGACGAGGAATGGACCTGGCCGAACTACCCAATGCCCTGGTGCACCCGCAACGAGATCCGCGAGGTCTCCGACCAGGCGCAGAAGATCCACGACGACATCCGCAACGGCCACCTCCTGATCCACGCCCACGCCCACGACGGCCACACCACCGTCGCGGTCGGCACCTACCTCCACCAGGGCGGCAAGTCCGTCTACCTCCACGGCGAGGACCATCTGCGTCAGATCGCCGACACCTTCGACTCACCCGCGGAAGCACTGGTGGCCTTCGAGAACGCCCACGCGGCCGAAATGCGCCCCGGCCCAGCGCCCCTGACCGACATCGAACGCGCCGCCACCGCAGCGCGTTCCGTCTTCGACGTCACCACAGCCAAGCCCGAACCGCCCCGCCCCCAGCTGGAGGCCGTCCCCATCTACCTGGCCGATGCCGGTGACCACGACGCGCTCCTCGGCACCTTCCTCGACACGCACGGCGAGTTCGAAAAGTGGCGCACCTGGTCCGATGAAACGACCCACGCCATCCACGAATCGCAGACCCTTCGCATCGAACGCGTCCACGAAACCCAGGCCCGCGAGACCGCCTGGATCGTAGCCGCCTACGAAGCGCCTGTCTCCGACCGCATGTGGCACCTCACCGCGACCAGCGCCACCCCCGCCCCAGTACTGCAGAATCTGCTGAAACACCTCGCCGACGGCGACGGCTGGGACACGGTCATCGGCGTCCCAGTGGGCGAGAGGACGGTCACCACAGCCACGCAGCCGCTCACTGAGGCCGGGTGGAAGCACACCCTGACAGGGCACGGGATCCGGTGGACGTCCCCCGACGGGCAGGCAGGCGTCCGGTTTGACCCACTGACCGCGCAGGCCCCCCAGAACCCAGCCACCTGGACCATCTGGGCCGGCCCCGATCCGGACCGGCCCACCTGGGCCATCACCGCGTCCCCGCACACCCCGAGTTCGCTACTGGCCGACCTCTCCGAAACTCTCGCCCACGAGACCGGCACACGCCAGCCCCAGCCGGGCCGCCGCGAGCACAGGACCCGCCTCGCAGCCAGTGCACCGGCGGCTCCGGCGGTCACGGCCGGCCGACCCGCCAGCCGTTCACGCTGATCATCACCCCCGCACGAGCGGGGCAACATAGCGCGGGATCGCCGGTTGGCCAAACCGGCGATCCCGCGCACCATAGATATTCCGCCGCCACGCCCTGCCCGCACGTCGAGAGGCTCCTCCCACGACCGCAGACACCACACGTAGCGCAGCCCGTCACGTGGCCGGGAGCGCCGGGCGATCACGCCGCCGCGTAGCTCGCCCGGAACAGCTCCTGCGCCCGCTCCACGTCCCTCAGCGTACGAAGCTGCACTTCCAGATCACCCGTGCCGTGGTGACCGAGACCGGACACGTCCCGAGTGAAGCCCGGAACAAGATCGACATCCTTCGGGTCGACCTTCAGATAGACCAGCAGCTTGCTTCGCTGCGGCGGGCACAGGCAGGCAAAGTTGCGCAGCCGCTGATACGCCCGGTAGGTCTTGCGCTCCACCCGGTTCACACCATCCCCGAGCCCAAGCAGGACCTCGTCGACCGCACCCGCCAACTCGCGCATCGCCGCGCCCTGGACATCAGCCGCCGACTGGGCAACCGCCTGGCGCCGTGCCCGGCGGGCCACCTGCACGCCGCCGCTCACGGAGGCCACGGTCTCAAGCCCGAGCAGGTCCCTGCCGAAGAGTCGGTAGCGAACCAGGTCGATCGACCTCCGGTGCTCGCGCACGGCATGCACGTCGTAGCGGGTGAAGTCGCCGGCGATGCAGATCAGGCGTGGTCCGCTCCACAGGACCTGGGACGCGGCCGTCACCCCGAGCCGGTCGCGGACCAGGTGCTCGAACTCCGCCCGGTGGTCCATCAGCCAGGCCAGGTAGAACAGGCCCTGGTTGATGACGCCGGCGTCCGTGCCACGCTTGTACTCAATGATGACCGGCGATCCGTTCTCGTCCAGCCCGAGCGAGTCGATCCGGCCCCCGTGGGCGGGCCCCGTGCTGTACTCGCTCGCCAGGAACCGGACGCCCAGCAGCGTCTCCATGTGCGCCTCGACGAGAGCCTGCACATCGGCCTCGATCTCAGCAAGACGCGGCATGACCTCCGTCATGCCGCTGTTCGTCGTGTCCGTGCGGAACAGCTTCAGGCCCGACACCTTCCCCTCCTCGGCTCGGTGATCACCAACGCCGACGGGGTGCGGGATTGTTTCCGCGAGAGCCTTCGGGGGCGTGAAGATAGTGTGAGACCCTACGTACTGCTCGACCAGGGAGCTCGCGCCCCCCGGTCACCGGGAATCCGCGATTCCCCCATGTGTCCCCCGCGACCTGGGGGACAGCTCCCGGAAGCTGCGTTTACGCAGGTCAGCCCCCGTAGCTCAGCGGATAGAGCACGTGCCTTCTAAACGCTTGGCCGCTGGCCCAAACCTTGCTCCTCGGGGCCGATCCCTTTTATCTCACCGCCACCACAGGTCGGACTCTGCGGGCGCTCCCGCCGAAGCTATAAGGGGCGCAGTCTCATAGCGCTCACTCCGGTACCGACCGCAAGTGATCATGGAGCGCGGAGCTTGTATCGCGCGAGTAGTTGCCTGATCCGTCCCCCTCCGAAGTGCGTCCCGGTAGCCTGCTACCTGCTGATCAGCAGGTAGGGAGACACATCAGTCATGTACGAGCGCGGGATGCGGGTACGGCTCCGAGATCGTTTGTGGGAGGTCGAGGCGGTCCGTGGCGCGGGCAGCGAGGCATTCCTCGATCTACGCCGGGCCGATGAACGCCCTGGGCCACGCCACCTGACAGTACTTGCCAGCAAGGAGCCGACGATCAGCCTGGAGGCGGCCACACAACTACGCTTCGAGCCAGGCAACGCCGTCCTGCTCAACGAACTTCATGACGCGCTGGCCCTCACCATGGCCCACGGCCGCGGAGACCTTCTGGCGGTCGAGCATGGCCGAATCGATGTGGAGCCCTACCAGCTAGTGCCAGTTCTCGTCGGCATGCGCCAGCCGCGTGTACGCCTGCTGGTCGCGGATGATGTCGGTCTGGGCAAAACCATCGAGGCCGGCCTCCTGCTGATGGAACTGGCCCGCCGTGGCCGCGCGGACCGCGTACTGATCGCCTCCCCGGCAGGACTCCAAGATCAGTGGGTCGAGGAGATGCGTTTCCGCTTCAACCTCGACTTCACCAAGGTCGACAGCAAGAAGTGGCTGGAGGTTCGCCGGGACAATCCGACCACGGTCAGCCCGTGGACCGCCATCCCTTACGCGGTGTCATCGATCGACTACCTGAAGAACAACATCGGAGCCATTCAAGCCGCGCCACCGTTCGACGTGGTGATCATCGACGAGGCCCACCATGTCGCCCGCGCCTATGCGGGGGAGGGCCGCTCCAGCGCCACCGACCGCAGCCGCCTGGCCCGCGCATTGGCCGACCACAGCCGAGAGCTGCTCCTGCTGTCGGCAACGCCGCACAACGGGTACCAGGAGTCGTTCGCTAGCCTGCTCCAGCTCCTGTCTCCGCACCTGGCCGCCGATGACGGGCGGCTGGATCCCGAGCTGGTCCAGCCGTACATCGTGCGCCGACTCAAGGACGACGTCACCCGCGGCGAACCGCCTCAGCCGATCAGCCGGCGCCTGCCGCCGCAGCCCATCGAGGTCCGCCCGACCAGCCGGGAGAAGGAGATCCACCAGCGGCTGCGCGGGCACAGCAAGCGCATGCTGACTGCCCTACGCGGCACCGACTCCTACTACGTGCAGGCATTCGCCCTGGAAGTGCTGCGCAAGCGCGCCCTATCCAGCCCCTATGCGCTCTTGCAGAGCCTGCGCCGTCGAGCGGAGAACCTCGGCATCCCGCCGGTCGATCGCACTGGTCGGCAGCGCATGGACGTACTGCAGCAATACCGCGGGGACACCGCACTGCCGGAAGCAGAACTGCGGGCCGCCGAGGAACTGGCGCTGGAGGGCGTAGCTGCCCACCTTCCGGAGGACCATCTGCGCGAGGAGCAGCGCCTGGTCGGCAGGCTCCTGGAGATGGTCGAGTCCCTCAGTCCCGGCGATGACAGCAAGCTCACCCGGCTGCAGGGTTGGCTGGAAGGCTTCCGTGCCGGGCGGCGCGGGGAGAGGGTCATCCTCTTCACGGAGTACCGCGACACCCTGGACTACCTGGAGAAAAACCTGGGCCACGGGCCGCTGCTACGGGTCGACGGCACCATCCCACTGGCGAAGCGACGTGAGGTACTGGAGCGGTTCGCCGCCACGCCTGGAGCTATCCTGCTGGCCACCGATGCCGCCGGAGAAGGTCTCAACCTGCAGGACGCCTGCCACGTAGTAGTCCACTACGAACTGCCCTGGAATCCAAACCGGTTGGAACAGCGCAACGGTCGTGTCGACCGCTACGGCCAGCCGCACGTTGTCGAGATCAGCTACCTCTATCTGGCCGAGACTCGTGATGAGGAAATCCTCCAACGGCTGCGCGACAAGCTCTCCACCATCACCAAGCAGCTCGGCTCCAGCAGTGACGTTCTGGGTGTGGCCGGCCGCAGCGACGTAATCGACGGTCTCCTGGAGGACATCGACGCTGCGGAACTGGAGCAGCGCCTGGAGCGGGCTGTCCAGCAGGTCCGTGACTATCTCGAGCGCAGCGGCGCCCTCGTGCTCATGCAGAGCATGAAGAACGAGAAACAGATTGAGGGCGAGACCACAGCCGCCCGCGAACAGGCTGGCTGGCTTCTGCCAGATTTCGACGAGTTCCGGCAACTGGTGGCCTCCGTGGTGAGGCAGTGCGGCGGCTCTGTCGTGGGCAATGGCGACATCGTGACCATCGAGCCCGGGCCTCTCCTCAAGCAGTACCCGCTCGTCCCCCAAGAGGCATTTCAAGCCACCTTCAGCCGCTCCGTCGCGCTCGAACCCGAGCACCACGGAATTGCCTTCCTCACGCCCGCCCACCCTCTGGTGCGGGCGGTCCTTCAGCGCGTCCGTACCCGCCTGTACGACGAGCGCGCCGCCAACCGCGTTGCTGTGCGCCCCGTGGTTGAGGGCCATGGCGGGTGGCTGTTCACCTACGTCGGCCGGATCACCTCCGACGACGGCCGTGTCCTGGAAGAGCCCTTGGTGCCCGTCTTCGTTCCTCGCAACGCGGACGGCACACCCGCCGCGCCCAGCCAGGACCCAACTACCGACCTGCGCCGCCTCCGCCAGCGCCCCGCGCCCTCCGGCAGCCTCGACATCATTGACAAGGCCCGTCAGGAGCTGGCTCCTGAATTCGACACCGCCGTCCTACGCGGGCAGCAAGAAGCCTCCCGCCGAATCGCCGTCCGCGCCGAAGCTCTGCGAGAACACTTGACTGCCCAATCCCAACGCCTACACGCCGACCTCGACCGCTGGCACGCCGCAGAACTGGCCGAGGCCGAGAGGCGCTTCGCCACAAGTGCCGGTGACAGCATCCAGCTCGGCCTCTTTGCCGACACCGGACACGGGGCCTTCCATACCGTCGACGAGGCCCGGGCCGCCGTCGACGACGAGTTCAACCGACGCCGCAAGGCCCTCAGTCTCGGCTATCAGGTCGCCGATGTCACCGCCGGTGAACCAGTCGGCTGCATCGTGTGCGTGGAGGTACCCGCATGCTGAACATCACCGTCGCTGGCACCACCCTGTCCACGTACTACCTTTCCGACCCCGCACTGTTCCTGCGCGAACAACGCGGCCGGGTCGGAGCCGACGACGCGGCAGAGGGCATCCGCCCCGCCAAGCGTGAGCTGCGGCGCCTAGTCGCTGATATCGATGAGACGAGCACCGCCGGGGAAACCCGTAAGCGCATGCTCACGTGGCTCTCGTGTTTCGGCTGGAGCTTTACCGGCAGCCTCCCGGCCATAGAGGAACCTGTCCCCGGTCGCGCCAGTGCTCCCGATGGCCAACACGGCACGGCCGACCTCGTCTCCGTACTGATCACCCCGCCCGGGCAGCACTTGGACGCCTCCCCCACCGGCCGCCGCACAGGCAAGCTGCGCCCCCAGCGTCAGGCCGAAGTGTGTGCCCGCGAGTACCGGCTCCCCGCCGTCCTGCTCAGCAACGGCAGCGAACTGCGAGTCATCCGACGAGACCCCGGACTCGGCGGTGAAGCCAGCTACCTCTCGGTCGACCTCGTCGGCCTGGCCGAACTCGGTGACGAGCACGAGTGGCGCGTCCTGTGGGCCCTGTTGCGGCCCGAAGCCTTCACCCCCGACCCCGCCGGCGAAATCCTGTGGAAGCGGGTCGAGGATGCCAGCTCCGACGCTGCCACCGCCGTTAGTGAGAACCTCTCCGGCGGCGTGCGCACCGCCATCAGCGCCATCGCCAACGGCGCACTCCACCACTGGCGGCAACACCAGCAGCCCATCCCCGAGCCACGCGACCTCTTCGCCGACGCCCTCAAGATCGCATATCGGCTGCTGTTCGTCGCCTATGCGGAGGACCGCGGCCTCCTGCCCGTGGGCACCCCCTCCTACGACCGCGGCTACTCCCTGCGCGCCCTGCGACGGGAGATCCTCACCGAAGCAGGCTGGGCACCTGACGGAGGTCTTTTGTGGAACTCCCTCCAAGCGTCGTGGTCCCTGCTGCGTGACGGCGTCGATGCTGGGGAACTTCAGATCACCGGCTTCAACGGGGGTCTTTTCGATCCTGTCAAGTGCCCTCTGCTCGACGACCCAAGTCTGGCTATCGGCGACACCTTCGTTCGAGATGCGATCGATGCCCTTTCCTGGACTAAGCCTGAACGCTCGACCAGCAAGACAACTGTTGGACGACAGGCGGTCAACTACCGTGAACTCGGCGTGGAGCAACTCGGCAGTATCTACGAGGGATTGCTCTCCTTCGAACCGCAGATCGCCGACGCCCCAAAGGTGCTCGCTCGCGTCGGTCGCGGCCAGTCTGCCATCGTGCAAGTGTTGGATGCCGAACAGCTGCCTGAGGGCGCCGAAACACTGGATGCATACGACGCCGGTACCTTTTACCTCTTCGAGGCCAGCGGCCAACGCAAAGGCTCCGGTTCTTACTACACCGCCCGTCCACTCGCGCACTTCGTCGTCGGCGAGACGCTGCGCCCGCTCCTCCAAGAGGCCACCCCAGAAGACATCCTCAACCTGCGGATCTGCGACCCCGCCATGGGATCGGGCGCCTTCCTCGTCCCCGCTGTGCACCAGTTGACCGAAGCGTACGGTGAAGCCCTGGCCCGGGAAGGTGAACTACCCGACCACAAACTCGACGATGCCGAACGCGCCGCTTATCGCCGCCTCGTCGTCGAACGCTGTATCTATGGCGTTGACCTCAACCCCATGGCCGTGGAACTCGCCAAGGTGTCCCTCTGGCTCACCACTGCCGCAGCGGGCAAACCCCTGTCCTTCCTCGACGCCCACCTCCGCTGTGGTAATGCAGTGATCGGCGCATACTTTGACAGCTGGGCTGGAGTGCCTGCTCCAGCTCAAAGCGGTCGCGGTCAGCGTGTGGGCACACCCAACCCTGATCAGCAGGATTCCCTATTTGAAATCGAGGAACCAGACCTAGCTGCTTTGGTGCGTGTGCGTCACGCCTTGGCTGCCGACCCTTCTGAAGACCGCATCCAGGTCCGAGCGAAGGAACGGCGTTTCGCTCGCCTTTTGGAGGGAGCCGACTTCAAGCGCCTGCGCACGCTGGGCGATTGGTGGATTGCCCCGTTCTTCGAGGAAATTTTCAGGGGCAATACGGCAGAGTGGCTGGCCGGCCACTACAGGATTATGCGAGGAGAAGCCCCCCGGCCAGAACTGGCCGATGCAGTTGCTCGTGTACGCACCGAGATCCGCCCATTCCATTGGGAAGTAGAATTCCCAGAGGTATTTTTTGACGCAAAGGGGGAGCGACTCTCAGACGCAGGCTTTGACGCCATGATCGGAAACCCCCCTTGGGAAGGAATCACGTTCAAATCCGCAGAATTTTATGGACGCTTCGACCCCTCTTATTCACTACTTAGAGGAAGGCAGGAAAAGGCGGATCGACAGGCACAACTAGATGAACGCCTAGACGTGTCCCGGGCGCGCCTTGCCGTAGACGGCACACTCCGCGGCATGAAGGCTTTCATTAAGAGTTCAGGCGTCTACAAGATGCTGGGCACTAAGGGAACATACAATCTATACCGATCATTCCTCGAACGAGAATTGAGCCTACTGTCAAAATATGGGCGAATTGGCGTCGTAATCGACTCCGGAGTAATCGGGGATGCCGGAACCCAGTATCATCGACGCGCATTGTTTGAGCAGCATCGGATCGACCACTTCATCCTTTGCGACAACACCAAAAAAATCTTCCCCATCGATAGCCGCGAGCAATTCCTCCTACTGATCGCCGGTCGCGGCGATTCGACCTCATCGCTCCGCTTCTCCAGTGGAGTAAACCAACTCGATCACCTAATGGACCTCGACCGCCGGACCATTGAAATCCCGTTCTCTGCGATCCGCGCCATGGCGCCGGAAACCCTGGCAGTGCCAGATGCGCGCGACGAGGACCTCTTGCGCCTGCTAGGAGATATCTACTCCGACCACCCACTCCTACTGGAGCACATGAAGAATGGTGGTTGGCTGGTGGACTGGGGGCGCGAACTCCATATCGACGACAACAAGGATTGCTTCTCCGAGGAACCGGGTGGAATCCCTCTACTCGAAGGTAAAAATATCCATCAATTCGTGAGCCACTTTGCCGAGCCATCATACTTCCTTAACAGTGCTGGAGGAGCATTGCTGGAAGGGCGGGCCCGGAAGCGCTCCAAGCGTAAAAATCTCAGCGGAGTTTCACGAGCCTCCGCAGAGGAGCGCTACTCTAACAGCGAGCCCCGCACCGGAGTGCTTGAAGTTCCCGCAGATGGATACCGACCCGTCCTACGAGAGACATCCAGCGCCACGAATGAGCGCACACTAATTGCAGCGGTAGTTCCGCCAGGAACAGCTGTATCACACAAATTGCACTTCTTCTACCGTTCGATTTGGGATCCCACCGCCAACGGGTACCGCACCGCTCTGAATAGTTCTGCGATGGTTTACCTCGTGGCTCTATTGAACAGTCTAGTGTTGGATTTCATTGTTCGCCGCAAAGCGAGCGCGAGTGTCACGAAGTCGATCATGGCGACCTTGCCCGTCGTTGATGTCCCTCTTGACCACGGGGTAGGGGCCGAGGTAGTGCGACTCTCGGGTCAACTCACCTGTCGCGCTCCAGAATTCGAAGCACTGGCAGAAATCCTCGGCGTGGAATGCAGTCCCCTGACGAAGAGGGAAGAGTATGGCCTCCGTGCCGAGTTGGATGCGCGCGTGGCTCATCTCTACGGTCTCACCGCCCAACAACTGGAGCTGATCCTGGCTGACTTCCGACAGAGCGCGGACGCGGAAGGCAGCCCGGTGCGTCCCAGTGAGGAGTACAAAGCGCTCGTCCGCGAGCACTTCGCGCGCTTGGCTGGCTGATCTCGACCCTCAGCGCAGGACATGTTGGACAGAACAACCGGAAGACAGCCCAGCAGGACGTCAGTCAGTGGTGGAGCCACGACCACCGGAACCTGCGTACCACTATCAATGTCAGTGGTCGGCACTACGCTCGACTCAAGTCGCAGGCGAGCCTCCTCTGTTCGGGTGGGTCGCCGCGCGGCAGGGTGATCGACAACGGGTGTAGGTAGGAAGGGCGAGAGATGAATCCGCTGGAGCTGGCTGATCGGTTGCGTGAGGACTACCGGCGGTTCACCTGGACCACCTACCCCGTCGCCGACCCTGGCTTGCGTTCCCGCCTGGAGCGGCTGGTGGACGACGAGGCGTTGCTGTGGCGCGGCCCGTACCTGTCTGTGCAGCCGCGCTTCCAGCTGTCCGCCACATTGTCTGACCTAGCCGGGATCATTGGGTTGCCACCGGAGGTCACGAGCGCCTTCCCTCGGGTGGACCGACTGTTCACGCATCAGGTAGCGGCGGTGACCCGGATCCGACAGGGCCTGAACACGCTGGTGGCCACGGGTACAGGCTCGGGCAAGACTGAGTCCTTCCTCATCCCGGTCATCGCGCATGCCTACGAGAACCGGCACCGTCCCGGGGTTAAGGCGATCGCGCTGTACCCGATGAATGCCCTGGTCAACGACCAGGAGGACCGTATCAAGGTGGCGTGCGAGGCGCTGGGGCTGACTTATGGGGTCTACACAGGGGCGACGCCTACACACGACCGTACCCGGATGCAGGAGATGCCCCCGGACATCCTGCTGACCAACTACTCCATGCTGGAGTACCTCCTGACCCGCCGGGAGGACCGGGAGCTTTTCCGGAACGGGGTACTGCGCCATCTGATCCTGGACGAGATCCACACCTACCAGGGCGCGCTGGGCACCGAGATCGCCGGCCTGGTGCGGCGGCTTCGCGGTCATGTCGCCGATGAGGGACTGGTGTGTGTCGGGCTGTCCGCGACCGTGAGCGCCGGAGGCGACCACGCGGTCGATCTGCAGCGCACCGCGGAGTTCGCGAGC
This sequence comes from Streptomyces violaceoruber, assembly GCF_033406955.1. Taxonomy (NCBI): domain Bacteria; kingdom Bacillati; phylum Actinomycetota; class Actinomycetes; order Kitasatosporales; family Streptomycetaceae; genus Streptomyces; species Streptomyces violaceoruber. Next base: position 7,468,167 of record NZ_CP137734.1, on the reverse strand, counting down.
AGCCTGTTCGCCGCCCCGTTCGATGTGGATGGCATTATCGAGGAGACGGCCGTGCCACAGCCGGAGCCGGTCGTGAGCCTGATCGGTCGGGCACCGGACCGCGACCAGCTTCGCCAGGCCCTTGCCGACGGCGGGGACACCTCGCGGCTCCGGGTCGTGCTGGGTGATCCACAGGCAAGCCCGGTACTGGACCTGCTGCGGGCACACCTGTCCGAGCCCAGCACGGTCGATGAGCTGGTGGATCTTCTCTCGAGTCTGCCGCAGCGGCAGGGAGCCGACCGGGATGCGCTGGAAGACGAAGTAGCCGGTTGGCTGCTGCTCGGGGCGGACACCCACACCCCGGAGGGCCCGCCCGTCCTGGAAGCCAAGGTCCACCTGTTCCTACGAAGCCTGCCCACACCGGTGCGCTGCACCGGGCAATCCGAGCATTTGTTGCTGGACGGAGCCACAACGTGCAGTCACGAAGGCTGCGGCGCGAAGGCCACAACACCGTTGGGGGTATGCCTGGGCTGTGGCCAGGACTATGACCTGGAGCGGGACGACCCCGACGGTCCTGTTGCTCGCTATGTGGCCCGCCGTCTGACGGCCGATGAACCGCTGCAGGTCCCTCAGACTGGTGACCGGAACTGGTACCCGGCGCGCCGCTGCACGAGCTGCGGCAAGGACGCCAACGGTGCCACGTGCCTGGGGTGCGGTGCCACGACCCGCGAGGTCATTGTCGCTGTGCCGGAGCCCGATCGCCCGCTCACGCGGTGCCCGGTGTGCGGGTATCTGCGCTCGCACGGCGCGGTGCAGGAGTTCACCGCCCGTACTGCCGCCGCGGTCACGGCCGCCGCGTTCAGTCTGCACACCGGTCTGGCGGCGCAGAGCGATGACGAGATGCTACGGCGTCTGCTGATCTTCGCCGACTCGCGGCAGGACACCGCCTTCCAGGCGGGCTACTTGCGCGACCGGTCCCGGGCCGTGCAGGTGCGCCGCCTGATCGTGGAGAGCATCTCCGACCGCGTCCGTCAGCAAGAGCCGCCCGCGAGTTTCAACAGCCTCGTCGAGGATGTCTTCCGGCGCGGTCAGGACTCCGGTCTCTACGAGGACCCGGCGGGCAAGGACGCCCGCCGCCGGGCCCTGCGCGTGTGCGAGTGGGATCTGCTCGGTGAACTCGCCAGCGATGAGCGCCGGCCGCCGACCCTGGAACGCCTTGGACTGATCACCATTGGCTACCCGGGTCTGGAAGCACTGGGAGATGACGCACTCGCGCCGCTCACCGACACTCTGGGCGCGGACGCCGCCGCAGCACGCTGGCTGCTGGCCCGCATGCTCGATCTCGTGCGCACCCGGGGTGGGCTCGGCCATGACCTGCTCCAGAAGCGCCTGGACGCCAAGACGGAGGCCGAGCTCGTCGAGGCCGGTGCCACCATGGGGGTGGGACAGTCGATCACCGGCTACGGCGAGACCAGCGTCAGGGTGCCGGGTGCCAATCCCCTGGCCATGAGCTACAAGGGCGCGGCCGGCCGCCTGGTGCGGACCGCTTTCCCGAGTGTGACGAGCTCAGATGCGATCGAGCGCGGGGTACGTAAGGCCGTTGACTTGCTGGCCGAGCACGATCTACTGAAGGGCGCCCAGGTGGGCAGCGGCCGGCAGCGGGTCGTGCTGCGCCAGGTTCCCCCCCAGGCCGTGGAAATTAGGCCCGCCAGCGAGACCACCTACCGGTGCCGCGCCTGCCGGGCGGTGCAGCCCGGCCCCTCGCCACGCAACAAGTGCGCCACTTTCAACTGCAAGGGCACCATGGAGCCGTGGCGGGGCGACCCGGATGACCACGAGCGGCTGCTGGCCGCCAGCGATGCTCCTCTGGTCATCAAGGCCGAGGAACACTCCGGGCAGGTGCCGCTGGAGGACCGCGAGCAGATCGAGGAGCGGTTCAAGGAGGGCGACCTCAACCTGCTGGTGTGCACCATGACGCTGGAGCTGGGCGTGGACCTTGGTCAGCTCCTCGCCGTTATCCTGCGCAACGTGCCCCCGCGTCCGAGCAATTACGCGCAGCGTGCCGGCCGAGCCGGGCGGCGGGAGGAGCGGGTCGCGCTCGTCGTCACCTTCGCCGGTGGCATGCCGCACGACAGCTACTACTACGCCCGGCCAGTGGAGATGATCCGCGGTGCCATCCGCCCGCCGGCGTTCCTGCTGGACAACCAGCGCGTGCTCAAGCGCCACGCTCGTGCCATGGCGCTTGAACTGTGCGGGCAGAACCTCCCCCAGTGGATGCGGGGCCTGGTCACCGAGGACGCGGACGGAAACCTCCACGGCATCGACGAGGTGAAGGCCGCTCTCATCGAAGGGCGCGACCGTATCGCGGCTCAGATCCTCGCCGCCTTCCGCCTCGGCCTCGCCGATGGGGACCTTTCCTGGCTCACCGAAGACTGGGCATACGAGGTGGTCGACTCCTGGATCGACGACCTCGACGCACACGTCGAGCCGTACCGCATCCGTCAGAAGGGCCTGCTGGAAGAGTGGATGCAGGCCGCCAGCAAGCCGGGGAACAAGGAAGCCTCCCGCGCGCTCACCAGCATCAACGCCAGCCTTGAGGCCATGCGCAGCGGCGACCGCATCCGCGCGTACGTGCTGTCCTACCTCAGCTCCGTCGGCTTCCTTCCCTCCTACGCCTTTCCCACCGACACTACGAGCCTGGCGCTGGAACGCGAGACGGCCGAGCTGTCCCAGGACTCCGTCCAGGCGCTCAAGGACTACGCCCCCGGCCAACTCGTCTACGCCCGCGGTGACAAGTGGGTCGTGGATCAGGTCGACTTCCGCCGAGCCAACCTGATCAACTCCGACGGCGTCGGCGCTCTCGACCACATCAACTTGTGCAACCGCTGCGACACCGTGAACGCGCCGACCAGCGCGCACTGCCTGTCCTGCGACAGTGACGACCTGAGCCCCCAGCTCAGCGTGCCAATGCGCGCCATGCGTGCCTCGCGCCGGCAGCGGATCTCGGCCGACGAAGAGCACCGCTCCCGCTCTCCCTTCGAAGTTACCCATCACCTCGGTGCCCCCAACACCGCTGAGACCTACCTCTTCGAACGCAGCGGCCTGGTCCTGCAGTGGGAACGCGGCGCGGACCTGACCGTCCTCAACCGCGGGCGCGTCACCAGGAATCAGAGCACCAGCGAGCGCTTCGTCATCTGCACCGGGTGCGGCTTGTGGTTCGACGCGATCCCCGGCCCTGCCCCGACCCGCGCTCAGCGAGATCGCCAGCAGTTCCACGACAAGATCTGCAGCAACCAACGGCTCGAATACAGCATTCTGCAAGTCGACCGCCGCGTCGACTGCCTGCAGGTCCTCCCCGACCTGGAGGCACTCGACGTCCGTCCGGACCGGCTTGAGGAGTTCCTCGCCAGCATCCGCGCCGCCCTGGACCTCGGCTGCCGCGTCATGCTCCAGGCCGGCGACGACGAAGTCGCCGGCTTCGACTGGCCCCGACCCGACCCGGAAAGCGACGAGGCCACCTTCCGACTCGCTGTGCTGTATGAAGAGGTGCCCGGCGGCGCCGGCTACCTCCGCCAGCTCGCTGCACGCTTCGGTGAAGTGGCCGCCGCCCTCGTCCCTGTGCTTGAGGACTGCTCCTGCGAGCGCTCCTGCTACGCCTGCCTGCGCTCGTACGGCAACCAGCTCGAAGAAGACCTGCTCGACCGTCACGTCGCCGCAGACTTCCTGCGCCGCTTCGCCCATGCGCCGACGGTGGACGGACGCCGAGTGCCCAGCTACACGGACGCCTTCCACGGCCGCCCGCGTTCCGCTATCGAGCGGCGCCTGGCCATCGCCTTGATGGCCCTCGCAGCACCTCGCGGCCACGCCCAGTACGACTGGGGAGACCGTGGCTCCACCGACGGAACACCCCGCCCCGTCACCGTGGCCGACTTCGCCTGGCCCGACCAGAAAGTTGCCGTCTTCTGCGACGGCTGGAAGCACCACCACACCCCGGAACGACAGGCATCAGACAAGACCAAGCGGGACGCCATGCGGGCCGACGGATGGACTGTTCTTTCCTACTGGGGCGGTCAGATCGTCCGCAACGCCGAGCAGTGCGCGGAAGGAATCCTGGAGCACCTCACCACCGAGCACTGATCAACCCAACGGCCCCGGTAGTACCGCCTCAAGGACGTTACTACCGGGGCCGCCACGGTAGGGGACCCGTATTCGTCACGTCACAGACACCGACACAGCTACCCCGCCGCGTAGCTCGCACGGAAGAGGCCCACAGCCCGCTCCGGATCCCGCTCGGAGCGCAACTGCACCTACAGATCGCCTGTGCCATGATGGCCGAGCCCCGTCACGTCCCGGGTGAAGCCGGGCACGAGGTCGACCTCCTTCGGGTCGGCCTTGAGGTAGACGAGGAGCTTGGTCTTCTGCGGTGGGCAGACGCAGGCGAAGTTCCGCAGCCGCTGATACGCGCGGTACTGCTTGCGCTGCGCCCAGCTGACGTCATCCCCGAGACCGAGCAATACCTCATCCGCCACCTCTGCCAGCTTCGCCAGTGCCCCGCCCTGCCTGCGGACAGGCAGCAGCCCGGCCCCGTGCCGGCGAACCCGCTTGGCGCTTGACGCTCGCCCGGTGACAGAAGCGAGAGGCTCAAGCCCAAGGAGGTTTTTACCGAGGAATCGGTAGCGGACCAGGTCAATGCTGCGCCGGTGCTCGCCCACGGCGTGCACGTCGTAGCGGGTGAAGTCGCCAGCGATGCAGATCAGCCTCGGGCTGTTCCACAGCACCTGGGCTGCGGCCGTGGCCCCGAGCTGGTCGCGCACCAAGTGCTGGAACTCTGCGCGGTGGTCCATCAGCCAGCCGAGGTAGAAGAGGCCCTGGTTGAGGACACCAGAGTCCACACCGCGCTTGTACTCGACGATGACCGGCGATCCGTTCTCATCGAGACCGAGCGAGTCGATACGTCCGCCGTGAACCGGGCCGGTGCTGTACTCGCTCGCCAAGGACCGGACGCCCAGCAGCATCTCCATGTTGGCCTCGACGAGGCCCTGCACATCCGACTCGACCTCCGCAAGACGCGGCATGACCTCAGTCACGCCGCTCTTCGTCGTGTGGAACAGCTTCAGGCCCGACACCTTCCCCTCCTCGGCTCAGAGAGAGCCAACGCCGAGAGTGGGCGGAATTGTTTCCGAAGCAGCCTCCAGCCGTGTGAAGATGATGTGGGTGACGCCATGTCGCCCCATGGGGTTCACGCTGTCCCCCGATCCACCGGAGCGTGACAGTTCCCCCATGCGTCCCCCAGCTGCGTTAACGCTTCGTCAGAATGAAACGAAAGCGCAGCTCAGGAGAGGGGCGAGCCGAAATAGGCCGAGCGCCTTCTACAGTAAGCGCCTGCTCTATTGCGTTGAAGCCAATTCACCAATGACTTCACTGACCGCACTCTGTGGCGGACGGGCCATCGTGATCAAGATCTAATCCGGATCTCGTCGATGGGGCCGCGCTTCTCGGTCCAGCCGCTACTGATCTAGGTCAAGCATCTGGACCTGGGCCCCACAGACTCGATGCACTGGTTGTTGATACACAGCCGGTCGTACAGGAGCTTCGTGTGCCAGCTCACCAGGAGACCGATGCTGTTGCCCGTCCGCTGGGCGACCTCGGCCGGGGCCGCTCACTGCCACACCGACTGGTCGAAATGTCTCAGGTCGTACGACCGTTTCGCGACCGAGGTGCTGGCGCGAGTGGGGGTGCGGCGCTGCCCGAGCCCACACCTGTGCATTCAGATATAGAACTTGAATTGAGGTAGTGGCTCCCGGTCAGCGGGGATCTCCCTCATGATCTCGCCAACCAGCCCGGAGAACTTGATCGTGATCGGCAGGAGTCCGCCCAATGCGGCCGAGTTCCAATTGAGCTTGGTGAGCGCGAGAACTTCCCTCAACAGGGTGTCCCGCGAAGAGTCCTGCCCGACGTGATCAGCGACCTGGAGCGGCGCCGGAACGTGCATCCCGTGGAACTCGTTGAGCGCGGGTATGTAACCCGTCGTGTACAGGTAGTCCAACTCCCCGAAGCTGAAGCGGGTTCCGCGAAGTGGCGGATACTTCGAGGTGGTGATGAGGCGAACCCGGCTCTGCGCCTCAAGGGCCATCAGGTCGTAACGCCGCACGCGGGACTCGATCACCGCACGGAAGCCGTCGCGTTCGTCCGGCCAGTAGCGCGAGGTCTTGTGCACCACGACGCGAGCCGGGGTCTGCTTCATCACTGACTCGTACCGCTCGAGCACCAGGGCCATCAGCTGGTGTGCGCCGTCGGCCGTCAGGTGAGGCGAACGGCTCCCGGTCTTGTTCGGGTCCCACTCGAATTCGTGTCCCCGAAGAACCAGCCCTTCCCCTCGCTCGTCAAACGCTTGTACGAGGCTGGTCTGCATCGTCGCAGCCGCGCTACCCAACGGCCGGTAGAAGCCGATGCCGACGTAGCAGGTCCCGGGCGTGAGGCCGTACGGACTCCATGGATAGCCTCCCGCCTTGCAGTACATCGCGGTGAAGAAGTTCCACGCGATGCGGGACGGCGGCGTCCTGTCGCGCCCGTCGAGCGTGGGCGCTCGGACGATCTGCGTCGGCATGCGGAACTTCATGGCGCTTGCCTTGAGGGCGCGGCGCAGGTCGCGATGCACCGCGCCGGTCTCTTTGCTGGTGTAGTCGGCCGTGCCGCAGCGCGCCACGATCTGGTCGGACAGCGCGATCACGACGTAGTCCGGGACGCTGTCACGCTCTGCCAACTGCCGAAACTTGGTCTCGAACAGGGTCAGGGCAGCGTGGAAGCGGTCCTTCTGCGACTTGATCTCCAGTACCTGCCGCAATTCGGTCTGCCCGAGTTCTTCATTCCACGCATCGTCGAACTCCAGCGACGAGAAGAACCCGCGGTCGGGCATCCACCCAGGGAACTCCGGGTTGTTCACGTCCCCACGTACGCCCTCGGCGCGACTGCGCATCCAGGTACGGGCCGCCTCGACGAGCTCTGCGGTACCGATCAGCCCCACGCGCAGCCGTGTGGGATGGCGACCCGATGCTGTCCAGGAACGCGGCCCGTAGCGTGCGATGCCAGCCTTGGGGTCAATGTGCAGGCCGTCGTCAGCGAACTGCAGCAGCGGTTCGGGAAAGTAGGTGCTCGCGATGAGGGACGGCGAGCCGGCGGGCGAGACACTCGGTGGAGCAGGGCGTGCCGTCATCGCAGCATTTCCTCCGCATCCTCGTCGCCTTCGTCAGCGGGATCATCGTCCTCGCTCAAGCCCTCCGCCTCGGCCCAGGTAAAGAGGTCGTCCACGTACTCGACGTTCTTGAAGGGCATGTCGTGCTCGGCGGGAATGCCCGGCCAGCGCACCTGCCCGCTGCTCAGCGATGTCGAGACGATCAAATTCTGCCTGTCCGTGCCGAAGGGGAAGAAAATCCGCGGAGTGCTCCTACCGAGGAAGTCCCGCCAGAACTGGACTTCGCCCAGGAGGTCATGGTTGAACAGTCGCGATTTCTTCCGGGTCACCTGCCGCCCAATGTACTTGGCCTGTATGGACTCGAAGCCATCGGATGTCACACGCAGCTCGGGTCTGACGCTCAGGCACCACTGATTGTCACCGATGAGGAAGAAGCGCAGCGAAACAGCACGGTGAAGCCAGTAGTTGCGAGCCTCTCCGGTCGCTCGCTTCTTGGGCTGCCAGACGACACTCCGGGTCGCCCTGCTGGCATTCAACGGCCGGTACGGCACGGAGCGTTCAACGCCTGCCGCCTCCGGTTCGAAGTAGTAGCGGTGGTGGTCGTGGTCAAGCCGCAGTCCGAGACGTCCGGTGAGTTTGTTCAGCGACCGGTTCAGCAGCGCGACGTACCACCCCAGCCTGTCGGGGTCCGTCCACCACTCCTTGGTGGAGAAGCGCTCGGTCTCCGTGCACGCCACCACGTCAGCGAACGGGTTGCTCGTGTCACGCAAGTCCTGGAATGCCCACAACCGTCCCTCACGCAGGATGAACGGCGTCATCATCCCGGCAGACGTCGCGGCCGGGCGGACCTCGTTCTCCCGTCTGGCAGAGCAAGGGGCTCCGTAGATGTAGCGCGGCATCTGCGTGACCGGCAGCACGTTGCTGTACACGGTGTCGTTGACCATCGGGGGCAGGTCTGACGACACATTGGAACGCCCGCCGAGCCTGCGCTCGATCCGCTGTTCGTGAGCCTCCTTCATGGCGTGCAGACGCTCCACCGTGTACTTCGCCAGCGCACCTTCGGAGTCGATCAGCTGGTGATGCTGATTGCACAGCAAGATCAGATTCTCGTACCGATTGCGCTCCTCTGGCGTCAACGGAGAATCGCCCCGCGGACCATTCGGGCTCTCCGCCACGATGTGGGCCATCTCGCCAAGCACCACAACGGGGTCCTCCGGCGTCCCCTGAGCCGTCAGCAGCAAGCCACATTCGGGAAAGGCGCAGATATTGCCGGAACGTTGGGTCAACTTGCGTTGCTGCGCGACAGGTACGGCCACAACACCTCCTCCGAGTAACCCACATGCTACGGACGACCTCTGGCAAAGGCCCCCTCGTCCCTCCGACGGTAATCGGAGCGGCCTCGGTTCAGATCTCCGCGAAGTGACTGGGTACCACCAGGTCGTGGTCCACCCCGTGGCGATGGCAGCGGGGAGTCTGCTCGGGTGGCTCATCCCCGCTGCCGTTCCCGGTCTGGAGCAGACCATCAGCCCCGTCCTGGGTACCCTCCTCTTCGTCACCTTCCTCCAAGTGCCCGCTGGCGAGCCGTTCCGCTCCTTGCGCCGCCCTGCTCGACACCCTCGTCGTCGCCGCCGTGGTGGTGGTCACCCAGCCCCCCCGTCGAAGTCCTCGGCATGGTCGCCTACGTCCGCGCCGTCCCCCGCCCGCTCTCGGCAGGTGAGCCATCATCTTCCGAGCCCGTTGAATGCTGATCCGTACGGGTTCAGCGGCGGGAGCATCCCGTCCCGCAGGCACTGGCGCGGTCGGCGTCCACGATCCGGTCGCGGTCGACGCACGAACCGCGGGTGGCCGTCGCACCGAAGCGGAGCCCATGCCCGTCCGTCGGTCTGGTGTCACCGCCACCTCGCCCGCGCGTTGAGGAGGGGTAATCGGCCTAGGCCGGCGCCAGGTCGTTCAATGCGACCTGAAGCGCCGCCCTGGTCACCGGTGCTGCCTCAGCGACCTTCCGGAGGTCTTCATCGGTCAAGTACCGATAGCTCTGGGGCGGATGGAACGACCCGGAGGCTCGCAGCGCGGCCAGAGGGACGGGGTCCTCGAAAGCGATCGGTTCTTCGAGTGACAGACCGCTGGCCTGGGTCGCTCCGCTCATGTACTCGTCGTACTCGCGCCGGCTGATCCCGGCGCTCGTACGGCTGGCCGACCAGACCTCCCGCGGGGAGGCCACCTGCACGGAAGCGATCCGCGCCATGCCCACGATGGCCATCGTAGGCGCGGTCGCGTACAGGAGCACGGGCGTGCCCGGTGGGGCGGCGACGCGCTGCCGGCGGACCTCGACCGTCTTGGTTCCGGCAAGGATCGCCGTGGCGAACCGAGGGTGGACGGACAGCAGCATCGCGCGCTCCGGATCACTCACGTCTTTCGGTGCCCCTCTTCGTAAACGGCCTGGAACAGCGCGTTGCTGATCTTGGACAGCGACATCAGCGACAACCGTAGTCCCAGCCCGTTCGCCAACGCGGTCAATCGTGAATGCGTCACCTGTACGGGAAAGATCTCTGTGTCCGAGAACCTCAGAGCCATGACCTTGCCCGAGTCGTCGGCTGTCGCACGCACTTCGGCACGACCATATACGCCCAGGTGTTCGAATCGCGAGAAGAGGGTGTCAGGGTCGTCGATGACCACCTCGTCCAGACGTGAACAGCCGATGACCATCTTGCCCTGCTGCCCCGAAGTCCCCTCACTGACGTACCACAGGATCCGGGCGGGAACGCTCTCTCCCCGGTGTCCGGACGAGCGGTAGTAAACGTGCTCGCGGCTGATGCCCAGGACGTCGTCCCGGGGAACGAGCATGGCCGGAACGTCGAAGAGCTCCGTGGACCAGCGCGGCTTGATGGGGGCGATGAAGGAGGGCAGGGCCGTGTCGATCAGTTTGGCCGGCCACCACACCCGCTCGGCCATGCTCACGATCTCGGGCGACGCGCGATCATCCAGCCGTGGCGTCGACCGCCTCATCCGTCCCGCGATCTCCGCGGCCTTCTCCGAGACGGACTCGGCAGGTCCGCAGACGTCGACCAGGAGTGCGGTGAAACCACTCTCGCCCTCCGTGAAACCGTCCGCGCCGGCAGCCGACATCGCCGTCGGCGACAGGAACGGATCGGTGATACGGACCGCCTGCGCCCCTCGCTCTCGGCCGAGCCGCTTGAGCAGGAACAGCAGTTGCCGGGCGAGTGTCTCCTCCAGCGGGTGCGATGCCGTGCGGAGGAACGCCACGTTCAGCGTGCGGCCGTCCATAGCCCAGACATAAAGGGCTACGGGATGCCCCTCTCCGTCCCGGAGCAGCTCCCTGCTCCACAGCACGCCGTCATTGGCGAGGCTTTTCAGTCGCTCCGCGAAGGCCGTTCCACGGTCACCCTCGGCCTGGTCGAAGAAGGCGACCAGCTCTCCTTCACTGCCTGGCGCGATCTCGTCGGCGGAGAAGGCAGTCCCCATGAGATCCGCAGGACGGTACACCTGGGCCTGGCGCAATTCGTCCACATGCAGCGTGACCACGGCCGGGGAGACGACCTTGACCCGTGCGACGTCCCAGGCGATGTCGGCCAGAGCCGCCAGTGCGGGATCGCGCGTCACCAGCACCTGGAGCCCGGCACACGATGTCTCGGCCACGTAGCGCAAGCGGGAGCGCTGCCGACCGTCGAGGGGGACATCAGGCAGCTCCTTCCTGGCTGCCGCGGCCAGCTCCTCCAAGCGGATGGCCACGGCTGCGCTGTCCGGAGACAGTGACCGCAACTCAACCAGCCCCGCGCGCTCATGGTTGCGCGCCTCACGCTCCTCGACATCGCGTACATCGTGCAGAAGCTGCGGAGTGAACGCGAGCTCGATCAGGTCGGCGAGCCATCCCGCTTCGAGGGCACGCGACTCCGCAACAGCGCGTTCCGCTCCCGTACCGCGCAGCCCAGCGAACACCCCATGGTCGACGGTCACCACCAGCAGCGCATCACTCTGAGCCTCGGTGAACAGATCCTCGTGCCCCAGGTCGAGCCACCAGGTGTCCAGCGTCTCCTGGTCCTTGCCCCGCCCCAGGCTCTCACCCTTGGGAACAAAGCCCAGCGCCGTCCACATGCCGCTGAGCCCATAGTCGCGCCGACACTTCGCACGAATACCGAGACGATGAGCATGCCGCGCGCGGATCGCCTCGATCAGCGCACGAGCAACACCCCTGCCTCGATGCTCCTCGGCCACGCACAAATGAGCCAGACGCACATACAGACTCCGCTTAGGCAGCCCGAAGAGCGCGTAACCAACGACCTCCTCGTCATCCACAGCCACCAGCAGGCCGCCGTCCTCGGCGTGCTTACGGTAGGCAGGCGGCGTGAGCAGACCCAGATACTTCGTGTATCGGTCGCCCAAAGCGACAACCGCGTCCAGCAACTCCAACTGTTCCGCAGACACCGGCAGCACTCTGATCGCCATGTTCCCCCTCCGGTTCTCTCAACCGACAATGCCCCAGGACGGCATACTGCCCAACAGCGTCAGTGCCGAGCCACTGATTGATCAAAACCGGCTGACTGGCGGGAACTCACCTGACAGCCCGCAGCGACTCCTGTGACCGCGAACCTGATCAACCACCCCGGCCCCTCTGGGCCAGTACGCACCCCGGCGGTCACTCATGGGCAGAATCCGCAAGCTGGTTGATCAAGACCATTCTTCTCCACGACCGCGTGGACGCCGCTTCTACGCTTGCCGTCATGCGCGAAGTCGAGTACCGGAGCAGCGGGGTTCCGTTGGAGGAGTATGAACTCACGCGCGGGGACCACCGCCGTCAGAAGCAGAGCGAGGAGATCAGCGAGTGGGCTCGGCGCCAGGTCGAGGAGGACGACGCCAAGTGCCGGGCAGATCCGGAGAGGGCGGAGCATCGCCGTCAGGCGTTCGAGAACGTCGCAAAGCTAATGCAGTCCTTCAAGAAGGCCGACCACGAGATCATGCGGTGGCGTGTCCGGCTGTACTGCGGCCACACCATCGAGACGGAGGCGCACTACACGTATACCGCCCCCTCTCGGCCGGGTCATACGGCAGGCGATGCTCTGAGTGTGGGGCAGACCGGCAAACAATCGTGGCTTTCGAACCCATCGGACTGCGTGGAGAGCCACCGGATGCAACAGAGCCCCTACCTCCACCGCCCCCGAAGAAGCCGACACAGGCCGAACTCGAACGACGCCTTAAGACGCTGGAGAAGGAGAACGAACACTTGCGCGCGAAGCTCAGTGGCTGAAGGCCCCGACCGAAGCCACCGGGCTGACTCGCCAGCAGCTCATGGAGGCCGAACTGACGGCAACGGCGACATTCGCCGCCCGCACGGTTCGCCCGCACAATGGCAGCTCATCGCTCCCTTCGGCGAAGAGCCGGCCACGCACCGGTCGGCGTTACGCCGCCATCGCGGCGTACACACGGCCCGCGTCAGCCCCAGCTCGTTCGAGCAAATTGTTTTGAACCGCCCGTCGCCGACAAACGGAACTGACAACATGCCGCCGTCGTACGTCAACCTTAAGTCGAAGGCGGGCCATTGGAGCGGCAGGTCAATGAGCGGCAACTGTCAGTGCTGCAGTGGGTGGGAGCCGGGTGCCCTGCCGGTGTCTGGGAGACCAGCTCCTACAAGACCACGTGTCAGGCACTGCAGAACCGGGGCCTGGTCACTGTCTCCCGGAAGGGCGGGCAGTGGAGCGTCGCCCTGACGAGTGCAGGCCAGCACTACCTGGCGCACGGCACCTACCCTTTCCGCGGGTCACGCCCGCGCAAGCCCCAGGCCGCCGCTCCACGACCCCACTCCACCCGAGCGCAGGAAACTCCGGCCGCCGGACGGAAGCCAAGCCCTCCATCACAACCTCGTGTGACGTTCACGGAGCAGCTGCTGCAAGAGCTCGCGGACGCCGGCGGCCGGATCGTCAAGAACGGCAGCGGTCCGGACTTGGAGAAGTGGCCGTCCCGCGTCGCCGCGGCACGTAGGTCCGGAAGGGTCCCGGAGACGAAGGAGCTGTACGGGAGTTGGTGCCGTGGCGGGTACGAGGTCAAGCTCGTCGACATCCCCGCCTGGCGCCTTGCCGTCCTCGAACCCGTCCCCGTGCCCTCGCGGCTCGCGCGGCCGCACACCGTGGTCCGGGCCATGCAGAACGAACCCCAGCCACTGGGCCTGACCAAACCCGTCCAAGGCCGCGCCCTCCGGCTCATCCAGGCACTGATCACCGCCGCCGAGGCCGAAGGACACTCCAGTTCGGCAGGACAGACCGGCTTCGCGCCGCCATCTCATCGCCGCCGGAGGGCATCTCCCCACTTCACCATCACCGTACAGGGCCAGACCGTGGGGTTCCTTGTCCTCCAGGAGCAAGACCGGACCGAGCACATCGCCACCGAGAAGGAACTCGCCGCGGCCAAGAAGGACTCCTGGGTCAGGATCCCCCGCTTCGACTACACCCCGTCCGAACGCCTCCGCTTCGTCCTCAGCGGCGGCCAGCCGCACCGGGCGAGCGAATGGGCCGACACCCCCGGCCGCCCCCTCGAAGACCAGCTCGCCGAGATCGCACAGGAGATCACGCTTCGAGGCGAAGCCGCAGAACGCAGACGCCTCGACGAGATCGAAGCGGCACGCCAGAAGCGCATCCGCTGGGAAGCCGCCATGGAAGAAGCCCGCATCCGGTACGCCGAGGCGTACCGCGTCAGGCACTTCGAAGCGCAGGAAGCGGCTTGGCGCCACGCCACTCGACTGACGGAGTACGTGAGCGCCATACGCACGCGCGTCGAGGCCATGCCGCCAGGGCAGGCCAGAACCGACGCCGAAGCATGGATCAGCTGGGCAGTGGCCACCGTCGAGCGCCTCGACCCGCTGAACTCACCACCCCGGTTGCCCGACGTCCCCGAACCGCGAGCCGACGACCTAAGGCCCTTCCTCGGGCACTGGAGCCCTTACGGACCGACCTACTGAGCGCCCGCTCCGCCGACACCGGCATGAGCTGCTCGAGCCCTCCTTCTAGACATCGGGACCTGATGGCCGTGCCCTCGAATGATCAGGCTGGGCAGTTTGCATTTCAGCTCGGCTCGGCCATGCCCACTCAGTGTCCAACCCATGCCTGCCAAGCTCGTCAAAAAGGCCGACGTCCCACAGCCAGCCGGACTCGAACTTATTGATTCAGCCAAGGTTGAAGCGGAGCCTCAGCTGGGTGCTAACCAGTTCGTAGCCTGCGAGGTCCGGGGCGCCGAATGGGTTGGGCAGGACGGTGATGGCGCGGCGGTCACGGTCGAAGACATGGGAGACGTACACGATGAAGTACGTCTCGCCCGGGGCCAGCCGGGAAGCGCGTCGTACCTCCGACTCGCCCAGGATGATCTCTCCGCTGTCGCCCGTGGACGCCTTGACCTCGTAGAGGTAGGTCGCGTCGCCGTCGTGGATGAGGAAGTCGTAGCCGAGCCGGTCGTCCCCCGGCTGTGCTCCGGCGAGTCCGTGCACGCGCAGGCTGGACTTCCATGAGTCCTGTGGTTCGACGCCGAACTGCTTGTGCAGCCAGGCGGCCACCGCCGCCTCTCCCGCTACGCCCACAGGCACGGTGCGGTCTTGGTCGTTGCCCGCGGCCTGGTAGGAACCGCCCTGCGATCCCGTTCCGGGCTGTGACGGGGTGCGCGGCCGGGGAATGCGGGGCGCGAGCGTGGTCACGGCCGTGGCCGAAGTGGCGCGTTGTTCCGGTGTCAGGTCCGCGGCCACCTCACGGGCCAGTGCGGCCAGGTCGTCGGGGCCCGCCGGGACGAGCCTGCCGTTCAGAGCCACTTGGGGGCCGGGCACGGGTGCTCCGGACTGGCCTGTGCCCGCGGCCGTGCCGCTGTTCCCGGCAGGCGCCGACGAGCTCGTCGGGGACAGCCCGAGTTGGGCGCGCCGGTCCGACAGGGGCATGTCCGTCGGCCAGTGGCCGTGGTGGCTGAGCCAGGTGATCAACGCCTTCGTGGATAGGACCTCGAAGTCCAGCAGCCCTTCGTCGTCCAGCGCTCGTAGCACCTCTTGCGGGGGCGGCGGCACCACGGTGTGGCTCGTCGGGTGCAGACGCTGCCATTCCTGGATCAGCTGCCGTAGACGCGGCAGGTGCTGGTGGACGGCGGTGGTGGATGCTTCGCGGACCTCGGTGAGCGGCGGCAGCGCGCGGGACGTCGACGGTTGTGCGGGGAGCGATCGGGTCAGCCAGGCGTCCGCGTGAGCTTGGAGGAGCTGGTCGGTGAGGTCCCAGAGTGTCGTGTGCCAGGTCGGGTCCGGCGCGAGTGTGGGCAGGCCCCGCAGGCGCACGTAGGCGGCCAGGGACCGGCCGGAGCGGTGGACGTCGGCGTGGGCGTCCCTGATCCGCTCGGCGAGTGCGGGACGGTTTCGCTGGAGCCAGGTCGCGAACTGCTGTTCGTGCCGGTCGGTGTTGTCGATCTGCGGCAGACTCAGTGCGCGCCAGGCGCGGTTGGCTTCGGCCAGGGTTACGGACAGGGCCCTCAGCTGCCGTTCCGGATCGTCGTCGTCGAGGAGCCGCATGAGGCGTTCCGCGTCGGGTGCGCCGGTGCGGGCGGTGAGCCAGGCCAGGAGGGCTGCACGGTCGGGGAATTCCTCGACGCGCTGTTGGAGTTCCTCCGCGAGGTCGAGGTAGAGGCAGGCGAGGAGCGGCACGAGCCGCGCGCTGCCGGAGCGCTGCGAGGCGCGCTCGGCGAGGATTACGCGCAGCTGGTGCTGCCGTAGCTCCAGGACGTCCGCGAGATCCTCCTCGGAAACGTCGTCCGTCTTCAGGTCCCGCTCCTCCAGCCGGGTCAGTGCCTTCCACAGGATGTCCGCGAGGTAGGGCGCGCGGATGAGAGCGGCCAGGGCGGGTGCGGCGGTACGGAGCACCCGCCAGCCGGTGCGCGCCCCGTTGTGCATGACGACGACACAGGGCCGGTCGGGGTGTGGGTGGAGCAGGGCGCGGTCCGTGCCGTTCTCGGTGAGACGGTGTCCGGCGATCCAGACGACGGCCTCGTCGGCCACGGTCACCTCGCAGCGGCGCAGCAGGGTGGTCGCCTCGGCCACGGTCACGGGCTCCGTCCGGGACGCGCGCTCCTCGTCGAACTCCACCAGGGCCGCGACCAGGGTGAGCAGCCAGGGGCCCGCGTACTGGGTCAGCGGCAGGCGCATCGCCTCACGGATGGGCAGCCCGTTAACCTGGATGTCGTGTGTGGCGTCGCCGCACCGTTGGACGTCGAACGTCGTCCCCTGGTCGAGGAAGGCGTGGACCCGGGCGCCCAGCGCCCTGTCCCTGATCGGGATCACAGGTACCGGGATGCGGTCCAGGAGGGCCCGGTTCTGGGCGCCGTCCGGGTCCGGGACGAAGACCGGCTCGTCCGTCTCCGCCGCGTCCAGGGGTTCGAGTGCACCGGCCCGGTGGACCAGCAGCCGGTGCGGTGGCGTGGCAGGCCCGCCGTCGGTGGTGCGTGTGCCGCCGTTCGCGGGCAGCAGCTGGGCCCACGCCTTCTCGTACTCCTGCCCGATCTCGTGCGCGTGCCTGCCTTCGCGCAGGTGCGGGCCGGCCTGCACCAGGTTGGGCAGATAGCTGAGCCGATCGAGCGCGGTGCCGGGGTCGTCCCAGGAGCGGATGCCGAGCAGGCCGAGGCGTGCCACGAGCTTGGCGGACCGCCTGCTGCGCAAGGTCGCGGGCACCACGCTGAGGAAAGGGGGCGGGGACTGCGTGCCCTGCCCCCACCAGGCCCGGCCCGCCGTGGCGAACACGATCCCCTCAGCGGTAGCGCCTGGGACGGTGGTCTGCGGGATCCACGGCGCTTGGGCGAGGAAGGCGGCCAGCGGAGTGGGCCAGGGGGTGCCCGCGGAGTCGGTGTGGCGTACGAAATGCATCTCCAGCGCGGAGTCGAGCCAGGAGAAGGCGAGGCCGTGCACGATGAGTTCCGCGTAGAGCCTGCGGTCCTCCTCGCCGAAGGCGGCGTAGTCGTCCTGTCCGGGCAGCACGTCCGCGGAATGGGCGCGTGAGTGGTAGGCCACCTTGAGGTAACCGACCCGCCGCCGGTTCGGCCAGCGCTCGGCGGTCGTCCGCCACTGCGGCAGCAGATCCCGCCGGTTCGGAACCCAGAATCGAGCGGGCCAGTTGAGATCCTGGCCTCGCACTTCGGTGCGGAAGCCCTCGTGCCGGGGACGCAGGCCGTGAGCGACGCCGTGCCGTTCGAGGAAGCGCCGCATGGCCTCGACGGGGAGCGTGTCCCCGCACAGCTCTTCGGGGCGCGGGAGGAGCCGCTGCTCCGTCTGGGTGAGTACGGACGACAGTCCCCGGACGCGCTCCAGGAACCGGGTCAGAGTGTCATCGACGGAAGAGTGCTCACCGGGCCATCCCGGCCCGAACATGGCACGGCTCGCCTCCTGCCAGCCGCCCCGGGTCGGTACCCGGAGATCCTTCAGCCGCGGAGCCCTGCGCCCCTCGGTCTCCAGCGCGTGGGAGACCGCGCAGGCGTAGCGAAGGCAGGCCAGGCGCACGCTGTCCTCGACTCCGCCCTCTCCGTCCGCCCTCAGTGCCGCGGCCACGACCTCGAGCACCCGGTCGGCTCCGTACTCGTGGACGAGGCCGGCGGTCCTGAGCCAGGTGCGGCCCTGCGCTCTGCGCTTTTGGCCCTTGCCGGTCCAGGCGATGCCCTCGTGTACGAAGTGCAGACGGCCGGACAGTCCGTCGGGCAGGGCCGGAAGGGAGCCGCCCCGCAGGGACTCGCGGTCGAAGAAGACGCCTTCCCCGCCAGCCGGTGCCGGCGACGCCGACCCGGATGTGAGAATGATCCGCTTGCCGGTCAGGTCCGAGCCGTCGGGGAACTCCTGCGAGAGGTCGTAGTAGAAGTCCGCCCACCATCCAGGGTCGAAGGGGGCACTGGCGGCGGCCTCGGCGAGCCGCTCCGCCCAGGAGGCGAGGCGCTCCGACGGCGGTTCGAGGCGCGTGCCCACACTCCTCGCGAGAGACACCAGCCGCCGCAGCCGTACAAAATGCAGCTGCGGGTCGAGGAGATCGGTGACCCCACTGGCGGCGACCGGGTGCGGGGTGAAGGCCGTGGCGTGCTCCTTGCCTTCCCACAGCACTGCCCGGTGCAGGGAGGTGCGCGTGCCGGACGCCGTGGCGATCACAGGCATGAACGGCACCTGGGCGATGCCGTGACCCAGCCGCTGGAAGGCGGAAGTGAGCCGGGTCAGTGCCGTGGGCGACCGCCAGCACATCAGGTCGACCAGCGCTCCGGCGGGAATGGGGGCCCGTCCCTCGACCGTGGCGAGCACCGCGCGGGCACACGTCTCGGCCACGGTGTCGAGCAGCAGGCCATTCCACGGCACCGCCTCGTTGAACGAGCGCCGGTTCATTTCGGCGAAGAACGGGGCGTGAACGAAGCCGCGCAGGGGCGTCGGGATCTGCTCGCCCATCGGCAGGAAGGTGTACAGCCGCCCCTCCCGCAGGGGATCGGCGACCGGTACGGCGACGCGAACCTCGGCCTTCTTCTCCCAAGCCATCCAGTCGCGTCGCATCCCGCTTTTCTCGATCGACGCGGTGAGCGCCTCCCGGGCGCGGTCCGGGGCGACCTTCCCGCAGACGACGATCAGTCGCATCCGCCGGCGCAAGGTGACCTGCTGCACCTTCAAGCCGCGGGCCTGGTGCAGCACCTCCACCTGGCGGTCATACGTCTTGCCCCGGGTCTTCCCTGCGACCCGCCGCTCCAGCCGGACACGTTCCAGCCGGTCAAGAAACAGCTCGAACGGGGCGTTTTCGTCCATGAGTTCCCGCATTTGTGCCCCGACGGCCGAGCGCGCGTCGGCCGACTTCAGCGGCAGACGGACGACGGTGACGAAGCCCCGGCGCATGAAGTTATGAACGCTCTTCGGTGCCTCCTCCAGGAAGACCGGCACCTTCAACGTGAGCAGAGTTTTCTTCAAGTAGTCGTCGAAATCGGCGCGTTCAGGTGCCACCTCCCGGGCGAGCGCGTCGTAGTCATCGAGCCGGGCGAACCGGAAGGTGAATCCGTCGGGGACCCGGGATCCCTCCCTGGCCACGCTGTAGATCTCGGGTGCGTCGCACAGGTGCAGCACGCTCTTGAAGCCCACGCCCTTGTGGCCGATCCCCGCGTCGGCACGCTTGCTGGATAGGGCGATGCGGCACAGGTCCTTGAAGTTCTTGCCGCCGAACGGCGTGCCGCCATTGGCCACATAGAGGGTGCCGTACTCACCCTCGTCCTCGTCCAGCCGGATTTCGATACGTCCGTCGGCGGCGCGGGCCAGGTGCGCGTCGTGCGCGTTCTGCAACAACTCGATGAGCACCCGGCCCTCGTACTCGGGCGCGATGATCGTCTCGGCCACCGCCTTGGCCTCGCGTGCCGCGTCACGGCCGTCGTCCCAGTCCCGCAGACAGCCCCGCACCTCGATGAGTGCCTTGTCGTGAACGCGCTTGCGCACCGCGGCCCTACGGCGCTCCCGCAACCGCTCCGCCGCCCCCCGCCGCCCCCCGCCGACCCCCCGCTGCCATACCGCTGCCCCCCACCCCGTGCGCCTCCGCCCCGCTCTGCCGGTGATCCTACTAAGCGGGAAGGAGCCCTGAAGGGCTTTTGACACGAGCTGCCCTGTGACTCCGCAGCACCTGCAAAGCGGCGCAACATAGCGCGGGATTGCCGGTTAGCCAAACCGGCAATCCCGCGGATCATTAATGGCCCACCGCCAACACCTGCTCGCATGCCGGAAGGAATCGCGAAGATGACACCAGATCGACTCCGAGAGCCAAGATCCCTGGTCCCCCTTCAGCTCTCTGCAGCACGCAGCGACCCCGTCACCGATCGGCGCGCTCTCTCAGCTGGTATCGGTGCAACCGCTACCGGCCCTTGCCGCTTTGCCGTTTTTGCCAGCTGACTCCGCAGTACGAGGCCCCAGCCACCGACTTTAAGAATAGCGATACCGCCTGAGCAAGGAGAAACACTTCGAAATGCATCAAGAAAGCAAAGCGCCGTCAGGCCCCCCGCTACAGCCCTATCCGCATTCGGGCTACCTGGGACGGAACAGGGAGCGTGGAAGATGCATCAGGGGCACTGGGATTCTCACGAGCGAAGGGCTACGACCTTATTCGTCGCGGAGAGTTCCCCTGCCGCGTGCTGCGCATCGGCCGTACGACACGTGTCGTCACCGCGTCCCTGCTCCGCGTGCTCGAGAGCGGGGTGCCTGAATACAACGGTACCCACGCCGACCGCGACACGTCGTAGCACGATTCGCGCAGAAGCCCCGATGGGGTGCTTCCCGAACGGCTTCGTCGTATCAAGGGCTCCGAACGCTCGAGAGAGGTGAAGTCGACAGTTGTGCCCATCGGGGACGCCCCACTCCCTTGTGCGCTCCCTGCAGAAGCCCCGTCGGGTATGGATCCCCGACGGGGCTTCGCCGTATCACCGACATCTCACAGCGCGCTCGCCCATACAGGCTGCGGCCCCCTGGGCGCCGGGGCTCCTTAATCAGTGTCGGCAAATCGCTGCCGGACGAGGAGAAGAAGTACAGGGCGTTCCCGTAGCCTGGGCCCACGTTGCCGTCGAGATCCCTACTCCCTACCAGCGCTCCTCGGGAAGCGGGCGGCCGCTCAGACCTCACCGAGGAGTTACCTCCCGCACAAACGCTGCCTCTGCTGTCCGAGTTCGGGAGGAGAGTCAGCGGTGACCGGGCATGATCGGATCGGTGGGTTCGACGGCCATGTATGTCTCGGCCGTCCTCGCCTCCAGCACCCCGCCTCTGGCTTCGGGCCCTTCCACCACGAGGGGAGCACCGCGCAGGAGTCCGGCCGGCACCTCTTGGGTCCTGTACGCGTTGGCCATCTCCCGCCTGACCGTCACCAGTCGCTCGTCCTCGCGCTCGTAGAAGGTGCGCCGCGCTTCGCGGCTCATCTCCTCACGTTCCTCGTCCGCCCCGCGCCGCACGAGGAACGGAGCCGCAGGGAACAAGGGCTCCTCCGCTGGGATCTCCGTCTGCATCTGGTGCAGATGGGCGCAGGCCGCGTACAAACCACGCGACAGGCCAAGGTGGAGGCCAATACCGGGGATACGCCCGACCACGAACTCTTTCACGGTCGAGTGCTGTTCCTGCCGAAGCCGCTCGTAAGGCACCCCTTCGGCCAGCACACGCCTGCGTAGATCGCGGGTCCCGGCATCTAGTTCAAGCGGCCTCATGGCGCTCTTCCGCCTGGATGGTCCGCCAGGTCCCGGCCCCGTTTCCGCAAGCGGGACGACCCGCAGGTCCTGGACTGCCCCGAACGCCAAGGCTCTGAAGACGAGAAGTTGGTCCCGCGCGACACTGAGCAGATCGTCCGGGGTCTCGTCCAGTGAGGGTTCGCCTCCGTCACTCGAGGGGCCGGGTAGGGAGTGGACGCCGCCGACCGAGGACGGGCCCACGAGAGTGGTGTGCACCATCATGACGAGGTGGTCGTCCTCCCAGCGGCCGGGCTCCGGCAGTACCGTTCCGCAGAGCACCTGCCGGTGCGCGACGGCGATCTCCGCCGTCGCCTGGTCCAGCTGCCACTGTCCGTCGCGCATGTCGCCGACTCCCAGTGACTTGCGCGCCTTGGCTTCGATCAGCCACGGCAGCGCCTCGACCGCGTGATTGCCGTAGAGATCTGGAAGCTTCTTCGTCGGATCCACCAGCTCGGGTATGCCGCAAGCCTCCAGGTGCACGGTGGCCGGCAGCCCCGCCATACCGACCGTCAGCCACTGGGCCATCGTCATGCCCAGGTGGTATCCAAAGGCGGCATGGGCGCTGCGTTCTGTGCCGTGGCGGTAGACGGCGTTCACGAACAGCCGCCGCTCCGCCGCTCCAGCGGGCGCCTCGAAATCCTTGAGTGTGAGATACGCCTGCAGTGGGGCAACGCGAGCGATGAGTTCGTTGACGGCGAATGCCGGCGTCTTCCGCAGCCAGGGTGCCAGGTCGCGGCCCGCGCTGGTCGCCGCCGTCACGAGTTGCCGCCAAGTGGTGGTGGCCAGGTATTCACCGTCTGCCGGGAGCGCGTCGGTCACCGGCCATGGCTGCGCGGCCTTCGGCACCTGGCGGCGGTCCCACTTCGCCAGGTCTCCGTCGGAGCGCACGCGGACAGGTATGTCGAGAGCGTCGGCCAGCGTGAAGGTGAAGTCCGAAGCCTCGGGAGGAGGGGTGAACGCCATGAGGGGAGCCTGCCAGAGCGCGCGACTCCACCTCCACCAGTGACCGGAATGGACGGTCCGCGTTCAGCACCACATCGGCCAGTTCGAAGAGCGCGTCCGCACGTCTGGTCAGGAGAACTCGTCCCGAAGGAGTGACCTAGTCGGCGTGGTGGCTCTCGTAGAGGTGACTGCGGTATTCGGCGGCCAGGCCGAGCCAGGCGGTGACCTCGGCGTCGGCGTCCATCCGCGCACGGCCTTCCCCACGCTGTCGTGCACCACGGCTCCTTCACTGGCCGGCCCTGCGACCGAGAGGCACAGACCGCGCGCCTCCTGAGGGGCGACCAGCGTTGGCCCCAATCTCTGGACGGTAGATACCTGCAGCCGCCTTGGCCGGATCAGGATCGCCCCGTCGTGAACAGTTGCAGTGAACTGTTCACTACGTTTTGCTTCCGGTATGGCACAGTCCCTCCGCCCCCAGGCCCTGCAACGCCAACGACTGTTCAGAGACATGAGCGTGGAACAGCTCGCCGACGCTGTAGGGGTTACGCCACGTGCTGTACGCCACTGGGAAGCGGGAACACGGACTGTTGGTGACCGAGCTTTCGGCCGATTGCTAGAGGTTCTGCGATGTGGTGCGCAGGATCTGACAGGGCGCGAACCGGGTACCGAGAATCTGGCCGACTTGCGTCGTGATGCTGGCTTGAGCACGGAAGAAGCCGCCTCAGTTCTACGACGCAAGCGTGGTGCGCACGGCCTACATATCAGCGCCGAGAAGATCCGCGATCTTGAACGCGGCAGACGTGTGCGCGGCTGGATGTGGGGATCTCCCGAGACCCTGGGGAGGGTGGCGCACATGATCGCCCAGGTCTATAAAGTCCCCGACCGGGTGGTAATGGATGCCTGGCGCCGCAGCCGCCCGGAGGACCCCCTTCCAGTGCTTCCCATCCGACGTCCCCGTCAGCCTTCCGAGGAGTCGATGGCTGTATGGAGGGCCCTCAACAAGCGGCAACGTACCTATCTGACGTGCATCTTCCGTCACGATCAGGAGGTAGAGGAAGAACAGCGGCAGGCCCGCTTGGTGGGAGCGGAACAGCGACCGGCAGCCGAGTGGCGGCGCATGACGTTGGCGGTCTCCGCCTCGTCTGATGTAGTCGGGTACACCCGCATTCAGGAGGGGCTGCGCGCAGCGGGGGTACATGACCCAGGAGCTGGATCGTCGGTGGCCGCTTTGGAGCGGCGTGGCCTGATCGTCGTGTACCGGGACCGGCTGTATGTCGACGGTCTGGGGGATATCCCCCGTACCCGGGTGGAGATGACCCGGCACGGGCGAGCGGTGGCCCGTGCGGCCCTCGGGGCTCCCCGGGAAGCAGGACCACCTGCGCCGCTGCTGTCGTTGTGGCTCTGGAAGATCATGGTCCGGGTCGCGCGCGCCGGAGCGCAGGGGGTGGACGGCAGCCTCGCCGGGCGTGGGCCGCATTACCTGGCGGTGGGGCAAAGCCCTGATGGACGGACCCCGAGCCGGGGCTTCATCGTGTTGCGGCACCCCGACGGAGTGACTCACGGACCGTACCGGTGGTTCCTCACCGACTCCGGGCGAAGCCACATCGCCGACCACCTCGACGCCTACCGCGGCCTGTATCCCAGCATCGACACCGAGGGCCTCGACGAGAGCTCTGGCTGAACTCCCCTCCGGATTCCCAGGGCCCATTGTCAGTGGCCTGCCGTATGGTCCGGCACGTGATGCAAGCTGACGACACAACGGACATTCAGCAGACTCACGCACTGCTGGAAATCGTCAAGGCGTTCGCCGTGTGCGAGCACGCGATGGTCGGCGAGGGACTGGACGGGCCGAGACGCCTGAACCGCCTCATGGAGGCCCACGGCATCCTGATGGCGGCATGCGGCCCGGGGCACCTGATCCTGTTCGACGAACTGATGGGCAGGCTCACTGGCGACCGGGCTGGCTCCCTGGAAGGGCTGCTGCCCGACTGGATCGACAGCGAGGCTCTCGCTGGCGTGCGGCTCATGGACAGCGAGGGCGTTGCCACGGAGGACGGGTTCGACTTCCGGCACGAAGCCCAGCGCGTCCTGCGGGCCGCGCAGAAGGTCGGGAAGTTCACCGGGCAGGTAACGAAACCGAAGCTGGATGACGAGTACAGCCAGGAAGCCGTCTTCAGCGCGATCAAGGGCTCCTTCTACCAGAGGCACCGCACCACTCTGGTTGAGAACCCGACGGTGCCGACGGGCAGTCTCACGGAGCTCAAGCTGCCCTCCCGGGCGAACGACTTCTACAAGCCGATCGCCCAGTACGCGCAGTTCAACGGCTGGTGGTGGCCCTGCCCCGCCTGCAAGTGGCCGATGAAGGTGACAACTGCCCGCACCGGCGCGCGCACAAGGGGAAGGGTGCGGTGTCTGTACCCCTGGCACGAGGAGACGGGCGCGTCGTACGAGTTCGTCGTGACCGCCCGGAAGAAGTCGGCCCCCGAACTGAGTCCGACGTTCGAATGCCGGGTCCCGTCCGGCCGGTTCGCACGCCTATGGACCGGGACCGTACCGCACGTGCCGCAGGCTAAGCCGGCCGCAGAGTACATGGCGCTGGTACGGCCGGTGTGGCGCTACACCGTCATCCCTGGCCTACCCGAACTGGCCCTGCACCGAGCCGCCGCGGCGGCCCTGGAGGGAACCGCCTGGACATCACATCTGTGGCCCAACGGGGACCAGTGTGACCTGTGGATCACCCGCGAAGGAAGCGAACAGCCGCACTTTCCCGCTGACTTCAAGGACTACACCTGGCCGAATCACCTGGTCAGCAAACTTCATATGGATGGCGGCGATAAGGGCGGCGCCGAGTACCTGGTAGTGCCCGACCATCGCCAGGACCAGGTGGCCCAGCTCCACGCGGTGTGCCGCACATACAGGATGAAGGCGGCGATGACCGCGACGGACTACCTCGAGATGGTCATCACGCAGATCAAGGAGGGCAAGGCGTGAGGGGGGAGATGACGGGTAAGGAAGCCGGCCTGGCTGGAGCACTCGCTCTGGCCGCGCACTACTTTCCCCGCAAGGACGACGAGGGGCGCATCCTGGCCGGCTTCGAAGAAGCCACGTTCTTCGCCCACCGCAAGCCGCAGGCATGGTCGGAGTGGGCGAGCTTGCCAGTGGCCGAGCGGAACCTGATCCGTCAGGTGATGGCCTTGATGGCTCCCGAATGGACGGATGCGAAGAAACTCAGGGCCGCCGTCCTCGCGCTCCTAGGCACCCTGGCCCCCGATCCCGACCTCGCGGACAGGTCGGGAGGTTCGCTGCGGCTGCCGACCGGAGACCCACAGCTGGCCGAGGCGGTGATCCCCAGGGTGGGAGGGGATTTCCTTGGCTACGCACAACGCGTCACCGGGCCGTTCTTCACCTTCGGCAAGCGCCCCAAGGCACAGGCGTTCGCGGGCCCAGGGACCCTCAAGACGAGGACGGCCTACCTGGGCCAAGAGCACGGCACGACCAGTAGAGAGATCCATATCCAGGCGACTCCCGGCTTCCTTGAAGCGCCCGGCCACGAGGTGCTCCCGCAGGTGCACACTCGCCCGCAGCGCGACCGGGTCGCGCCGACAGTGAACCAACTCCTGGATGTCGCCAAGATCCTTAGCGGCCAGGACAAGAGCGTCGCCTACCTGCACAAGGTGCTCAAGCGCTTCTTCAAGGCAATGAAGACGACCGACGGCGAGCTGACCGAACTGGACCTGACGTCCGGAGACCTGCAGGTCCTCAACGCCCCCACGGGAAGCGGCAAAACGGTACTCGTACGGGTCATGGCGTCCTGGGCAGCGCTCAACGACCGGCGAATCGCCCTCGCCGTCACCGATGTCCGCGCCACCCTGGACATGGCCTGGGACATCAACAACGACCTGGCCTATCTGCACAAGAACAAGCACCTAGCCGAGCCCGCTCACTGCACTCCGCTGATGTCCCCGTCGAGCATGCACCGGCGGGCCATGGACTACGCCGCCCTGGGTACCTCCACCCAGATCGACGAATGGGACCGGCGCGCCAGGACCGACATCGCGCTGCTGTCGGCCGGCTGCGCGCAGCGGGCGTTGATGGACCCGCCCACCCTGTATCCGTACGGGGAGGAGAACTGCACCTCGCTGACCTCTCCGGCCACCGGCTCCACCCGGCTCACCTGCTCCTTCGCCCCGGTGTGCGGCAAGTTCCAGCAGTTCTACCGGGCCACCGACGCGGCCGTGATCGTCACCAACCACGCCAACCTCCTGGAAGGCCGCACACGCATCGGTGTCGTCCTGGACGGGCAGGAGTTCCGCGGCAAGGCACGTGGCACCAGGGGCATGAGCGTGCTGGAGATGACGCTGCGCGCCTGCGATGCGCTGGTGATCGATGAAATCGATGCCTTCCAGACGGCCGCCATCAGCCGCTGTACCTCGGAGCTCACTCTGGCTTCCCGGAAACGGACGACCGCGTTGCGGGAGATCGACTCGGACGCCAGGAACCTGCCCGTCGTCCATGAGATGTCCCTTGCAGCGCCGGTCAGCCACGCGCGGCTCATGGCCGAGATGCTGCTGCTGTGGCTCTGCTCAGGCAGCGGGCTCAGGCTGAACCCGGGCAACGAGGCGGACAGCCCTGACGGGGCCAGCCGCGACAACACCGGCTGGCGCCTGGCCCGCTCGAGGGACCGTGAAATCCTTCAGCTCCTGTTCCCCCACCAGACCGCGGCCGACGACGTTCCGCCCGAGCTGTTCGCCTTCCTCGACGAGATCATGCCCGCCCGCTGGTACGCGGCCGGACCGGATGAGGAGGCCAAGCTTCCCGACGGAGCCGACTGGGACGCCATCCAATCAGCCCTGACGATCCTCACCGCGCAGCGCGGCCAGGACCACCTCACCGACACTCGCGACGCGATGCGCACGCTCCTGCGTGAGCTCGTGCCCGATGCGCATCAGCAGGCCGCCGTGGTGAACCTGTTGATCACCCGCACCGTGCTACGGGAACTCGACAGCGCGCTGGACGAGCTGCGCATGCAGGCCCAGACCCTGCGCTATCTCGACCTGGGATCGGTCCGCAAGATCCTTGAAAGCATGCGCAGCAGCACGGTCGCCACCCTCTACCCCCTGGCCATGCTGGGCCGCTCCATCCACGGCTACCAGGTCAAGGGCATGGACAAAAAGGAGCAGGAAGCGGAACTCCTGTCACGTTCTTTCGGCGGCGATCCGCACACCTTCGTCAGCGAACTCGGCGGCCTCACCGCTCTGCTGGCGGCCGGCGTGCAGCGCCCCGTCATGGGCCTGTCCGCCACCGCCTACCTACCACAGGCCGTACAGGAACACATCCATGCCCCGGTCCGCTGGTGGCTCCCCGACACCCGTCCGGAGTCCATCGTCACCCTCGCCACGCCTGTACGGGGCAGCAGCGGGGATGCCATGAGGATCGGGGGTCTCCCACCAGAGCTGAAGCCCAACGCACTGCGCGATGTCGGCCGGGGCCTGTACGAGCAGCAGCTCGCCAAGCGCCTGGCCCGCCTGGAGAAGCACGAACCGGAACGGGCCCGCGTCATCCTCGCCGTCAACTCCTATGAGCAGGCCGCCTACCTCGCTTCCGGGGTGGCACAGGCCGACGGGCTGAACCACCGGATCTGCCTGCTGGTGAAGAAGCCGGAGAAACACAACTACGAGGAGCACCTACCTGCCCACGTGGACCGGATGGTCCGCGAAGAGCTCAAGGAGTTCCCCGACCGCGGAGAGATCCTTATCGCCCCCCTCGCCGTCATCGGCCGGGGCCTGAACATCGTCGTCGGAACGCGCTCGGCAGTCCGCGACATCTATCTGTGCGTCCGGCCTGTCCTGAGCATCGAGGACACCGACTGGCTGCACGCAAGCGTCAACGCCGCCGGTTACAACACCCTTCCCGCCGGCGGCAGCGACGAGCCCTTGGCCGTCCTGCGCGCAGCAGGCGAAGCCTCCTGGAAGCAACTCACCAAGATCCTTCGCTCCCCGGCCCGGTTCTCCAACATGGACCACGACCTGCGCAAGGAACTCGTCGCAGGAATGCTCGTCCTGCTCATCCAGCTCGCCGGCCGTGCCCGGCGGGGCGAGACCGACATGACCCTCCACATCGTGGACCACTCCATCCACGACAAGAAGTTCAGCTCCGACCTGGCCACGATCATCGAACAGATCTACCGCGACTGGACTCCGAAACAGCGCGACATCATGAATGAGCTCTACGGTCAAGCGCTTCAGGCATTCCTGACCTATGCAGGGCTCGACCGCGAGACGCTCTGAACTGACCACGCCCGTCGCCGCCTTGCCGCGGCGGAGACGGACCCGCATCCTCTCCCAAGCGGAGAGACCGAGAGACGAGGTACCCCCGCTCATGGGGCGAAGCAACACGCAGCGGGATCTCACCGCGCACACCACATCGATCCGGTGCACCCCCGAGCTCCTGGACGGCATGACCGCCCTGGTCTGGGACTTCGGCGACTACCACTCGCCCATCCGCACGGCCTGGCGGGATTTGGGGAGCACGGCCTCAAAGAACGCGAAATGGATCAAGGGTGTCCAGGAATCCGACCCCTTCCTGGTCCCCTATTCCATCGCTGTCACCGTGCTCCAGCAGATCACCGATGGCTACGTCTACCTGGACAAGTACCTGGCCTTCATGGTGACGCTCAACCCCGTGGAGCCCGACGCCCTCAGGACGGTCTTCACTTACCTGGAAGGCATCGTCCGCCGGATTCCTCTGGATGAGATCCCCTTCATGGATCCACCCACCTTGGCCCGACTGGTCGCGGACGTCGCTCCTGAGCGCCGAAGCCTGGCTAAGAACATCCTCCAGGAGGAAGACGGCAAGCCCGCCAGTCCGGACAGCTGGGCCTATGAGGCGGTGAAGTGGCACATCGCCAAGAAGCTGGCGGCAAAGCCCTTCCTCGACCGGGAAGTCGAGCCGGTCCGTGAGGCGTACGAGGCGACGAACGGCCAGGTGAAACACAGGACCGTCGGCTGGCAGCCCTCCGACAACGTCGCGGCCGTGCAGTACCGGCCCATCAGCAACGGTGACCTGATCGCCTGGGAACAGCCCATCGGCCCGGTCTTCGCCACCCTCGCCCACCCGGTCGACCTCGCCGAAGCGCTCAAGGCCCGTCCCGAGAACCCCACCCGCAGTCAAGTCCAGTACGCGCTGTCCCGCCTGTCGGTGAAGATGGCCACCTACACGGCCGAGCCGAACCCCGTCCTGAATCTTGACGCTCACATCCGGCGCATCAACAACACGGTGATCCACGCCAGCACCGTTCTCGTGGACCAGGGAACAGACCGGCCGATCATGTCTGTGTCCCTGGATGGGCGCGGTCTGCGACAGACGAACAAGCATGCGCTGGAAATCCTGGCGAAGATGGACGCCGACCGGTCATCGCTCAACGCCATCGAGGAAAGCGTCGCCGGTGAGCGCAGCCGCCTGAACGCCAGGGACGAAAATGGCAAGAGGATCGACATCCTGACTCCTCCTCCTGGCGCGATCAGGCCGACCATGCCGAAGACGGACTCCTTCGCCGTCGGTACCGGCGCCGGCATCTACCATCTCTCCCTGCTGCGGGAACACATCCAGCGAGTCTTCGGTGACGCCGTCTCCCTGCTCGACCTGAAGTCGAAGGGGAATGTCTTCGGTAAGCGTTCCCACGAGCCCGCCACCGCCGCCCAGGAGAAAGAGAAGAAACAGAAGAAGCAGGATGGCGAATACGTCGATCTCATCGGCAAGCCCTCCCCGGAGGGTATTCGCCGTTCCATCGAAGCGGCCGGATACAAGAAACTCCGCATCCTGTGCCTGTGGTACCGCGACGCGACCCTCACGCGGATGATCCACGGTCTCGCCCACCCCTACGGGCTGGACCCGGAGGGCATCGATCCGGACCCTGGCGGAAAGAAGTCCTTCCCGCTCGCAGACGGCATCGAAGCTGTCTTCTGCAACGCCGAAGCCCTGCTGGAGCACGGCCCCGGCACTCAGCGCGCCACTGACGCCCAAAGGATCGCCGGCACCTTCGCAGAACCCGGCGTCCTCCTCGCCGCCTGGTGTGAGACAGAGATCCCGGTGCGCGGCGAGGAACACGAGGGCATGAAGCCCGCCGAAGTGAAGACCGCCCTGGCGGAGAACGACGCCAAGCACCAAGTCGTCCGGGAGCTCGCCAAGGCTGCAGTCCCGTCCCAATTCCTCGTCGGCCGCGAGTACGACCCGTTCACCAAGACCTTCACCATCATCAAGAGGCCCGCGAAAGCCTTCGAGGATCACCGCGTCTACATGGGTCTGCTGGACCTCTACCGTTCGTGCGGGGTCGTGGACAACCGCTTCGAGCGTGCCCTCTACCCCGGCGACGACCCCTACCCGCTGCCCTGCATGGCCTTCTGCGGCATCCACATCCGCAAGCAGGCCACGGACCGCAAGTACAAGGGCCAGCCCAAAAGGATCATCACCGCCAGCGTGATCATCCCCTCCCCTGAACCCGGCGGCCCGTGGCGCATGATCGGCTGGAGCAACATCCACCCGCAGTGGGAGCACTACGCCCTCGCACAGAGCAACTTCCACGCCGCCAACTACCCTCTTCACACTGAAAACGGCGACGGCGAAATCCAGCGCTGGGCACAGGCCGGTGAAGACGTCCGCACCGCCCTCCAAGAGCTCCACGACGAACTCGACGGCCTGCCCTACGCCTTGATGATCGACGGTCACGCCAGCCGCCGTGTATGGCCCGGCCTCCACAACAACAAGCAGGGCCTCGGAAAAGATCCCGGGGACCCGCGCCTCTGGCTCCCCGCAAGCGGACTGCCCCCGTCCTGGAATCCGGTCAGCATCATCCGCATGAACTGCGCGCAGGCGGAAATGCCCCGTCTGGTCGCCGTCACCGAGAAGCAGAAGAACGGCAAGACCGTCCCGCTCAAGACCTCCAGCGACCTCTACTACCCGGAAGCCCGGCCCGAAGGCCACCCCTGGTTCCTGTTCACCGAACCCCGCAACTACGGCAAGAAGCGCCATGGGCAGTGGAAGACCCGCTGGCGCGCCGACCCGGGGAAAGCATCGAAGAATGCCGACGAGCGCAAGGAGAACGAACTGAACGCACCCTGGTACAGCATGACCACCAGGGAGATCACCCCGATGCACACGCGGGACGGCTACGACCGAGAGATTCTCGCGGTTGCCGCGGCGCGGCTTTGTCACCAGGCGCTCTCCTGGTCAGACCGGACGCGATACCCGGCCCCGCTCCACGCCGCGCTTCAGATGGACCTTGGCCACCCCCAGTACCGACGCTCCGAGCCGAAGGACCCTGAGAGCATGGAAATCCTGAAGGAAGCCAGCGGCACCGACCTGTAGATACCGGGACGGCTCCGAGCCGTTCGGCGTGGCGGCCTCGAAGATGAGGCCGCCACGCCGAACGGCAGCAACGCTGGCCGCATTGCCCCTATGACGGGGCACCGCGATCTTCCGTCGATGGTTTGGACACCGCCTCCTGGTCGCGCTCTGAAGGCACACTGGCCAGTCGAGGGACTCGCCACATTCGCGAAGGCAAAGCCGTTCGGCGGGCTGAGCGAACGTGTGTGCCGTGTGGTCGGCCAGGCCCTACCACGCCCGGCATCCTTGCTCCCGGTGCTCCAGAGCCGGGAGTCCAAGCGTCAGTGCCCGTGCTGCCGGACGCCGCACTCTGTCATAGCCCCCTCCATGCGGAAGCCCCGTCGTGATGTTTCCGACGGGGCTTCGCCGTATCACCGGCGCTCTCACAAGTCTGTCACCAACTACGCCGACTCCCCCGGACCGCGATGCCCTGACCTGCTACTACGCACCTGCCCTGGACTGACGTGGACGCCCATGGACGGTCTTTACAACCTGTGCCATGTGGTACCGCAGATGCGGCGACTCCCATCCGGCGTCGCCCTTCCAGCAAGATCCGGACCATACGCGGACCAACTGAGCCACGAAGGCTACCTTTTGCGCCATCACCACAGTTCAGGGGCGCGCAACCGCTGTACCACCAGCAGACGAAGAACCTCCTGGGACCAGGATGCACCGTGCCCAGACGCAGCGCCTTGCCCGTGCCGACGGCGGCTGAGCGGCAAGGCCGGACTCGGTCTCTCAGTCCGGTCACCTGCCACGCAACGACTCTGAGTCGATCAATCCCAGATGCCCGAGTTCAACGGAGCGTAGTCAGCACCAAGTCAGCACGGAACAGGTGAGCACGGGTGATGACGTGGGATTTTAGTCAGCACCAAACCAGCACGGGAGTCAGCACCGCACCGTCAAATCGTGTTGAACTACGCGTCCCGGACGGCACTCGTTTCGATCACCACCGATCCCCTGCGACGCCTTTTCACAAGCCGGCATGGTGGCCGCGCGCATAGCTGACCCTCGAACTATGTTGCCCCGCCACATGTGCGGCTGACCTGCGGATTCCTACGGTGTGGCGACACGCAAACGTCCCCGTCACACCCCAGGAAGTGGTGCCGATGTCGTCGCCCGCAACCGCTCCACCAGCCCCGAACAACCTCAAGCGCATCGTCGCCGCGTCCCTCATCGGCACCACCATCGAGTGGTACGACTTCTTCCTCTACGGTTCCGCCGCCGCGCTCGTGTTCAACGAGTTGTTCTTCCCGGACTCCGACCCGCTGGTCGGCACGCTGTTGTCGTTCCTGACCTATGCCGTCGGGTTCGCCGCGCGGCCGGTCGGGGCCCTGGTGTTCGGGCACTACGGTGACCGGCTCGGGCGTAAGAAGTTGCTGGTGCTGAGCCTGTTGATGATGGGCGGGGCGACGTTCGCGATCGGGCTGCTCCCCACCCACGCGACCGTCGGCACGGCCGCTCCCGTGCTGCTGACCGTGCTGCGGCTCGTCCAGGGTTTCGCCCTCGGCGGTGAGTGGGGCGGGGCCGTACTGCTGGTGTCGGAGCACGGGGACGCGCGGCGGCGCGGGTTCTGGGCGTCGTGGCCGCAGACCGGGGCGCCGGCCGGGCAACTGCTCGCGACCGGGGTGCTGTCGTTGCTCACGGCCGTGCTGTCGGACGCCGCGTTCAACAGCTGGGGCTGGCGGATTCCGTTCCTGCTTTCCGGGGTCCTGGTCATGGTCGGTTTGTGGATTCGTCTGTCTGTCGACGAATCACCGGTCTTCAAGCAGGCCTTGGCGCAGGCGGAGTCGCGGAAGGCGAAGGCCGAGCCGCTTCCGCTGGTCGCCGTGATGCGGCACCACTGGCGCGACGTGCTGATCGCGATGGGCGCGCGGATGGCGGAGAACATCAGTTACTACGTCATCACGGCCTTCATCCTCGTGTACGCCACGACCACGGCCGACGTCTCCAAGCAGACCGCGCTCAACGCTGTGCTGATCGCCTCGGCCGTGCACTTCGCGGTCATACCGGCCTGGGGCGCCCTGTCGGACCGGATCGGCCGGCGCCCCGTGTACCTGCTGGGGGCGGCCGGTGTCGGGCTGTGGATGTTCCCCTTCTTCATGCTGATCGACTCCGGCCACTTCGGCAGTCTGCTGCTCGCGGTGACCGTGGGGCTGGTGCTGCACGGCGCCATGTACGCGCCCCAGGCGGCCTTCTTCTCCGAGATGTTCGCGACCCGGATGCGTTATTCGGGGGCTTCGATCGGCGCCCAGTTCGCCTCCGTGGCGGCTGGTGCTCCGGCGCCGCTGATCGCCACCGCGCTGCTGTCCGAGTACGACAGCTCGACGCCGATCTCGCTGTATGTCATCGCGGCGGCCGTGCTGACGCTGTTCGCCGTGGGAGTGGCCCGGGAGACCCGGCACCGGGACCTCGCGGAGGTGGACTCCGTCGCCGGCGACGCGGACGAGGACGGGCCGGTGTCCGACTCCCGTGCGCAGCGGGCGCGCACCGTCTGAGCCGCCCCCGTCACCGCCCCCGTGCGCCCGTGCGCGCGGGGGTCAGTGCCGTGCCGGGGCCGACAACCGGTGGAGTCTGAGGGCCAGTTGTATCTCCAGCGCGCGGTCGGGGCTCTGCCAGTCGTCGCCCAGGAGCCGGCCGACGCGCTCGAGGCGCTGGGCGACGGTGTTCACGTGGACGTGCAGGGCCTCCTTCGTCCGGGCCGGGCTCATCCCGCAGGCGAAGTACGCGCCGAGGGTGCGGACGAGTTCCGTGCCGCGCCGCTCGTCGTAGGCGACGACCTGGCCGATGGTGCGGTCGACGAACCCCGGTACGTCCTGATCTCCGGCCAGCAGCAGGCCCAGGAAGCCGAAGTCCTCGGCCGCCGCGCCGTCCCCGCCCCGGCCCAGCAGGCGCAGGGCGTCCAGGCAGCGTCCGGCCTCGGTGTAGGCGGCGGCCACGGCCTCGGGACGGGCGGCGAGATCCCGTACGGGCGCGGAGGCGCCGACGGTGACGGCCTCGTGGACCGCGCGGCCCAGGTGCCGGGCGGTGCGGCGGGCCAGATCGGTGGCACTGTCGCTGTCCGTCAGCGGCAGCAGCAGTACGGTGCCGCCGTCCCGGGCGGCGGCCAGGCCGTGCCGGGTCGCGGCGAGGTGGGAGGCCGCGGCCCACAGGCGCCGGCGCGCGTCCGCCTCCTGGTCGGCGTCGGTCTCGGTGGCGTCGAGGCGGGCGGCGAGGACGACGTGTGTGGCGGACAGGTCGGCGTGCAGCCGTCGGGCCCGGTCGTCCAGCAGGCGCGGATCGCGGTCGCGGGCGTCGAGCAGGTCGTCCAGGAGCTCGCCGCGGACCCGCTGTTCGGCCTCGGCGGCGGAGCGGCGGGCGAGCAGCAGCAGGGAGGTGACCATCGCGGCGCGTTCGAGGGTGAGCTGGTCGACGGGGTCGAGTCCGGGGTGCCCGCGCAGGACGAGGGCGCCGAACAGCTCGTCACCGGCGGCGACGGCGGCGATCCAGTCGTCCTTGTGCCGCACCACGTGTCCGTCGGCGCGGGACGCCTCCAGCGCGTACTCGGGTGCCGCGGCCGCCTCGGTGAACTCAACGGTGCCGTCCAGCACCTGCGAGACGGCGGCCGCCACGTCGTGCACCCCGCCGCCGCGCAGGACGAGCTCGGCGAGCCGGTCGTGGACGTCGGAGGCGCGCTCGATGACACCGCTGCGGTCCCGGATGATCTCGTTGGCCCGCTCCAGGCCCGCGAGGGCCGAGCGGGTCTCGGCGAGCAGGTTGGCGGTGTCGATGGCGGCGGCCGCCAGGGCGGCGAAGGAGCCGAGCAGGGCGATCTGCTCGCGTTCGAAGACCCTGGCCCGCCGGTCCGCGGCGAAGAGCACGCCGATGACGTGGTGGCCGAGCATGAGGGGTACGCCGAGGATGGCGACCAGGCCCTCGTCGCGCACGCCCGCGTCGATGGTGCCGGTGTGCTGGAAGCGGGCGTCCTTGAAGTAGTCGTCGGTGACGTAGGGGCGGGCGGTCTGGGCGACGAGGCCGCCGAGGCCCTCCCCCATGCCGAGCCGCAGTTGCTGGAAGCGGGCGGCGACCGAGCCCTCGGTGACCCGCATGTAGGTGTCGCCGCGGTCGGGGTCGTTGAGGCTGAGGTAGGTGACGTCGGTGCCGAGCAGGGAGCGGGCGCGCTGCACGATCGCGCGCAGTACCGCGTCCAGGTCCCGCAGTCCCGCGAGGTCGTGGGCGGTCTCGAACAGCGCGGAAAGCTCGGCCTCGCGCCTGCGCCGGCCCTCCAGCTCCGAGCGCACCCGCAGCGCGAGGTGCTTGGCCCGTTGGAGCGCGTCGGTCCGCTCGGCCGGTCCGCCCTCGGCGCGGGCGAGCAGCACCGGCTGCTCGTAGGCGTCGGCGGAGGCGCCGCGGGCCAGCAGCTCGAGGAACGGCGTCTCGGCGGACTGCGCGTGATCACGGGACATGCTCACAGGATTCCCCATCACCCGCTCGTCCCGGCAGCCCTGTGGAAAACCCCGGCTCAGTGCGCGGTCCAGCCGCCGTCCAGGACGAGTGAGGTGCCCGTGAGGCCTACCGTGTACGGGCCGCACAGGTATGCCACCGCTTCGGCGACCTCGTCGGGTTCGATCAGCCGCCGCAGGGCGCTGTCGCGCAGCAGTACGTCGGAGAGCACCTGCTCCTCGGGGAGCCCGTGGGCCCGGGCCTGGTCGGCGATCTGCCGCTCCACCAGCGGGGTGCGGACGTAGGCGGGGTTCACGCAGTTGGAGGTGACGCCGTGGGCGGCGCCTTCGAGGGCGGCGGTCTTGGACAGTCCCTCCAGCCCGTGCTTGGCGGACACATAGGCGGCCTTGTAGGCGGAGGCCCGCAGACCGTGGACGGAGGAGATGTTGACGATGCGGCCCCAGCCCTGCCCGTACATGTGGGGCAGGGCGCCGCGGATCAGCCGGAAGGGGGCCTCCAGCATCACGGTGAGCACGGTGTGGAAGACGTCCGGCGGGAACTCCTCCAGAGGCCGCACCAGTTGCAGCCCGGCGTTGTTGACGAGGACGTCGGTGCCGGCCGCTGCGCGTTCGGCGGCGTCCAGGTCGGTCAGGTCGAGGACCTGCGGCTCGACGCTGCCGGCGAGGTCCCCGCAGCTGCCGGCGAGCGCCTCGAGACCGGCGGCGTCCCGGTCGACCGCTCTGACCTCGGCCCCGGCCGCGGCCAGCCGCAGTGCGCAGGCGCGGCCGATGCCGCCGGCGGCGCCGGTGACGAGGGCGGTGCGGCCGTGCAGGTCGAGCGAGGAGGCGTGGGGGGCCTGGAGGACGCTGGGCGAGGTCATGCCCCGACCCTAGGCAGCGTCCGCCCCGGTCCCCCATGTGGTCACGCCCCATACTTCAGAAGGAACCAGTGGGTTCGAACCATGTGGGGGCGTCGGACAGGGCCTGCTTGACCCTGGTCTGCCCGAACTCCTTGATGTCCGGCAGCGCGTCCACCTCGAACCAGCCCACCTCGAGCGACTCGTCGTCGTTGACCCGGGCCTCGCCGCCCACGGCCCGGCAGCGGAAGGTGATGTCCATGAACTGGCAGACGTCACCGTTGTCGTAGGTGACCGGTTTCAGCGCCTGCACGAGGACCAGCCGCTCGACGACGCACTGGACGGCGGTCTCCTCCTCGACCTCGCGCACGGCGCAGGCGGCGGGCTGCTCCCCCGGCTCCGGAATGCC
This sequence comes from Streptomyces violaceoruber, assembly GCF_033406955.1. Lineage (NCBI taxonomy): Bacteria > Bacillati > Actinomycetota > Actinomycetes > Kitasatosporales > Streptomycetaceae > Streptomyces > Streptomyces violaceoruber. Next base: position 7,430,763 of record NZ_CP137734.1, on the reverse strand, counting down.
TCCGATCAGCGACCAGCGCCCGTTGTCGGACCGCCGGCCGAGCAGCACTCTGCCTTCGTCGTCGAAGACGACGGCGGTGACTCCGGGGAGCCAGAGGAGTTGATGTCCGGCCGAGGCGCGCAGGTCGCGGATGAAATCGGGAGTAGCCATGCGTCCGACCCTAACGGGGCGGCCGGACCGCTCCCGCCGTCGTCGCGGGGCGTGCACCGGGCGTACGGCTACACGTCACGGGCGCGTCGACCGCGCACACCGGCGCCGACGGCCCAGCCGAGCCCGCCGGCGGCGACCAGCACCAGGGCGATCTCGGGTGCGATGCCGAGCCGGGTGGCGGGCGTCTCGGAGGAGCGCAGGGGCACCTCCTGCACCAGGGAGTCGGCCACGAACATGCCGGTCTTCTGGGTGATCCGGCCGTCCGGCATGATGATCGCGCTGACGCCGCTGGTCACCGGGACGGTGACGGTCCGGCTGTGCTCGACCGCACGGATCCGGGACATGGCGAGCTGCTGGTAGGTCATCTCGCTGCGGTCGAAGGTCGCGTTGTTGCTGGGCACGGAGATCATCTGGGCGCCGTCGGTGACCTCGGAGCGCACGGCCCAGTCGAAGGCCGCTTCGTAGCAGGTCACCAGGCCCACCTTGGTCCCGGCCATGGTGAACACGCCGGGTTCGGTGCCCCTGCTGAAGTCCCGGCTGACCATGGAGGTCCACTCGTCGTTGATCGCCCCGATGAGCGAGCGCAGCGGCAGGTACTCGCCGAAGGGCTGGATCTGCCGCTTGTCGTAGGTGTCGACGGGCCCCTTGTCCGGGTCCCACAGGATCTGCTCGTTGAGCAGCTTGCCGTCGCGTTCCACGACGCCGCCGACCGAGATGGGCGCGCCGACGGCCTTGGCGGCCCGGTCGATGACCAGGCGGGCGTCGGCATTGGCGAAGGGGTCGATGTCCGAGGAGTTCTCCGGCCAGAGGACGAAGTCGGGGCGTGCCACCTTGCCCGCCTTCACCTCGTCGGCCAGCCGCTGTGTCTCGCGCGCGTGGTAGTCGAGTACGGCCCGGCGCTGGGCGTTGAAGCCGAGTCCGGCGCGCGGCACGTTGCCCTGGATCACGGCGACGGTCGCGGTGCCGTCCTCCGCCGTGTCGCTGACCAGCGGCCGGGCGGCCACGGCGCCCACCACGGGTACGGCCACGCCGAGGAGTGCCACCGCCGCGGCACCGCGCCGCACCTCGTCGCCGCGGCGGGCCCGGACGGCCAGGCGCACGGCCTCGTGGAGGGCGAAGCCGCACAGGACGACCGCGAAGCCGAGAACCGGCGTGCCGCCGACCGCGGCGAGCGGCAGGAACACGCCGTCCGCCTGGCCGAACGCGATCTTGCCCCAGGGGAAGCCCTCGAAGGGCGCACGCGCGCGTGCCGCCTCCCCGGCGATCCACACCGCCGCCGCCCACACCGGCGACCCCGGCAGCTTCGACACGGCGGCGACGCCCGCGCCGACGGCCGCCACGAAGAGCGCTTCGATCGCGGCCAGCGCGAGCCAGGGGCCCGGGCCGACCTCCACGCCGGTCCACACCAGCAGGGGCAGCAGGAAGCCGAGGCCGAAGAGGTAACCGAGGCCGAGGCCCGCTTTCCAGCCGCGGCCGCGCAGCACCCAGCCGAAGACGGCGAACGCGGGCAGCGCCAGCCACCACAGGGTGCGCGGCGGGAAGCTGATGTAGAGGAGCACTCCGGAGAGCGCCGCGGCGGCGGCCGGGAGGAGGCGCGCGAGTCGCGAGACGGCCCGGGAGGCGGGCGTGGGCTGCGGTTGCGTCCGGTCCGGCTCGCCGACGGTGGTTGCGGTGGCTGTCACCCCCCGGAGTGTACGGCGGGTGACCTGGCCGAGGACAGGACGGTCCGAGGACGTCGGCGGGCCGTGGGCGACCTGTGCCGCATCGTTTCGCCACGACCGGGCGCCGACCGGTCCACAATCCGCCGACCAGCCGTTACGGTGTGGCCGAGCCCCGGTCGCCGGTCCGATTCCGCCGGGCGGCGGGGGCCCGTCAGGTCGGGGGCGACGCGGGCGGGGGACACGGTGGGTTCGAGGGGGACGGCGGCTGCGGCCGGTGCGGTCGCGGACGGCCCAAGACACGGCGGCGTGGACATGGCGGGGGCGGTGATTCTCGCCGCCTGCGCCTCCTGGTCGCTGATCACCGCGGCCGCGCGCGACGGCCGCCCCGAGGGTGTGCTGCTCGCGGTGCTGGCCGTGACCGCCGGTTACGCGGCGGGTCGGATCGGCGGGGCGCTGCTGCCCGTTGGCGCGCCCTGTGCCGTCGCGCTGGCCGGGGGCGTCCTGGCGGTCGCCGTCCCGCACCTCGCGCCGGGGCCGCGGCTCACCGCACCGCTCGGGCACGCCGGTGCGACCGCCGCCCTGCTCGCGCTGTCGGCGGGCGCCGCGTGCTGCGGGGCGTGGGCGGGCGGGACCCCGGCCGTGCGGGCCGCGTTACGGCTGCTGGCCGCCGTGATCGGCGTGATCGCGGCCGTACTGGGCTCGGTCGCCGGATGCGTGGCCTGTGCGGTGGTGCTGCTGTGCTCACTCGCCGCCGGCCGGGTGCGCCGCCGCGGGGCGGGGATCGCCGGGCTGGGCCTCGGCGCGGGGCTGGTGACCGGCCTGAGCTGGGCGGTGCCGGGCGGCTTCGTGCCGGACGGGCTCGCCGCGGCCCTCGAGGGACAGCTGACCTCCCATCGCGTCCGGCTGTGGGCCGACGCGCTGGAGTTGCTGCGCCAGGAACCGGCCCTCGGCGTCGGACCGGGACAGTTCGGGGCGTCGAGCCCGACGGCCGCGGGGTCGCCGGTGCCGGACGGCCGCCCGCACTCCGCGGTGTGGCAGCAGGCTGCCGAACAGGGGCTGGTGGGGGTGGCACTGCTGGCCGCGGCCTTCTGCTGGCTGCTGTACGCGTTGTGGCGCTCCCCGCGCCCCACTCCGGTCGTCCTCACCGCGGGCGCGGCCCTCACCGGGCTCGCGGCCATCGCCGTCGTCGGCAACGCGCTGAGCTTCACCGCGGTCCCGCTGGGCGCGGGGCTCCTCGCGGGCCTGGCCACGGCCCGTCCCCTCGCGGCGGAGTCACCGGCCCGGGGCGCGGACGTAAGGCCGCAAAAGGGCCGACTGCCCCGCTGAGACACTGCGGCTCGGCCTCTCGTCCCGCGGGCTCGGCGGGCCGGGCCCGCCCGGCCTCAGTGTGCCGGGCCCGGTGCCTTCGGGCGCAGACGGTCCTTGATGACCTGGACGGCCGCCTCCGCGTCGTCCACGGTGATCGTGAAGGTGTGGCCGTCCAGCAGCCGCAGGATCAGGCCCTCCCCGCGCCGTACGACGACGGCCGTGCCCATCTCCGGCCGCCACCGGTAGCCCCAGCCGCCCCAGTGGCGCGGGGTGACGTGCGGCGCGAACTCGGCGCCCGCGACGAGGGAGAGGGGGATGCGGCGGCGGGGCACGCCGATGTGGCCGCAGCGCACTTCGAGGCAGTCCTCGTCGACTCTGAGCGCGACGTGCACGAACGCGAGCGTGCCGAACAGCACCAGCAGTCCGGCCGCGATGCAGCCGACGACGGCCATGGCGAGCGGGGCGACGCCGGACTCCCAGGCCGATTCGACGGCCAGGGCGATGCCGAGCGCCATGCAGGCGGCTCCGATGAGCGCCAGGAACCACTGGACCCGGTTGGTGGCACGGCCGGTCCAGACGTTGGGCTGGGGGACGGTCTCGCCGTGGCGATGCCTCATGGCTATGAGGTTACTCATGTTTCGCTGTGCGGGTACCTCGTCGCGCAGGGTGACTGGGCCGACCGGGCGGGCGGGCCCGTCAGCCGGCCGGCGTGACCGCGCGCAGCAGCCGACCCTCGTCGTAGGCCAGCGCGGGCGCGGGCAGAGTGCCCTCGCGTCCGCTCAGCAGCACGGTCAGGGTGCCCGTCGCCGGGGCGCCCGGGTCGGGGCGGGCGCCGATCCGGCGCAGCGCCTGGGCGGCCACGGCTCCGGCGGAGCCGTGCAGGACGAGCCGCGGGGCACCGGGGCGCTGCACGGCGGCGCGGATGCGTTCGGCGACCAGTTCGTAGTGGGTGCAGCCCAGGACGACCGTCGTCACGTCGTCGGGTGTGAGGGCGGCCGCGGCGGCGACGGCCTCGGTGATCGCGGTCTCGTCCGCGTGCTCGACGGCGTCGGCGAGGCCCGGGCACGGCACCTCGGTGACCTCCGTGTCCCCGGCGAAGTCCTCGATCAGGCCCCGCTGGTAGGGGCTTCCCGTGGTGGCCGGCGTCGCCCAGATCGCCACCGGGCCGCCACCGGCCGCGGCGGGCTTGATCGCCGGCACGGTGCCGATGACGGGTACGTCGGGCTCGAGCCGGGCGCGCAGCGCGGGCAGCGCGTGCACCGTGGCGGTGTTGCAGCCGACGATCAGGGCGTCCGGGCGGTGCGCCGCGGCGGCCTCGGCCACGGCGAGGGCACGCCCGGTCAGGTCCTTCGGGGTCCGCGGGCCCCAGGGCATCCCGTCGGGGTCCAGGGAGAGGATGAGATCGGCGTCCGGTCGCAGCCGCCGTACCGCGGCGGTGGCCGCCAGCAGACCGATTCCGGAGTCCATGAGCGCGATCTTCACCCGGCCACCATAGACGATGCGCCGCCACCGGCCGGTGCCGTGCGGCAGACTGCGCACGTGAGCGCCGATGCGTGGACTTCCGTCGTGACCGTCGTGACCTTGGTGTCAGCCCTCTCCCTCGCCGCCTGGCTGTGGCTGCTGCTCGCCCGCGGCTTCTTCTGGCGTACCGACGTCAGACTTCCGGCCCGCGAGGAGCCCGACGACTGGCCCTCGGTGTGCGTCGTCGTCCCCGCGCGCGACGAGGCGGCGGTGCTGCCGGCGAGCCTGCCGTCCCTGCTCGCCCAGGACTACCCGGGGCGGGCCGAGGTCTTCCTGATCGACGACGGCAGCACGGACGGCACGGGCGGGCTGGCGTGCGAGCTGGCCCGGCGGCACGAGGGGCTGCCGCTCACCGTGGCCTCGCCCGGGGAGCCGCCGGCCGGCTGGACCGGGAAGCTGTGGGCGGTGCGGCACGGCATCGGTCTGGCACGCGCGCGTGAGCCCGAGTACCTGCTGCTGACGGACGCCGACATCGCGCACGCGCCGGACAGTCTGCGCGCGTTGGTGTCCGCGGCCGGCACCGGAGGTTTCGACGTCGTCTCCCAGATGGCCCGGCTGCGGGTGGAGAGCGTCTGGGAGCGGCTCGTGGTGCCGGCCTTCGTCTACTTCTTCGCCCAGCTGTACCCGTTCCGGTGGATCGGTGGTGGCCGCGCCGGCAGCGGGCGCGGGAGGGCCACGCGGACGGCGGCCGCGGCGGGCGGTTGCGTGCTGCTGCGGGCCGACGCCGCCGAGCGGGCGCGGATCCCGGACGCCATCCGGCACGCCGTCATCGACGACGTGGCCCTCGCCCGCGCGGTCAAGGGCACCGGCGGCCGGGTCTGGCTGGGCCTGGCCGACCGAGTGGACAGCGTGCGCCCCTATCCGCGGCTGCACGACCTGTGGCGGATGGTCTCGCGCAGCGCCTACGCGCAACTGCGGCACAACCCCCTGGTGCTGGCCGGAACGGTGCTCGGCCTGGCCCTGGTGTATCTGGTGCCGCCCGCGGCGGTGCTCGTCGGAGCGGCGACGGGGCAGGGCACGACGGCCGCCCTGGGCGCCGCCGCCTGGCTGGTGATGGCGGGGACGTACCTGCCGATGCTGCGCTACTACCGGCAGCCCCTGTGGCTCGCGCCGCTGCTGCCGTTCACCGCGTTCCTCTATCTGCTGATGACGGTCGACTCGGCGGTGCAGCACTACCGGGGGCGCGGCGCGGCCTGGAAGGGCCGCACCTACGCCCGTCCGGACGCGGTGGCCGAGGAGGGCCGGGCGGGCTGAGCGCTTCCCGGGGGCCGGTCATTTGCGGCCGGGGGTCCAGTTCATGCCCCAGCCGTAGGCGTAGTCGACCGTACGCTGCGGGCTCACCCCGCGCTCGGGCACCAGGTAGCGGGCCTCGCGCTGGACGACGAGGTCGTTTCCGGTGTTGGTGATCAGCGCGAGGGCGCACACCGTCGAGGGCACGGTGCACTCGTCGAGCGAGAAGTCGACCGCCGCGCCGTATTGGGGCTGGAGGGTGACCGTGGCGTGCAGGTCGGCGAAGGAGCGGGCGCCCTCGTAGATGGTCACGAAGACGAGGATGCGCCGGAAGTACCGCTGGTGGTCGAGGCTGATGGTGAGGTTCTCGCCGGTCGACACGGCGCCGGTGCGGTCGTCGCCGTCGAGGTGGATGAACGGCGGCTGGTGCAGCGCCCCGAAGGCGTTGCCGAGCGCCTGGACGACGCCCTTGCTGCCGTCGCTCAGTTCGTACAGGCAGCACAGGTCGAGGTCGAGGTCGTCGTGCATGGCGACCGGGCGGCCGAGCTTGCGGGCCCAGCCCGAGAACTGCTTGCGCACCTGCCAGTTGAGGTTGACGCGCATCGCGCCGGAGGTGCCGCCCTGCTTGGTGAGCGAGACGGAGGGCGCGGCCTTGGTGAGCGTGACCTTGGTCAGCCGGACCGGCTCGGCGGCGGGCGCGGCCGGGGGCCGCGGGGGCGCGGCGGCCGGCCGTGCCACGGGAGGCGCGGGAGGCGCCGGTGGGGGCGGGGGCGTCGTGGCCGCGGGGGCGGGCGGGACCGGCGGGGCCGTCGTCGCCGGCCGCGCGGGCGGAGGCGGGGCGTGCTGCGGCTCGTCCACCGAAATGCCGTAGTCCGTGGCCAGGCCCTCGAGTCCGCTGTCGTACCCCTGTCCGACGGCGCGGAACTTCCAGGCGCCCTGGCGGCGGTAGAACTCGCCGAGCACGAAGGCCGTCTCGACGCTTGCGCCCGGGTTGTCGAAACGGGCCACGACGGTGTTCCGCGCGGTGTCGCGCACCTCGATGTAGAGATCGGGGACCTGCCCGAAGGCTCCGCCGTCCGAGGAGGCGGCGAGGATCACCGTCTCGATGGCGGGCTCCACGCGCGTGAGGTCGACGAGCAGGCTGTCGGTCACCCGGCCGCCGGCGTCCCGCTTGCCCTCGTGGCGGACCGAGCCGGAGGCGTGGGCCGGCTGGTTGTAGAAGACGAAGTCGGCGTCGGAACGGACCTTGCCGCCCACCAGCAGGAGGGCGGAGGCGTCCGCGTCGGGCACGCCGGGGCCGGATCGCCAGCCCAGTTCGACCCGCAGCGCCGTCGTCGGCACCGGGGTGTTCGATCCTTTCGACATTGACATGTCCGCCCCCATCACGTGTCACCGAGCCGAGTCTTGTCCCGGCGAATCGTCGAGTTCCTGACGCACAACCTATTCTCCGGGCCGCCCGCCCCTGAAGAAGAGTCCGGCGGAAGGTTCGGTCAACCGCCGGTAACCCGCCCAGAACTCGGCCTTTACCGCAAAATCGCGTGGCGTGACGCCCTATTTTGCCAAGTTCGCTCGCATTGGGGATGCCCGGTCACTGCGGACACGGAAAACAACCCTCTTATCGGTCTCCCCAACCAGCACATCGTGGGCTTAACTTATGGCCATGACCTCCCCCCGCTCCACTTATGGCGGCGGCTACTACTCCGCCTCCTTCCCGGACACCCCGATCTACGACTCGCTCGTGGCCGAACGGGGCACACCGCAGATCGCCCCGATCCGGGTTCCCGCCGCGTACGACATGCCGAGCAGCAGCCATCTGCCCGCGCTGCCGTCCGCCCTGCCCGCCCTCCCGGCGGGCCCCTCGCAGCCCTCCTACGGATACCCGCAGCAGGCCCCGCAGCCCGCCCCGCTGCAGCAGGCGCCCGCCGCGTACATCCCGCACCAGGCGACCGCGCCTCGCGGATACCCCGGCCCGCAGCAGCCGCAGCAGCCCCGTCCGGGCGCGCCCGGCCCCGCGGGGTACGAGGCGATGCGGCCCGCGGCTCCCCGGCCGGCGCCAGCGCCGTACCAGGATCCGTACAACCAGCAGCAGTACCGCGGCTACTGAGCCGTCCTCCGGGTTGTCGGTGCCGGCTGGCACGATGACCTCATGGGGTACGCGCGACTGCAGTCGATCCACGTCCATCCGGTCAAGGCGTTCCGGAGCCTGTCGCTCCAGGAGGCCGTCGTGGAGCCCTGGGGGCCGGCCGGAGACCGACGCTGGATGCTGGTCGACCACGGGGGAAAGGTCGTCACGCAACGCCGGCAGCCGCGCCTCGCCCTGGCCGCCGCCGAGCTTCTGCCCGGCGGCGGCGTACGGCTGTCCGCGCCCGGCATGGCACCGCTCACGGTGCCGGTCCCCCGCGCGGTGGGCACCGTTGCGGTGCAGATCTTCCGGGACAAGGTCGAGGCGCTGCCGGCCGAGGACGCGGCCGCGCACGCCTGGTGCAGCACGCTGCTCGGAACCGACGTCCGGCTGGTGCACCTGGACGATCCCGCCACCCGCAGGCCCGTGGACCCGGCGTACGCGCTGCCGGGTGAGACCGTCTCCTTCGCGGACGGCTTTCCGCTGCTGCTGACCACCACCGCCTCGCTCGACGCCCTCAACTCCCTGATCGCGCGGGGCGAGCACGCGCACGAGGGCCCCCTGCCCATGGACCGCTTCCGGCCGAACCTGGTCGTCTCCGGCACCGAGCCCTGGGCCGAGGACCGCTGGTCCCGCGTCGTCGTCGGCGAGGTCGTCCTGCGGGTCGCCAAGCCGTGCGGGCGATGCGTCGTGACGACCACCGACCAGGGCACCGCGGACCGCGGCGCCGAGCCCCTGCACAGCCTCGGCCGGCACCGTCGCGTCGACGGCAAGCTGGTCTTCGGGCAGAACCTGGTCCCCCTCGGCCCGGGCACGGTCCGGGTCGGAGATCCGGTGCGAATCGCCCAGTGACGTGCGGCCGTTCGTCCGGACGGGGTCAGGGGTCAGGGGTCAGGGGTCAGGGGTCAGGGGTCAGCCATCAGCCTTCAGGGCCCGGTGTTCAGGTTTCGGACAAACGACCCGGTAACGGGAACCCCGTCCTGGGTCCGCGCGTTGGGCTTTGTGAGAGGTTCATGAGAACCGGGCCGGGACGGGCCACCGAGTGGGGGCGGCTCGACGGGGAAGGCGGAGCGGAGCGGCAAGGGGGTGTGCGCGTGCGAGCGGTCGGAGGTCTCTGGCGCTGGAGGGGCAATCCGCTGCGCCGCGGGACCGACCTGGCCGAGGCCTGGGTGGCCCTGACGGCACTGCTGTTGATCCTGTCCGTGGCGCCCCTGATCGGGGTGCTCGCCGGGGGTGCGGCGCAGAACGCCCTGCAGCGGTCGGTGCGCGAGCAGCACGAGTCCCGGCACCGGGTGACGGCCACCGTGCTCCGTGCCCTGGAGCGTTCGCCCCTGACCGTCGACCCGGAGGGCGCCTCCTCCGGCGAAGAACTGCGCAGCCGTGTCCTCGCCGCCTGGACCGGGCCGGACGGTTCGCGACACGAGAGCCCCGTCCTGGTGGGCATCGATCGCCCGGACGGCGGCGACCGGTTCGCGATGTGGACGGACGCGCGGGGCCGTGAGGTGGCGCGCCCGCTGGACGCGGAGACCGCGACCACCCACGCGGTGCTCGCCGGGACGGGCACCGCGGTGGCGGTGGCGGCCCTGGTGGAGGCCGCCCGGCGCGCAGTGGTCTGGCGCCTGGTCCGCCGCCGGTACGCGCGCCTGGAGCAGGAGTGGGAGCGGGCGGGGCCGGACTGGGGCAGGACCGGCGCGGGCAGTTGACGGGCTTCCGCCTCCGGTCAACTCACCACCTGTGCGCACGCTACGGTGGACCGGCCGAACCGAATCGGCGACGACCCGCGTACGACGAGGTGGGGGCACAGCAACGCCATGGCACAGGGCACGGTCCAGGTGACGCACACCGGCACCTCGCGGTGGCGGCGCCGCACGGGTGAGTACGCATCGCTCGCCGCCGCCCTGGAGGCCGCGGCCGACGGTGACGTCCTCACCGTCGCCCCCGGGACCTACCGGGAGAACCTCGTCGTCCAGCGGGCGGTGACCCTGCGCGGGCCCGAGGGCGCCCAGGGTTCGGTGCGCATCGCGCCGGCCGACGGCGTCCCGCTGACCGTGCGCGCCTCGGCGGTGATCCAGGATCTGCACGTCGAGGGCCAGGACGCGGCGGCGCCCGCGGTCCTGGTCGAGGACGGCACGCCGGAGCTGCTGGGCCTCAGGGTCGTCGCGCGTTCCGCCTCCGGGATAGAGGTGCGCGGCGGCGCGCGTCCCACGGTGCGGCGCTGCACCGTCGACAATCCGGCCGGTGTCGGCATCGCCGTCCTGGACGGCGGGGGCGGCGTGTTCGAGGAGTGCGAGGTGGTCGCGGCCGGCCAGGCGGGCGTCGCGGTGCGCTCCGGCGCCCACCCCCGCCTCGAGCGCTGCCGGGTGCACCACGCGGCGGGTTCAGGACTGACCGCGACGGGCGAGGGCTCCGCGCTCGAGGCCGTGGGCTGCGAGGTCTACGAAGTGCGGGGCAGCGGCGTGCAGGTGACCGCCCGGGCCACGGCCCACCTGACCGACTGCGACGTGCACCGCACCACCGGCGACGGTGTCACGCTGGACACGGACGCGGTGCTCACCCTCGCCGACTGCCGCATCCACGACATCCCGGAGAACGCGGTCGACCTCAGGTCCCGCTCGGTCCTCACCCTGACCCGCACCAGCGTGCGGCAGTTCGGGCGCAACGGCCTGTCGGTGTGGGACCCGGGCACGCGGGTCGACGCCAACCAGTGCGAGATCTTCGACAGCACCGGCGACTACCCGGCGGTCTGGGTCAGCGACGGCGCCACCGCGGTGCTCGACTCCTGCCGGGTGCACGACGTGCCGGACGCGCTGTTCGTCCTGGACCGCGGCTCGCGCGTGGACGTCGTCGACAGCGACCTCTCCCAGGTGCGCAACACCGCCGTGTCGGTGAGCGACGGCGCCACCGCGCAGCTCGACGACTGCCGCATCCGGGACGCCGCCACCGGCGCCTGGTTCCGCGACCACGGCAGCGGCGGCACCCTGAACAACTGCACCCTGGACGGCAATCGCACCGGTGTGATCGTCACCAAGGGCGCCGACCCCACGATCGAGCGCTGCACGGTCGACCTGCCGTCCGAGGCGGGCGTGTACGTGTCGGCCGGAGGCCGCGGCAGCTTCCTCAACTGCCGGGTGACCGGCAGCGCCGGCTACGGCTTCCACGTGATCGACGGATGTCGTACGACGCTGCGGAAGTGCCGCACGGAGCGGTGCGCGCGCGGCGGTTACGAGTTCGCGGACGGCGGCCCCGACACGGCGTACGATTCCGGGCCGCTCGTCGAGGACTGCACCGGCGACGAGAGCACCGGCCTGACGGCGCCCGCCGCGCCCGAGCCGGTGGTGCAGACGGCGGCCCAGTCCCCGGGTCTGCTGGGCTCGATCCCCGGGCAGCGCACCACCGAGCAGGAGCCGCTGATCGCGTCCGCCGCCGCGCCGGACCCTGCTCGGACCTCCAAGGCCGTCCTGGGCGAACTGGACGCCCTGGTGGGCCTGGACAGCGTCAAGCGCGAGGTACGGGCGCTGACCGACATGATCGAGGTGGGCCGGCGCCGGCAGCGGGCGGGCCTGAAGGCCGCGTCGGTCAAACGGCACCTGGTGTTCACCGGCTCCCCCGGCACCGGCAAGACGACGGTCGCCCGGCTGTACGGCGAGATCCTCGCCTCGCTCGGCGTGCTGGACAAGGGCCACCTGGTGGAGGTGTCCCGGGTCGACCTGGTGGGCGAGCACATCGGGTCCACGGCGATCCGCACCCAGGAGGCGTTCCAGCGGGCGCACGGCGGCGTGCTGTTCATCGACGAGGCGTACGCGCTCTCCCCCGAGGACGCGGGCCGGGACTTCGGCAAGGAGGCCATCGACACGCTGGTCAAGCTGATGGAGGACCAGCGGGAGTCCGTCGTCGTGATCGTCGCCGGGTACACGGCGGAGATGGAGCGCTTCCTGTCCGTCAACCCCGGTGTGGCGTCCCGTTTCTCACGCACCATCACCTTCGGCGACTACGGCCCCGGGGAGCTGCTGCGGATCGTGGAGCAGCAGGCCGACGAGCACGAGTACCGGCTGGCGGAGGGCACGTCCGAGGCGCTGACGAAGTACTTCACGGAGATCCCCAAGGGTCCCGCCTTCGGCAACGGCCGCACCGCCCGCCAGACCTTCGAGGCGATGGTGGAGCGGCACGCGAGCCGGGTCGCCCAGCTGGCCGACCCCAGCACGGACGACCTGACGCTGCTGTACCCCGAGGACCTGCCCGGGCTGCCGTAACGGAGCCGGGGCGTGGCGCGCCGGGCCGGGTACTGGCAGTCCCCCGCGTTCTAGCAGTCCCCCGCCGTGCCGTCGGCCGCCGGGACGGTGGCGGCCGCACCCCCGGTGTGGCGCGGTGCCGGCAGCCCCGGGCGCAACCGGGCCAGCAGCCGTCCGCGTTCCTCGGCGAAGACCGGGTCGGCCTGGTAGTCGGAGTGGCCGAGGATCGGCGCCGGCAGCGGGTGGAGTTCGGTCCGGCCGTACGTCAACGGGTCTTTGAGGGGTGCGCGGTCCACCGCGGGGCCCGCGTCGCCCGGCAGCCGCACCGGTCCGCCGATGGGGTCGGTGCGCCGGTAGAGGTTGCGCCAGCAGTCGACCTCCTCGTGCAGCGAGGCGAGCGCGTCGGGACCGAAGTGGGCCGGGAACCAGCGGCCGTACAGCCGCTCCAGCGGGGAGCCGTAGGTGAGCAGGGCGACGCGCCTGCGGGCGGACGGTTCGAGCTGCCAGGACGCGGCGGCGGCCAGGACGCTGCCCTGCGAGTGCCCGGAGATGACCAGCCGGCCGCCGGTGGCGCGGGTCCAGGTCGCCATCCGCCAGGTCAGGTCGGGCACCGCGCGCTCGGCGTAGCAGGGCGGTGCGAAGGGGTGTGCGGCGCGCGGCCAGAAGGTGCCGACGTCCCACAGGACGCCGATGGTGCGCCGCGCGGAGGCGTCCTTGTAGGCGCGCCTGCCCCAGGTGACGAACAGTATGAAGCCGAGGCCGATCAGCCAGGACCCCAGATCCTGCGCGGTCTGCGCGGCCCCCTGGACTACGGCGTACGTGCCGCGCGCGGCCTCGCCGGGCACCTCGCCGGTCGTCAGGGCGCCCACCAGGGCTCCGGCGCCGAGGAGCAGGGTGGCGGCGGAGGTGATGGCGACGAGGAGGGGCGCCCGGTCGGTGAGGGTGGCCATGGCGCGGGCGAGGGCGATGCGCCGGGTGCGCCCCGGGTCCCCGGCCTCCCCCGGGTGGTCGCCTTCCACGGCGTCCCGTTCCGCTCGGGCGAGGCGCAGGGTGTGCAGGGCGAGCGCGGCGCACATCAGCAGGACGACGACGAGCAGCGGCGGGATGACGGACGCCTGCCAGGTCAGCAGGACGGGCGGGCCGTCGAGGGAGGTGCCGGTGCCGTCCATCCAGTCGGCGACGCGCTGGGCGACGCCGCCCGACATCACGCCTCCCAGCGCGCAGGCCAGCATGGCGACGGCGGGGCCGCCGAGGCCGCGGATCGCGGCGCGGACGTCGGGGCGGCTGCGGTGGAGCAGGTGGGCGACCACGGCCAGGGCGACGACCAGCAGGCCCTGTACCAGGGCGATGCCTCCGAAGGCGGTGTTCCCGGACAGCCGGCCGTCCGAAGTCCAGTCCGGGCGGGACCAGCCGCCGTAGAGCAGGGCGAGGACCAGCAGGAGGAGGGCGGCGAGCGGCAGGCGGCGGACGAGGTGCTCGTCGAGTGTCCGGTCGATGAGCCGCTCGCTGCGGCCGCGACGGCACACCACCGCGGCCACGGCGACCGCCCCCGCGGCCATCGCCCCCAGCAGCGCCCATCCGAGCGTGTCGAGCGGCGCGGGCCCGCCCGGCCGGCGGTCGAAGCGGGCCGCCGGGGCGGCCACCCCCACGGCGACGGTCAGCAGACCGGCGGCGGTGTGCGCGGCGCGCAGCCGGGCCACCAGGCGGCGCCCGTACCAGAACCCGGGACGGCTCAGCGCGGCGCGGCGGGGGTCGTCCTCGGAGTCGGCCTCGCGGTCCATCGGCTGCTGGGACTCGTACGCCCGCCAGGTGCGCAGCGAGAGGTACCACAGCAGCCCGGTCAGGGCGGCGGGCACCGCGGCCGCGAGGGCGAGCCTGCGGCCGGGCGTGCTCCACCAGCCGCCCTCCGACAGTGCCGGTGACAGGAAGCCCAGCCAGGAGTGCCGTTCGGCGCACGCGCGCGTGCCCGCGCACTGCCAGGCCACGAGGTCGAGGGCGACCTCGCAGGCGGCGGCGAGGAGCAGCACCGTCAGGGTCAGGCCCGCGAGCCGCAGCAGCAGTCCGTAGAGGCGGACCGTGCGGATCCGGCCGTGGGCGGCGGGCCGCATCCAGTGGGCGATGTTGACCACCATGAAGGGCAGGAGCAGCAGCCACAGGGCTCGGGTGCCGTTGCCGGAGGTCAGGTTGCACCAGACGTAGGCCTCGGGGACCGGCCGGCCCCGGTAGTCCTCGGGCCGGGACTCGGCGTCGGCGTCCTCGGTGCGCCGGAAGACGGCCGCGACGTGGTCGCCGGTGATCCGCACGGTCCGCGGGTCGTCCAGCATCTCGGTGGGTGTCGTACCGCCCACTCCGTGGACCAGCAGTTCCAGGGCGGTGCCGCTTCTCGCGTCGCGCCCGCCCGTCCCGGACCGTTCCTGCGCCTTCTTCACTGTCCGCACTCCCCCGTGACGTGCCGTCGGCTCTGTCCGTGCGGGCACAAGGATCTCCCGTCCGCGGACGTCGTACACCCTTCGGCACGGAATCTCCCCGATCCGTGTGGCCGGTGGTGCCGGGGACGGGCGGTGGCGCGGGCCGTGGCGGGGCGTGCGAGGATGGGACATCCGCGCACGGGTGCGGGGAGAAGTCCTCATCCGAGCGAGCGCGGCGGCGTGTCGGACGGGTTTGCGGCGAAAGGACCGGGGCGTACGTGAGTGAGAATCCGAACCTCCTCGCGGAGCAGCGGCGCGCCCTGATCCTCGACGAGGTGCGCCGCCGGGGCGGGGTCCGGGTCAACGAGCTGACCCGCAAGCTCGGCGTGTCGGACATGACGGTCCGCCGCGACCTGGACGCGCTCTCCCGGCAGGGTGTGCTGGAGAAGGTGCACGGCGGCGCGGTCCCGGTGGCCGAGGCGAGCACGCACGAGCCGGGATTCGAGGCCAAGTCGGGTCTGGAGCCGACCGCCAAGGAGGACATCGCGCGGGCCGCGGCGGAGCTGGTCGCGCCGGGCGCCGCGATCGCCCTGTCGGGCGGTACGACGACGTACGCGCTGGCGCACCGGCTGGTGGACGTGCCGGATCTGACGGTGGTCACCAACTCGGTGCGGGTGGCCGACGTGTTCCACGTGGCGCAGCGTACTTCGGGGGCGCGGCAGGGCGGGGCGACGGTGGTGCTCACCGGCGGTGTGCGCACGCCCTCCGACTCGCTGGTGGGCCCGGTCGCCGACCAGGCGATCGCGACGCTCCACTTCGACGCGCTGTTCCTGGGCGTGCACGGCATATCGGCCGAGGCCGGCCTGTCCACGCCGAACCTCGCGGAGGCCGAGACGAACCGGCGGCTCGTGCAGTCGGCACGGCGTGTCGTGGTGGTCGCGGACCACACCAAGTGGGGTGTCGTGGGCCTGAGTTCGTTCGCCGCGCTGGAGCAGGTGGACACGCTCGTCACCGACTCCGGCCTGTCGGCGGATGCCCGCGCGGAGGTCGCCGAACACCTCGGGCTGGTCGTGGCGGGCGAGCCGGAGCCCGAGGCCGACTGACGTCGGCGTCGGCCGTGCGCGGGGCCTCCGTCGGGCCCCTGCCCCGCTGACACCCGGCGCGCCCGGGTCTATCGTGGCGCCACCCAGCCGATCGTCCGCCGCACGCGGCTTCGCACCAGGGGGTGGTGTCCATGGCTCGCCGTCTGCGTCCGGTGGGTCTCGACTTCGTCGAGACAGCGCCGGTACGCCTGGTCTTCGCGCGTGAGGTCGCCGCCGCTCCGGACGCCGTCTTCCGCGCCCTGGCCGAGGACGTGCCGGGCTGGACGGCGTGGTTCTCCGCGGTGACGTTCGCCCGGCCCATCGGTGAGGGCGCGGGGCGCGAGATCCGGCTCAGGGGCGGTGCGCGCTTCGTGGAGACGGTGCTGGCGGCCGAGCGGTCCGACGTGTACGCCTACCGCATCGACGTCACCAACGTGCCGGGGGCCCGGGCCATGCTCGAGGAGTGGCGTCTGACGCCGGCCGGGACCGGCACACGGGTGCGCTGGACGTTCGCGGCGGACGGTACGGCGCCGTTCCGTTTCGTGCTCGACCGGGCGCGCCCGGGGCTGGGGCGGGCGTTCCGGAGCGCGGTCACGTCGCTGGACCGCCGGCTGCGGCGGCCGTAGCCCGGCGACCGGCGACCGGCGACCGGCGACCGGCTCAGTCGAGCAGGCTGCCGGTGCGCAGCAGGGACTCGATCGCCGCCGTGTACGGCTCGATGTCGAGGCCCTGTTCGGCGAGCCAGGCGTCCGAGTAGTACTTGTCGAGGTACCGGTCCCCCGGATCGCACAGCAGTGTCACGACGCTGCCCCGCTCCCCCGCGGCCACCATCTCGGCGACGATCTTCAACGCGCTCCACAGCCCGGTGCCGGTGGAGCCGCCCGCCCTGCGGCCGATGGCCCGCTCCAGGGACCGCACGGCCGCGACGCTGGCCGCGTCCGGCACCTTCATCATGCGGTCGATCGCGCCGGGTACGAAGCTCGGTTCCATCCGGGGCCGGCCGATGCCCTCGATGCGGGAGCCGCGGTCGCAGGCCACGTCGGGGTCGCCGGTGGTCCAGCCCTCGAAGAAGCAGGAGTTGTCCGGGTCGGCGACGCAGACGCGGGTGTCGTACTGCATGTAGTGGACGTAGCGGGCGAGGGTCGCCGAGGTGCCGCCGGTGCCGGCCGTGGCGACGATCCAGGACGGCTCGGGATACCGTTCCAGCCGCAGCTGACGGAAGATCGACTCGGCGATGTTGTTGTTGCCGCGCCAGTCCGTGGCGCGTTCGGCGTAGGTGAACTGGTCCATGTAGTGGCCGCCGGTCTCCGCCGCGAGGCGGGCCGACTCCTCGTACATCCGCCGGGAGTCGTCCACGAAGTGGCACCGTCCCCCGTGGAACTCGATCAGCCGGATCTTCTCGGCGCTCGTCGTCCGGGGCATGACGGCGATGAAGGGGACACCGACCAGCTTGGCGAAGTAGGCCTCGGAGACGGCCGTCGAGCCGCTGGACGCCTCGATCACCGGGCGGTCCGGCCGGATCCAGCCGTTGCACAGGCCGTAGAGGAACAGGGAGCGGGCGAGCCGGTGCTTGAGGCTGCCGGTCGGGTGGGTCGACTCGTCCTTCAGGTACAGGTCGATGCCCCAGTGCTCGGGGAGCGGGAACAGGAGCAGGTGGGTGTCGGCCGAGCGGTTCGCGTCGGCCTGGACCTTGCGGACGGCCTCTTTCAGCCAGGCACGGTAGGAGGCGTCGCTGCGGTCGACGTCGAGGGTGGTGCCGGTGCCGGTCTGTCGGTCAGTGCTCACTTCGGGGCTCCTTACGCTGCGCGCCGACGGCGGACAGCGCGGCCGACACCTGGATCATAATCACCTTGCACACGCTTCTCACCTGCATAAACGCCCCTTTGAGCGCCTCAAAGGCGCCCCTGGGGTACGGCGGTCGACGCGACGGGGGCGCGACGGGGGGCGCATTCACGCGAGTGCTCCGGTCGCCTCCGGAAAGGACCGGCGCGTACTGGTGCTCGGAGCGTGGTGCGGGCAGACTGCCAGCGGCGGAACCGACGCGCACGAGGGGGCGACGGCCATGGTGGAGCCGGAGTTCAGGGCCACGGGGGTGCGGATCGGCAAGCGGCTGCGTTCGCTCACCCGGGCCGGGACGGTCCGGATCAGCGGTGGCCGGGTGGAGTTGCTGACCAGCTACGGCAGTGAGATAGACAGCGCGCCGGTGCAGGCGGTGCGCGTCTCCCGCCCGTGGTTCGCCCCGCAGGACCGGGCGCTGGCCGACCTGGACGGGAAGCGGTATCTGCTGACGCTCGGCGAGCGCGACCCGGCCCCCGGGGAACCGGGGCCTCCCGCGGCCCGCCGCTTCATCGAGGCGGTGCGCAGGGCAGCCGGACGCCGCACCTGAGAGATGTCCGTAACTTGCGGTGCCTCACCCCTTGCGTCACGCTGGTCTCACGTCACTCTGGGTTTACCGGCGATAACGCTGCGAACCAGCCCGCCGGCCATGACAGCGGGCGACGTGCGCCACGTGCGGCTCGCTGGATCCGAACTCCGTGTTCTTCCGGACCTCTATGTCGGGGAGTCGCAGCCGTGATCACTCACCCAAGCAGACACTGCACGGTGGAGCTCCAAGCCCTGCCGTCGCGGATCGGCCAGGTCCGCAGAATCGTATCTGCGCAATTGCGCTACTGGCATATGGATCTCCTGATCGACCGTGCGGTGCTCGGCGTGACGGAGTTGCTGACCAATGTCCATCTGCATGCGCGACCCGACAAGACGTGCACCGTGGAGATAGAACTGCTCCTGGACCGGCTGACGGTCTCGGTGCGCGACCACGATGCGCGACTGCCCGTCGTGGACGACGCCGAGCCCCTCGCCACGTGTGGGCGCGGACTCGCCATGGTGGCCGCGATGAGCGAGAGCTGGGGTGCCCGGCCGGACGGCGAGTCCGGCAAGGTCGTCTGGTTCACGCTCCCGACGGCCGTGACCGCCGCGCCGGTCACCGCGCCACCCGTGTCGGCCCGCCCGCCGCGCCGCCTGGTCGAGGAGGTGCCGGCCGCCGCGTTCGCCGAGGTCGAGCACGAGGTCGGCCTCGGCAGCCCCCAACCCGCTCCCGCCCGGTCGGCCGTTGCAGGCTGACCGGGCGGTGACCGTCCGCTGCCGCGGACCGTGTGCCCCGGTTCCGGCGCCGGCCGGAGCCCTGGTTCGCGTCCTGGGCGGTCGGCAACCGGCGGCGCCGGTACCGGCCCTGACGGCGCGTCGGCCGGCCGGAAGGGCGCGGTGCGGGGACGAGCGGTGGCACGCGGCGGGGCGGGTGCCGCACCGGTGGCCGGGTGCATCCGTGGTCCGCCGGGCCGGCGCGGGCTACTCCGTCGCGACGGCGCGCAGTACGTCCAGGCGGGACGCCCGCCGGGCCGGGCGCACACCCGCCAGGGCACCGGCCGCGAGGCCGACCAGCGCCACCACCGCGAGCTGCGCGGGCGGCACGGCGAAGGCGAAGGCGCTGTCCGAGGCACCGTCCGAGGCCGCCACCAGGACCCAGCCGAGGAACGCGCCGAGGCCGAGCCCGCCGACCGTGCCGAAGGCGGCGACCAGGACGGACTCCCAGCGGACCATGGCCCGCAGCTGGGCCCGGGTCTGCCCGACGGCGCGCAGCAGGCCGAGTTCACGGGTGCGCTCGTGGACCGCCAGGGTGAGGGTGTTGGAGATGCCGAGCAGGGCGATGAGTACCGCGAGGGCGAGCAGCGCGTAGACGAGGGTGAGCATCATGTCGATGCCGCCCGCCGAGGACTCGGCGTACTCCTCACGGGTCTGCACCTCCGGGTTGCCGTACCGGTCGGCAACCTTCTCGACCGCCGCCTTGCCCGCGTCCGCGCCCACGCCGTCCTCGAAGGCGACGGCGACCAGTGTGTCGGAGTCCTGGGTGCGGTGCGGGGCCCAGGCCGCGCGGGTGATGACGTAGTCGCCGGCGAGTTCGGACTGTCCGTAGACCGCGCGGACGGTGAAGGTCCCGCTGTGTCCGTCGGTGAAGGTGAGCCGCGTGGTGTCGCCGGTGGTCAGCCCCCGCTCGTCCGCCTCGTTCTTGGTGATCGCGATGCCGTAGGTGCCGAGGTCGTCCAGCGAGCCGTGGACGGCGCCCAGGTCGAAGGTGCGGTTCAGGGCGGCCGGGTCGGTGACGGTCAACGCCCTTCCCTGGCCGTCCACTTCAGCGACGCCCCGGCCGAGGCCGACGGCGGTGTCCACCTCGGGCAGCTCCTGGATTGCGCCCGCCAGCCGCGGGCTGAGGCCGCTGCCGCCCGCGCCGAAGGACGGCGCGCTGACGGCGACGTCGCCCGCGAAGGACCGGGAGACGGTCTGGTCCATGGTCGCCTTGAGCGAGGCCCCGAACACGGTGAACAGCGATACGACCGCCACGCCGATCATCAGTGCCCCGGCGGTGGCCGCCGTGCGCTTGGGGCTGCGCAGGGCGTTGCGCCGGGCGAGGCCGCCGGTGACGCCGCGCAGCCGGTCCAGCGGAACTCCGAGGACGCGTACGGCGGTGGCGGAGGCGACCGGGCCGAGCACCACGAAGGCGGCCAGGGTGAGGACGGCGCCCAGTCCCGCGAGCCACACCGACGGGGAGAGCAAGACCCCGACGAGCGTCACCGCGAGGGCGAGCGCGAGCAGCGCCGTGCCGGTGACCGCCCGTGCTCGGGAGGCGCCGGAGGTGTCGACGGCCGTCTCGCGCAGCGCCGCCAGGGGTGCGGTGCGGCCGGCCCGGGCCGCGGGCAGCAGGGCGGAGCCGAGGCAGACCACGACGCCGACGGCGAGCGGGAGCAGCAGCGACAGCGCGCTGATCACCAGGGTGCCCTCGGGGAAGGGGAAGCCGATCGCGGGGAACAGTGCCTGGAGTCCGGCCGCGATGCCGATGCCGCCCGCGAGCCCGGCGGCGGACGCGGTCACGGCCACGACGGCCGCCTCGACGAGGGTGGCGGCGGTGACCTGGCTGCGGGCGGCGCCGAGGGCGCGCAGCAGGGCGTTCTCGCGGGTGCGCTGGGCGACCACGATGGCGAAGGTGTTGTGGATCGAGAAGGTCGCGACCAGCAGGGCGATGCCGGAGAAGACGAGCAGGAAGGTCGTGAAGAGGGTCAGGAACTGGCTGGAGATCATGTCGGTGTTCTCCGCCGCCGACTCCTGCCCCGTGATGGCCTCGACACCGTCGGGCAGTACGGGTGTCAGCCGGTCGACGAGTTCCCGCTGGCCTACGCCCGGCCCGGCCCGTACCTGGATGCTCGCCGCCTCACCCGGCCGCGCGGTGAGGTACTTCTCGGCGTCGGCCCGGGTCATGCCGGTGAAGGTCACCTGGGCCATGCCGTCCTCGCCGCCGAAGGTCGCGAGGCCGACCACGGTGACCTCGACGGGGTCGGGGGTGCGCAGGGTGGTGGTGTCGCCGATCGCCAGGCCGCCCTTCTCGGCGGTGCCGCGGTTGACGACGACCTCGCCGGACTTCTGCGGGGCGCGGCCCTCGGCCAGGCGGTACGGGTTCAGCTCGGGGTCGGTGATCCAGTTGCCGGCCAGGGTGGGTGGACCCTGGCCGCCGATCGGGTCGCCGTTGGCGCCGACGAGCTGGCCCGCGCCCTGGATGCTGGGGGCGACGGCGGCGACGCCGTCCACCCGCTCAAGGGTCCGCACCAGCTCGGTGCCGACCGGCTGCCGTACGCCCTGGCTCTCGCCCGGTGTGGTGATGGCGTCGGCGCTGCGCACCACGGCGTCGGTGCCGCCGGCGGCGTTGCCGAACAGGGTGTCGAAGCTCGCGCGGAGCGTGTCGCCCATGACCAGGGTGCCGGTCAGGAAGGCGACGCCGAGGACCACGGCGAGGAACGTCCCGGCGAAGCGGCGCTTGTGGGACCTGAGCGACGAGACGCTCAGACGGACGGGGACGGGGGCGTTCACGACGGCACCTCGAAGGCTTTCATCCGGTCCAGGACCTTGTCGGCACTCGGCGCGTCCATGCGGTCGACGAGGCGTCCGTCGGCGAGGAAGACGACCTCGTCCGCGTGGGCGGCGGCGACGGGGTCGTGGGTGACCATGACGACGGTGCGGCCGGTCTGCCGGACGGTGCGGCCGAGCAGGCCCAGTACCTCGCCGCCGGAGCGGGAGTCGAGGTTGCCGGTGGGCTCGTCGGCGAAGACCACGTCCGGCCGTCCGGCGAAGGCGCGGGCCACGGCGACGCGCTGCTGCTGCCCGCCGGAGAGTTCGGCCGGCCGGTGGTGGAGGCGGTCGCGCAGTCCGACGACGTCGATCAGCGCGTCGACCCACTCGGTGTCGCCCCGGCGCCCGGCGAGGTCGAGGGGGAGGGTGATGTTCTCGGCGACGGTCAGCGTCGGCACCAGGTTGAACGCCTGGAACACGAAGCCGACGCGGTCGCGGCGCAACAGGGTCAGCCGGCGGTCGTCGAGGGTGCTCAGGTCGGTGTCGCCGATGCGGGCGGTGCCCGAGGTGAGCGTGTCGAGTCCGGCGGCGCAGTGCATCAGGGTGGACTTGCCGGAGCCGGAGGGCCCCATGATGGCGGTGAAGCGGCCGGCCGGGAAGTCGACGCTGACGCCGTCGAGGGCGCGTACGGCGGTGTCGCCACCGCCGTACACCTTCACGGCGTCCACGACCCGGGCGGCGGCCCGGGTGACGGTCGTCGTGGTCATGCCGCACCGCCCTTGCCCGTCCGGCCGAACTGCTCGTCCAGCACGGACAGCCGGCGCCAGTACTCGTCCTCGTCGATCTCACCGGAGGCGAAGCGGTGGCCGAGCACGGTGGTGGGCGAGTTGTCCTCGACGGCGCCGGGCCGCCCGGGTCCGCGGCGCCCGCGCCACACCGTGCGGCGCAGCAGGGTGATGCCGCCGCCGATGACCAGTGCCCAGATCACCGGGAAGAGCAGGATCCACGGGCCGGGCCCGCCGTCGCCGAACTGTGCCAGGGTCTCCATGTCGTCCAACTCCTCGGTCGCGATGTCCCTCGTGTCGCTTCCGAGCCTCGCCCCGGGAGGGGGTCCCGGTCGTCGTACGGCCAGCGGCAGTGGGCGTACGACGTGGGGAGTACCGCGCCGGCCCGGGTCTGCTTCCCGCCGCTCCTCTTCGCGCGCTCGACTCCTGTAACTACTAGTATGTACAGTACTTGCATGAACACCTCGGAACGGCTGATCGAGTCCACCCGCGAGCTGCTGTGGGAGCGCGGGTACGTGGGCACGAGCCCCAAGGCGATCCTGGAGCGGGCCGATGCCGGGCAGGGCAGCATGTACCACCACTTCAAGGGCAAGCCCGACCTTGCGCTCGCCGCGATCCGGCGCACCGCCGAGGAGATGCGGGCCGCCGCCGGGGCCGTGCTCGCCGGTCCGGGGACGCCGTACGAGCGCATCGAGGCGTATCTGCGGCGCGAGCGCGACGTGCTGCGCGGGTGTCCGGTCGGGCGGCTGACGATGGACCCGGACGTGATCGCCGACGACACCCTGCGCGCCCCGGTGGACGAGACCCTCGACTGGCTGCGCGAACAGATCGCCCAGTTGGTGGAAGAGGGCCGGGAGCAGGGCGAGTTCGCTCCCTCACTGGACGGCGAGGAGATCGCGGCGGCGGTCGTCGCGACCGTGCAGGGAGGCTACGTCCTGGCCCGTGCGTCCGGCTCCCCCGCCGCCTTCGACGCGGGCGTCCGGGGCCTGCTCTCGCTGCTCGCGACCCACAAGAACTGAGGGGCATCCGATGCATGCCATGCAGTACGCCTTCACCCTGCCCGGCGACTATCCGATGGACGTCATCAGGGAGCGGGTGGCCCGCACCGGCCACCTGCTGGACGACTGGCCCGGTCTCGGGCTCAAGGCGTATCTGGTCCGCGAGCGGGGCAAGGACGGTTCGCCGGTCAACCAGTACGCGCCGTTCTACCTGTGGCACACCGTGGAGGGCATGAACTCCTTCCTCTGGGAGGGCGCCTTCCAGCGGCCCACCGACGACTTCGGCCGGCCCGCGGTCCGGCAGTGGACGGGCCTGGCGTACGAGGAAGGCGGCGCCGCCGGCAGCCCCGCGCGGCACGCGGTCCTGCGGCGGCACCGGGTGCCGGAGGGGGTGCCGCTGTCGGAGGTGGCGGCGGACGCGGTGCGGCGGACCGGGCGGCTGGCGGCCATGGGTGGGGCGCTGCTCGCGGCGGCGGTCGTCGACACCGGGCGCTGGGAGCTGGCGCACTTCTCGCTGCACGCGGGCGAGGCGCCCGACGGGGTGGAGGGCGAGGTCTTCCAGGTCCTGCACCTGTCCGCGCCGGGGCGGGCCCTGCTGCCGAGGGGACGCCAGTGGTGAGCGCCGTCCGCACGGTCCTCGGGGACGTGCCCGGCGGGGAGTTGGGGGTGTGCGACGCCCACGACCACCTGTTCTTCGCCAGCCCCCGGCTGCCCGGCGAGGAACTGCGCGACGCCGCGGCGGCACGGGCGGAGCTGGCCGCCTTCCGGGAACAGGGCGGCGGCACGGTGGTGCAGTGGAGGCCGTACGGACTGGGCCGGCGGGCCGCCGATCTGCCGGCCCTGTCCCGGGAGACCGGCGTCCACGTGGTGGCCGCCACGGGACTGCACCAGGACGTCCACTACGACCAGGACACGCTCGCCGCGCTGCGGGGCCCGGCCGCCGACGTGTTCGTGGCCGAACTGACCCGGGGCATCGGCACGTCGGGCGTCCGCGCCGGGCTGATCAAGGTGGCGGGCGGCTTCCACGCGCTCGACGCGCACGCGCGGTGGACCATGTCGGCGGCGGCCGAGGCGCACCACGCGACGGGTGCGCCGATCGCCGTGCACCTGGAGCTGGGCACCGGCGCTCTGGACGTACTGGAGCTGCTGTGCGGCGGGGCGGGCGTCCCGCCGGACCGGGTGATCCTCGGTCACCTCAACCGCTCCCCCGACCCCGTGACGCACCGGCAGGCCGCCGGGTCGGGGTGCTGGCTGGCCTTCGACGGGCCGTCGCGGGGGAACCACGCCACCGACTGGCGGATGCCGGACGCCGTGCGGGACCTCGCCGAGGCGGGCTTCGGCGACCGGCTGCTGCTCGGCGGCGACACGACCACGGCGTCCGCCCGGTCGGTCGACGGGGGCCCGGGGATGCCTTACCTGCTGCGCCGTGTGGCTCCCCGGCTCGCGCTCGCCGTGGGCGACGAGTTGGTGCGGCGCATCCTCACCGAGAACCCGGCGCGGGCGTTCGCCGTCGACTGGCACTGACACCCCCTCGTTCCGCAGCCCCCGTCCCGGTCCAGTCCGGTCCAGTCCGGTCCAGTCCGGTCCAGTCCGGTCCAGTCCGGTCCGGTCCAGTCCGACAGGAGACTCCTTCATGCCCTTCGTCCGCATCGACGCCCACGGCGGCGGCACCGACGACGACCGGCTCGACGCGCTCGGGCGGGCCGTGCACGACGCCCTGGTGGAAGCCCTCGGCATCCCGCCCGACGACCGCTTCCAGGTCCTGACCGCGCACGACGCCGCCCGCGGCACCCTGCGCTACGGCGACTATCCGGGCGTGCGCCGCGACGCGGGCATCGTGTTCGTGGCGATCACGCTGCGGGCGGGCCGGACCACCCGGCAGAAGGCGGCGCTGTACGGCCGGATCGCCCAACTCGCCGAGGAGTACGCGGGGACGGACCCCCGCAACGTCTTCGTCACCCTGACCGAGAACACCTCCGCGGACTGGTCGCTGGGCAACGGGCTGGCTCAGTACGTAGGGTCGGGATCATGCTGAGACTCGGAATCCCCGTCGTCGGTGTCGCGGATCTCCCCCGCGCGGTGGCGTTCTGGACGGCCGCGCTGCCGCTGGTGGCCGCGGCGGAGTGGCAGAGCGAGACCTGGCGCACGCTGGAGTACGCGGACGGCTCCGGGCGGGCCCTCGGGCTTCTGCGCAGTGACTCGCCGCCCGAACCCCGGCCCCGGCTCCACCTCGACCTGTTCACGGACTCGGCCGAGGAGCAGCGGGCGGAGGTGCGGCGGCTGATCGGCCTCGGCGCGCGGGCCGTCGAGTGGGACCTGTACCCGCCCGACCCCGACTTCGTCGTCCTGGCCGACCCGGACGACAACATCTTCTGCGTCGTCGACCTCAGCCACGCCCCGAGCGGCGGGGACCGGCCCGCGCCCTGAGCGGCGGGCACGTCCGGTCGCCTACGCCGGCACGCCGAGCGGGTCGTCCAGGACCGGCTGCCAGGCCAACTCGGCCGCGCCGACCAGGCTGTTGTGGTCGAGGCCGCAGGGCAGGATCGGCACCCCGCCGCTCTGGCCCCACAGGCTGCGCCCGGCGACGACCGCGCGCAGCCGCTCGGGGTCGGCGTCGAGGAGGGCGCGGTGGAGTCCGCCGAGGATGATGCGGTCCGGGTTGAGGATGTTCACCAGGCCCGCCAGTCCCAGGCCGAGGCGGTCGATGAGGGTCTCGGTGGCGGTGCGGACGGCCGGGTCGGCGTAGTGCTCGCGGATCAGGTCGTAGGACTGCTGGAGCAGGGACACCTCGGGTCCCGGCTCCCGTCCGGCCGCCGTGAGGAAGGCCAGCGGGTCGGTCTCCACGTCCAGGCAGCCGCGGCTGCCGCAGTGGCAGGGGCGGCCCTCCGGGTTGACGGCGAGGTGGCCGACCTCCAGGGCGAGTCCGGAGCTGCCGGTGTGCAGGCGGCCGTCCAGGACCAGGGCGCCGCCGACCCCGCGGTGGCCGGTGGCCACGCACAGCAGGTCGCGGGCGCCGCGTCCGGCACCGTGGCGGTGCTCCGCGAGGGCGGCGAGGTTGACGTCGTTGCCGGTGAAGGCGGGGCCCTGGATTCCCGCGGCCCGCACCTGCCGCGCGAAGATCTCGCGCACGGGTGCGCCGGCCGGCCAGGCCAGGTGCAGCGGGTTCAGGGCCAGGCCCTCCGGTTCCGCGACGGCGGACGGCACGGCGAGCCCCGCGCCGACGCAGCGCCGCCCGGTCTCCCGCAGCAGCTCCGCGCCCGCCTCGACGACGGAGCCCAGCACCTTCGCCGGGTCGGCGTCGACGACCTCGCAGCCGGGCGCGGTCGCGACGATCCGGCCCCCGAGGCCGACCAGGGCCGCGCGGAAACCGTCGGCGTGGATCTGGGCGGCGAGGGCGACGGGTCCGTCCTCGGCGACCGAGAGACGGTGCGAGGGGCGGCCCTGGGAGCCGCCCGCCGCGCCGGGTCTGGCGTCCACCCGGATCAGGCCGAGCGCCTCCAGTTCGGCGGCGACCGCGCCCGCCGTGGCCCGGGTCACGCCCAGTTCCGCGGTGAGGACGGCCCGGGTGGGGGCGCGCCCGGTGTGCACGAGCTCCAACGCGGGTCCGAGCGCACCGCGCCCCCGGTCCAGCCGCGTCCTCGAGGTGGTCCCTTCCCCCGCCGCCCGGGGGTCCGCCTTGCCGCTCATGAGGGGGAGTCTCCCATGATCCGTCCGCACGGGGTGCCTAGAAGCCACTGACCCGGAGCGTGATGTTCAGCCGCCCCCGGAGTCCCAACTCGGGCGGCGCGGTGCCCGGGTGCACCCTCGGCACCCCGTGGTACGCGAGCCGCGAGGGGCCGCCGAAGACGAACAGGTCGCCGCTGCGCAGTTCGGTGTCGGTGTAGGGCCGGGTGCGGGTCTCGGGGTTGCCGAACCGGAAGACGCAGGTGTCGCCGAGGCTCAGGGAGACCACGGGGGCGTCGGTCCGCTCGTCGGCGTCGCGGTGCATGCCCATGCGGGCGTCGGCGTCGTAGAAGTTGATCAGCGCGATGTCGTACGGCGCCGGTGCCACCGCCCCGGCACCGAGCGCGTCGGTCACCGCGCGGCGGGCGAGGTCGTCGAGCCGGGCCGGGAAGGGCTTGACCGGGGCTCCGTCGCCGTCCACGGCGGTGGCGGCGTAGCCGTACGGGTACCAGTGCCGGCCGAGGCAGACCTGCCGGGCGGTCATGGTGCCGCCGCCGGGGGTGCGTACCGTGCGCAGTCCGGCCGGCGGGCGGGCCCACTCGCGGCAGGCGTCCAGCAGCTCGCGCTGCTGTCCCGGGGACAGCCAGTCCGGCAGGTGGACGGCGCCGGGCGCGGTCTCGGCGCGGGTCCTGGGGAACAGCTCGGCGTCCATGTCCCCATCCTGCCTCCGCGCCCCGCACCGGGGGCGACCGGCGCTGAGCTGCGGCTCGGCTAGCCTGGACGCACGATGAACGACCGCAGCAGGAACGACCGCAGCACGGACGACCCCGGCACGAACCACCGCGGCACGAACCACCGCGACGACCGCGACGACCGCATGACGACTCCGTGGGGCGAGCGTGTGCTGTCGCGCTTCCCCGAGGACCCGCGCGACCGGCTCCGTGCCTGGGACGCCTCCGACGAGTACCTGCTGGGACACCTCGCGGAGCAGGAGGTCCCCCTGTCCGGCACGGTCGTGGTCGTCGGCGACCGGTGGGGAGCGCTGGTGACGGCGCTGGCGGCGCACCGTCCGGTGCAGATCACCGACTCCCACCTCGCGCGGGAGGCGACGCGGGTCAATCTGGAGCGGAGCGGTGTCGAGGCGGGCTCGGTGCGCCTGCTCACCACGCAGGACCCGCCGCCGGACCGCGTCGACGTGCTGCTGGTGCGGGTGCCGAAGAGCCTCGCCCTGCTGGAGGACCAGCTGCTGCGGCTGGCGCCCGCGCTGCACGAGGGCACGGTCGTGGTCGGCACCGGGATGGTGAAGGAGATCCACACCTCCACGCTCCGGCTGTTCGAGCGGATCGTCGGCCCAACCCGGACGTCCCTGGCCGTGAAGAAGGCCCGGCTGATCTTCGCGGAGCCCGATCCCTCGCTGAAGCGGCCGGCCAACCCCTGGCCGCTCGGCTACCGACTGCCCGACGACGTCGGGCGGCTCTCCGGCCGCCCCGTCGTCAACCACGCCGGTGTCTTCTGCGCCGACCGGCTCGACATCGGCACCCGCTTCTTCCTCCGGCACCTGCCGGCCCCCGGGCGCTTCCGGCGGGTGGTGGACCTGGGCTGCGGCAACGGTGTGGTCGGTACGGCGGTGTCGCTGGCCGATCCGGACGCGGAGCTGCTGTTCACCGACGAGTCGTTCCAGGCCGTGGCCTCGGCCCGGGCGACGTACCGGGCGAACGAGGTCGCGGGCCAGGCGGAGTTCCGGGTCGGCGACGGGCTGGCCGGGGTGCCGGACGGCAGTGTCGACCTGGTGCTGAACAACCCGCCGTTCCACTCCCACCAGGCGACGACCGACGCCACGGCGTGGCGGATGTTCACCGGGGCGCGGCGGGTGCTGCGCCCCGGCGGCGAACTGTGGGTGGTCGGCAACCGACACCTGGGCTACCACGTCAGGCTGCGGCGCCTGTTCGGCAACAGCGAGCTGGTGGCGGGCGACCGGAAGTTCGTGGTGCTGAAGGCGGTCAAGGAGTAGCCGACGGCGGAGCGCTCGGCCCCTGCGCGGCCGACGAGATCGCCGGTGGTGGCGAGGGGCACGGTCGGTTCCGTCCCGGGCGTATGGGAGCGGGCGTCAGGGGGCGAGGATCACCGAGCGGGTACCTCGGTGGTGATGCCGGAGCGGGTGAGGGCCACGACCCGGTCGTACGTCCGCCTCCGCGGGAACGCGGACGCGGCGAACGCGTCCGTCTCACCCTGTCCCGCGTCCTCGCGCAGCGCCGCCGCCGACTGCGCCATGAAGTACGAGGTGCCGCAGCCGACGATCGCCACCCGCTCCCCCGCCGCCGGCAGTGCCGCCGCGTGGCACGCCGCCTCGGCCGCGGCGCGCGTCCAGCACGCGGGCTGGCTGTTGGGCTCGTCCTCGACATCCGTCATGCCGCACCCCCCTCATACGGATTGATTGTTTCTGCAAGATATAGCGAGTTTTCAATCACAATCAAGCAGCCTGAGGGAAGTGTGCGTGCGCTAGGGTCGGCGGGGATCGAGGAACGGAGGCGCGGATGTCGCGCGACGCCCGCTGGAAGGCGCTGCTGGAACTGCTCGTCGAGCGCGGCCGGCTGGACGTCGAGGAGGCGGCGACCGAGCTGGAGGTCTCGGCCGCGACGATCCGCCGCGACTTCGACCGGCTCGCCGAGCAGCAGATGCTGGTGCGCACGCGCGGTGGCGCGGTGGTGCACGGGGTGTCGTACGAACTGCCGCTGCGTTACAAGACCGCCCGCCGCGCCTCGGAGAAGCAGCGCGTCGCGCAGGCGGTCGCCGCACTGGTGGCGCCCGGCGAGGCGGTGGGACTCACCGGGGGCACGACCACCACGGAGGTGGCGCGCGCCCTGGCCGTGCGCGCCGACCTGGCCTCCGGCACCCCCGCGCTGACCGTGGTGACCAACGCGCTCAACATCGCCAACGAACTGGCCGTTCGCCCGCAGTTCAAGATCGTGGTGACCGGCGGGGTGGCCCGGGCGCAGTCGTACGAGCTGATCGGCCCGCTCGCGGACGGCGTGCTGGGGCAGGTGACCCTCGACGTGGCGGTCCTGGGCGTCGTCGCCTTCGACGTCGCCCACGGTGCCGCGGCCCACGACGAGGCCGAGGCCGCGATCAACCGGCTGCTGTGCGAGCGCGCCGAGCGGGTCGTCGTGGCCGCCGACTCCAGCAAACTGGGCCGGCGGGCGTTCGCCCGGATCTGCGCGACCGAGTCGGTGGACACGCTGGTGACGGACGGCGCGGCCGACCCGGAGCTGGTGGGGCGGTTCGAGGAGGCGGGGGTCCGGGTCGTCACGGCCTGAGGGTCGCGGAGGGATCGCCGGTCAGTGCCCGTGGCCGTCGGTGCCGTCGGTGCCGTCGGTGTGCTCCGGCGTGGCGGCCGGGGCGGTCTCCGGCGCGTCCGGCACCGATCCGGCGCGGACGGTGAACGCCGCGGTGTGGACCTCGCCCCCGTGCCGGAAGTCCAGGAAGAGGCGGTAGGTGCCGGCGCTGGGCGCGGTGGCGGTGAAGGAGACCTCGGGGCCCGGCCTGGTGGTGCCGTCGCCGGGTTCGCCGTTCGGGTGGACGTGGAGGTAGGCGAGGTCTCCGGAGCGCAGGGCGACCAGGTGGCCGTAGGCGCCCAGGTAGGGCTGGAGGTCGCCCACGGGTCGGCCGTCGCGGGACACCTTCAGCTTCAGCTCGCTCGCCTTGCCGGGGCGCAGGGAACCGTCGAGTTCGACCTCGTAACCGTCGGTCCGGGCGGTGCCGTCCGGGGCCGGGAGCCGTGCGGGCTCGTATCGGCCGGAGGCGGCCAGGTCGGCGCCGAGGGTGAGGTTCTCCGCGCCCTCGCCGGCCGGGGTGAAGTCGGCGAAGACGCGGTAGCCGCCCGCGGCGGGCAGGTCGACGGGGGTGCTCCAGGTGCCGTCGGCGGCCCGGGTGGGGTGCAGGTGGCGGTAGGTGACCAGGTCGCGTGAGGCCAGGACGAGATGCAGCTCCTTGTCGTGCTCGCGCTGGTACGCGGTCACGGCCGCGCCGCTCGCGTCCCGGACCGTGAAGCGCAGCTCGGTGCGCCGACCGGCGGTGACGCGCGAAGTGGCGAGGTCGAGGGTGTAGCCGCCCTCGGAGATCTGCAGGCCGCCGGGCGGGGTGCTCTCGTGGCCCCCGTGGCCGCCGCCCTCCTTCGGCCGCGGCGTCGGTTCCCGCGGCCCGTCCGATGCGCCGTGCTCGTCGTGGGGCGCGGGCGCGGCGCCGTCCGCGACGAGCGGGTCCACTCCCGTGCCGACGCCGTAGGCGGTGCCGAAGGTGGCGGCCAGCGCGGCGGCGAACGCGGTGATCCTCAGTCCGGTGTGCATGACGGTCGTCTCCTCGGATCCAGGGGCTCCGGCTCACTCGGCGGCCCTCTTCATGCACGTCACCATACCCCTGGGGGGTAACGAGTCAAGCGATGGAGACGCTTGCGTTGGGTACCCCCTAGGGGTATACATGGATGGGCCGGGCGGATACCCCCGCCCCGTATTTGTGTCCACACCTCCGGAGGAAGCAATGCCCTCGAATGTCACCGCCCCCGTCACCACCGCCTACGCCGTCGCCGGCATGAGCTGCGGTCACTGCAGCGCGACCCTCACCCGGGTGATCGGCGAGCTGGACGGCGTGACCGGCGTCGACGTCCAACTCGACACCGGCCGGGTCACCGTCACCGCCGACGCGGAGCCGGACGACGCCGCGATCGCCGAGGTGGTCGACGAGGCCGGGTACGAGCTGACCGGCCGCGTCTGACCGCCCCGCACTCCCCCGCCCGCAACGCCGCAACGCCGGGACCCGCGACGCCGGGTCCCGGCCGACGACCCGCATCAGGAGCAGCCATGACCACCAGTACGACCAGCGCACCGGCCGAGGTGGAACTCGCCATCGGCGGCATGACCTGCGCCTCGTGCGCCGCCCGGATCGAGAAGAAGCTGAACCGGATGGAGGGGGTCACCGCGACCGTCAACTACGCGACGGAGAAGGCGAAGGTCAGCTATGCCGGTGACGTGTCCGTCCCGGAGCTGATCGCCACCGTCGAGGCGACCGGGTACACGGCCCGCGAGCCCGAACCGGTGCGTACCGGTGCCGGGTCCGGGCCGGGGGGCGCCGAGACCGTCGACGAGCTGCGGCCGCTGCGGGAGCGGCTGGTGACGTCGGTGGTGCTGGCGGTCCCGGTGATCGCGATGGCGATGGTGCCCGCGCTGCAGTTCGAGTACTGGCAGTGGCTGTCGCTGACGCTGGCGGCGCCCGTGGTGACGTACGCGGCCTGGCCCTTCCACAAGGCGGCGTTCACCAACGCCCGGCACGGCGCGGCCACCATGGACACCCTGATCTCGGTCGGCACCTCGGCAGCGTTCCTGTGGTCGTTGTGGGCACTGTTCCTCGGCACCGCGGGCACGCCCGGCATGACCCACCCCTTCGAGCTGACCATCGCGCGCGGCGACGGCTCCGGGAACATCTACCTGGAGGCCGCGGCCGGGGTGACCGCCTTCATCCTCGCCGGGCGCTACTTCGAGGCGCGGTCCAAGCGCAAGGCCGGTGCCGCGCTGAAGGCGCTGCTGGAGCTGGGCGCCAAGGACGTCACGGTCGTGCGGGGCGGCCGTGAGGAGCGGATCCCGGTGGGGGACCTGACGGTCGGCGACCGGTTCCTGGTCCGCCCCGGCGAGAAGATCGCGACCGACGGCACGGTCGTCGAGGGCAGCTCTGCGGTCGACGCGTCGATGCTCACCGGCGAGTCGGTGCCGGTCGAGGTCGCCGCGGGCGACGGGGTCACCGGGGCGACCGTGAACGCGGGCGGCCGACTGGTGGTCGAGGCGACGCGGGTCGGCGCGGACACCCAGCTGGCGCGGATGGCCAGGCTGGTGGAGGACGCGCAGAACGGCAAGGCCGCGGCCCAGCGGCTCGCCGACCGCATCTCCGGTGTCTTCGTCCCCGTCGTGATCGCCCTCGCGCTGGCCACCCTCGGCTTCTGGCTCGGCAACGGCTCCGGACCGGCCGCCGCGTTCACCGCCGCCGTCGCCGTCCTGATCATCGCCTGCCCCTGTGCGCTGGGCCTCGCCACCCCGACCGCGCTGATGGTCGGCACCGGTCGCGGCGCCCAGCTCGGCATCCTCATCAAGGGCCCCGAGGTCCTGGAGTCCACCCGAAAGGTCGACACCATCGTCCTGGACAAGACCGGGACCGTCACCACCGGCCGCATGACCCTGCTCGCCGTGCACACCGCCGACGGCACCGACGAGGCGGACGTGCTGCGGCTGGCCGGAGCACTGGAGCACGCCTCGGAGCACCCGATCGCGCAGGCGGTGGCCGCGGGCGCCACCGAACGGGCCGGCGCCCTGCCCACCCCCGAGGACTTCGCCAACGTGCCCGGTCTCGGCGTGCAGGGCGTCGTCGAGGGCCACGCGGTCCTGGTCGGCCGCGAGAAGCTGCTCGCCGAGTGGGCCATGGAACTGCCCGCCGAGCTCGGGCGCGCGAAGACCCGGGCGGAGGCCGCCGGCCGCACCGCGATCGCCGTCGCCTGGGACGGCGAGGCCCGGGCCGTCCTGGAGGTCGCCGACGCGGTCAAGGACACCAGCGGCGAGGCCGTCACCCGGCTGCGGGCGCTGGGCCTGACACCGATCCTCCTCACCGGTGACAACCGGGCCGTCGCCGAGGCGGTGGCCGCCGAGGTCGGCATCGCTCCCGCGCACGTGATCGCCGAGGTCATGCCCGAGGACAAGGTCGCCGTCGTCAAGCGCCTCCAGGGCGAGGGTCGTTCGGTGGCGATGGTCGGCGACGGGGTCAACGACGCCGCCGCGCTCGCCCAGGCCGACCTGGGCCTCGCCATGGGCACCGGCACCGACGCCGCCATCGAGGCGGGCGACCTCACCCTCGTCCGCGGCGACCTGCGCGCCGCCGCCGACGCCATCCGGCTGGCCCGCAGGACACTCGGCACCATCAAGTCCAACCTGTTCTGGGCCTTCGCCTACAACGTCGCCGCCCTGCCGCTCGCCGCCGCCGGACTCCTCAACCCGATGATCGCCGGAGCGGCCATGGCCTTCTCCTCCGTCTTCGTCGTCGGCAACAGCCTGCGGCTGCGCGGATTCAAGGCCGCCGACTGACCCACCGCCGCCGCACCGGGCCGCCGGCCGACTCCACGAGGGCCGGCCGACGGCCCTCCGGTGCGTGGACCCGGCGGGGCCGAGCCGCACCGCCCGGGCCACACCGACCGAGCCGCAACCGCCATCCCAGCCCGCCACCCCACGGACCGCAACCGCCATCCCCTGCCCGCCACCCCACGGACCGCGACCGCCATCCCTGCCCGCCGTCCCCCGGACGGGCCCCGCCCACGCGCCGCCGGGTCCGGGGACGATCAGGATGGCGGGGTCGCGTCTCCCCGCGGAGCTGGAGCCCATGACCGAACCGACCGACGCCGACGGCGGCACCCGTGGTCCCCTCGGGCCGCCATCCGGCCCGGGGTCAGCGGGCAGGCGGGCCCTCGCCGCCGTACTCGCGGAGCTGCGGGCCGTGGACGGCGCGCTGTACGCGGCGGTGGCCGCCACGTCCACCCCCACGCTCGACCGGGCGCTGCGGCGCCTGTCCCACGCCGCGGACCATTCGAAGGTCTCGCTGGGAATCGCCGCCGCGCTCGCGCTGAGCGGTGCGCGGGCGCGGCGGGCGGCCCT
The DNA here is from genome assembly GCF_033406955.1 of Streptomyces violaceoruber. NCBI lineage: Bacteria > Bacillati > Actinomycetota > Actinomycetes > Kitasatosporales > Streptomycetaceae > Streptomyces > Streptomyces violaceoruber. Next base: position 7,396,035 of record NZ_CP137734.1, on the reverse strand, counting down.
CGTCGGCGTCGGGGCGATCGCCGTGGCGTCGGCCTCGGCGAACCTGCTGGGCAAGCGTCTGGTGCACCGGGCGCGCCCGGACCGGGAGGCGGCGCGGGTGACGGTGGACCGGTACGTGCCCATGCCCGCGTCGGCGTCGTTCCCCTCGGGACACACGGCCGCGGCGGTCGCGTTCGCCACGGCCGTGGGCGTCGTCCTGCCCGAGGCGGCCGTACCGCTGGGCGCGCTGGCGGGCGCCGTCGGCTACTCCCGGGTCCACACCGGCGTGCACTATCCCGGTGACGTCGCCGCGGGCGCCGTCCTGGGCATCGCCAGTGCGGCGGCCGCGTTGGCGGCGGCGCCTGCCCGGGCTCGTCAGCCGAACACCTTCACGGCCTGGTAGTAGGTCCAGGCCGTGCTGTTGCAGGCGGTCTTGGTGGCGCCGCCGTAACCGGCGCAGACGCGCTTGAGGTCCTCGTAGAAGGCACTGTCGAGACGGGACTTGTTGGCGCTGAAGGTGCCCGCGTCCTTGTAGTTGCGGTAACCGAAGTCGTGCCGTGCGCAAGAGGTGTTGAAGGGGAAGCCGAACGGGTTGTCGGGCGAGGAGGAGCAGTAGTCGGTGGTCCAGTCGAAACCGTAGGCGGACCAGGCGGACTTGTTCGCCCGGGCGGCGATCCAGGCCTGGTAGCTGGACGCGCTGGTCTGCGTCCAGCTCGCGAGGACCTGTGCCTTGTCGGCGGGAGCGGCGTCGGCGGCCGCGGCGGTGGCGACGACGGTGGTCACGGCCAGGGCCGCGGCGGAGAGTCCGGTGGCGAGTCTGCGGTGCATGCCCACACCTCCATGAGGACGCGGCCCGCCCCTCGGACCGCAGTTCATGCAGGGATGATGCGCATCTCGACCACCCGTTCACACCTCCGGCGGCCCAACTCGCTGTGAATATTCCAGCCTTGGGCCGTTACGCGGGTTCTCCGGGGGCCCAGTCGGGGTGGTCGCCGTGCATCGCGGAGTAGAAGGGGTCACCGGCGGCGATCTCGCCCGCGCGCACCGGCCGGCCGGTGAACGCCGCCTTGTACAGGGCCGCGGCGAACTCCAGCGTGGCGCGCGCCTCCTGGCCGCTGCCGGGCGGGCGGGCCCCGGCGTCCCAGGCGTCCAGTACGGCACCGAGCTGCGCCGTGTGGGAGCTGGGCACGTCGGCGCCCGGGGTGCGCCAGGCGGCGGCGCGTGCGGGCGCGACGTGCCGGGCCGGGGTGTAGGTCCAGTCGTCGTTGCGGTGTCCGTACAGGTGCGTCAACTCGACCGTCGCGTCGGCGCAGTCGACGCGAATCCGGCTCACCTCCTCCGGGGACAGCACGCTGTTGACGACGGTGGCGAGGGCGCCGCTCCCGAAGCGCACCAGGGCGGTGGAGACGTCCTCGCTCTCGGTGTCGTGCACCAGGCGCGAGGCCATGGCCCGTATCTCCGCCCAGGGGCCCAGCAGATGCAGCAGCAGGTCGTACTGGTGGATGCCGTGGCCCATGGTCGGGCCGCCGCCCTCGGTGGACCAGCGGCCGCGCCAGGGCACCGCGTAGTAGGCGGCGTCGCGGTGCCAGGTCGTCTGGCAGTGTGCGACCAGCGGGGCGCCCAGCTCGCCGCTCGCGATCAGGTCGCGGGCGTGCGCCGCGCCGGAGCCGTACCGGTGCTGGAAGATCACGGACGCGTACGCCCCGGACGCCTCCTCGGCCGCCGCGATGTCGTCGTACTCGGCGAGGGAGAGGCACAGCGGCTTCTCGCACAGCACCCAGGCACCGGCCTTCAGCGCGGCCACCGTCTGCTCCCGGTGCAGCGACGGCGGTGTGCCGACCAGGACGAGGTCGGGGCGTACGGCGTCCAGCATGGCGTCCGTCGACGCGTACCCCGCGACGTCGCCGGGCGCCTGCGCACGGAAGGCGTCGAGCCGCTCGGGGTCCACGTCGACGGCGGCGACCAGTTCGGCGCGGTCGGCGTGGGCGGCGAGGGCGGGCAGGTGGCTGCCGGTGACGATGGCACCGGTGCCGACCACCGCGACGCGGCGCCGGGCGGGACGTGCGGACATGCGGTCCTCCTCGGACGGCGGCGCGGTCGCACCCGCCCGTCGGCTAGAAAGCGCTTTCAGACGGGGCCGACCCTAAGCGGGGACGGATGGCCCGGACAACCCCCACCGTTTGCGGGCCGGGCGTACGGCTGGTCGACTGGCGCGGGGGGACCGGGACCGGCGGTATCGCGCCGGCCCGCTCTTCTGTCCTCTCCGGAAGGAGTCCAGGCGTGAGTTCCCCGAAGCCGAAACCCCCGTCGTCCGCGGAGCACCGGTCGGACGGCAGCCAGCCCTGGCTGCACCAGAAGGGCCGGACCATTCAGGAGTTCGGCACCGTCAAGCAGTTCCCCGTGGCCCTGACCATGGACACCCGGCTCTACTCCTGCCAGCGGCTCAACAAGGTCCTGGCGGACACCCGGATCCTGCACGATCTGTACAAGAAGTACCACTGGCTGATGCGCGGGGCGACGTTCTACCAACTGCACCTGCTGCTGGACAAGCACGCGGGTGAGCAGCTGGAGCTGATCGACACCGTCGCCGAACGCGTCCAGACGCTCGGCGGCGTCGCGGTCGGCGACCCCCGGCACGTCGCCGAGATCACCACCGTGCCGCGCCCGCCGGACGGGGTGGAGGAGGTGCCGTCGATGCTCTCGCGGCTGCTGGAGGCGCACGAGCTGATCCTGACCGAGTGTCACGACGCGGCGGCCCGCACCCAGGAGTACGGGGACGACGGCACCAACGACCTGCTGGTCTCCGAGGTCCTGCGGACCAACGAACTCCAGGCGTGGTTCGTGGCGGAGCACCTCGTGGACACGCCGCTGGTCCACGCCTGACCCGGCCGGACATGGCACACACGTCGCAGGAGACCGACGACGGCGGGCCGGCGCGCGGGCGGTGGTCCGCGTTCCGGCAGTCGCCGTTCTGGCCGGCCACCGTGCTGGTGCTGATCCTCGCCGCCGCGGCGGGCTTCTTCGCGGGCTCGTACACCTACTCGATGGCGAACCCGACGCCGCGCCTGATTCCCACGGCCGTGGTCGGCTCCTACGAGAAGGCGGGCGGCCGGGCCTTCCTGCGCGGCCTGGAACAGGCGCTGAACACCTCGGTGCGGGTGCATCCCTACGAGACCCGCGCCGCGGCCCGCGAGGCGATCGAGCAGCAGGAGGTCTTCGCGGTCTTCGAGCTGCGCGACGACGGTCGGGACGCGGCCCTCGACGTGTCCGGCGCGTCCGGCGCCTCGGTCGCCGAGCTGCTCGCGCAGACGGCACCGGCCGTGGGGAAGAAGCTCGGCGTCCAGGTCACCGTCCGGGACGTCAACCCCCTCCAGCGGGGCGACCCGCGCGGGCTGGCCATCTTCTACATCTCCCTGGCCGCCGTGATCATCGGCTTCGTCGGGGCGATCCAGCTGAGCGTGCACGCGCGGGCGCTCACCCCGTTGGAGCGCATCCTGTTCACGGTGGCCTACGCGCTGCTCGGCGGGTTCGTCATCGCGGCCACGGTGGACTGGCTGCTGGGCGCGGTGGACCTGCCGTTCGCCGAGTCGTGGCTGATCCTGGCGCTCACGATGTTCGTGTCCGGCATGGTCTTCACCATGTTCAACACCATGTTCGGCCGGTGGGCGATGCTGCCGACCTGGGGCCTGATGGTGATCATCGGCAACCCCTCCTCGGGCGGCGCGGTGTCCTGGCCGCTGCTGCCGTCGCCGCTGGGGGTGATCGGCCGGTGGCTGCCGCCCGGGGCCTCGGTCAACGCGCAGCACACCGCGGTGTACTTCCAGGGCCACCAGCACGTGTTCCCGTTCCTGGTGCTGGCCGGGTGGGCGCTGCTGTCCTGCACGGTTTTCTGGGTCTGGCGGCACCGGCATCCCGGCGGGCGGGAGAAGGAGCCGCCGGAGGCCGAGCCGGAGGCCGCGGTGTCCTGACGCTCCCGCGGTGGCCGGGCGGGCTCAGGGGGAGGTCGGGGCACGGCAGGCCATCTGGAGGGCGAGCCGGTTGCTGGGGTCGTCCAGAGGGACGCCGAGGCGTTCGCGGACCTGACGCAGCCGGGCGGCGACGGTGTTGCGGTGCAGGCCGAGGGCGCGGGCGGTGGCGGCGGAGCCGCCGTGCTCGAGGAAGACCCGCAAGGTGGTGAGCAGGTGGGCGTGCTCGGGGCCGCCCAGCGGGGCGAGCGCGCTCTCGGCGAAGGCGCGGGTGATGTCGGACTGCTGCCAGGCGGCCGGCAGTCCGCCCACGCCGAGTTCGTCGGTGTGTTCCACGGACGGCCGGACGGCCGGACGTCCCTGGCGGTGGCGAGCCGGGCCGCGTTGCGGGCCTCGGTCAGGGTGTCGGCCAGGCCGCCGGGGCCCTGGCGGGGCCTGCCGATGCCGGCCACCAGCCGGCGGCCGCCGGCCGGTGGGAAGTTCGGCGAGCGCCCGGCGCACCCGGCGCAGCGGCTGGCGGGGTTCGTCGTCGTCGGGCCGGGGACCGCTGCCGGACCACAGCGCCCGGTCTCCGTCGCCCTCCGCGACCGCCTGGGCGGTGACGCCGTGCCGGGACAGGGCGGCGAGCAGCGGTGCGGGGACGGTGTCGGGACGGTCCGCCACGGGCGGTTTCTCGGCGCGTACGGCCAGACCCACGTGCCGGTCCTCCAGCCGCCGGCCCAGGTCGACCGCCTGCTCGACGACCTCCCGGCCGACGGTCCCCCGGCCGGTGACGACCTCCGCCGGCAGGCGGCGGCGGACGGCGCTGTCGTGGTCGGCCCGGGTGCGGGCTCCGGCGAGCCAGGACCGGACGAAGGGTTCGCGCAGGGCGAGGCCCAGCGCGACGGTGTCGGCGCGGTCCTCGTCGGCCCGTTCGAAGGGTCACACCGGCCAGGCGGTGACCGGCGCCGCACCGCCCGGCAGGTGGCCGGCGAACGGGACGGCGTGCACGGGGTGGGCCAGCGGACCGGGGGTGCGCTGGGGCACGGCCGGCTCCGTCCTCGACCTGGACCCCGGCGACCGGCTGGTCGAGGCGCTCGCCGGGCAGGCCCGGGCGGCGGTGGCGGCGCGGGAGGCGGACGTGATCGTGCTGGGCTGCACCGAGATGCCGGGCGTCGCCTCGGCCCTCCGGGAGCGCCTGGCCGCCGAGGGCCCGTTCGTCCCTGTCGTCGACCCACCGGGGCTGCGATCATGTGGCTGGAGTCGCAGGTGCGGCTCGGGGTGCGGCCCAGCCGTACCACCTACCTGCCGCCCCGGCCGAAGGACCGCATCGCCTGACGACCATCCGCCTCCCCGTCCGCCTGGCCCCACGACCCTGGAGTTGCCCCATGGCCCTCGACGTCGCCGCGATCCGCGCGCACGTGCCCGCCCTGAAGTCCGGTACCGCGCGGTTCGACGCGCCGGGCGGTACGCAGACCCCGCAGCCGGTGATCGACGCGATCGCGGCGGCGCTGACCGCCCCGCTCGCCAACCGGGGGCGCAACACCGAGGGCGAGCGCAACGCGGACCGGATCGTCGACGAGGCGCGGTCCGCGCTCGCCGACCTCCTCGGGACCACGCCGGGGACGGTCGTCTTCGGGCGCAGCTCCACCCAGCTCGCCTACGACCTGTCGCGGACCCTGGCCAAGGGCTGGGGGCCGGGCGACGAGGTGGTGGTCACCCGGCTCGACCACGACTCGAACATCCGGCCGTGGGTGCAGGCGGCCGAGGCGGCCGGGGCAGACGTGCGGTGGGCGGACTTCGACCCGGCCACCGGCGAGCTGCGTCCCGAGCACCTCGCGGCGGTGCTGGGCCCGCGCACCAGGCTGGTCGCGGTCACCGCCGCGTCGAACCTGATCGGGACCATGCCGGACCTGCCGGCGCTGGCGTCCCTCGTCCACGCGAACGGGGCGCACTTCCACGTCGACGCGGTGCACTACGCCTCGCACGCCGTGGTGGACCTGGCGGCGACGGGCGCGGACACGCTGGTGTGCTCGCCGTACAAGTTCCTCGGCCCACACCTGGGCGTGCTGACCGGCCGGGCCGAGCTGCTGGAGTCGCTGCGCCCGGACAAGCTGCTGCCGTCCGCCGACACCGTGCCCGAGCGTTTCGAGCTGGGCACCCTGCCGTATGAGTTGCTGGCCGGGACGAGCGCGGCGGTGGACTTCCTGGCGGGGCTCGAACCGGAGGCCGAAGGCTCTCGCCGGGACCGGCTGGTCGCCTCGTTCGCCGCGCTGGAGGCGCACGAGGAGGCGCTGCGCGAGCGCCTCGAACGAGGGCTCGCGGAGCTGGGCGGGATCACCGTGTACTCGCGGGCGGCACGGCGCACCCCGACGCTGCTGTTCACCGTGGCGGGCCTGCGCCCGGCCGACGTCTACCGGCAGCTCGCCGAGCGGGCGGTCGACGCGCCTGCCGGTTCCTTCTACGCCGTGGAGGCCGCGCGCCGGCTGGGCCTCGGCGACGAGGGCGGCGTACGTGTGGGCCTCGCTCCGTACAGCAGCGCGGAGGACGTGGACCGGCTGCTGACGGCGCTCGGCGCCCTGGAGCGCTGAGGCACACACCCCGCACCCCCGCGGAACACCCCCGAGGATGCCCGGCAGAGCGAAGCGGCACGCGCCCCCGCGTGCCGCTTCGCCGTGTGGTCCACCCGCTCACCGGGGTCAGGTCAGCGGCACGGTCACCTCCCCGGCCCCCGCCGCGCTCGCGCCGCCCGCGACCCGGACGGTGAAGGAGCGGTCGGTGCCGCTCGCGGCGACCCGCAGGACGTCACCGTCGCGGCGCACGCGGAAGGTGGCGGCCGGCGTGCCCAGCAGGTCGGGCACGGTGACCTCGGCCGCGTAGTCGGCGGCGGCGGACGGGTGGACCAGCAGGGTCGGGGCGTCCAGCCAGTCGCCGTCGGGACGCTGGTCGTCGGAGCCCAGCGGCAGGACGGCGCCCTCGCGGACGTACAGCGGCAGGCTGTCGTAGCCGTGCCGTTCGGTGCGCCAGGCCGGGCCGGTGACGCGCTCGCCGGTCAGCAGGTGGGTCCAGGTGCCCTCGGGGAGGTAGACCTCGACCTCACCGTCCTCGGTGAAGACCGGGGCGACCAGGACGTCGGAGCCGAGCATGTACTGGCGGTCCAGCGGACGGCATGCCGGGTCGTGCGGGAACTCCAGGACCATCGGCCGCATCAGGGGCACGCCGGTGCGGTGGGCCTCGGCGGCGACGCCGTACAGGTAGGGCATCAGGCGGTGCTTGAGGAGGGTGAAGCGGCGGGCGACGTCGACCGCCTCCTCGCCGAACTCCCACGGCACCCGGTACGACGAGGAGCCGTGCAGCCGGCTGTGCGAGGACAGCAGGCCGAAGGCGAGCCAGCGCTTGAAGACCGCCGGGTCGGGCGTGCCCTCGAAGCCGCCGATGTCGTGGCTCCAGAAGCCGAAGCCGCTCAGGGACAGGGACAGGCCGCCGCGCAGTGACTCGGCCATCGCCTCGAAGGACGACCAGCAGTCGCCGCCCCAGTGCACGGGGTACTGCTGGCCGCCCGCGGTCGCCGAGCGGGCGAAGAGGACGGCCTCGCCCTGGCCGCGCTCCTTCTCGAGGAGTTCGAAGACGGTGCGGTTGAACAGGTGCGTGTAGTAGTTGTGCATGCGCTCCGGGTCGGCGCCGTCGTGCCAGACCACGTCGGTGGGGATGCGCTCGCCGAAGTCGGTCTTGAAGCAGTCCACGCCCTGGTCGAGCAGCGGCTTGAGCTTGCCGGCGTACCAGTCGCGGGCGGCGGGGCTGGTGAAGTCGACCAGGCCCATGCCGGCCTGCCACAGGTCCCACTGCCAGATGTCGCCGTCCGGCCTGCGCACCAGGTGCCCGAGGGCGGCGGCCTCGTCGAAGAGCGGGGACTTCTGGGCGATGTAGGGGTTGATCCAGGCGCTGACCCTGAGCCCCTTGGCCTTGAGCCGGGCGAGCATGCCGTCCGGGTCCGGGAAGACGTCCGGGTCCCATTCGAAGTCGCACCACTGGTACTCGCGCATCCAGAAGCAGTCGAAGTGGAAGACGGAGAGCGGGATGCCGCGCTCGGCCATGCCGTCCACGAACGAGGTCACCGTCTGCTCGTCGTAGGAGGTGGTGAAGGACGTGGTGAGCCACAGGCCGAAGGACCAGGCCGGCGGGAGGGCGGGGCGGCCGGTGAGGGCGGTGTAGCGGGTGAGGACGTCCTTGGGGGTGGGCCCGGCGACGACGTAGTACTCCAGCGTCTGGTCCTCGACGCTGAACTGGACCTGGCCGACGGACTCGGAGCCGACCTCGAAGGAGACCGCGCCGGGGTGGTTGACGAAGACGCCGTAGCCGCGCGAGGAGAGGTAGAACGGGACGTTCTTGTAGGCCTGCTCGCTGCTGGTGCCGCCGTCGGCCTGCCACATGTCGACGACCTGGCCGTTCTTGACGAACGGGGTGAAGCGCTCGCCGAGGCCGTAGATCTGCTCGCCGACACCGAGAGCGAGGCGGCTCAGCATGTGGTGGGCGCCGTCACCGGTGGTGGCGAAGGCGGTGCCCTTGGCGTCGGCGCGGGTCAGCTCGCGTCTGTCCGCGTCGTGGAAGGTGAGGCCGAAGGGGCCCTCGCGGTCCAGGCGGAGGGTGAGCGGGCCGCTGGTCAGCTCGGTGACGGTGCCCTCCCGGCGCACCTCGCCGGCGCCGCCCTCCGCCTCGGTGAGCGCGAAGTCGGGCCCCGGCCGGCGCTTGCCGGCGTGGTGGGTGACGCGGACGCCGATGACGCCCTCGGCGGGAGAGAAGCACTCGACCGTGAGGAGCGGCGCGTTGAGCGTGTCCCCCCTCCGCGTCACCTTCTTCACGGCGGCATGGGCGGTGAAGCGCTTCGATTGGAGGCGTACATCGCGCACCTCGGTGGCGTACGAGAGATGCACGCCCTCGCGGATGAGCCAGAAGCCGTCGGTGAACTTCATGATCTTCCTTGGGTGGGGCGGGAGCTGTCGGGGTGGGAGCACGGAGGCCGTCTCACAGCGTTTTGATCGTACACAAAACAAATCCCGACGCTAAGGCGTTCACACCGGCTTCTACGGGCTGAGCTGGCATTATTACGCAAGAGAACGGCCTCCTCACCCCGTGGAACGGAGAGAGCGGGGCCACTTTGCTCTAGCGCGGAAGCGGGTTCGTGACGTATTAGTCATCACATCAAACAAAACAGTCCGGCGAGGAAGCCGGACGGTACGACAGCAAGGGCCGCACCATGTCGAAGCGCTTCACCTCGCTCGCCTTGACAGCACACCCCCCGGCTGCCGCGCGCCGCGGGCGAGGACGCTCACGCCGAGTCGTCGCCCCGTTCACCGCGGTGTCCGTGCTGGTCGCCGGGGCGGCACTGGCCGGCTGCGGACAGCAGCGCGACGCCGACACGTACACCGTGATGAACTCCTCGACCGACGAGTCGTACCACCGCTGGGACGCGGAGGCGATGGCCCGCTGCGGCAAGGAGCTGGGCGTCACGATCGAGCAGCAGAGCGTCCCGGCGGCGCAGGTGATGACGAAGGCCCTGCGCATGGCCTCGTCCAAGTCGCTGCCCGACATCGTGCAGTTCGACGCGTCCGAGATGCCGACCTTCGCCGACGCGGGCGGCCTGGTCGACCTGAGGACCCTCGGGCTGAGCACCGACGACATCCCCGACGGGATCGTGGACTTCGGCTCGTACAAGGGCACGTACTACGGCGCGGCCCGCTCGGTGAACACCCTCGCCCTCTTCTACAACAAGGACCTGCTCGACCAGGCGGGCGTCGAGGTGCCCACCACCTGGGCCGAACTGCGGGCGACGGCGCAGAAGCTCACGCGGGGCAAGCAGTACGGCCTGGCGCTCAGCGCGGGCGGCGCGGAGGACGGCGTCTTCCAGTTCACGCCGTTCATGTGGTCCAACGGCGGTGACGAGACCGACCTGGACGGTCCGAAGGTGGTCGAGGCCCTGGACTACTGGAAGGGCCTGCTGAAGGACCGTTCGCTGTCGAAGTCGACGGTCAACTGGACCCAGGCCGACGTCAACGACCAGTTCATGGCCGGGAACGCGGCGATGATGATCAACGGCCCGTGGCAGGTCGAGACCCTCAACAGCGACACGTCGCTGCACTGGGGCATCGCGCCGATCCCGGTGCCGCGGGCCGGCGACGACTCGGTCGGCCCGCTCGGCGGTGCCGTCCTCACCGTGCCCAACACCGGTGACGAGGCCCGGGAGAAGACGGCCGGCAAGATCGTCGCGTGTCTGGCGAGCGAGAAGGAGCAGCTGACCTACGCGCTCAACAGCTGGATGGTCCCGGCCAACGCCAAGGCCGCCGCCGTCTGGCGCGAGAAGGTGCCCGAGCTGGACTCCCTCGCCGACCAGGTGGCCGTCGCCCGGTCCCGGACGGCGAAGCTCGGTGCCGGCTGGTCGAGTGTGTCGCTCGCGCTGCAGAGCGCCTTCCAGTCCGCCCTGACCGGCCAGTCCAGTGAGACCGCCCTGAAGCGCGCCCAGCAGCGGGCCACGAGCGGGAACTGAGGTACGACCCCATGACCACGCCCATGCCCACCTCCACCGTCGGCGCGCAGACGCCCGCCAAGGCGTCCGAGCCGGCCTCCGCTCCCGACCCCGCCCGGATCGCGCGCCGCCGCAGGCTCACGCAGTGGGGGTTCGTAGCCCCCGCCGTCGTCTTCATGCTGCTGTTCTTCGGCTACCCGCTCGTGCGCAACGTCGTGATGAGCTTCCAGGACTACACGCCGAAGACCTTCTTCACCGGTGAGGCGCCCTTCAACGGCGCCGACAACTGGTCCAACGTGTTCCAGGACGCCCTGTTCGGCAAGGCGCTGTGGCACACGCTCGTCTTCACGGCGGGCTCCCTGCTCGGCCAGTTCTGCATCGGCCTCGCGCTCGCGGTGTTCTTCAGCCGCCGCTTCCCGCTGAACGGGGTGCTGCGCTCACTGATCCTGCTGCCCTGGCTGGTGCCCATGGTGGTGTCCGGCATCGTCTGGCGGCGCATCCTCGACCAGGACACGGGCGTGCTCAACTCGTTCCTGGACACGCTCGGGATCGGCGGTCACACGCCCTGGCTGACCAGCCCGGAGATGGCCCTGCTCTCGGTCATCCTGGTCAACATCTGGATCGGCATCCCGTTCAACATGGTCATCCTGTACGGCGGTCTCCAGGAGATCCCGAAGGAGCTGCACGAGGCGGCCGCGCTGGACGGCGCCTCGGCCTGGCGGACCTTCCGTTCGGTGACCCTGCCGATGCTCAGGCCCGTCGTCACGGTCGTCCTCGTGCTGGGCTTCATGTCGACGGTGAAGATCCTCGACCTGATCCTCGCCCTGACCGACGGCGGCCCGGCCGACGCGACCCAGACACTCGGCACCCTGACCTACCAGAACTCCTTCGTCCAGCTGGACTTCGGCGCGGGCGCCGTCGTCGGCAACGTACTCATCCTGATCTCCGCCGTGTTCGCGGTGTTCTACCTGCGGGCCAACCGCACCGAGGGGAAGTGACGTCCATGGCCTCCCACACGCCCACCGCCTCCCGGCGCCGCTGGGGCTCCACCGTCGCCGGCGTGCTCATCCTGTGCGTGATGCTGTTCCCGCTGTACTGGATGCTCAACACCGCGCTCCAGCCCGACTCCGGGCTGCTCCAGGTCGACCCGGTGCCGGGCAGCCTGGACTTCTCCGGCTTCTCCAAGGCGATCAGCGACCAGGGCGGGCACCTGCTGACCTCGCTCGCGGTCTCGCTCGGCGCGGTCGCCATCTGCCTGGCGATCTCGGCGCCCGCCGCGTACGGTCTCGCGCGGTTCGGGCTGCGCGGCTCGCGCACCATCGTGTTCGGCACGCTGATCACCCAGATGGTGCCGGGCATCGTCATCGCCAACGCGCTCTACAACTCCTACGTCGACCTGGGCCTGGTCAACTCCTACTTCGGCCTGATGCTGGCGGACGCCTCGCTGGGCATCCCGTTCTCCATCGTGCTGATGCGCTCCTTCATGGTGTCGATCCCGGGCGAGGTGATCGAGGCCGCGCAGATCGACGGCGCCGGTCCGGTGCGCACCTTCGTCCGGGTGGTGCTGCCGATGAGCCGCAACTCGCTGATCACGTCGGGCCTGTTCGCGTTCCTGTTCTCGTGGAGCGACTTCATGTTCGCGCTCACCCTGAACACGACCGACGAGGTCAAGCCCATCACCCTGGGCATCTACCAGTACATCGGCGCGCACGTCGGCGACTGGGGCTCGGTGATGGCCGCGTCGGTGCTGTCCGCGGTGCCCGCGGCGATCCTCCTCGTCCTCGCCCAGAAGTACATCGCCGCCGGGATCACCGGCGGTTCCGTCAAGTGAACCTCGCACACCCCGCAAGCACGGAGATGAGCAGCACAGCATGAGTGAGTACCCCGGTTTCCCGCCCGGCTTCGTCTTCGGCGCCGCGACCGCCTCGTACCAGATCGAGGGCGCGGCGACCGAGGACGGCCGCGGACCGTCGATCTGGGACACCTACAGCCGCACCCCCGGCCTGGTGGTGAACGGCGACACCGGTGACGTGGCCTGCGACCACTACCACCGCTACCCCGAGGACGTGGCCCTGCTGCGCGACCTCGGCGTGGACTCCTACCGCTTCTCGATCGCCTGGCCGCGCATCGTGCCGGACGGCTCGGGCGCGGTGAACCCCAAGGGGCTCGACTTCTACTCCCGCCTGGTGGACGAACTGCTGGCGGCGGGCATCGAACCGGCCGCCACCCTCTACCACTGGGACCTCCCCCAGGCCCTCGAAGACCGGGGCGGCTGGCGGGTCCGGGAGACGGCGGAGCGGTTCGCCGAGTACACGGCGGTGGTCGCGGAGCACCTGGGCGACCGGGTGCCCCGCTGGATCACCCTCAACGAGCCGTGGTGCAGCTCCTTCCTCGGCTACTCCATCGGCCGGCACGCACCGGGTGCCAAGGAGGGCCGGGGCGCGCTGGCCGCCGCCCACCACCTGCTGGTCGGCCACGGGCTGGCGGTGAAGGCGCTGCGGGCGGCCGGGGTGCGCGAGGTCGGCATCACGCTCAACCTGGACCGCAACCTGCCCGCCACCGACTCCCCGGCCGACCTGGCGGCGGTGGTTCGCGCGGACACCCAGCACAACCTGGTGTGGACCGAGCCGATCCTCGCGGGCCGTTACCCGGCCACCGAGGAGGAGACCTGGGGCGAGCTGATCACCGGAGAGGACTTCCGGCGGGACGGCGACCTGGAGCTGATCTCCCAGCCCCTGGACTTCCTCGGCGTCAACTACTACCGGCCGATCGTGGTCGCCGACGCCCCCCACCGCGAGAGCGACCCGGCCCGCCGCGTGGCCACGGACAACCGCTACGAGGAGGTACGGCACCCCGGGGTGCGGCACACGGCGATGAACTGGCCGGTCGTGCCGGACAGCTTCACCGACCTGCTCGTCGCCCTGAAGCGGCAGTACGGCGACGCGCTCCCGCCGGTCCACATCACCGAGAACGGCTCGGCGGAGGACGACGCGGCCGCCGCCGACGGCACGGTCCACGACACCGACCGGGTCGCCTACCTGCGCGACCACCTCACCGCGCTGCGGGCGGCGATCGACGCGGGCGTGGACGTACGCGGGTACTACGTGTGGTCGCTGCTGGACAACTTCGAGTGGGCGTACGGCTACGACAAGCGCTTCGGCATCGTGCGGGTCGACTACGACACGCAGCGGCGCACGCCGAAGGACAGCTACCGCTGGTACCGGGAGATGATCGCCGCCAACCGCGGGTGAGGGAGGCCGGGCGCGGGGGGCCGCCGGGCGGCCGCCCTCCGTGTCAGCCCGCGTCCCGTTCCGCGTACGCCGTCGGGTCGGCCAGTACCTCGCGGACGATCGTGCCGGCCGCGCCCCGGGCCGCGTCGCCGAGCGGGGACGCGGCCCGCAGCCGTTTGCCGTCCTCGCTCCACAGCCCGGAGACCACGCGCCGGGCCAGTTCGCGGTCGACGGCCGGGGCGAGCCAGTCCATCAGCTCGCGGTAGACGCCGCCGAGCATCACCGCCTCGGGGTCGAAGAGGTTCACCGCGCCCGAGAGCACCACGCCCAGTTGCCGACCGGCCCGTTCGACGGCGGACAGCGCGGACGGATCGCCCTGCCGCGCGCGGCGTTCGAGTTCGGCGACGCCCCGCGCGCCCGCGTCCGCGTCGATGCCGGCGGCGGTGAGCAGCGCGGCCTGTCCGGCGTACTGCTCCAGGCAGCCGTGGGCACCGCACCGGCACCGCGGGCCCTCCGGGTCGACGACCGTGTGCCCGATCTCCCCGGCGAAGCCGTGCGCGCCGCGCAGCAGCTCGCCGCCGAGCACCAGGGCACCGCCGACGCCGATCTCGCCGGTCAGGTAGAGAAAGCTGCGCACGCCCTCGGTGCCGGCGCCGAACCACAGCTCGGCCAGGGCGGCGGCGTTGGCCTCGTTGTCGGAGCTGACCGGCAGGGGCCGGCGGTCAGGGCGCAGGGCGAGGAGCGCCTGGGCGAACAGCCCCTCCACGGCGACCCGCCGCCAGCCCAGGTTGGGCGCCTGGCGCACGGTGCCGCCCGTCACCAGGCCGGGCAGCGCGACATGGACTCCGGCCGGTTCGAGCTCCTGGTCCGCCGCCGAGCCGATGGCGCGCGCCGCCAGCCGGGCCGCGCGCGCCAGGACCTCGGAGGGCTCGACCCCGCGGTTGTCGACGTGCTCGACGAGCCGCACCCGGTCGGTGCCGGCGAGGTCGACGACGCACACCGCGATGTAGTCGATGTTGATCTCGACGCCGAGGCCCGCCGGGCCCGAGCGGGAGACCTTCAGGACGGTGCCGGGCCGGCCCGCCTGGCCGCTGCTGGTCTTGCCCCACTCGGAGACGACGCCGTACTCCAGCAACTGCTCGACCAGGGACGACACCGCCGCGCGCGTCAGTCCGACGTGCGTGGCGACACCGGCCCTGGTCGCCTCCCCCGCGTCGTGCACGGCCCTCAGGACCAGGCTGAGGTTGTGCCGTCTGACCGTGGCCTTGTCGGCCTTCGGCTCCAGGGGGGTGAGGTTGTTCGTCATGGTGCTGTCGAGCGTAGGCGACACCCGGGGCACCGGGCCCCGGGTGCTCGCGCGGCTAGACGGGCAGGTTCCACTTCTGGGTGCCGAGGCCGTTGCAGTCGTAGATCTGCAGCTTGGTGCCGTTGGCGGTGCCGCCGGACGGGATGTCCAGGCAGCGGCCGGACTGCGGGTTGAACAGCGAGCCGTCGGCCCGGTGGCGCCACTGCTGGCCGCCGACGCCCGGGGCGCAGTCCCACACCTGGACCTTGGTGAAGTTGGCCGTGCCGTTGCCGTCGATGTCCAGGCACTTGCCGAACGCGCGCACCGTGCCGTCGGGGGCGACGGACCAGCGCTGGCCAGTGGCGGTGGAGCAGTCCCACAGCTGGGCGGCGTTGCCGTTGCGGCTGGTGTTGGTGTCGACGTCCAGGCACTTGCCCGCGACCCACGGCGTGGTGACCTGGCCCACCGGGCCGCCGAGGCCGCCGGTGCCGAAACGGACCTGGCACTGGTTGCCGGTGCCGAGCCAGGTGGCGGTCAGGTAGAGGAAGGAGGTGCCGTCGGCACGCGGCACGATCGGTGAGCTGTAGCCGGGGCAGGAGGGCTCACCGGGGTTGTAGCCGCCGGTGGGGTCGGTCCGGACCGGGGCCTCGATCTCGGTCCACTCCCCCGTGCCGAGGTGGGTGTTGGCGAAGACCACGGTGCCGGACTCGGACAGGACGGTCTTGTTCCCGGTGGGTCCGCTCACCACGCGCTGGCCGGACATCAGCAGCGTGCCGTCGGGGCCGCCGCCCGGTACCCAGGCGAGGTAGGGGGTGTGCAGCAGTTCCCTGCCGTCGGCGGTGCGCACCAGGGTGCCCGGGTCGTCGGCGGGCGCCCAGTTCAGGCCGTCGGGGCTGGTCTTGGTGTACACCTCGCAGGCGTGGTCCGCGTCGGTGGCGTCCCGGCACATCTCGTACGCCATCATGAACCGCCCGTCGGGCAGCGGGACGACGATGGACATGCCGGGGCGGGCGAGGTTGTCGGCGGGGAAGGCGACGTCCTGGGTGAGTGTGCCGCTCCAGGTGCGGCCGCCGTCGGTGGAGGTGTAGTGGCCGATGACCTGGTTGTTGGTGGGGCTGTTGGCGGGCCGCTCGTCGGAGATGAAGCAGGCCAGTGTGTTGTCGGGGGCGAGCAGGAACCAGGGTTCCCAGATGCCGTGCCCGATGGTGTCGGGCAGGCCGCTGGTGCGGGTGCAGTCGGAGAGGTACTGCCAGCTCTGGCCGTGGTCGGTGCTCTTGAACACCTCGACGCGCTGCGTGGTGTAGTCCCCGGCCTGCCAGGCGGTGCCGGCGGCGAGGAGGTCGCCCTGGTTCAGGCCGTTCGCGGTGCGCGGCACCTCGTAGAGGACGGGTGCCTCGATGTCCCAGCCCGGGGTGTGCGAGGTGATGGTGGAGATCGGGGCGGCGCTCCAGGTACGGCCGCCGTCGGTGCTGCGGTGGACGGGCAGGGTGTTGGTGGCGCCCTGTTCGCGCTTGGCGTAGGTGGCCAGCATGGTCTGTCCGGCCGAGCCGTCGTGGTCGAGGCGGACGGCGCGGGGGTAGCTGTTGTCGCCCTGCGGGTGGGCCGCGAGGTCCGGTGACGCCAGGACCTGCCCGGCGGGCGCGGCCGACGCGGGCTGCGACCACAGGGACAGCAGAGCCGTGAGGAGGGCCAGGACACCGAGCAGGGCCGGTGATCGTCTGAGGGTGGGTGACGGGTTGCGCACGGATCGACTCCTTGGTGGTGGGGATGTCGGGTGGTGCGGGATAGGTGGGTTGGGACGGGTGGGACGGCGTGGGGTGGTGTGGCCCGGAGGTCAGGCGGTGGGGCGGGCCTGCGGGTCGTCGCCGATGTACGGGTCGGTCCGCGTGTCCACGTCCAGCGCCGTCCGGGCGGCGACGGTGCCGTCCACGACCAGCGCCAGGTGCAGCCGGCCGCTGGTCCAGCCGTCGGGCAGCGCGGCGGGCACCGTGACGGCGGCGCCGAGGACGTACGGCTTGGCCTCCGCGCGGCAGCCGGGGACGGCGTCGCCGGGCGCGTCGGGCGTCCTGGCGTACACCGGGGTCCAGGTGGTGTGCACCGTGCCCGCGACCGGGTCGTCGCCGTGGTGGGAGACGTGCACGTCGACCGTGAAGTCGGGGCCGGTGGTGAGCAGGTCGCGGCCCGGTGCCACCGGCGTGACGTCCAGGACGAGGGTCGTGGGCGCATTGGCGTGGGCCGGGTCGACGCCCGCCAGGTCCTTCGCCCCGCGCCCGAAGTCCAGCAGCCCGGCGCTCTCGTGCTCGATGTCGTACAGCTCCGTGTACACGTACCCGGCGAGCCGGTCGTGGCGGCGCAGCTCCTGGGTCTGCCAGCGCAGGTGCCAGGCGCGGTCCAGGCCGGTGAAGCCGCCGCCGTACTCGCTGTTGAGGTTGGGCAGGCCGCGCAGCGGCTGACCCGGGACGGCGAGCTTCTTGTGGACGACGAAGTCGGGGCCGAGCTTGACGGGGAAGTCGTCGCGTTCGCCGGAGAGCAGGTCGGCGACGGTGGTGGCCCAGGAGGCGGCGCTCTCGTCGTAGTAGTGCCAGTCGAGCAGGTCGGTCTTGACGTGGGTCCAGCCGGAGTTGTCGACGACCGGGCGGGTGGCGTCGAGGGCCTTGAGGCGGTCGTAGGCGTCGGCGGTGGCGCGCTGCTTGGCCGGGTCGCCGGGGATGTCCCAGTCCAGGCCCCATTCCTCGTTGTACAGGCCCCAGATGACGATGGCGGGGCTGTTGCCGTCGCGCTCGACCATGGGCTCGATCTGCTCGGCGAAGGCGGCGGTGGAGGCGGGCGAGAAGCGGCCGGGCGAGGCGGGTTCGGCCCACAGGAGCATGCCGAGGGTGTCGGCGTGGTGGGCGAAGCGGGGGTCCTCCAGTTTGAGGTGCTTGCGGACGAGGTTGTAGCCGGCCTCGGCCGCGAGCTCGATGTCGCGGCGCAGGGCGGCGTCGTCGGGAGCCGTGATGCCGGTTTCGGGCCAGTAGCCCTGGTCGAGCACACCGCGTACGAACAGCCGCCGCCCGTTGAGGTACAGGGACTCGCCGTCGACGGTGACGGTGCGCAGACCGGTGTACGCGGCGACCCGGTCGGTGCCGTCGGCGGAGGACAGCTCCGCGTCCACGTGGTAGAGGTGCGGGTCCTCCGGAGACCACAACCTGGGTGCGGAGAGCGGAAGTTCGGTGGCGAGCCGTCCGTCGGGGTCCAGGGTCGCCGTGACGGCGGTGTCCTCGTCGCGCACCCGCAGCCGGAGTTCGGCGCGGTCGGCCGCGGGGCCGTGTACGACGGCTTCGACGGTGATGCCGGTCAGGTCGTCGTTCGGGCGCAGCCGGAGCGCGGCGAGGTGGGTGGCGGGGCGGGCCTCCAGCCAGACGCTCTGCCAGATGCCGGAGGAGGGGGTGAAGCAGACGCCGTCGTAGTCGTCGCGGGGCATGCTGCGCTGCTTGCCGTGGGCGATGTCCCGCTTGTCGGCGGGGGCGTGGACCCGCACCGTGAGCTGGTGCTCGCCGTCGCCGAGGGCGTCGGTGACGTCGGCGGCGAAGGGGGTGTAGCCGCCCTCGTGGTGGGCGACCTCGGTGCCGTTCACCCAGACCGTGGCGGCGTGGTGCACGGCGCCGAAGTGCAGCACGACGCGCTGTCCGGCCCAGTCGGCCGGCACGGTGAACGTGCGCCGGTACCAGGCGGTCCGGAGCCAGTGCTCGGCGATGCCGGAGGCGGGCGTCTCCCAGGCGAAGGGCACGGTGATGGCGCGGTCGTAGCCGTCGGACGCGTCGGCGGAGTACGCCTCGGCGGGGTCGGCGCGGAAGTCCCAGGTGCCGTTGAGGGTGAGCCAGGAGTGGGACCGGTCGAAGTGCGGGCGGGGGTACTCGGGACGGGGGGTGGTCATGGGCGTGTGTGCTCCGATTCGGTGCGGCTGCGGGGCGGTCGGCGGCGTACGGGGGGGGGAAGCTCAGCCCTTGACGCTGCCCGCGAGGATCCCGTTGATGAAGTGGCGTTGCAGCAGGACGAACAGGGCGAGCACGGGCAGCATCGCGATGCTCCCGGCGGCGAGCAGTTCGCCCCAGACGGTCGCGAAGTCGGCGCCGACGCGGTTGCCGGTGACGTTCTGCGCGAGCGTGGACAGCACGACTTGCAGCGTCTGGTGGCTCTCGTCGTTGACGGCGACGACCGGCCAGACGAAGTCGTTGTAGATGTTCATGGCGGTCAGGACGCCGAGCGCGGCGATGCCCGGCCGGATGACCGGCATCACGATCCGGGCGAAGATGCCGAACTCGCTCGCCCCGTCCACGCGTCCGGCGTCGAGGAGTTCGTCGGGCACGGCGGCGATGGTCTGCCGCATCCAGAAGATGCTGAAGGCGTCGATGCTGCCGGGCAGGATCAGCGCCTGGTACGTGTTGACCCAGCCGAGTTGGCTCATCTCCAGCAGCAGCGGGATGACCAGCACCAGGGTCGGCAGCATCAGCGTGAGCATCAGCACGCCGAAGAGCAGGTTCTTGCCCGGGAAGCGGTACTTGGCGAAGGCGTAGCCGGCCAGCGGGCAGAAGAACATGGTCATCGCGCCCTTGACGGCCACGACGAGCACGGTGTTGACGAACCCGGTGCCGATCGGCACGTCGTCGAACATCGCCCGGTAGTTGTCGAGGGTGGCCGAGCCGAGCGAGAAGGACAGCGGGTCGCGGACGATGTCGGTCGGCGGCTTCAGCGAGGAGCTGACGGCCCACCAGATGGGATAGACGAACACGAGGGCGAGGAGGCCGAGCACCAGGTACTGGAGCGGCCCGGGCCGGGGCTGGGACAGGCTCCTGCCCGGCTTCTCGGTCCGGCTGGTCATGAGGCTGGTCATGGTCACTCGTCTCGGGAGCGGAGCAGGCGCACGGACAGCAGGGACAGGGCGAACACCAGCAGCACGAGCAGGAAGGAGTTCGCGGCGCCGGTCCCGAGGTCGGACGCCAGGATGTGGTTGTAGAGGTAGAGCCCGCCGGTGGTGGTCGAGCCGTACGGGCCGCCCTGGGTGACGACGAACGGTTCGGCGAACATCTGGAACACCGCGAGGGTCTGCACCACGACGAGGAAGGCGATGCTGCGCCGGACCAGCGGCAGGGTCAGCGACCAGAACTGCCGCTTGCGGGAGGCGCCGTCGAGGGCGGCGGCCTCGTACACGTCGCCGGGCACGGCCTGGAGTCCGGCGAGCAGGATGATGATCGCGAATCCGGTGGTCTTCCACAGGAACAGCAGCGCGAGCGTCGGTTTGGCCCAGACGGTCGACTGGAGCCAGTCGACGTCCGGCAGGCCGACGGAGTTGAACAGGTGGTTGACCAGCCCGTAGTCGGTGTCGAAGGCGACGATCCAGACCTGGGCCATGGCCACCAGCGGGGTGACGAACGGCGCGATGAAGGCGACCCGGAACATGCCGCGCAGCCGCAGCTTCGCGTTGGCCAGCAGGACGGCCGCGGCCAGGCCCCCGACGATCTGGAGGGGCACGATCAGCAGCCACATCACCGCGCTGTTGCCCAGCGAGGACCAGAACTCCTCGCTGGTGAGCAGGTAGGTGTAGTTCTCCAGGCCGATGAAGTTCGCCTCGCCCGCCCCCTTCCAGTCGGTGAAGCTCAACTGGAGGGCGAAGACGAGGGGGTAGAGGCCGAAGGCAGCGAAGACGACGTAGAACGGCGCGACGAAGAGGTACGGCGCGAGGAAGGGCTTGCGGCGGGAGCGGCGGGCGGGGCGCGGCGCGTCCGGTGCCGCTCGCTCCTTGCGGGGCGGGGTGAGGGTGCCGGAGGTCATGCGCGGTCCACCAGGTTGCGCTGGATCTTCTTGGTGGAGTCGTCGATGACGTCGTCGGGGGACATCTTCCCCTCGATGAGCCGCTGGAGGTTGTTGCCGAGGTAGTCGACGGACTTGGCCCACCAGGCCGGGATCGGCGCGGCGGACGGGATGGTGTCGGCGGCGTCCACGGCCACCTTCCACAGGTCCTGTCCGCCGAGCGCGGCCACCGGTTCGAACAGCGGCTTGTCGGGGCGGCGGGCGGGCCCGTAGCTCGGCACGGAGGTGGTCAGTCCGCCCGGGTAGACCTCGCTCGGCCCGTACACCGCGCTGTAGCCGGGCTCCTTGAAGCACAGGAACTCGTACAGCAACCAGGCCAGTTCGGGGTTCTTCGCCTTCGCCGGGATGATGAAGCTGCTGCCGCCCATGGCGCCGCTGCGCGCCCCGCCCGGCGTCCAGGCCGGCAGCGGCGCGGCCCGCCACTTGCCCTTGCCCTTCTTCAGCAGTTGCTGCGGGGCGAAGGACCACCACACCGCCCAGGGGACCAGGGCCTGCTGACCGTTCTCCAGGGCGGCGAGGTCGGCCTGCTTGAGGTACTCGGCGTGGGTGACCAGGTCGTCGTCGACGGCGTCGCGTACCCAGTTGAGGACGTTGCGGTACTCCTTGGAGTCCAGCCGCACCTGCCCGTCGGCGTCGGCGAGGCTGGTGCCCTGCTGGCCCGCGAGCATCTCCAGCCAGAGCTGGCCGAGGAGGGGGTCCTTCTCCATGTGCAGGGGGCGGGCCGCGGGGTTCTTCTCCCGCAGCGACCGCGCCGCCGCCAGCAGGTCGTCGTAGGTCTTCAGCCCGGCCGGGTCGACGCCCGCGTCCTCCAGCAGGTCCTCCCGGTACCAGAGCAGTCCGGGGTCGAGGTCCCAGGGCACGCCGTAGATCCGGCCGCCGACGGTGTTGACCGAGAGCTTGTACGCCGAGGTCCTGTCGCGGTAGGGCGCTATCAGGTCCGTCAGGTCGTACAGGTGCTCCGCCTGGCCGCCGATCTTGGCGTCGTCCCAGAAACTGCCGTCGGGCAGATCGGTGCCGCTGATCAGGGTGTTGGCGAGCTTGGCGTCGATGTCTACGGCCTGGTGGTTGACCTTGATGTCCGGGTAGGCCTTGCGGAAGGCGTCGATCGCCGCGTCGAAGACCTTGAACAGGTCGCCGGAGCGGTTCCAGATGGTGATCTCGCCCTTGGCCGACGCACTCGGCGTCCCGGTGAGCTTGCGGGGCTCGGACCCGGAGGAGCCGGGGGCGCACGCCGCGAGGGGACCGGCGGCCGCGGCGAGCGCGCCGGCGCCGAGCGCGCCGCGCAGAACGCTGCGCCGCGGGACGAATGATCTGGACATGAGCACGGCTCCTCGGTCGGAAATGCGGGCTGGGGTGCGCGAAGGGGAGTGGCTGAGCAGGAGTGGACGTGAACGCGCGCAGGCGTCGTCGGCGGCGCGGCGGCCGGCACGAAGGTCCCGTCCGCCGCCGCACTTTGCAACGATGCAGAGATGATGCGTCGCCTTTTGCAACGATGCAATAGCTGAGTAACATCAACCTGCATCTGCGCTGGTCCACACCGGCGCGAACACGAGATGCTGCCGACCGAGGCCCCGCGGGGGCCGTGAGGGGGAACTGGATGGCCGGCTCCACGCTCCGCGACGTCGCCCGACGCGCCGGAGTCTCGATTCGCACCGTGTCCAACGTGGTCAACGGGTCGGTGCCCGTCTCCGACGAACTGCGGGTCCGGGTGCAGGCCGCGCTCGACGAACTCGACTACCGGCCCAACCTGGTGGCCCGCAATCTCCGCCGGGGCCGCAGCGGCATGATCGCGCTGGTCGTTCCCGAGCTGGACGTGCCGTACTTCGCGGAACTGGCCCGCGAGGTGATCACCGCGGCCCGCACCCACGGGTACGTGGTCATGCTCGACCAGACGGACGGCGACGGCGAACGCGAGCGGGAACTGCTGGGCCGTGAGTCCCGCGCCACGATGTTCGACGGTCTGCTGCTGAGCCCGCTGTCCATCTCGGCGGACGAGCTGCGCCGGCGCACCAACCGGGTGCCCGTCGTGCTGCTCGGCGAGCACATCTTCAACGGAAGCTTCCACCACGTGGCGATCGACAACGTCGCCGCGGCCCGGGACGCGACCGAACACCTCGTCGGCCTCGGCCGCCGACGGATCGCCGCGATCGGCGACCAGCCCTACAGCACCGGCGAGACCGCGCAGTTGCGTACCACCGGGTACCGCCAGGCGCTGGAACGCGCCGGGCTCACCGTGGACGAGGAGCTGATCGTCCCCACCCCGCGCTTCCACCGCCATCTCGGTGCCCAGGCCATGGAGCGGCTGCTCGCCCTGCCCGAGCCGCCCGACGCGGTCTTCTGCTACAACGACCTGCTCGCCATCGGCGCCATGCACGCGCTGGCCCGGGCGGGGGTACGGGTGCCCGAGGACATCGCCGTCGTCGGGGTCGACGGCATCCAGGAGGGCCGGTACAGCTCTCCGTCACTGACCACCGTCGCCCCGGACAAGGCCGCGATCGCGCGCACGGCGGTCAGCACCCTGCTCGGCGTGATCGACGGTTCGGCGCCCGCACCGACGGAGGCCAAGGCGCCGCACCGGCTGCTGGTGCGGGAGAGCACGGCAGGGGCACCGGCCGACTGACCACGCGCGGGCTCCCGCCCGCCTCCGCGGCCCCGCGGCCCCGCGGCCCCGCGGCCCCGGCCACCCTTGCCGCGTCCCCGGTCCCGCGCCTAGCCTGACTTTGTGCCGCAAATAAACAAAGCCCGATCGCACAACGTCGTGCCGGGCTCCCGCGACGACCTCACCCGTCTCCGAATCGCCCTGACCGCCTTCTTCGCCCTCGACGGCTTCGTCTTCGCCGGCTGGGTGGTCAGGATCCCCGCCATCAAGGAGCAGACCGGCGCCTCCGCCAGCGCTCTGGGGCTCGCCCTGCTCGGTGTCTCGGCGGGCGCCGTGGTCACCATGACGCTCACCGGACGGCTGGTCCGCCGCTACGGCAGCCATCCCGTCACCGTCGCCTGCGCGGTCCTGCTCTGCCTCAGCATCGCCCTGCCCCCGCTCACCCACTCCGCCCTCGCCCTCGGCGCCGTCCTGCTGGTCTTCGGCAGCGCGTACGGCGGGATCAACGTCGCCTTCAACAGCGCCGCCGTCGACCTGGTGGCCGTACTCGGGCGCCCGATCATGCCCAGCTTCCACGCGGCGTTCAGCCTCGGCGGCATGGTCGGCGCGGGGCTCGGCGGTCTCGTCGCCGGGGCGCTGTCGCCGACGCGGCACCTGCTCGCCCTCACCGTGACCGGCCTGCTGGTCACCCTCGTCGCGGGCCGGGCCCTGCTGCGCTGCGAGCCCGCCGCGCCGCCGGACCGCACTCCCGAGGAGGACGACGGCACCCCGCGCCGCCCGGACCGCCGTACCCGTCGCCTCGTCGTCACCTTCGGCCTGATCGCCCTGTGCACCGCCTACGGCGAGGGCGCCATGGCCGACTGGGGCGCCCTGCACCTGGAGCAGGACCTCGACGCCTCCCCGGGTCTGGCGGCAGCGGGTTACTCGTGCTTCGCCCTCGCCATGACCGTCGGCCGGCTGACGGGGACCACGCTGCTGGAACGCCTGGGCCGGACGGCCACAGTGGTGGCGGGCGGCACCACCGCGGTGGCCGGCATGCTGCTCGGGTCGCTCGCCCCTTCCGTGTGGGCGGCGTTGTTCGGCTTCGCGATCACCGGCCTCGGACTCGCCAACATCTTCCCGGTCGCGATCGAGCGGGCCGGCGCGCTCGGCGGCCCGAGCGGGGTCGCGACCGCGTCCACGCTGGGCTACGGCGGCATGCTGCTCGGTCCGCCCGCGATCGGTTTCATGGCCGACTGGTTCTCCCTGCCGGCCGCCCTCACCAGCGTCGCGGTGCTCGCGGCGGTGGCGGTGCTGGTCGCGGTCGCCACACGGCGCGCCGCGGTGCCCGGCTGAGCCGGGCGCCACCCGGGGAAGGGAAGGTGCCGGGAAGGCCTGCCGTCGAGTGCGCTCCATGCGGCACACTCCCTGGCATGAAGACCGCGGCGTACGTCGAGATCCTGGACCGTGAGGGCGCGTTGCTGGCCGAGGCCGCCGAGGCGGCGGGCAGCGACGCCGAGGTGCCGACCTGCCCCGGCTGGCGCGTGCGGGACCTGCTGCGGCACACCGGGATGGTGCACCGCTGGGCGACGGCCTTCGTCGCCGAGGGGCACACCGGTCCCCGGCGTGCCGACGACCCGCCCGCCCTGGACGGCGCCCGGCTGGTGAGCTGGTTCCGGGACGGACACGCACGGCTCGTCGACACCCTCACCGGCGCCGCGCCCGGCGTGCGGTGCTGGCAGTTCCTGCCCGCGCCGTCACCGCTGGCCTTCTGGGCCAGGCGGCAGGCGCACGAGACGACGGTGCACCGGCTCGACGCCGAGTCGGCGTGCGGCGGTGGGGCCACCGGCATCGGCGTGGACTTCGCGGTGGACGGCATCGACGAGCTGCTGTGCGCCTTCCACGCCCGTCCGAAGAGCGCCGTGCGCACCGAGGAGCCCCGCACGCTGCGGGTGCGGGCGACGGACGCGGCGGACGCCGTGTGGACCGTACGGCTGTCCGCGCAGCCGCCGGTGACCGTGCGGGAGGCCGCCGGGACCGCCGACTGCGAACTGTCCGGCCCCGCCGCACACCTCTACCCCGCGCTGTGGAACCGCCGGCCGTTCCCGGAGGTGACCGGCGACGGCTCGCTCGCCGCGCTGAGGCGCGAGCGGTCGGGCGTCACCTGGAGTTGAGGGGGGTGTCCCGGCGGCGCCGGTCAGCCGGCCAGCATCCGGTGCAGCACCGCCCGCTGCACCGGGAGCGCCTCACCGTGCCGGGCACGTCCTTTCGGCGTGAGCGCCACCCGCACGCCCCTCCGGTCCTCGGGGCACAGGGAGCGCTCGACGAGACCGTCCTTCTCCAGCCGGGCGACCAGCCGCGACAGCGCGCTCTGGCTGAGGTGGACCCGCTCGGAGATCTGCTGGACGCGGTATCCGCAGGAGCCGGAGCCGTCCTCGTCCGGGGTGCCGGCCAGGACGTCGAGGACCTCGAAGTCGCTTCCGCACAGGCCGTGTCCGTGCAGCGCACGGTCGAGTTCGCACTGGACGCGGGCATGGAGGACCAGGATCGAGCGCCACCGGGTCACGAGCGCCTGTTCGGCCTTCTTCGCCGCCATCCGCGCACCGTAGCAGAGCTCCGCGCGCCGGACACCGCGCGGCCGAAACGCCGCCGCTCCGGGAGACTTGCCGCCATGGAAACCCACGGGCGACGGCGCACGCAGGACGAGCGGGACGCCGTCACGGTCGAAATCGGCTACGCGCTGTGCAGCGCGGCGTTCGCGGCGGCTGTGCTGTTCGGCGCCGTGGCCGGGCCCGCGTATCTCTTCGGCCTGACGGGCGGGGTGCGCTCCGCGCTCGTCGGGGCGGGCATGGTGCTCGCCGTGGTGGTGTTCGCCGTCCGGGTGGTGAGCGTGCTGGTCCGGTTCGCGCGCGGCGGTCAGCCGAGCCAGCCGGGCCGCACCAGCCCCGACTCATAGGCCAGGACGACCAGTTGGGCCCGGTCACGGGCACCGAGTTTCACCATGGTCCGGCTGACGTGGGTCTTGGCGGTCAGCGGGCTGACGACCAGTCGGCGGGCGATCTCCTCGTTGGACAGACCGATGCCGACCAGGGCCATCACCTCGCGCTCCCGTTCGGTCAGCCGGGCCATCTCGCCGGCCGCCGCCGGCTCCTTGGAACGGACCGCGAACTCGGCGATCAGGCGCCGCGTCACCCCCGGCGACAGCAGCGCGTCGCCGTCCACCACCGCCCGCACGGCACGCAGGAGTTCCTCGGGTTCGGTGTCCTTGACCAGGAAGCCGGAGGCACCGGAGCGGATCGCCTCGAAGACGTACTCGTCGAGTTCGAAGGTGGTGAGCATGACCACCCTCACGTCGGGCAGCCCCGGGTCACCGGTGATCCGGCGGGTCGCGGTGAGGCCGTCGAGCAGGGGCATGCGGATGTCCATGAGGACGACGTCGGGGCGCAGTTCGCGGATCGAGCGCACCGCTTCCTCGCCGTCGGCGGCCTCCGCGACCACCTCGATGTCCGGCTGCGCGTCCAGCAGCGCCCGGAAGCCGGCCCGAACCAGTGACTGGTCGTCGGCGAGCAGTACGCGGATCACCGGTCGTCCTCCTTCGTGCGGTTCGGGTGCTTCACGTCGATCGGCAGAGCCGCCAGGACCCGGAAGCCGCCGTCGGGGCGCGGGCCCGCCTCGATGGTGCCACCCAGCGCCGCCGCGCGCTCCCGCATCCCGGCCAGCCCGTTGCCGCTGCCGCCCGCCTCGGCGCCCGTCGCGGGACCGTCGTCGTCGACGCGCAGCAGCAGCGTGCCGCCGTCCCGGCCGAGACGGACGCGCGCGTGCCGCGAGCCCGAGTGCCGTACGACGTTGGTGAGCGCCTCCTGCACGATGCGGAACGCCGCGAGGTCGGTACCGGGCGACAGGCGCGGCGGTTTCCCCTCCACCTCGACGGTGAGGCCCGCGCCCGCCGCCTGCTCGACCAGCTCCGGGAGCCGGTCGAGACCGGGGGCCGGAGCGCGCGGCGCGTCCCCGGGGGTGCGCAAGGTGTCGAGTACCTGCCGCACCTCGCCGAGCGCTTCCTTGCTCTGGTCCTTGATGGTGGTGAGTGCGGTGCGGGCCTGTTCCGGGTCGGTGTCCAGGAGGGCGAGTCCGACGCCTGCCTGCACGTTGATGACGGAGATGCTGTGCGCGAGGACGTCGTGGAGCTCGCGGGCGATCCGCAGCCGCTCCTCGTCCGCGCGCCGGCGTGCCGCCTGGGCCCGCTCCGCCCGCTCCCGCGCCCACTGCTCGCGGCGGGCCCGGGCCAGCTCCGACAGGGCGGCGATGGCCACCACCCAGGTGGCGATCACGAGCTCCTGTCCCCAGGACGCGGCCGAGTCCCCGGACGGCGGCAGCCACCGGTAGAGCCAGTGCGCCACCAGGGCGTGCCCGGCCCACAGGGTGCCCATCGCCGCCCACGCGGCCCTGCGGTGCCCGGTGACGACGGCGCTGAAGCAGGCCACCGCGACGGCCACGAACACCGGGCCGTACGGGTATCCGGCGCCGAGGTAGACCAGAGTGGTGACCGCCGTGCCGAACACGACCGGCACCGGGTACCGCTGCCGCCACAGCAGGGCGGCTCCCGTCACGAAGAGCAGTACGCGCGCGAAGGGGTCCAGTGCGGCCCGCTCCGCCTCCTGGGCGTGGGCGGCGAAGCTGGAGCCGACCAGCACGAACGCCGTGACGAGCACGGTGGAGCGCCAGGGCCGGGCGGGGCGCTGTTCCTCGTCGCCCCGCCGGTTCCACCACGGGGGCCCGTGCCACCACCACTGCGGTGCCCGGCCCGCGCGCTCGCGCTGTCCGTCCATGACCGCCACGCTAGACGCCGGGCCGGGCGGGCGGCGTCACCCGCGCGTGGTGATCACGCGTACTCCCGGCGAAGTACGGCCCTCCACGGCCCGTGAGCCGCCACGGCGCGGACCCGCGGCCGGATGGTCGGGGCACGCCGGGCCGACCGGACGGGCGAGGCGGCCCGCCGGGTGGCGGACGGCTCGGCCCCGCAAGCCGCCCTCGCCGCCACGGTCCCGGGCGGCGGGTCGGGGGGAGGGGGAAGAGGCGGCGTCCGTCCGGTGGGCCGGCCGGGCCGCGGCTCGGTGGCACCACCGGCTCGGCCAGGTCCGTGCTCCGGTGCTGCCGCCCGGTCAGGCCCTGACCGGGCGGGCGCGGGCAGCCGGACTCGGCCGGACCGCCGCCGACGGCCGGGCACCCGCGGTCAGGCGCCGGTCTCCTCGCCCGCGGGCGACGCGGACCGGGCGGACGCTTCGGCCGCCTCGGACCGGCGGTCCATCGCCCCCAGCGCCCGCTGGGCCAGCGGATGGCTGCGGACCAGCTCGCCCAGCGAGGTCGAGCCCTGCGTGATGTCCTTGAACGCCTTCCAGGCCGGACGGAACCCGGTGAGGGCCGCGTGGAAGAGGCCGGGCCGGCGCTCGAACACCGTCAGCATCCGCTTGCCGACGCTCATCTCCACGCCCAGCCCGGCCTTGATCGCGAAGGCGTAGTTCAGGGCCTGCTTGCGCGCGTCCACCGCGTCGTGGGCCTCGGAGATGCGCACCGCCCACTCCCCCGCGAGCCGTCCCGAGCGCAGCGCGAAGGAGATGCCCTCGCGGGTCCACGGCTCCAGGAGCCCGGCCGCGTCCCCGCACACCAGGACCCGGCCGCGCGAGAGCGGCGAGTCGTCCGCGCGGCAGCGCGTCAGGTGGCCGGAGGAGACGCTCGGTTCGAATCCGGCGAGCCCGAGCCGGGCGACGAAGTCCTCCAGGTACCGCTTGGTCGCGGCGCCCTCGCCGCGCGCCGAGATGACCCCGACCGTGAGCGTGTCGCCCTTGGGGAAGACCCAGCCGTAACTGCCCGGGATCGGGCCCCAGTCGATGAGCACCCGGCCCTTCCAGTCCTCGGCGACCGTCTCGGGCACCGGGATCTCCGCCTCCAGGCCGAGGTCGACCTGGTCGAGCTTCACCCCGACGTGCGCGCCTATCCGGCTGGCGCTGCCGTCCGCGCCGACCACGGCCCGGGCCAGCACCGTCTCACCGCCCTGGAGGACGACGGCGACCGTACGCCGGTCCGGCACCGCCGACCCGTGCTGCTCCACCCGGGTCACGGTCGCGCCGGTGCGCAGCTCGGCGCCCGCCTTCTGGGCGTGCTCGACGAGCTGCAGATCGAAGTCGGGCCGGTTGATCAGCCCGAACAGCATCTGCCGGGAGCGCCGGGTCCGGGTGAAGCGCCCGTTGTTCGAGAAGGTCACCGCGTGCACCCGGTCCTGGAAGGGCAGCTCGAAGCCGGGCGGGAGGGTGTCGCGCGAGGGCCCGATGATGCCGCCGCCGCACGTTTTGTAGCGGGGCAGCTCGGCCTTCTCCAGCAACAGGACGCGCCGCCCCGCGACCGCCGCCGCGTAGGCGGCCGAGGCCCCCGCCGGTCCCGCGCCCACCACGACCACGTCCCAGACCTGACGCGCGTCGTCCGCCGAAGAGTTCTCGCTGCTCACGATGGTCTACTGCTCCGATCAAACCGCATGCCGCACCTGACCCCCGCATCCTACGGCGGGCATCGCCGCAGGCCACTGTGGGAGGATCGGCCCGTCATTCCAAGTACTCCTTGGTACAACGTCGCACCCACAAGGAGCGTGCCCATGTCGTCGAATCCGGTCGCCGAGACCGTCGCTTCGCTGATGCCCCGCGCGAAGGAGGAACTCGCCGCGCTGGTGGCCTTCAAGTCGGTGGCCGACTTCGACCAGTTCCCGCGCAGTGAGAGCGAGGGTGCCGCCAACTGGATAGCGGCTGCCCTGCGCACCGAGGGCTTCCAGGACGTGGCCCTGCTGGACACGCCGGACGGCACGCAGTCGGTGTACGGGTACCTGCCGGGGCCCGAGGGCGCGAAGACGGTGCTGCTCTACGCCCACTACGACGTGCAGCCGCCGCTGGACGAGGCGGGCTGGGCCACTCCGCCGTTCGAGCTGACCGAGCGCGACGGCCGCTGGTACGGGCGCGGCGCCGCGGACTGCAAGGGCGGTGTGCTGATGCACCTGCTCGCGCTGCGCGCGCTGAAGGCGAACGGGGGCGTGCCGGTGCACGTCAAGGTCATCGCCGAGGGGTCGGAGGAGCAGGGCACGGGCGGGCTGGAGCGGTACGCCGAGGCCCACCCTGAGCTGCTGGCCGCCGACACCATCGTCATCGGCGACGCGGGCAACTTCCGGGTCGGCCTGCCGACGGTCACCTCCACGCTGCGCGGCATGACGCTGCTGCGCGTGAAGGTCGACACGCTCGAAGGCAACCTGCACTCCGGCCAGTTCGGCGGCGCGGCGCCCGACGCGCTGGCCGCCCTGATCCGCGTACTGGACTCGCTGCGGGCCGAGGACGGCTCGACGACCGTCGACGGTCTGGCGGCGGACAACACGTGGGAGGGCCTGGCCTACGACGAGGAGCAGTTCCGCCGGGACGCGCGGGTGCTCGACGGCGTGGAGCTGATCGGCTCCGGTTCGGTCGCCGACCGCATCTGGGCGCGGCCGGCCGTCACGGTGCTCGGCATCGACTGCCCGCCGGTCGTCGGCGCCACCCCGTCGGTGCAGGCGGGCGCGCGGGCGCTGGTGAGCCTGAGGGTGCCGCCGGGCGTGGACGCGGCCGAGGCGACCAAGCTCCTCCAGGCCCACCTGGAGACGCGCACGCCGTGGGGCGCCCGGGTCGCCGTCGAGCAGATCGGCCAGGGCCAGGCCTTCCGCGCCGACACCACGAGCCCGGCGTACCAGGCCATGGCGGACGCGATGGCGGTGGCGTACCCCGGCGAGGAGATGCAGTACGCCGGTCAGGGCGGCTCCATCCCGCTGTGCAACACCCTGGCGTCCCTCTACCCACAGGCGGAGATCCTGCTGATCGGCCTGAGCGAGCCGGAGGCGCAGATCCACGCCGTGAACGAGAGCGTGTCCCCGGAGGAGCTGGAGCGGCTGTCGGTGGCGGAGGCGCACTTCCTGCGCAACTACGCGGCGAGCTGAGCCGGGACGCGGTCGCTGGTCGACGGGGGTGCGCCACTCGGTGCGCCCGGCGTCGACCGGGACCGTGCCGTCGCCGTCGGCGCGGACGTACGGGGCCGTGGGCCGGCGTCGGCCGCCCGCCTCCAGGCCGGCGTCAGCCGACCGGCGTGCCCGCCTCCAGATAGTGGGCGGCGCCGCGTTCCCGGGCCCGCAGCGCCCAGCGCAGCCGCTCGTAGCGGACCGGGGGCAGCAGGCCGGCGGCCTCGTCCTCGGTGGCGAAGCGCCAGTCGCGCAGCTCGGGGCCGGGCAGCAGCACCCGGCCGGCGTCCGCTGCGTCGAGCCGGCCGCCGTCGAAGAGCAGCCGCAGGCCGCCGTAGGCGGGAGGGGCCGGTGGTTCCCAGTCGACGACCAGCAGGGCCGGTACGTCCCGGAGGCTGAGGCCGGTCTCCTCGGCGACCTCGCGCATGCCGGCGCGGGCGGGCGCCTCCCCGGGTTCGACGACGCCGCCGGGAAACTCCCAGCCGGGTTTGTAGGTGGGGTCCACGAGCAGGACCCGGTCCCGCTCGTCGAAGAGCAGGACCCCGGCGGCGACGGTCTCGCCGGTGGGCTCAGGAGTCTGGACGATCTCGCAGGCCGGCACGGCACCCGAGCCGACGGCCTCGGCGACCCGGGCGGCGGCCTCGTAGGGAGTGAGGGCGCCGGTGTCGACGGGATGGGCGTCGGCGGTGAGCCAGGAGGCGAGGGCGGCGCGGTAGGGCTCGATGTGGTCGTAGGACCACTGCCGTGTCCGCAGCTCGCCGTCCGGGAGGTCCCGCGGCACCTCCCGGCTCGCTATTCGCTCGCGCAGGATCGTTTCGGCCGGGGCCAGCAGGATGTGCCGGACCTCGATCCGGCGGGCGGCGAGACCGCCGAAGATCTCGTCCCGGTACTCCTGCCGCAGCAGGGTCATCGGGACCACGAGCGTCCCGCCGAGGTCGGCGAGCAGCGCCGCCGCCGTGTCGATCACCAGTCGGCGCCAGATCGGCAGGTCCTGGAAGTCGCCCACCTCGGCCAGGCGTTTGGGCGGCAGCAGGTGCGCGAGTGCCCCGCCGACGACCTCGGGGTCGAAGAGCGTGCTGTTCGGGATCAGTTCGATCAGTTCCCGTGCGGTGGTGGTCTTCCCCGCACCGAACGCGCCGTTGATCCAGACGACGGTCACAGGTCCCCCTCTTCTGTTGGCCCACTGTGGCTTGCCCGCTTCACCCCGCCACGGAAACCAGCCCGGCCGGTGACGTGGGAAAGGGCATATGACAGCGGCGCCGACGCCCCCTCGGGGGCGACGGCGCCGTGTGGACCCGACCGGGCGCGTCGGCCCGGTCCGGGGTGTCAGCCCAGCTGTCCCAGGGCGTCGTCCTCGAGGGTCAGGCTCTCGGTGGCGACGGTGTCCTCCAGGGTACTGACGGTGTCGTCCACCCCGAGATTGAGCGGGAGATCGCCCGGGGCGGCGTGGGACGGGCTGACGGCCGCGACGACGAAGCCGGTGGCGAGGGTCGCGAGGGCGAGGATGCTGCGCTTCTTCATGCCCCGTTCAACTACGCCGCCGCCCCGGGGTCACGGGCAGGACCGCGGGAGTCGCCCCGTGCCCCGGAGTCCGCCCGGCCGCCGTGGCGCGGGGCTCAGACGTGGGCGGCGGTCACGTCCGCCGTCCTCGTCAGAGCCGCGGCGGCCGCGCCGACCAGTCCGGCGTCCGTGCCCATCTGGGCGGGGACGACCGCGAGGCGCTGGACGAAGGACAGCGTCGCGTAGTCGGTGAGGGCCTTGCGCAGCGGGGCGAAGAGGACGTCCCCCGCCTTGCCCACTCCCCCGCCCACCACGGCGATGTCGATCTCGACGAGGGTCGCCGTGGCGGCGATACCGGCGGCCAGTGCCTGCGCGGCCCGTTCGAAGGAGGCGACGGCCACGGGGTCGCCGAGGCGCGCCGAGGCGGCGACCGCGGCGGCGGAGGTGTCGCCGTCCGGTCCGGGCAGCCAGCCGGCCTCCAGCGCGCGGCGGGCGATGTTGGGGCCGCTCGCTATGCGCTCCACGCAGCCGCGCGCACCGCAGGGGCAGGGGTCGCCGTCCAGGTCGACGCTGATGTGGCCGATGTGGCCGGCGTTGCCGGTCGGTCCGGGGTGCAGCCGGCCGCCCAGCACCAGTCCGCCGCCGACGCCGGTCGAGACCACCATGCACAGCGCGTTGTCGTGCCCGCGGGCGGCGCCCTGCCAGTGTTCGGCCGCCGTGATGGCCACCCCGTCGCCGATCAGCTCCACCGGCAGGCCGCCGGCGGCGGCCTGGACCCGTCGGACCAGCGGGTAGTCGCGCCAGCCGGGCACGTTCACCGGGCTGACCGTGCCGGCCGAGGCGTCCACCGGACCGGCGCTGCCGATGCCGACCGCCGAGGCCCGCCCCCACAGGGGCGACACGGTCAGTTCGGCGAGCACGTCCTCGACGGCCCGCATCACGGTGTCACCGTCCTCCCGGGCGGGTGTGGCACGCTGTGCGCGCGCCTGGATGCGGCCGTGGCCGTCCACCAGCGCGCCGGCGATCTTGGTGCCGCCGATGTCCAGCGCTGCCACGAGGTCGGTGTGCATCAGAGTCGGATCTCCCCGTCGGACCGAAAGCGAAAAAGCCGTACACAAGAGCGCGCGGCGACCGGCCCCGGGGTGGGGACGAGGGCCGGAGAGTGCGATGGACAGTGTCTCCCGCATCTGACAACGTTGTCCAGGCTCTATGCTCGACGCCACATCCTCATACAAGCCCATGACCGACACATCCCCCCGGACAGCAGGAGCCGACGCAATCCCGTGGACGACAGGACAGGACACCGCATCGTGCCCGACACGACCCGCCGCGCAGACCGCCTCCCCGGGAACCGTTACGGCAACCGCCCGACCATGAAGGACGTCGCCGCCCGGGCGGGAGTCGGCCTCAAGACCGTCTCCCGGGTGGTCAACGGCGAGCCCGGCGTCACCCCGGAGACCGAGCGACGCGTCCAGGAGGCCATCGACGCGCTGGGCTTCCGCCGCAACGACAGCGCGCGGGTGCTCCGCAAGGGCCGCACCGCGAGCATCGGCCTGGTCCTGGAGGATCTGGCGGACCCGTTCTACGGGCCGCTCAGCCGCGCCGTGGAGGAGGTGGCCCGGGCCCACGGCGCCCTGCTGATCAACGGGTCCAGCGCGGAGGACCCGGAGCGCGAGCAGGAGCTGGTGCTCGCCCTGTGCGCGCGGCGCGTGGACGGTCTCGTGGTGATCCCCGCCGGGGACGACCACCGGTATCTGGAGCCCGAGCTGAAGGCGGGCGTCGCCACGGTGTTCGTGGACCGTCCGGCGGGCCAGATCGACGCGGACGTGGTGGTCTCCGACAACTTCGGCGGTGCCCGCGACGGCGTGGCCCACCTGATCGCGCACGGGCACCGCAGGATCGGCTTCATCGGCGACATGCCCCGCATCCACACCGCCGCCGAGCGGTTGCGCGGCTACCGGGCGGCGATGGAGGACGCGGGCATACCGGTCGAGGACTCCTGGATGTCCCTGGGCGTCACCGATCCGGTGCGGGTGCGCCGGGCGGCCGAGGAGATGCTCGCCGACCCGCAGCCGGTCACCGCGATCTTCACCGGCAACAACCGGGTGACGGTCACCGTGATCCGGGTCCTGGCCGAGCACACCCGGGGCGTCGCCCTGGTCGGTTTCGACGACATCGAGCTGGCCGACCTGCTCCAGCCGGGCGTCACCGTGGTCGCGCAGGACGCGGCCGCCCTCGGCCGCACCGCCGCCGAGCGGCTCTTCCGGCAGCTGGACGGCTCCCTCCTCGCCCCCGACCGCATCGAACTGCCGACCAGGCTGGTCACCCGGGGCTCCGGCGAGCTGCCGCCGTCGGGCTGAGCGCACAGCGCCAGCCACAGCCACAGCCACAGCCACAGCCACAGCCACAGCCACGAGGAGCATCACACCGTGTCGAGACCTCCCGGCGAGGACCGGACGCTGCGGGCGCTCGGGCTGGCCGGAGTGCCGCGCGAGGAGCCGCTGCTGTACCCGGGCGCGTGGCCCCGGGAGTCCGGGCTGCTGGACGGGGACCGGCTGCTGCCGCTGGACCGGCCGGTGTACGACGAGGAGGACGGCCGGGTCCCGGTGCTGGCCATCGGGTCCAACGCGAGCCCGGCACAGCTGCGGCACAAGATGGCCGAGTTCGGGACCGACTCGCCCATCCCGATGGTCAGGTCCCGGGTCACCGGGCTGGACATCGGGGTTTCCGCGCACGTGAGCCGGATGGGCTACGTGTCCGCCTCGCCGGTGGGCGCCCCCGGCACCGTACGGGAGCTGTTCGTCCTGTGGCTCGACGCCGAGCAGCTCGCGGTGATCGACGCGAGCGAGGGCGTCCCGATGGCGGGCGGCAACTTCGACCGGGTCTGGCTGCCCGCGCCCGACGTGCGCGTCGAGCCGGGCGACGGCTCGGTGCTGGGCGGTGCGTACGCGTACGTCAACCGCCACGGCGTCCTGCACGACGGCACCGGCGCGCCGCGCCGGCATCCGGGGGCGCAGCGGCCCCTGATCACCGAGCTGCTGCACGGGTCGGCCCGGCTGCGGGAGCTGTTCGGGGCGACGCCCGAGGAGTTCAGCGCGCGGGCGCGGGCGGACCGGCGGCTGTGCGACCGGGGGACGCGGCTGTTCGCCGAGGAGGGGCGGGTGACGGCGTCCGGCCTGGAGCGGTACGTGGGCTCCGGGCCGCAGGACCCCTTCGCCGGGAGCCGGACGCCGTCGGCCGGGCCTACTGCGCCGACGCCGTGAGGTCGCCGCGCCGCGGGCCCGAGAAGCCCTCCAGGTCGGCGCGGGTCAGGCCGGTCAGCCGGGCGACCTCGCCGATGTCGAGGGCGCCGCAGTCCAGGCCGCGCAGCAGGTAGCCGCTGAGGGCCTTGGCGGTGGCGGGCTCGTCCATGACGTCGCCGCCGGTGCGGTTGGCGTAGCGGGCGAGGCGGGCGGCGGCCTGTTCGAAGCCCTCGCGGTAGAAGGCGAAGACGGCGGCGTAGCGGGTGGGGATGTGGCCGGGGTGCATGTCCCAGCCCTGGTAGTAGGCGCGGGCCAGGGCGCGGCGGGTGAGGCCGTAGTGCAGCCGCCAGGCGTCGTGGACCTGCGCGGTGGGGCCGACCGGCAGGACGTTGGTCGAGCCGTCCGAGACGCGTACGCCGGTGCCGGCGGCGGCGACCTGCATGACCGCCTTGGCGTGGTCGGCGGCCGGGTGGTCGCTGGCCTGGTGGGCGGCGGAGACACCGAGGCAGGCGCTGTAGTCGAAGGTGCCGTAGTGCAGACCGGTGGCGCGGCCCTCGGCGGCCTGGATCATCCGGGCGACGGTGGCGGTGCCGTCGGCGGCGAGGATGGACTGGCTGGTCTCGATCTGGATCTCGAAGCCGATCCGGCCGGGCGTGAGGCCGCGCGCCTTCTCGAAGGCCTCCAGGAGCCGCACCATGGCGGTGACCTGCTCGGGGTAGGTCACCTTGGGGAGGGTGAGGACCAGCCCGTCGGGCAGGCCGCCGGCCTCCGTCAGGCCGCTGAGGAAGACGTCGAGGGTACGGATGCCCCGGGCGCGCACCGGCGCCTCCATGCACTTCATGCGGATGCCCATGTACGGGGCGGCCGTGCCCTGCTCGTACGCCTCGGCGACCAGCCGGGCGGCGCGGGCGGCCGCCTCGTCCTCCTCGGCGTCCGAGCGGTTGCCGTAGCCGTCCTCGAAGTCGACGCGCAGGTCTTCGATCGGCTCGCGCTCCAGCTTGGCGCGTACGCGGGAGTACACGGGCTCGGCGAGGTCGTCGGAGAGCCCCAGCACGGCGGCGAAGGAGGCGGCGTCCGGGGCGTGTTCGTCGAGGGCTGCGAGGGCCTGGTCGCCCCAGGAGCGGACGGTGCCGGCGGCGAAGACGTCACCGGGGACGTAGACGGTGTGGACGGGCTGGCGGGTGCCCGGGTCTCCGGGGTAGCGGCGCTCCAGCTCCGCGTCGACCGGTGCGAGGGAGGCGCTGATCTCCTCGCCGACGGCGCCCGCGAGGCTCGTTGCCACCTTCTCCTGCTGACCCATTCGACACCCTCCTGATGTTCGTTTTTCCGCTGAACGGAATCACTTATCCGTAGAGCGAAGTTATCTGTCGACCTCTCGCCGGTCAACACCATCCTGCGCACACGCCGAGGCCCCCGCGACGTCCGTGGACGTCACCGGGGGCCTCGGCGTGCGGTACGGCGGGGAGGTCAGCCCTTGCGGGTCTTGACTTCCTCGGTGAGCTGCGGGACGACGTCGAAGAGGTCGCCGACGACGCCGTAGTCGACCAGCTCGAAGATCGGGGCCTCGGCGTCCTTGTTGATCGCCACGATCGTCTTCGAGGTCTGCATACCCGCGCGGTGCTGGATCGCGCCCGAGATGCCGGAGGCGATGTACAGCTGCGGCGAGACGGACTTGCCGGTCTGGCCGACCTGGTTGGTGTGCGGGTACCAGCCCGCGTCCACCGCGGCGCGCGAGGCACCGACGGCCGCACCGAGGGAGTCGGCGAGCGCCTCGATGATCGCGAAGTTCTCCGCGCCGTTGACGCCACGGCCGCCGGAGACCACGATCGCGGCCTCGGTCAGCTCCGGACGGCCGGTCGACTCGCGCGGCGTGCGCGAGGTGACCTTGGTGCCGGTCGCGGCGGCGGAGAAGGTGACCGACAGGGCCTCGACGGCGCCGGCGGCCGGGGCGGCCTCGACGGCGGCCGAGTTCGGCTTGACCGTGATGACCGGGGTGCCCTTGGAGACGCGGGACTTGGTGGTGAACGCGGCGGCGAACACCGACTGGGTGGCCACCGGGCCCTCGTCGCCGGCCTCCAGGTCGACGGCGTCGGTGATGACGCCCGATCCGAGACGCAGCGCCAGGCGGGCGGCGATCTCCTTGCCCTCGGCAGAGGAGGGGACCAGCACGGCGGCCGGGGAGACGGCGGCGACGGCGGCCTGGAGGGCGTCGACCTTCGGCACGACCAGGT
Source organism: Streptomyces violaceoruber (assembly GCF_033406955.1). Lineage (NCBI taxonomy): Bacteria > Bacillati > Actinomycetota > Actinomycetes > Kitasatosporales > Streptomycetaceae > Streptomyces > Streptomyces violaceoruber. The sequence continues at coordinate 7,357,659 of NZ_CP137734.1, read as the reverse complement.
AGTCGGCGTACTCGGCGGCCTCGTGGGTGAGGACCTTCACCGCGCCGTGCTCGGCGAGCGTGGCGGCGGTGTCACCGGCGCCGCCTCCCAGCGCGACGGCGACCGGCTCGCCGACGCGGCGGGCCAGGGTCAGCAGCTCCAGGGTCGGCTTGCGGACGGCACCGTCCACGTGATCGACGTAGACGAGAACTTCAGCCATGGGACTTCTTCTCTCCTGCTTGCGAAAGATGAGGGGCGGTGGGGGCGGCGGGGCCTCAGATGAACTTCTGGCCCGCGAGGAACTCGGCGAGCTGCTTGCCGCCCTCGCCCTCGTCCTTGACGATCGTGCCCGCGGTGCGCGCCGGACGCTCGGTGGCGGACTCGACGACCGTGTAGGCGTTCTCCAGACCGACCTCGTCCTCGTCGATGTCGAGGTCGGACAGGTCCCAGGACTGAACCGGCTTCTTCTTGGCCGCCATGATGCCCTTGAAGGACGGGTAACGCGCCTCGCCCGACTGGTCGGTGACCGACACGACCGCCGGCAGGGAGGCCTCCAGCTGCTCCGTGGCCGAGTCGCCGTCACGGCGGCCCTTGACGACGCCGCCCTCGACCGAGACCTCGGACAGCAGCGTCACCTGCGGCACGCCCAGGCGCTCCGCGAGCAGCGCGGGAACGACGCCCATGGTGCCGTCGGTGGAGGCCATGCCGGAGACGACCAGGTCGTAGCCGGCCTTCTCGACGGCCTTGGCCAGGACCAGCGAGGTGCCGATGGCGTCGGTGCCGTGCAGGTCGTCGTCCTCGACGTGGATCGCCTTGTCGGCACCCATGGACAGCGCCTTGCGCAGGGCGTCCTTGGCGTCCACCGGGCCCACCGTCAGGACGGTGACCTCGACGTCGTCGTCGGAATTCTCGGAGATCTGCAGCGCCTGCTCGACCGCGTACTCGTCCAGCTCGGAGAGCAGACCGTCCACGTCGTCCCGGTCGACGGTCAGGTCATCGGCGAAGTGCCGGTCGCCAGTGGCGTCGGGCACGTACTTCACAGTGACAACGATCCTCAAGCTCACGCCGGCTCTCCTACTGCGTCGACATTTCAGTGCTGCCTCTTGCAGGCAGCATAGGCGCCCCAAGCGGCCGATCCCGGTCGGGGCGACCTGCGCTCCGCCCGGAATATTACTCGTCAGTACACCCAGTTCCTGCCCGCTAAGCAAGCGCTTTGAACTGTGACCTTCGCAACGCAGCGTAACCGGAACCCGACGCCTTCGCAGAAGCCGTCCCGCTGACCGGTCAGCCGCGCAGACCCCGGTAACGCCCCTGGTGGTACAGCAGCGGCTCGCCGGCTCCGGCGGGGTCGCCGAGGAGGACTTCGGCCAGCACGATCCGATGGTCCCCCGCGGGCACCCGGCCGACCACCCGGCACACGAGCCAGGCGAGCACGCCCTCCAGCACGGGCACCCCCTCGGGCCCCTCCCGCCAGACGGTGGGTGCGGCGAAACGGTCGGCGCCGCTGCGGGCGAAGGTGGCCGCCAGCTCCTCCTGGTGCTCGCCGAGCACGTGGACGCCGACGTGCTCCGCCTCGGACACCGCGGGCCAGCTCGACGAGCCGGCGCCGATGCCGAAGGAGAGCAGCGGCGGGCGGGCGGAGACGGAGGTGAGGGACGTGGCCGTGAAACCGGCCGGGCCGCCGGGGCCCCGCGCGGTGATCACGGCGACACCCGCGGCGTGCCGCCGGAAGACGGACCGCAGCAGGTCGTCGGTGGCGGGCCGGGGTGCGGCCAGGTCGGGTGTGACCGTCATGCGGGGTGGTCCTTCTGCGTTGCGCCTCGGTCCCGGAAACGGTGAGCGGGGCATGGGGGCAGGCTGACGACGGGTGGCACACACAGTCAATTACGTCCCGGGATGTGGGGGCTGTGGAGAAGACCTCACCACTGGCGTGGCGCTTGTCACACCGCCTCGCCCAGCGCGGCGATCACGTCCGCCCGGCGCGGCTGGCCGGTGGCACGCCGCACGACGCGGCCGTCGGCGTCCAGAACCAGGACCGTGGGGGTCTTGAGCACGTCGAGGGCGCGGACGAGTTCGAGGTGCCCCTCGGCGTCGATCTCGACGTGGGCGACACCGGGGACCAGGCCGGCCACCTCACCCAGTACCCGCCGGGTGGCCCGGCAGGGCGCGCAGAAGGCACTGGAGAACTGTACGAGCGTCGCGCGGGGGCCCAGCTCCGCACCGAGATCGGCCGCGTCGACCCGTACGGCGGTGCCCTCCGACCGCTTGCCGTCGTCCTGCCCGCGCACCAGCGCGCCCCCGTTCCGCCGCCACCGCAGCACTCATGGGCGCGCGTCCTGCGCACGCCGCCGGTTCGGTACTCCGAAGGTGCAGCGTCCGCGGAGCCGCGGAGATTCCCGCCCACCGTCGCATTTCGGCCACGCGAGGGCCCGGCGAGTGATGAGGATCTCGCCGCACACGGGCACCAAGGCTGGTACACCGGCCGTTCTTGGGGCACGATCTGCGACAAGCCCGTAAACCTACGGCTGCGTAACTTTCGACTGGGAGCCCCCTTCCCAGGCTGACAAGGAAGGGTTCGACCCGCCCATGGCAGAACTCGTCTACCGCCCGGTGATCGGTCTCGCCCGCACCCTGTTCAAGGTGTGGGACCTCAAGATCGACTGCCAGGGATCGGAGAACATCCCGCGCTCGGGCGGCGCCGTGCTGGTGAGCAACCACATCAGCTACCTGGACTTCATCTTCGACGGCCTGGCCGCGCTGCCGCAGAAGCGGCTGGTGCGCTTCATGGCGAAGGAGTCGGTCTTCCGGCACCGGATCTCCGGTCCGCTGATGCGCGGGATGAAGCACATCCCGGTCGACCGCAAGCAGGGCGAGGCGGCCTACGCGCACGCCCTGGACTCGCTGAGGTCCGGCGAGATCGTCGGGGTCTTCCCCGAGGCGACGATCTCCGAGTCGTTCACCCTGAAGAGCTTCAAGTCGGGTGCCGCGCGACTCGCTCAGGAGGCGGGTGTCCCGCTGGTTCCCATGGCACTGTGGGGCACCCAGCGCCTGTGGACCAAGGGCCACCCGCGCAACTTCAAGCGCAGCCACACCCCCATCACCATCCGGGTCGGCGAGGCGATGGAGGCCCCGCGCGAGCAGTACGCGGGTGCCATCACCCGGCGGCTGCGCGAGCGGGTGCAGGAGCTGCTGGAGGCCGCGCAGCGCGCCTACCCCGTGCGCCCCAAGGGAGCCGACGACACCTGGTGGATGCCGGCCCATCTCGGCGGCACGGCACCGACGCCCGAGCAGCTGCGCGCCGCCCAGGCGCACTGAGCCGGGCGTTTCAGAGCGCGGCGGGGAGGGTCTCCCACAGGTGCGGGCGGTCGGTGGCCGCCTTGAGGACGTCCAGGACGGCGGGGTGCGGCGCCGCGTACAGCTCCGGATAGTCCTCCTCACCCGCCGCGTGGTCCGGCGTGAAGGCCAGCTGCTCCCTGCCCAGGGAGAACCGCGCGTTCACGCCGGGCTTGTTCCCGCGCGGATCCTGCCGGTGCCAGGCGCCGTCGAGGCGTACGGCGACCAGTCCGTGCACCACGTCGAACCGCTGGTAGCACAGCGCCGTGGGGATGTCCTCGGCCCGCAGCAGCGCGGCCAGCGCGTGGGCCTTGGCGTAGCAGATGCCGGTGCGCTGCTCCAGGACGTCGGAGGCCCGCCAGGTGACGCGCGGGTCACCGGAGTCCTGTGAGTGCGGGATGGTGTCGCGCACGAACTCGAAGGCCAAGCGCGCATAGGCATACGAGTCCTCCGCCTGCCTGGCGAGTCCGCCGGCCACCTCCCGCACGCGCGGATGGTCGTGGTCGATGGCCTCGTCGGCAGCCAGGTAGGCGGACAGGTCAGGGGTTTTCTGGATCAGCTCCATGCCCGCAGAGCATAGGAAAGCGATCACCCGTCAGTCAATGACTTTTCAGGTGACCGCATACCTATGCAGTGCCGGACGTGTTCCCGTCAGCGCGCCATCTCTTCCTTGAGGGCGGACACGAAAGCGTCGACGTCGTCCTCGGTGGTGTCGAAGGCGCACATCCAGCGCACGTCGCCGGCGGCCTCGTCCCAGAAGTAGAAGCGGAACCGCTTCTGCAGGCGCTCGCTCACCTCGTGCGGCAGTCGGGCGAAGACCGCGTTGGCCTGCACCGGGTAGAGGATCTCCACGCCGTGCACGGCGCGCACGCCCTCGGCCAGGCGCTGGGCCATCTCGTTGGAGTGCCGGGCGTTGCGCAGCCACAGGTCCTTGGCCAGCAGCGCCTCCAGCTGCACGGACACGAAGCGCATCTTGGAGGCCAGCTGCATGGACAGCTTGCGCAGGTGCTTCATGTGGCGCACGGCGTCCTGGTTCAGGACGACGACCGCCTCGCCGAACAGCGCGCCGTTTTTGGTGCCGCCGAGGGAGAGGAGGTCGACGCCGACCGCGTTGGTGAACGTGCGCATGGGCACGTCCAGCGAGGCGGCGGCGTTGGCTATCCGGGAGCCGTCCAGGTGCACCTTCATGCCGTGCGCGTGGGCGTGCTCGCAGAC